>JAIXQO010000005.1 GCA_027485695.1 Pseudomonadota bacterium
GAAGTGACTTTCTTGCCAACGAACGTGATCTCTTTGTTCTTTTCGGCATCAAAGAAATCAGGTGAACGCAGGTGCTCGTCACGTTTCGCGTTTGCGGTGCTGACCGATGCGGTTTTGATCGTGAACTTGACGTCTTTGAGATCGGCGCCTTTTTTCTCATCAAAGCTGAACTCGCCCGAGAAATCCGAAAAACTGCCTCGAACTTGGCTCATCAGATGCTTGATGGTGAAATCAACGTTCGAGTGGGAACCGTCGACTTCGAATTTGGTCGCCGCTGCTTGAACATTCAGCGTGAAAAGAACGAGAGGAAGCAAAGCGAATTTAATTTTCATGGTGAGTCTCCGTGTGTTGAGTTTGCTTGTGGTGGGAAAGCGTACCTAGGCACGACATAAAACTCAAGACACAGCGCGAATCAGGGCTTCAAGAACTTCCAATCCATCAACGGGGGTCGGTTACTAGATAACCCCACCAACTTCATCCGCGGCATTGAAAAGTCGTCCGACGTCCTTTTGAGGTGGATTCGCATGACTTCGTTACTGGCATTTTCACTGCGCTCGATCGGAACCGTTTCAATTTGAACCAACTCAAAACCTTTTACTTGCTTGAACAGCCCCTCCAGGCCGATTGAATTACCGTTTAAATCTTCCACTCGAAAACCGGATGAGGGCGGGCGGTGACGAAACTTCGATAGTTCCTCTGGACTCTTGATCTGCGCCACCACGAGAAACAGATCGGAATTCACATTTGTGACCTGATGGTACTGAGAGAGAACGCCCCGAATATTGGGCGAGTATGAAAATGGCCCGAATAAATCGGTCAATAAGTCGACTTTGCCCATCTGTGTGGGGTCCAAATCTTCGACGGGACCTTCAAGCACTCGAATGCCGGCTTCAGACATCTTGACCTTTTTCATGACCTCAAACTTAAAACCAACGGCGATCGCATCGAGGATGACGTCTTTTAACCGTCGCTTCGCACCCCTCAGCGCCATGCCCTCGCCTGCGCCCATATCCACCCAGCGATAGACCTGACCCTTGAGTTTTTCGATTCTCTGAAAAAGTTCGACGAACCGTGGGCCGAAATAGCTGAAATACTGTTCGAGATCCCGCGCGGTTTCAAATTCATTTTTCCTGAGGCGTTTTTCGATCTCGTATAAGGTGACGAAATTCTGCCCGCCCTGAATCGATGCATTGCATGCAGCACTCCAATTGCCTGGTTCACCGCTCCAACCTGACTGAGGGAGCACGAGCAAAAACGGCAGAATTCTGAGGAAAAATCGACTCATCAGTAGAGCTTTAGTGCGCGAGGTTTCCACCACCGCTGCCCAAACCCGATGGATCAGTAGCGCCGACTTGCGGTGCGACCTGAATCACTTCGAGATCGATGATCCGTTCGCCCTCTTTTTGTTGGGAGTTCGCGGGCATCCAAGAAATTACGAAACGATGATTGCCTGGATTCTGGATCGGAAAACCAGCAAATCGGAAAACCGCCTTGACCCGTTTTTGGTCGGGAGGAAATTGCAGTTCACCGTTACCGAGCATCACTTGTTTGCCATCGGGCGGGAGCAGATGAATAAAAAGCCGGTAGTTCGAATCGACCGGAGAACCACGCTCCCAAATTAACGTGAGCACCAAAGACGGCACGTGAATCGGAAGCTGCTCGACTCGGACCTCATCCAGGATTTCAAAAAGCGAAAGATTGCCCGACTGCTGATCCACGGACGCGCCTTGGCTCAGACTGGAGAACTGGACTTTGAGTGCCATGATGACCTATCCCGCCTGGCGGCGACTTTTGCTATCACTCGAATCAGTCGATTGGTACTCACCTTTTTCGACTTGTTCGAAGAGCATACCAACCAGCAAACTCACAAGCGAGAGCTCTTTCACCGTTGGCGTTTCGACTTCGCGCCACGATTGCTCGATCCGACCCGCGATAAAACGCCAGGTCGGTCCGAAACGATAGGTACGTGTGAACACATCCTGCGCTTGGCTGAACCGTTCGTAATAAGAAGCGATTGGATTCGAAAGCGCTCTCTCAACCTCGATCAAAATCGATTTGATTTGTTCGCGTTCGACGGAATTGAGTTCACTCACCGCTTTGACGAACGTCGGACGCATCAACGCACCGACTGAGATCACATCTTCAATCTCTTTGAAAATAGGGCGCTTGTTTTTTGAGGAGTCCGCGGAGGGCTCCGCTGACTTACTACTCGACTTGCCATCCTGGCTACTCTTGGAATTCTTCACGTGTGCCTCACACTCCTTTGTGGGAACCAGCCTCAGAGGCGGGTCCATAAGCACTTCTCGGACTTTTAGTGTCTCGGGTTTATACGGGAAAAACAAGCCGAGTCGGGGCGATTTTTCCTAGTATTATTCAATAATAACCAAAGATTTTAGTCGGGCGATCGGGCAATTCGTCACGTGATTGACGCTCAAGGATGCTGGCAAGAAGGTCAGCTTTGTCGTTAGGACGACCCAGGCTCACTTGCTGAGGCTCGGCGTCTCGCTCGAAAAAACTCCGAAAGAATCGAACTCGACCTTTCGTGCGGGACATACTCGATGGGAAATCGGTGATTGAGACGGGTATCTTCGTTCAGCCGATATCCGAGCGACAGCGCCCCGCCTTTGGGGTCCTGCGCTCCATAGATGCATTTGCGGATTCGCGCTTGTACCATCGCCCCCAAACACATCGGGCACGGCTCCAAGGTCACGTAGAGATCACAATCGATGAGCCTCCAGCTCCCGAGAGCCTGCGAGCCCGCGATCAATGCATGAATCTCGGCGTGGGAAATCGGGCTTTCGATTTTCTCGCGCACATTGAACGCGCGCGCGATGACGAGACCGTCTTTGACGAGAACGGCGCCGACGGGGACTTCGCCGATGGCGGCAGCTTTTTCAGCTTCTTTGAGGGCCTCGTCTAAGAAATTCACGACACTTCTTTGGTAGACTCTTTGTTGGCGGAGCCGACGATATTGAGTTGCACGTTACGAAGGTGATGCATCTTGCGCGAGAACTCTTCCGGGCTCATCTTGGCGCGAGACGATTGAACGTGATTGATTTTTTTCAAGTGCGCGAGCACGGCCTTCATCACTTTTTTCTGCGTAGGCAGGAGCACATCGAACTTCACGCCGACACCTTTTGGGTGAGTGACCGAACTCGTGGAACGCCAAACGACCGTGCCACCGACTTCGAACCGCTCACCGAATATTTCAAAATGAACCAGCAATCGCTCACTTTGTCTCAGGTCCGAACGCGTTTTGATGAAACAGCCGCCCAAGGAGAGATCCAATATATCGCCTGAAAATCCGTCGTTCTCCCGCTCAAACCGTACTGGGATGGAGGCTTTGAAACGCGGGTTCGATTCCCACCAACGAATTTTAGGCAAGAAATAGGGAACCTTGATCTCGCGGCCCAGACGGTAGATCAGGAAAATCTGGAATGCGATGCACGCCAGGAAGACCATCCATTTGTTCTGAGCATCGCTGTAGCGCATGAGCACGAACGCATTGGAATAGGCGATCACGAATGATGTGAACAAGAACAAGTTCCAGGACCAACGGGTCATTTCCTTGAAACCGTAGCCAGTAGCGATTCCTAGGAATGCGAGGAACCAAAACGACCAGGTGAAAAAATGACTCAGGGCTTTTTTTACAGGAACATCTAGTAACGTCGTCTCGACCAAGAAGTAGGTCAACGGAAACGCGAGAAATCCGACGGATACGATTCTCAGAAATCGGCTTCGGAACTCTTTCATGGTCTGGAATAGCGCTCCTCTGTCTTTGTTTTATCGTAAGAATGACCGGCGAAGGTAAATTAAAAAATTTGTATGAAGGTAAAAGTTCAAGTGTCGAAATCCTTCGCGAACTCGATGGTCTAAAACGGTTTAAATCGCATCTCGACGACGATTATTGGATGGTTTTTCGGCACTTCTCCGACCGACAGTTCTCTGTCAAAACTCCGTCACCCGTGTTAGTTTACTTCCATGAACTCCCATCGCCGCCTTCCTGTCGCTATCAATGAGCCGATCCTCTCTTATGCCCCTGGAACGCCTGAACGCGCCCGCCTCAAAAAAGAAATCGAGCGCATGTCCCGCGAGACGATCGAAATTCCGCTCTACATTGGTGGCCGTGAGATCAAGACCGGCAACATCCGCGAAGTCGTCATGCCCCATGAGCACAAGACCGTGCTCGCGAGATTCCATGTCGCCGGACGCGAAGAACTAAGACTGGCAACCGAGGCTGCGCTGGCTGCGAAAAATGATTGGGAAGCGCTTTCTTGGGAAGCGCGTGCCGGCGTCTTTTTGAAAGCGGCGGATCTGCTTGCTGGCCCGTGGCGCGAAAAACTCAATGCCGCGACGATGCTCGGGCAATCCAAAAACGTTTTCCAAGCCGAAATCGATGCCGCTTGCGAGATGATCGATTTTTTCCGGTTCAATGCTTCGTTCTACGAAACGATTTTGAACGAGCAGCCGATCTCTTCACCTGGTGTCTGGAACCGCATGGAGTACCGCCCGCTCGAAGGATTCATCGCCGCCATCACGCCGTTCAACTTCACGGCGATCGCGGGAAACCTTCCGGGCGCGCCCGCCATGCTCGGGAACACCGTGGTCTGGAAACCAAGCGACACGCAAATGCTCTCCGCCCACTACACGTTTCAACTCCTGCGCGAAGCCGGACTCCCTCCTGGCGTGATCAACATGGTCGCGGCCGACGGCCCGCTGACGAGCGATGTCTTGATCCGCGATCCTCGCCTGGGCGGCGTGAATTTCACTGGATCGACGGCGACTTTTCAGTCGATTTGGAAATCAGTGGGCGAGAACATCTCGAATTATCGCTCCTATCCCCGCCTGATCGGAGAGACCGGCGGCAAAGATTTCGTTTTCGCTCATCCGAGCGCGGATCTAGATGCGCTTCGAGTGGCGCTCATTCGCGGAGCATTTGAGTTCCAAGGGCAAAAATGTTCGGCCGCGTCCCGCGCGTACGTCCCAGCAAGCGTCTGGAAAAAACTCAAACCTGCGCTGGTGCAAGAGATCAATGAATTGAAAATGGGCGACGTTCGCGACTTCTCGAATTTCGTGAACGCAGTGATCGATCGTCGATCGTTCGACAAGATCTCCGCTTACCAAGAGTTCGCAAAATCAGCGACGGATGCGCAGATCCTCGCTGGCGGTACTGGTGACGCATCGGTCGGCTATTTCATTCGTCCGACTTTGATCGAAACTTCATCGCCGCATTTCAAAACGATGCGCGAAGAAATCTTCGGGCCAGTGCTCACCGTTTACCCCTATGACGATGCCGCGATTGATGAAACGCTTTCGATCTGTGATTCCACGTCACCTTACGCGCTCACTGGTGCGATTTTCGCGCAGGACCGCGAAGTGATCACATCGATGACCCATCGCCTGCGGAATGCAGCCGGCAACTTCTACGTGAATGACAAACCCACGGGCGCGGTCGTCGGTCAGCAACCGTTCGGCGGCGCGCGTGCCAGCGGAACGAATGACAAAGCGGGCAGCCTCTGGAACCTCACCCGATTCCTCTCTCCTCGCACGATCAAAGAAAACTTCGTCTCACCGAAGACGACGACCTATCCTTGTTTTTCTGAGTCATGAGTTCGCGAAGTGGAGTCAAAATCGACGTGCCATCGACCTGGATCAAGCATCCCGGGCAATCGTATTGCACGCAGTGTTTCTCGGGTTGCTGCACGCTACCCGTCGAGGTCAGCGCATTTGACCTGATTCGCATGGGCGTCCTTACCGAGGACGAAGCGGCAAGCTCGCTCAAGAAAGCCTTCAGACGCCTTCACAAAGAAGGCATCGTTCGCAGTTATCATCCTCAGGTCGGGCTTTTTATCCTCGAGCAGCGAGCCGGCACCGAGTGCAGGTACCTCGATCCAAAAACTCGCGGCTGCACTATCTATGAGAAACGCCCGGAAGTCTGCCGTCGTTTCCCGAAAATCGGTCCTCGCCCCGGACACTGTCCTTATCAAAAACGAGCTTCATGAAAACCCGAATTGAACCCGTCACGCAAGCGTCGTCTCCAGAACTCTATCCGCTCATGAAACTGTATTACGTCGATGACCACCTCGAATACGACGACGTATTCGCGAAGTCGGCCGTTTCTGAACTCATTTCATCACCCAGCCTCGGAAGAATCGATTTCCTCATCGATGACCTGAGCGGGCACGCGATCGGTTACATCGTCATTGCGTATGGATTCAGTTTCGAATTCGGGGGACGCGAAGCATTCATCGACGAGATCTTCGTTAAAAAAGAGTTTCGTGGTCAGGGACTCGGCTCACTTCTCATTCGTCACGCGATTGAGGCGACAAAATCGATCGGAATTCGGGGTGTTCGCCTGGAGACCACACCCACAAATGCCGCTGCACTCCGACTCTATGAACGCTTGGGCTTCAAAAACCTCGGACGATCATTGCTCGCGTATTCCTTCGAATAGAACAGTAGATATTCGCATACTGTGGACCCAGTAAATCGTGAACAAGAAACTTTTTTCGTTCACGTTAAACTTGCAACCGGCCCTCGAAGTCTGTAGTTAACGCACCATGAAGACGAAGTACCTTTGGATCGGATTGTTGGCTGCGTGCACCTCTTTCTTGGGTTCTATGGCCCCGGCTCAAGCGCTTGAACAAGAGTTCAAACGTTACACAGAGATTGTTGCTCATAGGGCTTACACTGACATCTATGAGGGCAACTACCAAAACCTCGAGAATGCTCTGACTCGTTCGGCATTTGATTTTTGTAATATCCAACTGAATGTAAACGTCATTTCCAAACCGGGACTTTTTCGTGATGGCCAACACTACGGCGAGATGATCGCACGTTGCTATAACCCTGCGGTCAAAGACATCGCACTCTCATTCTACGTTTACCCTTACGATGAAGAGTCTCAGTCTAAGCTCGAGATCTTTTTTCAGAACGGCGATAGAAAAGTCATCAACACCTGCTGGAGCCATGGCAGCCCGCGATTGAGAGACTGTGATGCAATGGACGGTTTCCGCACGATCCAGCCGAACTTCACGCGGAATCAGCCGCCTGTTCGTTAGGCCTTAGGCGCTCTTGGCGAGCGACTGACCGGTACCATTTGCGATCGAGGTGGTCATCACCTCGATGTGAAATACTCCGAATTCGCACTCGAACGGAATAACGACACAAACGCCGCCGCCAAAATGTTTGATCTTATGGTCTTTACCCCACACGCAGGACGGTAGAGCCATCTGAATACCATAGCCGAGTTTGGCGAGCTCGATCTTGGCTTGACCAAGAATGATGTTCGCCAACTCACCGATCAAGTCGACGTTGCCTTCGTCGATGACTTTGTATTCTTCGCCGAGCATTCGGGACGCGATTTTGACGAAAATCACCTCTGCTAGGCTGATCGCAAGCGTACCGTTGAATGTTTCCGAGCTGATTGAAATGATGCCCGATATGTCGCCCAAGAGAAGCGGATCGCCTGCTTTTTTCAGGAACGGCTTCTGGGCTGTGGCCTTGGTTTGACATTGGATCTCAAAGACCTTGAGCGTCGATCCCAGAAACGGATTGATGAAATTGACATCGAACTCCTTGGTCGTCACCAGTCCGAAATCTACCAGCGCTCCTCTGAGACTCGCTTTGCACGATAGAATTCGGTCTAGACCGGCTTTTTTGATGGATTGTTCGATATCGGGATTTACGGCCACCAGTCTCATTCCGCCGTTGATCGTTTTCAAGTTCTTATAGATCTGCGCAAATTCTCTCATGGCATCGGCGCCGATGAAACTACACTCCGAGCACTGAATGATGAGGTATTTCAGCTGAGTTTTCTCTTGCTGCTCTTTGAATACCGCAAGCAGATCGGTGTCGCCGGAGCCCTGAAACTCACCTTTGATTTTTAGGAGCAGATATTCATTTTGGGAAACAAGCTCAAACGCCATTGGATACATCCTCTCCGGAATCGAGTGTTTTTCGTACAGCGCGGACCAGATCGTCCTCGCTAAAAGGTTTCGTCAAATACTGACTCACGCCATATTTCACGCAAGCATTGATCTGCTCGGGATAAGTCTCCGCGGTAAGCATCACGACCTTCGGGTCTAGCTTGAAACGTTCCGACGACCGAATCGACTGCAGAACCTCAAGCCCGGTGCGTTTCGGCATCATCCAGTCCAAGAACAGAATATCAATCGGTTCGTCCATCACGGAGCACTCTTGAAGCAGGTTTTCCGCTTCTTCGCCGTTGCCGCTTTGGAAAACCTCGACTTCGAAATGCTTTTCCAAGAAGTTGCGAACGATGGTTCGCATATTGCTGGAGTCGTCGACCAATAGAACTCGAAGCCTACGATTAGCCATGCACACCTCGCTTCGAGAACGTCAGACAGAACTCCGCTCCGACGCCTGGCTCCGACCGCACGTCCACGGTACCGCCAGCATTTTTTACTTCGGATGCGACTACGCTCATGCCGACGCCACGACCGGCAAGTTCCGTTACGGATTCGCTGGTAGTAACCCCATCGATGAAAATGAGATCCAGAGGATTACGAACCTGGAATCGCTTGGATCCCATCCGGGTCGCGATCTCGTCGGCGCGTCTTTCTAGCTTACTCACGTCGATGCCTCGACCGCAGTCACGATAGGAAAAGTGAACGTCGCCGTTTCCGAGTTTTTCGATCGAGATGTGGATCTCCGGCGAGACGTGCGCTGGATCAAACCCATGCGCAAAAGAGTTTCTTACGAACTGCACGGTTGCATGCCGAATGGCGCTGAAGACCGTTTTAGGAATTTCTAAGCCGTTTGGAATCTCGGCGTGAAACTCTGGGGAGTAGCCGGCATCCGAACTCAGACTCAGGATCAAGGAATCCACTTGTTCGACAAGTTCATTCGCCATTTCTAACTCAGATTCTTGATGAGCAGCGACCATGGATGAAACATCTGAATGAATCTGCTCAATCATCGCCAATGCGTCGCGAGGAAAACTCTCTTCCGAAAACTCACGAGAAACTCGATTCATCAGCGTGCGCAGGCGTTGCGTTGTCACCAGCGTTTCCTGCAAGCCAGCGACAGTGCCTACCGTGGGTACCGGCGTCGGACGTGACTCAACCGAGATCGAGACGGGAACTGAAACGCTCTCTCGCGAGGCCAAGAGTTTGCGCACGAGGGCTAACTCCGGTTTTAAACGCCCCAAATCGCCGAGCAACCCGGATACGGAATCGCTTTTTTGTTCGATGGTGCGTTCAAAAGCCAACAATAGATCTCCAAAGAAAGTCGTTTTTCCCAAAACCAGCGTCTCGCACATCGCAATGCCTTCCTCCATTTCATGAAGGATTTGCTCCCACTCGCGAGAAGCGTGCACACGGGCCGATGCTTTCACACGGTGAAGGGCAATTTTCATTGCGACGAGCCCCTCTGGGGAGGACTGCTCGCGACATTTGCGCGAAGTCTCCTGGAGTTCCAGAAGTTCAGTCTCGAGCTCTGGGGCCAAGACCGACGCTTTGATTTTTGGACTTCTAGCAAGCACCACAAGAAGTCTATCGACTGAAGAATCCTGTCGCTTTACGAGGAAACATAAGAAGAGAACGAAATGCGTCGTCAGTTCGTGCACACCTCCCCGGATGGGGGACTCTATGCTATGACAAAACATATGAAACGCCTCGTCGACCGTCGTATTTTCGTCATTCTCTGCGTGATTTTTTTGACGCTGGCAATTCCAAGTATTCGCAAAGCATGGCTGCAACCGGATCTCTATTTTGATTTTGACGTTTATCACCGCACCGCAATGCGATTCCTGCGGTCCGAGTGGGGTTCGATCTGGAACCTAGTTCTCGACGGAAACTGCCCGTATCGGTACTCTCCCTGGACGCTTTTCTTCGTCGCGCCTCTCGGTTTTTTTTCGCTTCCTGTCGCGCGTGGACTCTTCATCGCGGTGACGGCCGTTCTTTTTGCCTGGGGCGTACGGACGCTTGTTCGAACCGGTGAGGAGGCTCGACAAAATGGGGCGACGGCGGCTGCACTCCTCGCGAGTTTCTTCTGCGTTCGTTACGTTCTAGATACATTTCGCATGGGACAAGTGAACGGTGTTCTTTTTGTCTGTTTCGCGTTCGCGTTCTCGGGTCTTGCCACTCGTCGCGCGGGTCGTGCAGCGGTATCGTCGACGATCGCCGCTCTTTTTAAGATCGGCCCCGGAGTATCCATTTTGCCGGCGCTATTCGCTTTCCCTTTGAAAACTCAACTCAAATGGATCCTGAGAATCACGGCCACGCTGCTCGGTTCAGCCTTGGCGCTGGCGCTCGTACGAGCCCAAACGAGCCCGGATTCCGTGGGCGAGAGTTTTACGAAGTTATTTAGCGATTGGTGGCCGATGGTCGCCGGTGATTCGCAATTCTTCGAAGCCGGTCACTACGGTAACCAATCCGTCAAAGGCGCGATCTTACGCGCGGGCTTGGGCCACCTATCGATTCCGGCAATGGACCGCATTTGGCTCTCAGCAGTTGCAAGCCTTGTGAGCTTCACCTCGTTTCAATTTTACAGAGCACGCTCCAGACTTCACGAATTCAGAATCGCAAGCCTAGCGTCTTCGCTGGCTGTGACCCTTTTCGTCCTCTGCATGCCCCACACGTTCAAGTTCAATTGCTCGGCGCTCATGCTGCCGTTCTTCGCACTGCTGATGATCGATCGCAAAGATCCGGTTGTCTGGGTGCTTGGGATCCTTCAACTCGTGTTCTCGCGGGACTTAGTCGGCGGGGAGAATTACGACTGGATCTACAAGCATAGCTTGCCGCTTCTGACTTATCTCGGGATCTATATCTGGTTGATCGTACGTTTCAATCAGGCGGTTAAAACGAATCTTTCTTCTTCGGGGATTCAAACTGAACCAGCAACGCCAGCGAAACGATGAGCGTCACGCCTCCAAACACCTGAAGTCCCTGAAGCGGCGTTCCTGAAACGAACATCGGAACGAAAATCCCCATGATCGGATACCAAGCCTCGATGAAGGTCACGAGCGAGGCTGGCAGGCGCTTGAGCCCGACGTTGTACAGCCAATAAGGAAACACGCCGATGATGATCGAGAGGAAAAGCAAGCGCGGGAGCACGTCGCTGTTGGAAGCCAGCTCCGAAAACACGAACTCGCCTTGAGCGAGCGCCATTCCGCCGAGCAGGATGGTCGCGAAGAAAAAACGGAAAAACACGGACTGAACCGGCGAATAAGTTCTGAGCAACCATTTCTGGGTCACCGTCGAAACAGCCCACGCAGTAGAGGCGATCACGCCGAATAGAATCCCTTGGCTCATCTCGGCTTCGTCCGTACGGAAACCTAAGTTGAAATCAGGAAAAGCGATCAAAAGCGTATTGAGGACAACCCAAATGGAAATCGGGAGAAATCGATTCGAAGCGCGCTCTTTCAAGATGATTGATGCGAGCACCAAGACGCCGATCGGTTGCAGCAAGAGAAAGAGCGTCGCCGTCGAGGGTCCCAAAATCTGGATCGAACGCGTATTCGCGATGTTGCCCAAGATTCCGCCAAACGCAGCCACGGCGAGAAACGCCAGCAAGTGCCGCTTACGAATGGGAGGCATGCTGTGGCGACTCTTCAGAAAAAACGGCGTGAGTACAATGAGCCCGATCAGATGCTCCAGAAAAACAAGACCCGTCAAAGGCAACGACTGCGATGCGGGGTAACGAACCAAAGAATCCAGCCCCCAAAGCGAAGCGGCCAAAAGCACGCAAGCAGGCGCGCCATAACGGTGCTTCAGGAATCGATTCAACCAGTTCAACATAGGTTTTTAGAATACCTGCGGTCGCGCCTATTTCCAGTATTTTTCGAAACCGGCGTCCCCGGGGCGATAGAACGTTTGTCCCGAGTGTGGAGCTTCGGTTTTCTTGCCGGGCGACGACCATTTCGTGTGCGTATCGGGCAGAAGATGCTCCGGTACCGCTTTTTCTCCGGTTTCGCGCACGAATTCGATCGCTTGGTTGATGGCATCGTAGGCACTTCGGCTTTTCGAGGAACGAGCGCAGTAGATCGTGGCCTGTGCCAGTGGAATGCGTCCTTCCGGAAGCCCAATGATCTCCAGCGCGTCTTTGGCTGCGACTGCCTGTTGGAGCGCGCGAGGGTCCGCGAGGCCGACGTCCTCGGCCGCGAAAATGATCAGTCGCCTCACGATAAAAAGCGGGTCCTCGCCACCTTCGAGCATTCGCGCCAAGTAGTAGAGCGCTCCGTCCGCGTCTCCTGCACGCATCGACTTGATATAGGCCGAAATCAGACCGTAATGAGCGTCGCTCGCACGATCATGAAAAAGCGCCGGACCGGATTCGATCGCATCGATGATCTCCGCCCATTGTTCGGACGGAAGCGGGGTGCTCTCGATCAATTTCATCCACTCTTCGAACAGATGAAGCGCACGTCTCGCATCACCTTGCGCCAGGTGACGAATACGGTCGAGGCCCGCTTGTGGTAGTTTCTCCAGACGCGCGGCCGGGAACTCTTGGGAGGAGCGCAAACGCGCGAACAATTCATCCATCGACTCGTCACTAAGTCGTTCGAACGAAATCACGCGCATTCGCGATAGCAGCGCCCGGTTCATTGAGTAGGCAGGATTCTCGGTCGTCGCACCCAAAAGCGTGATCGTCCCATCCTCGACGAACGGCAAGAGCGCGTCTTGCTGACTCTGATTGAAACGATGGATCTCATCCAAGAACAGAACGGTCTTACGTTGATAAAATCGGTAGTCGTTGCGGGCTTGCTCGATTTGCTCGCGCACTTCTTTTAATCCGGATTGAACGGCGCTGAGGCTCACGAATCGCGATCGGGTTTTTTCGGCGATGACACGCGCGAGGCTCGTTTTACCGGAACCGGGAGGCCCATACAAAAGGAGCGATGGCACTTGATCCCGCTCGATCCATGTCCTGAGAGGCCGGCCTGGACCCACCCATTTCTCTTGTCCGAGGAATTCGGACAAATCATGCGGTCGAAACCGGTGTGCGAGGGGGGCTTGAAGTTCCGCTTTTTGATCAAATAAATCCGACGCCATGCCCTTTAACTCCCTGCGATGGTTCTATACAATGAGGCGAGATGAAAAAAGCGAAGAAAACGATCGGTTTTGTGGTCAAACATCACCAGCCGCGTGCACGCACGCTCGCCATCGAACTCGTTGAAGAAGCCCTCGCTCACGGCGTGGAAGTTTATTTCCCCAAAGAGAGCGCCGACCTCGCTAAATCCAACCTCTCCAAGACGCTGCAAAAACGCATCCGCTGGGTTTCCATCGCAGAATTCCCCAAACGTTGTGAAATCGTCATGGTGCTCGGCGGCGACGGCACGCTGCTCTCCATGGCCCGCCTCATGCGAGACAACAGCATTCCGATCGTGGGCGTGAATCTCGGAACCCTGGGATTCCTGACCGAAGTCGCTCCGTCAGCTGCACCCGAAATCCTCGAACGATACATCCAGGGCAAAAAACTGGTGATCCAAGAGCGCTCGATGCTCGAAGTCGAGCTCAAAAGGGGCACTAAAACCTTATTCAAAGGTCCAGTCATCAACGACGCCGTTATTTCCAAAGGTTCGATCGCTCGGATCATCCGAATCAACCTCAGCATCAAAGGCAAGATCGTCAACTCCATGCGCGCCGACGGGCTCATCATCTCGACGCCGAGCGGCTCAACCGCCTATTCACTCGCTGCGGGTGGTCCGATTGTCGACCCGAGCCTACAGGCCATGATCTTAAGCCCGATTTGCCCACACAGTTTGACTCAGCGCCCGATCGTGATCACCGATAAAAATCCGCTTGAAATCACGCTTCAGGATCGCCCCGAGGAGGTCATGCTGACCTTGGACGGCCAAGAGGTTTTTAAACTTCAAGCCGAAGACCGAATTTTGATCCGCCGCTTCGAAAAGCACGCACTGAAACTCGTGACCGTTCAGGGACGTGACTATTTCAGTCTTTTGCGCGAAAAACTCAGCTTCGGTAACAAAGACGTCGTGCCCTTGTAGTACTCTGAAAAGGATCGCTCGCTGGGCTCCTGCCCGACTGAAAAATTGGCAGGAAAGCCAATTTTCACGCGAAGCGCCTGAAAGGTTTTGGGCTACGATGGCCCAAAATAAAATTTCTCCCTTACGGGAGAAACCGCATCACGCTTTTTCAGACTCGCTCCCCTTTTCAGAGTGCTACAGAGGATGAGATAACTGGACCGATATTCGGCTCGTTTTTTGAACGCTTATCATGATGCCAAAAGAGGCCCCTATGCTTCAACGCCTGAAAATCAAGAACATCGCGCTGATCGACGAAGCCGACATTCCTTTTGAGTCTGGACTCAACATCCTCTCCGGCGAAACCGGAGCCGGCAAATCGATCATCATCGAATCCATCTCACTCATCCTGGGTTCTCGCGCCACGGCGGATCTCGTGCGCAGCGGTTTTGACGAAGCGACCGTCGAAGGTTTATTCGACGTCACGCTCCTCCCTTGGGTCGGTGATCGCCTCCGTGAGTTCGGCTATCCCGAAGAAGACGGAAGCCTCCTCGTCAAACGCGTGGTCAGCCGCGTCGGCAAGCATCGGATTTACGTGAATGGCGAACTCGCTCCCCTCTCCCACCTTCAGAAAATTTGTGAAGGCCTGGTCGATCTCTGCGGACAGCACGAGCACCAATCTCTCCTCCGTTCGAACGTGCAATTGGAGCTGATCGACCAGTACGGCAAACTCAAAAAAGACAAAGCCAAATATTCAGAGTCTTTTGCGAACTACTCCTCGCTCGTCACCGAACGATCCCAGGAACCGCTGGCCGAAGGGGAACGCATCAAAAAACTCGACTACCTCCGCTATCAAGCGTCCGAACTTGAAACACTGGGTTTGGAATCGGGCGAGGAAGAAACGCTTCAACAATCCAAAACACTCCTGCAATCCGCGAACGCTCGCCTGAAAAACAGCGACTCCATCCGCTCCGCGCTCGACTCCGAAGACGGTGGCGCGGTCCCAGCGCTTAAAACTGCGCTCTCAAAATGGAAAACGCTCGCCGCTCAAGATCCGAGCATCGGGGAGCTCTCCGAACGATTTGAGCGCGCCGTCTCCGAGATCGATGAGATCTCGTTCGAATTCAATCGCTATGTCTCGCAGATCGAGCTCGATCCCGAGCAACTCGATCGCGTGATGGACCGAATCTCTAAACTCGCCGAACTCAAACGCAAGTATCAATGCTCGGCCGACGAACTCGTGAATGAGGCGAGCCGCCTGCGCGAAGAAATCCACGCGCTCGAGCACCAAGAAGAGCGACTAGCGGAACTCGAGAAACTCCTCACCCAAGCCATCGATGCGACGCTCAAGCAAGGTCGACTGCTCTCCAAGAAACGTCGGGATGTCTCCGACTCACTTGCAAAAGCGGTTTCCCAAGAGCTCAAAGAACTGCGCATGGCGGATACGGAAATCCTGTTCGCGATCGAACCACAAAACGATCCGGAAAATTGGAATCCAAACGGTATCGACCAGATTCAGTTCCTCGTTCGTACGAACTCCGGCGACGAGATGAAACCGATCGCGAAAATTGCATCGGGCGGTGAACTCTCTCGCATCTTACTTGCCATTCGCCGCGTGATCTCCCACCAAGGTGGAATCGGCGTTTATCTCTTTGATGAAATCGATGCGGGTATCGGTGGTCAGACCGCGTTCATGGTCGGACGCAAGCTACGTTCGGTCTCTGAACACCACCAAGTGATTTGCATCACGCACCTTCCGCAAGTAGCGGCGTTTGCGCATCATCACCTACTCGTCGCCAAAGAGAAAAAATCCGGACGAACGACTACTTCGGTCACTGTGCTTTCACAAAAAGAGCGCCCCGAAGAAGTCGCGCGCATGCTCGGTGGCGAAGCGATCAGCAGGCAGGCGATGGATTCCGCGCGTGAACTGATTCGCGAAGCGGGCAAGCAGCTTCAGTAAGCACTGAGCCGTCTATCGGCTTTTCGCAGATCTCAATGATTTTTACAAATTGACTCGCAGCGCAGACTGTCTCGTGACTTTTTCGGACGGATCACCGAAATTTTGTGACCACTCCTTTGCCAAAGCGTTTGCCTTTCAAAACTCGATCGGACATACATCGGGCCAAACCCACCTTTTGAACCCGAGAGAATGACTATGAAATTTCTACTTTTGGCTTTTGTCGCACTCATCCACCCCTGTGCTTTCGCCGGAGAAGCGGTTCGAATCGAACTACCCGTTTATTTTTCGATCCAGTCTGACGTCTATGGCGGCGCTTCGATCACCTACGATGGCAAAGCGAATTTTCTCATGGATTCTGAAACCCGCGAACTGCTAGCCGGCCAGATGGATGTGTCAGCGATTTACAGATATTCGTCCGGCGGTCGCGGATGGCCGACCCGTTACACTCTCAGTCCAGAAACTCTTCGTTTGAGTTCCATTTCCAAGCGACTCTCTACGGTCCGCTCCGATCGCAGAAAATGTCCAAGAGGCCAGCGTGGCTCGGTTGTTCTTTACACCCCGAAACTGACTCTCGCAGCGCCAGACTTAGTCGAGATCCTGGAGGACGCCGAGCGTCTCGGTCGCGATCACTATGTAGGTAGCGCTCTCGAAGCACTCCGCCGTTCGAACCTGAACCAAAAAACCGCTGATGGCAGTAAACCATTCACGATTCAGCCACTGAGCGGCGACATTCGACCATTCCGCGTTTCCGCGATCATCCCTGCCGACGAAATCGTGGGCGTTTGCAGTCCTTAAGTCTCGTTTGTTCGACTTGGGGTCTTGAGTAGGAAACTGAACATTTAATTCCAGATTCAAGACCCCGCATTCTTTCTGTTACACATGACTTTTGTAACTTTAGGGTACGCCCAATGCCCTCCATAGGAAGTCGACCATGAAAAAGTCTTTGCTCGTTATTTTGGCTCTCGCTTCGATCATGTCCCAAGCAAATGCGGACAGCGCGCCTCGCCTGAAATGCACGAGAAAAATCGTTGCCTCAAACGGCGAAATCACCCAAGTAGATCTCGACCGGGCCTCGATCGCGATCCTCGGTTACAACAGCGTGAAGAAACGTTTTGTTGGATTCGTGGATCTGATGGGCATGTCCGCAAGCCCAGGCACCAGCTACTGCAGCTACGCGATCCCGGCGATCGAAGCACGCTACGCATCTGATCTGACGAGTGCGAATCAAGGCAGCATCGAAATCACGATTGGAAATGGCGACGCTGGCAAGACCTCACAGGTCACCAGTTTTCTCTCGAAAACCCGCACTTTAGAGCTAGTGATCAATCCCGAAGCGATTCCATTCGACCACGACGAAGGCGATGCAGATCCTGCCTGCAAAGACTCGCTCGTCGTGACGTGCTCGCTGATTCGCTAATCTAACCGGCTTTTTTACGGTCCGTCTGCGAAGATACCGACGACTTGAGTCGTTGTGCATCTTGCCGAACACGTTGAACCTGGCTCACGACTCGCTGAGTTTCCGAAGAGGCTCGGCTCACGGAGCTCAAGAAGCTCAATCCCGGGATCCGACTCAGGGCTGACAGAAGCTGCGACAAAGACGAAAATAACTGATTCATGAAGCATCCCACCTTTGCTGCAAACATTGCTTCTCAGGATGGGCCTCTTTATTACTCGTCGACTTAAATAACGTCCGCCTCCATGAGATTAACCATTGCTCAGGAACCTCGGTCGCGAAATATCACTGTTTTCCCGAGTCCACAGTGTCGAACGATTAGACAACTGATCAGGAGTTCAACATAACCCCTGGATATCATTGAATATTTTTACACACACTCTGTTTATTTTGGTATCCTAGTATCCATGAAACAAATTTCGGGTACCGGTTGGAGTAAAATCGGAAGCAAATCGGCCGTCATAGCAGGATCGATTTTCGGTCTCTTATTGAGCGCGCAATCCACCGAAATCACGTTCTACGCGAACAATAACCCCGAACAACTTCGGTTCGACGAATCCAAAAATCCTTACTCCTACAATCTGCGGGAGATCCTAGCGTTCCGAACGCACAACGCATCCGAGTCCACTCGCATTCGCGGACTCGTCGCAAGCGACCTCTCGAGCGCCGTTTCGAAATCACCGCTCATTGTCACCAAACGCACGCCATGGAGTTCTTATTGGTATCCTCTCAGCGAAGGCGGGATGCTGCGTTCAAACTCTTACCCTTCGAATCAATACGCGACTTCGGATATCTCGAGCTATCCCGACGTAGTTGAGCTCTCGAATTGGGCAAACGCCGGCGTTGCTTCTGAACGGATCAACGCGCTCCCGGCCGCACTCAAACTGGATATCCTCCTCGGCAACGTGTTCCGTTTTACGAACGGAAAACCAAACCCAAAATTCTACAACGTCTCTTCGAAACAACTCGAACTTTTCCAAGCACATAGCGGCAGCTTTAAAAACGATCGCCGAGGCCTATTCGATTCGCGCGGCTACCGCCGCCGTGACTGGGGCGGATTCGGGAACTGTATTGGCTGGGCGATGGCCGCAATCCGCGAACCGGAGCCACAAACTTTTCAGGTCCGCAAAGAAATCGTCGTGAACGGCAAAATCATTCCTCTCGATTTCACGTTGAGCGCCGACGACGTATCGCTCTTCTATATGATGGCCTACACGACTTTCATCAACGAAGAGAACGATCAAGACGGTATCGAACGACACGTTCAGGTCGGTTGGGAATGCGTCCAGACCGTGAGTCAACGCGCAAAAATGCTTCGTAAGAAATCCCCACATCAAATGCGAGGAGACGAAGACGCCGAGGCTTGCGATGACGTGAATGCTGGCGCATTTTTCGTGGCAGTCACCAACAAAATCGGAAAGTACGGACGCCCGATCTTCGGAGACGTTCAGCCGGATATTGGCAATTGGAATCATCCATTCGTCGGCTACGCGATGAATGTTTCCCAAGAAACTTATCCCACCAATGGGAATTCCGCGCCTGCTGCTCATCACCTTCGTAAGGTGGATTTCGATCTCGTTTATCGGGACTGGAGCGCTCCAGGTACGGCCAATCAGTCATCCCAGTTCTTGGTAAAAAACTACGAGTTTTACCTAGAGCTCGATGCAAACGAAACGGTGATCGGCGGCGATTGGATCAGCCTCGATCGCCCGGACTACGTCGCCGATGTCCGTAAGATGGCATATTCCAAGCATCCAGTGAAAATCTTGAAATACATCATGAGCCAAAGCGCGCAGGCCCCGAACGCACGAGTCGTGATTCCCGCGGATCTTAGGCCGATCAGCCGTTGGAGCGTTCCTCAGGATCTGTGATTTTTAGGTCGGTGCGAACCACGCGCGAGCGCCGCCCGCACCGCGAATTCAAACGTTAACTTCGATGTTTTTCACCAGAAGGTGTCGAACCGGAAACGCGATCTCCACGTTCCCATGCATTCGGGACCGCTTGAGTTTTCATGTCGTCGCTATCCACTTCGCCCGCCGACGCGATGTCTTGGGCGCCGGCTTTTTTAAGCAAGTCTTTGGCTTTGGTTTGCCATTCCGAATCATCCACGTGAACGGAGAGTAAAATGCCGCCGTTTTTGACGATACCTTCGAAACGCTTGGCCTCATATTCGGGGATGCCCATGCCAATCATCGCACCGGCAAGGCCTCCGACGGTTCCACCGATGCCGGCGCCTGCCAGAGCCGCCATGATCGGACCAGCCGCAACGAACGGCCCGATGCCGGGGATCGCCAGTGCGCCGATACCGACGAGCCAGCCGAGGCCACCGCCCAACAATGCACCCGAACTCGCACCCGTTACCGCTCCTTCAGGAGCTTTTGTATCTTTTTGATGGGCAAATTCTTGTGTGCCTTCTTTGGATGGCATCAATACCGAGATGTCTTGATTGCGAAAACTCGCAGCTTTGAGCTGGGTAACTGCATGATCGACCGCGTCTCGAGTCGAGAAAATTCCGAATACCGATTTATGACCTTTTTGTTCCATGGTGATTTTCCTTTGTTTTGGTTGTGGGACGAACGTCTAAAAAACTCAGCGCTTCACTTCGAGATCGTTACTCACGCGGGTTACTCCCGCGCAATCTTTTGCAATTCGAGCGATCTGCATTCGCTCCTCTGAACTCGCGACGGGGCCGCGTAACGTCACCATTCCGCGCTGGGTGATGATCTTGACGTTCTTAGCAGAGGTCGAGAACGCATCTTGCCGCTGAATCTCCTGACGAATCTCGCGAGTGATCTCGAGATCAGAACGAGAGCCGCTCATTTGGGAATCGGCCGTCACAGCGTGGCGCGTACGATCCCGGGCATTCTTACCCGAATTGTCGGCGGGGATTCGTTGCGTGTCGGTGGTCGACTCAACCGCGTACACGACGGATGTGGATAACGCCCCAGTCATGCAAGAGAGCGCAAATACGGGCCAATTTAAGAGCGTAGAGCGAAGTTTCATGAGAATTCCTTTGGTTATTCATGGGTCGATAGAATGACCTGAGCCAGACTCACGCAAAAACGGACACCACACGAGCGATGGCCCAAATCAGAACATTTTCGATTTCTAAAAATGAGAAATGCAATATGAGTGCCCAAAAACTGACGCCCATCCGTTGAGGCATTCGCGTAGGCAAAAAATTCAACTTCTGCAACTGATCCTCCGATAGGTGAGTCAGGAGGGATTGAGCTATGAAAATTCAATCCTGGTCGGGCGCTTCTTATCTCAGTGAATTGAAAAAACAGTCGACGGATCGTGATCCAGACGGCCGTGCTCCGCCCGAAAAACGCGAACAAAAAGAAGAAAAAGATCCCGAAGCGAATTTCGAAGCGGTGATGACACTCGCCCAGGAACTCGGAAAAGACCCACAGACCTCAGAGCTCGGCATCACTGCGAGCGTCGAGAACCAAGGGCCTGGACTTCGTGTCACGCTCAAAGACGGAAACGGCGCCGTCGTTCGTCAACTTTCCGGCGAGGAGTTTCTCCGCACTCGCTTAAACGCGGGCAGTGGTCGTGGCAAACTCCTCGATCGCAAGGGCTAGACGCTCAACGAGTTAAAAAAGCCCCATCAACTGGTCAGCCGACTCCACGCAGTCATCAGGTTCGTATCGTTTCAGTACCTCTGCCTGAGTGAATCCATATAGCGCTCCGACCGTGCGCGCTCCCGCAGCTTTGCCTGCCATAAGATCAAAAACAGAATCGCCGATCATGATCGCGTCGCGAGTTTCGATTTTCCATCGTCTACACACCTCACTGACTGGACCAGAATCGGGTTTCTGAGTGGAGAACGCCTCGAAACCAAACACTGCTTCGAAGTTCTCTCGTAGCCGCAACTCATCCACGATTCGATCCGCGAGCACTTGGGTTTTGTTGGTGACGATGACTTTAGGCGTTTCGGCGTAATAAGCGAGGGTCTCCCGTACTCCTGGATAGACGTACGTGTGGTCCACGAGGTGCCGCCAGTAATACTCTCGAAAACGACTCGACAAGCTTTGAATCACTTCGGTCGATGTGTCTCCACCCAGCAGACGCCGGAAAAGATACTCCGAGCCTCGACCAATTTCTCCCCCGATGAGAGCATGCTCCATTTCAGGAAATCCGTTTTTCAAAAAGGCTCGATTGACACTTAATACGATATCTTGCCTTGAATCGATCAACGTTCCATCCAAGTCGAAAATCAAAAGTTTCATGAGCTCAGATGATTCTCAACAGGAGCAACTCCAGCAGGCGTCACCGATTCAATATAGGAATCTGGCCTCACAAGAACGAACTGGTTGGCGTAGACTGGATTCTCAGTCCAATACTCACCCGCGCCCTGACGGGAACGAACCTGAATCAGATTCACGAACGGAGGTAATTTCAACTCAAGTTCTTGATCAGTAAACGCCAGCAAAGTGAATCGGGAATAATCGAGAAGCGAATAGAGTCTGGTTTTCCTGACGGCCTGATAGATTTCCAGGTCGTGTAGTCGCGATCCCGAGATTCCTTGGTCGCCATAACGTACGCCCATACCGGTGACATAACCGGAACGTCGTTCGACGATTTTCACGTAGTCTTGAGCATGCGTTCCAGTCGCTGAGTGTTTGGTCGATCGCACGAGTTCACCGGAGGTTTCAACAACGCCGAGCGCGATCGGTTTCCGTTCGCCTTCGTACGTTTTTAGCAACTCAGAGCTCACACCAAAATTCTCTACCTGACCTAATTTCCACATTAGGTTGAACGCATCCCCCAACCCAGTATTCAATCCCTGACCTCCATTCACCGAGTGAACGTGGCAGGCATCTCCGGCGAGGAAAACTCGATCAAGGACACTGAATTTTTCGGCGACGGATTCTTTGACAGTGAATTGGGATTGCCACTGAATCTCCTGGAACCTTAGTCGATACGGATAGACCGCGCGATTGATCTTGGTCAGCGCCTGATCGAAACTGAAATCCTTGGTATCCATTCTCACATAGAATCGATCGATGTTTCCCTCTCGCGGGATCCAAGCAACATCCGATGTGTCCGCTTGAAAAACGATGATGTCCGGAACTTTGGGGAAATCGCTCTCAATGACTCCGTCGATCACTGCCCACACGATTTGCGGCCGCACGACCTCGAACCCCACTTGAAATAGTTCCCGCACGAAAGACCGCGAGCCATCTGCGCCGATAACGTATTTCGATCGAATCACTTCGCCGTTTGCAAGCGTTGTGACGCAACCCTGGCGGCTGACGCTGATATCGACGACCGTACTCGAGCGCCGGACGGCCTCACCCGTCTCCCGAATTTTTTGATCCAAGAGATGTTCGAGGTGCGTTTGGCCCAACATGAGGAAGTGTTTATGAAAACAGCCTTCGAGCTCATCCCACCATTTGGATTGTCTCGAGATAAATTGCCCCCCCGAAAATACGGAGCTCGTGTTGCAGGTTTTCCCTAGTTTATAGAGATCATTGAACAGTCCCACCGTCTCCAAAAGCTGAAGCGAACGCGCGTTGAGCGCATCTGCTCGGCCGACTTGCACGGGACCCTCGGATTGGTCGAGTACCACCGTACGTAGGCCGGAGACCCGGCCCAGGTAAGCGCACATGAGTCCGACGGGACCGCCCCCCACGATGACGACATCGGCATCGTGCGTGCTCATCGGTGAGAGACCAATCGTGGGTTATCCAGAGGCGGGTTACTCAGTACATGCACACGGCGAAGGTGTCTCGGCGCCCGGGTCTCAAAAGATTCTCGCCCATGCAGAAGTGAAAAATTATCTGCGATCACGATATCGCCCTCTTGCCATTCATGCGCATAAAAACAGTTGGGCGAATAGAGCGCCTCACGGATGCTCTCGTGAAACTTGGATTGCTCGTCTGTGTTCAACCCGCCAAATTCCAGCGTCGGAGGGTTTAAAAATTTTCCGAATCCTGCACGCGGTGGCTCGTTATATCGAATGACCGAAAATCCCCGGAGCGGATGCCGGTCAATGACTGGGGAAACGGTTTTACTGTCGTAAAATTCCATTTTTCTCTGATAAGTTCCCGTCGTTTTTTCCCAAATCTTTCGCGTTTCGGGTGATGTGTTCTCGAGAGCGAGCACTGTATTGGAGAACGTCGTTCTCCCGCCCTGACCTGCGCGTGGCGCTCGGACGCAGTGGAAAATCTGGAACTCCGGAACCTGCGGGCGATACATGCCATCCCAATGAAGCGGCACATAGTTGTTGTCGAAAATATGGTCTTCGGGGTTGTTCCGTTCCACGAGCTCAAGCACCTTGCCAAACGGCCATTCGCTGATCTCGCCCCAGCGCTCGCAGTACTTAGAAAATTCATCGGCGTTTGAGAACGTTTGGAACCCCCGGAGCACCACCAATCGTTCGCTCCAGAGAAGTTCACGCAATGGCTCCACCTCTAGATCACGAACATCTCCCGCAGAAACCACCGGTTCCACGAGCACGCCAAATGGATTCACTGCAGTCTGTTTAAACTTCATATTCAGCTCCTAAAAATGGGGCGATTTCTGTTTTATCAGATAGGACATAATGACTGGGGCGTCCTGCGCGATGGACGAGCTTCGCGCCGAGGGACTCCGCTTGCGCGCGTTTAAGAAGCACAAAACGTCCACCCAGATCTACCGCAACTCCATGCCACGGCGTCTGCCAATGGTCAGGCTCAATCAATCGAATGCCCAGCTTCTTGGCTCCGCAAGCTTGCGGATGTATCGAGAGACGAATGGCTTCTGGAAAACGGATTTCGATCAACGCGCTCCAAGCTGAGCTTTTTTGGATCACTTCGTAGGCGCGACGGCGGCTGTTTTTCTGTATCGCCGTTCGACTCTGTTTTTGGCCGGGAAAAATGGCGTCCTCAAACAAGAACCTCGTGATGCCACAGTAGAGCCGATGCGCTTCTTTGTCGGTGTCCGAGCTGTTGGGGTTTTTACTACCTCGACTGACCGAAGCTTGAAGTACATCCAACGGTGCCGCGTATTCTTCCATCAATCGCGCGCGCATCTGATCGAAACTGAGTCCCGAATACAACTCTTCTAGATTGAACGTTGAGATCGATGTGAGTCCAAGATCTACGATCATTCGGGTCAGCTCTTCGCGGTAAGCAGTCACATCGTCGTCGCTCATTCCAACCGCATCACTAAAAACTCGGCCGTCCGAGCACAGAATCATTCGAGCACCGGGAGCATACTCGGTCGCGATCTGATCACAGAGTGACTGGAGAAACCCAAGAGCATGCTGTTCCGCCATATCGGGCAAAGGGCCAAAAACCTTGGCTGGATTGGGAGATTTTCCTGGGAATGCCGGTAATACAAACGTCACGGGTTCACCGCGCTCGATTGCCGAGACGATCTTCGGCAGGTGCGGCGCCAAGCAGTGCGGGCAAGGCGTGGCAGGACAGGTAGGCGAGCCTGAAATCCGACGAAACTTCATCACTTTTAGGAGGATGCTCGTCGCAAGCTCATTCAGTGGAAAGTGTGGTTGCGGTGAAGGATCGGGTCTGAAGTTCCACGAATCGGAGAGTTCCCGTTCAACCTCTCGTGATCTCTTGATAAAAGCCGCCATGATTCAAATCCCCCGTATTACGGCGACTATAGGGTGATTTCGAATCATAAATATAATAGGTAGCAGTACGGTTTATCATCACGATATCCTATGATTCACCGCGCTAATCGTGTAGTCCAGCCCCCGGTAGCTTCCAGTGGTTTTGATTTCGCTCACTCACTCCGCTACAATTCGAACTTATGAAGGTCTACGCCCTCTCCGATCTCCACATCGAGTCTAGACGGGATCCCATGTATTCCCGGTTTCTCGGTTGGCTGACCACCTACCCGCAGAGCGGCGACACCGTGGTATTGATGGGCGATATTTTTGATTTCCTCATGGGTTACACGCCACATTTCCAACGCGAATACGCCGAGTTCTTCGAGCAGTTACAGGCACTGATCAAGTCGGGAGTTCGCGTTCACTACATCGAGGGCAACCACGATTTCCATCTCAAGTGGTTTTTCGCCAAGACCGGCGTAGAGGTCCACCACTCGCGTTTCGTGCTCGAGTACGACGGTAATCGCTACCTATTCGCGCACGGTGACCTCGTCGATTCGTTCGATTTCGGTTATTTGCTCCTGAGATTCCTCCTCAGGTCCCCGGTCGTGAAAATCCTCGCCCCGCTCGTCAAAGATTCGATCATTCTCAAGATCGGAGAGGTCCTCTCAGTCTCGACCAAGTCGTTCCGCGAGAACTTCAAGACCGACCACCAACGTGAGTACGAGGCTCGCATTCGCGTCGAGTTTCGAAACTACGCATGCGATTTTTTTAAACGCGGCTTCCGCGGCGTATTTCTCGGTCATTGCCACGTACTCGACCATTTCGAGGTTTTACTCGAAGGCAAACGGCACGATTACGTCAATGTAGGATTTCCGAAGATCCATCGCAAATTCGCGATGATCAATGGAGAGACTGGGGCGTCTTCGATCGAGGACATCCCGATGGCGCTCGATTCATTCCCGAAAACTCGAACAACGGACCACTGAGCTACCGCGGGGAACGGAGCAAAAATTCAATTTCGAATCGGTCACTGAATATTGTTTTGCGCCTTCGAATCCAGTGCATTCGATGGTGACGAAACCCATCGAACTCTGACAACGGGAGACCGCGATCGATCCGCGTTCATTCGAGCCTGAGAAAATTGCCGAACAACGGCAATTCTCACCCGTCGACAAACGTACGAGCACGGTTTGCGTCGATGTGGAAATAGAAAGGGTTTTGAAATCGAGCTGCATGAGCCCAGACTGCGAGGGGTCGGCCGCTTCTTCGGTCCAGACCGCGAATACGTTGGCGTCGGTATTGACTTGCGACTGTTTGATCGTTTGCGCTGGACCTCGGAGCCCGCACGCCGAGAATCCTAGAAAAAGGAGAATGGCGATTACAAACGATTTCATGAGTTCTCGATCAGTTGTTTACTGACGGTTTTCTCGGCGCTGGAAGCTCGTTGATCTGTTCGCAGTTTCCGCGCTCATTCAAGAACTCACCGTACAGACAGCGCTCTTCTCCGCCGGAGGCGAGATTCCTCTCGCTGGTTCCGACATGAGAGCATGCGTTCAAGACCAAGATTCCCAAGATCACACTGAACTCGAATAAAATCTTGCCCATGAATCCGCGTCTCACTATCCAATAATGGCCTCTCGAAACGAGAGACCGAAAAACGTGCTCGTTTTCATCTCAAAACCACCCAGGAAGTGGGCCCCCCGCCAGAACCGCGACCAGCTCGGGCGGGGGTGGGCTTTAAGAAGGGCGGCGACGGCACCATTACCGCGGCCGACCGAGCACACACTTACAAACCAAACCTCTACTAGCCGAGCAGTTTCAGTGCGGACGTCGGAGCCATGTTAGCTTGCGACAACACCGAGATACCGGCTTGTTGAAGGATGTTACCCTTCACGAGGTTCGAAGTTTCGATCGCTACGTCCGTGTCCACGATCCGGCTACGAGCAGCCGAAAGGTTTTCCTTCTGGACGGCGAGGTTGTTCACCGTAGATTGCAACTTGTTCTGGTTGGCACCGAGTTCAGCGCGTGCTCCCGATACGAGAGTCATGGCTTGGTCGATGTTGTCCAGAGCTTCGCGGGCGCTGTCGGTAGTCGTATAGTCGATACCCGAGATGCCGAGGCGGTCCGCTTTGACGTTGTAGTCGTCGGGACGGAATTCGATACGGTCATCTTTGCGAGCGCCCACATGGAAATGCAGGTCCCGGCCGGCTTCGCCGTTCAGAAGCGGAGTGCCGTTGAACGTTGTGACGTTCGCGATGCGGTCCACCTCTTGTTTTAAGCTTTGGATTTCTTTGTCGATGAACCCACGCTCGGTGTCGCCGATCGTATCGGACGACGCTTGGATTCCGAGTTCGCGCATACGGATCAGGATGTTCCCGATCTCGTTCATGCCGCCTTCGGCGACTTGAACGAACGAGATACCATCGTTCGCGTTCCGCTCGGCTTGACCGAGGGAGCGGACTTGCGCTCGTAAGTTCTCACCGATCGACAATCCGGCAGCGTCGTCGCCAGCGGAAGTGATTCGGTTACCAGTTGCTAATCTTTGAAAAGATTTCGCCTGGTCAGTGGATGAATTCTGAAGTGCTCTCCCTGCTGACATAGCAGCAAGGTTCGTGTTGATTCTTAAGCCCATGGTACGTTCCTCCGGTCCGGACTGACTACTTTGGTGGGTAAAGAGTCCGGGGCTCGTAGCATAAATACATAGTTGTAATTTACAAACTCAACCCTCCTCCTCGTTTTACCGAGGGCTCAAATTGAATTTACCAGTCGCTCCGTCCGACCTCTCTTTCGAGGTGTCATCTGGCTGGCACTATGTAGATCGGGCTGACAGGAGGAATACTTGACTTATACAGTCATACTTAACAATCTTTGGCTAACTCTTCAAAAAGACTCACTTTTACTATGGGTGGGCGAAATCTCAAACTGCATCTCGCCCACCCGATATTGGTGGATCTTTTTTTGAACGAATACCGCTAACTGATCGTTATCCGATCAGTTTCAGTGCGAGCATCGCGTTCGAGTTGGCTTGACTGAGGACCGCCGTGTTGGCTTGTGTCAGGATGTTGTTCTTGGTCATGTCCGCAGTTGCAGAAGCCACGTCCACATCCGCAATCCGACTACGAGCACCCGAGAGGTTCTCGTTGTAAACCATCATGTTCTGCACCGAGGATTGGAGGCGGTTTTGAAGCGCACCCATTTCCGAACGGTTTGCAGACAATGTCTGGATCGCGTTGTCGATTTTTGCGAGGTTGTTTTGTGCCTCTTCTTTAGTAGTCGTCGCGATATCCATCACGCCGAGCGCTTCCAAGGAGGTGTTCGTCTTAGAGGTATCGTAGACGAAACGGTCCAACTTCGGATCGTTTTTCAAACCGACTTGGATGTCGAGAGATTCACCTTCGCCCGAGAGCAATTTGCGGCCGTTGAATTCAGTGCTTAATGCAATACGGTCGACTTCTTGCTTGAGCTGCTGGACTTCTTTGTCGATGAATCCGCGTTCCGTTTCACCGATGGTGTCGGATGCCGCTTGGATCGAAAGTTCGCGGAAACGAGTCAGTAGGTTACCGACTTCGTTCATGCCACCTTCGGCCGTTTGAATCATCGAGATACCATCGTTGGCGTTGCGAATATCTTGACCGAGAGATCGAATATGGCTTCTCATTTTTTCGGAGATCGCGAGACCTGCGGCGTCGTCCGCAGCTTTCGTGATACGTGAACCCGAAGAAAGTTGTTCCAAATTCAACTTCTGGTTAGCGCCGTTCAGACCTAAAGAACGTTGAGCTGCCAAGCTTTGTACGTTCGTATTAATTCTTAGTCCCATACCTGCCCTCACAGACCCCTAATTGGGTCATGTAAATGATCGTCTCTGTGTTCCCGGGCAAAGCTTCGCCTGGCCGCGGATTCACCAGCCTCAAGAGACCATCGTTATTCAGTTGTGCAGGAATTTGCTGTACCCCTGCGACGGAGTTCGAACATCAAAGTGAAGGAATCACCCCAATACTCGTTCCAATCAAAGAGCATTTCGGTCAGGTTTTAAGATCACTTTAGATCAATTTAGTCAGGAATTGCGCTTTGCAAAATTAAAAAAGAGCGCTATGCGTTAGTTGCCTTAATATAAAGGGTTTTTCAGCGTAGAAGAAAACTACGAAATACCGCTCAACCGATCAGCTGCGGTGTATGGATCCATCTTTTTGTTAACAAGTTCAGTCAGGATTTCTTGACCACTGGACGTCTGTAGATGGGCGTCAAAGGACTGGCGCAAACGATCGGCAAGAATCTCGTACACCTCGGTCATGAGATTCGCTTTCTCCTTCTGCGCGCGCATGCCGCTCGAGGTGAGCCAGGTCTGATGTTTGCCAATCGTCGCTATCAACTCTTCGATGCCAACGTTGCGAGTCGCCTCGGTCTTCTGGACTGGTACGATCCAACTGTGCTCGTCGTGATCGTTGAGGCTCGTCATCGTAATCAATTCTTTGACGAGTTTATCAGCTTCGGGGCGATCACTCTTATTCACGGCGAATACGTCCGCGATCTCCATGAGGCCCGCTTTCATGACCTGAATCGAGTCGCCACTCTCTGGGACAAGAACGACGAGCACGGTTTGTGCGAGCTTCAGGATATCGAGCTCCGTCTGACCGACCCCGACCGTTTCCACTAAAACCACGTCGAATTGGGCAGAATCGAGCACCATCGCCACTTCTTTGGCGGAACGAGATAGACCGCCATGCTGGCCGCGGGTGCCGAGAGAGCGGATAAACACTCCGTCATCGGAGGTGTGACGCTGCATGCGAATTCGGTCGCCTAAGATCGCGCCTCCTGAGAAGGGACTCGACGGGTCCACGGCCATAATCGCAACGCGCTTGCCCTGTTTACGAAGTGAGATCGTGAGTTGATCGACGAGCGTCGACTTACCCGCACCGGGAGGTCCCGTGATACCCCAAATCTCCGCGTGCCCCGTAAGCGGAAACAGCTTGCGCACGATATCGGGACGATCCTCACGCGAGTTCTCGACTTTGGAGATTAAGCGGGCGAGCGCAAGCCTACTACCGGCGCGCATTTCAGAAATCAGTACGTCGAGGGACATATCCAAAAGGTTTACTAGGAGCCCCCCCTAAAATGAACCAAATTCGGATAAACGATCGCGCAAGTAACCACTCTCGATTGCCGAGAGCAGATAGGACGATTCTAGAACGGGTGAAACGGCCCGGGGAGCATCGAATCCCCTGGCCACTCACTCAGAAGTCTACAAACCACTAACGAAAGGAGAACAACGGCGGCTGGAACTCGCAGGCGCAACTGACACCGGGGCAGTTTTGCTCTTCGATCTTACCGTTGCCGTTCACAACAAACGCACCTGAAGTACTCCCATTGATCACTAACCCATTAGCCAGGTTAAACCCGTGCATGTTATCAGCTGCGGAAGTAGGCGGAGTAAATGCGTTGTGCCCCGGGGAACCAGTCGTTTCCGTCGAGGCCGTACTGAGATACATGGCGATTCGTTCGCTTCCAGAACCGCAATTCACGGTTGTTCCGTCGATGAGTGTTGCGGTAGTTCCAGACTGGCAAACATCTAAATCAAATTCCGTGTTGGTTACGCAACCGTTGTTATCAGAAGTCGAACTCGGTGTCGGCTTGATCACAGAATCGAATTCGAAAATGAGACAATTGTAAGTGTTGTTGGCGAGCGATCCGCTACCCAGGGTCGGATTGCCAAGGAAATCCGTGTAATCCGGGTTGGCTTCCTCAAAAATCGTGATCGGGTTTGTACAGAACTCACTCGTCGAGACGGCAACTTTATACACTTTTAGTTTGAGGCGACTCGGATTCAAACCAGAAGTCGCCGCGAAAAGTTCGCAGCTAAAACCTGCGGCCAAAAGTGCTACCAAACAAACTTTACGAAGCGTGAACATCAGTTACCCGCTCCCGTAATCGTTACCTCGCTTGAGACGCCATAGTTCGTATTGTCTGCGCAACTCTGAATGAAAATGCCCGATGCGACGACCAAAAACGCCAAAAAAATGAAATAGACTTTAGACTTCATACACTCTCCTTGTGTTTTTAAAAGATATCAAAAAAATTTTAGAGAATGATTGAAAAGGCACTGTTTTAAGCACTCGTAAAATACATCTCGAATAGTTCACAAATAGCGACATTTTGCCTACTGTTTGATGAACAGATCGGAACTCGACACTTCTTACCGGCCCATTCGTATTTTCAACCGGTAGGCAATTTTTCTCCGGATCAAACCGTTTTCGATCATCCGATGAGCCCACAGTATGCTCGATTTCATACGCTCTCGAATTGAACTCAGGATCCGCACCGTTTTCTACCTCATCGCGAGTTTTTCCATCACGCTGGGACCGTTCGTATTCTCGGCTTCATTGATCGCGCTGTTTCAGCTTAAAAACGTGTTTGCTTGGGTGTTCATCGTTTTAGCGCTCCCCATTTCGCTTTGGGCTGGTCAAATCTTGAATCTGATACTCCATCCTTGGTTGATTCGAATGTCTTACCGAACGAGCGAGCCGCCAGAATCCTCTGCCGTTGCCCGGGCGTTTCGTGAGATCTACCCGTCCGACAACGGACCTGCCGTCCGCTGGGTCGTATCCGGTCCACTCAAGAAAAATGTGTTCGTTACCGGAATTTTAGATCGAGGTGCCACCATCTATCTCGATCGTGAACTAGCTCCTCAGTTCAGTCAGTCGGAGTGGAAATCCATTCTCAGTCACGAGATCGGGCATTTAGAGATGAATCACGTTGCACGAAGGATCCACCGAGGATTCTTGATGACGATGTCAGCAATCGTCATTGCAGCCGGTGCACTGTTGACCTTACAGATGCTCACCGGAGCGGGCGCGCTTTTCAGTCTCAGCTGGATCTTTGGCGCGGCCTCAATCTGGGTAGTGGGACAGGACCAGAGTCGCGTTCGATTCCAACAAGAAGTGGAGGCGGACTCATTCGCATGCCTCCTGGACCGTGCGCATTTCGAGTTCCTACCCCGCGCGCTCGCCAAAATGAACGAGATTCACGGGCTCGCTAGCCACCCCATTTCCGAGGCACGCATCGCTCAGATGGCACAACTATCGATGATTTTGGTTCCAACTGAACAACGCGCGATCAAGCGGCTCGATCAAGCAGCTTAAATCTATTCTTGAGTCAGTTGTTTCCTAAACTGGGCCAACTGCTCGCGTCTTTGCGGACTGATTTTAGGGGCTTTCATTTTCATCGCCTCGAACGCTTCGATCAATATCTGTGACACGATCAAATGAATCGTCGGTTTATGATCCGCCGGGACGATGAACCACGAAGCGTCGGGAGCGGCGGTGTTCCCAATGCAAGCCTGGTAGGCATTTTGATAGGCGATCCATTTTTTTGAGTCTCGTAAATCAGATCCTTCGACCTTCCAGCTCTTATCAGGGTCATCGATCCGAGCAAGTAATCGCTTCTTCTGCTCATGAGCAGAGAGATGAAGAAAAATCTTCACGATTCGAGTTCCATTGCGAACCAGATGTCGCTCATGATCGCGGATGGACTGATATCGACCTTGAAGGATCCGCTTTTTTCCCGAGCGATTCAGACCCATTCGTTTCTCCAGAGATTCCAGCAATTCTGGATAGACGTAAGGCACGAGCACGTCTTCGTAATAAGAACGATTAAAAATCCCCATCTGGCCGTGTTCAGGAAGTTGCGTAGTCGTACGCCAAAGAAAATCGTGTGCCAGTTCTTGATTCGTAGGCGCCTTAAAAGACGTGATCTTACATCCCTGAGGATTCATACCACCGATCACGTGCTTGATCGTTCCGTCTTTGCCGGAAGCGTCCATTCCTTGGAATATAACCAGGAACGCATTGCCATGAACGGCAAAATGTCTGGATTGAAGCTCCTGCAAACGGCCAATCTGAGACTTCAGGTACGAGTCCTGCGCTTGATCAGATTTCGCGTAGGGCTTAACGCGTGTCGGCCATTCCCTCAGGTGAACTTTTTGCGACTGATCTAAACGGTATTCACCGGTTTTGATTTTTCTCATCTCGGGCCCTGCTTTTACACAGCTACTCACAGGCGCCAGACGAAATCAATAAGGCGAATCACTCCCATGAGGCGCTTTCGAATCCACTTCCATCGGTGCTGAGAGTGGGTCACAACGCATCACTAGGTCCACCACCTGATTTTTGGAAATTTGTCGTCGAAGAAGGTCCGGAACCATGAATCCCCAGGTCTCACCGGAGTCTAGACGCGAGTTGAAATAAGGGAAAAACCGGAGTCGTAGGAACGCCGTCTCACTCACTGATTCGCTGGTGGCACTATTCTTCGAGGTAATCGAGGTCAGCGTGATCGCGTAAGGTCCGTCTTCATAGAGGCTGCGGCGGTTCACAACATAACGTGAATTCGTTTTGCGCTCGAAAAGAACCGGGTCCGACCAACTCATTCTTCTCTGAACGAAGAAAAACTGCCCGAGACGAAATCCGTCGGAATTTGCAATTTGAGTGAGAAGGTCCTCTTTTCCTTCGCGGAAATAGAGGTTGATCTTCGACACCTCTGGATACACCTTCTGGGTCAATTCCCCGAACGATTCGGATTCAACATATTCGCAGACGCGCTTTTGAACACGAATGGTACCTGCAGATGCAGAAACACTCGTGAACACGGACACCAAGCTCACTAACAAAACGCAGAAAAATGGATTCACGCTCATAGATTGAGCAAACTAATACAATTACACAAAGTCTATGAAATGGACCTTAGTGCAGGGCTTTAGATTGTGTTTCTATTATTCCAATGGGAGATCCGGATGATCATCCATTACCGGTCCAGGCTCGGACGAGGCAGGCGCTCGGGTCGGATCCGCGGACGATTCTAAATCGAGTTCCATAGTTGGAACCGCCGTGAGTCCCGCCGGCTCGGTGACTTTGAGTCTCTCGACGACACTCGTAGGCGCATCGGGCAGACGATCTTGTTGCTCTTGCGTCCCTTGAAGGTTCACCAACTCCCGCGTATTTTCTGCGTTTGGTTCAACCGTGCGGAAAAAAATCCGAGGACTCAATTTTTGATAACGTTCAGATGCGATTCGCAAATAACGAGACTCTCGCCAATTATCCAAGAATGCTCGCGCTAGCGGAGTCAGCGTGCGGAACGTCTTGAGTACCGTCGCTTGGCGATCCTCGACATAGTCCTCGGTTTTCAGTCGTTTCTCAAGCGCATCCAACTTCTCGTAAAAACAGTAGTGATAGTAAGTCGTATGCTTGTTGATTAACTCGCGAAGCCCGATCTTGAACTCGGCTTCGTTCGAGGAATGCGTTCGGAGCTCGATAATAGCCTGATCGCATTTCTCTTCGAAACCTTCTGGACGAATCGATGTCCAAACACGGTCCTGGAGAATTTGTTCAATCGAAGCTACAGCAGAGCTGTTGGGATGCGGGAGAGTGGTCCATTCAGGAGTGCGATTTCGAGCATCGACGATATCCGGTGGTTCTGCCGCTTCGACCGGAGGCCCGCTTGTGGCGCACCCGCTTGAAAGAGACAGGAGAATGGCGGCGACCACGGACGATAGCCCGCTCACCGTCAAGAGACCGCCTCTTTGTCGTAGAAATGCACTCGTCACTGAGACTGAATCGGTATTCCGGACCAAATTCCTAAGTCAATATTTCGACTCTTGCGCCTCTTACTCGGCAATTTCTTCCGTAACCCTCGAATGTTTAAAGGAAATTTTAAACAACTCCGATAGTAAATTGTGGAAAACGCAGGAATGAAAAACTTCATGTTCTGGATCTTGATCGCACTGACCGCGACATTCGCTACGAATGTTCGATCGGCGCGCGCTGCCGACGAAAAAGAACGTAGCTTCTACGAGGTCTTGCATGACCTCCTCAATGATTTTGAATTTGATCTCAAAGAAAATCGCGTCAGCGGGCTCCGAGATCTCGCAGTAAGAAACATTGTCGTGAGCGAAAACGTTCCCGCGTCTTTTAAGAGCCACCTCGAACTCGTCGTCACCGAGAAGATCTTAGGCGCGACGAAAACTCGCATGGTCAAATGCCTTCAGTGCCGCTCCAAACGCGCTGTGCTCGGTCGCGACCAGGTACGCGTGTCCACCCCAGAAAACAATCCGATCGAACTCGCGCGAATTGCGAAAATGAACGGAATCCAAAATTTCATCGATATCGCTTTTTCCTATCAAGCTGACTCCATGGTCATGTCGATGGGAATCGCCGACTCTGAAACCGGAAGCCTCGTGTGGTCACACTCCTATGACTCTGAGACCTCCAAAGCCGGTGCCGCTCGCCGAGGCGTCGACCCGGAGTCGCTCGAGAAATCCATTCGCGAGAATGAATACTTTCCGACCAAACAGTTTCGTCTGCTGACCTACTACTTCAACGAACCGGACGCGGGCGATCGAAGCTCATGCCTCGGAATCGGCGGACGATTCGTCGAACGCTACGACCGAAAACGCAAGGAAGTCGGCATTGAGCTCGACGTGATCTTCAATACCTCCCTCGTATCAGGCGGATCCAAGGTCGCGACGGCTACGGACAACGGAAGCCGCCTTTTCTCAGGATTCAACCTCACGCCACTCTTCGTACATTCGTGGAACTTTTTCGGTGAGGAAGAGAATTTCAATCAGATGCGAGGCACCGCGACGGTCGGGATCGGTGGTACTTACGCACCGAGTTTTTTGGGAGCATTGATTCGTGGAAGCTACGAGTGGCGTCTGGCCAAGCATTGGGCCGTTCATCTGGCAGTGGGCTATCGCCCCTCATCGACCACGACCATCAGCGGACCAGAACGTGAGATCAAAGGAATAGAGTACGGAGTCGGCGTCAGCGCCGTCTTCTAGAAGGGTGGATGAATGAAACAATGTATTAAGAAACAAATCCTCCTCCTACTCTCGATGTCAGCCCTCACAGCCTGCTCATCGGTTGCGCCGTATTTCGGAATTGGTAACGCTGAAAAAGAAAAAACTGCCAAAATCAGCAACCCTTTTACCAACCAACTCAGCGAACCCACGACCAAGGTTCGCGCTCAAAAAGGCTCGGACGTCGTCGAATACGAAATCCCACGCAGCGACGACACTTACAACTCTTACGAAATGCCGTCCACGGCCGCGATGTCGAGCGCCGATTCACCTTTTGCACAGGCCGAGGCTACACCTCCGGACTATCGTAAACCCACCCTCTCCGACTACGAGATCATGGCCAAGGCTCCTAAAGGTTCGCTCGAATCTGAGACTGACCGCCGCGAGATCGAACAGGGTCTAGGATTGGAGTCCCGCGATGAACCCGTCGAATCCGATCGCAGCTACTTGGGCGAGGTCGATATCGTGAAACAACTATTTCGCTCGGCTCGATTCGAGGCCGCGCTTCTCAAAGTCGACGAGCTCATCACGATGTTCCCCAACCAGTCGCAGCTCTATGTCATGCGCGGCACTCTACTGGAGAGACTCGGTCATGCGGATTTGGCCATCAAGAGCTGGAAACAAGCCTTGAGATTTGATTCCAACAACACTCGTTTGAAACGGGTGATCGAAATGCGTGAGAAACGTCGAGGCATTGCCTCGGGAGGTCAGCCATGAAGGCTATCGTCACCTTAGGACTGTTTTTTGTCCTTACCTCGTCTGCACTGGCCGTAGATATGGACCCGGCAACGACCCAAACGAGATACGAGCAGAAGGTCAGAAATCTGATCGAACCTGTACTCAGTCGCTACTGCACCGACGACTGCCGCCTCTTGAACGTCAAGGTCGACCTCGAATCCGCGTCTGCAGATTGGGTATCGCCTGGTTTCGAAGAACCGTCGATCCCTCAAGATGCGGTCCCGTCCGGCGCAGAAGTCAAAATGCTCATCGACGATAAGATCGGAAAATCCCGCAAGACCCGGATCGAATCGCTGCTCAATCAATATTTCGAATCACTTGATTTCCCGATCACGCTCAAGATCAAATCGGTAGCGTTTCCAACCGAGCGCGAGAACTCAGTCAAAATCGCCGACCTCCGCGAACGAATCAGAAAACAATTCGAAGGCTCGATCACCGAAGTACTCGCCAAATACTGCCCTAGGCACTGCCTATTCAGTCAATTCGAGCTCGAGACCGAAGTCGTACATCCGGACGAGGCCCAGAGCGGAAACCCGGGTGAGTATTTCGAGCACGGCGGTTTCGCGCTCCGCGTAGATTCAATTTCTGGCACGATTGCATTTGATGAGCAGATTCCCGAAGCAGATCGCCGAGGACTCATCGACTTAATCACGCTTCGCACACAGCGCTTCTCGAACGTCGAGATCAAAGAAAAAATTCTCCCTTTCCCGAAACTTCGAGATGCCGAGGGCTCCGACCTCTGGCAGTCGCCGTTTGCGACCGAAGGCGGCGGCAGTTCCCGCTCCAACTCCCGGAACGAGAAACTCGACTCTCATCAAAACGAGATCCGCACCAAAGAAGCGTACGAGAATCGTGAGCAGAAATCGCTCTCTCAGAACGACGAAAAAGTCGCTCGCGATGAAAAAACTTCGCGCAACGAGAAATACAGTCACTTCGAGAAGATCGAACGAGTGGAAAGCGGCGATGCTCTCCACCAAGAGTTCCAGACCCTCAAGTGGTCAGGGCTCGGCCTAGCTTTGGTGATCCTAGGCGCGCTGTTCTGGATCGGCCTGAAGCCTTATCGCGTACACTCCAAGATCGAGTCCGAGACCAAGGCTGCGCCGCTCGTGGTACCGCCGCCGCCTCGATTTACGCAATCCCCGGACACCACCGAGGGAACAGTCATTCAAGCTGAAAAAGCGAACCTGACGAACCGAATTAAAATTCAAAGACTCCGTGACGAACTTCTCGCTATTTTCGTTGAGAACCCAAAAGTCGCCCGCTACGTTTTCTCCAAGGTTCTTCTAGAAGAAGGCATCGAGACGACGGCTGCCTATCTCTCTATTTTTGGTGAGACGATCGTACTAGAGATCCTAAAAGATCCATCGCTGTCGACGGACCTCTCACACCTAATCGAGTTCTACGCAACGACCCCAATCACGATCGAAGAGGACCAAGAACTCGAGCTCCTCCAGGCGCTGCACGCCCGCACGATCTCAGGCAAAATCAAGGTCTTGAGTCACCGTACAAAAACCTCGTTCGATTTCTTGAACGAACTCGATGCTCGCCAAGTGTTCACGCTCGTCGATCAGGAGAGCCCGGCAGTTAAGGCAGTCGTACTGACGCAGCTCGATTCCCGCAAACGCGAAGAATTCCTGGCTCAAGTAGAGCCCGAAATTCGCATCAAGCTCATGAACGAACTCTCTCGCATGGACTACTTGCCTAAGGACTACGTCAAGAGCATCGCAACCGCGCTTGAGCGTAAGTCCAAGGACAATCCGAAGTTCAACACGGAATCCATCGCGTCCAGCGACATTCTGGTTCAGCTCCTCGAAGGTTCCGATCGGGATACGCAGAACGAGGTGTTCCGTTCCCTGGAGAGTGAGCATCCGGATCAGGCTCGACGCATTCAAAGTCAATTCGTGACCCTCGATTCGCTCCGCTTCTTACCTGAAGGGAAACTCGTCGAAGTGCTCCTTGCTCTCAAGCATGATGAGTTACTCACGCTCTTCAAGTCCATGCGTAGGGATCTAGGCGAACAACTGATGAATCAATTGCCGTCCGACCTAGCTGGAGACCTGAACGAAGAACTCGCCTCGGTCACTCAACCGAGCCGCGAACTGTCTTCGGCGGTTGAGCGCAAGGTCATTCATCGGATGCGGAACCTCGGTCGCGAACGCCAGATCGATCTCGAAGAAATCAATCGTCAACTCATGCGAGCAACGCCGCTCCGGAGGGTCGTATAAATGAACTTTTCATCATTCCTCGGGATATTTGCGGGGCTCGCGGTCTTATTCTTCGGCATGAAGGAAACGACCGCTAACATGGATTTCTTCTTGGACGCACACGGTATCCTGATCGTCTGTGGAGGAACGGCTGCCGCCGCCAGTATCAGTTTTCCGATCCATAAGATCCTTTCTCTTTTAAAAGTATTTTTCCTCCGAGTGCTCGGTCGATCTAAAATTGATTTCCAAAATACGATCGTGCTCTTGCTGGAATTGAACAAAAAAGCTGCACAGGGTCCGACCGCACTTCGCGAAGCGGGTGCAAACCTCAATCACCCGTTTCTTAAAGAAGCGATCGATCTGGTCGTAGCCGGCGTTTTGACCGAAGCCGAAGTTCGCTCGACCCTCGACCAACGGATTCGCACCGTCGAGGCACGTTACCTTCATGAGGCGAACATGTTTCGCACGATCGGTAAATTTCCGCCGGCGTTCGGACTCCTGGCAACGACACTCGGAATGATCGCCGTGCTTCAGCGCATCGGCCAAGCGGATAGCCAGAAACTCATCGGTCCCGCGATGTCCGTGGGCCTGATCGGAACTCTCTACGGGATCGCACTTGCGAACCTGGTTTTCCTACCAATCGCCGAGAACCTGACCGAGCGCACCCGCGAAGAAATGACCTTGCGTCGCATGATCGTCGAGGGCGTGATCCAGATTAAAAACCAAGTCAACCCGGTTACGATGCGCGAGAGCCTCAACTCCTTCGTCGTGCCGCACGAGCGCGTTCTTCGAGACGCGAACGTTAAGAAAGCGGCATAGTCGGCGATGGGACTGTTTAAGCTCAAACGCAAATCTCACCATGAACCGACGGGTTCGGAACCCCATTATGTGGTGACCGAAGAGAATCCGCTTTATCGCGGTGATAACCACGACGAATCGAACTGGTTGGTTTCTTACGCGGATATGATGACGCTACTCTGCGGGTTTTTCATCATGCTATTCAGCATCGCGACAATCGATCAAACCAAATACGAAGCCATGCAAAAATCCGTCTCGCAGCAATTTGGCGGAAAATTCGTGGACCCGCATACGGAACTCAAGAAATCCATCCGGGACGTCATTGAGGCGAATGCTTGGGAGTCGTCGATCCACGTGACCGATTCTGAAAAAGGCGTCGCCGTCGTGTTTCAAACGACGACGTTTTTCGAAACGGCGAGCGCGGAGCTGACATCAGACTCCTATAAAATGCTCGCTCCATTCGCACGCGAAGTACTGCGTCTTCAAAAAGAGAAAAACAAGCGTTACACGATTCGCGTCGAAGGCCACAGCGACTCGCGTAAGATGTCCGGTGGACTCTATCCATCGAACTGGGAACTCTCCAGCGCCCGCGCGGCTCGAGTCGTTCGATTTCTGATCGAAAACGGTTTCGAGGCAGGATATATGACGGCGCTGGGCTATGCAGACACTCGGCCCGCCGTCGCCACTCGCTCTCCTGCCAGTTATGACGATCCGGCGCACGACAAAAATCGCCGCGTGGTGATTGCAATCGAAGAGCCATGAAAAGCTTGATATCAAATCTTCTATGCATTTCGATCGCTGTCAGCTGGACGGTAGTTCAAATACCGTCGTCTTATGCGATCAAATGCAAAGATGTTGTAGCGTATCCAATATCATTTCCAGAGAACAGAGATTGGACCGACTACAATCAACAATTGAATAACCTTGATTTTGACGAGCGGATTCGAAACTTCTTACACGTACATAACGAATACCTTAAGCCAGATAACGAGGTTATTCCCGCCTCACACAATTACAAAAATATCGCTCAAATCAGTCTTTACGAAGGTAAGATATCATTTCCAGAAATGCGACTGCGCCCCTACCTAAAACTTCCTCCAGAGCTACAAAAACTGATCAAAACCGAGCTAGTCGAATCGGATTTGGTATTTAGTGAATTCAACGATGTGTCTCCACTTCCTAGTCTTCTATTTGGCATCAATCGCGGCATGACGTTCGCTGATGGAGTTCACTTTACGGAGCGAGCGCTCTATCTTCACGATTTTGGTCATAGTTTTACTGCGTTTGATGGATATGCGATCATTTTCTACCGTACTCGAACGCTTGAATCGGGACGATTCTCTTACTCTCAACCTCGATCGCCCGCAGAAGCGAAGAAGATTGTTCGGCGCCGAATCGCGATCTATCAGGGTATGAAGAGTCAATTTAAGACACCTCGCGAGCTCGAGCTTTTCCATCGAATTTGGTTTTGGATGACACACGAAAATCACGCAACTCTCTCCAGAGTCACCGAGTGGGTCGATCTCAATCCACGTCAATTTACCGGCAACCACCTGACGATCGCGGACCTCATCGAAAAATGCGGCATCAACTGGTGGTCTCACACCGCCTGCTCTAAGGTCTCAATGACGACATATGAAGACCTTGGTACGGTCTGGGAGGCAGACGCATGGACGGCCATAGACGATTCGTCGCTTAATGGTTACGTCATCAAAGGGCTGATCAAAAACTCAGTCGAAGGCGTTATGGGTACTGCTCCCCATCTATCTTTTGACGATCATATTGCCGTTATCAAAACGATCCGGAATTATCTTCGTTCAAACGGACTGAGCGCAACCGAGCTTAGGTAAGCATTTACCGGTCCCGTCATTCCATTGACCAAGCATGATGCGGCAATCTTTGCCGCTTGAGTGCTTCGCATGAAATCGACACTCTATAACTCAGGAGTGTCGCAAATTTATGCGTTGGAACTGCCCTCATTGCAATACGTTGGTGAATCTGGACCTCGATCTCGACAAGAGCCCAAAATCCTACGTCCGATGCGGCAAGTGCCACGGCATTGCACTCATTCAGAAAAAATCGTTCTCCGACCAAAAAGCCCTCCCTCCTGCAAAAGATCTCGTCGACCAACTGATGCGTGCGCGGAATCAAATCGCGCAAGAAGAGAAAATCAATCAGGCTGCAGAACGAGTCATCCTCGATGAGCCTCCTCCCGTTGCGCGCCCGGAAGGGCAGCCTGCGCAAGCCATGCAGTCGGTGATTGATCCGAACGGCGCGGTCATGCGCGAGTTTCAATCGAAACCAGGACTTCCGAAACCTCCAGCATTCCTCATGCAAGGAAATATGCGTGCGGTTCGCCCGACTTTCTTCAGCACCTACGACGCCGAAGAATCCGAGACCCGCGAGAAAACCGTTCAGCGGAATTGGATCGTGTTCGGCGTGGCCGTCACGGCGTTCATCATTGGCGTGTATCTCCTGCTTCAAGGCAAGAGATCCATCGAACAAGTGAGACGCGCACCTGCGATCGACGCTCCCGCGATTGTTGCTGAAATCAAGACGGATCAGATTCAAACCACGAGTGCGGCAACCGTTGCACCCGCTGTCGCTCCAGTGACTGTTCAAAAAACAGAAACCGGAGCTGCTCCAGCTACCCAGAGACCTCTCGTCAAGGTTCGTGTTCCTCAAGCGATTCTTCGCGCCGGTCCTGGACAAGGTTTTCCAATGCTCACCCAGCTCACCGTGCATGAGATTCTTCGTGCCGACAAAATTGAGAACAACTGGATCAAAGTCGAAAAAGAAGTCTACCCAGGTACGGTCGTTTCGGGATGGATGCGACAAGACTTGGTTGAGATCGTGAAGCGATAGATCAGCTGAGTCGCCTCTGCGCTATCGAGAGATTTTTCCGAGGCGCTGAATTTCCTTATGAACCACTGCCTGAATGTGGGCGGTTGTTTCGCTCTTAGGATCAACAAACTCCACACCCACTCGGAATCGTTTTTGTGGATACTGGTTTTGATCAATGAGGCGAATATATCGCACGATCGCGGTGCATTGGCAGACTTTTCCATCGACCTTGAAGAACAGGTTGTTAATCAGGTCGCCGACTCGTGGTAAGTGCTGCGCCGCAGATTCGCGAGCGATAAATCCAATTCCGCCCTCGGACAGGTCAACACCCTCGCCGCGAATCCAGATATCCTTCTCGTCTTCCGCAGTAAAAAACACCTTACAGATGACGGGGATCCGTACGTTCACCCGCGCAAACTGCCGAGTAAAACGTCTAAAAAATGGCGTATCGAGCGCAAATTCCATTTTAGATTTTTTAATCCCATCGAGGGAGGCGAGACAGCGCACGAGATCACTCGGAAGAGCGAATTGCACTTCCAGCGGGTCAACGATGGATTGCGTCACCTGATCAAGAAAAGCCTGATGTGACTTATTTTCGCGATCGATTCCTACGGAAAAGTGGACTGCTTGTGGGCGTAGCGCTTCTTGGTCCTGCGTGATCTCATAACGTGCAACAGTCGTTTCCAAGGTCTCGCCGCTTTTTGCGATGAGCTTGATCACGGCGTGGTAGCGAATCGATTTGAGCAGCACGTCCTCCCACTCACTAGAAGGAACAAACGATATCCCTTCTTCCGGACTCGATGCCGAGCCCGTTTGCTCGGCTTCTTTTGCATGACTCTTCTTCTTGGGTTGGCCCACGAATCAATCTTCGGCTAAATCCATCCACCTCTTAAATTCTGCAGAGCAGCTTGTTCTGCAAGATACTCAGGAATGCAAAGCGCTGCGCTATCTACGCCCCATTTCCTCCTCAGCGTCAGATATCCATCGAGAATGATGGTGATTTTTCATAAATTGGTTTGTTTCCGTCCTCTTCTGATCTCCGCCACATTTGGCCACCCAAAGAATCTTTGCAGCCCTTTGACTTACCGTAAGTTCTCCGTATATCCTATTTATACGGAGAACTTACGGAATGAATCTTCCCCCACTCACTGACAAAGAATCCCGAGTCTACGATTTCATCGCCGGTTATTTCGAGTCACATGATCGCCCACCCTCTTATGAGGAGATCCGAGCGGGGCTCGGATACGCGCGTGTTTCATCCGTTCAAGATTTTCTCTCCCAACTCAAACAGAAAGGTTATCTCCGCGTCCCCATCGGAGCGAATAAGAAACGCGCGATCGAGCTCGTCTCCAAACGCAAAATCAGCGACGTCGAACATCTCCCGCTCTTAGGCAAGGTCGCCGCCGGTTTACCGATCGAGGCCATCGAATCGCGAGAATACATCGAAGTGCCCCGTTCGATGCTTGGACAAGGCACCTACTTCGCGCTGCGCGTGAGCGGTCAATCGATGCGTGACGAAGCGATCATGGATGGCGACGTCGTCATTTTGAAAAAACAATCGACGGCTGAGAACGGCCAGATCGTTGTGGCGCTGATCGACGGCGAAGCGACGATCAAGACCTACGTTCGCAAGAAAAACCGGATCGAGCTGCATCCGGCGAACCCAGATTTTCAAGTCATCACGGTGGAGGATTCACAGGAGTTCAGTATCGAAGGCGTTCTCATCGGACTCGTTCGTCGTTGGTAATCAGTCACCAGCTAAAATCACGAGCACCTCATCATGAAGTCCCCCCTCACCCTTCAGGAACTCAAAGAGCGATTCGGGTACCGCTCAGAACTATTTGAGAAACGGGAGCGTTTTTCATTCTCCCGGTGGGAAACGGGAATTCCAAAAGGCGCGATCACCGAGATCACCGGTCCGGGAAAAACGGCGTTCGTCGCTGATTTTCTCAAGGAACGACCGGATGAGCGCGTGATCTGGATCGAAGAATCGTTTTCGCTTTTTCCGCTCGCACTCGAGCAACGAGGCGTCGCGCCTGAACAAGTGCTTTTCGTCGACATTGGACGAGAGAACTCACGTGAATTGGAATGGACGCTGCTTCAGGCGCTGCGCTCACAGGCTTTTTCGATCGCGGTGCTCTATTCCGAATTCGAAGATTCCCGGATGCTCAGACGTATCCAACTCGCGACCGAGAGTGCGCATGCAGCCACGCTTTGGTTGAGATCTACGCCGCACGCCTCGCAGACCAGTGCGCTTTCACTCCGAATCGAACGAGATCCCGTCACCGACGAACGCCGGCCGATTCGCCTCAGGGAGCGCTAGAATGAGAATACTCGCCATCGCACTCCCTCCGTCTGAGACTCAACAAGAAATTCTGGCCGAGGCATGCCTGCGATTTTCTCCGCTCGTATCCTTAGGAGCACAAGCGGTTTTCGTCGAGATCGGTCGTTGTCACCTGCTCTATTCCGAGGATTCGATCCGAGCCCGCACCCAAGTTCTGCTCTCGCGGCTCGGGATCGCCGGACGGATCGCAATCGCCGATGATCTGGCAACCGCGGTATCACTTGCGCGAACTCAGAAAAAACACCGCGATCAAATCCCCGTCGAGTGCTTACCCACCTATCTCTCTCCTTATGAAACGACCGACCTGCTCGATGAAATGATTGCGAGCTTGAAACGCCTGGGTATCGGAGAGCTCGGCGCGTTCCTCGCGCTCCCTCGTCGTTCGATCGCCGCGCGTTTCGGAAAAATTGGGCTTTTTTGTCGAGAGAACTGCGAGTTTCCGGAGCGCGTTCCACTGCGCCCGTTTCAGGCTAAATCGCGAATCGAAGAATCCGAACGCATCGACGAGTCTTATGCGCTGATAGAGCTCGAGCCGTTGCTCTTCGTCTTAAAAAAAATCTTAGACCGTGTTTCGCTCCGCCTTCGCGGTACCGGGAAACTCGCGCTTCGGATGAAACTATCACTGTCGCTCACCCCGCACTCCCACGTCACTGAGCCGCGTCCAGTTTTCGATTTTGTTTTTCCGTTTCCTCAAGGGAGCACGAATTCGCTCATTCCGCTTTTTAGAGACCGCTTGGATTCTCTTTTCCAAAGGCACCCACTCGAATCCCCCATCCAAGAAATCCGAATCGAAGTCCTGGAGACGGTCCCCTCACAAGGAGCGCAAAAAAATTTTTTTCACCGCAAGGAAGAAGAACTCGAATCCTACCGCGGCATCGTCGCGCGACTCACCGATCGCCTAGGCTATTCACGCGTCTTCCACGCCGAGACCGTCGAGAGTTACATCCCTGAACGCGGATGGAAAAAAACCCTTTCACCACCGGTTCCACGCCCTACCCCGCTACCCGAGCGTCCCACGCGAATCCTAAAAACACCGATCCCGATTCATCCGATCGATGAATACTTTCAGACCAAACACCGCCGATGGAAAGTGATCGAGATGCAAGGCCCAGAGCGCATCCGTGGCGAGTGGTGGATGAATGAATCCGAGGAACGCGACTACTACCGCATCATCACGGATGGGGGCGAGGATCTCTGGATCTATGAGAACCGCGAGACCGGAGCCACTTACCTTCAAGGGGTGTATGACTGATGTACGCCGAACTCCTTTGCAAAACGAATTTCTCATTCCTAGAAGGTGCCTCGCATTCTGAGGAGCTCGTCAAACGCGCACATGAGATTGGACTCCAGTCACTCGCACTCACGGATCGAAACGGCGTTTACGGACTACCCAAAGCCTATTGGTACGCCAAGGATATTCCAGGATTTCATCTGATCACGGGAGCCGAAATCACGATGCACGACTCCTCGCCGCTCACCTTACTGGCGCGTGATCGCGGTGGATATGCGATGTTATGCCGCCTCCTCACGCAGGCCCATGCCGACAAGCCCAAAGGCGAGGCCGTCCTCCGGCTCAATGAACTCCAAGAGACACTGCGGGATTCTCGTAGCCGAGGGCTCTACGCGATCGCTCGGGATGGATCGCAGATCCAAGACTACAGCGAAATTTTCGAAGACCGATTGTCGCTCGCCCTCTCACGACAACTCGACGGTCGCGACGACGAGCGCTTGCTCCGCGCGCTGAAAATCCACCGCGAAACCGGCGTTCCTCTCCTGGCCTCGAACGACGTGCTCTTTCATGAAAAAAAACGGAGCCCCGTCCAAGACGTCCTCACCTGCATCAAAAACGGCAAGACGCTCGTAAACGCGGGTTTCGAGCTCAAGAGCAATCACGAACGCTACCTGAAATCCGAACTCGAGATGAGGCGGCTTTTTCATGATCTCCCGCAAGCCATCGAGCGAAGCGTGGAATTGGCCCAAGGCTGCACGTTCTCGCTCTCCGAACTCAAATACCGATACCCCTCCGAATGGATTCCCGCAGGGTTTTCGGCGCAGACTTACCTCATCGATCTCGTCTGGCGAGGTGCAAAGTCCAGATTTCCGAACGGCGTTCCGGAGAAAGCTCGGAAACAGATCGAGCACGAACTAAGCCTCATCGAACGACTCGGCTACGCCGATTATTTCCTCACGATCGAAGACATCGTCTCATTCGCCCGCCAACGGAAAATCCTCTGTCAGGGTCGAGGATCTGCCGCGAACTCCATCGTCTGTTTCGTACTCGGGATCACAGCCGTGAATCCGATCCAGATGAATTTCCTGTTCGAGCGATTCATCTCTCTGGAGCGCAAGGAACCTCCTGATATCGACGTCGATTTCGAACACGAACGCCGCGAAGAGGTCATCCAGTACATCTACGGGAAATACGGTCGCGACCGTGCCGCGATGGTGAGCGCAGTCGTCACCTATCAGGATCGTTCGCTGTTTCGCGAAGTCGCAAAAACATTCGGGGTCGAAGTCGGTACGCTCTCTTCGCGCGAAACTCAGGCACGGTTCGAAGAGCTCTCTCGCTCGAGCCCCGTTCCAGAGGTGCGTGAAAAAATAGAAGCAATCACAGATGAAATGGAACGGTTTCCCAGACACCTCTCCATTCATTCGGGAGGTTTCACGCTCTCCGCCGATCCCATCATAGAGATCGTACCGGTGGAACCGGCTCGCATGGAGGGGCGCACGATCATCCAGTGGGACAAGAACGATCTCGATTACTTGGGTCTCCTGAAGGTCGACGTACTGGCGCTTGGCATGCTCTCCGCCCTCAACCGCACGTTGCTGGCCGTTGGTAAGGAACTCTACGAACTCCCTCCCGAAGATCCAGAAACCTACAAAATGATTAGTCGAGCCGACACCGTGGGAACGTTCCAGGTCGAATCGCGCGCGCAGATGAATATGAGTGGGCGACTCAGACCGGAGAACTTCTACGACCTGGTCATCCAAATCGCAATCGTGCGCCCCGGTCCGATCGTCGGCAAGATGGTCCATCCCTACCTCAAGCGTAAACACGGCTTAGAAAAAGCCGTCTACCCGAATGAGATCCTGGAGCGAATCCTGGGGAAAACGCTCGGAGTTCCTTTGTTCCAAGAGCAGATCATGAAAATCGCAATCGAGCTCGGCGGATTCAGCCCCGGTGAAGCCGATCTCCTCAGACGCGCGATTGGAGCTTGGCGATCGAGCGGCTCCATTCGAGAGGTCGGCATGAAACTCTTCGATGCACTCCTCAAGAACGGCGTTCCCGAGGATTATGCGCAAATGATTTTTGAGCAGATGAAAGGCTTCGCCCACTACGGTTTCCCCGAGAGCCATGCCGCAAGCTTCGCGCTACTTGCCTATGCTTCTTGTTACCTCAAACGCTATCATCACGCAGAGTTCACCTATGGACTGCTGAACTCGCTGCCCATGGGATTCTACGCCGCGCACACGCTGATTGACGATGCAAAATCCCACGGCGTCACCGTTCACCCGTGTGACCCGAACCTCTCGTCCTATGAAACCACGCTCGAGAATGGTGCGCTCAGACTGGGGCTTAAACTCATTCAAGGCATTTCAGAAAACGAGATCAAAACGTTGATCGCTGGGCGTCCCTATCATTCACTTGCTGACTTTCTCTCCAGAAATCCGATCCGAGCGGACATTCTGGAGCGACTCGCGATGGGGAATTTTTTTGCGGCGTTTGGCCTGAATGAGCGCGACGCGCTTTGGAGAATCTTGGCGGATGCGATCCCGAAAACCGTGCGTGCTGAAAAAACTCAGCTCGATCTTTTTCAAGTCAGCGCGAACCCAGGTGATTCGGTTCGGTTTCATTCATTGCCGACGTTTGACGGAATCACGAACGACTACGCCGCCTATCACGCGTCCGCACGTGGTCACCCGATGGTGGAACTGAGACGCATCAAGAAAATTCCCCAAACGCGCATTCAAGAAATCAAGCGGCTCGCACATAATACTCCGATCTCGGTATCCGGACTGCTGCTCGTACGACAACGTCCACCCACCGCAGGTGGCGTGACGTTCGGTGCGATTGAGGACGAAACAGGAATTTTGGATCTGACGCTCTTTCAGGACGTTTATGCCAAATATAAGCCGATTTTTTTGACGAATTGTTTTCTCATCATTCGCGGAACTCTCCAAAAAGACGGCGACGCCGTGAACGTGTTGGTTCGCTCCATCGCTCCCGTGTTCTCGGAACGGGATCCGGAGACACTCTCCATTTCTGTCAGTCAGTATTTTTGGTGATGAGCGCAAGATTCTCGATGTGTCCCGTACGCGGAAAAAAATCAACCGGCGAGATGCTGTGTACATCGTATCCGTTCGCTTCAAAACTGAGCAAATCATGAGCGAGCGTGCGAGGGTTACACGAAAGGTAGGCGATGCGTTGAGGCCGGCGACTTAAGCGCGCCAGTCCATGAACAACGGATTCACCCAACCCGGAACGCGACGGATTCACGAACGCGACCACACTCGGTTCGTTACGCACGAACGCTTCTATTTGCGGCAACCGATTCTCAATGGTTCCTTGGAGGAACTGAGCATCGGGGACATTCTGTCTCGCATATTGTACACTCTCTCCGGCAACTTCGATTCCGAGCACTCGTCTTCCCGGACGCATAAAAACCGAAGTGCTCATCCCCATACCGCAGTAGAGGTCCAGGCAGGCGGAACCTTCTCCCAGCCAAGCGTCAGACGCATCGATCGCTTGCTCATAGAGCGGAAAATCATTTTGTAAAAACGTGACCGGTCCGTAGAAAAACGATCGCGACTTCCAAGTCAGGGCTGCTTGATCTTGCCCGAAAAACGGGATCCGATTTTTAGCGGAAAAAACGCGTCTTCCGGCCGATGCGTTGAAATCAAAAACGATCCCACGCCAGTGAGTGCTGGAGAGTTCCTCAAGAACGCGCGACCAAACGCCCGGATTCCATTCGAATGGCTTGGATTTCAAAACCAACGTCAGGAGCTCGCGATTCGAAAAAACAAACCGGAGCGGGAGCCCTCTCGGCAGCGCAGATCTCAACCACTGCAAGGACTGATTTTGTCGCTCCGTATGGAGCGGGCAATCCGGAATCTCGAGAACCGCTTCGTCCTGGAGGAGTCCGAACCGATAACCCGCCTCTCCTTCCTCGACATGCAAGAGGACTCGGTCCCGGTAACGAATCTGCATCAAACTCGGTTTCCCCGCGCCCAGACGTGACTCCCACGGGAGGAGATGCTTGCGATTCCAATCTTGTTTACTCTCCCAGGAACTGGCGTAGGAATCCGATTTGTACCGACAAGCGCGGCAAGCTTGCACGCAACCCCGGAGGTCACGAAGCGGTGAAATGTCACCGTCGTTCATGATTGATGAGAGGGCGGGAACGCGCGCGCGACATCAGCCGCGGAATCAATCCGATGCTCGATCATGCTGCGAATACCGGTCTTGAATTTTTCCCAGTAGCTCTCGGCCTTGGCTGGATTCGCAGTCGGGAGTTCCAGCGTGATCGTCGGGATGCCGCGCTCTTGACCGGCAAAATTACCGAGCGATCCCGGAAAAAATCCCGTCGAGCGCGCCTTCAGCCGCGTGCGGAGTTTCACGCACTCGTTGACGTATTCTTTTGGGAAACGATCCAGCGTCAACGAAGACGGCCCATCGTAGTCCATGACATTCAAGGGCGCGTGAATGGAGAGGATCTTGACTGGCTTAACCTTCTCGATCAGCTCGCGCTGAAAATGAGTCTCTGGCTCCGAGTCCGGTTCATTGCCGGGAAAACGTCTCGGGTTCGAGTGAAGCGCGCCTTTCCAAGACTTGAGGGCGCGGGCCTTCCAGTCAGCCGTATCAAAGTTCCGGTTCAAATCCACGCCTCGCGAATTCATGCGAATCGGCGGTTTGCGGAAAAATCCGTCCGGATTCACGAACGGGGCGACGACGACGTAGGAATCTTTGAGTTCTTTTTCGTTCTGCTTGATCCACTCGGCGATTTTGAACGCGAGGTAGAGGGGGGTGATCTCGTCCGGGTGAACCATCGAGAGAACGAGCGTGCGGTTCGTACTCGCCGGATTTCCGAACTCTGCCCAAATGAGCGGACGTTTCTCGACCGAGAGTCGCTCGGACTTAAACGACAAACCCTCGCACGGTTTCGCCATTCCCCATTTGTATTTGGTGAACGCTGTCTCCAGCTCCGTACAAAGTGCAGGAATTTTCTCGGCCGACTTCTGGTCTTCTGCGGTGGGCGCAGGAACGGCTTTTTCTACGACCGTCGTAGCGGCACCAGCTGTGGCGAGAAACCAGACGAGCGAGAGAGAAATCATACGACCGGATTCCTCCGTTTTTTCCACTGCCATTTAACAATGAAAAAAGTGATGACCGCGACGATCAAGATCAGAACGCCGCCTTCGACTTTCTTGACCCATTCGAAAACTAAGTCGATCTTATCGCCTCCGTAAAACACGGCGTAAATGATCGCGGGAACGCTGAGCAAGGCCGCCAGTCCATCCCAGAATAGAAAACTCCAAAACGAAACGTGCAGCATGCCGGCCGAGAAAAACATCGGTGCACGCAGACCCGGCATAAATCGCGCGGCGAAAAGAATCTTGCCGCTGCCTCGTTTCTTAAACTGTTCCGAAGCCATTTTCAGACGGGACTCGGGAAGAATTTTTTGGAACCACGAGCGAGTCGAAAGACGCTTGCCGTAATGCGATCCCAAGTAATACATCGCAGAGTCCCCGCAGAGAACGCCCGCCAATCCGACGCCCGTCATGATGAGCGGGTCACATACGCCGAAATAGCTCAGGAGACCCGCCGCAAAAAGCGTGATGTCTTCCGGCACAGGAAGTCCAAATCCACAAAGTAACAGAATGCCGTACACAACCCAGTAAGGAGTCGCACCGTAAAAGTTCAGCAGAAAATCGATTAGGGTGTCTAAGAATTCCATCGAAGTTTCGTCGAATTTCTCAATCGTTTGGAAGTTTTAAGCCTAGCAGACGGGGGATGAAGAATCGAGGGGCCATTTATTCCGATTTTTTAGGTTCCGGCTTCCGGAGCGGATGCAATTTCAAATACTCGTCTCGAATCGCTTTTAAATCGACTTGAGTATATCGGCTCGTCGTCGACAGCTCAGCATGACCCAAAAGCTCTTGAATCGCTCGAAGATCCGCTCCGTTCGCAAGCAAATGAGTGGCAAAGCTGTGGCGCAAACCATGCGGAGAAATTAATTTTGTCTCATTTTCCATGCGTTCAATGCGTGCTTTGAGCAGATAGCGGACGCCTCTAGTCGTAATTCGCTCCTGATTCTTGTTCAGAAACAGTGCGCGCTCACGGTCACTCGCCGCGCGATCACGCTGTTCGCAGTAGCTCTCTAGCGCAGATACTGCAGCCGGCGTCATTGGGACGCGCCGCTCTTTGTTTCCTTTTCCGACCACGCGCACCCAACCATTTTCCAAGTCCAAACTCTCTCGATCGAGATTCACCGCCTCGCTCACACGTAGGCCCGATCCATACATCAATTCAAAAAGCGCACGGTCTCTCGTCTCGTGCGACGAATCGGGCGCCGCATCTTCGAGCAATTCGGCCATCGATTCCGGCTTCAAAAATCGCGGCGTTTTTACGTCTATTTTCGGCGTCGGCAGCAGAGTCGCGATGTCTTTTTGGATCCGTTCGGTGCGACGAAGGAACCGGAGAAATGATCTCAGCGTCGCGACTTCGCGGGCGACCGTCGTTCGAGAGACCACACCTGTTTCACCGCGCTTGCGATCTCTCGACAAGAGCGCCGCCATTGCTTCACGGATTAGCGCAGATTTCCAACGAGACTCCAGTGACGAACAATCCTGGATTCCCTGGTCCGCCCAGAGGACCCGCCATTCATTCAGATCGTTTCGATAAGCCCGTAGCGTCTCGGAAGAATAGTTCTTTTGCCCGTGTAGGTAGGTGCAGAACTCCTCGATCAAAGGGGGAAACGCATCGCTCATGCTTTTAGTTTAGATTCGGCAACCCCCTATGGTAAAGACGCGTTCCATATGAGCACTTCCCGCCAAAAACCTGTCGTCACCATTATCGGCGCTGGCCTCTCTGGATCCGAAGCCGCACACTTCTTGGCGGAAAAAGGCGTCCCCGTCCGCATCATCGAAATGCGACCAGAAAAATTGACCCCCGCCCATAAAACGGGCGGCTGCGCAGAGCTCGTTTGCAGCAACTCGTTTAAGTCGCTTGATGAAACTTCTGCTCCCGGATGGCTCAAACGCGAGATGACGAGTCTGGGCTCATTGATCCTAGACTCAGCCCGCGCCAACCAAGTTCCCGCCGGCCAGGCCCTCGGCGTCGATCGTGATCGATTCTCCGAATACGTGAGCCAACGCTTGAAAGCGCACCCGCTCATTGAATTTGAGAATCGCGAAGCAACGGACATTGTCCCGGGTGAACTCACTCTCATCGCAACCGGACCTTTGACCTCGGATCCGCTCGCGGATTTCATCGCCTCCATCACCGGCGAAAAAGACCTCTATTTTTATGACGCGATCGCCCCGATCGTAGACGCGGACTCCATCGATCGAGACAACGTTTTTCTCGCGAACCGTTATGGCAAAGGCGACGAAGAAGCCTACCTCAACTGTCCGATGACTCGCGAAGAGTACTACGCGTTCATTGATGAGTTGATGAAGGCGGAAACGGTTCCGCCTAAGAACTTCGAAAAAGAAATTTTCTTTCAAGGGTGCCAGCCGATCGAGGCGATTGCCGCCACCGGTAAGGAAACACTCCGTTTCGGTCCGCTGAAACCCGTCGGCTTAGATGATCCCAAAACAGGTCGCCGTCCCTACGCCGTTCTCCAACTTCGTCCTGAGAACAAGAGCCTCACCGCGTACAACTTGGTCGGGTTCCAGACTAAACTCAAATGGGGCGAGCAATCGCGCCTGTTTAAAATGATTCCAGCTCTGAGAAACGCTGAGTATTTCCGAATGGGTTCGATCCATCGTAATACCTACGTCTGCTCGCCTCGCGTCCTCGCGCGAGATCTCTCGCTCAAGGCGCGCCCTGAGGTTTTCATGTCCGGTCAAGTGACCGGCGTCGAAGGCTATCTCGAGAGCTCCGCTTGCGGAATCCTGGCTGCACTCTCTATTCTCGATCGCATCCAGGGCCGCGAATTCCAGCCACCACCGAAAACGACAGCCTTGGGAGCGCTTCACCACTTCATCACCGAGAGCAATCCCAAACACTTCTCGCCGATGAACGCATGTTTCGCGCTTTTTGAAAAAGACTGGTTTCCAACCGCCATCGGCCTCAAAAAAGACGAGTCCCGCAAAAAAATGGTCGAACAGTCTACCCAAGACTTCTCGGCTTGGAGAGAATCGGTGAAATGAACCCGTCCTCTATCGGTAGTTTTCTGATCGCGTTTGCCGCCTTCCTCTGGGCGACCGATACTCTGTTTCGCTATCCTCTCATGCAGGCGGGGTTCGACCCCGTTCTGCTCGTGGGTCTCGATCACCTGATCTGTCTCTGCGTCTTGCTACCGATCGCGTGGATGAAGTTCGGCAAAAAACTCACCGCGCTCACTCGCGCGCAGTGGACCGGACTGTTCTTGATTGGTGCCGGCGCATCGGGATTCGCTACCGTTTTCTTCACGGCGAGTTTCGGGCTCGTAAATCCGTCCGTTGCTATCCTCATTCAAAAACTCCAGCCAGTATTTGTGATCTTGTTTGCGATGCTTTTCCTCAAGGAACGGCCGCAAGCGAACTTCTGGATTTGGTCTCCGGTCGCGATCGCCGCCGGTCTCGTCATCAGTTTCCCGGATTTCAATTTCCAGTTCGTCGCCTCACTCAATCCACAATCCAAAGGCGCGATCTACGCCTTCATTGCGGCGTTCATTTGGGCGCTGGGTACAGTCGTCGGCAAGGGCCTCGTTTCCAAGGTCGATCCCGGCATTGTGACCTACTGGCGGTTTCAGTTCGGATTCGCCACGCTCGTCGCGCTGTTCTTTTTGGGTGGCGGTCATTTCGGCGCGCTTGAAACGATCACGCATCCTCATAACCTCCAAGCGATCGGCTACATCTCGCTCGTCTCGGGTCTCACCGCGATGGTGATTTACTATCAGGGACTCAAGCGAACGACCGCATCGGTCGCAACCCTGATGGAACTCGTGTTCCCGGTATCGGCGGTTTTCTTGAATACGATTTTTCTCGATAACGGACTCAAGCCGGTCCAGATTGCGGCATCGCTGATTCTGCTTTTTGCGGTCACGCAAATTTCGTCGCAAAAATAGCCATTCTCTCGAACTCCACGCGACCGAATTGCCCAGTAATCAGCCGTTTCACGCAGCAATCATTCATCACTGTAGAATGATTTTATCTAAAAACAATTTCATAATTCATTGCGTCGAATGCGTTCGTCACTTATATCATTGAACTTCATTCACTCGCATCATCGGTTCCCGCTCGCTGTTACGCGTTTGGATGTGCTTCAAAAACCAACCAGGAGTTATTTCCATGAACGCATCGAAAATCACGAGTCTGATCCTGAGCGCATCGCTCATCGTCCTCACCGCTTGTAACGAAGAGTACATCCCAGCGCCAATCTACACGGCTGACGAAACTTGGGCAGTTGGCCAAGACATCTCGAACGACGGTCCTTACCAAATGTTCGACCGTTGCGCGGTCATCGGCATCACGAACCGCCTTCGCACGTTCGTTCGCGGAACCGACGGATCTCTCGTCGATGACGAAGCAACCATCAACTCCGGAACGATCTACAACGATTTCTACTACGGCCCGAACCTGAACAACCAAACGCTCTTGGGCTCTACTACGGAATCCCTTCAGTGGACGATCCCGTACCTCTACACCTACGAGCACAGCGCTTACTATCCAGTCGGCACCCAACTCTGGCAGATGGACTACGCGACGATGGATCTCTATTTCCAGGATCTCCAACTCGACTATCCGTACGCGTCTGACTACGCTTACACGGATTTCGACGCCGGCACGTTCTCCTGCTTCTACTACTACAACGTGATGATCTATAACGGTAACTACACGGGCAACTACCCAGGCGGCCGCGTCGCTGCTCCAGAAGGCATCGAACTCCGCACGATCACGAAACGTAACGGCTCCCCAATCGTCGATAAAAACGGCACGGCACCAAAAGTCGCTGTCGCCAAATACGACCTGATCGACGACGCAATCGCTACGGCAAAAGCATCGGGCGCTAAACTCAATTTCAACAACCGCGCTGAGTTCTTGAACTTCCTCAAGGCAAGCAAGGGCCGCGCTCTGAACGCGAGCGAAAAAACAGCTCTCGCATCCGTCAGCCGCGTGGTTGTCAAAAACCGCAAAGCAGTCGGCGAAATCGCTAAAAAATACAACGGCAAGATCGAGAAAATGGTTTTCAGCCCAGAATTCTCGAAGCTTCCAGCCGGCCTGAAAGCTAGCCTCAACAGCATGTACGAATTCTCCAAGCGCGTGAAATAATCACGATCTTGAGCTGAACTCATCAGTCGAAACCCCGGGCCGCGGAAACGCAGCTCGGGGTTTTTCATTTTAACCGTAAAAAAGAGAAACCCCGGAATGCGGAGGGAGAGCCGCAATCCGGGGTTTCTTTTAGTCGACCGATCCCGCTTGCGCTATTTGTAGCAAGCGATCCGGGTCGCGACCGAGCACTTGAATTCGGTTGCCTTACATTTGCCCCAGAAGTTCGTTTTCGTGCAGACTTCAACGCATTCGCGGGCCGTCGCCGTCAGGGTGCTGTGTGCTCCGGTGTATTTTCCAGAGTAGTACTGACCGACCGTGATCGTGTAAGAAACACCGTTTTTCTGGAGTGGATAGAAACCATCTGGGCACTGAATGTCCGATTCATTCTGAACGAGCCATGCACCTTCGAATCGCGAAGCAACTGGCAGGATGCAGACGTCTTGGTTATTCACTTTGCCCATTTGACCGTAAGCCGCCGTAGAACCGCCCGGTCCGACTGGTTTCGTTTTCACGCAATCTTCGGCGAGCTGGGATTGCAGCGTGGTCAGGTTCACGTAGAACAGGGTGCCTTCGGCGTCGGTGACGCGGATGCGGGTTTGACCGACTCCGGATTCTGCTTTGAAAAGGCCCGTATTCACGTCGACGGCTCCGAGACCTTCGTAGATATCGAACTTGTATGGAGGTGTTCCACCGGAGGCCGTGAGTTTCAGCGTTTGATTCACGCGAACCGAAGCGGACTGAGGTGAAACCGACAATGGCGAGGTGCTTTTCACCTTGATCGTGAGTTCCACTGTCTCACCATTCGCGTCACTCATCTGGATGAGCGCCTCACCCGGCGTAGCGCCCGCCGAGAAAAGTGTGCCCGCGATAGAGCCGACACCGGCCAGGTGTACGAACTTGTAAGGAGCCGCGCCGCCTGCTCCGGAGAGAGTGGCAAACTCACCGACTTTGATCGTCGTCTTGGAGACTTTGAGTTCGAGGAAACTCTTGACCTCGACGTAGGCGAAGTTGATCGCGCCGACGGAGTCTTTGACCTGCAGAACGGCCGTTTCAGTCGCCGAAGATGCGGTGTAGGTTTTCTGGCTCAAGGTACCGGAACCGGAAACCTTGGAATAAACATACGGAGGCGTTCCACCGCTTGCACTGAGCGTAACGGACGCTCCTGGTTGAATGACCGAAGCGCTCGCGAGCAGAATGAGCTCATTGGAGGTGCTCGAACCGTTGTCGGTCGATACGTCTTGTTGGCTCATGGCTGCTTCTTCTTCGGCTTCGGCGGCGCTCTTACCGCAACCCGTAGCCGCGAGTCCCATCCAGGTCAGTGCGAGAATCGTAAGATAGTCTCTTCGATTTTCTTTCTTGATCGTAGTCATAATGTTGTCTCCCTACCTGACTAGAGAGCAAAACTGTTGCCAAGTGGGTGTGTCATTTTTTCTCGATCAATCCTGGAAACATCGGAGCGAGCACACAGACCTGGGAATCAATCGAATAGAAAACAATCAGTGCACTGTCGAATGTTTGGACGATTTCTGAGCGGGAATGGTCAAAAAAACGACATAACGCTTTGTATAATTTTATCTAGTTTTTATTTAATCATTCCAAAACCTTAAGCTCATTCGCCCGCTTTCCGATCCGAAAGTTGAGGAAGACACATTCTATAGAGAGGAGATGCTCCCTTAAAATGAGAAGGATGAGGGTTTGGGCTATAACACTCAGTATGATCGGGGTCGTCGGCCTCGTCGCCATTGCGACTTGGCGCGAGTTCTCGCGCCTTGCCTCCAGCGAGCACCCCAAGCGAGTCATCGTCACTCCGGATCTTCGTCCGGAGGCCCAGAACAACATGGGCGCCGCGCGCCTCCTCTCAGAAAATAACGGCGGCGCAGTCGCCAACAACAACGCACGTTCCCCGGCTTCGACGGGCGCAACCGGCGGAGAAGTCGGATCACTCGAGTTTAACTCGCGCACTCCCGTCGTAAAAAGCCGCGCACTTGCTCGAACCAACTTCGAAAACCGCTATCGCTGGGCGGGCGCTGGTCTCGAAAGCATCGGTATGCCGGAGTGGAAAATCCTCTCAGTCGCCTCTGATTCGGTCACCGAGTCCGAGCGCGTATTCAATTACTCGATTTCTCACCTGGCACGCGGACGCAGCAAACCCGAGGCGTTCCACGGACCGATCGCAGTTTACGATCCAAATCAACGGCGCATCGGGGTTTTAACCGGCAAGATCACCGTCCGATTCAAAGACTCCGCTGACTCCGATCCCGATCAATTCGGTGAACGGTTCGACGTGATTCCCGTGAATATTCGTCGCGATGACACCGTTTCGACCTACGAAGTACGCGACGGTAAGAACCTCGCGGCAACCATTCAAGCCATGGGACTCGATCCGAAAGTGGCCGCCGTCTATACGGAAATTCTTTCTAACGAAATCAGGACTCGATAATGAAACGCTATTCTTCGATCTACACCTGGATTCTGGTTCTCCCGTTGACGGCATGTTTGCCTCAAGGGAGCGGCCTACTCAAAGAAACGAAAAAAATTAGCCTCAAGAACAGCACGGGCAGCGACAAGAACAACGGTCCAGATAACAGTGATCCGCCGAACAACGGCCCCGAAGGCACCGACCCATTCACTGCACAGGCCTGGCATTTAAAAAATTCCGGTCAAATGGCCTACTCGACGAGCGCCGGCGTCGCCGGTGTCGATATCAACGTCGATACGGTTTTCAAAGAAGGCGTTCAAGGCAACGGCATTCAAGTGTTCGTTTCCGATGATGGGATCGAAGGAAACCACGAAGACCTTTTCAACAATCTTCGCAAAGGGATCGCGCGTGATTACACCAAAAGCGGTTCTTACGACGCCAACTGGGTCACACTTTCGGATGGCACATTTAACGACGGCGAGGCTTATCACGACGACCACGGGACTTCGGTAGCGGGACTGATCGCGGCCGAAGCGATGAACAGCCGCGGTAGCCGCGGCGTCGCTCCAAAAGCCAAACTCAACATCGGAAACTTACTTTCGGGAACCGTTTTGAAAAACGGCGGTCCTGCCCTTGACATGATGATCGACCAGATCTCACACACCTCAGACATCACGAACCAGAGCTGGGGCACTCCGCAAGACGGGCTCGACTATGCGGAGACTGGATACGTCGATCAAATGCGCCAAGCTGCCACGACGGGTCGAGCGAACAAAGGCATGCTGATCGTGAAATCAGCGGGTAATAGTTTCGCCGTCGAAGTCGCAAACAACGTCTACCGGTTCGGCAACGTGAGTTTCGACGGTTACAATACGACGCCCTATACGATCAACGTCGCGGCCATCAATGCTCAAGGCCGCCACGCTTCTTACTCCTCATTTGGTAGCGGTGTTTGGGTATCTGCCCCCGGCGGAGAATACGGCGATACCTCGCCCGCGATGATCACCACCGATCGTACCGGCTGCGCAAACGGCCACGCAAAAACATCCGCCACCTCCAACGGGTTCGATCGCGGCGGAAACACCAACTCGAATTGCACCTATACCGCCTCTTTTAACGGAACTTCGTCCGCAGCTCCGGTGACCTCGGGCGTGATCGCATTGATTCTAGAAGCGAATCCAACGCTCACCTGGCGCGACGTCAAACACATCCTGGCCTCGACCGCCAAGCGACTAGAGCCCACCGCAACTCGCTACAACTATCCGGACGCGAACGTAACGCTCCCGGCGGGAATGGTTTGGGAGCAAGGCTGGGTCGAGAACAAAGCCGGTTTTGTTTTCAACAACATCTATGGATTCGGAATGGTCGATGCGACTGCAGCTGTCCGCTACGCCGGCATCTACAGCATGAACCTCGGCACACAAAAAGAATCGGCCTGGATCTCAAGCGCCACCGGAAACACAGCGATCCCAGACAACAACGTGACCGGCATCACGAGCACGATCACAGTCCCAAGCACGCTGACGATCGAAGCCATTCAGGTTCAAATCGATGCTACTCACACCGAAATCGGTCAATTGGCCGTCGAGATCACGTCCGCACAAGGAACCAAAAACATCCTCCTGAATGCGAACAACTCGCTCTACGATTTACAGAACTACGGTGGGTCGGCGAACCTCTATACGTTCTTGTCGAACGCCTTCTACGGCGAAAAAGCGAACGGCACGTGGACCATGCGATTGATCGATCCATTCGCCCAGAAAACCGGAAATTTCCGCAGCTGGAAAGTCAAAGTCATCGGTCGCGATTGATCCCATTCGCTCAAACCACCTCAAGTCTACAGCCTGGACCTTGAACCGTTTTGACAATCCGTTTGGGAGCCCCTAGTCTAGTACGCGGGTCTGTACTCAATCATTACCTGAGGAGGCTCTCGGTTGTTCCGCATCACCACTCCCATCATTCTCGCATTCTTCGGCACCTATTGCGGAGTCACGCTATTAGCGGACGTTCCTTGCATCCCGCTTCGCTACCATCATCCGCTCGAGGGTCAGAGCGCACATGCATCTTTGAATGGGGAGACCGGCGCAACCATCGAACTCGCATCAATGATTTCTCGATGGATAGAGGACGGTTCCGCGTTTAAACCGGGTGATCTTTCGGACATTACCAAACAAAACCGTGTGAAAACTTGGGTGACGCTCACGGATCGAATCACCGACGGCGTCCGATCTCATCCTTCTGCGGAGCGGTCCCAATGGACGCGAGCACTCCGAACCTGCGCCGAGCACCCGAATCTCATCGATACGGTTCGCGCGATCTGTTGGAAACGTTGGTCTTCCGTTCGAGACGGAAATTCTCCCACTGGCGCCGAACCAGTTGTTCCAAGTCGGGTCGCCGCACTTTCGGAAATTCTATAAATCCACGTGCAGGACCGAGCTAGTCCTTGAGTAGATATCTATCTACAACAAGTTTAATAGCAGTTCCCGGTTCAAGACGAAAAATCCATCTGGCATAGTTTGGCGCAGGAAACCCAACCTACTAGCAGGGAACACCATGCGTGCAATTGAACTATTTCTTGTCTGTCTACTGAGTTTTTCTACCATAGAGGCTCGTGCAAATCCGAGCGTCGACAGACTTGAGAATGTCGCGATCTATCAGCCACAAAATGGCCAATTTCTTGAGCACCAAGACATCTACTGGAACCGATTCGGTCAGATCGTTCAAATTACGCCGACAAAAACAACATCACTCAACCTACCGCAAAGGTATGTGATTCCCGGAATGGTCGATAGTCACATTCATTTTTTCCAAAGCGGCGGACTCTATGCCCGCCCCGATGTTTTGGACCTGCGCAAGATCCGCGACTATGCAGTAGAAACCCAATGGACCAAGTCCAAGTGGCGAGAATGGTTGAACGCATACGCCGCCATGGGAATTACGAGCGTCATCGACGTAGGCGGACCCTTCTGGAATCTAGACATCGAACGCATGGCCCAAAACGACCCGATGCTCGCGCGGGTTTCCGTGGCCGGACCTTTGATCTCGAACTACGACGCTACCAATCTCAAACAACCCGACTCCCCTTACACGTTGATCAAAACATTTGAAGATGTACGCAACGAGGTCGCACGTCAGATCCAAGCCGGATTTAGATTCATCAAGATCTGGTGGATTGATGACGTGAATCTACGTGAGCAATCGATTCGCCACATTCAAGCCCTAGGAAAACCAATTTTTTTCCACTCGTCAGATGTACCCATGGTGAAACACGCGATCAGCTTAGGCGTTGATTTCCTGGTTCATTCGCCGGATACCCATTTCCTGGCCCAAGATCCTGAACTGCCGCCGCTGCTCGATTCTGCAGTAAAACGTAAGCCGTTGTTTCTCAGTCCGACCCTCTTGGTCTCCCGTAACTACCGTCGCGGCATGGACGGAAATTTCAATCCGACCCCATTCGAAGTGGATCATGCCGATCCTCGTATTTTGTTTTCATTCAACGATCACAAATTCCTGAAGCTTCGATTCCCCACACCTGAAAGAATCGAAGCGAATCGACAAGAGAGTATCCGGATCAACTCCAACGCAAAATACTTGTTCGACCACGGCCTCATCACCACCGTCGGTACGGATGCTGGGAATACGGGTACGCTTCATGGAACTTCGTTTTTTGACGAAATGGACGAGATGCTCCGGATCGGAATGTCACCGGTCGACGTCTTGAATGCGGCGACGATCAATGCTGCAAGAGTACTCAAAAGAGACCGTTGGTTGGGCCTCGTGAAACCGGGCTACCAAGCTGATCTGGTGGTTTTGCGAGACAATCCTCTCATTCGATTTGAAACCTTGCGATTTCCGCTATCGGTATTCCGATCCGGTGTTCTCGTAAATCGTTTCGCCTCTGATGAAACTCAAGTTTTGAGAACCCTGATTCGCGCTCAACTGCAGAGATTTTCCGGTGTATCATTGTCGCCGGATTTTTTAGTGACGGACTTCAGCCCGAGCTTGCAATGGGCTCTGCCTGCACCACCTCGCCCAATCACCATCGAAGTCCCTGGAAAAGCTTTGGTGCAAGGAGGGGCAGAGGCACAACCGGCTGTCGCCAAAGTCGTATTTGATCGGTCGATCAACCGCTACCGTGTAATATCGATTGAACGTCGGCTGTAGAATTTTCCACTCAAACTGGGAATCATACCCGTGAACACGGTGTCTTTTTTTAGTTACAGGCGTATGATGTCGTAATGGGTTCCTCGTCCACTGCGCGCTGTTTTTTCTGGGTCGGCCTGAGCTCGCTCGCCTTCTCACTGATGGCGCTTTTTATTAAGATTGGCGCCGAGACGTTGCCGAACTCTATTCTGATTTTCGCGCGCAGCTTCGTGATGCTTATTTTAGTCACCTTGCTTTGTTTGAAAAAGAAATCTCCGCTTCGTTCGAATCATTGGAGAAAACTCGTCCTTCGTGGTCTAGCAGGGAGCGGAAGCCTCGCACTCTACGTGCTCACGGTCTCTCGCATACACCTTTCGTCAGCGGTGCTGCTCACGAGCTTGGCACCTATCTTTGTCGTTTTCTTCTCTTGGCTTTTTTTGAATGAGGCCATCAGCCGCAAAACCTTGTTCTGGGTTTTCTTCTCCATCGCGGGAGTCGCGTTCGTTACGAGTCCTTGGCAACAAGGCCAGAACTCAGAACTCATCATCGGCGCCGTGACTGGATTGACGAGCGCTGCATGCGCTGCGGCAGCATATACGACGATCCGTTCCATGAGTGGCAAGGTCGAATCCGAAGTGATTGTTTTCTATTTCTCGTGGATCGCGAGCCTGCTTTCGGCGCCGTTTGCAATTCAAGATTGGATCGATCTTTATCTTCCAGCAACCAGTTACGTCGTCCTCATACTCATAGGACTACTCGGTTTCCTGGGTCAGCTGTTTATGACGTACGGCTATAAATTCGGCAGTGCGACGCTCGCAAGCTCGTTTGGACTGCTCTCCATCGTTCTGAGCACCGCCTGGAGTATCGTTTTCCTCGACGATCATCTCACTTGGGCGAATACGCTGGGTACGGTTGTCATTCTACTCGGCGTCTGGCAAGTGAGTCAGAATCCTGTGGGACTCCGCGACACGCAGCAAAAATAAACATCCAATAGATAACTTATAAAAACTTAGTAACGCTGAGCGCTTTCGACGCTCTTCGTATATTTCTCCCCCCCTCTTCCAAAAAATTTTCCTTTGGAATAAACAATTCGCCTGGATTTCGGCGCCCTCCCGGTCCCGGTGAGGCGAACGAAATCTTTCCAGAAATCGGGGGATTTCATCCATGAAGAGATTAGGGGTAGGGGTTTTCGGACTCGCCGTTCTGGCAAGTCTCGCGGGCTGTTCCAATCAGTCCAATCAAAAAGTACAAAACATCGAAGCCGTCGGCGCCATTGAAAACGCCAGCGGTCCCGCCATCATCCCAGAGGGGCTGAACGGAGAAGTCATCGACGTCGCAACCGGCAAAAACGGTACGGCAACGATCGGTGAGAACATTCAAACGACGGTGTATAACCGTGGTGGAAAATTGTTCTTCGTCTCCGAAGGCGTGCTGACCAACGAAGCATTCCTCGCTCTCGGTCAATCGGCAGAATCCAAAGAAGCGTCTTTCAAGCTTCTCGTCGAAGAACTCAAGGCCTCCCAAGCAGTCATCCTCACGGCGCTCCCGTCGGTCGGCTACTTCAAAGCACTCCTTCCATACGACCAAAACCTTTTCTCGACGGTCGAGAAAAAGGACTTCAGCTTCCGATTCGTTCTCAATCCGATTCTCTATCAACCCGGTCTCGTGAACGAAATCAAAGAATTCAGCAAAGAGATGAACGCCGAAATCGGTGGCATCGATCTTTCCCGTACGTCGACCGACGCGTTCAGCGGCCTAGCGCGCATCAAAGCGCCTGAGTTCGTGAATCTCGTCAAACGCGATATCGGCGGAGCGGTTGCGATCGATGGATCAAATGTCAAAGTCGGCATCACCGACACCGGCATCACTTACAATCACCCGACGTTCGGTTCGGCCGTCACGCCGAGCAAAAACCGCATCACCTACATGAAGGAGTTCACCGGCGAAGGCACGATGTACTTCAACTCGGCCGCGAAGTTCAGCTTCAAAGACGGCGCGACGGCGGATCAAGTCCTCGTCACGGGTGACGTGATCGTGACCCCTTCGCTGCCGGAGATCCCAGTGGCGGACGACTTCGTCACGTTGAAAGACGTTGCTCTCAAAGTAACGGCTGATCAAAAAGCCTGGATCGTCGCGAATGCAGCGAACATCCGTTTCGGCGTTCTCCTCGAGAAAGTGTTCTCCACCGACGCGGAACCAACCGACATCAATGGTAACGGCAAGAAAGACGACCAATTCCCGGCGCTCTTCTTGATCGGTGCCACCGAAGCCGACTCCAAAATCCTGGTCGACTTCACGGCTAAGCGCGACTTCACCAGGGCCGTCACCATCGGCGACTTCAACTCGACGGGCGACCTTGCGAATGTGAAATCCGAAAAAATCGGTTTCCACATCGCGAAAAAAGCCCTCTCGACGAAATCGGGCGGACCTGCCCTGCTCTTCACGGCTGGCATCGTTGGATTCGATCCAGGCAACCACGGGACTCACGTCGCGGGTATCGCTTCGGGTCTGAAAACGATCGCTACCGATACGGCTGCGACGCTTGCTCGTGGTGTCGCTCCGGAATCCTCCATCATGATGAACCGTGTTTGCGCGAACGCCGCTGGTTGTTCCGCATCCGAGGCCATCATCGACTTGGCCGAAAACGGCGCAGAAGTGATCAACATGTCTCTCGGCGGCCTGAGCCCGTTTAACGACGGCTACTCCTCCCAAGACGTGCTGGTGAACCGTCTCACGCAACTCCACAACACGACGTTTGTGATCTCGGCCGGCAACAGCGGCCCGGGTAAACAAACGGTCGGAAGCCCATCGGTCGCTCGCCTCTCGCTCAGCGTGGGCGCAAGCGCATCGCGTGAGCTCATCCGTCGCCAGTACCAATGGAACGGTGGTGGAGCGACGACTCCAGCTGCGGATGACGATTTCATGTTGTTCTTCAGCTCTCGCGGACCAACCGCGAACGGTGGATTCAAGCCGAGCGTTTCCGCTCCAGGCACTGAGCTCAGCTCCATTCAGCTGAACTCACCTGAAGGCGTGCGCGCGGGTCTCGATATCTACTGGGGTACTTCGATGGCTGCTCCAACGGCGACGGGTGCTTATGCACTCCTCCTCGACGGCGTGAAGAAGTACAACGATCGTTTCCCAACGAATAAACTCCCATCGGATGCAAAAACGCTCCGCGAAGTCCTGATTTCTTCGGCTCGTCCATTTGACGTCAGCCGATTTGATCCGGAAACCGGCGCCAAGTTGACCGGTCAGTACACTTGGATTGACCAAGGTACCGGCATGATCGACCTCGTGGCCGCTTGGAACGAACTCAAGCGCATCCGCGATGATTCGCTCCCGACTCGCGAAGGCGATGTTGGAACGTCTCTCGATTACCAAGTCATCACCTCGTTCTCGAATCCGAACGGCATCGCATACGACGGCAGCCGTTTGAATTCTCGCCGCGAGGGCATCTTCGGCGGAGGGGTCTACCTCTCGGCTGGGGATACCTACAAGCTGGTTCCAGTGCATGTCTCTCGTAAACTCCCGATCAATGTCGCAGCCGCTGATGACGGCACGCTTGCACGCAAGCTCGTCACCTCGGCTGAGGAGTTCACGCTCAAGACCGTCTACTACGGTTCCGACAAGCCTTGGCTCAAAGTCGGCGTCCGTAACCAAGTCGACTGCATGAGCAGCGAAACCGCACCACTCACCGTTCTCGGTCGTGGTGTCGAGATCGCTTACGATGCAACCGGCAAGGCTTCGATCAACGCATCGAACGCTGGAACGCTCAACTTGTGCGTGGATCGCCTCAAGATCCGCAACGAATTGAGCCCAGGCGATCACGGCGCGCTGATCTTCGCGTACGCTACCCAAGGCGGCAAAATCGCTCCGGTTCCTTCGTTCATCGTTCCGGTCTACTTGAACGTTCCGCACCAAGTGCTCGAAGGTTCAACGGGCTACGAGATCACGAAGACCGTTCGCGGTTTCGGCGTCGATCGAAACTACGTTCAGATCCCAGCTGGTACGGGTCTCGTCAAAGTGACTCTCGAAGTCCCGGAAGCGAAACCTGTTCTCGATCGCTTTGGCAAAGTCGCGGAATACACACAGTGTTCCGGGATCGAGCTCATGAGCCTCGAGGGCGTAAACACGGCTAAATCGTTCGCCGCCCGCGCCGCAGCTCGAGTCAAGAGCTGTGAACTGGATGGCAACAAATCCCGAGACTCCGCTCGTACGCTCACGTTCACTCGTGTAGCGCCGACTGCGGGCGTTTGGGATCTGCATGTGTTTGGTCAGTACCAGTACTCGGAATCCGGTTACAAACTCCGTGTCGACTACGTGAATGCTCAACCGAGCGTCGCTAAGATCGAAGGACTTGTTCCTGCTCTGAATGGAACGCTCGACTTCAATATCGTCTCCGCCTCATTCCCGATCACGATGGCTCGTGGCTTAAGCAGCTACGAACTCACCGGACTCAGAAACGAAGTGAAGACCAAGGTCGCCAACAAATCCCAACTGATCGTTAAGAGCCCACTCGGTGAGCTCCGCGCATACCCTGCCGGAACGCAATCCGTGGTGATCACGACGGCCGGCTCCCCAGGCAACGACATTGACCTTGCGGTCATCGGTTGCCCGGCGGGTGTCACCTCTCCATCTGACCCTCGCTGTCAGGTGGTGGGATCGAGCGGTGGCGCTGCTGATGACGAACGCGTTCAGTTCACTCCAGTACCGAATGCCGTCTACGCGGTTCGCGTCGATGGTTACGAGGTCAAGGATCAAGGCAATTTCGTTTCCACTGAGAGCATCTCTCTCGGTAAGGAACTCGGAACGCTTTCGATCTCGGGCAGTGGTTCGATTTTCAAAGTCGACTACGCGTTCGCCGATCTCGCCAAGAGCGCGCTCTTGAACTCGCCTCTCTTCACTTCGAAACAGTGTTCGGTGACGGGTGCCATCTCGCTCAAAGGCGATGACGACTCCGTGATCGGCGCAGTTCCAGTGGAAATCACTTCCGGAGATGGCTCTGCACCTTGATGCGCGGACCCACCTCCGAAGGCTAGGCACTCTCCGCAGTTGATCGTGCACTAGCCTCTCAAAGCCACGATTTTCGGGAAACCGAGGATCGTGGCTTTTTAGTTTATTCGGCCCGTCCAGGCACAGACCCCTTCGGGCGCGTTCCGCGATGGCGTCAATCGTTCGTCATTTACAATATTTACGGTGAGCGTAAAAAACGTAAACGTGCTTATAAAAAATCCGGTGAGACTATTTTCTGCCATTCATTGAAACGACGAAAATTGCAGAGATAGAAACTGTAAAATCCAATACCGTTTCAAATCAAATACTCGCATTCTGTAAATCATGGACACTCATTTCCGTATCGCCGAACTCGGCGACATTGATGCCCTTTTGACACTCATCCATTCCGCCTATCGCGGAGACTCCAGCCGCCAGGGATGGACCCACGAGGCCGATCTCCTCGACGGTCAGCGAACGGACGTCGACGAACTCCGCAAAAAAATCACTGATGAGAATGCCGTATTTTATGTGATCGAATCCGAAGGCGAGCTCCTGGCTTGCACTTGTCTCGAGAAGAAATCCGAAACCACTGGCTACCTCGGCATGGTCACCGTAAGACCTGACCTCCAGGCCGCGGGACTCGGACGCAAACTCCTCGAACAAGCCGAAGTTTATGCCCGTGAGCATTTTCACCTTCGTGAAATTGAAATGACGGTCATCGATTCACGATCCGAGCTCATCGCGTGGTACGAACGCCGAGGCTACAAACGCACGGGAGAGACTCGTCCGTTTCCGATGAATGATCCGAGAGCGGGTATTGTGCTCGTCGAGCATCTTCAATTTGTGGTGCTCTCCAAGGAAGTAGCAAATTAGGCTCTAAACTAGGGGCATAATCCACGTAGCCCAACGATGAAATCGCTTCCGGGATTTTCATTTGCCGATCGATAAGCTTGCTCAATAAGATCGATTTGAGCCCACTCAGGGAGAGACTCGAAAGACTGAAATATTACTGGATCGTTTTGAATCATTTCCGCTTTGAACCTTGAATAGAGAGGATCACTCTTCAGTACTACAATTCGGCTTTTTTGCACTACACTGGTGCAAGTCAAATCTGCCGTACTGCTATTGACGTAAAAAAATCCGTAAACTAGGAACAGTACTATTGTTTTAAACATCCGACTTTCTCCAAAAACAAACGTACTTTTTTTCCTTCTAACGACTCTTCCAGAGCTATCCTCTTGACGCTAAGCGGAAGATTCCGTCTATCTGCCATCGCCAATTCCACGTCACCTTCGATTTCTGCGAATAAGTCATTTGAATGATCAATTTTCTCTAGAGCTTGTCGGCTACTGACTGGACCAAGTTCGGCTATTCTATTTGCGATTCTCATTTCAGAAATATTTTCTGACTGCGGACCTGTGCCAAACAAAGCCCGAGTAACCAGGCGTCTATTGTTTCGAAAGGCATTATCAAGGTGTGGCCGTGATTGAAAAAAAGTTGGAATTCCGGAGCTCATTGCCATCGTACCAAGTGTCAATCCACCAGAAAATACTGCATCAAACTCGCTGATACTTTCGATGAATTGTAGAATGCGTAGCCTAGGTATTACCTCCACGGTTACAGAAGAAGATTTGAACTTGTGTGAAAAACGGCGAGATTCTAGATAAGCTCGATCTTTGTCGGTGGAAACGTAAAATACTATTCTTCGACCGGCACTCCAACGCAAATTAAAGTCTATAAAGTTGTCAATCTTTTCTAAATTATCATCGTAAAAGCTATCTAGAGGCCCACTTGGATTTATGAGCACCCGCCATTGTGGGGCCGGTATGTGATCAGGTGCAGACTTAAAGAAATAAAAATAGCTATTTCGAGCGCCAGTACTCAGTGACAATCCGCTCATCCCTTTAGGACCATACGAACGTGCCGATAGAGCTCGTATCTTACCAATCGAATCTACACTCTTGCTCGCATAGTCCTCACTAGTGATCCAATCACGGGCAAATGAAGAGATTCGGTCGAGAAACTCACTATTATATTTGGAAACAGTCAAGTCAACCTCCGGAAAGATCGACGTTACTACTCCTATCGCGGCACTAAACCCTATCCTTCTTGCTTTGTCTTCGGTTATCCAGGGTATTTCTCGTCCCCGAATATTGAAAATTCCTGAGTCACTACCTAAAATTCCATAAAAGCTAAAAACCTTTTCATAAGCCTCAACGGGGTATTTCTTCATCTCTTCGTTGAGCTCTGATGCAATTAGTGCTTTGCCTTTTGGATGTAGATAATTTCGTACGAACCAATTCTTGTTACGAGCGCGAACTTCTTCTGTTTTACGGTAACGAAAAATGCCTTCGCTCTCGGGATTAATGATGATGCAAATACGTCTGGATGGGCTCAATCGATAAACGAGTTCGCGTAAAGTAAGAGCATTTGCACCTAAATCACCTACTCCGTCCATGAGAACATTTCCAGACATCACCGCTACATCGCACGGAAATTGGGCGCTCGCAGAAGTCGCAAAGCCAAAAAAGATTAAAATGAAGCTAAGGCGCATTCCTACCCTGTTCGTCAGGACCAAAGGCCCCTTTTGAAATTATCGCTCCTTCTAGGCTAAATTAAAGTAAATTGAGAAATAAACATTCTGACAAATGACCCGACAGGCAGAGACAGGCTAGAAAAAAATTTACACTTAGTCGCGGGAAAAAAGGGCGTCGAAAAATACGTCAATTAGCCGTGTCATTTGTTTGACGATCAAATCCCTGGCGCCCATTCGCAGATCTCTTCTCTATAGTCTAGGTATTTATCTGCAGGCGTGGGGAGCAGACGTGTCGAATTCACCTTGTCAATCGGGCCAACCCCAAACAAACTTAAACTTCAGCAGTACAACAACAACATACGTGAGGAATACAGATGCGACAGCATTTATGGACGATTTGCGCCGTACTCGCACTGGGCTTGGGAGCAAGCTCGGCGATGGCAGATAGCTTTGGCATGGCAGGTTGCGGACTTGGATCGATGTTGATCCAGTCCAACGGCAAAGAGCAGATCTTTGTAGCAACGACGAACGGTACCTCGGGTAGCCAAACCTTCGGTATCACCTCGGGCACCTCGAACTGCAAAGACGACGCAGCGACCGTTGCCGCGATGTACATCTCGGTGAACCAAGAAGCGCTCAAGCGCGATATCGCTCGTGGAAACGGCGAATCGATCTCGGGTCTCGCTTCGATCTTGAACTGCAGCGACTCCGATGCTCTCGGAACGAACCTGCAGAAAAATTTCGGCGAAATTTTTCAAACCACGATCTCCGATTCCAAAGCTGTCGCGACGCAAATCCGCCAGTCTGTGTATTCGGATGCTTCGCTTTCCAGCACTTGCAAAGCAATCTAAGGGCTCAGGAGAATACACATGAAAAAAATCATTCTTTTGGCACTCGTGGCAATCGTCTCCATCAACTCCGAAGCTGCTGAGAAAAAACCAGCTGCTCGCCCAGCCGCACGTCCAGCTACTGCAGCTGCTCGCCCGATGGCATCGTCTCCAGCTCCTTCCGCTCCGAAGCGTTCGTTCGCAAGGAAGTACGGAACGGCCGGTTGCGGTCTCGGTAACTTGGTTTTCGGAAAAGACAATCAAGTTCTCGCAGCTACCACCAACGGTTCGACGTACAGCCAGCTCTTCGGTATCACCTTCGGCACGCTCAATTGCGAAGGCGGAAACCTCTTCACAACGGCAGAAAACATGGACCGTTTCATGATCACGAACAAAGTCGCTGCGGCTGACTCCATTGCTCGTGGCGAAGGCGAAGTCATCACGACTCTCGCATCGCTCATGAACTGCTCCGCTCAAGAAGCTCGCCTGGGTTCGGCTCTTCAGTCCGAATTCAAAACGATCTTCCCTAAGCACGACGTTCCAGCTGGCGAAATCACGGATAACATCCTGACCGTCGTCGGTAACGATGCTGCTCTTGCTCAAGCTTGTAACGTTCAGATCTAATCGATCGCGAACGAATCAGATGATAGGCCCGGTCTCGAAAGAGATCGGGCCTTTTTATTTTACAGCGGCCCATCCTGGGCCATGCCCTTCGGGCATGGATGCCCGGAGTAAAATCGACTTTCCTGCCGATTTCTTCTTTTCTCCCTTACAATAGAAAGAAATGAGCTTCGTACCTCTCGAACAAGAAGAACGAAAAGAAGAAGAATCCGAGATAGAAACCAACTCCCTGAGCCCCAGAGCGCGGCGAGCTAAAAAGCGTTTCTGGACGGGACTGTTCGTCGCTTCAATCGCATACTCCTATTTCAGGGACTGGAACGAAGAAACCATCCTTTCCTACGTCGCCGCATCGGTCCTACCCATCACTTTCCTCTACGGGATCGTGTACAAGTACTACGCGCTTTTTGACCGGAAATGCCCGCAGACCAACGAAGATTGGACGTTGATTCAGTCCGAAAAAATCCGCTTCGTGCTCTGGGCCCTGTACTTCGCGTTCTTGTCCGTACTTCCTCTCGCGCTGATGAAGTTTTCGGGTAGACTCCCTTTCGGCGACTAACGAATCTTTGATTCTTTTCCGGCCTTTTTCCATTGCCCGCGCTACCACGGCAAACGTAAAACTGTCACATGCCCCCTTTTCTTCTCGTCTTGCTGGCGCTTGGCTTGCCGGTTTCTCTGGCCTCCGCATCCGTCGAATCCCTGATCGAGCGGGCAAACACCCTGAAACTCTCTGATTCGCGTGAATGGCACCGCACCGTTCAGTACGAACCCAAGAAATGGGGTGGATTCGAGAGCTTAGCCGATGACCCTCGCTATTTCATGAGCGAGGACGGAGCGACGAATCCTCAAGCGGAACTCGAGGCAACGATTCGTGCATTTTATCAGCCCGTCATCGAAGATCACCTCAAACGCGAGGTCATCACGATCCGTGAAAATCCGAGCCAGGAACTGCTCGAAGAAGAAGCCAAACTCCCCCAACATCCGATCTGTCAGTTTCCAGCTCGTTTAAACCTCTTGAAGTCCGTGTTGAACTGGGACGGCGCTGATCTCCCCAAGATCTCTTGTAACCGGTTCAAACATTTCAAGGATCGTCTCTCTCCGGGCGGAGTCTCACTCGTTTTCTCTTCGTTTTTCCTCGGGAGCCCGAGCTCAACGTTTGGTCACACCCTTCTTCGGATCCACAACAGTGGACTTCCCACGACGCAAGTCGCAGGGCAAACGACTCGAAGCGAACTCCTTGATACGGGCGTAAACTACGCGGCGAATCCGACCGTCACTAATCCCATTCTCTATGCATTCTTCGGGCTTGCAGGCCTGTTTCCAGGAACATTCACGGCCGTTCCCTACTACCTAAAGGTTCGTGAGTACAACGATCACGAATCACGCGACCTTTGGAGCTATCGACTCAACCTCAGCCCTCAAGAGGTCGAGCGATTAGTCGAGCTTCTTTGGGAAGTCGGATCCACGCACTACGATTACTACTATTTCACCGAGAACTGCGCGACGCAGATGTTGAACATCCTGGATGCGGCGGCACCTCGCCTCAACCTCCGCGCGCAGATCCCCTACTATGTGATTCCGTCCGCGACCGTGCACGCGCTTTTCGCTCAGCCAGGGCTTGTCCTCGAGCGCGGATATCGTCCCTCGGTTCGACGCGAGTTTTATCACCGCTACGGCAATCTCAAGCCGCAACAAATTCAAGCACTCGACGCGCTCATTGAGCGTAAGCCAACCGATCAGGCACTCGCACCACTCACGGATACCGAAAAAGTCGAGACACTCGACACTTGGTCCGATTACATCGAATTCATCCACGGGGACGCGATCAAAAAAGAACAGAGCGACGCGCTCATCCTCAAGCGCGAATCGCTCGTCGAACGCTCCAAAATTCGTCTCAAGAGCGCACCACTGGGGATGCCACAGCCCGAACTCGAAGCACCGGAGCGAGCTCACGGAGTTCGCAGATTCCAACTCTCGAGCGGCTATTCCGATCGCTTCAAAGGGTTCGTTTCCATCGACTGGCGATTTGCCATGCACGATATGACGGATGCGACTCCCGGCTATCCGCTCAACACGCAGGTCGAGTTTTTTACGGTCAAAGGCACCGTCTACTGGGATCGTCCAAACTTCGAGCTCGAGCAGCTGCGCATTTTCGCAATCCAAAGCCTGACGCCGATCAATCGATTCGAGAAACCTAAATCCTATGTCGCCGATCTTCGTTACATCCGCACGACTGATGCCGACTACACGGGCAATCAACGTTCCGGTCGTGCCGAGATGAATGTCGGCGGCGGTTACACGATTCCGATCTTGAGCGATCGATATGCCGTAGGCGCAATGGGCGAAATCGCCGCGCAATACTCCGCTCAGTTCCTCGGATCGAACGTTCGATTGGCGGCCGGACCGCGCGCCTACGCACTTCTCAACTTCTCTCACCACTGGAAATGGTTGATGGAGTACAAGCCTGAATGGCGACTCCTCAGCTCGAGCTCCTATCACTGGACGGCTTCGACGGAGATGAAATACTCGTTTGGAAAATCCTTCGCTACCAGCGCGAACTACCTGCATTCCCGACAAGAGGAGCGCTCCAGCCTTGCGATACAATGGTATTTCTAAGATCGGCCTGACGTCGCTCGTACTACTCGTTTTTTCGAGTTGTTCGAGTCTCCTCTATTTCCCGGACAAAAAAGGCTATCTCTACCCTGGGCAATTCAAGCTCGTGCCAGAGGAGTTCCAGGTTCAAACTGACGACGGTTTCAAACTCGAATCTTGGTGGGTGAAATCGGAAACAAAACCGGTCAAAGGCGTCATCGTTTTCTTCCACGGTAACGCTCAGAATCTGACTGCGCAGTTCCCGCAAGCCTCGTGGTTCCGTCATTTCGGTTACCACGTGCTCTTATTTGATTACCGCGGCTACGGCGTATCCGAAGGAAAACCATCTCCCGAAGGGACCGTCATCGACGGCAAAGCGATCCTTCGCGAAGCTAAGCGTCGGGCCGGGTCACTCCCGATCATCGCATTCGGGCAGAGTTTGGGCGGAGCGATTCTTCTTCGTACGGCGATCGAAACTCAAGACGAAATCCCCCTTCAAGGGATGCTCCTCGATTCGACTTTTCTTTCGTACCGTCACGCCGCTCAAGAATTGCTTTCCAAAAACTGGATCACCTGGCCGTTTCAATGGTTAGGACTTCTGGTGATGAGCGATTCTTGGTCTCCCGCCGGCACGGATCGGCCTTTTCCAAAAATCCCGTACTTCGTAATTCATGGAACGAAAGACATCACGGTCGACTACAATCTCGGTCGGGAGCTTTATGAAAAACTCCCGGAAAATAAAACCCTGCTCACTATCGACGGCGGTACACACACGGACGTATTCTTTAGAAACGACGGCAAGTACCGCGAAACGGTTTTGGAATGGCTCGACCGTACCGCAAAACGATAGCCCTCTGAGGAATCCCCTTTGAACTGGATTGAAATTGGTCTCTATCTTATTTCGATCCTGATCTGGGGCTCCACCTGGCTCGTCATTAAGTTCCAGTTGGGAATCGTTCATCCGGCCGTGTCCGTCGGATATCGTTTTCTCGTAGCCGCCGTTCTCCTGCTGGCATTTGCGGTTGTTCGCGGCAAGAAGCTCCGTTTCCCGCTGACGGTTCATGGACTCATCGCCGCACAGTCACTGTTTCTCTTTTGCCTGAACTACCTTTGTCTCTATTTCTCGGAGCAATCCCTCACTTCGGGTGTCGTCGCGATTCTCTTTTCACTCCTCACCGTTTCCAACGCAATCGGTGCGAAGTTCCTATTCGACGAGCAATTGACTGCTCGTTTCTGGTGGGGAACGGCAATCGGCGTCGCCGGTATCCTGCTGGTATTCTCAAGCGAACTCAAGGATTTCACACTCACCCATGATCAAGGCGTCGCATTCGGCTTGGCCATCCTTGGAACCCTCAGCGCATCGGCTGGGAATCTGATTTCCAAACGCCTCTATCAACACTCAATCGAAGTCATTCCCGTGACCGCCATCGGAATGGCGTACGGAGCATTCTACACGCTGGCCGGATGTTTTCTACTCAATCTACCGTTCGTATTCCCCAGAGATACGACCTATCTTGCGGCTCTTCTCTATCTGGCGGTGTTTGGTTCGATCATCGCATTTGTCTCTTATCTGACTGTCCTTCGTCGCATCGGGGCCGCTAAGGCTGGCTACATGTCGATCATCACGCCGGTCGTGGCCATCCTGCTCTCGATGATTTTCGAAGGACTCCGCGCCACTCCGATTGTGATCTTCGGGATGATTCTCTCGCTCGCCGGGAACGCGCTCGTCATGATTCGTCGTCGTAAGACGTCCATCTAGTTCATGAACTCTCCGTCAAAAATCCGCCTACCATAAATTGATACCTCTACACATTAAGTAAATATAAAATTAGACCGAACCATCCCAAGGGAGACGATTATGAAAAGAATCCAGACTAACGCCATGACGCGTTTGATTGTGGTCGGAGTCACTGCAGCCGTTACAGGATTTGCCTGTAGTCAGCGCGTGAACACGGACCCGAACGCATCGGCACTCGGCCAATCCAACGATTCGGGCACCGGTACAGGAAGCTCAAGTGGCTCCGGTTCCGGCACTGGCCCTGGCCCAGGCGTCACAACGACTGCCACGCCAGCGCCTACCGAGACGTTGACGCCGACGCCAACCCCTACCGAAACAACTACGGCAACTCCAACTCCGACCGGCACGAATACCAATCCTCCCGGTGGCGTTGGACTCAATCCATTCATTATTCAGCCGCCCAAGAGTCCGAACGCGGATCCAAGTGCGCCAACGGGCTTCTTCAACTCGGGCGAAACACCTAAAATTGTTTGGGGAGCAACGGGAACGACGGCAGGTACGGTCGATTTCTACTTCTCCAAGAACAAAGGCAACAGCTGGTCGCTCATCAAGTCCGGACTGCCGCTCACGTCGCAGTGGACCTGGGATCTCCCAAAAGAAACCGTTGGGTTTGATGCGGACAAAACCTGCAAAGGCCGCTTGAAAGCCGTGATCAAATCGACGAATCCACTTCAAACCAAAGAAGTGTTCTATCCATCGCCGATTTGCATCGATCATCAGCCTCCAAAACTGAAAAATGCAAAACTCTATCCAGAGACCCGTCCAAATGCCGGCGGCGATCCTCTGAAAGTGAGCCCGAACGAGAAAGTCGTCGTGACTTTCAAAGCGTCGGACGACATCGGTTTCCCAGCGAAACCAGTCAAACTCTACTGCAAGAAACCAGACGGCTCTCAAGTTGTCGTGGTCGATCAGATTTCTGAGAACGTCGTCGCTGAGTCTCAAGGCGTGTTCTGGACCGTTCCTGCCGGAACGGAATGCCAGAAAATGATCCTCTTGGTTCGCGATCTCGGCGGCAAAGAAACCACGTTCACGCTTCGCGGAGTGACCTCGGGTGACGACGATGGCGGCGGAAACGCAAACTGCAAACCGGGCCTCAACAAAAACGATCCGGACTTGCTCGGTTACTACTGTTTCAACGGCGATTTCAAGGACGCAAGCCCTAAGAAAAACGACCTGATTCCAGGTACGCTCGAGGGAACATTCAACAATAAACCACTCAGTCCCGTGAAGATCGTCAAAGACTTCGCTTTCGGAAAAGCGGGTGAGTTCGATGGCCGCGCATTCGCGGTAGCCAAAAAACTCAACGACTATCCAGATGGAGCGAAATCCAGGACGATCATGACCTGGGTTTACACGACTCCAAAAAGCTGGCTCAAGCCAACGGGTCCACAGACTCTGCCTCGCCAGAACGCCGTCTTCAACTACGGCAAAGCCTGGGAAAAAGATCGCAGTGTCGGCATGGAACTCTGCTGTTACGAGGGCTGTAAGTGCCCGACGCCAGACCGTCCAGTGACGACGATCAACACGTACCTCTGGGACAACGACGTTCACACCGGTCTCGGAACGCCTGCTTCGCAAATGGGCATTCCGAAAAAAGGCTGGTGGCACTACGCCGTCACGATCGAAGAAGCGACCAAAAAAGTTCGCGTCTACATCAACGGTAAGAAGGTCAGCGACCAGGCAATGGGCACGATCGACACGATCGCGACCGACCTGCGAATCGGTACGGGCGAACCAGCCTGGGAACCGGGCAGCGACGGTAAATACCACAATGGTCGTATGGCTCACTTCGCTTTCTTGAAGCGCATGCTGACAGATGACGAAATCAAAAAAACGTACGATAAAACCAAACCACACAAATGCGAAGACGGTGATGACGACGAGGACAAAGGCTACTGCGATGGCGTAAAAACCAACGTGTACTACGTGCCAGAATCCAAATTCGAATCACTCAATCCAGCCGATGTTGCATCGAATGACGCGAACCAGACGTTCGCTTACTTCGAGAACAACACGACCGAAGTGGTGACGCGCAATAAACCGGCGTATTTCCGAAACCTCGCGCACACCACTCGCGATTGGGAAGAAGGTTTCCCGGACTATACCGGCACTCCAATGACCAATAACGACGGTGCTCGCCTCAAGGAGTACTACTCGTTCAAAACGATCGATACGTACATCAAGATGGGCGACGATGCGGATATGACTGCGAATTACCAATTCGCAGTGATCACCGACGACGCTGCGATCTTCGAGATCTCCGGCAAAGAAGGCTCGAGCTACAAGAAGCTCATCACGGGCGGATATGGTCCTCCGAAGTTCATCTGCGCCTCGGAAACCGTTCCCCTGAAACGCGGTGAGCTCTATCCGGTTCGTTTCCACTATCAGCAAGGTCCGCGAAATCACACGGCCGCCGTGCTCTTGTGGAGAAAGAATCCGAACTCTTGCTCGAGCGATACGACGAACTGCGGAACCGCTGGTTACGAGCCGAAATATTTCAACGGCTCAGACCTCTCGGCCCAGGTGAAAAACCAAGGCTGGCAGATTGTTCCTTCGGATAACTTCCGATTCAAAAAATCGTCCGGCGATTCTTGTTTCTAACCGAATCGTTGAAATAGACCTTCAAAAAGGGCGAGAGACTTCGGTCTCCCGCCCTTTTTACTTTTTCTTGCGTAGACGAACAATGGAGAGTGAGAATAGAAAACCGAGGTCGCTATGAGTAAAAAACAGGTTGAAACGTTCAAGAAGCAAGTCACCGCGCTCGCCCGCAAAGGCGACTACAAATCGGGCGTCGAGCTTGCCAAACAAGCCCTGAAACGGGATCCGAATGAAATTCACTACCTCTATCAGTACGCAAAACTCCTCGGCGATTGGGCTGATGACTTACCCGCCGTCAGACGCAAAAAATATAAACAAGAGTCGATTGCGATCCTAAAAAAACTCCAAAAACGCATGAATGAAGCAGACGAGACGCTTCAGTGGGGAATCGGCCTGAACTACTACTATCAACGCGCCGATTTTCGCGGCATGCACACCTGGGGCATCCAACTCGAAAAACAACAACATCCGAACGGAGTCTATGCGCAAGGCGTGGGAGCAGCGCTACAAGCGCAGAAACTTCATCCACGCGCTGGCGCGAAATCCTGGGCTAAGAAATCGGTCGCCGCTTGGAAACGTTACGGACTGAAAAAAGAAAAATACTATTTCCCGCACTACTGCCTCGCTCTGGCCCTAGCGGTTCAGAGAGACTTCGATGCCGCAATGAGCGCGCTTAAAACGGCCGCTCGCGTGAGCAAACGTCCAGTCGACAATGAGGAATTCGCGGACGCACTCGAACTGATCAGAACCCCTTAATTCGTGTTAAGATCAGCTCGATGAAGCTCCGTTTTTCCCTGCTGATTGCAGCTACGTTGATCCGTCCAGTGAGCACACTGGCAGAGCTCACTTGTCCGTCCGAGGTAACCATCGGTTGTACTACGGGCCTCTGCGGAGATCGTGTTCGTGACGCCATTCGGGCGGTCGTACCTACCTCGACCAGAATCATCTGGAAATCACTCCCTCGACTCGACCTCGAATCCGAGACGATTGACGGCGTGATATCTCCCGGCGGCAAGGATCTCGTCCTGGATGCTTACCTGGACCGCATCCCAGAAGCAGAACAAAAAACCTACGTGAGCCTCGACCATCAAAAAGGGAAACACACGCCTGCTTCGATCAATCGAGATCAATTCGAGCTGAAATTCTGGAAGTCCTATTTCACGAGCAAGCAATACCGGCACGTGGCTGCGCTGGGTATTTGTTATGGTCATCAGGTGATGGCGGTAACGAATGGGTTTTCACTCTATTCTGATCTCCGCAGCCAGCTGGGAATACCAGCTCGCTACAGTGTCGAAGATTCGATTTCGTTTCCGGTGCCGTTCTTCGATTCGACTCCCGAACCCTTCCTTGCTCGCGAAGAACACCACCAAGCCGTCCGGAAACTAGGAACGTCTCAAGAAAAAGGGCAAATTTTTGCGACCTCCAACCGTGGAAAAATCATCGAAGGAATCCGCTACGACGGCCGCCCCGCCTACTCGGTACAATTTCATCCGGAAATCAGCCGCCTCGAAGTCAGAGTGGCTACGCTCCTACCATTTGTCCAAGCCCTCTGCGATCGGTAGACTCCGCCTTGCTCCTACTACACGCCCACTGCTAGAATCCATTATATGGCGAGGCGACGTTACCGCAAAAAACACGCGAAAAGATCCATGGAGAATTACGTCAATCCATTGATCGAGCGATTCGGAGTGGAATTTTTCCGGACCCTCCCCAAGAAGCCGGGCATCTACTTGATGCGAAGCTCACGCCGCAAAACACTCTATATCGGCAAGGCCAAAGACCTGAAAAATCGCCTCTCCAGCTATTCTCGGGTCTCACCGGCCAACGCTCATGAACGCATCGTAGAACTCATTCACAACGTTCACTCGATCGAATGGGTCGAACATGCGACCGAGCGAGAGGCGATCCAACACGAAAACCAACTCATTCATGCCGTGCGCCCACCGTTTAACATCGTCGCTGCGACTCAACTACGACATCTGTTCATCGGCGTCAGGAAAAACGAAAAACGCGGTTTGGATTTTCAGCTCAGTACATCGACCTGGATCGAAGAAGAAGGCTACGAAGTATACGGCTGTTTTCCGAATCGACGACTCGTCAAGGACGGCTACACGGCACTCCTTCGCCTCTTATTCTCCGCCGACTGCCAGAAACAGCGATTCCTGATCCCCGGGAAAATCTCGACTAAGATTGCCCCCTGGAGCTACACGAGCCCATTTCGCGACGAATGGCGAATTCCGCTCGACCAGTTTCTGCGCGGCAAAAACTGGGATTTTTTAGGATTGGTTTGCGAGGCGCTCGTCGAAAACGAGTTCGTGCCCGCATTTATGCGTCCAAGTCTTCAGGACGATATCAACCTCGTCAAAAAATTCTATCTTGAATCACCGGAAACCACCGAGACACTCAAACAAAAACACGGGGTCGACGAACCGGTCTTGAGTCATTCCGGGCTCGATCAATTGATCGCGCTGGACTGCGATACGCGCGTCTCCGCTCCAGTCAGGTGATTGCGCTCCCGAATCTCGACTGATCCATCCCGAAAAAAAATCGCCACCGTCGACAGCACCGTTTGGTAGTGACGATCGGGGATCTCGACGAAATTAGAAGCGAGCTTGCGCTCCCATTCGATCGGAAGCCCCGTCTCCGGCAATTGACTATCTGCAAGTCCCTCGCGCGACAACAAAAGCTGGAACGCTTGGGAAAACATATCTTCTTCGTGACTAAAAGTGGACTCTCGCCAGTTTTTTTCTGCCCGCTGCGACTTCTCCCAATTGACGTCTCCGAGTTGATTGGAGAATGCGAATGTTTCCTCGATATCGACCTTGCGCTCAATCGGTCCCACCGAAGAAACCATTTCCACTAAACCTGCTCGATTGCCGCGGATTGCAGTGAACGGCAAATAATCCACGACCGAACCCAGAGTATCTATCATACGTCCAGATCCACTCAGAATCATCTCGGGGATTTCCCCACGTGATTTTTGCTGGGTTTTTTCGGAGTTTTTGATTCGAATATTGAGTACCGCAGAGAAACCGTGCGTGACCGAGAACGCAAGCCACGTTCCACCGGCCTGTAAGTCTCTACCGCAAATGACTCCACTGGGTTCTGTTTTCATCGGAGAAAACGGCCGATCCGCAAGTTCATCACGATTGTGCAAAACGACCAGTTCCGTGTTTTGCGTCGGATTTTTTCGAATGACGATCAAGCACATAGGCTCAGTCTAGCCGCGATTTCCCTGGTTGTAACTGCGTTCGTTCGATACCCTAGAGTGAGATGAAACAGAGTTGTCGTGATTCATTTGACAGGATTTTTGAGTCGATTTTGAAAGAGCTTCCTAGAAGCGTTCGAGATCTGATGGAAGGTATTCCGATCTTGATCGAAGACGAACCTTCTGCTGACCAACTCGAACAACTCGGCGGATATTCTCCCTCAGAAGAACCGTCGGACCTCTGCGGACTTCACGCCGGTATCCCTCTTTCGGAACGAAGCGTATTCGATGGTGAGGTCGAGTTCGATACGATTTTTTTATTTCGTGGGCCGATCATTCGCCTGTCTTTTGGAGAGATGCGTGAACTCGGAGAATCTGAGATTCATTCAGCGTCGCTACACAAACAAATTCGCATCACACTTCTTCATGAACTCGGCCATCATTTAGGTCTGGACGAAGAACGTCTCGCGGAACTTGGATACGAGTAACTCGAGCCACTTAGCGGACCGGCTCCACGCGAAACTTGCGACCCTTGATCCGACCATCGCGCAGACTCTGAAGCGCGACTTCAAAAACGTCGGTCGATACTGCGACATAGCTGAATAGGTCATGGATTTCGATTTTTCCGACTTGAGTGGCCTGAAGCCCCCCCGCCTCGCCGGTGAGTGCGCCCAGGATATCGCCCGGACGAACTTTGTCTTTTCGTCCACCGGAGATGTAGATCGTCTGCATGGCTGCAGCCACTACTGGTGCACGCCCTGGAACTTCATCCAACTCGACTTCAGCGATTTCGGGGGTCTGTTCGATCGTGAGGCTCGTTTGAGAGAGCTCTTCGATTCGTGTGATCTTGATGCTCTCGCGATCGGAACAAAACGAGATGGCTACACCACCTTTGCCCGCACGACCGGTTCTACCCACCCGATGAACATAAATTTCGGGCTGTTTCGGCATTTCAAAATTCACCACCAGGTCCAGATCAGAAACGTCAATCCCGCGAGCCGCGACGTCGGTTGCGATCAGGACACGGATACTACGGTTCCTGAATTTCGCCATGATGCGATCACGGTCCCGCTGCTCAAGGTCTCCGTGGAGTTCGCCGACGCTGATTCCCGCTTGCGATAGATCCTGCGCGAGCGCGGCGACACTCGCCTTAAAATTACAGAATACGATCGCCGATTCCGGTTTTTCACGCTCCAACACCCAGAGCAACGTCTTGAATCGATCATCATCCTCGACGCGGTAAACGATTTGCCGGATGGTCGATGCGATCTTGTTTTCCACTTCGACCGTCACTCGCTCCGGCGAACGTTGATACTGACTACTCATCGACTCAATGGAATTCGGAAACGTAGCCGAGAACAAAACCGTCTGACGACGTTCTGGAATGTCGGCGACGATGGCCGCCAAATCGTCCTGAAACCCCATCTCGAGCATTCGGTCTGCTTCGTCTAAGACCAGCATGCTCACCTGGCGCAAATCGAGCGAGCGACGACTGAGGTGATCGAGCACCCTTCCCGGCGTACCAACGACGATGTGAACACCGCGCTCAAGCGCCGAGTACTGGGGGCCCATTGGAGTGCCGCCCGAGAGAATCAGAATTTGAAGCCCCGGGAATCGGCGACCGAGTTTGCGAAGCTCTCTTGCGACCTGCGTACAGAGCTCACGAGTCGGACAAAGGACCAAGGTCTGAATCCGGCGTTCTTGCAAGCGAATGCGGTTCAATACGGGGAGACCAAACGCCGCGGTTTTCCCGCTACCGGTTTGCGCCTGACCGATGAGATCTTTGCCCTGAAGGAGGAGCGGAATGCTCATCGCCTGGATCGGCGAAGGTTCGACAAACCCCAGCTCCTCGGTCACTTGGACGAGTTCAGGCGATAGCCCCAGATCAGAGAAGCTCTTCTTTGCGGACGTGGTCATATCCCTTCCTCATACGCGATCATGGCGCATTCCGCCACCCCGGAGCGCCTCCGCCCAAGTGGACCAGAATCTTCAATGATAACAAAAACTTTTGCAGGAGCCGGCTCACAAAAAAGGGCCGGAACCCGGAGGTCCCAGCCCGATGCTTGAGAACGATACTTCAGTCACCCAGGAACTAGGATGTATTCGGTAATTTCGGTTGATGAAGGTCGACTGGTTTTTGAGCCTTACGAAACCGGATATTGACCATCTCGACGATCAGAGAAAACGCCATCGCGAAGTAAATATAACCTTTGCCGATATGCCCACCCATACCCTCGACCGTCAGCATGACGCCGATGAGGATGAGGAATGACAGGGCGAGAATCTTGAGTGTCGGGTGACGATGAACGATGTCGCTGATGGTTCCTGCAGCCAAGAGCATCACGCCGACGGCAGCCATCATCGCGATGACCATGACGCCGAGTTGGCTCGCCATTCCGACAGCCGTGATCACGGAGTCGAGCGAAAAAACGAGGTCGAGAATGATGATTTGGAAGATAATCGCGCCAAACTTTGCTGTGCGAGAGGAGGTATTCGAGCCGGTGGTTTGTTCGCCGGACTCGAGTTTCTCGTGAATCTCAAACGTCGCCTTGGCGATCAGGAACAGACCTCCCAAGAGCAAGATGATGTCACGACCGGAGAAACTCTTATCGAACACTTCGAACAGAGGCTCGGTCAACCGCATGATCCATGCGATCGAGAACAAGAGACCCAGTCGCATGATGAGCGCGAGACCAATTCCCAACTGCCGCGCTTTGTTCTGCTGATTCGCTGGGAGTTTACCCACCAAAATCGCGATAAAGATGATGTTGTCGATCCCCAGGACGATTTCCATCGCCGTGAGCGTGAATAACGCGATCAAGGCGTCTGCCGTTAACAATGATTCCATAGTACTAATTTATGACGAGAGCCTGTGGTTTGGAACGACAAACTACGAGTCCCGCCTGGAGGAGGGTTCTCCAAGCGGGACCCAGTCGAGGCTGTGCACCCCCGACTGTAACAACTACAGGACGTTGATGTTGGCGCTGAGAGCCAAGTTCGTATTGTCAGCTCGCAGATCGCCCGGAATAAATTGGATATTCGGGTAGAGGAAAATATCCCGAGAAACCGAAATGCCCAGACCCGTGGATTGGTAAACCTTGTTCTTCATAAAAGTGAACGCGGTTGGCTCATTGCGAAGGTGTTCATAGACCAACAGACCACTGATCGTACGAATATTGAACGTATCGTTGATCACGTACTCGAGGAACGGATAGATCCCGAAGTAGTAATCGCTCTGAATACCGCGAACATCACGACCATTTGCAGAGTCCTTGGTGAATTGAGAAAAACCACCCTGGGTCAGCGCTCCGATCGACAAACCGGTTGTTCCCACGTCGTAGGCATTGTTCAAAGAAACGTTCCAGTTGGCGAGGAATCCGTTGTCTCGCAGATTGCTCGCCGTATAGAGCGTCGGACCTGCCTGAAGCACGGTTTGCACGCCGCCCATCCAACGAAACAATTTCTGGTAGTTCAGGACCGGGTTATCAGCGTCGAATCGAGAGCCGTTGTACGACTCCGGCACGTCGCCCAGTGGGGTGATCCAGCGGAAACCCACGCCCAATCGGACAGCATCCGTCGAGTTGATCGAGTATTTCATACCGACGTTACCGCCGAGACGAGCGACGTCCGTTGTGCCGGTCGCACCCCGAATATTCGGGCGCTCCGAGGCAAAAGGTTTTTCGATCGAACCAGCGGCATATTCGAGGGAGGACGCGAGAGAGAACCGAGATTTCGAACCGGACTCCGCGCGCATTTTGCGGTTGGTGATCACTTGGTCGGCGTCCATACCCTCAGGTTTTTTCTCGGTGGGAATTTCAACAACACTGGTGGTGGCCGAACTGGTCGAGGCTCCGTTTTCTTCGGACCAAGCCGATCCAGTGACGATCAGAGCGGCGAGCCCGACAGAAATGATTGCGCCAAATTTCCGAAAAGCCTTCATCTTTAATCCCTTTCGAGTTGTTTAGGAACCAGGACCTAGTTCGAACCTATTTCAAATCACCCGTGATGATCAAGATGAGGTGATAGATTAATTTGCATTTAACTTCAGATGAAAAATCGACTTAATACCGAGAAAAAAGGCGTTTTATTGAGTCTTGGATTAAAACGAATTCATTCGCTCTCTCGTGAAAATTTTCTAAAGCTCGCTGGCGAGCGCTTTTCCTTGGTCCGAAAAAATCTCGCGAAATAATTCGGATCATCGAAACCGACTCGCTCCGCGACTTCGGAGATCGAGAGTTCCGAGTACGCAAGTAACCGTTTTGCTTCGAGCAAGACGCGCTCTTGAATCACGGTACGGGCCGATTTCCCGAGTAGTCGCGAGATCCGCATCGTCAGAGCTTTGGGACTGAGTCGCATTTGTTTTGCGTAGAACGAGACGGAGTGCTCGATATCAAAATGCGACTCCACCAGGCGTACGAAAACATGATCGGAAGCATCCTCGGGAATTGCGATTTTTCCTTCTAAACCCGTTCTTGCGATTCCGATGATCAAAATCGCAAGTTCACTTCTCAGCGCCTCATCAACGTAATTTTCGTTTCGTTCATTCTCTTGAACCATCCGCTCAAGCGTGTGCACGATCGAATTTCTCCGGTCACCGGAGACTTCTTGAAAATCGATGCGATCCGGAAATCGCTGAGCCCAGGCGTCCAGCGACGTGCCTTGAAACTCGATCACCACTCCGCGCGTGTCTGGACTTAAACTCCAGTGGTGCACTTGTCCGGGTTTCATCAGGAAAAACTGTCGGGGTCCCACAGGATACCGAACGAAATCAATCTCGTGCCAACCCGTTCCCTGCTCGATCCAAACCAGGTGATAAAACGAATGCCGATGGGGGAATGGGACCAGCGGATCCAGCCGAGACTCCAGGCGATTCGCCCGAATCTGACCACTGACTCCGACGACGGTGCCGAACTCACGCATTCCGTGACGGGTATCCTGTCGTTTATTGGCTTTTTTTACGGGATTCATAGAGCCATCTTAGTCCATTATGTGACCTTTGTGCTATTCTTTGAGAACTCCGTCTCTACCATTTTGAACTCGAATCGGGGTATTCTAGAACCATGGAAACGCCCGCCAAGACCACTACCACCCCTGAGAAACGCCGAACGACTTTCTCGCTGATTCTGAACGCCCTCTGCCCGGCATGCGGTGAGGGTGAAATCACTCGCGGGCTTTTCTCGATGCACAAGGCTTGTCCCAAATGCGGCTACGATCTAAATCCGGAGAGCGGCTATTATCTGGGCGCTATGATGGTGGGCTTTCTTGCCACCTCACTTCTCTTGGTCCCTCCGATGATCACCATGAAAGTGATGGGCGTCGACGACTCCATCATCATTGTTTTCCCTTTTATTCAGTATGGCGTCATCGGACCGCTTCTCATCTACTACGCCAAAGTCATCTGGGTACATCTGGCGTACCGCGCGACGCAGCGTCTGAAATAAGCGAACTTTTCGTCGAGTTTCGATCGGGATTTGGCTAAAATCGACTGCCCACATCCCTGAACGGATCTTCCTCGAATTGAAAAAAATCCTTCGCCTCTCTATTCGTGATTTCGCCCTGCCGAGCCCTCGCTCTGGTCACATCGATTCCTATTCGGGCTATCGAAACTCCCCGCTCGAAGGCATCGAGATTCATCAAGAGATCCAAAAACGCCGGGCCCAAGCCCACAGCTCTTATCGTGCCGAGGTGACCTGCGCGCGGGTGTTCGAGCGAGACGAGTTTCAATTCGAAATCCAAGGCCGAATGGACGGGATTTTCGACGAGATGCCCGTCCGCATCGAAGAGATCAAAACCACTTTCAACATCCGCGAACTCAAAAAAACTCTCGATTCCACGGGAGATCGACACCCGTACGCACTACAACTCCTGACTTACGGCTATTTCCATTGGCTGGAACATCAATCAGAACCTGTGCTCTCGATGCACCTCGTATCCACGAGAAACCGAGAGACCATCGACCATCCGGTAAAACTCGACCTCGAACGCTACGATGCTTGGCTGAACCGACGACTGGATGAACTCGTTACGCTTGCGAAAATTTCTGAAAAACGGACGGAGCGTCGGCGCAAGATCGCGCGCGATTTCCCTTTTCCATTCTCACGCGCCCGTCCCGGACAAATCGACCTGATCGAGACGATCGAGTCCGGCATCCGGGAACGCCGCCCGATGATGCTGCAGGCTCCGACCGGACTCGGAAAAACCGTGGGCGTTCTCTATCCGAGCTTAAAAGACTCTCTCGCGCGCGGACAGTCCGTCATTTACGTCACTCCGAAAAACAGCCAGCACGCGGTGGCCGAAGATGCCGTCGAACGATTTCAAGATTCCGGTGCCGCACTCAAATCGTTGACCATCACGGCAAAAAGCAAGATGTGCCTCAAAGCCGAGCCGCTTTGTAACCCGAGCTACTGCGAATACGCGCGAGACTACTACGACAAGGTCGATCGGCATGAGCTCCCGGCTGAACTCGCAAAAAAGAAAAAACTCACTTCTCGAACCTTCAAGACCCTCGGCAAAAATTTCGAAGTCTGTCCCTACGAATTGCAGCTCGAAGCCGTCAACGCCGCCGACGTCGTCATCTGCGATTACCACTACGCGTTTTCCGCGCGCTCGCTCCTGACGAGAAACCCCATGCCGAGCCTCGGCGCTGAGGGCAAGCCGAACCTGGTCATCGACGAAGCTCACAACCTGCCGTCCAGAGCCATGGACTACTACTCCCCGTCGCTCTCCAGTTATTCGTTGGACCGAATGCGCGAAGACACTAGGCGCCTACCGAAACGTTTCGCTCGAGAAGCCGAGGAACTGCTCGACGAATGCATCGAGGTTCTCTTGGCTTGCCGTCCGGAGGGCGACTCCAAGAGCGCCACCATCGAACCGCCGGTCTCGCCCTTTTCGGACATGGAAACCAAGCTCCGAGGTTTTCTCTCACGGTACCTGGAGTCCGATGTAGAGATCGAAGCTCAAGACCCCATTTTGAAACTCACGTTTTACTGGAGCGAGTTTTCGCAAATGCTCCAAGAAATCAGTGAAACGGGACGCGAGGAGTTTTTCACCACCTTTCAATCAGATCGCCACGGCGGCACGGTCAAGATCACCTGCTGTGACGCCTCCGAAATGCTGAAGCCGCGCTACGAGAGTTTCGATCAAGTGGTCGCTTTTTCGGCCACACTTAAACCGTTCGAATATTATTCTAAACTCTCCGGACTTGAATCCGACGCCCTACTCACCCGAGAGTTCGGTTCACCGTTCGATCCTGCGCAACGAAAACTCCTAATCATCCCCCAGGTCTCCACAAAATTTTCAGAGCGTGCAAAAAACTACCCGCGCATCGCCGAAGTCATCGAGCGGGTCATCGCCAAAAAAACCGGAAACTACCTGGCGTTTTTCCCGAGTTTTGATTTTCTGCACCAAGTGCTCGCGCATTTTCGTTGCCCAGAAGGTTATCGCTTGCTCGCGCAAGAACGAAACTCTACGCCGTCCGCCGTCGAGGACACTCTGGAGATCCTAAAAGCAGGCGAGCGCCCGACGTTGCTATTCGCCGTTCAAGGCGGTGTTTTTTCCGAAGGTGTCGACTACCCCGGCGAGATGGTCATTGGAGCGTTTGTAATCGGTCCACCGCTGCCGAATTTCGATCTCGAGCGCGAGACCATGAAACGTTATTACCAAGAACACTACCGAGCCGGTTTCTCTTATGCGTACACCTACCCGGCGATGGCCAAAGCCGTTCAAGCCGCGGGGCGCGTGATCCGCACCGAAAGCGACCGCGGAATCATCATCTTGATGGATGGTCGTTTCGTAGAGAACGAATACGCTCAGACCATGCCGAGCGATTGGTTTAAAACTCGCCCCAATGAGCTCGTTTCCCAGCGAATCCTGACTGAAATCGAGGAATTTTGGTCGGCCCCTGAGAAGAACATAACGTCATAGTCTGGGATCAGTAAAATCCCTCAAATCTCGTTTAATGCTTGAGCGGCTACGAAGATCAGATTTCGGACAATCCGTCATTATTGACACATAGTGTAAATAATAAGTCATTTCGTGGTAGAATAGACAAACAGGCTGTTTTCCCGCTGTACGTTGGAACTTATTGATGTCAAAACGACGAAGTCTTTATGATCTAAAGACATTAGCCAAACAGTGTTCTCTCGCGCGATTGGGACAATCCGCGATTGCTCTGCTTGTATTGGCTTCGTGTTTGCCCGAAAATTCCGGCGTGAAAGTCACCGGCCTAAGAAACGTCTCAGTCGGATCGACCTCAGTCTCGGCTGCTCCCTCATCACTCACCTTGACCACGCCTTTATCCGCAACGGGCAGCTTGGATACGCCCGTCATCACTGTGAGCGGCGTACAAGACGGCGACGAAGTCGGCCTCTACACTTCTCCGACCTGTAGTTCTGGTTCTCTCATCGGTTCGGCGACTGCTACCGGCACCACCGTTGCGATCACCTCATCAACACTCACCGTGGGTACCCATACTTTTTATGCGCGAAGAGCATCGACGGCGTCCGGAGTGAGTGCCTGCTCAACGGCGTCGACGACGTATGTGTTCAAAAACCCGGAGTTCACGCTCTCGCGGGACAACTACTCCATTTCGGATGACGGCTCTAGCATTGGTACCACGATCACGATCACGCGCGATGCTCCCGGCGCTACACATGCCGTGACGCTGACTGCGGATGCCGTCACGGCGAGTGGATCAAACGTCACGCTCGGATCCACCGTTTTCACCTTCAACGCAAACGACACGACCCAGACCGTTCCCGTTTCGACGTTCTCTCCAGTGACCTCGGGATCCATCCAAGGAGACCGTTTTTTCCGGATCAAGCTCGGATCGCCCACGAACTCTGCGACAGTCGGCACGCTCTATGAATCCACCGTGAATCTGATCGATACCCAAATAGATCGACAGTTCTTTTTCTCAAGCCCGCTCTACTCCGTGAACGAGAATGGTTCTTCGGCGAAAATCATTGTTCAACGATCGGGCGTAACGACCGCATCTGCGACCGTCGTTCTCGACTTCATCAACGGAACGGCGACCGCGTCCACGGACTTCACGAATACGGCGCAGACATTGACGTTCGCAGCGGGCGAGTCCGAAGTCGAAGCCAGTGTACCTGTTTTTGATAACAGTAGCACCAGAGACAATCGCTCGTTCTACGCGATTTTAAGAACACCATCTGGCTCCAACTTGATTCGTCCTTGGGCGATTACCAAAATACGAATCCTCGATAATGATGACGTGACGGTTTGCGACTCCACGAACAACAGCACGGGAGTTAACGCGGGATTCGGAGGTGGCGATGGTTCAACCGGCGATCCTTACCGCATTTGTTCACTCGCACAGCTTGATCGAGTGAGAAACAATCTGAGTTCGAATTTTCGTGTCATGTCGGATCTCGATTTGGATCCGTCTTTGGATGCGGATCCTGCCACTGGTGGAACCCAAGCATTCACTCCGATTACGGGAACGTTCACCGGGACCTTCTCGGGCGAAGAACGCATCCTGAAGAATTTTCGAGTTACGACGTCTTCGGCGTTCAGCAACGAAGTCGCCTTATTTGTCGTCATCGGCGGCAACGCGACCACCTATGTAGATGGCGTGAACCTCATGAATCTCTACAACCGCAACACCCACTCCGGAAATAGCGTCGGCGGAATCGTCGGCCGCGCAAACGGAGTGGATCGCCTGAGCAATAACTTGGTTTCGGGATTGGTCGAAACGACCGGTGGCGGTACTGCCGGTGGAGTATTTAATCGCTCTCGCGATTCGAACTCCGATTGGTTCATTCGCAACTTCTCGCACGGTCATGTCGTATCTCAAACCGGTTACGCGGGGGGAATCTATTCCGGCATCTATGATGCAAGCGCCGAGGCAAACTTGGACTACGCATTTTCCACGGCAAACGTGATTTCTATTTCTGGATCCGTGGGTGGGATTTTTGGAAATATCAATTCGATTACGGGCTTTGACTCCCGAGTTCGCTCCTCACGTACCACGGGAGTCATCATCTCGGAAGGCAGCGCTGGAGGGATCGCCGGAGCCATTTACGGAAACGCAGCCGATGTTCGCATCGAGTCTTCGGTTTCCAACTCCATCATCCGTGGCGGTTCCGAAGTCGGCGGCCTGGTCGGAAATTTCGAATGCAATAACGGCGCGTCCTGTTTGATGAGCCAAAACATCACGGACGCCGACATCACAATGACCTCCACGGGCGGCACGCACCAAGGCGGTGGTCTATTTGGCCGAATGGGCTTGTTCTCCGCGATGACCATCGATAGCTGCGAAACACACGGCAATATCACCGTCGACGTTGCTGGCGGCAAAGCTGGCGGATTAGTGGGATACATGAGTCCCTATAGTTCGGGAGCGGCCCGAGCTATCACCATCTCCGATACTTTCTCCACCGGTGACGTCGGCGTGACGAGCGATTCAATCGGTGCCAACCAAATCTCCGGGGGCATCGCTGACTTGACCATCGGCTCGGGCCTGAACGTGACGGTCACGCTTGATCACGTCTACTCGACGGGAGACATCACGGGTTCCATGACTTCGAACTATAACGTCGGAGGCATTATCGGTTCGGCCACCAATAGCTCGAGTGACGGCATGAACGCCATGGTGTTTACGGATGTCTATTCAACCGGAGACATCAAAGGCTATCAGCAAACCGGCGGCGTCATCGGAAATCTCTACTGGGATTCCAGCACCGGCGGTTCGATCGACATCACGCGCGCGTATTCGACCGGAACGATCACCGGCACGAACCAATATACGGGTGGCATCTTGGGAGCCGCTTATCTGAGCGGATCGCTCGCTGATCTCACGATTGAGAACTCATACTCTACAGGCACGATCACCTCGAGCAACGAATCGGTCGGAGGAATCCTCGGTCAATCTCGTATTGAGGGCAGCCAAAACTCGATCACCATTCAAGGCAGTTATGCGACTGGCGCCATCTCGGGTACCAATAAACTGGGAGGGATCGCTGGGTACGTGAACCTGACCGGAGGAGCAGGTAGCTCGATGGTCTATACCAAGACTTATTTCACGGGATCTATCAGTGGTGAAAGCCAACTCGGCGGTATCGCGGGCGAGACTCACTGTTCCGCGAACGGTGCAAAGAATATCAAGATCGAAAAATCCTACGCCACTGTCTCCACCATCACGGGAACCGGACAAAACATCGGCGGTATCGCCGGCGTATTCAGCGGATACAACTCCGGATGCACCGGCCAAATCCTAAATACCTATTCGAGTGGAACCATTGCCGGCGTCGGGAACGTGGGTGGACTGGTTGGTCAAGGCGGTAACGGCCTGAATACCTACAGTCTCACCTACTCGTATTCTCGAGCCGCGGTCTCGGCGAGTAGCTACAATGAGCAAGGCCTCGCCGGAAACCATGGATCCCTCACCATGTCGGATAACTACTGGCTCAAAGAAGGCTCGCACAACAGCGGACTTTCGAACGACGGAAACCAGAAAACCGCAGCTCAACTCCAAGACTCATCCACCTACACCGGATGGGATTTCGGAGCGATCTGGAACAGCCCTTCATCTGGCGTCTATCCCACGCTGCAATAGCTCGAACGAGATCACTTTCAGAAACTCACCAGGTTTCACGACCGTCGCTCCTGAATGGTGAATCGCGCTTGGCGAAAACAGTGCCCCGTGTGACAACTCCAATATCATGACGTTCGAATCCGCGATGCGAATCGCGCTCATCGAGGCAGAGAAATTCGTAGGAGCCACGGCTCCGAATCCTCCCGTGGCGGCGGTGATTCTCGACGAGCAAGGTCAGATCCTGGCCTGCGCCGCGCATGAACGAGCTGGACAATTTCATGCCGAACGTCGAGCCATCGAACTCTGCCGCGCGAATGGAACCATCGAGCAGGCGCATACGATCGTTGTGACGCTGGAACCTTGCAATCACTACGGAAGAACGCCTCCCTGCGTGCTTGCGATCCTGGACACGCCGATCCGCCGAGTGGTCTACGGCGCTTCGGATCCCAATCCCGTCGCCCAAGGCGGACACGACCACTTAAAAGAGCGCGGCGTCGAAGTGATTTCGTCCGTGCTCGAAACTGAATGTAATGAATTGATTCGCGGTTTCCGCTCGCGAATCTTGAGTCGCCTGCCTTGGATTACGATCAAGACCGCCTGGTCTCGCCAAGGCTCGATGATTCCGCCCGTGGGGGAAAAAACGTTTACCTCTCTTGAGAGTTTAAAACTCGCTCACGAGCTCAGAAAACGCTCTGATGCAATCGTCACCGGGAGTGGAACGGTCCTCGCCGACGCGCCCGAGTTCACGGTCCGCCATATCTCCGACCATCTGGAAAAAATCCGTCAGCTAGCGCTCCTGGACCGGCGCCATCAAGTCTCGGATGATTGGATTCAAGCGGCGAGTCGCCGTGGTTTTCAGGTTTTTCGCGCCGAATCACTGGACCTTGCATTCAGAAAACTGGCGGATCTCGGTTGCCTCGAAGTCCTGGTCGAAGCGGGCCCACTTTTAAGCGCGTCCGTACTGGAATCGGGGCTCTGGAATGAACACGTACGGATTCAACAACAGGGGCCCCACGAACCGGATATTGTCCAACGCTTCAGGAACGACAACGGCCCGCAATTGCGCTAGAACCAAGGCATGTTCACTGGAATCGTGTCGCACAAGGCCCCTGTCCAATCATTTGAAAAAGTCGGACTCGAAGGCGCACGAGTTCGCATCGCCACTCGGTACACTGATTTGGAAATCGGCGAGAGTGTCTGCGTGAACGGCGTCTGCCTGACTGCAACTGAGATCACTCCGTCGGGCGATACGCTCTTTTTCATCGGATCAGAAACACTTCGTAAAACAAACCTCGGTGAATTAGCCGTGAATCGCTCAGTTAATCTGGAGCGCTCGCTGCTGGCGAATACTCGACTCTCCGGGCACTGGGTCCAAGGTCACGTCGATGGAATCGCAACCGTCCACGAAATCGCCGACGAGGGCGGAACCTTTCGAGTGGTGTTTGCGATGAGCTCCGATTTGGTCCGATACTGCGTTGAAAAAGGCTCGATCACACTAAACGGAGTGAGCCTCACGTTGAACTCCGTCATCGATGAACCCCAGCCCCTCGTGATTGTTCACCTGATTCCGCACACCTGGAATGAAACAAACCTCTCCGATCTCCGTGTTGGCGACACCGTCAACGTCGAGATCGACATCCTTTCGAAATACGTGGAGCGACTATGTCTTCCTTATCGCGCGCGCTAGACGACATCAAACAAGGCAAAATGATCATCCTCGTCGACGACGAGGATCGTGAGAACGAGGGCGATCTCATTCTGGCCGCTCAGTTCGTCACTCCAGCAGCGGTGAATTTTATGGCCCGACATGCTCGCGGCCTCATCTGTTTGACCTTAGAAGAAAAACGCATCGAAGAACTCCAGCTCCCGATGATGACGGCGATGAATCGCAGCCCACGCGGAACTGCGTTCACGGTCTCCATCGAAGCGCGCGAAGGCGTGACGACGGGGATCTCCGCCGCAGATCGAGCGCAGACGATTCGAGTCGCGATGGATCCGAACGCTACCTCGCGTTCACTCGTTTCTCCCGGACACGTTTTCCCGCTCAAGGCCCAAAGCGGCGGCGTGCTTGTCCGCGCCGGTCACACCGAGGGTTCGGTTGATCTCATGAAACTCGCAGGACTTCAGCCCGGCGCCGTGATCTGCGAGATCATGAACGAAGACGGAACGATGGCGCGAATGCCGGATCTCAAAAAATTCGCGCTCGAACACGATCTCCCCATCATCACGATCCAAGAGATCATTTCCGCTCGCATGCAGGGCGAGTCGCTAATCGAAGAGATCGCGCAAGCGAAATTCCCGACGCAGTTCGGGGATTTCAAAATGATCGCCTTCAAGAGTCGCGTCGACGGATCCGAGCACCTAGCACTCGTTCGCGGCGAAGTCGGAACCGCAACCGGAGTTCCCGCGCTTGTTCGAGTACATTCGGAATGTTTGACGGGCGACGCGCTCGGTTCGCTCCGCTGTGATTGCGGTCCGCAGCTTCAGGCTGCACTCAAACAAATCGCCGAGAGCGGTAACGGTGTGCTCGTTTACATGCGACAACATGAGGGCCGGGGCATTGGCCTGACAAACAAGATCCGCGCATACGCGCTACAAGATCAAGGCATGGATACGGTCGAGGCAAATCGTCACCTCGGTTTCCAAGCCGACCTGCGGCACTACGGCGTGGGTGCTCAGATCCTGCGTCACATCGGCTGCGATGAGATCAAGCTTCTGACCAATAATCCGCGCAAGGTCGTCGGCATCGAAGGATATGGCCTGAAAATCGTCGAGCGCATCGCGATTGAAATGACCGCGAATGATTCGAACTTGGCCTACTTAAAAACCAAACGAGATAAACTCGGCCACCATCTGGCTCACCTCCAGGAAGAGAAAAAATGAAAATCGCCATCATCACGAGCCGCTTCAATACAGAAGTCACTTCCGGTTTAAAACGCGGAGCTTATGCGCACCTCGCGGAGAAGGGCGTCGACCAGTCTGCCATCGACGAGTTCGATGCGCCCGGCGCGTTTGAGATCCCGCTCCTCGCCCAGAAACTTGCCAAAACCAAGAAATACGCCGGCGTCGTTTGTCTGGGATGCGTGATCAAGGGCGATACCGCGCATTTCGAATTCATTAGCCTGGGCGCAACCGTCGGACTCATGCAGGCGATGCTCACGACTGAGACTCCAATCACGTTCGGGATCCTGACCACCTACACGGACGAACAAGCGGAAATCCGCAGTCGCGACAATTCCGAGAACAAGGGGCGCGAGGCGGCCGCAGCGTGTCTAGAGGCCATTGAAACGATACGTAAGATTGAAGGCTACTAGGCCTTTGCAAAGACAAGCTGCTTCGAGTAATAGCCTTCGAATGAAAAAACCAAAATTCGCACGTTGGCTGGTTTCTTATTCGCACGCCCTACTCCTGAGCGTTGTGACCATAGGAGCGGCCCATTCATCGTCCGAACTGGTGGGAGACGCTCTTGAAGAGTTCAACTTCGACTCCTCGAATATTTCCTCTATTTCCAAAGAAATTGCGAAACAGACCGAAGTCGTTGGCCTCGGTGAATACTTACATGGTTCCTACGAAGGTCACGATTTTCGGTTATCACTCGCTCGTTCACTCATTGAAAATCACGGTTTCCGAGTTTTTATGCTCGAGGCACCTTGGTACCTGACACTAGAACTCAATAAGCGCATTCAAGCCTCGAGCACTTGCGAATGGGATCCCAATTGGATTCTATGGAACTCGTTCCGTCCGTGGAGAACACGGCAGTTCGAGAAGTTTTACACCTGGGTTTGCGAGTTCAATCACCGGCACAAAAAAAATCCCGTGAGACTCATTGGGGCTGATATTCAGCTCCTCAAAGGCACCGATGCTCGACCGATCAACCCCGAAAATGCTCGATCGCTCACTGCTATCGGAATGCTCAATCAGTTCTCCAATCGAGCCATTCAACTCTCTCCGGCCACATCACCTGTTTTTCCTCTGTCGCAGGATCAAGTTTGGAATACGTGTTTTGACGAAGGGGGCATCCTCCCTGCATCCAATCAGTACAAACCCACGCCGGAATCCAGCACTCGAATCGAAAATTGCGAATCCACGCTCGATATTGCCGACCGGATTCTCCAATCTGCGATGAAAAACCGAGGCTCCGCTATCTGGCGAGAGTTCGACGCTAAACTCATTGAGCTCGCACTCAAATCCATTCGTTGGTCAAACGCGTATTTTAAGGTCGTCATTGCTACACCAGACAATGAACCAGCAGCGAATGCAGGTCGCGACGAAGGAATGTTTCAGGTGGTTGAGTACGTGAGAACCCGGCTCTATCCAGGTAAAAAGATCATTCTTTATGCTCACAATCTCCACATCGCGAGAAATCTCGTCAAGCGCCCATACAGCAGTCCCGTGATTGGCATCACGTCACTCGGATCGAAACTCGCGGTGCGTCTGAAACATCGCTATTGGCCGCTGGCTGTCATTTCTGGGAGCACTTCGAATCAACCCGAATACGACAGCGCTCGATACTGCGCAGCGGGAATTGGGTTTCTAGAATGCCTACTGCAGTCTGAGCTAAATAAGCCCTATGTTTATCTCGGGCCAGATTCACATTACCTAAAACAGAACATCTATATAGCCGATAGCTGGAACCGAATGACTGATGTGACGCTTCCCTACGAAGAATCCCTCAAAGAATATTGGTTCAAGCCTCAGACAAGCTACCAAAGCGTATTTTATTTAAAAAACTCCACGACATTCGAGCCGTGGAATGGGATAAATCGTCCATGAATTCGAAACTTCTGATTTCCGGGATTGCAGTCGCACTCGCATCATCGACCACTTGGGCGTCTCCCAACACCCGCCAATGCAGCAATTTCGATGGCAGTTGGACCTACGAATCTCGGCTGCACATCGGTGGCGCGATGCCTCCTCCTGGCGCAATGGAACGCTCCGCTCACCTGAAACATCAGGGGACGGTGGTAGGAACGATGGAACAACGAGTGGCGCAAGGTGAAACCTGGACCGGTAGCTATCGTTATCAAGTCCAGACGACGAGCTTACTCAACGAGCGCATGACTAATCCGGGCTGTTTCGAGATGGAAAACGTAGATGTGATCGAAATCACGTCTATGCCGACCGATGGTTCAGTCCCAACATCAGAAATCGTTCGCACGATTTGCAAAGAAGAGCGCTGCTTCTATCCTTAAGCTGGAGCGGCAGATCTCACCAACTGAGGATGGTGGGAGTGTAAGTGATCACTGAAATGGGCATCTGACTTAACCGGGAGTTTTTTGAACTTGGAGCCAGTAGCCGCTGATAGCTTGATTTTTCTTCCAGATCAAAAAACAGCCTGATCGTTTCTACAGAAAATCGATTCTGCAAAAGTTCTGGAACGGGAACGACCTGTTCATCGCTCAAAATCAGTTTTCCGTACTGAGTCAGGTGATGTGCGCCCACCATGGCCAATACTCGTGAACATTTACCAGAGTCGATCAATGCGGCAATTCGTCGAGCCATCTCTTGATTCCGCTCGATCATCTGCAAGCGATTCCTTTCATCCCACTGCAAGTCTGTCGGGATCTCGCCTCGGTCTAGCCTTGGAAACGAGGAATTCACACGAAAATAGTTTTCGGTTTTCGGGAGATCGATCGCAAAAAAACGCGACTTCGTTTGATCAAGCACCTGAAAGAACGCTTCTTCGAGGAAATTCGAGACGTATTCCTGGAAAAAAGGAAGATCGTAGCCGACTCCCCGCACCCAATCGGGAACAGAGCGGTGGATGACATGAGGAAGATCTGCTCTAGAAGCAGTCCCGCTGATCACTTGATCAACGGCAACTTGCACCCAACTCGGATCCATCTCGAGTGCAACACAGTTCCAGGCCGGATCGTTCTGATGTAGCTCTAACAGGAGCTCACGAAACGACGTCTTGTACGATTCCTGCGAGTGCGAATCTCCGAAGAATAGCACTTGTGCCTTGGACTGAGCGATCGTTGGCAAGTCTGTATACCAATCGCCGGCACTAGCGACCGACATAGAGCCTGTGAAAAGGAACGCCAGAGCCAGGAGAAACGGATTCATTCGGTTCATCGGAAAACCTCTAGCCGAGGATCCTATCATATATTTATTAAATATATAAAATAGACGATTCATTCCTCGTTGAGGACCGATTCAATCAGTGCTCCCGGGCGCTATCATAACTAGTCACTCACCTGAATCTCGTATTCACCAATGACGTCTTGGATCGGGTAAAACGTATGCTCAAAAGCAGCATTCACTGCACCGCCAACTACAACCTGACTCAGGCTACTGCCAAAATAAACAGTCGATGGCGTGGTTGAGTTGTTCTCCCCACCAGGAAACCAAACCGAGTATTTGTTTGGGTTCTTGAGCTGACTGTAGTTTGGGTTGAGAATTTCTAGGCTCATAGAACCGAGAAACAACTTGAGATTCTCACTTTTGGGAGCCGTGATTTCCCAAGAAATCCGCATACGAGTTTGTGCAATCGAGTTAGGTTTAAATTCGTTTTTCGTAGTGATTGGTTTTATTGAACGATCCGAAAATTGAATCACCGGGACTAAAACCGTGTAGCGTTTATCAAAAATGTCCGTAAATGCCTTGGTCGGTTTACCACTAAAACTAATTGTGTACTTCTCGCCTTTTTTCACGGGAACTTGATAAATCGCAAATGCTGATCGCGCGAACTTGTTTTTATCGAGATAAACCATAGGTTTCTCGAATTCAAATTGACCATCTAGCCACTTATTCAGAGGAATTGTCTGTGCCGGCTGTTGCGCCATAGCAACATCCACGCTCTCAATGATCTGAGCCGCAAGTCCGGGATGATAGAAATATTCGTAGTTTTCTTTCAAGCGGAGGGGGATTTTGTCTGCGAGAGGAGATCCCTTGATCACGGGGGCTTCGGTGGATTCCTTGCGTGGGCTACTACAGGAAATCAGTACAGCAGAAAAAATGACCAACCAAGCGAACATCAAGCGTTGCATGATAGAGGACCTCCAAAAATAGGGATTCCTCTATCATGCGTTACACCTATCTAATGTAAAATGTAAAAAAAACTGACGCTATCTCTACTCTTCTTGATCTAGGTCCGATGCCTTGCGGTCTTTCAGACACTCGAGGCTTTCTTGCCAAGTCTCGGCGCCTGGATCGCGGAAATCTTCGTCCATGGTCTGAACGAGCTTCTTAACTGATTTGCGGTCCTTGAAGAAAAATCCGAACTCGCGGTTTCGACTGAGGGCGTTTGTGGATCCGTTGACCGAACCCATCCACGCGCGACGATCATCGACGACGATGGCTTTGGCGTGCATGTAGCCGGGGCGACCTTCGACTTTGATTGAGTTCGTGAACATGCGAACTTGAATCCCTGCTTCGTCGAAGGCTCCAAAAAGCTCTTGCGCCTTCTTACGATCATTCGCTTTTGGTTTAGAAAACGCACAGAGGCTCGCCAGCGAGACTTCGACGTGAACGCCAGCCTTAGCTTGATCGATGATCGCCTGATTAAGGTCCGCGTCCTTGAGGTATTGGTTTTCAATGCGGATCGATTTTTTCGCCGATTTGATGAAATCGATGAGTGGCTGCAAAGAGAGCGGGCTCACGGTGATGCGCTTGGCCGGACCTGGTCGTAAGGTCTCAATCAAATCATAGCGCGTGCTTAAGATATCCATTTCAAATACGCGGAGGAGCGCACGAACGAATCTGCGGCGACGAATGACATAGCTGTAGTCGCGGTTGCATTTCGATGGATCTGCAGACTCCGTGCAGAGGTTCGAGCTATTGAAATTGCCGGAGCTCACGAGCGCGATCTTTTCGTCGATGATGACGAGCTTGCCATGCTCGAAACACTGCTTAGCAGTTCCCTCGGCGCAGAGCTGTTCCTTATTGAATGGAACATAGGTGCCGCCGCCTTTGAGGATTTGGTCAACGAGGAGTTTCTTGTCTGCGCAGTCGGCGTTGTCTCTCTCGTTCGGGGGGCTCATTTCATCGCATTTTGCGCCGATGGGCTTAGGTTCTTTGACGACTCGGATGCGAACTTTGCGCATCAGCGCATCGCGAAGAGCGGCGCGAACTTCTAGATCGCCCATCTCATAGATCTCAATGTCGATCGTCTCATTGGCTTGTTTCAGAAGATCCACCAGCACCGGAGCTTCGCCGTTCACTTGGAGACCTTTGTAGCGCTCTGGGCTGGGCTCGCCCCCGTAAACGAAAGACTGAGATAAAAAGGCTAATAGAACGACAAGTGAGGTCCGGTTCAGCATAGAAAACTCCAATGCCCGGCAACTTACGCACCTAAATCGTTTCCGTCAAACCCAGAGAGAGGCGTAAACGCCTGTACACATTGTGGAATTGAAGAAATTTGATTCATACGCTTCAGTCCACAGTATGGGAATCGTTCGATAGAATGAAACTCCCAAACTGAACAACGCCAAGATCTCGTTCATATGAAAAAGGCGCGAAGTGACCTAACTCACTCCGCGCCTTTTTACTTTTTAGGAGAGGGAATTTAGTCCGCCAACGCCGGATAATCCACGTAACCGTGAGGGCCCTCGGAATAGAACGTATTCATGTCAAACGCGGCAAGCTCGCGACCCGTTCGAATGCGTTCAGGCAAATCCGGATTAGAGATAAAATAACGACCCCACGATACGGCGTCGGCCTTACCCTCGGAGATCAACTGCGATGCTTCGGTCGCGTCTAACCCTTGATTTGCGATCACGACTCCGCCGAACTCTTGCTTGATGTGCGGCGTGAGGTACTTGTCGCCACGACCTTCGCGCGTGAAAATAAATGCGATCTTGCGCTTGCCGAGCTCACGAGCCACGTAGCCGAACGTCTCGCGCGGATTCGCATCACCCATATCATGAGAGTCCATCGCAGGCGCCAGGTGCACTCCCACGCGGCCTGCTCCCCAGACATCAATCAATTGATCAACGATCTCAAGCAGGAATCGCGCACGATTTTCGACCGGACCGCCGTATTCATCGGTTCGTTTATTGGTGCTGCTCTGGAGGAATTGATCGACCAAGTAGCCGTTTGCACCGTGAAGTTCGACGCCGTCGAAACCGGCTTCTTTGGCCAGGAGGGCGGATTTGCGGTAGTTCTGGACGATCGTTTTGACCTCATGAGTTTCCAAAGCACGCGGGGTCACAAATGGACGCTGCGGACGAACGAGACTGACGTGACCTGAGGGTTGAATCGCGCTCGGGGCGACGGGCGTCTCTCCATTTAAGAAGGACGGATCCGAGATACGACCCACGTGCCAGAGCTGTAGGAAAATGCGTCCGTTTTTCTCATGAACGCCGCTCGTGACTTTTTTCCAGCCTTGCATCTGTTCTTGATTCCAGATGCCGGGGGTGTCTTTGTAACCGACGCCCATCGGCTCAATGCTCGTGGCCTCAGTCAGGATCAGGCCGGCGGACGCGCGCTGCATGTAGTATTCGCGCATCATCTCGTTCGGGATACGCTGGGACCCTGCGCGCTGGCGGGTCAACGGGGCCATGATGATTCGATTCGGAAGGGTGATGTCCCCTGCTTTCAGGGGTTGAAAAAGTGCGCTGCTCATATCGTATGATTCCTAAAGTTTGCTTTAATTCCAAAGATGTTTCAGGTGACACCCAGAATATGTGGCGGGTCTCAAATATGTCAATACTTCATTAATATTGAAGTATGGGAATATTGAAAACCTGAATCTTTTCGGCTACCATAGGACCATGGCACGTAACTTCAGCCACCCCTCCATAACGGACATCAGTATTGACGGCATTCTATATGCCCTGGCCGATCCCGTCCGTCGGAACATCGTTCTGAAGCTCGCCTCAAATGAGAGCATGAGTTGTTCGAAGTCCTGTGCCGAAGGACTCTCCCCTTCTACAATCTCGTTTCATCACAAGCTGCTACGCGAGAACGGACTCATCCGTTCCGAAAAAGTCGGCGTCGAGGTCATCAATACCCTTCGTAAGAAGGAAATTGATAAGCGGTTCCCGGGGTTGCTTGATTCGATTTTGAAGTTTCATCGGTAGAAAATCGGAAACTAGACCCAGCACTGATACTCGATTTCAATATCTGCCGGATCGAGGTCTTTTCGAAGGTCTAGGATCATTGGCATGTCTTCACGGCTGAGTGACGTTTGCGGATTCAAATTTTCCAGATGCGCAATTTGCGACCGAAGTCTTCTTGCATGCCAAGCTTCCACACTTCCGAGACCATGAAGTCTTGCCAATTTTATCGTCGCGTTCCAGAGCTCTTGTATATCTTGAGAACTTGCATCGACAGCAATTTGATTTGAAAGAATCATGAGTTTCGAAAACTTGAAGTCGTAACCCAAAACCAAAAAATTCGATCCAACGGACAACCCAAAACAACTCAGTGGGGCGCTTCCCAAAAATTCATGGTAGATTTGAGTACGCTCCCAGTGCCAGCGAATATGTTCCCGACTTGGACTCAGTATAGTTCCCGGCCGAATTGACTGAATATCTAACATCCTCAAAGTTTCGTCCGCATTGAGCTCCAACACTCGGAGTGATGGCCCAGCATCACAATTGCTATTCACCGCAATACTCATGATCTCCAAAGGGCAGGCTCGAAATCCCAGGGCGCCATACAGTTGCGCTCCCACCTCTGAAACAAGGAAATAGAAGTCATTTCTACCAGATTCAGCATCGATTACTCCCCGAAGTAACTCAGACGCGTATCCTCTTTTTCGCTGTTGGGTTGGCACAACAACAGATGCAATCACAAGTCCCGGTCTTCGATCACTCTGATGCTGAAGAAAAATAGGATCGGTTTCACAAGACGCGAGCACTTCGTTTGTATCATTCACAAGCGCCCAAGTTTTGCCGCCATTCTTGTAGAAATCGGTACTGATCAAACGTTCTTCACGACGAGTAAACTGAGCGGGACTCAGTGCTGCACCCCACTCAGCAAAACGGTGCCGAACGACTTCAGTGAATTCACGTGCATTCGCATCGATCCGAATTAATTGATTTGTTTTGGACATGCCTCTAATTTACTAGAATATAGTTCTCTATGTGGAAATACTCGCTACTGAGAATTTAAACTTCCCTCCCTACGGACTATGACCACCCCAAAAGACCTCTCCTCCTACATCGCCTCATTCTTAAAAAACGATCGAATGGGCAACCTCTTAGGCGCGCGCTTCGTCTCTCTCACCTTAGAGGAGTGCATCTACGAATACGCAACGAATCCAGAGCACTTCAATCCAAACGGAATTCTCCATGGCGGCACTCTCTACACGATCATGGACACCAGCCAAGGGATGCTCATTCACGCGGATCTGGATCCAGCTTACAAGGCCGGAGCGACGGGAACTGCGACGATTAAATATCTAGCCCCGGTGACGTCGGGAACCGTGCGGATCCATACGCGGATCAATCGACGCGAAGGTCGCAAGGTTTTTATCGATTCCTATGCCGTGGATTCTACCGGAGTAAAAGTCGCAACCTTAGAAGAGATTTGGATTCTGATTCGTTCTTAGGCTAAGCGAACTATTTGCACTGATGGAGACCGACAATGTTCCCATCAGGATCTCGAACAAACGCCATGTAACAAACCGGTGATTCACCTTTTTCTCGGCCTCCAAGATCTACGAGCGAGTGCCCCTGGGATTTAATTGTTTGAATGAATCCATCCAAATCGTCGGTCTCCAAGGAGACGGATGCCTGGGTACCCGGTTGCAAAAATGGAAAAGGCGACGAGTCGATTGCAAGCGTCGTTCCGCCAAAGTCGTACTCTTGAAACGCTCCTCCGAAATTTTCTCCCGGCAGGAGGCCCAACACTCCTTCGTAAAAGGCACGAGCTCGAGCCATATCAGTAACGGGATAGAGCGTGAATGCGACGCGTTTTAGATGAGGCATGCATCCAGGATAACATGGTAACGGATCCTGTGATAAAAACCTGTTCAGATGAAAAGATCAAACGTCTTAATAGTGGGCTGCAGCGGCTTTTTAGGTTCGCACCTCAGTGAATCAACTACGATCTTGAATGCATTCGACGTGACGACGGCGGCGCGATCAACAGGAGACCTCCGCATAGATCTGACGGATCCGCGGACACTTGCAACGGTCCGGGACCACTTAAAAAAGAGAAGCACCCATTACGTGATTATTGCCGCAGCCATCACGGACGTGGAGGCCTGTGCATCGAATCCTAAACAAACTCGCGCGATCAACGTAGAGGGCACATTCGCCTTGCTAGATGAAATCAAGCGGGCTCAATCGGTTCCGATTTTCTTTTCGAGTGACTATGCACTCGAACCCGTTGCACGACTCACGCTCTTGAACGAAGAATCACCTGTTCAACCGCAGACCGAATACGGCAAACAAAAAGCAGCAGTTGAAAAATACCTCCGAGAGAATTTCGGAAAGTACCTGATCTTTCGAACCAGTAAACTCATGAGTCGCACTCCTCACCCCAAGAGCATCCTCCAGGCCATCATCCGCCCCCTCACTCAAAACCAGGACATTCGACCGTTTCACGATCAATGGATGACACCGGTTTTTGTGGAGGACATCGCAGAGGTATTAGCTCATCCGAAACTCACGAATTTATCCGGAACATTTCATCTGGCAACGAAACGGGTATTCACCCGAAACGAACTCACGCGACTCATCCGTGATCAATACTTACCCCAGAGTCGGTCTCAGATCACGCCTATGAGCTTGACTGAGATTCCGACCCTGGAGAAACGACCGCACTACAACACACTCGATGCCTCGAAAATAGCTGAGGCACTCGATTTCCGATTTCGCGAGATCGAAGAAGAACTTCCGGCCGTCTTAGACCTCGCCTGTCGGTAACTCGTCCTAAAAACAATCCGGTACATAGGACTTTAGACCGGATTTTACTTTGGAGTTTGCCGAGCTCGTCGCACGCATCGTTGACCAATAGCGACCGAGCGCCACTTGCACCGTTTCGGTCGTTCGCTTGGTCACGAGGCGATTCATGATGAACAGGCCCAAGTTCAAGTTCGAGTACGCGTTTAAGATCGTGCGCTTGGGATTTCCGGATTTCGCGCGACTCTTGTAGTCCGCAAGTGCCATCGTTTTATCAAACGCCCAAGAAACATCGCCGCCATCATATTTGTAATTCACGACGTCCACATAGGATAACTGAAGTAATCCTTCGGAGCGGATCTGTTGCCCGGTGACTGAATCAATCGGGAGAGTCGTCTCCCAGTAGATGGCCGTGCGGGAGAGCCCCGACTCGGGGACTGCAACTGCGTGAACGAGACCTGACCAGAATTTCAAGCGTTCGGAGTTTGAGAGCTTGGGCCAGTTCGGACAGAGACCGGTGATGCGGGAGTCTTTGACTTGAGTGAGACCCAAGTAACGCGCGTCGATCTTGGCTTCGACAAATGCCGTGTACTCCGGGAGCCACCCCTTGATCACCTGTGGGTAGACGTCCATTTCGATTTCATAGGGAGCAGCCGATCCGGAGTCTCCAGGAATCGTGACTTGGCTCTCTATGATCGAGGCGACACCTGACCCGGCGTCGGGCGAACCGGATCCACCGCAAGCGGTGGCAAGGACGAGTGTCAGGGGAAAAAGGGCGAAACTTACCCGTGAAGGCTTAAATACAAACTTCATCTTTTACTTCTCTCTTGGTGAAAAGAGGAGCGTGCGGACGCGCGTAGGCTCGCCGATGCGAGGGAGACGATGAGGAGCTTCCTTGCGCCTTACGATTCTCTTCGGTGGATGCAGATGAAATGGGGAATAGGAGAATAGCGAACCCGAAGGCTCGCGCAAAAATCAGCCGGGGAGATGTGATTGATTGAAAAGCATGAGGTCCATCCTTAGTTTTAAAAACAGACACAATCATTGCGTCCGGACAATTAGGATAACTGTTTTTTACCTCTTGGGTACTAAATATCTACTTTGACTATAAAACTGGGTCTCCGCTATGGGAGCGGCGCAGCAGACTTTGGTTATACCCGATTGATTGGACCACTCCGCTTTTGTGACCGGAATCGCCTGGATATCCATGAATGGTTTCTGTCTCTGCTCCATAGTGTGGACCAAGTTTTCGAGACTAAATGTTCACGATCATTTTCCTGATTTGATAAAAACCCACGCTCGTATATAGAGCGCTCACCATTTTGTCGTAGGCGCACTCAACACCGACCTGCGATCTGGGTGAAAGGGAACATGGGACGAAGCGAACTATTTCGCCACCTCGAGAGACTACTTAGGGCAGCTGATTCCGCTCAAACGAATCCAGCTCCGCTCCTCTCTCGTCGTGATGTTCTCAAGAAATCCCTGCAAGTGGGTCTGGCGCTCCCTTTCTCAGCGGCGCTGATTAAGGCTACACACGCGGAGTCCCCTACTCGTCTTTTGCCCCGGAGAGATTCGTCTCCGGTCATCATCATTGGTGGCGGAACCGCCGGATTGACCGCTGCCTATCGCCTAATGAATGCCGGAATAGCCTGCGAGATTTTCGAAGCGAGCCCGAGATTCGGTGGACGAATGTACACGCAAACACACTTTAACAGTGACGGCATGTTCTGCGAACGAGGCGGCGAACTGGTGGATCAATCACACCAGGCGCTCATGGAACTCTGTGCAGAGATGGGGCTTGAGATTGAGTCTCTCAAAGAAGATCAGCCCGATCTCTCGAACGAACTTTTCTATATCAACGGGCAATACTACAGTGATCAGAACTTACTCGAAGCGTTTGCCCCACTCGCGAAACGAATCCGTCGAGCCAAATTTGAGATATTCGGTAAAACGAGGAGCGACCACGCACCGAAACCCAATCCCTGGCAACTCGCGCGCTATGACCGCATGAGCATGGCTGAGTTCCTGGACTCACTTCGCAGTGATGTGGACGACTGGGTGATTGATTTGATCTCCGTCGCTTATGTCGGCGAGATGGGTCTTGAGACCTGCGAACAGTCCGCGTTGAATCTAATCCTCCTCATCTCAAGCACCAACAATGCTCCCTCGATCATGGGTGATAGTGACGAAGGCGCACGGATCCGAGGTGGCAACGGTCGACTACCCGATGAGCTCGTCAAAAAGATCCATGACCGAGTTCCACTCCATATCGGACATCAGTGGATCGCCGTTCGCGAGAAGGGCGATGGCCTGGAACTCATGTTTAAGGTCGGTTCGCGCACCGTCGAGGTCCGCGCCGCTCAAGTGATCTGCGCGATTCCGTTTACGGTCCTAAGAAACGTAGAAGGTATTTTTGATCTGCCACTCTCACCCAACAAGAAACGCAGCATCCGTGAGCTCGGCTACGGCACGAACTCCAAGGTCATGCTCGGATATCGCTCCAAGCTCTGGAGAAACCAACTCACGAACCATCGATACTCAAACGGTTCCGTCTACACGAACCTAGGTAGCCAGCAATTCTGGGAAACCAGTCGTGGACAGCAAGGCCCGTCTGGAATCATCACGAATTTTATCGGCGGAAATGCGGGGCTCCGCGCAGGTGCGGGAACAGTGGAAACTTCCGCGCAAGATTTCAATCGCTTGTTCTCAGGCGCATTAGATCTCCGGGATGGCAGGCAGGTTCTCCATAACTGGGCGACCGCCCGGTATTCACTCGGTAGCTACATTTGCCCTAAGCCCGGTCAATATGCGCAGATCGTGGGAGCAACATCGGGCGAAGAACTCGGCGGGCGTTTGCAGTTTTGCGGCGAACACACGAGCGAGGCATTCTCCGGTTTCATGAACGGTGCGGTGGATTCGGGCAATCGAGTGGCGGCGCGGGTAGTACAGATACTGGGGCGTAAAAACGGGACGAATTCTCGAGTTCTGTCGGGCTAGATTTAGCAGGTAGAAATTTAGGATCTGAAAGCAAGCCACTAGGGCCGTATTACTGGCTCGTACTTTCGCCATGCTACGTATGGAACTGGGCCCCGCTCAAAGGTGGCTTTGCTCGTTTTTTCATCGGTGCCCACCAGTCATATAAATACTTATTATTTCAGATATTTATAAAGGCCAGTGCTCATATGGCGCCCTAAAGGACACCATATATCTATATTTTGGCGCCCTATAGAACACCATAAACTTGATATATGGCAACCTCTAGGACACCATATAGCTATGAAAACCTCAAAAAAAGCCGCCCATACACAGAGAAAGATGATGGACGTGAAAATTGCACCTCTCAGTCCGCTGATGCAATCTCCACCTCCAAGATCCGGTTGGCTCAAGGCCATTCGAGGCGCGCTCGGAATCACCACTCGGCAACTTGCCCAACGTCTGGGGGTCACCCATCAAGTCGTCATTCGCCAAGAGGAACGCGAGACGACCGGCGGCGCTAGTCTGGAGTATATGGATCGTGCTGCGCGCGCGATGGGATGTCGATTCGCCTATGCGATCTTACCCGCACATCCACACGAATCGTTAGAATCGATTCTCGATCAGCAAGCAATGAAACTAGCCAGACGCCTGGCAGAAACGGTGACTCACACCATGCGCCTCGAAGACCAAGGTGTGACCGGCGACACGACGACCCAGCAAATACGAGAGCTTGCTCAAGAGCTCAAGGCCAAGCTCGACTCTCGGATCTGGGATGAAGTGAGCGAGTGAAAAAAATTCCTTTCTCATTTGAATATGCTCCGGGCGCAACACCACTCGATCCAAATGAGATCAATGGCCTGATACCCGAATATATTTCAACTCAGAGTGAACTAAACGAACTCGAGCAGCAAAACATCCTCGATGCTCAAGTCTGGCTCACTGGAAAAAACAAAAAAACCGTACTCACCGATACGTTTGCTCGCGAACTTCATTACAAAATGTTTAAAAACGTTTGGAACTGGGCCGGAAAATACCGTCAATCGGACAAATCTATCGGTGTTTCATGGCCAAATGTACCTACCGAACTTTCAAAATTACTATCGGATACGGACTACTGGATTCAAAATAACACCTATAGCCCAGATGAAATGGGCGCTCGATTTCATCATCGCTTAGTTCTGATACACGCATTTCCAAACGGAAATGGTCGACATGCACGCCTACTCACCGACACTCTACTTGCGTCGTGCGGAAAACCCGCATTTTCTTGGGGCGCAAATTCATTTGTCGGATCAAAAATCGAAAGCAGTGGAGACATCAGATCGGAATACATCTCTGCCCTTCGAGAAGCGGATGAGAAGAAAATCCAAAGACTAATCAAATTCGTGAAATCTTAGCTGTAATATTCAGAATCTGCGTCCACTGGCGGTTTTAAAGCACGTTCACAGTCTAGAAATGAAATGGGCAGCTTTCTCAGCAAGATCTAAAAACTAGTATCCGCAGCTACCGATACCACTTACGCGTTTACAGGCACAACGCATTGGATCTCTGGGATGGCAGATCCAGAGGCGTAAAAACGGGACAAATTCTCGGGCTGTGTCGCGCTAGAGCGCGATCAACTAAAAGCCAAATTGATTTAGCCGATTCATTCGACTAGTACTAAAAGCATATGAAGATATTCCGCATACCCGCTGGATTCGGGGCCACGTTGGCAGTCATCTTACTCATGGGTGCCGGCCCCTGCGGAACGGGCGAAGGTGCTTCTGTTCTCATGCGCTATGCCTACGTGGATACCGAGAAGTGGATTACACCTACGATCACGGATGGAGCAGATCCGCTCACCACCGAGCAACCCGCCTATCGCATAGGACCTACGGAGCGGGTGCTTCTTCGGTGGAACACATTGGTTTACCGCGAACCGAAGATCGTTCTTTCAGATCAATATCGAGTAGAGATTCAGCTCCCGCTCAAGAACGTCGGGAGTTCAAACGGCAATGAAGCAAAAGATCTCATCGAGCTCTGCCCTCTGGATAGTGACTGGTCAAGCATGGCCACCTGGGATCAAACGGATGCGCAAACTGATGTAGATTGGCAAACTCCCGGCGGAAATTTTTCAACATCTGATTGCATTCGCGCCCAATCGGTCTCCACTTGGGGGCGCTCGGTAGAGCTGAAATTCGATGTCACCGATTGGTTCGTAAGCCGTGTACGCAATAGCCAACGCAATCTTGGATTTGTCTTAACGTCAACCGCGACGGGCTTCGAAGTCCAATCCGAGGGTGCCTCCTCAGCACGCATGAACTGGTTGGAATCGCCGTAAATAGGGTCAAAACACACTCATGCTCAATAGGCCCTTGAAGTTCTGCGATGAGAAACTCGAATCGAATGTATTCAACTTCCATGAATGACTCTGATATTCGATAGTCAGAAACGTGGATCGACCGAAAACTTCAATGAGACTTGCCTTGTAACGCGTCGTAAAAGCCCAACCTTTTCCGCCGGTCCAGTTTTCAAGTGTACCCGGTGAACGGGCACTCGAAGACAAAATCGGTCCATACCCGATTGAGAGTTCTCGTATTCGACCTCGACAGTAGGCGGTCATGCACCAGCCGAAGCGCGTAAAAATTTGGGCGCTACGAAGTTCAAGCTCCCGATAAAAGTAACTGAGTTCTCCCGTAGACTGGAAATTCGCAATATTTGGCGTCGCTCCGACCTGTCCGACGCGGGAGTACTCGAATCCCAGATCGAGCGCTTGCGCAAATGGCCGCGCAACGTTTCTTGCGTAGGCACTCAGTTCATAATTCCAAATCGCCGGAAACGATAAATCCAACACGGATTTTGTTTTTAGGTAATTTACGGACGCACCGAGAGACAGTCGATTCAACCAGCGGTATTCGCCACGTACCTCTAAGGAAGGAATACTCCAGAGATTACCTGTCGTGGTCTCCTGACTCCGAACCGTTTCTTTGTACTGTCCGTAATTTAAACCTACCCCTAGATACAGCCGAAAAAAGTGCGGAGTTCTGATCGAATTTACTGTGGATCGCTCAACCCGAGAGGGAACGGGTTTGGGAATGATAGCAGGAATCTGAGCACTCGTTTCGGGAGGCTTGGGAGTTTCTACGGGTGATTGTGTTGTGGGAGATTCGTCAGAGATGATTTCAGAGACCTGGATGGGTCGCTCTAGCCGACTTCCAATCGTCGGCAGAATAATCGTCATCCCACTATGAATGAGGTCTGGATTTTTGATACTCGGATTGAGTCGCAAAGTCTGGGCGATCAATCCATTTTTTCCGTATATAAACTTTTTCGTTTCCTTAAACTTTATCTTCGCACGCTGAAGAATGACTGAGAGACTTTCACCTTTTTCTACACTGAGGCCATCGGCGGAAACATTCGTCGTCGTAACCAAGATGACGAATAGATAACTGAGGCGAAACAGAACGCTCTTTTGGGTGAGTCCAATACGACACGTGCGATGGTTTGGCCGACGGCATTGGGTCATTAACTAATTATAGTTACTAAATTTAAGAAAAATCATTCACGTACTCATTTATGTCAATCATTTAGTTGATTAAAATGGTCAAGATATTAAACTAAAAGATGGCACTTCTGAATACATCGAGTCCGCATTTGAACTGATCGAGTGGTACGTTATGCGATGGAGACTAGTTCTAAGACACGCGAACTTCGCGCGAGCAATCATGCTCGTGGGCGGTGTCTTTTTACTCAGTTCTTGCGCAGGTTACGTCAACACTAACCTTCGTAGAACTTCGGGAAAGTCGCTGTCAGGGCGTGTGATTCCTCTCGTTGGGCTCATGTCAAGAAACGATGCACCGATGTCTGTTCTGAGAACTCTGCACGCTTCATCTTGCGATCAAAGTGACGTGACCGTTGAACTCTTTCGAATAGATTCCACCACCGGAGAACCTCAAACAGTTCCCGCCGCTACGACTCAGCTGAATATTGACGGTACCTATACGTTCAAAGACATCACTAGTCGGAATACAGATGTTCGTGGCGTCTCATCTGATGATCACTATCTCATCCGCGTAAGCGGATGTGCGGGAGTCGACACTCTAGAAAGAAAAGTAACGGACTACCGCAATCAAGACGTGACTACCTACTCGACACTTATCGCAACGCTGCTGAGTGCATCATCGTCCGCACGACGCGGGTTACTTCTGTCAGATCGGGACTCGCTTTCACAATTTATTGAAAAACTATCATCGCGTCTCGGGTCGGGCGGAACGTCGATCCAAAGCGCGTATATGAATCTCGCGAGCGACGCAAATCTCGCCAATGAGTTTCAATCCCTATTTAACGTTTCAATTGACTCACTCAAAGATTCAGCGCCTTTGATTCGTGATCTAGAAATTCCAGCCACGCTTCGAGAAGCCGAAGGCGCACTATTTCGGGTGGCGAGTTCCCATTGGGATCCCAACTACTCACAAAAAGTGATTTGGAAACTCGACTCCACCGTTCTGTCACAAAACTCACAGTTTACGTTTACACCTTCGAAAAACAAACAAGGTAGCTATGTACTTTCACTTTGGGTGGGCCAAAACGACGGAAATGGCGGACTCGATTTAACGAAACCGTATTTCTATCGAACCAAGGATATCGTGATCGCGAACAACTCGTTGCCTACCCCGCCGACTTTTACGGTCTTGGGTTCGCATGGTACCAACACGAACACGCGCTCTATTCAACTTGCGGTCCAGACCGGTGCGCAGCTCGTTCATTGTGATTCATTTTCATCCTTTGCTATTACAGAAGATCGCTCAACCGCGCCCATGGCGCAGAATTTGTACTCCGAAACATGCCTAACTGCAGGTACACAGAATATCAATTACTCGATCGCCGGAGCGAACGACGGACTAAAATGGATTCAAATCTGGGCGCAAGATGACCTACAAACCTTTTCGACTGCACCATCCCAAGTCCTGGTCACGCTCGATACGACTGCTCCGGCGCTTCAATTGCAATCGACTATTCCATCACTCGTACGCGGCGGTGACTCAGTCGTATTGCAATACTCAGTTTCAGACGCTACTTCTGGACTTCAGGGGCTAACCGCCGAATTTTCTTCGGACAACGGCGCTCACTATCTTGCGCCGGTTGCATTGCCCGTCGGAGCTAGCTCGGCATCCATCACCATCCCAACGGTCGATACTTCTCAAGCCGTGGTTCGATTGCGCGCTACCGATAACGTCGGCAATCTTAGAGAAGTCGTTTCAAACGTATTTTCGGTAGATTCGACACCTTCTAGTACCCCTACGGTCGTGCTCGCGACGGGTACACCCACCCGCTCACGCAATATCGCGATGACATTGACCTCGAGTTGCACCGATATTGCGGGCATCTACATCAATGAGTCGGGGACTCCAAACGCATCCAGTAGTGGTTGGGTTCCGTGCACTAATGCTTCGTCTGGTCTGACTTACCAACTGAATTCCACAACCGAAGGACTAAGGGCCGTACAAATCTGGGCCAAAGACGCAATTGGTAACATGACGACTACCGCGGTCATCGTGCATGTCACCTTGGATACGACTGCACCGGCTGCCCCAAGTGTCGCACTCGCAAGCGCATCCATTACAAATCAGGCAAATGCAAATTTAACGATTTCAAGCTGCACAGACCGGACACATATCTTAGTGAACGAAGGATCAGCGCCGTCCGATTCTGATTCATCTTGGCAAACCTGCCAAACGACCGTGGGCGCATTTGTCTATTCGCTGTCGAGTGGATCGCAAGGATCCAGAAACCTCAAGGTCTGGGCCAAAGACCTAGCAGGAAACGTATCTTCGACGGCGGGTACGGTCACGCTGACCTACGATACAACACCGCCTGCGGCTCCATCAGTGACGCGTACATCCTCGGAGGCAACCAATTCAACCTCGATCACACTCACCGCCCAGAGTTGTTCGGACGCTGCATATGTACTTGTTTCAGAATCATCCACCGCACCTCAATCTGGCGCGGCTCAATGGCAGATGTGCCAGACCACCACCTCCGCAATCACTTACACGTTGAGCGGTTCAACCGAAGGATCGCGCACACTCTACGTTTACGCTAAAGATGCCGCCGAAAACGTCAGTCTAACAGGGACATCTCTGTCTCTGACCTACGACACGACACCACCGATCGCGCCGTCGGTTGCGCTTACGTCGGGAAGTCCCACGAACGCAAGCCTTGTCACTTTTTCCGCGTCCGATTGCACAGATAGACCGTACATTTTCTTCAACGAAGGATCTCAACCCACGGCTAGCGCATCCGGCTGGCAACCTTGTGTCACCACGCCCAGTGCGTTGAACTACACTCTATCAAATGGAGATGGAACCAAAAGCATCAAGGCCTGGTCCAAAGACTCCGTTGGGAACGTCAGCACCGCATCTACGGCGATTTCCGTAAATCTCGATCAAACACCACCCGCGCTACCGGTCGTGACGCTCGCATCGGCAGCAATCACCAACCAGACCGCTGTCTCAATCACCATTGCATCTTGCGCCGATCGGTCAGCGATTCTCGTGAATGAAAGTACGCAGCCGCTCGCGAACGATTCCTCCTGGCAAACCTGTTCCACGGCTGCCGGTGCAATCACCTATACGCTGCCAGGAGCGCTTGAAGCATCACGCACGTTAAACGTCTGGGCCAAAGACTCCATCGGCAACGTGACCTTAACAGCCAATCAAACACTCAGCGTTACCTATGACATTACTCAACCAACGGCGCCGTCGATTGCGCTCGCTACCGTTTCGCCGACCAATCTCTCAAGCGCAGCATTCACGGCTTCTTCATGCGCCGATTCGTCGAAAATTTTAATTAATGAAAGCACAACTGCACCACTCGAAAATGATAGCGCTTGGCAAAACTGCTCTACGACCCCGAGTGCGCTCACCTATAACCTAGGTACGACCAATGGAGCACGTTCGCTAAAAGCGTGGGCCAAAGACGTCGCGGGCAACGTATCATCGACACCGACTGCACTATCACTGACTGTGGACACGGGCGTCCCAACGATATCTTCATTTACGGTGAATGGCGGAGCGAGTTCAACGGCGCTCCCATCCGTAACGATCGCGATTTCCGGAAGCGACAGTCTCTCCAACATCTCGCACATGCAGATATCAGAAAACAGTTCGCCCTCGGCCGGGAGCTGGATCACGTACGCGACTACCGGAACCTACTCCTTGAGTCAGACCAACGGACTAAAAACGGTCAATGCATGGGTTCGAGATGCGGCCGGAAACGTGTCACTCAAATCGACCATCACGATCACACTCGACTTCGGAACACCACCTACGGTTTCGGTGACCAGCCCCGTGGCCGGTTCAACTTATAACTCTCCTCAAACTGTCCCGATCGGTTGGAGCTGCAGTTCAACAAACGCACTGAGTAGTTCGCCTGTTCGTATTCGTTACACTACAGACGATGGAGTTACTTTTTCAAACGTAACAAGTGGCTGGGTCGCGAACAACGCGTCTTCGACCACCGGAACTTACGACTGGCCGATCCCTGCAAGCACGGGAATGTTCAGGATTCTGATTGAATGTCGATCCGAAGCTGGCGTCGTTTCCTCGGCTCTCTCTGGTCCGATTAACAGCGGTGGCTGGACGATCTACGCCGGTGATCCGGCAAATATGTCCGAGGATGTCAGCATCACCGTCGGACTCGTTTCTCGAGCAGGCTCAAGCTTTCAATCCATGGCCGGAGACATCAACGGTAATATCTTCTATGAACGAGGTCGCGCAATTTTCAAGATCGATTCGACATCAGGACTGATCACTCGATTTGTCGGCGATCCAAACTATTCTGGTAGCCTTTGCAATATCCAAGAGGGATCGGATCCGGTCAACTCAACTTACAATAAACTCAACGGATCACCATTTATCCTGGGACCCAATCCTACTCGCACTGGGATTCTATTTTCGGCCTGCGGTAAAACCTGGTCATTGAATCCAACGACTCGTGCGCTCACGCAAATCAATACTTCTTCTTACGCAAATACCAGCGGATTCCTCAGTAGAACAGGAAAGTACTACTATCCATCCTACCCAGGAAAGCTATTCCGCGTAGATTTCAACCAAATCAACGCAACTCCGGAGCTCATATTTGGGAATGCCACCACCTGCGAAGCGCTGTCATCATTCGCAGCAGTTGGAACTATTGCGGCTCAGACGAAGATGATTGGAGACGCCTCGACGGGCGCATGTATGGGTGAAATGTACGTTGCGACAAACCCCGACGATTCAAAAATCTGGTTTGGAACATGGTATCAACACAACACAGTCCGCCTCGATTGGAGTGCAACAAGTAGTGCGTATGTAATTGGCTCTCGAGACGTTGGTTGGAGATTCGAATGGAACGGGGCAAACTGCGTACCGAGTTTCAAAACTTCGCGCGTTTTCTGCTCGGGCCGCTGGGCACAAAGCAGTTTCACTTCGTATGATACAAGTACTAACACCTGGCTCGGTACGTCTCGCGCGATCAGCCCATTCCTACGCTATGCGGCGACGCCGGCGGGAATGGTCAGTATCGATTCCAATAATCTGATCTATGAGCATCGAGAAAATGATGATGGCACCATCACGCGTATTCAGATTGGCGGATCCGATATCGAAGTCTACGGCAACGGCACCGATCGAACCAAGGTTGCATTCTCGACTGTGAACGGAATTGTCTATTCGACGGCTGCTAAGAGGCTACTGATTGGGACGCCGGGATCCATGCGGTATTTCAATTTGAATACAGGAAATATCAGCTCTGTCGCTTTTGGATATGGTTATTTTGACCCCGCGAAATCGATGCAATTTTCAAATGACGGCAATACTCTGTCAAACCTGACGGAATGCGTGGCGATTAAGCAGACTTTCAATGGCACTACGCTGGCCTCAACGACGACGCTATTTCAACCGGGCCCCGTCCCTTGCTTCGGATCGGTTGCGACCATTGCACATCCGCTGACTGGAGATACTGCTGCTACCGGGGCATTTATCGGATTCGGCACTTGGTTTAGTATTCCCTCTCGTCCTGTGAATCATAGCAATGGCAGACACTATTTCTTCGTCAAAAACCGTTCGACGAATGCCGACGCCTACATCTACTCCACGAACGGAACTACGATTAAGCTGGTCGCTGGCAAAACCGGCGCTATCGGCTATGCGAGTGGAGATCATGGTCAGACCGCACTCGGAGCAACATTGAGCGAAGTAAACTATATGGCTGAGATTCCTGCGGGAAAACCTAATGCTGGCGATCTCTTGATTGCAGATAACAATCGACTACGACTCATCACCATCACGACTGAATCGAGTGCACCGAAGATTTACGATCTCGTCACTCTGACTATGGCGACCAACTACACGTCAGGAACCACCGACACGATGACGGACGCCCATTATGATTTCTCAAGCGAACTCAGTTCTGGTGGAATACCGGTACTTGGAAGCGGAATTTTCTACTATGTGCGGTCTAACTACGAAGTTCACCGATTTGCACCGACAGCATTAACGAGTGGAGCGGTATCTGCCGCTACCGATACCACTTACGTGTTTTCAGGTACGACTCTTGGAACCAACTCCTATGCAGCCAAAGTTCGGATTGCACTGACTCCCGATGGATTGCTCGTTACGCAACCCAATCGGGCACGGGTGCTGCGGGTAGATCCTTAGGCCCTTTTGGGTATGTTCCTAAACACGGTCCCAGGTTCTTTTGCATTATCGCGAGTGTTTTGAGGTTATAAAATCAATCAGCTTTCTGATTGTCCTCCCCTGACACTCACCCCGGCTACCTTCGAGGAACTCAACCATTTCTCGAAAGGAAATACCGTGGTCCACATTCTGCTGTTTGCTTCACTACTCTCCGTCGGCGCTCTCGCGAGCGAGTCCCCCACTACCCCTGAGGAAACTTACGCCGAGGCTCTTCCGAAACGATTCTCGCTATCGCTCAATACCGGGATGAATTTGAAATCGTCTTACGGCTACGAACTCAACTACAACGGAACCAAACTCGATAGCGGTGATGAGGACGGCAAAACTGCCCTCAACATCGGAGTCGAGTGTCTCTACGCCATTCATCCGAATGTCCGGGTCGGTCTATTGATCGAACGCTCCAAATTCACCGAAAAAGGCGACGCCACTGCGCAGGTGACAAATCTCCATTTTCTGCCGGTCGTGCGAGCCGAGAAACCATTGAGCGAGACATCGCGCATCTTTTTTGCGGCTGGATTTGGTCTCGCCTCGAGCTCCATGAAAACCAAGACCTACGACTCTCCGTCAGATGATCTACGAGTGATCTATCCGAGCAGTTTTTCCGGTAGCGTTCTCAATCTCAGAACCGGAGCGGAGTTCGATTTAGGCTCCGACTATTTCGTCGGCGGGAGTTTCGGCTATACGAAAACATTCCAGTCGCTCGATGTAGATGTGAATCAAATCTCTACTTCAAGAAAACTCGGGACCATCAACGCGACGGCCGATTTCTCCTACTACAACCTCGCATTCAGAATCGGAATGTATCTGTAGTTTTTCAGTCGCAGGCCCGAGTTCGAGTAATGAAACAACAATTGTTAATTTACTCCTCGGGCCTAAAAACTAACTCAGTTTCAGCCGAACAGATATTACGTCAAATTCTCAGGGGACACCTCATGGCAGGCCGCAACACTCAGGTCTCACGTATCTACTGCATTTTAGACCTACTTGAGCAAGCTCCCCAGGGACTTTCTATATCTGAGATTCATGCCCGAGCCACTGATCGCGGTCACGATGCATCCAAGAGGACCGTCTATCGAGACCTCGAGGCGCTCTCCGATGCCGGGTTCCCTCTATTTCCCGAGAGCGACAAAACATCGGACGGGAGCCAGCGTTGGCGTCTCGATCGCAGCGCCAAAGTGAATCAATATTTCATCCTGAATGCGAGGGAACTGTTTGCATTGTTCCTCGCGCGAGGAGCCCTCACTCCGCTCAGGGAGACACCGTTTTTTAGTGATCTTCAGGCCATCTTCCAAAAACTCGAACAGAAACTCGGCAATCGAAACGTCGAGCACCTGAGAACCCTCGAGGACGAGGTCAAGTTCGAACCAGGACCGGCCTGGGGTCTTGGACTCAATCCAGAAATTCTTGAGACACTCCGCGCCGCATGTTCAGAATCTCACTGCATCGAAGCCGAGTATGCTTCCGTAAATTCGAAAACCCTACGAGCGAGAAAAATTGGTCCGCACTATCTCTACTATGCCAGGGGCGGCCTCTATTTAGTAGGCGAGGATCTCGAACAACAGAAAACCAAAGTATTCGCTCTGCCTCGATTCAAATCTGCAACCATGCTTGATCAGTCGTACGAAGGCACCATCTCCACGCCTGAGGATGTGTTCAATGGCTCTCTAGGTGCGTTCACGGGCACCAAAATTGAGAAAATCATCGTTGAATTCAAATCAGACGTCGCCAGTTTCGTCAAAGAACGTCGCTGGCATTCCAGCCAACGCATCGTTCAACTCGAGGGCGACCGGATTCAAGTATCACTAGAAGTCGCAGAGACTCCTGAACTTTACTCGTGGATCTTGGGATTCGGGCCCAGTGCTCGAGTCATTGCTCCAAGCACGCTTGCCGAACGAATCGCGGTGATGGCGATGGAGACGGTGAGCTTATATGAGAACAAGACGGGTACTTGAGTAACGGAATATAACGAGGACATTGGTTCATTTGATCGCAATAAACTAAGGGAGTGAGCATGACATCCAAAAACTACCGCGTTACCTGGGGTGGAGACGGAAAAATTAAATGGGATCTTTTGCCTGATCAGGTTCACAATTTGGGACCATCGCTCCAAGTATTGACTAGTCTCAACTACTTAAACGCGGGGATGAATCTCGTTCAGCTTGGGTTCCTCGTGGCGATTCATATTCAATTGAGAAAAGTTTCTGCGGGTATTGAGAATCTCAAGGGCAGATTCGATCTGCTGTTCTTGGATCGATCTCTGGATTACGTCGAGAGTTTATTTCAAATCGACTTGGCGACAGGAATTGAGGGGCTCAAAGCACTTCAAAAAGATTCTGAATTCGCGCTCGCCCAGATCATCGACTCCGGCAATATGCGAATTCCTGGTTACTTAGAACACCGACTGGCCCGGTTCACTGAAGTAGTGAGTCAACACAATCGAGTCCTTTATCAAATACTCCACAACGGCAATCATCACGAGATCTCGAATAGAGACATCGAAACTTGGGTCTCAAAGATTGATTCCATTACAGGAGCAAACCCAACGGGAGGCTATGCCCCCCAATCTATCATCATCCAATCATGGTACGAAAAGATGAAACAACGCTCCGCGCAAAAAAGTTTCATAGATAGTCTCAAGCCCGAAAATCGCTCTGTTGTCGACCGCGCATTTGACCCAAAACTCTTTGAAATCGCCCATCCAGTGCTGCTTTTGAATCGTGAACTCGAGGCCTTAGATCACTTCAATCGACTACTGGAAACGAAGCTCCGCGAACTTCCCGAGCAATCCATTCAGGTACAGCTCCGCGCCGCATAACGCGACGCGTATACAATTCCCCATCCACGGGTAGTACACCAGCGCCACTCAATCCGACACCGTAGTACAAAAAACTACGGTCCGAGGCTGAGCGTCTGGAGTAGTACCCGTGTCTCGTTCGCCTCGAACTGCCCAATCAACAACAACTAATCTCTCTCGCACCGTTCGCTTTTCTCCCGAAGAGTTAGGACGAATCGAACTATTCTTATCCAAGAATCCTCTCTTTGATTTCTCCTCGCTCGTGCGTGCATCCGTTCGACATTTCATTACGCATCCGGAAATTGAGATTGTTCCGGTCGATACGCCCTCACCACTCCAGCACAAATCCACATCCAGCAAACGTTCCTCGTCTCCACGGAGTGCGCTATGAAAACACGCGACGAATCTCAGACGTCTTCTCAACGACCCCATTACATTGCACCCGTTCCATCTGTTTCCTCTGGTGCAATACTCAAAACTGGTGAGCGGGATATCGAACCACGATTCACAGGTCCTCTTTCCTCAAAAATGTGGGCCAAGGTCTCGGCACTGAACTCGAGTTACCCAGATACGTTCGATTGGTCGACCTATGATCGCCTCTATGAACGCTTCGGCGAAAATCAGCCACGAGGCGGAGTTGTCTTCAAAACCTCGATGAAGCTCGTGAATCACCACTCGAGCTGCTCCAAGTGCCACCACGCATTTGAGATCGATTCCTATGGTCGAGGCTGCATTCATAACTGCAATTTTTGTTACGCCAAAGATCAGCTCACTACGCACGGATTTTGGAATCGCCCGATGCCGTTTCCGATCGATTTGTCCGAGGTTAGGAAAATATTCTATACGGTCTTTGAAACCGATAAATCGTCGCGCTGGAGAGACATCCTCACCGCTCGAGTACCGCTTCGATTTGGTTCGATGTCGGATTCATTCATGTGGATGGACAAGAAATACAAAATCACCCAAGAAGTTCTCAAGATCCTGAACTTCTATGAGTATCCGCATATTATTTTTACTCGCTCGGATCTTGTGGCTGACGACGAGTACCTACGCCTCCTGAATCGCGATCTCGTATCGGTGCAGATGTCTATATCAGGAGGAAACGAATATCTGACTCGCCTCATTGAGCCCGGTGCTCCGAGTGTCGCTAAACGACTTCAGGCGCTTAAAAAGCTGGCCGAGGCAGAAATCTGGACGACCGTTCGAATCAATCCAATGTTCCCGGTGAGGCCGGATGGGTATTTCACGAACCCAAAACAGGTGGAGGCTCGTTTCGGAACGTTGGAGAACGCACCCAAGTTTGAACTGTTTGACTGGAGCTTTATCGAACAACTCAAAGACGCCAAAGTACCCAGCGTGCTCGCAGGCTTTGTACGTCTCTCATCCAAAGCCATCAATTCCATGTCGACAGCGACCGGTGTGGATATACGAGCGTTTTTTGACCCTGAACTACTCAAAGGTCACGGCGACAAACGCTTCTCAGACTCAGAGATCGCTTACTACTACAAACGCACTCAAGCAGAGTGCGTGAAAAACGGTATCCGATTTAACACCTGCTATATTGGCAACGGCGAGAAGGACTACTACCAGTACCAAGACCTCTGGGCGAATAAGAAGGACTGCTGCGATGCCGTAGGCAACGTCTCGGCATTTAAGACCACGTCTCAAGTAGTGCCTTGGTCGACTCGCTTTAAACATGCACCGAGCAAGGAAGCGGCCCTCAAGTCTCAAGCACAAGAGAAAGAGCTCGAAGAGAAATTTAAACCCGTCCTTACTGAACAGATGGGCTTGAAAACGGTATCTCGGCTCGGCCTAAGCCTCGTGGAGCAAACGCAGGAATGAAATCTAGGCCGAAACAGATGAGAACGATCGCCGGGGTCAATATTCAGTGGCCCTGGAGTGATCTCATTGTGAGCGGCACGAAAACGATCGAGACTCGCAGTTACCGACTCCCCTCCAAACACCTGAATCAACCGCTAGCGCTGATTGAAACCCCAGGACCGAGAGGACGCCGGGCCGGTATCAGCAGTGCGCGTATTACGGCAGTGATTCGTTTTGCAGAGAGCTACCAATACGAATCTCAAGCGCACTGGGAAAACGAGTTTAAGCTCCATCGTGTGCCTCTGGATGATCCTCAGTTCAAATACACATCCAGAAAACCTCGGTGGGCATGGAAACTCCAAGTCCTCTGTACATACGATCCTCCAGAGCCCGCACCAAAGAAAAAAGGCATCGTATTCGCCTCAAAATGCGTAGTACCGTACTGGGACAATTAGTCTCGTTCGGGCTTAGGATCGCACCACATGACGAGAGGTCGGTATCCCATCGCAGACAAAACCGAATAGTAGATCCAGAAATTTTTCCAAACTTCTGTATCTTTGAGCAGGTTCTGCGCAGTCGCTCGAATCACCAGACGATCATCTCCAGCAATTCCAACCGGTCTCAAGTATCGAGGAATCTGTTCAATACATTCCACCATCCAGCGGTTTGAGTCATTCGTCAGCGATTTTATTTTCTCCATTCCTTGATTGAAATGGATGAGCTGTAAATCAGAACCCAGAGACCGTAGGTGTCTAAATTGCTCATAGACCTCTGGTTCTAGATGACTAGGAATCGTCCCTTCAGGCATCTCTAGCCCCTCGATCACGGGAAACGGACGATAGAGCGTTTGAGAGCGTTTCAACAACTGTCGAATCATTTCGACCTGCGGATCACCTAAGACCAGAGCTGCTGGTAGCGTCACTACCCGGTACCCTCGACCCACTAGTTCGTTCCGTTTTCTGAGGTCTCCGTAAAATGTATATGCGGATGAGTGAAACTTCCATCCATCCACGAACACGGTTACTTTCTCTCCCGAGTGATCGTGAGTGAGCTCAAAATCCGGTATCGTCAATAGCCCACCCGATGATTTGCGACGCTCTACCTGTGTATCCATAGACCAATCGGAGAACTCCTCGAGTAATACTTTTTTAAGAGAGGCTTCTGCGGGACTATCCTCGTCCACGGATTTTTCGTGATCATTTTTAACGCGTTTGAATTTTCCTTTTTTCAAAAATTCAACGATGGGTGCTTCACCCTCTACTCGGAATAGAGACTTGTCGAGACGATAGTGATCCGCTTGGTTATCAAATGATTTTAGGCACCGGTAACAAGATTTCTCGCAGCATTTTTTTAAAATTAATTCTCCCACGCGTGCGAGAATCTCATCCCAACACTCCCAGATGAGAGGGATCACACCGCTGCCTCCCGGCTCCCGATCGAGCAGCACGAATGAGGACATTTTTGGCAGAAACTGATCTCCCACACTCTCCATGATCTGGAAAATCTGAATATCGAAATTTCCACCACGAGAACCCAGACGCAGTACTTTTTGAGATGCCCGTTTGATCAGCGCGCAGAGCGTTTGCTGATAATGTCCGAGCAGGTACGGGTCTCCATCAGAGATCGCACCTGCTCGTAGAGCCGACAGCATCGGCAGATGAAATACGATTCCTTGTCCCTCGATTTGAATACTCGGAATAAACGGTTCCCAGCCCGGTTCATTCTCTGGTAACTGGAGTTTCACTTGAAACAGGGTACCATTCCCTCGCTTGCGATAGAAAACCTGTTGCGCAGTCGAGGTTTTCCCGCCCTTACGATTGAGAACCAAGAATACAGTCTTGAGATAGTGCTCGGGCGAGAGGTGCAAACTCATTTCTACTTCTGAGTCTGAGAGCGAGACAAATTTCTCATCGGGTTCCGGGGCACCCACGCGTCTCACTTCTTCGGCGAAATAGTGGCGCTCCCTGAAATTGGAGCGATCACCAATCGTTTCAACTTGGGCACCATGGACTTCGCGAATCTGGACTATTTCCGGAATCAAAACTCCGTTTTCTGCACCTTTCTGTTCAATTCTCACTACAGATCCCTTGCAGTCTGGACAGCAGGCCGATTCTGGAGGAGCTAGTGTTGTACAACCTTCTGCGCAGACTCCGTAACCTCGTGCCGTATTCTCGACGAGATCATTTTCTAGAAAATGGCTGACGCCGTAGACAAAACCGTGCCCGTAAACTTTTTGCTCGGGCGCAAATTCCCTCAGTGCAACCGTTCCCCCGCGGTCATATTGGAGCATCCGGTCGTCCTCATCTGCTCGCGCAGCAGTGCGACGATTGTTGTCCTTAAGACCCTTGAACCGGATCACCTGCCCTGGGAAATCAAAATTCGGAAGAAATCCCGTGGCGCCGAGATCACTGAGTGCCCAAGGTATTTCAAAACGATTCTTGGTGACTGCCCCCAAGTACAGCTCAGCAAAACGTTTAGCTTGTCGATAGGGCGCATTATCATCCGGGGTCGGAATGTTTTTGAATGGCTCCATATTATCGAGATAGGCCGATACCAAGTTTTTATAAGAAGAAATCTCGGCCTCAAAATGTTTCACAAACTCAGAAGCATGCCTGCGCAGTTCATTCTTGAGCTCGTCTATTCGACTAGATTCAGTTTTCAGGTCAAACCACAAACCTTGGTTGAGTTCCTCAAGAAAACTCTGAATAAACTCCTGAGTGATTGCTGAGCGCTGACTGTAGATCTCGCGCCAATTCTCGAGACCATCTCGATGTGAGAACTGAGGTCTCTTGTTTGAGTTTTTACAGAGGTCCGTCAGCCGATTCCTAAGCTCCGAGACCGGAACAAATTCATGCCAATGTTTCAGCTCAATACTCTTGCCGATTTCAGGGCGTGTGAGACCCATGACCTCTAACACTAGACCATTGATATGGCGCTTTATGATGAATGGATTTCGATCCGGAATCCCTGGCGGCAAGATCTCTCCCGAGACCATTCCCATCGGTTCATCAAAAAACGTCATGTCATGGCTACCGAGCCCACAGTAGGTCAGAACAAATGCTCGTTTCGGTCCACGTCCCGCGCGTCCAGCGCGCTGGGCGTAATTACTCGGCCCAGGAGGTACAGAACGATGGATCACCATCGGTAGATCCGGGAGATCTACGCCCATTTCTAGTGTTGGCGTTGCCACCAACGTATTTACGAGAGATTTTTCAAAACGGAGGAGTGCATCGTTTGCATCTGCGGCCGATAACATTCCATTGTGTTCACGCGCACGTACGAGTCGAGATTGTTCCGAAAGCGGAGTTTTAAGTAATCTCAAATAGTAGGCATTTGCCACAGGCTCTACTCTCTGCCAGACGTCTCCTTGTCGCTTACCGGTTGGAATGCCCGTGAGATCCACTCGGCGTGAGGTCACCTCGTACTCTGAGTGAGAGAGCGATCCGCGGTAGTGATAGAGATCGGTGTAAATTCGCCAATCTGAAAATGTTTTAAGTCTTGGCGCATCTCTTCCCTCAGAAGAATAGAATACATAGTCCCGAAGCGGTCTCGATTGAATGAGCTTGTCCCACGTCTCTTTTTTAGACCAAATTTTGAGGAGATCTCGTACCTGATCCGGTTCGAGATCGGTCAGAATTTTAGCCAAGCGGCTCATAGTACTCAGGCCGTTTGGGTGCTCGATACTTTTACCTAGGAGCCCGCTCTCTATTTTTTGGTGATGAAATCTCGGATCTAAACCCGCAACAAACTTACTCAGGAACCCATATCGCGTGAAACCAGTCTGATCGAGGTCCGACCAAACCCCTGCATAGAGAAGCTCATCGAGTAACCAACGACTCATAATCGATAAACCGCGAGCATCCAAACCGAGCTCCGGATGCTTCGATGCAACCTCTACAAATGCCACATCTTGAAATCCGGCAGGCTCCAACCTTGCAATATCGAGAGTCGCCAGATGAGAATCCGACAATACGCCCGCAGACAAATCGAGCAGGATCAGCTCAGTCAAAAGCGGAAGAATAAAATTCCCTCGTACAGAGCCGTCTAGTAGGTCAATGACCTCGTCTAGCTCTCGAGATTGATCCTCAGTTCCACCAATTTTATAGTTCTCCAGCAACCACTGCTTGATGCTCTCGACCTCTTCGTCGAGTTTGCCCGTTCGAGGTTTCCACCAATAAGGTCGATCCAGCACCGAACGGGGAATGAGATTCTGCAAAGTGCTCTTCTTGCAGCGAAGGGTGGTGGGCAGAGATTCGCGCGGATTCGCTACTTTGCCGTCCTCTATGCTCTGGATCAAACGAATCGCCAGATCATGTTTCCGATCCACCGTTACTGGTACATCGGCCACTTGAAAGCTTTTCTTACATTCCTCGAGATAACCTGAAATCGCGCGCCTGAGATTGACCTTGCGATGACGATCCGTCAGGAACCCTGCTAAAAATGATGTCTCTTGGCGATTGTCCGCAAAAATCAGGAGACGACGTTCTTTGTCGTCCGAGATATTCGTCAGGCTCGAAGCCGCATAAATCGAAATATCAGTTGATGCACCTCCACGGTGCGTGACCATCACGGTTCCATCATCTCGTGACGTCGATCCGCATTTCGGGCAACTCTCGCGGTCTTGGGAGGTGCTAGCTCCATTTCCACCAGTGGATTCTCTTTTTACCCTGAGAAATACAGGATAAAGCGTCGGAGCTCTTGCACGAGAAACCAACTCCGCGAATGTCTTTCCGTCCTGGGAATACACTTTGTATTGTTCAAACTTCCACGCTTGCGATAGGCCTTTCAGATCTTCCTCATTCAAGGTTCCTGGAGGATGTAGAACAAAATGCTCAATTGATGGATCATCCTTGAGTTCTTCACTGAAATCGCTGAGCGGATTGAGCTCCATCAGATCTTGAAAACCACTCGTTCCACCGGCACTGCGACCAATTGCCCCAAGCGCCATATGCTGACACTGACGACAGGACACGAAACTGAGCCCACTGCCGGGTGCTAGAGTTTCTTCATCTCCGACTCGAGAACCATCTATGGACCAGAGAAGTTTGGGTTCGCTGCGTGCGAATGAATGAACCCTGAGTCCGAGGAGCGGGAATTTTTCATTCACGTAGGCCATTGAAAACAGAGTGAGCAAAGCCTCGAGGTGGGCAGCGGTTCCGCCTGTGCGTTTAACGAATCGTTCGACAGCTGTACTCCAGGTAACCGTACTGTCGAGCTGTCCATCCTCGTTCTTCAGTACTATTGTCGAGAGGTGTTTCTCTCTACCGGTTAGACTAAAATAGAGATCTCGATGGATCGCTCCAGGCGACGAATCTATTCCACACAGGAGTTTAGCAATTGCGGGTAGTGCAACTGACTCCGGTAGGCGCAGGCATTCGCTTACCTGATTCGGATCAATTTCGATAAACTCTTTGAGCGTAGTCGGATCTGCTACCGGCAAATACTCGTACTGCTCACCTACTAGGAATCCCGACTCCGGAAACCGTTTACCAAATAGCTTGGTAAAAAATCTGGAAAGTTCCATCTCTACCGTCTCGTGTGAGTCACCTCCGCCCGATAGGGTTGCCGATGTAGCGATAGGAAGGTACTGAGACCGCTCAGAACCTAAATGGACTCTCAGACGTGCCAATAGACAAGAGATCTCTAGAGCGAGAGTACCCGTGTAGGTGTGAGCTTCGTCTAGCACCAAATATTTTAAATTAAACGCATCGACCACTGGCTGGTCTTGGGCTCTGAGCAACATGTACTCGAGCATCTTGTAGTTCGTGAGTAGGATGTCGGGAAATGTTCGGGGATCCTTCGGATCTACGACCAGTATTTTTTCATCTAAGTGATCGTATCCAGTTTCTAGCTCAGAACGGGCAGTCTTAAGCTCAATCAAAATGGAGTTCAGCTTATTACAGATTTTTTTTCGTTCTTCGGCCTTGAGCTCCTTGAACGCCCCGTTGTAAATCCCAACACGTAGGCCGCTCCCGACTGCGTACTTAAACATCCGCAGAAACTGATCCTGAACGAGCGCGTTCATTGGATAAATGAAAACTGCGCCGATTTCCTTTTTATTGGGATTACGCGGTTTTTTTAAAAGTCCGTCTAAAACGGGAATAATGAACGACTCAGACTTACCAGATCCAGTCCCGGTAGAGACCACTGTCGGCAGGTTTCGCGAGATTCGGTTCCATGCCTCTACCTGGTGAGCGTAGGGCTCTCTCAGTTCCGCCAGGGTACTTACAGTCGATCGAATCGCTGGTTCAAACAGTTCGGAATCAAATACCTGTTTCTTGCGACTGCGACCCAATTGTAAAACTGGGTCCTGAAAAAGAGTACCCGTTTTCTCGAGTAGTTCGCGCAGCTGATGATCTAAGTCTGATCGCTCATTCTCAATAAACGGGTACTTACCACTAACATAGTCAATCGAATCCCGTTTCAGGGCTCGTAGGAGTGAAAATGGCTGCATGACTTAGGCTCTCTTTTTCTTCTTAGATTTAGACTCGAGAGAAATCTCGCGGTCACTGATATCGACGACTTTTTGCGATTTCAGTTTGAAGATTGGAGTCGGATCCGCTCCATACATGTCTTTTTGCTTAGAGTAGTGATCAAAAGCCTCAATCACTTTTCGGATGTAGTCCGGATTGTTTCGTTTCAAACAATCGAACTGGGTGTCTAACATCCAGATCAGATTTTCTCGATTGAGTGCGCCTTTATTTTGGCCGTAGTGGAGCCACATGAGGGCGTCTATCGTACAAGATATTTCACTTTCGGTTCGAAGCTTAAGCGATTCTCTTTGAAACTGTGTTTTATAATTGGAAATTGGCAAACCTGAGACAATTCCAAGTGTCATATTTGTAGAGCCAACCGATCGAATCAGAAAATCCGAAGTTATACTACCTAAGATTCTTTCCAGAAACTGCATCTCAAGTTCCGTTTTCAACTTTGCTGAAAAGCAGCTGTGGTCAAACCACACGCCGCTCGGAATCTGTGAAACAATCAATGTGCGCTGATTATTGATTTGACTGATACATCTCCAAACAACGGACGATGTATTGAGTTCAATATCACTTTCTGAAAAGTAACTGGATTTCCCAAACCTCTTTACGCTCGTTATATCTATTAAATGTGTGTCAAATGTAAAGGTATTGAAAAACGATCCCCCAATCAAAGGCACCCACTTCCCAACCTTACCCGCCAGCACATCTTCCCACTTCGGAAGCTCCCGAGGCGGAATGTTCTCGGCGTATTCGGAGATGCCTTTCTGAGGTCCGGTTTTTTGATTGATCCCTTGGCCGACGAATGTCGTTTCAATCTGATCTAAGTAAACCACCGGCCCACTCGCTTGGTGGAGTGCTGCTGCGATCTCCATTTGTCTCGGGTCCGTTAGTCCAGGAATCGCAAGAGTCTCCCTCGCAAAACATTTTCCGATGACCTCGATATCGAGATCGATCGGCTTATGTTGAGCCACGACTGATTTTACGTTCTTAGCTTCAAGAGCACTAGACACCGTATCTAGCTGATTAGGATCCACAACTCCGTGAACAAATCGAGGCTTGGTTTTTTTGCCGGGCTCTCCCACTAAGCAAGTGAATTCGACTCGACTGTCGATTGAGAAAATATCCATCAAGTTAACAAACGACGTCGCTTCCTGCAGTCCCCACTCCTTAAAAAAGCGTTCCCGGAGTGATTTCGTCCCACCATTCACAAAAACAGCTGAACGAGAAACCAGGAGGCCAATGCGAGAACGATGTGGAGTTCCAGGTTCTCTTACTAACCTCTCAGCTTTGAGACAAAATAGAGTGGAAAGATCATTTTTACCACTCGTCGGCATTTCAGACTGAATGCCAGATTGCCACCGTTTGGAAATACACTTTGTAACAAAATTCTCTCGGAGCCATTTCTCTGCGGATCTAGGTTGTTCAGAATGAATGATTTTGATCTTGGCTGCCTTCTGTGATGCCGCCGTCTTTAGGAAATACGGATCATAGCTCGGGTAGACTTCTTTGTCCTTGGTTCCCACTACTTTCCAAGGCGGATTAGAGATCACGGCACTAAATCCTGGCGTCTGCTCGCCAAACACTTGTGCGAACTCGACGTGCCACTGGAAAAACTTCTCTCTCTTAGAGATCTGGACTGAGTTCTTAAGAAGCCCGAACGCTTTATTGGAAAGTTTGATCGGTTTCGACTTACGATCGAGTGTCTTTTCGTTCAAGAGCCAATTCACGAGCTCTTGAAAATCCGCGTGACTCGGATAACTGTCATATAGGTCCACTGGCCAGAGCCAGAGTGAGCAGTGGAGATCAGCGAGAGCTTTGAGCCTCATAAATGCACGTTGGTTCTTAACAAGTAAGCTGTAGGCGACCTGTCCGCGCTCGCGGATCAGCGCCTCTCGACGCTGTCTCTCCATCCTCGCGTCGACTTTTACTCCCTCTGCCTCGATGATCACGGGGTCCATATCTGGGATCAGTCCCAAACGGTCCTTGAAACGTGCTTCGAGTTCATCAACTACCTGATTGTCGCGCTGGAGTTTTTCAAACTCACTAATTGCTTTCTTGGAGAGTCTAAGAAGATTTGTCACCGCATGCTGCGATTTGAGTGCCCAGTTGATCCAGTCATGCTCGCGGATCTGTTTTTTCTCAATTTTTAGTTCCTTGATACGAGCCGAGAGTGATTGAGTCAGTTCCTTCGAGTCAGGTTTCTTGCCGTAGGCGACCCGAGTCTGATCCCATGCGCCCCATACGTTCTTCTCAACGACCATCGCTTCAATAGGCAGATCGAATAATGCTGGATACGTCTCCTCACTCGTAGGCGCATTGTTTGGGACAACACCTGATCCAAAACTTGCTCGAGATTTAGCAAGCAGGTCTGCGTAAACAAGAGCGTTACCCGATTTTAAACGATGATGGAGGAATGGCAGAGGTTGACCTGGAACGAGCGCCTCTAGATACAAACTCGTTCTACAGAGTTCGATACTGAGTGGGTTAATATCCACACCAAATAGGCAGTTCTCGAGGATCTCTCGTTTGTACCGCTGTCGGTCGCTGTAGGTGGGCTCACGTCCACGTAGTTCAGGATCTGCCCCCTCACGGATACGAGCCTCGAGCAGTTGTGGCGCCAGATATCGAATCGCTGCAATGAGGAAACCACCGCTGCCGACCGCTGGTTCCACGATTCTAAGACTCAAGATCTCTGCACTCGATTTTCCTTCGACCAGTGGTTTCAGTGTCCGCTTGACTAGGAACTCGGCTAGCTTAGGTGGGGTGTAATGACTGGCTGTTTGTTTCTTTTGTCCTCCGAGTGGCGCAACTACAAAGAGACCTGGCTTGAGAATATATGCGGGCCGATTTTTAGTAATGTACGTCTCAAGCTGCCCTTTGGCATTTGATGTTGTACCTGTTCTACCCTTTTTCTCGGGAGCACGAATGCCGCTCGTGGTTGCGGGTTCTAGGATGATATGGCCCATTTTTTTCGCAAACTCCACGGTCACTAACCCCACTCCCGTCGGATGTGCCTGAACCCAACAACTTTTTTCACGCACAATGACGGGTTTCTGAGCGAGGAGCGCCTCATAGACCGACCCTAATTGCTCAATACCGAGGTTTCCGAAATGGAGACGCCTCGATGAATCATCTCCTCCGATTCGAGAGAGGGTGACCAGTACTCGAGCCATGGCTCCGTCTCGTAGGCTTGGACCATAGTCAAATGTGGGAGCCTGATCAGAGGAAAACAACTGACCGTTGTAGGCGCTCACTCGTTCATCCCCCGTGAGCCGCACACCACGTCTGAGAAGAGTAAATATGGTTTTGAGTGAGTTCCAGAGATAGGTACCTTGTCCGTCTGCCTCACCAAATTTGAGTTTTTTCAGGTACTCCTCAGACCAATCCCGCAAGTGCTCAAGACTATAGAATGAGGAATATTTAGCGTTCTCTACCGGGAGAAACGCCTGACCGTTTGAGCCCACACGACGAGCCTCGGCATACAGAATGAATAGAATACGGTAGAGAACGAACAGTCCGTCTTTGAATACAGCTGCGGCTGCAGCCTCATTACCCTGAACTGAAATCGCTCGTCGCTTAAAATCCGGATCGACCTCAATTCGTTCGTTACCGAGAATCTCTAGTGCGAGCATAACCTGCTTGTGGAGGTCCTCAGTGATCCTACGAGCTTGCTCGAGATCTTCTTGAAACAGTACCTGAGACGGGGTTGTCTGCGCGGTTGTTGAGCTCGTAGCACTGGATTCCCCACCGTCCTCAACTTCTGAGTCAGAGTCCTCGGATTCTGATTCCGATGATTCGGTCTCTGAAACGAGACTCGAAAACTCATAAAAATCTGCATGAAAAATCGAACTCGCTAGGATCGCCGAAGTTTCATCATCATTTCTAAATATTTCCTCAAGCCTGACCTCGAGGCAGCTTCCAGTGATCTTGCTGTCCGCTCTGAAATAAGCCCAGAAGTGCGGCGTCACGAGGATCGCCTCAGGCAATTCGGCGAGGTCCATCGCTTGTTCTATTTGTTCGCAGAGAGACTCCTTGCGTGCGGTTTCAAACGTCGATTCACCATGCGGGCCTGTGAGCGCAACTTTTTGCTCATCGACGCTCATGAGTTGCTGGAGACCATTGTAAAAAAACACTCCTACTGAGTGCTTGCCGCCTGGAGATCGCAAGTAAACAACGTTTCCTTCGTTTGACCAGTGAGAAATACTGGACTCCGTAAACTCGCTATAACCTAAGTATCGAATCGTCTCCTCCATCCAAGCATTGGTGAGCTCTTGAACCCTGGTCGATGCGAGGTTCTTTCGGGAGAGTTTCTCAATTTGACGTGAGAGCTCTCGGTAACTATCCCTCATCGATCGCAGGTGATCATTCGAGTAGCGTTTCTGACGAGCGAGGAACGACTCCGCTTGCACCAGACGAATCAGCGTCTCCTCTCCCAAAAATCCGTTCTTAGACTCGATACCCACCAGCGCGGCGTGTGCGCGATTCATTGATTTTGCTGCGCTCATGAGCGTGCCTCCGAAACAATCAGACCTAAAATTTGATAAGTGGAGAGTGAGGATTCAACCGTCCAGAGTTCATCGATCCACTGGCGGCGTTCTGTGAGACCCGGAATCTCGGGGTCCAGTCGCTCATGCTCATGGAGCAGTTGCTTGCGTTTGGATTCGAATGACTTTTTAATCTCCCGCTCAAACACTGCGAGGCGAGAACGGAGGCCATCCCCTACTTTGCTCCAGGCGGTGGACTTCGGGAGTGAGGCATCCCGTCCACCGAGATCAAGATCCCCGAAACTACTCGGATCAACGGGCTCAAGCGTCGTCAGACTCAAAAACTCAAGCGACTGCGTGATTATCCGACCCGACGGAGATTTAATGGTGAGTTCAGTGACCAGTGTATGACGCTCCGGTGCACCTCGAACGGAGAAGATCGGGTAGCCTTTGCGCTGGGAGAGAAATCGAAATCGACTCTCCGTGAATTGAACCACAGGATGGATGGGACTCAGAAACTGGAGCGGTTCTCTGGTGATGCCACCCGAGAGGAGAAATTTCTCATAAGCGAGGAAGTACTCTCCCGAAAACGTCACTCTCCAGGGCTTGGACTGAGTGGGATAACCGAAGCCATCTACGATGAGTTCAGGCAGAGTCCAGCGATCATCGGGCAGCCAGAGGAGCTCTTCGTTGGAGTTTTTGCCATTTGGAGTGAGCCCTCCTCCCAGTTTAGTGATCATTAGATCAAAAAATGTGCGTCTCTCCCTCGAGTCATCGCGATGACTCATCGGCACTGGCGCCAGGGGGGTATCGCCTCCCAGTTCGAGTCCTAACTCTTCCTGTAGGTTTTTAAGTTTTTTGAGATTGATCTCTCGGCTACCACCCTCGTCCAGCGCCTCGAGATCTCCAAACCTCAGTTGCTCGCTCTCGATAATCGCGCTCACCGAACCTAAACTCTCTTGAGCTTGAGCCATCTTGGATGAGAGCCGATCGAGGATCCTCTGATCCGGGGTGTACTCGAGGTCCAAAACGACGTTCATGATCTCGGGCCTATTTCTCTGTCCCAGTCGATCGATACGTCCGTTTCGTTGCTCGATCTTAACGAGTGACCAAGGAAGCTCAAAGTGGATCAGGTGATGACAAGCGTGTTGAAGATCCTTACCTTCGGAGATCGTGTCGGTTGCAATCAGGATTTTGAGTTTTGAATTTGGATTCGCGAAATCTTGTTCCATTTGCAACCGTGAATCACGGTCGGTTTGCCCCTCAATCAGAGCCACCTGCTCGCTAGCGTAACCAGACTCCGTCGTCAGAAATTTTGCGAGTGCACGCTGAGATGCGATCGCCTCAGTGAAAATCACGATTTTCTTAGAGGCATCGGTTTTATGAATTTTCTTCAGTGAATCTGAAATCTTTCGAAACTTTGAAAAGTCCTGACGATCGATCAGTTTCTGAATTTTCTGAGCGACTTTGGTATCAAACCATTTGGCGATTTCCCCTTCGGAACAGGTAGAATAAAACGCGGGCCAGCTCGAGCTTAAACGCTTACGGAGCGTTTCAACCTGGAGGTGTCTCCAAGATTCCGCACCAGATGTATTTTGGGTTTGTAGCGTGAGGACTTCGTGGACTGCTCTAAAACACTCCTCCTCGGATTTGGAGAGGTCGTCTGAGCTGATTCGGATCGTCTCTAGTTTTCGCTCTGGGAATTCTTCTCCGTCGTTTTTTACGTGTTTCTTGAGGCGGCGGACCATGAACTCGCTCGTTGATTTCCAATGGGAACCAGAGCCTGAAAACTTAGGATCAAGTAAGCTGATCAAACTCTTGAATTCATCCTTGCTACCGGTAAATGGCGTTGCAGATAGAAGTAGAAGACCAGGGCTCTTGAGTGCGATTTTCTCGGCGAAATCACGCAAACGAGTACTAAATCCGGAGTCATCTCGGACGAAATGGTGACATTCGTCAATCACCACCATGTCCCAGGTAACTTGTGAGAGTGGCTTGAAATTTTCCCAACGTTTCACGAAGTCACGAGAAACAATGACCCGCTCGACCACCTCCCATGGATTCGCTACGCCTCGGTCTGCCAGCCGCTCCCGCGTCGCACGCGTAAAAACCTCAAATGCCAATCCAAACCGATTGTAGAGTTCGTCTTGCCACTTCTCGCACAAGTGCTGTGGCGCGATGATCATGACCCGGTCCGCACGCCTACGACGAGCAAGCTCGGCCAGAATAATCGCTGCTTCTGTGGTTTTTCCTAATCCAACATCGTCGGCGATCAGCAGCCTCGGAAACGGTAGAACATCTACGATTCTCCGCCAAGGCTCGAACTGCCAAGCCTTGTGATCGATCGCGCAGCTCATAGCGGTCGTTGCATCTTTGGCTCGCTCATCGATATGAATGGTACGCGCTCGATGTGCAGCTAGAGTTGGGCGAAACAGTTTCCCATCTTGGATCTGCGAGGATTCGGGGGCTGGGTGCAAGCAATCATCTTCTTCGATCAACCGAATACTATCCCGCTCCAACTCAGGCAGAGCCCAAACTCTTACCGGGGTCTCAGCAAAATTTCCGTCTTGCTTGATGAGCTCCAACTCATAGAAGCCGTCCTGTTCGCGAAGTACTCGCCAAATGGCTCCACGACATTCGATGATTTTTCCGGACTTGAGATTGAGAACAGGTTTTCTTTTTATGGAATTTTCGGACATGAGAATTACTCGGTAATAAGTAAGCTCACCTTAGATAAGAAAAATTTACCGAAACGCAAGGCGTCTAAATTTAAAATAAAAACTATTTCATCGCTGTGATGATAGTCGCGACGCATTAAGTGCTTGTAATCTTGTAGGCTGTGACTTGAGTTAGGAGCGCAATCACTTGCAGAAGGTCGCCTTTGTCCTCAGATGACAGACGGAAACTCGTGACCTCATGAGTGGGTTTTTAGGTCTGTTACAAAAATAGAATAGGAGAAACAGAGATCGGGATTTGACGGCTACTAGACTAAGGTTGCTTACAAAAGCGAGGACAATCAGGCAGACTTCTGTCTACCAAATGGATTGCCCTAACTCTCCCAGTTAGAGTTTCTGACAGTTTTAGCTTCGCTCAATCAATAATCGGCTGATTCTCGAAACTTTCGATCAACACATTATCTTCATCTAAAGGAACGTTCGAAAAAACTTTCAATCTGCCGAAGGAATCGCCTTCTTAAACTCCGAATGAGAATCTCCAACACCATCAACTTCAGAAACGCCCCCTACTATAATTCCATGGTCCACCTTTGAGCCTGTCCAACAACAAGGGGATGCGCCTTTCGATAGACATGCATACCTTCGGGAGTTCCGGTGGTACCCAACATGGTGCAACCGTATAAACGTGCCATTCTAACCAACTCCTTGGCCATGACGATCCCCAAGCCCTTACTTCTATAGCTAGGACTCACTGCCAGATTAATCATTGTGCAGTAACGATCATCCATATCAGCACTAAATCCGGGTTTCCCATTCGAACGTCTGTTCCTGAGAATGGATCCAATGGCGACCGGAACTTGATCTTCATACATGACAAAACTCTGCAACTGGGCGCCTTCGTCGTAACCACTTCTATCTAAGACTTTCTTAAAAACTGTCGCAATCTCTGGAGGCAACGAAAATCCTTCGATAAAAACTCGGATATAGTCGTCTAGCTCGCTTCCATTCGTAACTCGTTTTATTTTCGGTTTGCTGGAATCCGACGTCGGTAGTTGAATCGTTTCCAGGTCGATTTCAAACGCAGTGCTTTTTGGGTTCGGCTTAAAACCTAATTCCAACAACAATCTATCGATTTCCTTGGGCTCGCTTGCATCACTTAGATGAAGAGTAAATGGCAGCTTTTTCTGCCCAAAGTAGTCGATATGCTTCTTAAGTTCGTCTCGTGCCTGGTCTGATCCACATCTAAAATTGAAAACTCCATTAAACAGTGCAATGGGCGTATTTGAGCAAATCCTGATCCACCGATCAGTTCTTACAGTTTCCGACTCTTCAAGAAGTTGTAGCAGTTCGAAACTCAGTCGTTCCAAATTTTCTATGAGCTCAACTTTATCTATTTTCATCGCTATAGACCTTCATGCTCAACTGCAATTGATATGATCTCAGATCAATTTTAGATCATCTGACAATCGTTTACATTCTCATTCGAATATTCACTTAAAACTCCATCACCATTTTTCCGATACTTTTTCCGGATTCCAACAGTGAATGTGCCTCCAGGACATTATTCGGAATCAAACCTTTGAATTTTCGATTCAGAGTCGTCCGGATTTTCTTCTCATCGATGAGCTGGGCAACATGTGTGAGTGCACGCCCTTGAACCTCTGGCTCGTGATCAAACATGGACCGCGTAAACATAAACTCAAAGTTCACGCTGATCGATTTCAACTTGAATGGACTGAGTTCAAACGTATCCGGGTCATCAATCAGACAAAGATGACCAAAAGGTCGGATAATCTTCTGGAAAACATCGTAGTATTGATCACTTTGCGTAGTGCAGAAAACGAAATCTACATCTTCTAAGCCGATTTTTCGTAACTCTTCTTGTAAGTCATTCGAATGATCGAGCAAGTGATCCGCACCGAGGGACTTACACCACTCGGCAGATTCTCGACGAGAAGCGCTCGCAATCACGGTGGCCGGAGTGAGTTGCTTCAGAAGCTGAATCGCCATGGATCCCACTCCGCCAGCACCGCCAATAACGAGAACCTTCGTTGCCGCTGTATACTGAGTCGTTCGCTGGAGAATGAGCGCCTCATAGGCCGTGATCGCGGTGAGCGGTATCGCCGCCGCTTGTGCATAGTCCAATGACCGAGGCATCACTGAAACCAAACGAGAATCAACAGCCTGGTATTCAGCGTAGGCTCCTGGTCGATTTAAATCACCTGCGTAGAAAACGGCGTCGCCGACTTTGAAGCCAGTTACATGGTCTCCTATTTTTTCGACAACCCCTGAAGCGTCCCAGCCCAAGACACCTAAGTTTTTTGAATCGGCGTCTCTAAAACTCCGAATTTTATAGTCGACCGGATTGAAGCCAGCCGATTTTACCTGAATCAAGAGATCGAGAGCCCCTAGCTCAGGCATGGGTAGGTCCCGGATCTGAAGCGAGAATTGATCGATCGAATGGGCTTTATCGTAAGTGATTGTCTTCATCCCATGAACTACTAGTACCGGAGCGCGTTTAGTACAAGTACGCACATTTTATGTGACTAGTACATAAAAGGGTACTATTGAACGCCCATGGCTAAACGAAAGAATCACTTTTGCGCTGAGGGCTGCCCGGTGGAGGCTGGATTGGAATTGATCGGTGGAAAATGGAAAGGCGTCATCCTCTATCACCTGATCAAAACAAAAGTCCTGCGATTCGGAGAACTCCGGAAAAAACTTCCGGAGGTGACTCAAAGGATGCTGACCAAACAACTGCGAGAACTCGAAAAAGACGGCGTAGTCATCCGCAAGGTATTCGCCGAAGTTCCTCCGCGCGTGGAATATTCGCTCAGTGATTTCGGAACGACGCTTACACCCGTAGTTCGCGCACTAGAAAACTGGGGAAATACAAATGCTCGAAAGTAAGCCCCACATTCAATAGTAAACAAGTTTCAATAGTACTTCTTTTTCTTACTACTACTATCTTCATCATCGCCGTAATCACTTCCGAAACCGGCTGATGTAAAAAACACTCCGTTCGGATCTCGCCAAATACAGGCTACGCCGGATTTATTCTCGATTTTCCAAATCACTTTCTTTTCGGAGTAGTCGAAATACCCAGCTACACCTGCTTTGTACTCAGATTTCCACTCCACCTCTTGAGTGAGGGGATTGTAGACTCCCGCGATACCCGTCTTATTTTCACCCATATGCGTTTCAGTAGACTGAATTCTCGGATTATAGACGATGCCGACGGGGGTCTTGTACGAACCTTTCGCGGTAACCCATTTTTTTAAACGATAGTCATAGACGGAATTTAAGCCCACTTTGTATTCTGACTGAATGATCGGCTCACCCCGCGCATTCTCTCCAGATATGGCGACACCGCTTTTATAATTTGAGTGCCAAGTGATTAACCCCGTCAAACGATTTCGATGCACCTGCAGCCCTGATTTATGATCTGAGCGACATTCCACCTTAAATCCACGCGTGTAATCAAATGATGTCAATACGACTGGGGCCACGCCTTGAGCAAAAGGTTGCTCAGAGGACGCAAAACCACCCATAAAACTATCCTGATCAAACACCACCTGGGTATTCTGTAGTCTCGAAAGTGTTTGATTAAAAAAGATCGCGATAGCACGTTGATTTGCCAACTCTTTTGCGTCGATCTTTGGAGCAGACTTTCGCTCAGTCGAAATATTCTTCTCAATGTCTGCTTTAAAATTTTTTAGCGCGATGTTGAGTCTGTCGATTTCTAACTTAATCTCAACTCCATTTTTTTCTGCGTGGTAGCGGTCTAGAATTCTACCTGGGGTGAGTTCTTTGAGAATGGAGTTATAAGCGGCAGTGATCGCCACTTGCTGTTGATACAGGTCTCTGCGGTCGATGAACTGGCAGTTCGCTTGGACCGGGGCAAAACACTGCGCCATCAATAGAGCGGAATAGATTGCTGTAAATCGAACTTTATTGAATGCCACAATGACCTCTATTTAATCGAAAAAATATTGTTTCGGGTGACCACTTCAATGAAGCCGAAATCGAATGAATGGGTTCGAGCAATCATGGACCGAAATTTTCTTTGAGACTGATTTCAGCTTTGCGCCACGCTCTGTGAAGTAGCTCAAGCCTATTTTAGGCGACCATCAACGTATATTTTCACGTTTTTTGGTCCAGTCCATCCGTTACCGTCTGCACGAACTTCAACTTTGTGCGAAACAGGGCAGGTTGCGGAGGCATCCAGAAAGTATTGTGTATCGCTAGAGAAGAGTAAGTAGGTTTTTACTTTTGCTTCGATAGAGACTCTTGGCAAACAATCGATGTCGGTAAGTACTCTCTCTAGGCGATCACGGAGATCAGATGCAGAATTCCGATCGTTCCAAAAGCTGATCTGATTCATTTGAACACGAACGAACTTGCCGCCGGAACTATTCGATTCCGATGCGAAGCCGCTCGAAATAGAGCTCGTGAAAATCAACATTCCAGTCAATATTTTTGCTATCACGTTCAATTTCTCCTCAATCGTCCAGTGCATCGAATTCCCATTTATGAGGAATGACGAATCAAACACTGAACAGTTAATAATCTTTGGTCTTTGGACGATCGGGATATTCTAATAAATGCAAACTTCCGTCAATAGTAAATAATAGATATGTAAAATATACGAAAGGAAATTCCTGTGCGGTAAAATCAGTCCCTGGTTCTCGTGTATTTTCTTGTGAGGATTGTGGTGTTTGAAAAACAAAAAAGCCTGGTCGCTTTCGCTCCAGGCTTTTTTTGTGTTTGTTCTTTCGACTTTAAATGGCGGATCCGCCAGGGCTCGAACCTGGGACCTCCACATCCGTAGTGTGGCGCTCTAATCCAACTGAGCTACGGATCCGCATCTTGACGAAGAGTCACTGTATTTACCTGCTCCGGGTCCGGATGACAACAGGTTTTAGACGCAAAA
>JAIXQO010000007.1 GCA_027485695.1 Pseudomonadota bacterium
TAGAGAGATAGAGAGATAGAGAGATAGAGAGATAGAGAGATAGAGAGATAGAGAGATAGAGAGATAGAGAGATAGAGAGATAGAGAGAGCGAGTCTCCAACTCTGTGTCATCTGCGACATCTATTCAGGTTCCAGTCACGCGCAAACACGCCGTACACGTTTCATGCACCGTCCAAAGCGCATACATCCGTCAAAGTCGACGCCATTCGATTTCAAAAGGAAATGACCTCACCCGCTCTGGCACGGCTCTCGCTTTAACTAGTATCAAACGAGATTACGATTCGGGGGAATCATGAAACAGAACGTCGCTATTGCCACCTTCATCGCTTCAATGTCTTTAGGAACTACTGCACTCGCGCAGGATTTCTCTGGTTGCACGATCGATAACCTTTTCCAACGCATTGATTGTAACGGCGTCGTCAAATCATTTGCCGAGCTCGGTTACAGTGAATCTGCGCAATCCTCACCCGTCGCGCCTCTTGCGAATTCAGACCATGCACCATCAAACCCGGCAGATACAAATTCACTCGCCGATTGTATCATCGATAACCTGGCACAGAGGATTGATTGCAATGGTGTGGTCAGATCGTTCGCCGAAATGAACTACCGCGAAAATGCTCGACCAGAGCCGGTCACACCGCCTGTACCATCTGACAACACAGACACTGGAGTGACGCCGGATCAAATAGTTTCCGGACCGGCGGTTCCAGATCCTGTCGCCCCAGACCAAGAGAAAACCGGAGGAGGCGGCGGAGATGTGCGCCCATTGCCACCTTCTATTTCTGGAAACCTCAAACAGGTCAAAGCCGTCCGATACAAACCATTGAATATCGGCGATCCACGACTCAATACGAACTACAGCTACTATTGGGCCGAAGTTTATCCCGGTCGCTATGCAGAGTTCTTGAGCCTCGGTATCGTCGACCAGAAATTAGGTTTGGCTGCGTGTGAACGCTATCGCGACCAGGTTCAAGGCCACATCGCGATCGATTTTATGGACGGCTCGAGTTTATCTATGGACGTCAGTCCAACCAATCGCGACCTACTGGATCGTTTGGTCAGCATTGGCAACTTCTTGCCAGGCACGATCTATTTCGAACCACTGACTAACGACAAGCTCTATTTACGTATCGAGAGACTCTCATTCTTTTCGATCAACCGAATCAAAGACATCCAGTATCAAGGTCGATCCTTGATGCAAGAATCGTCAAACGCACCGGATTGCAATCGTTACAGCAAGTAGATTTTTGGACGAGGTCTAAAGCCATCAAACGTGCGCTCTTCTAGAAAAAGAAGAGCGCATTTTTTTATTCTGGCGGGCATCCACTGCGTTCAATGCTGATTCAGGGTCGATGAGCCGGCACCTGGGATTTCCTTGAAACCAGCGCTTTCAGCTTTTTTCAGGTCTTTTTTGTAGATGAGAAAGTGGTGTTCCTTACCCTTCGGGATGCCGCACATCTGGGCGTGCATTTCTTTGCCATCAGAACCATCTTTGCGGTCGAGGACTTGAGTTACTTTGGCTTTTTTTAGGAGAGCTTCGCTATCCGCAAGCTTGCGACCACCGGTGCCATCGTCGCAACTGAGTGCTCCATCGCTAATCGAAACCCAAATCTGAACATCAGGCTTGTTCGATTTGGCCGCAAACGCAGACGCACTCAAAACTACCCCCCAGGTGCTGATGACTACGACGGCGAAAACGCCGAAAAACTTCGTCCAATGGTGTCGCAGACTCATAGTTCATTCCCTTTCGGATAATCCTCTTTTATCATCTTTCATATGGAACCGTGGAAATGTTTGGAAGAAAAAGTATTCCTGGATTTTCCGTATGTGCAGATCGTCGAGAGACTCTGCGAAAGGGCTCACCCGTCGGCCACTGACGAGCCTCATCGCTTCTACGTCTTTCGGTCTCAGGACTGGTGCAATGTCATACCGGTCACCGATGAAGGTAAGATCGTCGTTGTGAGACAGTTTCGCGCTGGAACGATGAGCCTCACCTATGAATTCCCAGCCGGGGTCGTCGACCCGATGGACGGCAACAGCGAACGCACGGCGCTCCGGGAACTCGTCGAGGAGACCGGTTACGAACCGGTCCCAAATGCCACCTTACTCCATCTCGGCACTTCGCATCCCAATCCAGCCCTCCAAGATAACCAGCTCCACTCGCTGCTCGTCGGTCCGGTTAAAAAAGTACGCCCACCGTCACTCGATCCAACCGAAGAAATCATTGCCGAAGAAAAAACCCTCGAAGAGCTCATCGAGATGATGAAAAACGGGCAATTCACCCATGCCCTGGCGATTACGTCGCTTTTTTTCCTGATTCAGAAGTTCCAAGGCACGGAGTCTCTAAAAGAGGCTTTCGGGAAGTTTCAATCTCTGTTTCCAAGTAGAGCTTAAACCGGGCATCAAATTTTCCGCCCGCATGCTGCTTGCAGCACGATAAACAAGCGAGAGACTTGAGGCGCCGGCGTGCTTTGAACTCTTTTGAACACCCCGGGCAGCGGTAAATGTATTTGTGCGGGCGTTGTTTTGGGACTGGATTGTAGCGTGGTCCACCAACTTCCTTGAGCTTGGCGTGAAACTCCGGGGTGTGCCCGTAAGGCCGTTTTCGGTGCCAGAGCCAATAGTGGATCATCTCATGGGCGAGCGTATCTCGAACGAGCTTCTCGGCCTCAGTCTCGCCCAGAAGATAGGATGCGACCTCGATTCGAGGAGGATAGTCACGAATCCATTTGCGACTTCCTGGAAAAAATCGTCCGGCAGAAGACCGTAACCGCGAGTTCCAGGTGATCCCGATCCGCGGGAGGTCTCCCGAAAAATAGGTTTGATTGAGTTCCTCAAAGAGGATTTCGAACGAAGTCTTCATGGCTAATCCCTTCGAAACTTAGCACATGCCTGAGCAAAAAGCGCCGCTACACCCGCAAATATGATACAGATAGAGCAGATGAACGACCTGCTTTCACGCCTAGAAATGCAAAAAATCGTCGACTTGACTTCCGAGCTCTGCTTAAGCGAGCTCGGCTTCGACGCGCTCGAAAGCGCGACCGATCCAGAGTCTTGGGCCGCCACGATTGAGGTCGCCACCCAATATCAGCAAGAAACCTACGAACTCCTTCCACTGGTGGATCGCGATCAGCTCTGGGGTCCACTGCGGGACCTTCCCTCGCCGCTCGAAAACCTCGAAGCGCTCAGCAAAGGCGCCGTGCTCAGCGAAGACGGTCTGGCCACCCTTCGTGGCTGGATTTTCGCAATCGACTCCTGGGCAGAAACTCCGCAGGACGCCATTCCAGGCGAGCATTTTCGCCGCGCACTCTCGCAACTCCCTTCGCTCTGGCAGCTTCTCAAGGAGCTCGACCGCAAGGTGGATAACACCGGTCGAATTCGCGAGGACGCGACTCCACGCCTGAAATCCCTTTCTCAAGCGATCCGCATACTCAAGGTGCAGATCTCCGAACGACTTGAGCAAGTGATGAAAAACTACTCCGAGAAGGGACTCCTCCAAGAGAACTTCACGGACGTGCATGACGGTCGTTACGTCATCCCAGTCAAGGTTAGCCAGCAATCACATGTCGAAGGCACCATCTACGGCAGCTCCTCCACACGGCAAACGGTGTTCATCGAACCGCGCGAAGTCGGCGACCTGAACAACCAGCTCCGAAAAGCAGAGAACGATCGGCAAGATGAGCTCTATCAAATCCTAGAAGAACTCTCGAAGCTCCTGCGTCCGCACGCCATTGATATCGAAAACGGCGCGCTCACGATTGGCTACTGGGACCAAGTCCGAGCCAAAGCAAAAATTTCGCAAGTGTATGCGGGCAAGAAACTGATCCTGAACAACCAAGGCAGATTCCGCATTCGCCAAGCCGCGCACCCGCTCCTCTGGTGGTCCATGGCGCCAGAGTCGATCATCAAAAACGATCTCGATCTCGAGCCTCCACACCGAACGTTGCTGCTAACCGGTCCGAACACGGGCGGTAAAACCGTTTTCCTAAAAACCTTGGGAATTGCGGGAATATTCGCGCGCACGGGTTTCTTGTTCCCCGGAGACGAGGCGCAGACCGTTCCATTTTTCGAATCGCTCTTCGTCGACTTAGGCGACCCGCAGTCGATCGAGGAACATCTATCAAGCTTCTCAGGTCACATTAAGCGCTTTAAAAATATTCTCGACGGAACCGGTCCTGCGAGTCTCGTTTTGTTGGACGAGCTCAACTCGGCGACCGATCCCTCCGAAGGCGCCGCTCTGGGGCGAGCGTTCTTAGAGACCGTGATGAACCGCGGGTCCCTCGTCGTCGCAACCACGCACGATCCGATGCTCAAGGCCGCAGCCCTCGAGGACAAACGCATCTTGAACGCCGGCATGGAGTTCAACGAATCCTCACGTGCTCCGACGTTTCGCCTCAAGTACGGTGTCGTTGGACGATCCCGTGCGCTCGAAACAGCCGAGCGGCTGGGCTTACCTGCCGAGGTATTGAGCCTCGCACGTAAATTTCTCTCGGATGAACATCATCGATTCGAATCGGTGCTCTCCCGAATGGAGACAGAGTCCGATCAAACGGAAAAACTCCGCCGCGAAGCTTCTCGTCTCCGTGATGAAGCCGAACAAATGAAACGTGAATGGGAATCGACCCAGAAACAGAACATGGGAGAGGTCTTAGCTAAAACCCGCTCCCGATTGCGCCAGATCCTCGATCAAGCGCAGGACGAGGTTCGCGCGCAGGTCCGAAGTCTCAACCAGGCCAAATCTCACAAAGCGGTCGATGAGAACCGCAGCGCACTGAATGATTTTTTCCGCGACTCTCTGAACCGGATCGATCAGACGATCCGCGAAGAGGCGCCGAACGTCGCTGAACTCATGGAACCTTCGACCGAGGCGAGCTCGGTGGCTCCTACCTTCAAGACGGGTGATCTCGTGCGCGTTCCTAAATGGAAAAGCATGGGCAAGATCCTCGAGGTCAAAGGCGAGCAGGTCAAAATCCAGCTCGGACTGATCCAAGTTGTTCTCTCCAAGCACGAGATCGATCTACCTTCGACGACCGAGAAATCAGCATTTTCGGAGGCCTCAAAAGCCGCCGAACGCGCCAAGAAAAAAGCCGAACGCATCTTGGACAATTCTCCCGTAGTTCCAAACCAAATCGATCTACGTGGCAAACGTCACGATGATGCGATGTCAGAACTCGAAAGCTACATCGATCAAGCGTTCCGTTCAGGGCTCGTCGAAGTGACGATCGTGCACGGTCTCGGGTCCGGGGCGCTTCGCGAGGGCTCCCGCAAGATCCTCAAGTCACTCCCCTACATTAAGGCCATCGTCGATGGCGGCTTGGGTGCCGGCGGCGCGGGTGCGACTCGGGTGGAGTTTGAGCGGTAGTTTCAGGCGCATTTCCTGCCGGCGTCCTAGGCTCCTAAAATTTTTCGCTTACCGCGAAAAAACGCATCCTGCTTTTTAGACGGAAATGCGCCAGAACCTACCGCTCGCAAGAAAAGCGATTTCGGCAGCCGCCTCATCGATAACGGCAGGCCACGTTCACCGTTTTGCGGCACTTACGCGTCTCACATGCATCAAACGCGTAGCCGTCCGGGCACACTTGCCCCTGATAGTCCCAGAAACGGCTCTTCTGATCGGCGGTACTAAAGACGGACCTCAGATCAGAAGGTGCTTGGGCGATCTCAATATCGCGTAACTTATTCAAGAAGATTTCAAAATACATCATCCCGGCGCTACCATGATTTCTATTCTGGTAGCGAACCTCTACCCAATGTTTACCAACACCCAATCGAACGTTCGTGAACCATCCCGACTTGTGGCAAAACTCAGAGCAATTCGCTATTTTTTCTCCGTCTACATAGATGATCCAATCGTTATCAGCGCTCAGATGGATGAGGTAGTCCAGAGTCTTAGGGCTGCTGAGGCATGCGACCTTGGTGTACCAAACGTTTTCATTTGGACCCTTCATGGTCATTTGACGATTTAAGGATCGCGTGCGCCACCAATTCAGGTCGAGTTCTAGGATTGAAGGTTTGAGCTGTGGGTCGCTCGAAGTCGCCTGATAACCACCGTTCCTGTACTGAAAGACCGAAAACGCATCCGTCGCATCCCGCAGATCTAAATACTTGGCGTTCAAATAGTAAGACTTGTTGTAGTCGCCCGCCAAAACCTCCACTCGCTTTGGCTCTGCAATCGGATCAAGAAACTCTTCTGAGCTACAATACTGCTGACCACGTAACCCGTTCCGAACCTTGTAGCCCTTCGGACATTTGCAAATCGGCGGTGGTGGGATTTTCGGAGTGACCGAAGCTAGCTGCGATGATTCGACGACTTCGCTCGGCAACGGCGCTTCATCGAAAAAGACCGGCGCAGAATTCCCTGGAGCAACCATGCGCGACGGTTCGAACTCGGTAATCGTCGGAACCGGTTCCACGGGTGGTCTATCTCGATCACCGCAAGGATATGCCACACCTTCGGACTGGAGGTAGTCGAGCACGTTTGGGCAATGGCAACACTCGGCCTCGAGTCCCGAAAGATTTCCCAGTGGCACGATCGCGGCACCGCATCGATAGCCGATATTGGTCCCGTGCCTCCCCACTAGCTCGCAAGCAGTCGCAAGGCTTGAGCCGAAGTTCGCGAGCATGCTTAACCCAACCAAAATTCGCCATGAGGACGCGAGCCCCCAGTTCAAGCACTGACGCGAATTCATTTTAAACCTGCGGACTTCGGAAATTTGCACGCAACGTTCACGATCTTACGGCACTTGCGGGTTTTGCATGGGTCGTATGCGTAACCGTCGGGGCAAACCTCTCCCTGATAGTCAAAGAATCGATTCTTCGAATTGCCTGTGCTGTAGAGGATCTTCAGTTTTGAAAAATCACTCACCTTCTCCAGCTGATCAATGCTGTTCTCGAATACATCGAGAAACATCATACCAGGGCTACCTTCGTCTAGATTTCTGAATTTGAACTCAACCCAATGCTCACCTTCATCGAGTTTGATATTCACGAACCAACCATCCAAGAAACACGAGGAGTTACAATTACCAATCTTGACGCCATCAATCTTCAGGGCCCACTCATTGTCTGCACTCAAGTGAACGACATAGTCCCGGATACGCCCCGTCTTGATACATGCGGCCTTGGTATACCACGTGTTGACCTCCGGTCCCTTGATCAGCATATTTGAGGCCGTGGACCGTTCTCGCCAACGAGCCACATCGAGTTTTCTCTTGGTAATTTTTATCCGATTTGATGTCGACTTGAATTGAACCTCACCGTCTCCGGTGGGCAGCGCCGAAAATGCCTCCGTCGTGTTTCGATGGTCGAGGTATTGAACGTCCTGATAGTAAGAACGGTCGCTATCACCTTGAATGAAATCGACGCGCACGGGTTTCACGATCGGCTCCACGGTGCGCTCAGAGCTACAGTAAGTTTTTCCTCGAGAATTCGTTTTCTCGGTGAATCCGCGTGGGCAACCACATCGAGGCGAAGCAGGAATTGATTTTAGTTTGCGCACCAACGTCGTCGGAAGTGCAAAGTCTTTTTGCTGGGTTGTTAAACGCAGGATGGGTTTCAACTCAGTAATCTCATCCCGAACTGCCACTCTCTGCGCATCCGGAACTTTTGGTGGCGGTGGCAACGAAACTCGCCCCACACAATCGTTGGATACACCTTTTAATTTCAGATACTCCAACACGTTCGGGCAATGGCAGCACTCCCTGGACAGGGCCCCTTGATCCGCGATGGGAATTAAATAGGCGGAGCACTTGAAATGCGTATATTTGCCGTGTTTTCCAATCGCCTCACAAAAGGCACTAGACTCTGCACTAAACGCGAATGTCGAACCTACGCTGAAACCAACAACGACCGCGATCAAACGCGACATGGGACGTATGAACATCGGAATTACATAGCATCAGTGTATCTCATTTTAAAGAAGATGAATCAGATTGAAACACAATCAGACTAATCCACACCTGGGACCAAGTGCTGAAAAAATGAGCTACTAAAAGACTCTCCCTCATTCATTCTCCAGGTCCCTCTGTAAGCCGTATTGTAAACGACAGACTAGCAACGCGATTTGGGCCGATCGTCTTGAATACGCGTACAGTGGTCGTACTGTGTAGACTGCTTTCACGGGCAATGTCAGGAATTGTCGATGGCGGAGCGGGTGCGACACTTGCGGAGTTTGAGCGTTAAAACTAAAAGGTCCGTCACCGACTAGGTAACGGACCTTTTCATCACTGGCTAATGATGGGAATTATAGCGAAATTAAAACCTAAATTTGCCGCATTTCATATTCAATCTTAAGCGATATGAATTCGCGTCCATTAATAGTCCCGTAGTTAGGTATCTCAGAGTATCGTTGTTATTCTTAAACATTCTTGCATTCATCAAATCCGACTCATTTGTAATCACGCCGTAAATTTCTGGCTGAGCTACGCCACCTAAACTAATCGCTAGCGTTGCTTCAGAAAATTTCCCATCAACTTTTTTTCCAACGTAAATTGCCGTCTCAACGAGCTGATTATAGTCATTTACGCCTGCGCATCTTTGATTAGGCTCAACTTCAGCAGAGGCTACGACCGAAACCAAGGCCATCATTACGACCAATAAATTTTTCATAGAACCACTTCCTTCAATTAAAGATCAGTTTAGCTCTATGATTTAATTAAGTTTACAATCGGTCGACAAGCGAGACTTTTATGACCATTCGACGGAACATAGTCAAAGCGTGACGAATCAGAAAAATATCCTCTAATACGAAACGCAAAAGAAAAATATCAATACAGATTTCACAAGAACACAGAGCTTAATTTGCGACTTGTCGTTCTGATTCACTAAAGGTTTTCGGCACAAGCATTTACAACTGTCGCCAGCAAATAGTTGTCGCCCACCTGTACAACTGGCGTGAAAAAGGTAGCTTTATTCTCGTGAGTTTTTACAAGAGCTAAAAGTTTTTTGTATGCTGTATCTCTTGTGTTGGCGGTCGCCACTAAAGAAATATACTCGCCAGTGCCGGCCTTTAGGAAAGCACTACAGACAAACTTCATTTCCGTGGAAAATGCGGACGTCGTCGAGAGCAATGCGGACAACAACAAAATCTTCTTAAACATAACTACTTCCTTTTTTAAAATCATTTCAGCCATCAAGACGACTATTCAATCCGAGCATTCAAGCTCATTCTGCAGCTTCTTCTTCAGCGAAACGTCATCGTAATTAATTACACAGAAGAAATATACTTACAATTAAATGAGAAACAACACTTTCTTAAATCCTGCCCTGAAAAAACTGAAGCATCTCATGATTGATGAAACAGCCCGTGATGCATTCGGGACGTTATAGAATCAGACACCAGTGATCACGAGGTGATCACCAGTTCTCAAATAGATCGGGCATAGAATCGGGGATTTTTGGGGATCGATGACGTAAATCGAGATCGGCAAGCTCAGAATATAAGTTCGATTTTCCTAAACTTAAAACGACACGCCGTAATTCAATCTCCAGGTTCCCTTGGAAGCCGTATCGTACACGGCGGACCAACGATCCGAGAGTTGTTTGGAGACCTGAGCGGAGACTTTGGAGTCGGCGCCCGGCTGGTGATAGGCGAGCTGGGTACTCACTCCCGGAAGCTGCAATCCGACTTGCGCCGAACCATCTTGAACACGCGTGCGGCTCCTGAGATAGACATCACGAGCCACGCGAACTTTCATTTCGCGACCGGAGAGCGTCGAAGCGACGAGAAATCCAACCGCTAGCGGCTCACGGAACGAACGGGTCATTTCGATCGCCTGTTTCTTCCAACGGTTCAGGCTCCGCTTCATGTAACTTTTTCCAATCGAGTCGACGACGCTCTGAGAGTAGCTTTTCATCGACTCTTCTTGTTGGCGCTTCTCATGAGCGTCCATGGTCCCGTAACTGGCGTTGCGGTCGATCTGGTACTGGCGCATGCGGTAGTCGTACTGCATGGACTGACTTTCGCGAGCATCGAAAATTTCGTCCGATAGGGACTCTTCTTTGTAATTCTGGGTATCGTTCAGGTAGCTCTCGTTTACGGGCACGGTATAAGCCGCAGTGCGCGTTTGGGCACTTGTCTTCATACTGAGCGCCAAAGCGCTCTGAACGGGCGCTAAAAGGCTCACCAGGGCCAGTCCGACCCCAAGTCCGACACCTTTGATGCTCAACCGTGGCAATAATGGCAGGTTCATAGCACTTCGTCCCATCTGATAGGACTAGGTAGCAAATGACATACCACGATGCGGAATGCGTCAAATCATTGAAATAATTAAATTTTAGCCAAAACCGCAGTCCACATTGTGGACAGTCGACTCACCTTTTTACACGGTGGGTTGAAGCAGCTGAACCCCAAGTAGGATAAAAGCGAGCCAGAGGGCAAAACCCGAGATGACCGGGATCGCGAAATTATCATCCACTTCCATGGGCGTCAGCTCCGCTGCCCCACCGGCAAGTCCGCCGATCGCGCTGATCACCAAAAAATGGTCCCGACTGAGCGAGAGCATGCCGTATCGCTCAAACAAAACGAGCGCGGCCGCAATACTCAGGGAACAGGCCACTACCCCTGCAGCCGTACCAATCAGGGATTTGCCGTTGGAAAAACGAATGCTTTTGTCTCCGAACTGAATTCCAAACAGCGACGCGATCGGGTCGCCTACCGCAAGGCATAGAACGCTTAAAATCGCGATCGGCTTCGGGAAAATCATGATCGAAATCAGCGTCGCGCCTACATAGTAAGGGATTCCCGAAACGCGATTCACTTCGCATTCGCGCATAATCCCGCCCCACGCCTTCATCATCTGCGCATTCAGGGCCGGGTTCTTCAGCCGCCCCAGCTCCATGCCCAGATTAAAGAAGAGTGCAGTGCCCAGCCAAATCATCGCCTGGGAACGGTTGAACAAATATAAGTAGATCGCCATCATCGCGAGACCCATTCCACAGTGCCAGATCTTTCGGGCAAGGTGCAGATCGTGTCTCGGCTTCAGCTGAATCGCCTCTGTAGCCGTTGATTGCATGAAGCCCCATATTAAGGGGTAAAAGACCCGAGTGTTCAATTAAAAACTGTGCGGACACGCGCCCAAAGGGTTTTAGACCAGGATGGCTTAAAATAAAAATCCGCCGAGCGGAGGTCTGTCGCGCGAGATCAGATCCACAAAAAGGACCGTTCCCAAGGGCGGTATTGGGCATTTTTTACCGAGCGTCAATTTTACCCCTCCACCTTTTTAGGAAAAGAGCATAAATAAAGGAGATTTTTAGGGAATCAGGCTTGACGGCTTTAAACCGAACTTGTGATCCTATCTATAATACTCTGCGCTGTTTTGTGAACCCAAGCGCTGAGACTTTACGGAGACGATCCATGGATGGAAGCGTCCAAATGAGCGGCAATAAAACTCTTTTTGAATTTCCCACTTCTCGTATTGGATCGGCGCCTCGGCGTCTGAAACAAATTTGGGCTGTGGGCGGCGGCAAAGGCGGCGTGGGCAAGAGTTTACTCTCTTCTTCACTCGCGCTTGCGCTTTCGAGATCTGGACACAAAACACTCGCGATCGATCTCGATCTCGGCGGCGCGAACTTGCACACGACTCTCGGCGTAGAACTTCCACGCCAGACGCTGAACGATTTTTTCGCTGAACGTGTCAATCACCTTTCCTCTTGCATCACTTCGACGAGCTTTCCGAATTTGGAAATCATCAGCGGCGCACAAGACACCGTCACCATCGCCAATCTGAACGACGAAAAGAAACTTCGTTTCCTCGATAGCGTTCGTGATCTGGATGTCGACTACATTATTTTCGACCTCGGCGCCGGCACCTCCGGACATACGCTCGATTTCTTCCTGTTCTCGGATGTGAATATCGTCACCATGCTCCCGGAACCGACCTCCATCGAAAACGGCTACCGCTTCCTCAAGAGTGCCTATTTCCGTCGCCTGCTCGTGAACAAGAAGCTCGCACCGATTCACGACTTAATTGAACTTGCGACAGACTCCAAAAACGTCCAAGGAGTTCGCAGTCCGGCGGACCTCTTTAAACTCGTCTCTCGCCAAAAACCCGAGATGGCAGCCCAACTCAAGGCTGAGATCGAGCGATTCCGTCCGAAACTCGTCATGAACCAGGTTCGCACTCACGCCGACATCGAAATCGGCTCGAGCGTCAAGACGGTCTGCAAAAAGTACTTCGGCATCGATATTGATTACCTCGGTTACCTCGATTACGACAGTACGGTATGGCAAGCGATCCGCAGAAAACGTCCAGTTCTACTGGAGTTCCCTCAATCTAAACTGGTGGGCAACGTGAACCGCCTCATCGATCAACTTCTCCGCAGCCACGGGGAGCAGAAAAGCAGCTTGTTATGATTTTCGGAAGCGATCAGACCTACTACGATTTACTCGAAGTATCGTCCGACGCTAGCGCCCAGGAGATTAAGAACTCTTACCTGCGGATCAAAGCCGCTTATCGCAAAGATAACTTGGCCCTCTACAGCCTTCATGAAGCGAGCGAGTCCTCCGATATTTTGGAACGTATCGAGGAAGCCTACCAAGTTCTTCACGATGCAGAGAAAAGACGCGACTACGACGCACGTCATGCATTCACTGCTCCGATCGAACGAGATGAGATCGTCTCGATCGACCGAGTTCCGCCGATGGATACCTCAGACGAATCTGATCTTCTGAATCCTCCAACGACCGACTTTGAAGCTCCCGAGAGGAACGTCGCCGTTCATGCTCCAGAACAAACGAGCGCCTTTGCTACCTCGAATCTTTCTGAACTCAATGCGGGCACCCAGAACTCCAAATCGATAGCCGCCGATACCACGGTTGCCACTACCCCTTCCGCTTCGACTTCAGACGAAGGATCTCAGGAAACCGAATGGACGGGCTCTGCCATACGGAAAATACGCGAGACCAAACGTTACTCGCTCGATGACATCTCCACTCAAACGCGTATTTCAAAAACCTACCTACAAGCGATCGAGGACGAGGCATTCGACAAACTCCCCGCACCGGTCTTCGTTCGCGGATTCATCATTCAATACGCAAAATTCCTCAAAATTCCTCATGATGCGGCCGCCCAGTATTATATGGCCCGCTTCAAGAAAGCAGTATGAACCGTTGGAATTGGCGCATCGACGACGCTGGGCCGAAGGCTCGAGCGGATCGATTCATTCTGGACGCATTGGATTCCGATCTCGGTGAATGGACCGATCCACCCGGACCAAAGCTCAGTCGATCGCGTCTACAATCCTTAATCGAGGAGGAACGCGTCCTTCGAAACGGTACCCCACTCAGCGCCTCCGCCCGATTACAGGCCGGCGATCAAATCGAGATTCAGGTTCCGAACGCAGTTGCACTTGCACTCGAGCCGATCCAACTGAACCTCCCAATCCTTTTCGAAGACGAACACCTCGCCGTCATCGTTAAACCGACCGGAATCTCCGTGCACCCAAGCGAAACGGACACGGGACCGACCGTCGTACACTCGCTGCTCGCACAGCTGAAGAATCTTTCTGGCGTCGGAGGAGAACTCCGGCCCGGTATCGTGCATCGCCTCGACAAACATACCAGTGGCATACTCGTGGTCGCCAAGCAGGACGAAGCTCATCGTAAACTCTCGGAGCTTTTTTCGAAACATGACCTCACCCGCAAATACCTGGCGCTCGTTTACGGCTCACCGGTTTGGGGAAATGAGGAAAAAAAACTGGAGACTCAAATCGGCCGCCACCCGTCAGACCGAATCAGAATGTCGGTGGAAACCAAGTCCGGTCGAAACGCGGTCACGTATTTTCGCGTGCTCGAAAAATACGGTCCTACAATCCAGTCCACATTCGCATCGCTCGTCGAGGCAAGACTCGAAACTGGGCGTACTCACCAAGTAAGAGTTCACCTCACCCATCTCGGTCACTCCATTTTAGGCGACCCGCTGTATGGTAGCCCAACAACGGGGCAACCCAAGTGGCGATTGCTACCGGAATCCGCGCAAGAGAAAATCAAGGCGCTGACCGGGCAAATGTTACACGCCTATCACCTCGGTTTCGTTCATCCGATCACGGGCGAGCGACTTCTGTTCGAGGAGCAACCCAGTGGACAGATGGGCGATCTCCTCACTCATGTGCGTGAGAGCCGAAGGTCCATATGAGCGTGATTCACGGGTTTGGAAATCGAGCCTCGCAAGTCGTACCCGAATTCGCCGGAGATTTCGACTCCGCAAGACCCCAGTGGAAACAAGTCCACCAAACGGCCGTCGTCGAGGTATTGAGCGCTGGACAATCCTGCGGCGAAACGGACGGCCTCTATACGGAGAGCCTGGCTCCGATCCACGTTGTCACCGCAGATTGCGTCCCTCTCCTGCTTGAGCGCCGAGATGGCGGAGCGGTCGCGGCCTTGCACGCCGGATGGCGAGGCGTTTTTGCACACTATCCCCGCGTGTTCGCGGAGTTTTTAAAAACTAAGAACGACTCGCCGGTGAATTGGCGAATACGCTTGGGACCTTCGATCCAGAAATGCTGCTTCGAAGTCCGCGAAGATCTTCTCGCTCAGTTTGTGAACGAGTTCCCGCGAATGCCGCGAGACGTCCTCTCCCCGACTCATCGTCATATCGATTTGCACGCCGTGCTTCGGTTCGAGTGTGCGGAGCTGGGAATCGAATTGATCGAAGACTCTTTAGACTGCACGAAATGCACTCGAGACGGACAAGGAAATTTCAAATACTTCAGCTATCGGCGCGAAGGCACAGGGGTACGCCAGTACTCCTCGATTCGAAGAGCGTAAAATCTACCGCCGGCCTGTAGCCGGTGGAGTACAACGATACTCTGGCATTACGACGGTTGGATAGTTTTTGCGATTGCCCAAAATATCGGACTCTTCAACGGAGCGATAACGAACGTTCGAGAGCTGCGGGACTTCGGGATGCGGCTCGAGATAAAATCGTACGACAATCTGTTTCAGTGGTCGAGAGCCTTGGCGCGCAAGGCTGATGCAGCGATTGCTCGCACCTTCGCACCACTGATCGTAATAAGGCGGAAACGGCAACTCGGGTGCGAGCTTCTCGAGGGCTCGGCGAGCTTGTTCCAGATTGCTCTGAATATCGGTGTTATCGAGCCCCAGCGACGGGAGTTGCCCCACATCCGTAAACGTTCCCGATTCCGGCAACGTCCCAATCCCCGTCCACTCGCCTAAGCCCGGGATCAGGGTCATCTGAGATTTCAACTCGATTAAACGCTGAGGAATTCCGGAACGATACAATTCGAAATCTTCGCGAGGATCACGAAAAACATAACGAAGCTCGTATTCCTTGCCCGGAACGAGCGTGCCCGGTTCCATCCATTTTTCGAGTGGATCTTCGAGCAGCCCTTGCCAGCGCGGCTGCGAAATCGCACCGTAGTACCAATTCGCAACAACATTCGCCGCGCGCCCATTAGCACCCACTTCCGAAACAATGACTTCGGCAGATACGGGCGCGGTAAACTGAGACGGATCAGAGCAGGTCGGATCGGCGCAGGTCTCTGCTTTCCCTCGATCGACTTGCAATGAGAGCGAAACGAATTGACCATCCGCTTGGTTGCGGAGTTTCATGGCACCAAAATGGGTTTCAGCTCTCCAGAGCGGGCTCCAGCCGATCGGGCGTTCCTCAGTTCGGCGTTTTTCTTCGAGCGTGAAACGATACTCGGCCTTACCGACCGCGTCGACTTGACGACTCATTCCCGTGGCATCTCCGGCGACCCAGAAATTCACCGAAGCATCGAGGTCTTGACGATCGATTCCGTTCGCTTGCAAGAATGCCGGATCGTAACAGACATCGTTCATGACGGGCGTAATGAGAAACTCACTACGACCGTTGAGCTTGAAATAACAGTGACTACCATCCAGTCGGTACTCATGCGCTGCTAGACGAGTCAACTTGCAGAGGGGCGATGCTGCCACCTGGAGCGGCTGCTTGGTGAGCTCGATGACATCGAGGTGAAAACAGGTTTGAACCGCTCGAAATGCCTGGGCTGCGCGATTGGCGCGCTCTTGCCAGTTTCGAGGGCGGGAAAATTGTGCATTTTCGACGACGCAACCATCGTTCACCATCGTTCCGTCAAGAACGATGTCGGAGGCGGTCGAAAGCGGCTTGTTTTGCTTCACTCCCAGATTTACCTGGAGGTAGCTACCGGAGTTGTCTTGGCAATCTCGCACGACGGCTCCCATTCCGAGCTCACGCCTGAACGGCGAGAGGAACGAGTACTGTCGAGTGGTGTGCGACTCCGGCGAAATCGCGTAAAAGCGTGGTGCCACTTGGGTGACTTGGCACGCGGAGGATTCGGATACGTGAAAGAGAACGAGAAAGAGCGCGCAAGCGAACAGAAATCCCGGTCGAGATTTCATGATTTTCGACATTGCGCGCTCCTTTTTCATCTAATCGATGGTTTAGATTACGGAGTAGCTTCTTCGATTGCCGTCGTCGTGCAAACTTCGGCACCGTGACGCTGCCATTTACGGAACAGCGGCAAGCTCGACGATTGGTTCGTTTCACTGAAGATGTAACGAACTTTGCAGAAGCGTGGGGTGTGTGAAGAGTTCGAGGTGATCCAGCTATTGATCAGAGTCATCTCGTTCGTCGCGTAGCTCTGTTGGGAGCTCGAGAAGAAACGATCCGTTCCCCAAACCGGGAATTGGTTTCCACCGAGGGAGAAATTAGCCTCGTTTTGAGAAGTGTTGTATTGGTCGCTTCCGTTCGTGGCGTTCTGGAGTCCGCCTTCGCCTTGGACGTCGCAAACCGTGAACGCTTGGACTTTGAGGCCCGCGAGTTCAGAGTACTTCTTGCCGTCAACCAAGCCAGGGATGATCAAACCATCGCGGCTGTTGTCGCCTGGGTTTGGAGCCGTAGCGAGGAAATCGGTGATGCCCGTTTCTGCCAAGAGGGAGAAGTTAGCCGCAACGTTGTCGCGGAAGTATTCGATCTGTGGTCCACGGTAGCAGATATCCACAAAGTACTCGGCCCCGTAGAGTTCAGAACCCAAGTTGAACTGGAGTTCGTTGATGCTCTTGTTCCATGCAGTTGTGTCGTCAAACTGCTGAGCGAATTGTTGGTTTCCGAGGGAACGAACTGCGTCCATTTGAACCGGGGTGGAGAGAACTCCGTTATCAACCCAGTCAGCAGCCTTGAGTTTGAAATAGTCCATCAGATACGTGCCGCCGTTAGCGCCAGCGCAGAGACACTGCGTATCGCAGACCGTGCCGTCAGCGCAGGTGTTCGGGGTACAGGAGTTGGTCGTGCCTTTGAAATAACAAACGCGACCATTCTTAGGAACGTGGCGGAGGCCGGCGTTACAAGCGTAGATCGAAGGACCGGATGAGTTGACTTTGAATTTAAAACGGAACGAAACAGCTTCCGAGGTCGTCGATCCGACAACCAGGAGCATGAACAAAGAGAGAATTCCAGTGAGCGATTTCATTACTACCTCAATCAATTAACGTTGATTCCTCAAAAAACAGCCAGGCGCAGATCGAAAACGACTGCCGCGTGAGCCTTTGAGAAATATGAGGCGCCGCAAGTAGCATGCGGAATCCAATTCAAAAACTAATATTTTTATTCCCGATTTATTTTTTTCAACTCAACTCAACTCAATTAAATAAACTTGAAGGCCATTTGATGAGTGCCCGCATTTTTTTCGAGAAAACATTCCATAACGCTGCTATAAGGCGCCGAAACCGGGTTCACATATGAAAAAACATCTATACGTTCTGTTGATTTTGATCGCGCCACTCAAGTTTGCTCACTCTTTCGAGGTGATCTTCTTCGACTCCGAACAGGAAACACTCGAAACACAGGACATCCCGACCCCGACTCAAACCCAAGTTCCTGAACAAAACCCATATCCATCATCCAACTATCGATGGCCGGCGCCTGCTTATCGTCCTTACAGCAAGGAATGGGTCAGCCAAGAAATCGAAAAAGGCATCAAAGCCTCCATCACCAAAGACGGCGCGTTCTGTAAACTCGAAGCCATCAATACCAAAGGTGAATCTTTCGTTGCTTCGTTCAGCACCGGAATCGGAAACAACATGAGTTACGGAGCCGGCAACGGCACGGTGATCGTGAACCCGAGCCAACCGGTCTCGCCTCAGCCATACATTGGCTTGACGGTCACCTTCACTAAGACGAACTGCACGCAAACCGTTTTGGTCCCCGTTATAGACTACCGAGTGTTTGCCTCTTTTAAATCGTCTCTGTTGGACGAAAACGGTCAACCCGTTCGGACGCTCACGCCTGCGCAACAAACTATGCTACTGTACTACGCGACTCTCGCTAAGCAGGTCACGGGCTGCCAACAAAATACGGCCCGGTAATTTGATGTAAAAGGCAGGCAATTCAAATGCATCCATCGATCGCGACTCTCATTCTCTTGTTGAGTTCGGTCGTATCGATCGATGCAAATGCCCTTCCACCCCGAGTCCTTTCGCCGCTCGTTTTTTCGAATCCCGTGCATTGCGCTCGGGAATCTACTCTGCCTGCAACATCTGCTTGGCTCATGGTAGATGCGTACAACGCTGGAAAATTCGGCTACAACGCCTCCCTCACCCGACGTGAAAATCCAGACACCGGTGCAAGCCGCAGCGTTCGTGAATTCAGGCGCGAACTCGGTCGCCTCGCACGCACGATCGCCGATCGACTCTCGAGAGGTGAACTCCGTTGGATTCCCGAAGCCGGCACCGAAGAATGGAAAAACTCTGAGATCGGTCGAGCCGTCGAACGTTGCCAAGGATCTTGGAAATGTCCCGAGGTTGAACAACTTCTTCAAAAAGAATGGGACTGGATGGGATTTCGCGTGTCCGCGAGAACCGGTCGCGAAGAAACCCCGATTCATGCAACCTCCTGCTATCGAATCAAAGAATTTTCCGCTCTTCAGAGCCATCTGAGACAAGAGCGCGCTTCGCGCGAGGATCTGGAGAGTATCGCACGCACTCTCCTCAATTCGGATCAGTGGATCGAGGATTGCGCGATCGACAGCGCGCCGGAGGATCAACGCCTTTTGATCCAACTCGACCTCGGTGTCGAACAGGGCTCGAATACGCGTAAATTTGATCGTGTCGGATTTTCGTTTTGGACCTCGTTCAAGGCCTACTTGAGCTGGGCCTGGAGCCGCTACCCGGAGCCAGCGTGGCTGAGATCGCTTCCGCTTGAGGACATGATCTATTTGATCGCGCCTTCGTGCCGCAACATCGATCGACCGAAATGCAACGCCGAGTACACCACCCAACAAGCGCTCGGCTGGCTCGCACAAGGCGAACTCGAGGGACCGCTCCCATGGGTTCCTTCGGAAACTCCTCCAGGCGTTCAACAAGCCCCGGCCAAAGTCACGGGCGCGCTCGCTGGAACTGAGCAATTCGTCGAGTCTTTTCAGGGCAAACTCATGAACCGGAGAAACGAAGTCCGCCACCGTTTCTCGGAATCCATGCTCGCGCTTCAAACAATCCTCGCGAAATACACGCCTCAGGAACTGTTTAACGAAGCGTTTCGCTCGCAAGAATTTTACCGTGAACTCACTCTCCTCTGTAATGAAGTCGTGACGGCCGGGGATCTGCAATTCGGCGTCGCTCAAAACGCGATCGGAGCGTTTCGCAAGAGCCGGGCGCTCCGCGAACTCGTTGAGTCAGTGCCGGAAACAGAATGGGCCGAAATGCAGCTCGCGATGTTCGACTTCCTCTCGCGCTGGACAGACCAGTGCCGCCAATTGGAAGAATCGAAATTCACCTGGGATCCGGAAGCTTCCCTCGATCAGCAGAAACCTTGGTATCAAGAGTGGTTCAAATCCGCGCCCCGAGATCTGGTGGACGCAAGTGGCAATACACGCCCCCCCGTTCAGGGAACCTACGCGGTCGAAATTGAAACCCCCGAAGGCAAACGCCTCATCTGCGCAAACGGCTTGGATTGCAGCCGCAAACTTCTCGAAGGAACGATGGGTCTTGCCTCGCTCGCATACTATGGCCGCTCACTTTCGCCGCTGCTGGATGAGATCACCTCGCCCGTCGTCTTCTCGCCAGATTCCGCCGCAGTCGCTTGTGCGCAGAACAACCCTTGGCGCCAGCAACATCGAGCAAACGCCTACTTAGCTTACGGAATTCTCTCGACGATCGCGTTCGCGGCTTTACCCGTGCAAGGATTCATCGGCGTACTGCCCGATGCCCGAGTCCCTCATCACTGGAAACCTGAATGGACTCCGAACGGAGAACTCGATTTCAAACCAGTCTATGCGCGCAAAGATTACGACGTTTTGGTCGGAGTCGGAACATCGAGCTGGGTCGCCACTCCGTGTGAGCTTCTTTTCTCTACTTCCACGAATGGATTCACACTGAGTGATCCTCTGTTTCCGGCAGGGTTTCGCGCCGGCGCGTGCAAACGTTGGGACAATACGACCATCAAGGTCGTCAGCGGAACCTCGACCCCAAAACAGAAACAAGGCAGTCTTTGTTTCCAGTGCGGCGTTAACGTACCGCAGATCACGCAGAGTTTCCTCCTGACGCTCGGAAAACTGACACCTCCGATTAAGGCTGCCGTCCAACTCGTGGGAACCGTCGCGCAGTGGATTCGACTCCGCACGGACTGGAGTCAAATGCCTCGTCACCAATTCGTGGTGCCGGAGCATTTAACGAGTAGTTTCTTGAAAAACGGTACCATCACCAAACGTTGTTACAGACGACTCGGCAAAGGCAAGAAATGCTCTTAGCCTCCGCGATCTGGATCACGCTCGGACTCAATTCGCTCTGGCAGGAGACCCTCCGCCTAGACTGCGGCACCGAACGTGCGACGACTTGCGAACAAGCTTGTGGGAATCGATCGTTTTGCGAATGGACACAAACGAGCTGCGAACGCTGCTCCGGCTCGTCTGACCCGAGCCTCTACGCGGTCTACCGGAGCATTCCCTCGGTTCAGCCCCAAGTCGCACAACAGCCCCATCGTTTTTTCTCGGAGCTACCGAAACGTTCGTGGATGCTGTTTCACCCAAGAAGTCCCTACAATTACTTCAGCTCGCCGGATGAACCTCAGTACGCTTCGGCGCTCAATACAGCATGCACTCGAACATCCCCCGGTTCTCAAGGACTCGTCGTACTGGCGACTCGCAAATCAGCTGCGCATCCCTGGCAGGCCGATTGGTTGATTTGTGTCAGCGAGAAAAAAGGCGCTGAAATCTATCCCATCGTTCAGTTGCCGCCGGTTAAACGCACATCCTCGAGGTGAACGTACCCGAGTGGATTGAGCGGATAGCTTTGAACACGTTTTGAAAGTGCGACCGTATTCACGTAATGAAAAATCGGAATCAAGAGCGCTTCTTCATCCACCCATTTTTTTTGAAATGCGATCAGGGCCGCCTCGCGCTCTTTGCCATCCTGCATTTCTAAAAGTGGGGCAATCTCCGGCAATTCTCCGCGAGAAGAAAAAAGCGAAAAAGGTCCACCCTTCTCAAACGCCATGAGGAAAAACGCGGGATCCAACACCGGCGAAAACCATCCGTAACGATAGAACGCGAGCGAACCCTCTCGAATCGACTGAACGTGGGTTTTCCAATCACGGGCCTCCAGCGAGATCTGAATACCTGCGTTCTTCTTGAGATCGGCTTGGATTTTTTGCGCGATCAGGGCGTTTCTCTCTCCACTGTCGTAAACGAGGGTCAGCGCGAGTTTCTTGCTCACTGCCTGCGGGTTCGGCAAGGCTGGAGTCGTTTCCGATCGATTGTAGTGGCCCTGAATCCCCGGCGGTATCCAGGAATCCGCGACCTGCTCACCACCTCCAAGAAGTTTGACGATGGCTTCGCGGTCGATTGAATTCTGGATCGTGCGGCGCACGTTCGGCGTCAGCACCTGCGCGCGCTCCGGTCGAAACGCAATAAAGTAAGTCGCCAAAAACGGATACGAGTGTAGACGTCCTTCTTTTTTCAGGCGTTCTGTTTCAAGCAGCGGAACCTTACTGAGTACGTCAAGGTCACCTTTGGCCAATAAGGTGGAACCCGTAGTCTCGTCATGAACCACTAGAAATCGAGTTTTTGTGGGCGTGTTTGGAGGAACTGGAGCCCACGCTTCGAGATCAAAATAGCGGTCCCGCTCATATCCGGTTAGGCGATAAGGAGCGCTGAATGCGAGACGCGACCAGTTCTCGCGCCAAGCGAATCGACCGTCCGTGCCCACCCATTCGCGTCGAATCGGAAACGTCATTGGCAAGGTGAGTAAATGGAGCAAGAGGGGCGTTGGGCGATTGAGATGAAAACGGACCCCGCCTCCATCGGCCAATGCCTCGATCCGATCAATCGACTTGAGCAGCGGCGCCATGCGCGCACCGGACTTGGGGGATCTTGCGCGCTCAAAAGCGAAAAGGATTTCATCCGATTTTAATGCTGCACCGTCCGACCATTTCGCGTCTTTGCGTACGAAGAGCGTGAGCGTCCGTCCATCCGGACTCCAAACAGCCCGTTCGGCCAAATCGGGCACCAGACTACCGCTTGAGTCATACCGATAAAGTCCACGGTAGAGATTCATGAGAATCCGAAAACCCAGGCCATCTTCGACCTCTGCCGGATCGAGAGTGGAGGGCTCGGAATGAATCTGTACGGTCAGGCGAGTGTTCGGCGGCGGTGACGGCGTACAAGCCCCCAACAAAAGGCTCTGAACCGCTCCACTCAAGAGACAAATCCTCAACGAGGAACGTCCCTTCCATGAACAAAAACCGAAATGAAATCGAGCTCGAATCTTGCGTCTTAGCATCGGGAAGTCCATCATGACTCAATATGCATATCATCGCTAGCGTCCTGTCATTGATCGGCTTGTCGGCTGCAGTTTACCTCTCCCGCCTGTACTACGCGATCCATGACGGCACCTCCTCGTTTCAATCCCTTTGCAACTTAGGTTCAGCGATGAACTGTGATGCTGTGACGAGCAGTAAGTACGCTGAACTCGTTTCAGGCATCCCACTCTCCAGTATCGTGGTCGGCTGGTTCGCCGCGCTTTTTCTGATTAGCCTTTTCTCCGCGATTCAAGATTGGCGCAAAGAAGCCTGCGCTGCTGGCCTCGTGTTGACGGGATTCGCTTGCTTGCACGGACTGTATTTGATCTGGGTGATGTTCGCGGTTCTCAAAACGGGCTGCTTGTTCTGCCTGACGATCGACGCAGTTAACTTCCTCTTGTTCGGATACTTCTTCTGGAAAGCGCCGAAGCCGCTTTTCAAAGGTTTGAATTTCAAACGTCTCCAGAACTTCGGAATCGTCTCGCTCTGTTTGGTCTTCGTCTCTCTACTTTTGCTCCGTCCAATCAAACAAAACGAAGAAAAATTTTCGAGCGACGACCTTACTCAAATCGTGAACCGAACGGTCGCCCAGACTCCAGTGAACCTGGTGATTCCAGCTGGCACCGCGGTCATGGGCAACCCGAATGCTCCTGTGACGCTCGTCGAATTCAGCGATTTCCAATGCCCATACTGCCGTCGTGGCGCGGTTCTTCTCAACACGCTTCTGAGCCGCTATCCGAACGACGTCAAAGTCGTATTCCTCAATTTCCCACTCGATCAGGCGTGCCATCGTCAGATTGAGCGACCGATGCATCCTTTCGCCTGCGCGCTCGCTCGCGGCGGTGCTTGCGCCGAGAAGGTGGGGAAATTCAAACCTTACTACGAAGCTGTATTCGAAAAACAAGCGGAACTCGCACCTGACTCTGCCCTCAAAAGCTTGGTCACCGCAGGCTTGAGTGAGTCCGAGGCAAAAACCTGCTTGGATTCCGAAGACGCCAAAAAACTTGTCTCGTCCCACATCGAACTAGGAATCCAGTCCGGCGTTCAGAGCACGCCGACCTTCTTCGCAAATGGCTACCGCATTGAGGGTCTTCTCCCGATGGAAGCTTGGGATCTCCTCATCGCTCGGCTCAAGAAATAGACGGAGTTTCGCCCATGTGGATCGATTCACATTGTCACCTTCATTACGACTACACGGGCAAGACCGCGGAACAACTCGTAGCAGAAGCCCGTGAGCACGGCGTTGAAACGCTCGTCACGGTCGGCGTAGATTTCACGACGATGGACGCGATCGAATCCGTCTCTGCAAAATTCCCCAATGTCTTTCACACGGTCGGAATTCACCCGAGCGATGCAATCCAGTGGGACACCGAGACGAATCCTCTCGACCGCCTTCGCCAAGCAAGTATGCATCCCAAGTGCCGCGCGCTCGGTGAGATGGGCCTCGACTATCACTACGATCATTCGCCCAAGGAAAAACAGATCCCAGTACTAGAAACACAACTCGATCTCGCGATCGAACGCAATCTCCCGGTCGTAATCCATTCCCGCGACGGCGAGCACGACCTGCTCCCTCGTCTCGAGAGCTACGCGAAACGAAGCAAATTAGATGGGCCCAAAGGCATCCTCCATTGCTTCACGGGCACTCACGCGTTCGCACAGGCCTGCATCGATTTTGGGTTCTTGGTTTCGATTTCAGGAATCGTGACTTTTAAAAACGCCGAAGAACTCCGCTCGACAGTGGTGGCGCTCCCCGCCGACAAACTACTCGTCGAAACCGATTGCCCTTATTTGGCTCCGATTCCGTTTCGCGGCAAAAAATGCGAACCCTACATGGTCAAGTGGACCGGTGAATTCGTCGCGAACCTGAAAGGTCTAGAGCCTGCGAAATTCGCTGAAATCACGAGCCGCAACGCGCGGGCGGTATTTCGGATTTAAACAATCACACAAGGTGATCATTTGACTGATTTTGTGGACGATTTGTACGGGCAAAAAAAGCTTGCCATCAACGGCTACCGGAGCTAGTAACGCGCCGCCTAAGGCATACGCTCACGAGTAATGAGCGATTCATTCGAAAGGAAACTCAAATGAAGCTCCTGAAGATTACGTTGGCATTTTGCATAGTGAACTACTTGCCTATTTCTGCGCAGGCTAATTTCTGTCTAGGAACACTTAAATATCAGACAGATACGGGAGCGCTCCAATCTTACGATTTTCAACTCACGCCAGAGTTCTGTGTTGATTCAGAATACAACGAGACTTCGGATAAATACTGCTTAACCAGCAATACCTTTAGTCGGTTTGATCCACAATCCACACCTTTTGCGCTCATTTCTGCAGCGAAAACCGAGCGTCTCGCCATTCATCTGGTAGCGATTAGTTCTGGTGGACTCATGAGTGCACCAATCACTTCCCTCAATTTCACTAAACGTGAGCTTCAGGAACTAACGAGACACAAGACGTTCGATGAAACGGGTACGCGAGTTCCCGAAAAGCTCTCAATCGTAGTAAGTGACACGCTTGGTGCTACTATGGAGTGTTACTTTAACGAGAAATAAAATAACTGAAATACTTGTGATAGCCTTATTACTGAGGAAAATAGCGCTCCAAGGGTTTAATATCCCATCATGATCCAGCGCATTTCCCTGTCTTCCCAGTTTCTGAGCCTGTCCGGACCCGACGCCCGCGATTTCCTGAACCGCATCACTTCAGCGGACGCGAGAAACCTCCATCCAGGCGAAGCGACCAAAGGAATGATCCTCACCCCGCAGGGAAAACTCCGCGCGATCTTCACGCTCTACTGCGAATCGCCGGACCAATTCTTGCTCCGTACACCGGATGCCAAAAACACGAATTGGTTGGATGCGCTCTCTCAAGCCATCGATCAGTTCACATTCGCCGAGAAAATGAAATTAGAGCCCTCCTCACCGGTTCATGTAGATCTGCTCTCAGAATCACCAGTGGAGGGCGCTTTCGCGCTGGGGAGCGACGACTACGGAATTCCGCTTTATACGGTGATCGGAACCGGCGCGTACGCATTCAACGGGATCGAAACCCTCTCTGCATCCGAACTCGACGAAAAACGCATCGTCGCCGTTCGCCCTGCGGTCGATCACGAAATCACTCTTGATGTGCAGCCGCTCGAGCATGGCCTCAAGGACTACATCGCCTCCAACAAAGGTTGCTACCCCGGTCAAGAAGTGATCGAGAAAATCATCTCGCTTGGTTCGCCGGCCAAACGACTTTGCTTACTGGAACTCGTTTCAGGTCGCGAACCGACGCAATTGCCGCAATCGCTCATCGCCGGTAGCGACGCTGCGGGACAAATCTCGAGCCAGATGGGCAAGCACGCACTCGCCTTACTTCGCAAGAACCACATCCAACTCGGCACCACATTAAACGCCGCAGATTCAAGTGGAGCGACCTATCGAGTCGTGAAACAATCTGCGTATGCGGACGAGTAAACTTCTCCTAGTTTTTACGGCGTTTTTCCTGACTCTACAAACCCATGCAGCGAGCTTGGGAGACTCTTTGAGTCTTTCGCCGTTCTGGGATTGGAAAACGATTACGACCGAACATTTCCGGATCACGTTTCCGGATAAGTACGCTCCTCAAGCGCAAAAAGTCGCGCAGTATTACGAAGAAGCTCACCGCGTACTCTCGGATGAGTTCTATTGGGAACCCGATCACCAAGTACAAGTGGTGCTCGTTGACCATACCGATGCCGCAAACGGGATGGCGAGCCCGGTTTCTCGGTTCGGGATGCTCCTCTACCTCACTACTCCAGAAACCTATTTCAGCACGACTTATTATGAGGACTGGCTCAAACTCCTCGTTTTCCACGAGTACACGCACTACTTGAACATGGATACGACGCGCGATTTCTATAAAATCTTGCGCTATGTTTTCGGCGACGTGCTTCTTCCGAACTCGCTCTGGCCATCTTGGATGTTAGAGGGCCTGGCCGTTTACATGGAGACCAAGTACTCGAACGCCGGTCGTGGACGCAGCCCTTATTTCGACATGGTGACCAGAACCGCCGTCGAAGCAAACAAACTCAAGGGCACCGACTACATCTCGCTTGATCAAATCAATGGCGAGCGCGCGAAACACCCAGGCGGAGAGGCCGCGTATCTCTTCGGATACGAAATGATGAACGAGGCCGCGACCGCTGGCCCGGACTCACTCGGACGTTTGTCCTATGAGTCCGCTTCGCGTTTGCCATTCTTCATCAACGGTAACCTTGAGAATGTCACCGGGCGTGATTGGTACAAAACCTGGGATGACTGGGTGGTGAAAACCGAGAAAAAATCCAAAGCCGACCTCGACAAGATCCGTAAGCATCCCGTCACTAAGTACAAGGTCATCGACGCAAATGCGTTTGAATCGATGGGCGGCGCACTGGATCCGAGCGAGCGCTATTTGGCCTTCTCAAGCGACCAACAAGATCACTGGCAGGCGCTTTATGTCCGCGACCTCAAGACAGGTGACCAAAAAGAAATCGAGGACAAGTTCCTGGGCCTCAATCTCGCGTTTCACCCGACGCAGCCCGCGCTTTTCTACAGTTCGCTCGAACGAAATGCTCAGTACAATTTCTATAGCGACCTTAAGGTCTATCACGTCGATTCGGGCAAATCGTATTTCCTCTCCCGCCAACTCAGGGCCAAAGACCCGGATGTCTCCCGTGATGGCAAAACGATTCTCTATTCGTTTTCCAAAAACTCCGGCCAAAACCTCGCCATCGCCGACCTCGTTTTCGATGGCGATGAGTTCTCGATTAAAAACGAACGCACGATTTTCGACGCCGGGATGTTTAACCGCGCTTCGCAACCTAGGTTCACCGCCGACGGCAAGGGAGTCATCTTCAGCTACAAGAAAAACGGTTCACTGGGAGAGGATTTACTCCTCCTCAATCTCGAGAAGAAATCCATGCAAGTGCTCGTATCGAATCGCGCTAACAACCGTTATGCGGCCGTTAGCCCGTCGGGCGAACTCTTCTTCGTCTCGGATTTGACGGGAGTGGACAACCTCTACTCCTACGCAAACGGAAAAATTACGCCGCGTTCGAACTTTACGACCGGCGTCTGGGCACCATTCATCGGCAAAACCAAGGTCTATGGATCGGTGTTCGAACTCGACGGCTGGAAACTTGCGGAGATCGACGCGAAACCTACCGCCGTAGAGACGATTGCGGCACATCCAGCTCCCGAATCGGTGGCTACGACCTCGACTCCAACGAACTACCCAGTCGGCGAATACTCCGCCTGGCCGACGTTAGCACCGAGACAATGGGCGCCGATCCTGCTTTGGGACCAGAATACAGCGATCGTCGGCGGCCAGGTGTTCGGCTACGACGCCGTGATGAGACATCAGTATTTCGCGTACGGTTCTTACGATACAGAACTCAAGCGTGGAGATTACGCCGCTCAGTATGCGAACCGAAACTTGGGCGCGACGCTGACATTGGATTCGTCGCTGATTACCAAGAACTCAAGCCGTTACTTGAATACTGCTGGCGTCGAAACCGTTGACTACACCCGTAAGTCGAGCCACGAAGTGAGCCTTTCATTTCCGTTCCGCTGGACGATTGCGACTCTCGAGCCGCGTATCGCGGCCGGAATCGAGCGCGAGGAATACGAGCGTTTCTTGGAAACTGGCACGACGCTCTACCGCGGCAAATCGACCCTGGTACCGACTCAGGAAGCGACGCTCTCGTTTTCGAATGCACGTAGTTCTCGATGGGCGGTCGCCCCCGAGCGCGGCCGTCGCATCACGCTGGGTGCGAAACGTTACGACGATCACCAAATCGAAACCTACAAAGGCATCTTCAAGGCGACCGAGTACTTCGAACTAGGAGGTCACTGGGTACTCTCTCCATCCATCAAAGGTGTCACCGTCTCCAAACGCAACAACCGTTTCGGAGACGCGAACGCGATCCTCGAAGGCCGTAAAACTTCTGTATTCAATCCGATTGGCGCCGACGATTTCGACCAGTTCTATATTCGTGGTTATCCGATTACCGCACTCTCCACGACACGCGCGGCGACCGGAAGTATGGATCTCCGTTTTCCGCTCTCGCAGATCTTCCGCGGTTTGGGAACGAATCCACTCTTCTTTGATCAGCTATCGATGAACGTTTTTGGAGAGACCACCTTTCTTCCGCGCGCGCGCTCGGAACTCAATTGGTTGCCGGCAGCGGGCGCCGGTCTTCGACTGAGTACCGAGGTGCTGCTTCGCCTGCCCTTGACGTTCGGAGTGGATTACCACCGCGGTTTCAACGAAGACGCACTCGGCAAAGGCGAATTCTTTTTCTCTATTAACTTCGGCAATATCCTACCCGTCGATATCTAGAGAGAGGCAATGGGGCAACCAGGCAGAGCGGCAAGTCGCGTGGCGTAAGCTTATGAGCGCCCATTGATTCATTGCCAGGTGCCGCACTCTTTGCCCGATTGCCAGACTGCCCCTTTGCCTGCTAAAACCCTTCTTCTATGACTGAAACGAACACCGCTCCTGTGAACTATTGGAATTCTCCGCTCAAAGGCAAAAAAGCCCTCGTCGTCGGCGTTGCCAATGATCGATCGATCGCTTGGTCGATTGCCCAGCAATTGGCTGCCCTTGGCGCCGAAGTGGGATTCACCTATCAGGGCGAGAACCTTGAACGCCGCGTTCGTCCACTCGCTGAATCACTCGGCAGTACGATGCTCCTCTCGCTCGACGTGACCAACGAATCTGCGATCGATGCCGTCGTAGCAACCCTGAAGGACAAATGGGGCAAGTGCGATATTCTGATTCACTCGGTCGCATTCGCCGAGCGTAGCGATCTCGAAGGACGTTTCGTCGATACGCCGCTCTCCGGTTTCCAAAAAGCGCTTGAAGTGAGCTGCTATTCGCTCGTGTCACTCTCCCGCAAGATCGAACCACTCATGGTCGACGGCGGCTCCATCATCACGCTCTCTTACTTGGGCGCCAACCGCGTGGTGAAAAACTACAACGTCATGGGTGTAGCCAAGGCCGCTCTCGAAGCGTCGGTTCGCTACCTCGCGTGCGATCTCGGACCTAAGAAAATCCGCGTGAACTCGGTCTCGGCAGGCCCGGTGAAAACGCTCGCCGCCGCCGGCATCAAAAACTTCAAGGAAATGCTCTCCTCGAACGAAGCGCGCACGCTCCTCGGCGAGAACATCTCCCAAGACGACGTCGGCGCCTACGCCGCATTCCTCTGCACTCCGGGCGGAGCGCATGTCACGGGACAGAATGTTTTCGTAGACTCCGGCCAGAGCGTCGCGCAGCTGTAGCACCATTGTCCGGGCGCCAAATTCAATTGGATCGAACTCCTCATTGTTGAGTGCCCAATTGAGGCAACATCAAGTCACAAACCTTCGATCAGTAATGGCATCTGGTTGTTGTAGACTCCGCTCTGGAGATTACGCCCATGAGACCCCTACTAGTATTGATCGGATTTCTATTCAGCTCCCACGTCCACGCCGAAAAGACGGAGCATTTGCGCACGCTTGCAGAAGCATTTTCTCATTGTGAAATCAATATCCTGAACGAAAAAGCAATCGGTTCGTACGAACAGGTCAAGTCCACTCGCAAGGTACTCGTCTCTCAGACAGACATCGGAAGTTGCCCGAGCTTTCTATTGATTCATCGAGAGAACGAGGAAATCGTCGCTCCTGCCGTTGGCGCTCGAATTCGCACTATCGGCAGTAATCTTAATGCAGATGGACTACAGAAAAAAGAAACCACCTGTTCCTATCGACTTCCTTTCAATACTTTCTCAGGACAAACGTTTCTCCTTCAATTCAGTTACGGAAACTTCCAGTGCATTTTGAATGATCAGCCAGCTCCTGAAAATTTGATCCCATCCAAAAAGCGACGCTAGACTCTGGCTCTTGCAGCTCAAGCAGTCACATAAATAGAAAAGCCCGACTCTTCCATGAGCAGGCTTTTCTATTTTGAAATGGGCATCCATGCCCACCTGACCTTCGGAAAAATCCAGTTTTCCAAAGGTTTTTCGACTCACTTTGAATCGCATCGGGTTTGAGTGCTCTCAAATGACTCAAACGATTACGGGTTTGGGAGAGAGAGGTTCGTGTCCTCGCATGACCCACTTAAGTTCAATCTAACCCGACGCGATTCAAAGCTTGCCGTCTGCCAACCATCAAGCTGCTTTGACTTGATTGCGTCCACTTCGCTTGGCGTCGTAGAGCGCTTCGTCCGCCGCCTGAAGCAACTGATCAGGGTCCATCCCAATATGATTGCTGTTGGCAACACCTACACTGACCGTGCATTTCCAATGAACTTTTCCTTCCGAACCGACGACTTCGCCGTGCAGTTTCTCGGCACCACGACGAATGAATTCGGCTGTTGCTAAGAACTCGGCTTCGGTACCTTTCATGGCCACGACGAACTCTTCGCCGCCTAGCCTCCCCGTCACCGTGTTAGACCGCTCAAATCTTTTGAGCAGGTCTGCTACCTTCCTAATCACATCGTCGCCGGTCGCATGACCGTAGTTGTCGTTGATCGATTTAAAATGATCGATATCCACTAGAAGCACGCCGGATACCTCGCCGAGTTTCACGCATTCTTGGATGAGCTTTTCCCATCGTTTGAAAAACGCTCCTCTGCGGAACAACCCCGTCAAATCATCGAGCTCGACTTTGTCTTCGAGAGTGCGGAGAGCTTCAAGCACCTGGCCGTAAACCGCCTCCAGTCCTTTGACTTCTCCATGCAGGCTCATCAAGAGCTTCTTAATTCCGCCTAACTCCGCTGTGGATGCTCCATTTACTGCCGTTTGCTTTTGGTCCATAAGCCCTCCGCTTCTCACAGGGAGTTACTTCACGAACGATGCCAAAATCCCGTCATGGGATTTCAAGCACTTACGAGATGACTATCCAAGGATGGCCGTGTGTCCAAACCGACACGTGAGTCGCGGCCGAGATATTCGCGCTGACATTTCCTTCGATCGGTCGCACACTACTTCTATATGCGTAGGCTTCTGTCTGTCGTCGGCACGCTTTCCGTCCTTCTCACCGCTTGTGCGACCTCACCCAAGCCAGTCTCGACGGTCTCCACGGATACTGCTGCAACCGCTCCTCGGAATCCAGATGCAGCCGAAGCTTGGAAATCGGGAAACCTCGACGAAGCGACGGTGCTCTACCAAAAATCCTGTCAAGAAAATGGCGACTGTCTCACTCCTCTCAAAGCACTACTCGCCCAAGAACGATTCTCCGAAGCCAAGGACCTCGCCGTCCGGCTTTGCGAAAACAAACAATCCGGGAGTTGCGCGATCGCAGCTCGTCTCCATACCTATCTCACCTCGGATTCTTCTTTTGAGCCGCAACTCCAAGAAGCCTGTACTTCGCGTGGTGAACTAGACGCCTGCCTGATCCTCGGGGATTTCTACCGAATCGGCAAAAAGTCGGATCGAGCGATCTCCGCCTATCAGCACGCATGCGACGGCAACTATCCGGGTGCTTGTTTCGAACTCGGTCGGGAACTCTGGCGCAAAAAAGAAAAGAAAAACGCCCTCGCAAAAATTCATCAAGACTGCGAGTCGGGTTGGAGACGCGCATGCTCTTGGGGTGATCTCCTACAGCGATACTATGATCGCAAATTTTCAATTCAGCGGTTGCGTCGTGAATGCGGCCAAGGCGGCCTCGACGAGTGTCACGATGAAGCCGTCATGAAGAGCGTCGAATGGAAATCCATTGAATCTTCCGATGCGTCCATGCAGAAAACCTGCGATGCCGGCCACCTTCCGAGCTGCTGGGAACGTTACATCGAGAAAAACGCGCTAAAACCGATTGAAGCTTCGCGCGCGGAGCTTGCGTCACTGTGTGAAAAAGGCTGGGGCCCTGCTTGCCGTAACCTGGCAGACCTTGAACTCCGCGTCGCCAAGAAACAAGACGCGATCCGTCTCTTAAAAAAAGCCTGTGATCAAGAAGATGGCCTTGGATGCTTGAGGCATTTCGAGTTCACCCGTGACGAAAAATCCAAGCAAGCAGCCTGTCAGCTCGAAGATACCTACTACTGCGAAAAAATGGGGAGCCGCTCACCCGAGACTACTCGCCCAAGCGTTACTCATCCAGCGCCCCAGAACTTGCCTCTCGTTACACCAGCGAGCTCGATTCCTGCTACCGAACTCCCCGTCACTGAATCACTGGACGAGACGACCGAAGTTCCGGCGACAGAATCACTAGAAGAATAGATCACGCTCACTGGTAAGAATGCCGTTCAAAAAAACTGGTTGTGCGACAAATAGAAGGCCAGTCCTATGATCGCGGGATCCACGTCCGATAAGACAGACAGCTCAAACACCCGACGACTCGAAAACGTCCAAAACGGAGTCGACTCCGTTATATGAATGATTGATTCGCTCCCGCTAAAAATACGGTAATCGAAACGGAATAGACTTCCTCTCTGCAATTCATAGCGAGTGCGACCGAATGAAATCTCTTGTCTTTCAAAAATTCCGCCTCGCAACAACACCTTCGCAACCTCTCGGTTATCGTCACCCACTAACAGCAGTTCATACGAGTTCCTAAAGAAAGCTTTCGTCAGAAGTTTCCTCCGAACAATATATCTTGAGGATCCCACTTGAATACGAGGGTACACTCCCAGACGCCGGTCCTCGTGAAATGGATCTCCGATCAGTGTATTCTCACAACTCGAAATACCCCGAGACGGCCACTCTAGATCTACTGTTTTCTTCTGCTCTTGGTCTAAAATATACGCCTTGTACAAGGATGCTCGAATCGCTTGCCACTTTTGTATTTTGTTCACACGCTGCCCCCACTAGTGGAACTCCCCTAAAAAAAAGCCTCCTCTTGGACTCGGTACCCAAGAGGAGGCCTGTATTCTTAACTGAACTTCAGACGACGCGTTTAAGCGGCCTGTTGTTCGTCCATACCCGTATCGTTTGCATCGGCGACATCGCCTTCTGCACCGATGGGGCGGAATTCCTGGGATTTGATCTGATGGCGTCGGAGCAATCGAAGGAAATTCGAGCGATCGAGAGCAGCCTCGCGAGCCGCCGCCGAAACGTTACCGATGTGCTTCGAGAGCATGCCGCGCAGATAGTCCGTTTCGAACTGATCAACGAAGATCTTCTTGATGCGCATGAACTGTAGTCCTTCGGAACCTGCGCCCGACTGGACCGCAAGATCAAAGAAATTCGCCGCACCACTCGAGGTCGTAGCCGTCGCCACGCCGCCATCCGTGCCACCTTGAACCACGCTGAGCGTAGGACGGGGCGCCAAGGATACCACCGAGCTTCGACGACCCGGAAGCGAGAGCGAATCCGTCGTGATCGACTGATGGCCTCCTTGGTTGATGAGCGCGACTCGTTCCATCACGTTCAACATCTCGCGAACGTTGCCTGGCCAGTCGTAACCGTTGACCGCTTTCTCGGCTTCGGTCGTGAAACCTGGAAATGATTTTCCACGATTCTTGAACGAAACTTCCGCGAAGAAACGCGCCATCGGCACAATGTCTTCTTTGCGTTCGCGAAGCGCCGGTACATCCAAAACTACGCGAGAGAGACGGTGATAAAGATCTTCGCGGAACTTGCCGTCCTTGACCTTGTCGTTCAGGTTGGCGTTCGTCGCGGCGACGATCCGGACATCGGTATCGATGTCTGCGGTGCCACCGACGCGACGGAAGTTTTTCTCTTGGAGGACACGGAGGAGTTTCGCTTGGAGTTTCACATCCATCTCGCCGATTTCATCCAAGAACAGCGTGCCGCCTTTGGCGATCTCGAACAATCCGCGTTTGACCGTTTGAGCCCCAGTAAATGCTCCTTTTTCGTGACCGAAAAGTTCGCTCTCCAGCAGTTGATCGTTGAAATTCGCGCAATTCACGGCAACCCAAGGTCCTTTGGCTCGGCGAGAGTTCGTCATCACTTGGCGAGCGATACCTTCTTTGCCGGTTCCGCTCTCACCCAAGATAAGAACCGTCGGTTCTTCGGCATCCGTGCGAGCGGCTTCGCGCTTTAAGACCCCCAGCCAGTCGTTGACCTTGGACATGGCCGGGCTACGTGAAACGTACCAGCTCTTGTCATCGGTCTTGCCTTCGACGCGCTCGAGGCGCGCTTCCAATCGAGCCAACAAGTCTTGGTTCTCGGAGACGAGGGCGTATTCTTTTTCGCACCGTTTTACGGCGTGCGTGAAATCTTCGAGATCAAAAGGCTTCTCCAAGTAATCCGAAGCGCCGCTCTTTACGGCTTGAACTGCAGCTTCTTTCTCACCGTGACCCGTGATCACGATGAACTTGGTGTTTCCGTTTTTCTCGCGAAGCGACTTCATCAATCCGAAGCCGTCTTTGCCCGGCATCTTAAGGTCAGTAACAACCGTAGAGAATCGAGTGCCAGCGCCGAACTCTCGTTCCGCCTCTTCCGCACTGGATGCCATTACGACGTTGTAACCTTCTCGCTCGAGCCTGGACTTGAGTAGTCTCCGGATCGATTCTTCATCATCAACAATCATGACCGAGTAACGCATGCTGATTTTCCCCTTTCATGGAAAACTTAATTACCCCAGTTCCCGAAAATCTCGTGGCAACTGGATGATAAACGTTGTTCCGCGACCGACTTCGCTTTCGATGCGGATGGAACCTTGAACTTTTGAGATCATTCCGTAACTCAGGCTGAGTCCGAGACCCATTCCCTTGCCCACTTCTTTGGTGGTGAAAAACGGATTGAAAGCTTTTTGCTTGGTGCGGTCATTCATGCCAACACCGTCGTCCGTGAAACGGACTTCCGCGAACTGCCCGACCTTGCGAGTGGAAATGCGGATACTGCCGCTACCTCTTCCCATTTGCTCGATCGCATCGCGGGCATTGGTCGCAAGGTTAATGAAAATTTGTTCGAGCTGAAGCGAGTTGGCATAGACTTGCGGAACATCGTCTGCGAAATCTCGCTCCACAGTAATTCCTCGGCTCTTGAACTGCCTATCTAACATTTTTAGCGCTTCTTCGATCGGGCCGCGGACGTCGACGACTTCCATATCCTCAGTCGAGCGACGAGTGAACGTGCGCAAGTGAGAAATAATTTTCGCCATCTTGTCGGCCTGGCTAATGATCTCACGGGTGGAAAGCGTAACTTCGGTTTCCACCGGGAGCCCGGTGATCACGGGCTTTAGAATTGCTTCGAGTTCTTGAGCGTAACCGCGGATGCTCATCAGAGGCTGATTGAGTTCATGCGCAATACCGGCGGCCAGTTCGCCGAGCGCAGCCATTTTTCCGGCTTGTATCAACGTCTCTTGGCTCGCCTTGAGCTCATGGTTTTTCTTCTCAAGCTCGATGTAAGCTGCTTTCAGCTCCTGATGCTTGATGATCAGGTCGCGCTCCATTTGCTTTCGACCCGTATGATCACGGAAAAGAAGCACATAGTTGAGCACGCCTTGCTTTTCAACTCTTCGAGACGAGAAATCGACCACCCGAACACCATGATCTTTGCGTTCGATGAGCACGTCTTCGACGGTGCCCCCGAGATCGAACAACTCCGGCTCAATCGATCTCGAACGACCAGTATGCTTCGTTGCCTTGAGTCGAAAAATTGAATCTCCTAAAATTTCACTACGCACGAAACCTACGAGTTCTTCTGCAGCGCCATTCATGGCGACCACCTTGAACTCACCATCCAAAATGAGGATGGGATCCCAAGAATTCTCAAACGCGATCTCGGAGAAATTCTCCGGTCGAACGGCGTTGAGAGTGGGGAGTGCTTTGAGGTTTCTAGCCTTCGGCATTCAGGAACGCCCCCGCTTTCTCGAGCGCCGGCTCGATTTCTGGTTCTAACGCTTCAAGGTCTTCCATTTTGAGTTCCAGAGGTGCAAGGAGCGCTTCGGTGAGTCCACCATCTGAATAGTCACCAGAGTGCCCGAGCCCTTTAGACACGGCATAGGCATTCGCAAGTCGAACGATCTGCACCGTCTTCTTCTCACTCGCGAGCATCGTATCCATATGGGAAACGTCATGGTGATGATAACGAATCGAGAATCGCACGACCTGAGGGAGGCTCCATTTTTGAGCCATGAGCTCGCCGATGAATGCGTGCGTAAGAAAATCATTATCTCGCTCAACTTCGAGGAAACTTTTCCCTTGGGCCTTGGCTTGATTGAGGATCAGGGTCAGGCGCTTCTCATCGATCTTCAGCAACGTCAGTTTGCCGATGTCATGCAGGAGACCGCAGGTAAATACTTCATCCGGACGAGGCATTCTGCATTTCTTGGCGATGAGTTCGGAAACGATCGCGACTCCAAGCGCGTGTTTCCAGAAATCTTGGAGCGAAAGATCGGCGCTACCTAACTTCGAAAACATCGAGAATACGGATACCGAGAGAACCAGCTGAGCGACGGTATTGAAACCGAGGAATGCGAGTGCTTTTTTCACGTCCGTCACTCCGCCAGGAACTGCGTAATAAGAGGAGTTCACCAAACGGAGGATCTTGGCGGTCAGGACTTGATCTTGTTTCAGTAGTGCCGCGATTTCGGAACTCGTTGTGTTCGGGTCGTTGATCAATTGATTGACCTTCATCGCGACCACAGGAAGCGTCGGCATGTCCTTGAGCTTGTCGATGAGCTCTTGGTAGTCAGCCGGATTCACATCCTTCTCGTCTTTACTCTGCTGCTTCAGTGCTGGAAGTCCCATAGACGTGACCGCTCCTTCCTTGTTTACCTCCAGTCTCTTCGGACACAGATGGAGGAAAATTTACCTATTTCAGAATTGCCACAGGTCTAGACAGGGGCTGGATTTCACCCAAACGCGTTTTCCCGAATCACTCCGAGCATTTAAGCCATATGGGTGCCAGAAAATATACACTATATAAATTTAGTTAAAGCCGCCCCTGCGGCGGCGAGGGAAAACCTTCGAGCGGGGAAAACTCAACAAGACTCTTCAGCACCGAATAGGTCTGTATCTCTAAAACTGAGTTTAATGTCTTGAGCTGAGTGACTGACGCGCGAAACGCGCATGGTGGGATGGGGCCAAGAAGACTTGTTATGAAAACGGACCGGGAGACGAAACCCTAATCCACCACCGCCTCACGGCCCGTTTTCTGCCCACAAAGCCGATCCTGATAGTATCGGCTTCACTGATTCCCGAAGGAATCAAAATTAAATTCTGAATATGTAAATATCAGCATTTCACGCTAAGTACACTGGATATTCGCCACGAATTACACATAGCGTTACTTATGTTACATCACAAAAAACACTCAGTGCTGCTGAGTTTGCTACATGGTTCAATCGACGTGCTCGATCCTACTTGAATCGATTTCCCAGGCGCGGTGCAATCAGCCGATGCACACTTTGGAACTGATTTCTCCGGACCGCTATCAACGCGCTAAATGGAAAAATGGACTCGGCCATACCGACCAGATCGCAATTCATCCGATGAATGCAGACCTTCGCAAAGGTGACTTCCTCTGGCGGATCAGCACGGCACGCATCGAAAACGCCTCCGATTTCTCGCTGTTTCCAGATCACGACCGCAATCTCATCATTCTAGAAGGTGCCGGGGTTCGCCTGACCCACACATTTCCGGAATCAAACGCTTCGGATACGATCGAGCTCCCGCGCCTCGAGCCCTATGAGTTTCCCGGCGACGTTCCCAGTCGCTGCGAATTACTCCAAGGAGCCGTGAACGACTTCAGCGTTTTTGTTCGCAAGGGTGAGGCTTTCGCCCAAATAGAAATCCAGTCCATTCCTGCAAATCAGGAAGTCGAATGGGCGCCCGAGGGGCAATGGAATTTCATCTATGTCGTCGAAGGAATGCTCATGGCCGACGCCACTCGAGTCGGACCGGGAGAGACCCTGCGAGTGGAGCAAGGATCGGAATCTTTGTTGGGCCTGAGAGCGGTCGACTCCCCCGCCACTTTTATTCAAATCCAGATCCAATAGTTTCGGCCAGGAGGCCCGGCTCCATACAAATAGAAAAGGCCCCGAGTTCCACAATGGGGACTCAGGGCCTTCAGAGTTTTTAGCGTTTGCCTGCTCGGCTTCGCCTCGTGCCCTCCGAGATCTTGCTTTGCAAGCCTCTCGGGCACACAGCGCTACAAAACCTTTGGTTTTGCAGCGCTTGCGTTACTTAACTTCGCGGTGAAGGGTGTGCTTACGCATGAACTTGTTGTATTTCATCTTCTCCAGACGCTCGGTGGTCTTGGATTTGTTCTTGTCGGTGATGTAGCGGCTCGGTGGGACACCGGCTTTTTTCGCTTCTGTGCATTCCAACGTAACGCTAACTCGTCCTACTTTTGCCATAATTTCGCTTCCTTAACTCGTCTAAATCCTCGGACAGCCTCTTCAGAGAAGAAGAACGGATCCGGTCAAATTTCTCGTTTTCCAATCTTTACGGGACGTCCTCAGAAAGATCAAGCCTTTATCCGAATTAAACTCGAATTTAGCTTTTGAATTCTGGGGTTTTCGGGTAGAACTTTTGACTTCCAACTCGAACAGTATGAATGCCCTTGTGTGGAAGCATGGGCAAGACTGAAATAAAGCGCCGGTGGGACTGCGGATTCCAAAGGGGAATCTACCGAACGACCGAACGCGAAACTAGGTCATAGAGATTAGTGAAATATGAAAGCACAGACTAAGCCTGTAAAAATGAAATTGAAAAAAGGCGATCTCGTTCAAGTGATCTCCGGCAAAGACAAAGGCAAACAGGGCAAAATCACGGAAGTGGTTCGCACTGATAACCGCGTTGTCGTTGAAGGCGTGAATACGGTGAAACGTCACACGAAACCGACTCAGAAATCCCCAGAAGGCGGAATTCTTCTGAAGACGCTTTCGATCCATGCCTCGAACGTGATGATTGTCGACCCAAAGTCCGGCAAACCATCCCGCATCAAACTGAACACGACCAAAGACGGCAAAACCGTTCGATTGGCTAAGAGCGGAGCGGAAATCCCAGCTCCAGCTTCGAAATAACCGGAGACTGAACGATGTCACGTAAATGTGAACTCACTGGAAAAGGCCCAACCACGGGTAACCTGGTCAGCCACTCGAACATTAAAACGAGAACTCGCTGGCTCCCAAACCTGCAGCGCAAGAAGTACACGGTTGCTGAGCTCGGTCAGACCATGACCGTCCGCCTCAGCACGCACGCGATCAAAACCATCGACAAACAAGGTGGTTTCTCACGCGCGCTTCTTCTGTCGAAAGAGAACTTCCTCTCGGAACGCCTCCTTCACCTGAAGAAACAACTCGAAAAAGCTCTCAGAAAGTAAGGGAAGGTTTTCTCAATGGAAAAGAAAGAAAAGAAATTCGTTAAGAAAGAACGCTCCGCGGACCAAGATTCCGAAATGGGAGGCAAAGATGGCGAGCGCAAACCTAGCTGGCGTCGTCGCGAACGTCCTCCAGTCGATCTTCTGATCGATTATAAGGACACGGAAACGCTCCGCCCATTCCTTTCCGAAGGTGGCCGTATCGTTCCTTCGCGCGTGAACCGTCTTAATCGTAAACAGCAGCGCGTTCTCGGTGCAGAAATCAAGCGCGCTCGTCACTTGGCGATGATCCCAATGTCGGATCGCCACCATGTGGTTCGCAACTAATCAGGAGGCACCATGAAACAATCACTTCATCCTGAATACAAAGAAGTCGTTTTCAAAGACATGGGCTCCGGCTGGACTTTCCTGACGCGCTCGACTCGTTCTTCGAACGAGACGATCGAATTCGAAGGCAAAGAGTACCCGGTGATCAAAGTTGAAATTTCGAGCAAGTCGCATCCTTTCTACACGGGCCAAGAGCGCATCATGGACACCGAAGGACGTATCGACAAGTTCAACAAACGTTACAAAAAGTAAGCAACGGAGAATCAAACCATGGCAACTTTGTCTAAAATCAATCACAACAAAAAACGCCAGAAAATGGTCGAGCGCACGCTCAAGCTCCGCAATGAGCTCCGTGCAACGGCCAACAGCCCACACGCTTCGCAAGAAGATCGTGACGCTGCTCGCGCTAAACTTCACAAGCTTCCACGCAATACGTCCGCTACCCGCGTTCGTAATCGTTGTGAGCTGACGGGCCGCCCTCGCGCTTATATGCGCAAGTTCGGACTGTGCCGGATCAAATTCCGCGAGCTCGCGCTCACGGGCATGATCCCAGGCGTGACGAAATCCAGCTGGTAATCAGGGAGGTATTTGAGAAATGGCAACCCCTAAGAAAAAGATCAGCCGCAGCCGCCGCAACCAACGCCGCTTTTCGTGCGCATACGAAATCGCCCCAGTTCCGTTCACGAACGGCACGACTGGCGACCTCGTTCGCACGCACACCGTAACGCTCGAGACTGTCGCAGCTTACGTTGAAGCAAAAAAAGCTCGCAAGGCTGCAAAAGCTTCCGCTAAAAAAGCTTAATTGCTTCAAGGCATCCAATTTCGAACCCCGCTTAGGCTTCTGGCTTAAGCGGGGTTTTGCTTTTCTATGCTACTGCCGCTCGAACAACAGTCCCTCACCACGAGGGTCGACGGCAAACTCGCTCAGTTCAGTGGGCGTTGGATCGGTCAAATAAGGGCCAGACTGTCCATCGGTGAAATCAATATCGATCGTGTAGCCACGCTGCTCGACGACGGCTACCAAGTAGTAGCGAATGATATTCGAAGGATCGCTCGGATCATTTTGCTGATCGACTTGAACAACGAGCGCTGGCCCTGCCGCGGTCGCAACGAAGCGCTTCTCTTCAAATGCAAAATCCGCTTGCCCGGCCTGTACGATGTTGGAGCAGTCCGCAACGTCAGAAAGCTCGAAACTCGTCGTCCCCGTTCCGTTCTCACGGAACTCGATCGTCGCTCGAGAGTAGACGTTTTGCCCTGCCCCCTGCGTTGCTAGGCGATTGAGGAAACATCCCGTGGATCTAAACGTGCCGTACGGACTCGGTTCCGTGAGCGGGGCCGGAGCCCGAGAGGTGTTCAGATCCTCGGCATCTTTTCCGCAGCTGGTGATGGCAAGAAATACAAACACCCAAATACTGGCCAGATGAATTGGGCTACATCTTCCTGATTTTTCCATGGCGACACTCCTGTCACTCGGTATCAATGCAACGGAAATACCATAGTTAAACCGTTGAAATATGACCGATTCAAGGCGAATAGGGACAAATCGGACCTAGCCTATTATTGACACGACCCATAATGAACCCGGGTCGAAGCGCTGTCAGACCCTGTTTAACCCTTTTTTCGGTCCGGCAACTGGACCACGTAAGCACCGAATAAGATCATCGCGCCGCCCGCCCATTGAACGAGCGAGAGATGCTCACCTAGGACTGTGTAACCGAATATTGCGCCCACAACGGGCTGCACGAACAAGGTCATCGCCATAGCCGCGAGCGAAATCCCTCGCGAGAGCAACACCACCCAAATGAGATATGGGATCGCGGACCCGATCGGGCCCAGCCAAAATACAGAGAACCACTCAGCCAACCCCCAGCTCCCTGGCGTTGGAAACACGCCGTGGAAGATCGCGAGCGACCAATGAAAAACCGCTCCAATCCAGAGCGAATAATATAGGAAGGACGGTCCCGGCATCCGAATCATTCGCCCAAAAATCGAGTAGAGCGCTTCGAACACGACCGCCAAGGCCACCAGGAGATCCCCTTGAAACCATCGAGAGATCGGTAGACCCGCCATCGTTTCATGGATCTGACTGAGGAGGAAAAAACCGTAGACACCCGCGACAAGCGCGATCATCGCCTGAAGCGTGAGTTTTTCGCGAAAAATGACGATCGCCGCAAATACCGTAAAAAGCGGTTCAAGCCCGACTAAGATCGAAGTAACCGCGGCAGAGGTGGTTTCCATTCCCCTCCCCTGAAGCCAGGGCGAACCGAAAAACGTGAGAAACCCCGTCAGTAAGACAAATCCAATATCCCATCCGCGTGGCGGAGGAATATCTCGAGCCACCACCTGAGAGAAATTGAAACGGGCTCTCAAGACATAGAACAACGTCAGAAAAATACAGGCACCGCTCACTCGTATGAGTGCCATGGAGGAACTCGGCTCCACTTGCATGAGCACTTTTGAGACGACCGGATTCAGTCCCCAAACGATGTTACAAAGAATCAGAAGAAAAAGATCAAACGGCTTCACGGTTTTTTCGCTGGATGAGCAGTCGTCGTGGGCTCTGGTTTCGGCAGGTAACGAATCGCTTCGCCCTGAACCAAAACTTGACCTTCCGAACCGTCATCCGAACACTCTGCGCGCGGAAACAAATCCGAATTGCCATCGAGGTAGAACACCACCGACTTCACGCGAATGACGGCGTCGCCCTTGGCTTCTTGTTTCGCTCGCCGAACGAGTTCTTTGACCGCTTTGTTGAAATAGTTCTCGCAGAGCGCGCGCTCGTCACGCTCGGGATCGATCGTCGAGAAATTCACCTTGGTACGGACGATGCCGAGTATTTCGAACTTCTCCTGGGGCTCACCTTCGATAAACGCTTTTCCGCGCGGGAAAGTGTGCTTAACGAATTTGGCCGTCGGAATCGACGAGCAACTAGAAAAGTACGCGACTGCGAATAAGGCCGCGCCGAAGGCGCGAATCACCTTAAGGCTCAATGTAGTCGTATTCTTGGTTCTTGTAGTTGCGAAGCTTCCAGGTCTTACCTTCATGCGAGATGAGGTACTTGGAAGGAAGAAGCGGAATCTTGCCGCCGCCGCCCGGAGCGTCCACCACATAATGAGGAACCGCCATACCGGAAGTCCAACCGCGAAGCGCTTCGATGATCTCGAGGCCTTTTTCGACTGGGGTGCGGAAGTGGCTGATCCCTTGAGACATGTCGCACTGGAAAATATAGTAAGGACGAACACGCATCATGAGGAGCTTGTGATTCAGCTCCATGACAATTTTCGGGTCGTCGTTCACACCTTTGAGCAAAACCATCTGATTGTTCACGACACAACCGGCATTCGCCAATCGCGCGACGGCATCAAATGCTTCCTGGGTACATTCTTTTGGATGGTTGAAATGCGTGTGAACGAAAACCGGATGGTATTTCGTCAGCATTTGCGCGAACTCGTCGGTGATCCGTTGCGGAAGCGTAACGAGGTTACGTGTACCGATACGGAAAACTTGGATGTGATCCATCGCGCGCAGACGTGACAAGATGTACTCCAGACGATCGTCCGAGTTCGAGAGTGGATCGCCGCCCGAGATGATCACGTCGCGGATCTCTTTGTGAGATTCGATGTACGCGAGGCCCTCTTCGAGTTGCTTGTTTGCAGCCGAGGACGAGGGATCCGATACTTTACGTTTACGCGTGCAGTGACGGCAGTAAACCGGGCAGTTGTGAGTTGTATAAAAAAGAACTCGATCCGGATAACGGTGCGTGATGCCTGGAACCGGCATGTCTTTTTCTTCGCCCAGCGGATCTTCCAGGTCGTTAACGGTGATATTGAGCTCGCCTGCTTTTGGCACCGATTGCAAACGGATCGGGCAGTTTGGATCATTCGGATCCATCAGGGATGCATAGTAAGGCGTAATCCCCATATTGAACTGTTCGTGCGACTGAGCAAATGCGTTGCGCTCTTCTTCAGTGACGTTGAGAACTTTTTCGAGAACGTCCATGGACTTGATGCGCTTTTGCTGCTGCCAAATCCAATTGTTCCAATCTTTATCGGTGGCGTCTTTCCAAATCTCGGGACGAGGAGCCGACTTGAAACGATCGCGGACGTTGTTCTTCGTAACGATATTAAATGCCATAAGATAGTCTCCTCACCGGCAATGGATTGAATCTAAAATATGCCGGTTCGCACAAGGATCGCCAATAAACGGATGGTGGATGAAACTCTGCCAGAGATTATTTCGGGTGTAAACCCCGTTAACGCTTTGAGTTAAAAGAGTTTTTTAGGTACTCTTTAAAGATCCCCGCGGATGAATGAGGCACGGAGTGGACACTAGAAACACTACGTTCGACCTCAGAGGATTCCCGACTTCTGACCAAGCGTGAAGTGTTCGCCGTTCCACACAGCGATGGTCAAGAGGACAGGACGCGAACTCGGCGAAATGCGAAGCATTTTTAAGAGGCGCGTACCCGAGAGGCGCGAAAAAGCGGAAGCTTTTTCAAGATCTCGCAGGGATTGAGGCCATTGAAATGGCCGAATGTAAATAAGAACTGAGGTTGAAATTATGATGACGAAATTGTTCTTGGGTTTCTCGCTCTTAGGCGCTGAATGGGTCATGTTCCTCCTCATTCTGATTTCACTTTTTTCCGTGACGCTGATGTTCGAGCGAGCACGGTTCTACGGTGCGGCCCTGAAAAACATCGAAGAATTCCGTAAAAAGATCCGAGATGCGGTCCAAAGCGGTGAATGGGATCGCGCTCGAGAAATTGCTCGCCACCGTTTGAATGAACAAGTGGGCGCACTCGATCTCGAAACACCCATGGCCGTTGCCCTCCTCGAACACAAGGGTGAGCGCGAAGCCAAGGTCCTGAACGAAGTGGGCAATGATCCCGTCGTTCGCACCCGAATCCAGTGGGAGAAAAATCTCTCCATCCTCGCGACGGTCGGAAACAACGCTCCATTCGTCGGACTTTTCGGGACGGTTCTCGGCATCATCAAAGCGTTCCATGATCTCTCGCAACAAGCGGCCGGCGGCGTAACAACCGTTATGTCTGGCGTCTCCGAAGCCCTCGTCGCGACTGGAGTCGGTATCTTAGTCGCTATTCCAGCAGTCGTTGCTTACAACATTTTCCAACGCCGCAACAAAACTGCGCTCATGCAAGCCGAGTCCCTCAAGAGCTTCTTGGTCGCGCAACTGATCAGCCGCAAGTAATTCTGTCTCCTCAACGCTTCTCCAAGGAGTCTCGACATGGCCGGAAATTTCGGTGGTAACGACGAAGAAGTCATTTCAGGAATTAACGTCACTCCCCTGGTGGACGTCGTTCTCGTGCTGCTCGTGATTTTCCTCATGACGGCGCCTGTTCTGTATCAGAGCGCGATCAAGGTTCAGCTCCCGCAAGCGAAAACGGGCGAAGATTCTGCAACCAAGCCGGAGACGCTCGCTTTCACGATCGACTCCGATGGCAAGGTTTTCTACAAGAGCGAGCAAATCGCCATTATCGACATCCCTTCTAAAGTAGGTACGATTTCCGAAACTCAAAAAACGGAACCCGTCATGATCAGCGCGGATCAGAAAACTGCTCACGGGATCGTTGTTGAATTGATGGATCAACTCCGCAGCCTCGGTCTCACCCGATTCGGCCTGAACGTCGACCGAGCCAAGTAATCATCTCCTTCTCCATGGAACGCATTAACGTCGTTGGCACATCCGGCAGCGGTAAATCCACGGTTGCGCGCGCAATATCCGAAAAACTCGGCTATCCGTACGTCGAGTTCGACGCCCTCTATTGGGGTAAAAACTGGAGCGAGCCGAGTGACGAGATTCTTTTCAACCGGCTGCGGCAAGCACTCGACTGCGAAAACTGGGTACTCGACGGCAACTACTCACGATCTATTCCGATCAAGTGGGCACGAGTCACCCACGTCGTCTGGGTAGACTACTCGATTACACGAACGCTCGCGCAGGCGATTTCACGCGCCTTTGTCCGCTCTTATCGTCGACAAGAACTCTGGACCGGAACTGGAAATCGAGAATCTTTTCGTAAGTCGTTTATGAGCCGAGATTCCATCATTCTTTGGACTCTGAAGACTTACCGAAAAAACCGCCATCAATACGAGATGCTCATGCAAGATCCGAAATACTTGCATGTAAATTTCATCCGACTTCGATCGCGTCGAGAGACCCGCCAATTTCTCGAGTCGATTTCCAGTCGGTGACAGTCCGATGATCGGACTATTTCTTGCTCATCTCTCTGTAAATCACGTCTTTGGTTGAGCAAAAACAGATCCAGTTTGTACCATTCGCTCAGAGGATTCGAGCCATGAAAAAAATTGCGATCTTGGACGACTACGATCAATCGATTTCAAAACTGCCGCATTGGGAACGTTTGCGCTCTCGCTTTGAACTTCATTTTTTCGACCGAGTTGCAACCCCGGATGAGCTCGCCTCTTACGCCGTGATTGTAGCAGTTCGAGAACGCACGATTTTTAATCGCGCCTTGCTAGAGAAACTCCCTCGTCTCGAGCACCTCGCATTGACCGGGAGACTTTCGGGTCAAGCCGATCTAGTCACCTTGCGTGAACGAAAAATTTCCGTCTCCTATACAGACGGCTCCGGTACCGCGGCTGCCGAGCAATCCATTGCTCTACTACTCGCTTCCTCAAAACGCATCCAGTTGCTCGACCAAGGCCTGAGGAACGGTCGCTGGCAAAATGGTGTAAACGGAGATCTGCGCGGCAAGTCCCTCGGCATTCTTGGACTGGGTCGAGTGGGAACTGCAGTGGCGCAGTTCGGAAAAATCTTCGGTATGAAGGTTTCATCTTGGGGTCCCACACCGGACGGTGGTCGAAGCGAAAAACTGGGAATCGAGCGAATTGAACTTCGAGAGTGCCTGGAGCGTTCAGATTACGTCGTGGTTGGTCTCCGGTTATCCGATCAAACTCGAGGACTCCTCGGAGCAACCGAACTTGCACTCCTCCGTGACGGAGCACACCTCATCAACGCAGCCCGTGCAGAAATCATCGATAAAAATGCTCTCTATGCAGAGCTCAGAAGCGGGCGAATTTTTGCGGGTCTCGATGTGTTCTATCAAGAGCCACTTCCTGAGAACGACGAACTGCGCCAGTTTAAAACTACCGTATTGTCCCCTCACATGGGGTACGTCACGCGCAACGTTTACGAGACTTTCTTCACGCAGGTCGCGGAAAACATCCACAACTGGAGCGAACAACGTCCTTATCGAAATGCGCTGGCCTCAGAATCTTTTACTACTAACGCGTAGCAAGGTAGACATTTGCAAATTCGGGTCGTACCGTTTTCAGATTCCATTTGGGGGGATCTAAAATGAAACTTTTCTCGACCTCGCTTTTGATTACGTTTGGATTGACCGCGGCTTCAGCTTTCGCACATCAATCGGCCGACGCACTTCCTGGCCGACGTCTCGTTGAACTCAGCCCAGGCGAAATTCGCTGGACGACAGAAGCCGAGAGAAACGCACTCTCCGAAGCCGCCCACGCCGAAGGCCGCTGCGGAGGATACATCGATATCACCGATCACCCTCGCACCTACGCGCTGCGCTCTTTGAGCGTCATCGACTACACGAGCCTCGCAATGAATCAGCGCACGGAAGTGGAGCGCCTCCTCACTCAAGTGGACTCCACGCGCTTGCAATCATTGGTTCAGACCCTCTCCACGTATCGCAACCGCTACTACGAAAGTGCAACGGGCGTTGCCTCCGCCGAGTGGATCGCAAACCAATACCGCACGATTGCCGCAGGTCGCTCCGATATCCGCGTGGAGAAAATCGCTCACCGATTCGCTCAGCCGAGCGTTCTCGTGACTTGGACCGGCAATGGCCCTCAAAGCAACGAAATCGTCTTGGTGGGCGGACACATTGACTCCATCAACCAGTCGGCGTTTTTTAATCCCAATAATGCGATCGCACCGGGAGCAGACGACAACGCTTCAGGTACGGCGACTGTTCTCGAAACATTCCGCATCCTCGTCGAAGGCGGTTTCCGTCCAAATCGCACGCTGGTCTTCGCAGGTTACGCAGGCGAAGAAAAAGGTCTACTCGGCAGCCAAGACATCGCTGAGAGTTTCCGCACTCAAAAGAAAAAAGTCGTGGGAGTCGTACAATTCGATATGACGTCGTTTCCCGGTTCCGATCCCGCGATCACTTTCATGACAGATTACACGGACGCCGGTTTCACGGACTACCTCACACGCGTCGTCGATACTTATGCTCAAATTCCATGGAAAAAAGACCGTTGCGGATATGGCTGCTCGGATCACGCCAGCTGGAATCGCGCAGGTTATCCAGCCGCGATGCCGTTTGAAACCACCATGCGGGGCATGAATCCAAATATCCACACGCCTCGCGATACTCTGGATCGTTTGGACTTCGGTCATGGTTCTCAGTACGTACGCCTAGGCGTCGCCTATATGGTGGAGCTCTCGGCAGTCACGACTCCACTCGCGCTTTAATCGATACCGTATCGTTTTCAGATCAAAAACGAGCCGCTGGTTCCTGAAGGAGCTGGCGGCTTTTTGTTTTTAAGTTCCTCGCAACATCCACGCGCCGAGGAACACCGCAAGTAAACAAGTGAGTAGAGCAGCTCGGAATCCGGGATGCATGGGGCGCGGGAGAACCGACTCATCAAGTGGACCGAGAAATATCCGCGCGTAGATGCGATAGTACGCAATTCCGTTTAAACACATCACCGAGACTAGAACCAAAGCGAGGTACACACCTTTTTCGTGGAGCCCATGAAAAAGTAGATCCTCCCCGACAAACGCCAATGATCCTGGAAGTCCCGATGCAATCCACACCCAAAGAATGAAATATTTTGACTCGTCTCGCATCAAAGACGCCGCGCCTTGAAAACCGTCCAGCCTCTCGGAACCCCCGCTTCTGAACCAGGACCTTAAGAAAACGAGCAAGTAGACCTGTGCGACCGGCATCACGCCCAGCAAAAGTACTCCGCCAATGAATGCGTCCTCGTTGCCGAAAAATCCAGCGACTAACACGAGAGCCTGTGATCCCACTACGGCGAAAAATGACTCAAAAGCTCGCTTCGCAGTAAAAGATTGTATCGAGAGAAAAACTGCCCCGAAAAGTATACCATCCATCCCCCATCTGGGAATGGGAACATCCCAACCGACTCTCCAGGCGATCACGCCACAAGCAAGGATGGGCAAGTAAATCGCAAAGAGTATCCAGTAAACGGGACTTGAAACAGAAATTTCAGGTAGCCAACTGAATGGAGCCCTCAAATAGCTCGATAAACTCTCCAGACTCCGGACGATACGCAATTGAAGCTGATCCAAGTAAAAAAGATCGACCGAGAACACGTAGAGGCGCTCACGCAAGTGATCAACACGTGGCCCTCCCCACCCCCGTTCTCCAGCGCCGGATAATGTCACGACGTTTCGATATTCAGAATTGTCCTGAAAATCTGCCAAAAGTGAGTTTGACCTCAAAAATTGAGAAGCTCTGAAAACAGCATGGGCCATCAGATGAACGAGAGCGAATGTTCTGAATCCCAACGTGACCTCAAGGATGATGAGTGACACTTGAGTCACCGATGCGAAGGCAAGCCCTGTCTTGGCGTCTGGACGGGTTCTCCCGACGAGCGTTGCATAGACCGCTGTCAGTGAGGCGATGCACCCCAAAAACAGTCTGAGCTCAATATGCCCCGCCCACATATCCCAAGTCCTCAGCAGCAGAAACGGACCTAAATGTATGGACAAGGCTCCGTAGAAAATTGCACTCGACGAAGTGGGACCCTCTACGGCACGAAAGATCCAGTTGGTAAATGGCAACTGCGCGGATTTAGCGAAAATACCGCACACAATGAGAAATCCGTACAAACTACCCTTGGCGCCGTGAAGGGCATCATTAAAACCATAGGCCCCGAGTTCATGATGAAATCCGATGGTACCTAGCAACAACGAAGCATCACAAATTCGATAAGAAATCATTGCACGAATACTATTGGCCGCGCTCCGCAGCGTCCGCCCGAAAAATGCGATCAAAGATACAGAACAGATGCCAACCCATTCCCAACCTGCGACCAGTAGATCCAGATTCCCTGCCAATGAAATCACGAGCATTCCTTGAAGCGTGACCGTCAACAGGAAGAAAAACCGGAGAAATCCTGGATCACGATGCAGGTACTCAAAAGAGAACCTGAGAATCACGGAAAAAAGAAAAAGTACCAGAAACGAATGGGCACGACTCAGGTCATCCCAGATCAAACGGATTTCAAAATGATATTCCTTGAAACTCACCCAGGATCCGAGATCCACTGACGAAGCCGGATTCCTGCCTCCCTGGACAGAAACCCAAGTCCAAGCAACAAAAAGTGCGATTGTCTGTATAAACAGCAACCTCTTCAGAAAAAACTCGGATACCGGCGACTGCAACAATGCGGCTAACCCGATAGCGATCACCCAAGGCATGGGCAAAAAGCAAAAAAATGCGATTCCGCAATCCAGCATACTCATACTTCTACCTTTGAGAATCGATGGCTCTTCGGATCGATCCGATAAACGTCAATCCAGCCATTTTCGGTCATTCGTTTCAATCGCGCGTGATCAGCGATCGCGAGGTGTAGCGCTTCTTCCTCTGCTTCTACACAAATCATGGGACGAAGCGGGATGTGGATTTCTGTCGTTTGCGTCGGAAGTCCTAGACGCAAATCGCTTTTGGAACCGGTCATGACGCCGAGAAACCCTGTCAAATTTAATGGAAGTTTTGAACCTGCGCCGAATCGTTCCGGATCGAGACGAGAAACGTTATAGTCGTGGATAATGTTAGCGGCTACTGGCACGGTGCCGTACATGGCTTCTTTGAGCCACTTGCCGCTCTCATCCCGCCTATGATCATATGAAACCAAAAATGATCGACGATCTAGATTTTTACCACGGGTGAGTTCGCGATGCGCGACAATACAGCAAGCGACACGACAGTGACCGTATTCAGGACGAGGTTGGGCTAAGTCCAAGGCACGATCAGATACGTGCGCTCGGGTACGACGGGTATCTTGTCGACGGGATTCTCTGAATGATCCGAACCATTTCACGCGCTCCTGAGCATTCAAATCCAAAGCCTTCTCAAAATAACTTGAAATTCGATCCATCACTTGGCCCGATACCGGTGTGCGCGTCGGTAACCATTCGATTTCGTCCGTCGTCGTATCATGGCAAGCCGGTAGAAAAATCGTTTTCTCTGGAATCAAAACGCCACGGCTATCGAGAATTTTTCTTACTTCGCTTCGGTTCGCCATCTCGCAAAATATTCGCGCATTTGGCTTGCCCGCATTACCTGAGCAAGCTCCACATCCATAGGCTTGTCGAAACGGATTATTTGCACTCGTCGCTCCATGCGCGAGAACAACAACGACATCGCGAAAATTCCGATCAAGCCCGCATGATCTCAAAATCTTTTCGATGAGGTTTGCCTGTTCAACAATCGAGTACCCTTGAGCCGATTCAAAATTGATCTGAGTGGGAACACGACGGAACCTTTCGAGAGAGAAGAACTCCGCGATCCGCTTGACTCTTAGAGGAAAGAATAGCTTAAACCAGAACGGCAAAGAACCCGCGATTCCCATCACGATGGTCAAGACCGCGCCCCTCACTAACGACCGGGAATAGTGAAAACTCCACAATGCGAAAGATCGGCGCTCCTTTGCGAAAAATGTTCCCGTTCTGACATCGGAGTACTCAAAAACCGTTTTGGTGGGCTCTATAACAGGCGGACAAAGCGCTACGGGTACGGCAGCATCTAACGCATGATAAAGCATATCGATTCCAAAAAAACCGACGGTACCAAACGTCTCCACTTCCGGAGAGACACTCTCGAGGTGCCTTCTGAGTGACTCTTCGCGATCGTCCATGCAAAAAAGAACCTGATAACCAGTATCCCGAGTTCCCTCGGTAGGGCTCGAGTCCATTTTAGGATTTGTCGTAAGCAAGGAGCGCCAATGAGAGACGTTCGTCTCGTTCAGTGCATCTTGCAACTTTCGGTGCTCCGACCAGGGAGCTTCGTCTATTTTCCCAAATGAGAATTCAGAAATGCGAGGAGAGACGCTAAATCGCTCGTTCCAGACTCGCTCCACCAGTAGGAGAATAGCCAGCCAATCCACGAGCCGCGCGAATTTCTTACCTTGCCAACGAAGGTCCTCGTGTATTTCAAGGCGCGAAACTGCTCCACTCCAGCCTTTCAGCAGAAACGCAACCTCAAGCAGGTAATCTTCCCAGCGATCTTCGGAGATTCCACATTCGTCTAACTCTCGAGCTATCCATTCCTTGGCTCCCCACTGAGCCTGCTCAAGAAGTATCCGCTTCAATTCGCTGTTCTCCCGATTCCATTCGGATCCGTTCAGTACCTTGAAACGAAAATATTCAAACAAACCCCGCTCGACGAACGGATTCTGCCAATGGGCCATACCTTGATCGAGAAAGGTAGAAACAAGCGGAATCAAAAAGTCTTGTTGGGACTTCTCAAAATCTTGCCGAGCAAATCGATCCAATCGACTTACGCCGCGCATAGAATGATTCCAGTACCACTGCGAAAAATTAACTTCCTGCGTTTCTGTTTTAACTTTTAAGATTCGTTCAAACTCTCTCAACCTCAGGTACGGGCGTGCACGATACAGAAGACCCGCGCGCAGGATTGCTTCTTCATATGGAAGCCCCTCCCATTCCTGAAGGGGGTTATTATGAATGTAGCGCCCGAGCGGATTCTGGAGCGGAAGCCAACGTCGAATCCTCTGGACTATGCCTTCAACGTCAATCTGCGCCATAGGTCCTCCAAAGGTTCTTTAGTCACGTTTCCGCCTTTTCTTTCGTAAGCGGATTTCCAATCTCGGATTGCCTCGATCGAAGCGATATCGAGTTGATATAGATCGAATCGGACATCAATGGATTTTCCGTCATCAATTCGACTGAGCTGCTCCAATAGCTTTGGGACAGAAACGAAGGTCAAAGCTCCTTTTATTCCGACGACAACGCGATCGTTTCCGCTCTCCACCGTCAGACTCACCTTTCTCATTCTGTAAAGCAGAGCCAGAATGGATGCACAAATTCCAAACCCGATTCCCCAGAGGAGGTTCATGAATACGACACCCGCGAGCGTCACCACGTAAATCCAGCCCTCGCCATAGCGAAAGGAAGTCTTGATTTCATGTAATTTGATCAAATGAACGCCAATCCAAATCAATAGTGCCGCAAGCGCCGCAAGCGGGATCCAGCCAATCACCCCACTCAACGCGACCGAGAAGACCAACATCCAAACACCATGGAGAATCGCAGACCACCTCGACTTAGCTCCTGCCGAAATGTTCGCGGATGAGCGGACGATCACACCGGTAACCGGAAGCCCATAGAGTAGTCCCGACAAGGTATTAGAAACGCCTTGGGCCATCAGCTCTCGGTCGAGATTCGATTTTTTGCCAGTATGAAGTTTATCGGATGCCACCGCGCAAAGCAGGGATTCGGCACTTGCGACGATCGCAAGCCCCAAGGCGGAAACTGCAATGTCCGAAATCGGCGATCCCGCTCCGAAATTGGGAATATGGAACCCTTGAAAGAGTTGGGAACTGATCGAAACGAGCGGCTGCTCTGGAAGAAATTTTGACACGATCGTTGCAACGACGATCGCAACGAGGGACCCGGGGAGCCAACGGATTTTCTGAGAGGGACCTCGGTTCCATATGTACAAAACTGCGATACAGGTCGCGCCAGTCAAAACGGTGATCCAGTTCGCGCTCGCAACCGCGCCAGGTAGATGCAGCATGTTTTCTAAAGGAGCTCCCGCAGGCTTCCCGCCCAAAAAGACGAAAAACTGAGCGAATGCGATTAAAATTCCGATTCCTGCTAGCATGGCGTGCAGTACGGAAGGTGCGATGAGAAGGGCGAGGCGCGATAGCCCAGTAAATCCCATGATCAGCTGAATCACACCCGCACCGACGAATACGGTGCAAGCCTGTTCGAATCCGAGGCGTTGCACGATTTGAAGGACCATGACCGTCAGGCCAGCTGCAGGCCCACTGACCTGAAGCGGCGCGCCTGCCAAGCTGCCCCCAACGATCCCTCCGACGATGGCGGCAATCAAGCCAGATTGCATCGGGGCGCCAGACGCCAGAGCGATTCCAATAGAAAGTGGCAAAGCGACTAAGAAAACGACGAACGATGCCGAAATATCTTCTTTGTAAATTTTGAATCCCATATTTTACCTATTATTTATTGATAACTTATCGTTATTTTCCAAATGGAAGAATCGATCAAAGATCGAGTTGAACACCACATTCTCCGACCATTCCCTTTTGGATCGAACGGTTGAGGAATAGATCCACTCCAAGAAGCGCGTGACGAGTCTTCAGCGCGGACGCCTGGACGAAGATCCGGAAATTTTTTTTCAGGTTGCGATCCATGCCTAATGTCGCCTGAGCATTCCAAATAATACCTGGACCATTAGATGTTGAACGCGCCAGTGAGGGCGAGCGCGTATAGAGTGGAGCGGTTTCTGAGGCATCTAAGTTTTTTGCTCCTCCGAAGAAACCGTAGATGGCACTTTTTTCGGTCATCAACCATCGACCAGAAACGAACCCTCCAACTTCGCGCGGGCTCCCATAGGCTGCAGTTGCTTGCGAAAGGCCGAGGAGTCCTACGCCGGCTGTATTTTGTCCAATGTAAGATTCCGCGCGAACAACGAGCGATTCCGAGGTTTTCGACTCAACGAAGGCATTCGTGACCCAGGTCTGTTCCCGCCGACGAGTGATTGCATCGGTTTTCAAACGCGCGTACAGGGCGCTCGTTCCCGCTTGCCACGAACTCCAGTGGTAACGGTATCGGGCCTCTAAAACTGGAAGCGTCGAAGTTTCATCGGCCGTATCTGAAGCGGAAATATTTGATTTAGGAAAACCGATTGCCCAGCCGATTTCATGCTCGAGTGTCGCATCGTAGCGCAGTTGAACCTGCAATCGCATGAATCCGATATCGCCGGACTCAAATGCATGCCCAACCCAGTTGTAAGTGAACGGAGCGAGGGGCGAAACCAGGTCCCAGTCTTGCCCGAACAAAAAATGAAATGACGTTCCTTCGGGTAAATACTCGATCGCCGCCCGCCGGACACGAGGCACGGCCGCTGTGGTCGGAGTCGATTTCGTAAAGTCGATGAAATCGAACTCGAAACGGCCGAGCATACCGGCTGACCCCACATATTCCGCGCCCAAACGGGACTGCGCGACTTGAAGTGAGGAACGAACACTTTCGGGGGATTCTGAAAGAATAGGATTGGAGACCGCAGTCACTGCGCTTAGGTTGTTTTGCGAAAACGATTGCATCTGGCGGCTCGCGGCCACCGCGCGCAATTGAAGAAACCCAGTGACTCTCCAAGGAGACTCTTCTGCGATTGCCCGACCAGAAGTGAAACCGAGACTGACCAAAAACACTAAAATAGATCCGAGCGAGGGTCGACGCACCAGCGTCTCCCGACGGAATAATCGATTCATCAAAATACCCTTTCTCCACGCATGAAACGTCCTAAAGATGCAGTATTTCGCCCGGTTTCGAGCGAAATTTACGGCGCTATCTGCAAAGGACTAAACAGGAGGAGGAAGAGAGAACCTTCGCCCGTAACGTTCGGACGGAGCCATGATCATCGGGAGAACGGAATCATTGCGTTCGATGACCTGGGGAGGGATGCGAGCATAGTTTTGGATAGAAGTCAGAATCGCTTCGACTGGAAGAGGTTCCAGGCGGAGTGAACTCGAATAGACTTCCACTTCGGACTTCGTAAAATCACAAACGAACTCCGAGGTAAATTGCTTGAAAGAAGATGAGACGGAGGGCGCACGTGTGAGGCCCCAGCTGAGTACACAGACCAGCAGCAGAGGAATCACCAGAGTGGACAGTAGAAAACGAAAGATCCCGGAAATTCCGAACAAAAAAGCATGAATGGGATCCGAGATGTTTTTACTCATGTGACTACCAAAAAGCTTAGCACCCTGGCCGAAGAAGTGGATACGGGAAATAATTTCCGGCTTGATCGTACGAAAACAGAACGGGGCGGCTCCTTGCGGAATCGCCCCGTTTTTATTCAGTGATTTAAATTTATAAATCAGTACATTTGCTCGAGACCAGCGTCGCCCGAGAGATCGCCCATTCCGCGCTTAGCAGCTGGGGTGATCATTCCGCGTTTGCGGAGTTTCTCGACCAGCGTCGTGCGGTTCATCTGAAGAAGCTCGCTTGCGCGGTTCTTGTTATTGCCCGTACGAGCGAGAGCTTGATCGATCAGATGATTCTCGAACGCAGCGACGATCGTCTTGAGATCGACACCGTTGTTCGGGAGCACCATGCGAGGGAAATCCCACTCGCTCGTCGTTGCGCCCGTTCCCGAAGTACGGCCTTCAGTGTAGGTCTGGAAGATCCGGTGAGGAAGATCACCGATGTCTACCGTGCCTTGGCCTTTTAGGATCACGATACGTTCCATGAGGTTTTCAAGCTCACGGACGTTGCCCGGCCAGTCGTAGGCCATCAGGCTGTCCATGATCTCGCCCGTTGGAGCGGTCACTGTATGGCCTGTAGCTGCATTGAACTGATTAATGAAGTGATTCGCCAGAAGAGGGATATCGCTCTTACGCTCACGGAGCGATGGGATGCGAACTGGGATGACGTTCAGTCTGTAGTAAAGGTCATCGCGAAATTCTTTTTTCTGTACGGCAGCTTCGAGGTCGCGGTTCGTCGCAGCGATGATGCGAACATCAACACTCGTCGTATTTGAACTACCGACAGCTTCGAATTGCTTGGTCTGAAGCACGCGAAGGAGCTTGACCTGAAGCGCAAGTGGCAACTCACCTACTTCGTCGAGGAAGAGAGTTCCACCATTCGCCGCTTCGAAACGTCCGATGCGGTTGTTGGTAGCGCCCGTGAAAGCGCCTTTGACGTGACCAAATAATTCGGCTTCGAGGAGTTCACTGGGGATCGCTCCACAGTTAACAGTGATCATCGGTTGATTCGCGCGAGAAGATTTCTCGTGAACCGCGCGAGCGATGAGCTCTTTTCCAGTACCGCTTTCGCCGGTAATCAGCACTGTGCTATCAGTCTGAGCGATCTTATCGACCGTCTGGAAAATTTCCTGGAATGCCTGACTTTCACCTACCAATGAATTCTGAGTCGCGAGCATCAATGCTCCTCCTTAACCCGTCCGTGAGTTGATTGAGTTCCATTGGCGATTATAAAGAAAAGGCCTTGAAAGCTAGGGTATGAGGAGCCTGACACCTTTAACGGAGGATCAATTCCCTGACCACGGCTTGGGGCGACCTTATCCTTGTTCGCCTCTGAGTCAGGAACCGGACATCCGTTTCATGACCCATAACTAGGCTAAGCAGAATTTTCCTATCCGTCAAAATATTTTTATAAGGCAATAAAAGACCTCTGTAACCTATTGAAATCAATAAATATTACGGAAATTAGTTTAAGTATTGGTTAAATAATAATCTATCTCGGCCATCCATGGCCTCAACCCTTCGGGCGCGTGCCCGCGTGAAAATTGGCTCCTACCAATTTTTTTGACGCCTTCGGCAAAAAATGATCGAACTCTCCGCGCATCGTTCACAAGCGCCAGAAAACCCATAAAAAAAGCGCCTCAGCTCGCACTGAAGCGCTTAACCAGAAATGGAACTTCGCTCACTAATACTCTCGCCACGAAAGTGAATCGAAGCTACGAGTCGTGATCTAACAATGCTCGCTTTCTAAAAGAGCGAGAACGAGTCTGACAAGCGTGACGCGTTTGCGGCGCAGCCGCAATGGCAGTAGGCAGGAGCCGACGAGTGAACGCTTTTTTAGAAAGCGTAACCAAACGACGCACCAAACCAACCCGTCAACGAATCGCCATAGAGTCCGTAAGCTGTTGCGCGGAAAATAAATCCGTTGTCACCGCGATTCTCATAGCCCACGCCAAACGTCGGAATGATCGAGTTCGTTGGGAAAATCAAATCACCCACCGATGACTCGTAACGTTGCACACGGTTGGTATTCGTCACTAAGTTCACGCCAGCCGTTCCGAAAAAAGAACCTGCTGCACGCGTGAAGTAGTAATTGAAATAAGCTGGGAACATATAAGCCGTGCGGTTGGCGTTGATACCGGAATTCGGAACGTTCGTAGAAACGCCCGAGAAACCGAAACCGGCGGCCATATCGTCATTCAGAACTTGATCGAAGCTGATGCTCCCGATCATTCCACGCCCCAAAACCTCGACAATAATCGCACTCGGATTCGTCACACGCGTATGCTCTGAAACACGCGGCATGACTTTCACCGGAGCCGAAGGCTGAAACTTATCCGCAGCATGAACGTTCACGGAAACCAGCAAGGCCAAGATACCCGATCCAACTACGGAAACATTCGTTCGCAAAGTCATGGTTTCTTTCGACTCCCTATCTATTAAGGATAAGTTCTCGTATTCGCGTCGCTTTGACAAGTGTGTGCGCAAAAGGGTTTTCTCGCTTCACGTTACATGAGGAGATAAAAAAACTTTAACGAGTGCGAAGAGCCTCACTGAGTCGGCGTCGCCTCAAGAACTTCGGGCAACGTGCTCTGCAAGAACTCGTGCAGAAGTGGAACCGCATTAACGTCCCAACGGTAAATGAAAAATACCACCGTCAAGAGTGTGAAGCTTCCGGCGACGACTCCCGCCTTCCAGACGACATCTTTACGTCCGCGACGCTTATAAATAAAGGCCACCTCGGTAGCGATCAACGCCGCCGGGATGGCCCAAAATGGAATGAATTTGATAACGAAATAGAGAGGTCTCACAGATACGCTTTGAGAGCTGCGACCTGATCAGTCTTCTCCCAAGTAAACTCAGGCTCTTCGCGACCGAAGTGGCCGTATGCGGCCGTTTTCGAGTAGATCGGACGAAGCAGATTGAGAGACTCGATGATTCCCGTCGGCTTGAGTTGGAACGTCTTGCGGACCGCTTCTTCGATTTTGCTGATCGAGGTTTTTTCGGTACCGAATGCGTTCACGTTCACGCTAACCGGTTCAGCAACGCCGATCGCGTATGCCAATTGAACCAAACAACGATCTGCCAAGCCAGCAGCAACAACGTTCTTTGCGATGTAGCGGCCCATGTAGCAGGCCGAACGGTCCACTTTCGAAGGGTCTTTGCCCGAGAAAGCTCCACCGCCGTGCGCTCCGTGTCCGCCGTAGGTATCGACGATGATCTTACGACCCGTCAGTCCCGCATCGCCCATCGGTCCACCGATCACGAATTTACCGGTCGGATTGATGAAGTATTTCGTCTGGTTGTCGATCCACTGACCAGGGATGACCTTTTTGACGACTTCTTCGATGATGCCTTCTTGGATCTGACTATGAGTCACTTCCGGAGCATGTTGGGAGCTCACGACGACCGTGTGCACGCGTTTTGGCTTGCCGTTCTCGTACTCCATCGTGACTTGCGTTTTGCCGTCTGGACGGAGAAAGCCGAGTTTTCCATTCTTACGAACTTCGCTGAGCTTTCTAGCGAGTTTGTGCGAAAGGTCGATCGTCCAAGGCATGAAGTTATCGGCTTCGCGAATCGCGTAACCGAACATAATGCCTTGGTCGCCGGCGCCTTGTTCCGTTTGGTTGTGCGCGCCTTGTCCGACCGTCACGCCCTGAGCGATGTCCGGGGACTGACGTCCGACCGTGACCATCACTCCGCAGGTTTCGTAGTCGAAACCTTTCTCAGAGGAATCGTATCCGATACGCTTGATCGTCTCACGAGCGATATTCGAATAGTCCACACGAGCATTCGTCGTCACTTCGCCCGAAACAACCACCAGGCCAGTGGTAACTAAGGTCTCACACGCGACTCGCCCTTTTGGATCTTGGGTGAGAATAGCGTCGAGAACGCCGTCCGAAATTTGATCCGCGATTTTATCCGGATGTCCCTCGGTAACGGACTCAGAAGTAAAAAGGAAATTGCTCATGAATGATGTGTCCCTCAGAGATGAAAATCGAAATGAAAATTAATCGATGTGAATCGGGAACTTCGGCGTGGTGCCTTTGTTCTGCTCTTGTTTTTTACGTGCTTTGCCTTTGCTGTGAGCGCGGGCCTTGCGTGCGTTGCGAGTTTTACCAGTACGTGATGCCATGACTACTACTCCTTCAAAATGTAATGAAATGAACTGAAACCTAGCAATCCGCGTCTAGTTTTGTCAATCAATCCCGACGGTTCTCGTGCATTTTGCGAGCACTCGATGGAAAGGATTTTGCTTGAGGGGGAGTCATGAAACTCAACCCTTTTTACCTTACTAGGTGCATCACGACTGCCGTCATCCTTCTCATTTCAAACGCGGAGGCCGCCACCTCGTTCCTATTGAGGGTGGGCGAGCAAAAGACCCTCCGATTACCCGAAATTCTCCGGTATTCCACGGGCGGGAATGCTGTCCGAGTAACCCGAGTCGAAGAAGCCGACCAAGAAACCCTCCTGGTCAAAGGGGCTCAAAGTGGGTTTTCCGATCTGAGTGTCTGGCTCCGCGACGGAACGAAGCGACGATTTCAATTCGAAGTATCCGTCGTAGATCGCAAACGAGAGACCGCGATCCCTCCACTCAAAAACTGGCTCCAATCCCTCGACGGTGTCGAATATTCTTTTCTCTCCACCCAAGATCCCAAGAGTCCAGTGCTCTTGAACGGCGAAATCTCCGATCTTGCTACCGCGCGAGAAATCCGACGGATGCAACTCGCCTATCCAGACCTCATTCAAAATCGCACGCAACCCTCGATGGAAAACTTTAAGAATTGCCTCGCTCGAATCGAACCGATCATCACCCGATTGCCCGACTCCGAGCTTTCGCTCGAGTTTTCGGAAAATGCGCGATGGATCTCCGTTCAAGGATCTATCGAGTCCGACTCTTTGAGAAAAAGCATCGAAAGCCGCGCACTCGATGCCTGCCCCTGGGTACAGTTCTCTATTCAGTCGATCTCCGATACCGTCGACGTGATTCGACTTAAAGTGTTCCTACTCGAACTCCGACACTATTCACGACGACTAATCGGTTTGTCTGCGGCAACCGAGAACGCAGGTTCACTCGCACTCTCATCCGTAGGGATTCAAAGCGCGATCGGGTTGACCTCTACTCTTCAGGCACTAGAAATCCGCGGGCACGCTCGGGTGCTCTCGCAGCCCGAATTCGTTCTCAGAACCCCGGGAGAAGCAGAGTTATTTTCCGGAGGCGAAATTCCCGTAGAAACTAAAACGCCTTTTCAATCGCAAGTGGCGTGGAAAAATATCGGCCTTTCGGTCAAAGTCAAAACCCTCTCAAACACCCGGAAATCTGTACGTCTCGATGTTTCGGCCGAGGCGAGCCAACTCGATCCTCGACTTTCAAAAAACGAACACCCGGGAATTCAGTCCAACCGGCTAAAAACTCAAGTAGAGGCTCGTTTTTCGAAACCGCTTTTACTCAGCGGTCTCTATCAATCTTCACAACAAAAAGGCCGATCAGGCATTCCATTTCTCGGTCGACTACCTTTTCTGGGACTGCTTTTTTCATCCGAAGAATCCGTCGATAACGAGACGGAACTATTGGCCGTCCTGCTCCCAGAACGAGAGCTGCCGATCATTTCAGCCCCACGCCTCGGAGCACTGAAACGATGAGTTTCGAGATTCCGCCTCATTTGGGAGAACTCATCCGACTCTCGAATGTGACCGATCTACTCATTGCTCCTGGCCGCACCGGCATCGACCGGGGAGCAGGAATCGAGTACATGCCATCCCGATTTGAATCCGCGGTCGAACTTAGAGCGTTTGCAATCCATTGGTACCAATCCGCGGGAAAAAGCTTCGACGCTAAATTTCCGTTTTTCGATTTCACATCCGAATTCGAGGGCATACCTCTCAGAGTTCACGGGATACTCCCCCCGTGCGTTCGTGAACCGGAACTGTCAATTCGTATCCTTAGAAAATCCACATCGGAATCCGCTTGGAAAAACGACCCATTTTTTCCTTTTCTCGTCGAACGATTTCGCGCGCGCGATACGATCATTGTTTGTGGATCGACCGGATCCGGAAAAACCACGCTTGCTAAGGAACTCATCGAAGCCCTACCCATTTCCGAACGCATCGCCGCACTCGAGGACACTCCAGAACTCCTCATCGAGCGGCCCGGATTCGTATCTCTGCGATCCAAGCCGGCGAACGCGGACGGTTTCGGGGAAATTCGACTCCGTGAACTACTCCGACAATCGCTGCGCATGCGTCCTGATCGAGTCATCCTCGGAGAGTGTCGAGGCGAAGAAGTCTTGGACCTCCTCCTCGCACTCAACACCGGACACTCGGGTTCACTCGCAACCTTGCATGCGAACTCTTGCCGAGAAGGCTTGAAGCGAATCGAGCTACTTGCTCAGCTCAGCGCCTCCGGCTTGAACCTTTCGCTTCACGCCATTCGCGATCTCCTCTCATTCGGTGTTCAATGGGTCGCCCACTTAAAACGAACGTCATCGGGACGCGCGATCGCCGAGGTAGTAAAAGTCACGGGGCGCGAAGGAGACACCCTCTTGCTTCGGCCGGAGACGACTCCCGGCACGAATTCGACCCACCTCGGATTTCGTCAGACGAATCGGTGATCCGGTTAACCACGTGAGCGCGGCCATACAAATCAGAATCTTGGCCAAAAATCGCACCCTAGAAATCCCCGCCGAGTTGACTTTGGAGTTCCAGGAACAGGCCAGCAACCACCAAGATAAGAACGCCGGGCGCCGTACAGAGAAAAAGCGGCTTTAGGCATTCATTTGGCAGAGTCTCGAGACGTTTTCTCATTCCGCTCTCCACTCGTAAGCGTTGCTCAGCCGCCCAAATCTCAATGCTTTCGGTGACGGGGGTTCCAGCCAAGATTGAGTGATGAAGTCCTGCCTTAAGCCTGATGATCGCTTTGAGTTCAATCGAACGGCCACTCGTTTCTTCTGCGCCCCCCCAGAATGCCGCGATATCATCGCTCAAGAGATCCGGTGGAAAATCACGAATCACCTCGCCCCATGCCGCCTCGACTGCGACACCTGAATGCACGAGCGCCGTGAGTTTCTCAGGCAGTGTCAGGAATAAAAACAGGCCCTCTCGCCCAAGTGATCGGGCCTCGCACCAAACGGCTCCATCGATGAGACGCTCCACCCAAGCAAATGCGAGGACTGCCAACACCAACGCCGCTCCAGTCATCCCGCACCAAATCTCGATTTCCCGCCGAACTGCCGGCAGCAAACCATAAAAAGTGAGGGACACGACGGGCACGAGGGAAAAACAAACCCACGCTTGCGCGCGTGCCGGAGCGGCCCTCGCCTGAGACTGCGAAAAGAGTTCGATGAAAAAACGCAGTAAACTCCGACTCCGCTTCAGCGTGGGCACTACGGCATATCCCTCTCCGCGGAGCATTCGAATCGGATCTACGAACGCTTTTCTCCAAAGCGGTGGATAGGCGTCAAATCGCTTCCAGTCGTGGTCGCCGAGCGCGAGTCCGGAAACCAGGCTTTCCTCAATGCGCACGAGACCGGACTGTACTTGGTTCCATTCATCGATGAGCGCTGCTTGATGAGAAACCGGCCGAATATAAGGACGCAGCTCGCGAAAGAGAAAAATCAGACCACAAAAGAACAAACTCCAGAGAATCATCGTGGAAACGAGATCCGCAGGATCTGTGCCGAATCTAAATAAATATCTATTTTAAGCCGTCCAATAACGGTCCATCGGTACTTCGCCCCCGACGGTCATCTCAGGGATTCGCAGCGTTGGTTGTGCATCGGTCACGGGGGCACCTTGTCCGTCCTTGCCGCAAGTGCCGGTCGCAAATCCAAGATCGGTACCGACCCGGTCGACCTTTTTCATGATTTCGGGACCGTTTCCGACGAGGGTGGCGCCGCGGATCGGCTCAGCGATTTTACCATCCCGAATGAGATAACCTTCGGTCACGGCGAAAACGAAATCACCCGTGACGGTATTCACCTGTCCGCCGCCCATCGCTTTGACGAAGATTCCGAGTTTGGTTTCTCGAAGAATCTCCGCCGGATCATGTTTTCCGGGCGCAATATAGGTATTGGTCATGCGAACGATCGGCTTATTCCGGAACGTTTCGCGACGTCCGTTGCCCGTCGCCGGCAAATCAAATTTCATCGCCGACAAGCGATCGACGAGGAATCCTTTGAGGATGCCGTTCTCGATGAGCACGGTTTTCTTGCTAGCGGTTCCTTCGTCGTCGAACGCATAGCTTCCGCGACGCTCTGGTAGAGTGCCGTCATCGATCACGGTGATGAGTGGCGAGGCGACCATCTGGCCAACTTTGCCTTGATAAACGGAGAGACCATTGCATGCGAGATCTGCTTCTAGTCCATGGCCCACGGCTTCGTGAATCATGGTTCCGCCCGCCTCAGCGGCGAGAACGACCGGCATCGAGCCACTTGGAGCTGGAACAGCCGAAAGAAGCACGTTGACCTGACGGGCCGCCGAGCCGGCGATGCTCTCGGCGCGATCGCCTTCAAAAAACTCCATGCCGACGTAGCCACCATCGGATTCGAGCGCGGATTCCATCACGTCGTCACGAGTCGCGACGACCTCGCAAACCAAATGGGCATAGGTTTTTTCGTCTTTTGAGATCAGACCATCGCTGTTGAGGACCAAAATCTTACGAAGTTTATCCAGGAACATGACGGTGACTTGTTTTGCGTCCTTGCAAGCTGCTCGCGCGGAACGGTCAGCGCGCTCGCAGATCGCTTTTTTCTCGAGAAGCGTCGCTTGGCGCGGATCTCGTTTGATTCGGTAGTTGGCAATTTCCGCGATCGGTTGTTCGGCCGATCTCCATTCGGAAAAATCTGGTTCGCTTCCATCCGATCCACGATCCACGGCAGCGGCGAGAGTAGATGCCAACGTTTCGAGCGAGGACTGCTCTAAATCGGTGGTATACCCATAAACCGAACGGTTATTAAAAAGGATGCGCAGGCCACAGCCACGATCGCGTCCTTGAATCACTTTTTCGACGTGCGAGTCTTCGAAAATCAAACGAGTGGCATCTGAGTCTTCGAAAAAGAGTTCTGCGAGTGCGCCGCCGTTGGCGAGAGCCAGCTTCAATACTTTCTCGATGTCGACTTGAGAAAGGCCAAATGCGTCTAGTTCACGATTCAAGGCGGTTTTCGATTTTGAGCTCATGCAGTTCTCCTCCACAGTCATCCTTGAGGCGCGCGATCAAGCGATCGACTGCCTCGATGCATCCGGTAGGAACCATGAGTTCCAAGTCTCGGTGCCAATCCCCTGACTGGTGGGGAATCGTCGTATAGGCGCAAATGCCCTCCGACGCTTCCAGAATAGCATAGACGTAGGCTGAATCAGCTTTTGATACACGAATTCGACGAATGATGGATGATTGAGGGTCAACAGGGTTGGTCATCTAGTCTTTTGCTTTCTCGTTCTAGCCAAGGCCTATCGTTAATTCAAAGCCCTGAGAGTTGCGAGATAAAAGAACTTTCCGCACGGACGCAGGGGGAAAGGTCGTTTAGCCGCAAATCGAATGGCTTTGAATTAACGATAGGCCCTAGTACACTCATAAGGAATGAAACCGAATCTCCAAGGATGGATTTCGTCTCTCAGTCTTAGCGCCGTTCTTTTTGCAGCGAGCAGTTGCTCGACCCTGCTCCGTGGCAATCGTATGGATCCGACCGATTCACCCGGGGATTCTCATGCTTCCGCTGAGCCGGCTGCGCCAAAAGACCCCAAAGACACGCGTATCGAAGCCTTGGAAATGGCTCTGAAACAAGCCGAAGAAAAAGCAAACGTGCTTGAAACGGAACTTCGTAAAAACGAACTCGCCGAAAAACGGAATGCCCAAGTTGGAACGCGCGTCGAACCGTCGGTTGCGCTCTCCGATCCAGAACGCGGATACGTGCTCGACTCCACCATTCAGAATTTTCGCCAAGGCAAGGCGCTCTTCGACTCAAAACGCTATCCAGAAGCGGTACTCGCATTCAGTCAGGCAATTGACGGCTCGCCGGATCACCCTCTTGCCGGACAGATCCAGTACTACCTCGCTGAATCGTATTTCCGTCAGTCGGACTATCCCGTCGCTGAATCCGAATTCAAAAAAATTATCCAACTCTATCCCCGCTCCGCATGGGTGGGACGCGCGAATCTCAGAATCAAGGACTGTGCGGCCCAAAACTCGGTCGCTCCGACAGCGACGCCGACCACTCCAACCGCTCCGATTCATAGCTCTCAATCCGCCCCGTCTCGCTCGGCGCCTATCAAATCCGTCGCGCCTCCGCTAGAAACAGCGCCGATGGACGAATCTCCGGCTTTTCGCGCGGCAGCCCCTGCGGCGCCGGAATCCCTCAGTCCGACAGCTCCACCTTTGACCACCGTATTCGATAGTTTCCCGGCATCCGAAGAAATGAGTGGAGAATAAGAAACCCATGAGTCGATCGGCACGATACACGCTCTGGTTCTTGCTCTCAGGAATTCCTCTTTTGGCTGGAATTGACTCCCTCGCCTCGCCCGAATCAGACGCCATCGAACTCTCACGTCGACTCAAAGGTATCTCAGACAACGACTGGGACGGAATCGCAGGTGCACGCGGTTCCGAACGCTACGACATCATCAAAGGCGACACCCTCTACGGCATCAGCGGTCGACTCTTCGGCGATTCGAAGTATTGGCCGAAGATCTGGGAAATCAATAATCGCTCGATTCTGAATCCGCATTTCATCTATCCGGGACAATCTCTCGTATTCCATGCGGGGTCGAGTTCCGATCTACCATCCGTTGAACTCGGACAAGAAGGAGCCGCGCCCGCTGCGCCGGTTGCTAGCTCCGATGGTACTCAAGTTTTTGAAGAAGAGTCTGAAAATGCATCCGTCAATCCTGCCGATCAAACTTCGACAGAAATCATCCGCACGAGTCTCTCTTCCGCGTCCGATCGCCCAGGACCCGTTTGGGACGAACGCACCCCAAAACCCAAGACCGAGTGGAAAAAACTCCCACGTCAGGCCTGGGAAAATACCAATTCGATCCAAGCTCCGACCGTCGATAAAAACGGATTCGACTATCGAAATAAGCAAAAAATTCGAAGATCCACAGGATTCGAACTCGACTATTACCTGGCTTGCGGCGACCTTCAGCCCGTCGGTCAAGTCACCCACTCCCGAAACCTCACCGAATTCCTGAACTTAAACGACGAAGTTTCCATCTCCGCGTCTCAAGAGATTCAAATCGGAAAACGTTACAGCCTCATCGGCCAAGGGGTTTCCATTTCGAGCGGAGACCGCTCCATCACGAGTTACCTCATCACAGGCGCCACCAAGATCCTGGGCGTGAACGACGGCATCTACCTCGGTGAGATGAAACAAATCCGAAACCAGCCGGAACGCGGGAATTTCGTGCTCGATTTCCCGAGCCGCATTCAACGATTGAATCCGGTCGCAGGACCGAGCCCGATCGAGGGAAAAATCCTACTCGATACCCGTTTCACGCCGAATATGTCCGCACAGTACAAGTGGGTATACATCGACCGAGGCTCGGACGATGGCGTGCAACCGGGAATGATCTTCCGAATTTTCCAGCATCAAGATCCGTTCAATGGTGAAGAGATTTCCGCTTCCAACATGCTCGTTCAAGGTGACGTTGAGATTTATCAAACCTGCGGTCAGTTCAGCCTGGGCCAGATCATCTGGAGCCGCGGCCCTGTGCAAAACAAAGCCCTCTCCATCTTGCTCACGGACGTACAAGACTACTACACGCGCTTGTACTTGAATGGAAATACCACTCCCCTGCAACTTCAGCAGAGCATGCCGTCCGAAGAAACACCGCCCGAAGCACCGGCCGAACCAACGCCCGCTAACAAAGACTGGTTGGACGAGCTCGACAACGGCGATGACCTGACGAACGCCGAAGACGAAGAACTCAAGCAACTCGAAGGCGTGCCGGAAGAAAACACGACTCCCGAAGATCCAACCGCTGCTCCGACTGTACCAGGCGAAGAAGGCCTTCAGCCCGCGCCGACCGAGGAATTACCGCCTGCAGAAGCACCTCCGACTGCGGAGCCGCTTCCAGCAGAGCAAGCTCCAGCCGCTACCCCGGAACCAGCGGCTCCAGCTGATTCGTATCCGGCTGAAGAATTGCCTCCCGTTGCGGAACCCGCACCTCCTCCCGCGGCTGAGCCAGAAGCTCCGCCGCCACAAACGCCACCGCCCGCGGATGAAGGTGGGGACGCTCCAGTTTAGTCGGCAAGGATTTTGCCTAAGTGACGTTCATGAAACGTCCGCTCCGCGCCGAAATTCCATTTGCCTCGCTACCCGATCTACTCGATTGCCCGGCACCGCCGCTCACGCTCTGGGTAGAATATCGAGATGAGAAATCACTCGAGCTGTTAAAACGTCTTCCGACCTATGGTCTAGGCGTGGTGGGTTCACGCGTACCGCAAGCACGCTCCCGCGCATTGATGGAAACCGTATTTCGAGCCCTTGCACGAACCTCGCTCGTCATTGTCTCTGGACTTGCGCGCGGGATCGACGCCGAGGCGCATGAGCTCGCACTCGATTTCAAGTTACCCACGATCGGAATCCTCGCACATGGACTCGATATTCATTACCCGGCAGAAACGTCCGAACTTCGGGAACGCATTCTGAATTCCGGAGGCCTCGTCGTGACTGAATACGCACCACAGGTGAACGCTCTCAGACATCAATTCATCCAAAGGAATCGTCTGATCGCCGGATTCTCTCGCGCCGTTTGGGTCGTTCAGGCAGGCCGCACCTCTGGCGCGCTCAATACGGCCATCTGGGCTCGCGAGGCTGAGCGTACGGTCTACGTCACACCTTCGTTCCCGGGGGACCCGTCCATGGCGGGGAACGAATTTCTTCTCAAAGAATCGTTTGCCTCGATGCTATTTTCAGCCGAAAGTTTCGGAAGCTCTTGGATCGAGCACTATGCCGAACTCTATCGATCATCAAACAAGCCCCATCGCAAACAACGAACCTCCGCAACGAACGGAGATTCGCTATTCAACGACTGACGCTCGCGAACACTGGAAATTCAGAGAACGATCCCATCCGTTTGGCTTGCCGCTCGGACTTCTCGAATTGATCGAGTGGATTTCACTCCATCATCCCCAGGAAAAAAGACGGATCCTTCGATCTCGCATTGAAACGACGGCCCAGGCATCGCCCGCATTTCGAGAAATGATCAAGATCGCGGCAAAACGCTCGTCGAGTGGCATTGCCCCCAGAACCGGCGGCGAGCAGATTGAGTCCACGGCGTCGTTGCGACCAGCACCTTTGGAGCAGACCGATCGTACGGCGCTCTTCGAGTACGAAAAAACGCATTTGTCCCATCGCCAAGCACGCCCCCTCTATGAACAAGATCGAGCAGTGATCGCTTCTCTTTGGCTCGATCAAGGGAGCACTCCTCTCTCCGTGCGCGCGAATCGAAATCACAGCGTCGCCGCGTGGCACGCGGAAATACTCCTCTGCTTAGATGTCATTGAGAATGCGGAATACTACCGAGGCAAGTCCATCTTCTGGGCAGTAGGACTCAAGCCCTGCCGAATGTGCGCGGCTTGGATCTCCACGCTAATGCGTGAACTCAAATGCAACTATCAAGTCGTCTACGCTCGACATGATCCCGGTCCCCTCGCACAAGGAACCGAGCTCGATCGTTTGCTAGGAATTCAGGAATCACTCAACTCGTGGGGATCACGAAATCCCGAACGAGCTCGGAGCGTTTTTGGTGACGTTCAATCGCCGTCTCAAACAAACGAGTGATCAACGTCGGATAAGGAATTCCGCTGTGCTCGCACATTTTTGGATACATCGAGATCGACGTGAAGCCCGGGAGAGTATTGATCTCATTGAGCACAAATCCACCGGTCGCTTGATCGAGAAATAAATCAACACGAGCCATTCCCGAGCATTGCAAGGCTTGGAACGCAGCTTTAGCCATGCGTTTCGCCTCTTCGGCTTGCTCAGGCGAGATGGGCGCAGGCAGGAGCGGCACCGCCCCGTTCTCATCCAGATATTTGGCTTCGTAGGAATAAAACTCGTGGTTCACCTTGAGCTCGCCGGGCTGACTCACCCAGATCTCGCCCGTACCGGGAAGTTCAAGAACGGCGAGTTCGATCTCGCGCACAGTGAGCGCTTTTTCGATCAAGACGACCGTGTCGTACTTAAAAGCATCAAAAAGCGCGTCTTCGAGATCCGCGCGTTTTTTGACCTTATGCACGCCCACACTGCTTCCACTATTCGCGGGTTTCACGAAACAAGGAAATCCGAGTTCGCCCATAACGGAACCCGGCTCCATATCTTTGGTCGCTACACGGTAGGGAGTGATGGGAATCCCCGCAGTTTCAAACGCACGCTTTGCAAAAACTTTGTCCATACCGACGGAAGAGGCGAGCACGCCGCAGCCGACGTAAGGCACCTCGGCCAGCTCAAACAATCCTTGCAGCGTTCCGTCCTCGCAGAACGTCCCGTGCATCACTGGGAATACGACATCAATAGAGAGCGTCTTTTTCGAATCAGCGGCAAACGAAAGCGCCGATCCTCCCGACTTCGGATAAGGGGCGAGATAAACTTCTTCGCCTGACACGATCGGAAGTGAGGCCGGAATCCGATCAACGGGAATTTCCGGTTGCAGCACCCAACGTCCGGACTTTTCAATGGCTACGAGCACCGGCTCAAATAAATTTCGATCCATGAATTTTAGGACCGACGCCGCAGACCGAAGCGAAACTTCATGTTCGCCGGAACGGCCGCCAAACAATAGTAGCGCGCGTTTTTTGGTGTTCTTCATGAAACTCATTCTGACGAGCGACCATCCGGGGGGCTCGTCTTCTCCTCATTAAAAGTCTACTGCAAGAAACTGCAATGACGCGACCCCATAATGTGATCCAGATGTTTCGGTTTCGAGGTAGACGATCGGATTTTTCCTCAGTACAGTTTCCGGAAACGTACGAAAGGATAACCAAATGAGTCAACCGGCGAGTTTCACGTCCCATATCTGGGATACCAGTGACCTCTATCGAAACGCAGTCGAACAACTCGTCGAGGCATCGCAAACGATGAACCTCGATGGAAACGTAGCGGAGCGTCTGAAGTATCCAAAACGCGCGCTCATCGTTTCCGTTCCCATCCGTCTCGACGACGGTACCGTCAAAGTTTTTGAAGGCTATCGCGTTCAGCACAATATGACTCTCGGGCCTGGAAAAGGCGGCATTCGCTTTCACCACGATGTGAATTTGTCCGAAGTCGCTGGTCTCGCGATGCTCATGACCTTCAAATGTTCGCTGGTTGGCCTTCCACTCGGCGGCGCCAAAGGTGGCATCCGCTGTAATCCGAACGACCTTTCTCGCCAAGAGCACCAAGCGCTCATGCGCCGTTATACGACCGAGATCAATATGATCATCGGTCCTGACCGCGACATTCCTGCACCAGACGTGGGTACGGACGGTCAGCACATGGCTTGGATGATGGATACGTTCTCGCAGAACCGCGGTTTCGCTATCCCCGGAGTCGTCACCGGCAAGCCGATCGAAATCGGCGGATCCTTGGGACGCGCGGAGAGCACGGGTCGCGGTGTCGTTTATTGCGTTCAACATGCAGCTAAACACCTCGCATCGATTGGCAAACCGACTCCGAAAATCGACTCCTCGACTACGGTCGCGGTCCACGGTTTCGGTAAGGTCGGCGCCGTCGCCGCTCTTGAAATCCACCAGCTCGGCTGCAAGGTTCTCGCGGTATCCGATTACCTGGGCGGTCTCTATAACAAGAATGGCCTGAACATCCCTAAAGTGCTCGAGTACCTGGCCAAGAATCGCACGATCGTCGGTTACCCAGATGCTGAGCCGATCACGAACGAAGATCTCCTGGCTCTGAATGTCGACGTTCTGATCCCAGCTGCCATCGACGGCGTGATCACCAAAGACAACGTCGGCAAGGTCAAAGCCAAGATCATCTCCGAGGGCGCAAACGGTCCGATCACGACCGAGGCGATCAAGGAACTCGAAGATCGCGGCGTGTTCATCATTCCGGATATCTTGGCGAACGCCGGTGGCGTCATCGTCTCGTACTTCGAATGGGTGCAGGGCCTTCAGAGCTTCTTCTGGAACGAATCCCAAGTGAACGAAAAACTGGCCGAAGTCATGTCGAACGCCTTCAAACGCGTCGTCGAGATCCAAGCTCAGTACAAATGTGGAATGAAAACCGCAGCACTCATCGCCGGCGTCGATCGTCTCGACCGCGCAATGCGCCTGCGCGGTTTGTTCCCATAATCGTTCTCACTGAGTCAATGAAAAGCCCGGTCGTACTTCTCGCAATTGTCTTTTCCCTCTCCGCGCAGGCGTGGAGTGAAAAAACTGAAACCGAGATTTTCGACCGGGCTTTTTCGCGTCTCAAGAAACAACCGGATTTTAAGAACCTCACTCCCCCTTCCGCTCTCGCACTCCGAATGAGTGTACGAGAACTTTCTCGCCTGTATCTTTTCAATGACGCCGATCCTTTTCCTTCTGAAAAGACGTCGTTAGCGACGCCCGCGCAAGGGATCCGGGCGGCCTTATCGGATTCCACACGTACATCGATGGATATCGGCTTACCAGAGGCGGTCGACCCCGGCGGACTTCGTCACTACATCACTGGAGCAAGCCCACGCGAGAGTCGGTGGTTTCGCGAGAAAACAACTTGGGGTTGGCATTGGAAACGTCCCTTCTCCACCATCCAGATCCCGACAATCGCGCGACTCGGCGACGGAGCCGCACGCGTAACGGCGTTTCACAGTGAGGCAAAACTTCGTCTCAAAAACGGTGAAAGATCCTCACTTCTTCTTGCTGGATGGGCGCTTCATCCGCTGATGAAACTATCGCTGCCGCTTTATACGGTTCAAATCCCGAACGTACGGATGATCCCGTGGAAATCGTTACTGTTCGACCATCCGCGGTTGTTTGCTGAACGGTTCTACGAACTCACATTCCAAGAAATTTCACGCAAGACCGAAGAGTTCGAAATCTGGTTCGAGTCTCGGTCCTCGCAGTGCCGCGAAGAAGACTTGCGCTCACCGATCATCTCTCAGACGGTCGATGACCTCGTTGACGAAGTGATCCTGGATTCGCTCGATCGGAACGGGGACGGATTCTCAGCCGCACTCATGAGCGGCGACCAGGAGAAACTCCTGAAACTCAGTTGCGACGCTTACTGGGAATCCATCGATGCGACTCGACTATTCATCGATCGCACGTTTAATCCCTAGTTCACGCATCTTTAACTGAAGTCCTTTGCGCGAAAGCTGAAGCGTCTCGGCTGCCTTAGTGACATTACCCTGTGTCTCAGCGAGAGCGCGGGTGATTAACTCTCGTTCAAATTCCTGCGTCTTGATTCGAACCCACTCTTTGAAACCGAGACGAGGGTCACCGAATTCCATCAGCCGCGCGTCTCCACGCAACTGGCTGAGCCGGGCGATTTCCTCAGGAAGATCCGCAAGCCCGATCGTGTCATTGTCGGAAACCAATATGGCTCGTTCGACTGTTTTTTCCAGTTGAGTGAGATTGCCGGGCCAGTCACTGCGCTTGAGCGCATCCATTGCTTCCCGATCCCAGGCCTTGTCAGATTTACCGTATTTTGCGACGAATCGCGCTTGAAACGCGGCAACGAGTCCCTCGATATCTTCGATACGATCCGCGAGTTTCGGGGTCGAAACCGAAAACGGACTCAAAACAAGAGCGAGCATGCGATCGATGCGACCTTCATTCGCATAGTCCTGGAGTCTGCGATCCGCGAGTAGGATGATCCTGAACTGGATTTGAATGATATCTCCCGTGCCCGGACGAGGAAAAGAACGATCCGTCAACGCTTGCGCCAATTTCAGTTGCAGACGCGGATGGAGCGCCACTAAGTTTTGAAGTACGATCGTTCCCTGATCAGCGAGTTCCAGACGTCCTGGACGCGCCACCGGAACGATCGAACCAAAAAGTTCTTTTTCAGCCTGATCTTCGGTCAAAATCCCGAAGTTCACCCGAATAAACGGCTGCGTGCTACGCACGCTCTTATCGTGAATAAACCGAGCGAGCGCCTCGGTTCCGGTGCCACTATCGCCGATGATTTCCATCGGCTGATCAGTCGCCGCGATTTTCAAGGACTCCGAACGAAGCGCGGCGATCGACTTGGAGCTACCTCTCAATACAAAAGACTCCTCGTCCGACTGAATGGCCGCGCGTTCCGGACGAACCCCGGTCGGCAAGGTTGACTGATCCGTCAACTCCGGCTCTCTTCGACTTTCTTGCGCGGACTTGAGCGCTTGTTCAACGGCTCGAGTGAGATCCGTGCGCTCGAATGGCTTCATGACAAAATCAAATGCGCCTGCCTTGAGCGCCTGGACCGCGCTCTCGACCGTTCCAAATGCAGTCATGAGAATGACCGGCGTTCTAGGCAAATTCTTGCGACAAGCCTCTAGCACTTCCATACCACCAGGCCCCGGCATATAGAGATCCGTGACGACGACGTCGCAATCTTCATCCGGCAAACTCGCGATAGCTTGCTCACTGTCCAAATAGTGAACGACTTCGAGGCCCTCTTTTTCAAGAATCGTTTTAACGACAAATCCGACGTTTTTTTCGTCATCGATGACGACGACACGACCTCTCACGATAGACCTCCGTTCGACGGTACTGGTTGCCCGACTGGAAACAAGAGCTGAATCTCAGTCCACTCTCCCGGCTCGGAGTACACTTCGAGATCCCCTCCCCGAGCGACGATCAGTTTCTTACAGATCGAGAGTCCAAGTCCAGTACCGGATGGATCAGTTGTGAAAAACGGGATGAATACTTTTTTCAAATGATCTGCCGAGATCCCGACTCCGTTGTCTCGGAACCGGACACGAATCCGTCCTTCCAAGCGCTCTTCGACGATACGAACGAGACCATCGGCACGCTTGCCTTTTTCGATGGCGCGCAAACTATTGTTCAATAGGTTCACGAAAACTTGAATCAGCTCATCGCGGGGGAAATTGACCCGACTTTCCAACCCAAGAAATGATGATTCAATTTTTACGTGGGACGGAAGTGTAAGTCGGGTGAGCGTAAGTACTCGTGAAAAACACTCTTCGACACAGGTATGGATCCCTGCGAAATCGTCCTTGGCCGGTTTGGCGTAGTCAATAAAAGACGTCACGACATGATTCAATCGACGCGTCTCCTCCAAAATTACGCGGAACAATTCGAGCTGCGCGGGAGTTCCCTCGTCCTGAAGAATCTGTACGGCGCCTTGAATTGCGCCGAGCGGATTTCGGATCTCATGAGCAAGGCCCGCAGCCATCTCACCGAGTCCCGCCAAGCGCTCCATCTCCCGATAACGGTCCAAAACAGGTTTTCTCGAAAGCAGATCACCGAATTTTTGGAATGCGCGCTTGCACTCGCCGATGCCCGTGGGTTCGTCGCGGATTTTCAGGAGCAGAACGGCAACCCACTCTTGGCCGTCATTTTGGACTGGAATCGCGAGATTGATCGAAAGCGAATCGAATACATCAATCGCTCGATTCAAGTGACTGACGGATGTACCAGGCACGGCACGCGAGCGCTGCGTTTTCAAATCGCGCAAAAATACGTCTCTGGGCACGCCACCATCCTCGGGACGAAGGTTCTCGAATAACAATTCTCCGTTTTGGACGGTTCGTTCTCGCTTCATCGCCATCCAGAGCCCGAGAGTTTTCTGATGAACCCAAACGTCGACGACATCTCCTTTGAACTCCCGCATGAAAAATGACTCGAGTTTCTCGAGCGCGATGGCTGGATCAACGATTTGAGAGAACTCATCCGCTAGCGTGCGCGCGGATTCACGTAGTCGTTTCACCCGTTCATTCAAAAGCGTCGAGAGCACATAGACAACCCCTTGGCGCAGCGGAGGAATCAATGTCAGAAAGAAGAACGACGCGATAAACGAGTTCAGGAAGAAAAGCGCGAAATCTGTTTTTGCCCAGATCGCGATGAGCGAAAAAATTGCGGCGAAGAAAAGCGCAACGATCGCCAAGACCAGAAACCGACCGAGCAAACGCTCGAAATGGAGCAGTCCTTGCCCAAGGAGTGACTGCCGGAGGAAAAACAAAAAGCTCATCAGCGCGAGGTTGCCGATGACTGAAACCGCGATCGGCATCGATGGCACGTGGTCCATCAAACAAGTTCCGAGCAGGATGAGAATCCCTCCATAGATCGGCGCCCGTGACTTGAGACCGGTTCGGGTCCTCAATTTCCGATCCTTGGTCATGAAGATCAAAATCTGAAAGAGGATCAAAGATGGTGTGAAATAAATAATCTTGCGAATCCAATCGAGCTTCTCGAGATCCAGAATCAGCGCGACGCTCATGATGAAACAGAGCACGAGCGACGCGAGTAGCAGAATTCGACTCGATTTCTTGCGTTCGGTTTCCATCCAACATTGGAGGAAGAGCAAAACCGCAGGAGCAAGCCAAGCGTTCATCGCCAAATGCCAGCCATAGATGCCGGGGTCAGCCCAGACATACGACATGAAGAAGAAGAGAGCCCAAAGTGAGATCGATAGGCAACCCAATCCGTAATAGACGAAAAGTCGGTTTCTGAAATCCTTGGCCGGAACAGACAAGCCAAACGAGAAGCTCAGGAGGCAGAGAAAGAGGGCCGATTGAGCGAGGAGTTGCATATAGGATGTTTATAGCGCGGGATCGGGTGGAACCGGCGGCGGTATCCCAAAAAATTGCCACAAGAGCCGAATTTACTGCGGGCACCCTTCTGTTAGCCCCTGGATGGTCGCTTTAAATGTTGATTAATTCGCTCAAGCTTTAGACAGCATCTGCCGATCCTTTTGACATGAAGAGTGGCGAGTTCCAAAAACGTTTCAGAGTGAATCCGATTGAGATCGTGATTTTCCTGCTCGTTTTCTCTGGATTCTCCCTCTCGCTCTACAACTTGTTCCGCGAAACCGACGACCTGAGTTTCTCTAAACTCCCGTTCTCCAAAGCGAACATCGACCGATCCCCTGGATCCGTCACCGTTTCCCCAACCACAGGCACTTCGTTCAAGATCGAAGTTCCCTGCAAGTCGAATCCCGGTTTTCAATTCCTCGATCAAAAGTGCGAATAGCCGCGATTTGGGGCTCTTTAGCCTAAATACTAAATACAAGTTGCCTCGTCCAAGCGTCGGGGAGCCTGCAGCACTAATCCCCATCCACTTCGGCTAAATTCACCTGACAACCCTGTAACGCTATCGTGTCTAATTTCTCTTGGTAACGAATCGCCGCTTTTCTCAGGCCGTAAGCATCGCCTTGCTCTGCATATCCATGAAGAAACACCAGCTGGTCGGCGGCTTCGCCTAACGACCGATGCATTTCGGTGGCACGCGAAAACCCTTCGAGCCGATCTCGAAGCGATTGGGCCCGCTTCAACCAGTTTTCAGAATAGCGAAGCCACTCCGCCCGGTCAGTTTCCGCTAGAACGGGAACCACAGAAGCGATTTTTCTCCCGGACCGCTCCCCTTGAATGACTCGTTTCTCAGGTAGTGAGGCGATTTTCGCCGTCAGCTCCGATCGAACTTGCGGCAAATCACGGCAAAGGTCCTGGACCTTTTCGTCGCAGCCGCTGATCACCACAATGAGGGGTATGAGCAAACAAGCCCTTTGAATCATTCACACTTTTATCGGCATTTTTAACTGATTATTTTAGTACGACTTATACCTGACCACTGAAATCAGGTATAAGTTCCTGAAAACATTACACATTTTTTTAAGTATTGGGATGGGCCGCCGAAGAGAGTCTTGAAGCTAGGCAGGGATTGCCGGTACCCGCTTCGACTATAACGAAACCAACCGTTCAAGGAGGACGAGATGAACCCAACAGGAGGCTAGGAAACCTATGTCATTGAGAATTAATACGAACGTTCAGTCGATTGCTGCCCAGAGACATCTGGGGATCAATAACCGCATGCAGAACTCGGCACTGGAGAAACTCTCTTCGGGTAACCGAATCAACCGCGCAGGCGACGACGCCGCCGGCCTCGCGATCAGCGAGAAATTAAAAGCCAACATCCGCTCCATCAAGCAAGCGACCCGGAACGCCGCAGACGGCATTTCCCTGGTTCAGGTCGCTGAGGGCGCGATGAACGAAGTTTCAAACATCTTGATCCGTCTCCGCGAACTCTCGATCCAAGCTGCCTCAGATACAATCGGCGACGTCGAACGCGGATTCATCAACAAAGAAATCGTCGGCCTCAAAGCCGAAGTCGACCGCATCGCGGGCACGACCGAATTCAACGGCAGAAAACTTCTCGCCGGCGAAGGCACCGACATCGATATCCAAGTGGGATTGAAAAACAATCCTCTCGAAGACCGCCTCAGTTTCAACGTGAAAAACTTGGCCACGAACCTCGAAACGCTGGGCCTCACCGACGTGAACACGTTGACCAAAGAAGGCGCACAAAACAACCTGATGATGATCGACGGTTCGATTCAGAAAATCAACGAGAGCCGCTCCGAACTCGGCGCACTCCAGAACCGCCTGCAATCAACGATCAACAACCAGATGATCTACCGTGAGAACTTAGAAGGCGCAAACTCCCGTATCCGCGATACGGACGTCGCCGAAGAGACTTCGGAACTGACCCGTGCGAATATTCTCTCGCAATCGACGATCTCGGTTCTCTCGCAAGCGAACCAGAACAACTCGATGGCATTGAAGCTCCTCAGTTAAGTCAGTACCGCAGAGGCGGGGCGCACTTAAACGCTCCCGTTCGTTTATAATCGTTTATAGTCTAGGAGAGGAGGCCGGGAAAGATTCCGGGCCTCCTCTTTGTTTTGATTTTGTTGAAGTCTCGACCAAAAAGGTGTTCTCTTGCCGCCGTATGTCGGAAAACGAAGAACTCAAGCCTTACCAACTCCCACTGGAGCACCCGAACTACGCCTATCCACGGGCGAGGAACCCTTATGCCGCCCGTCTCGCGGAATTCGAAATTAAGGCATTCTCCGATAGCGATACCGAAAAACGCCCCGGCCAGTGGCTCTCTGAGTTCGCGGATACTTCGGCAAAAACTCCACTCATCGTAGAAATCGGATGCAACACTGGGCATGTCGTTCGCGCTTGGGCCGAGCGCTCGCCTGAGAATCGTTACATCGGCATCGACTGGAAGTTCAAAGCGATCCACCGAGGCTTAGAGAAAGCGGCCAAAAAATCGCTCAAAAACCTACTTTTCCTACGCGCCAACGTTTGGCGTCTCGGATACATTTTCGCGCCCGGCGAGGTCGATGAAATCCACATCTATTGCCCGGACCCATGGCCGCCAAAATCCCAGTGGAAAAAACGCTTCCTCTGCCGCGAGAATTTCCCGGTCCTTCAGCAGTCGTTGAAATCGGGCGGTATTCTCCACATTAAAACCGATCACGCCGGATACTTCGACTGGATCGAAGAGGCATTCGCAGGGCAAGAAGCCGGTTGGGAAACTGTCTCTAAAACTCGCGACAAACACGCAAAACACCCAAATCCGGAAAAACTCGATATTCCCGAAGTGACGCTCTTTGAGAAAATTTTCATTTCCAAAGGCATCCCGATCCACGAATGGGTCCTCCGGAAAAAATAGAAGCATCGGTACAACCGCTCACCTTTAGCGCCGTTTTACGCTGGATTTTACGTGGACAACCCCTCGCAAACGGAGGAGTTTGTAACCATCGATCGAACTTTTTCGTATTACCTTGGGACCCCTCATCCCTTTTCGAAAGGATCCCCTTCATGCGTAACACCATCACTTCCTTGACCGTCCTTCTGCTAGCCACTTCGGCGTTGGCCGCCCCTAAAACCGAAACCATCTATTCGATCCCTTTGAAAACGATCAAAGGCGAAACCACTTCGCTTAAGGCATACTCCGGCAAGGTCCTTCTCATCGTGAACACCGCTTCTCAGTGCGGATTCACCCCCCAATACAAGGCGCTTCAGGCGACGCACGAAAAATACTCTTCCAAGGGCCTCCAAATTCTTGGATTCCCCAGCAACGATTTCGGGGGCCAAGAGCCTGGAACCGACGCGGAAATTAAAAATTTCTGCGAACGGAATTTCAAAGTGAGTTTCCCGATGTTCTCCAAGGGTTACGTAAACGGCGGCAAAGACGCGGCCACCGGGCAAGAAAAAATCCAACCCTTGTATCAATACCTTCTCGCGAATGCTCCGACACCGGGACCAGTGAAATGGAATTTTGAGAAATTCCTCGTCAATCGCCAGGGCAAGATCGTCGCGCGTTTTCCGTCGAAAGTGACGCCGGACAGTACTGAGCTCACTTCGCAAATCGAAAAACTCCTCGCCGAGAAATAAGCGGAGAAACCAGAAGTCGTCATGAAATCCGTTCGCACTTGGCTCATCGTTATTCTCGTTTCGCTTCTGATGATGATTGGCATCGGGGGAGTCACGCGCTTGACCGGATCTGGACTTTCCATCACTCAATGGAAACCGATCATGGGCGCAATCCCCCCCCTCCATCAGGACGACTGGAACCATGCGTTCGCGCTCTATCAAGAAACGCCTCAGTTCAAACTCGAGAACAGCTCGATGGGACTGACTGAGTTCAAATGGATTTTCTTCTGGGAGTTCATTCATCGCCTATTCGGACGACTGATCGGCGTGATCGTTCTCATTCCACTCCTCTATTTCACCTGGAAGAAAACGCTCACGCCTCGGATTCGTACGCGGGTTTGGATCGGTTTCGCGCTCGGCGGCCTCCAAGGTTTGATGGGTTGGATTATGGTGATGAGCGGACTCTCCGAGCGGACGTCCGTCAGCCATATCCGGTTAGCGATGCATTTCTCGCTCGCGCTTTTGATCCTTTCTTACTTCACGAAACTCTATTGTGAGGTGACGGAGCAACTTCGCGCCGAACCACCCAAAATCATCCCAGCCGAATCCACCCGGCCGGTGCTCAACCGAGTGTTCGGTACGGTCACTGTACTTTTCTGTCTGCAAGTCATCTACGGCGCGTTCGTTGCCGGCCTTAAAGCAGGCAAAGCTTTCAACACATTCCCGCTCATGGCGGGACATTTGGTCCCACCCAATCTCTGGCTACCGGAATATGGTGGCTTGATGAATCTCATCGATAATCCGGCCACGGTTCAATGGATTCATCGAACGATTGCTTGGCTCTTGTTCTTCGGAACGGGATGGATGGCGCTGCGCCTGAAAACGGTGACCGATGTTCGTTTTCGGAAATCCTTAATGGCGTTCGTTCACCTCGTGCCCGTTCAATTCCTGATCGGAGTCTCTACGCTTCTGATGGCAGTACCCGTGAGTCTGGGCGCCCTCCATCAGTTAGTGGCCGCGCTTTTGGTCATCTTCCTGACGCGAGCGCACTTTTATTCGAAGCCAAGACCGGTTTTGCGTTGAAACCTGACGTGAGATCAGCGAAATTAAGCCCTATAGGAGTCAGCCATGGACAGTCTCAAAGCCGGATTGGATAAGATCCTCTCGAACGAAATCACCGCGTTTATCTTCGTATTCGGATGCGCGGTCGGTGCGTTTGCCGGTATCGCTGGTGGCTACTACCTCGCTTTTAAAACCGTCGTATACCTCGGCGCGTATTAATCGCAAATCGCTCACGCCCAGAGTGATCTCGTTCTGATCTCCCGTCCTTTTTCTACAGTTTGGAATTTTAGTTTGGCCTGAGCCTAGATTTGACTCATCGCATCTAATTGACATACATGGCACGACCATGAAGCTTCTCAACGTCGTTCTCGTCGCCGGCCTGCTTTCTTTCCCATCGTTTGCAAACTCGTTTTCGTACGAAGACCTTTGCCACTCGTCTGAACTGAGTCCCCAAGAGTGTTCGGCGATCGTTCAGGCCGAAGATCCCGCCCCCACGGAAACCGCTGCCGGAAACACACTGCGTTCGACGGCTCGATTTTTCGCGCGCATCGAAGAAGCCATCCTTTTCAAACCTGGCGCTCACGTCGCAGGTTTCTCAGCCGCCCTTTTCTCCAATAAGAACAAACCAAAACTCGATCATCTGATTCCAGGCGGAAAACTGAGCCTCCTCTACGAAACGCTGAGCGTCCTTCCGGTGAGCACCCAACTTGAACTCGAGAGGATCACCCTCATCGCTCTCAAAGATGGCTTAGACGCGAGTCAAGCAGAGGGCACCGGACTCGCCGGCGCCTTGAAAACCGCAATCCAGAGTTTGAGAAAAAATCTGAGCACCGCGTATGCTCGTGAACTTTTCGAATCAAATGAGGAAGCAAATCTCTACGTCATGGGTGCAGATCTCCTCGTCGTTCAGTCTCTCGGTTCGATGGTGCTTCCATCGGTCATCGTACCTGCAGTAACGGGCGGAGCGATCTCGTCCTCCGCCGCAGGACTTGCAATCACGACCATCATCTCGCTGCCTTTTGTCGCGCTCCACACGCCTTGCTTAGCTGACGAGATTAAAAATCCGCATTGGGAAAAATACTGCACAGAGATCACCGAGCATTTCGCCGACGTGACAGTCGAACGCTACTACCGTAGCTACGTGAAAAAGCGCCTGAAAAAACTCACGCGAGCACTCGGAAATCCCTAACGAAAAAAAGCCCTGAAGCTCAGAAGCGCCTCAGGGCTTTTCAGTTTTCTATAGAATTCTGTTCGACTAAAACGCGAACCCAGCCAAGAGCATCACCCCTCGGTGATTGACGTCGCCCGCCCCAGGAGTCACGTCGGTCATCCCTAGGTGGTAACGAGCCTGAATCCAGGCTGTCGACACGACGATCGGGATATCAAACCCTAAACCGACATCGAAACCGAAATGCGTCGACTCCCAGTTAGGACTCACGCAGCCGCCGAAATCCGAGGAACATCCATCTCCCACCTTGACCCCAAAATTCGGACCCGCAAGTAAGGTCGGAACAATGAGCGGAATCGGAAGACTCATCTTCAATAAAATCGGCATCTCGATGTAATTCGCGCGAAACTGCTGCTCGATTCCGAGAACTTTTGTTGAATAGCCTCGCTGGGCAAATTGGATATTTGGTTCCAACGTTAAAAACGGAAGAAAATGTATATCGGTGTGTATTCCGACGACCAACCCCGTGTTGGTACCGGTGGATGAGTCGGGATCCGTCGACACCTGGGCAAAATTCACCCCACCGTGAACACCAAAGTTGCCCATCGCTGCGTGTTCGGAGGCAGCCTCTTCTGCGAGGGTGGTCGACGCCCATCCTACCAAAACAGCACAAAGCGTGATCCCTACGAAATTTCTCATGGCTTTTCTCCACAGTTTTTCTGTCATGAGAGTTTAAAGCACATGCCATGCCGAATCGTAGGATGCCCAAAAACAAAAGGTCTAGATCTCTCCGAATCGGAGAAACCTAGACCCGTAAACTTTAAGATCAGAAACTAGAAACGATACGTTCCGCCCAGATGGAATGCATAGGCACGAGTCGAGAACTTAGTTGGAGTCGAAACTTCTTTGGCGATGCCTGCGCCAACCGAAGCGCCAACGTTCGTACCCGTACCGCTTGCGAACGAATATTCGAACGCTCCATCGAGGTCGAGATTTTCCAAGCACTTCCAACCACCACCGACCGTGATCGCATGACCAGCGCCTGGGCTCGAGAACGTGTTACGAGCATAGGAATCGCCCGTCACTTGACTCGTCCATGCGTAACCTGCACGACCCACCCATGTTTCGTTGATTTGGTATTCACCACCGACGCGAGCGACGTGTTGGTTTTTCCAAGCCTGCACGATGTTACGGAATGCGACGGTCGATCCCGAAGCCGTCGTCACTGCGCCACCCAAGTTCAATTGGCCATTGCGCGAATAGTGAGCGAACGAATACTCGGTTGCCAAGCGGAGTGCTGGGTTCACGCGATAGAAGCCACCCAGTACGTACTGTTCTGGGAACGCGTTACCAATGGTTGCATCGCCTCCGGTCAGATTACTCGTCGTACCACCGGCTTGCGACTCCAGCGTACCGCGGCTCTTGCCCTTGGCGTTGAATGAAACGTTCGAACGATAGTTCGCGCCCACTCCCCAGGAGTCATCTTCTGAGGCGTACTGAAGACCGAGCTTAAAACCGTTCCAGCGAGTTTGTTTCAGATCGTCGACGAAAATATTCAAAAGAGCGGAAGTCGCGGCAACGCCCGTCTGAACGTAGTTCACGGTCGCGAAATCTGCATTCACCATAAGCGCGCGCCAGGCGGCACCAAACTTGAGGCCCGGCATGATCTCATACGCACCGCCGAGAGCGAGTTCGGTGACAGAGAGGTTCGTGTCCACCGTCGCTTGGGTGTCGTTGAAGTTCGCATTCAAGTTCGTGTAACCCACGTTCTCGAATTTGGATTTTGTTCCGCCCGAAACGTAAGCGCCGAAACCGACGCCGAGTTTCGGCATCAATTGATAAGCGGCCGTTGCACCGAATACGGGCGAAAAGCCGCTTTTGCCTTCGAGCGCACCTGAGTTAGCGAAAGGAGCTGCGCCTTTGAATTTTGAGAAGGTGGGCGAAAAGTTGAGCGAAACTTCACCCGCTCCACCCGGAACGGTCGCGAGACCGGCTGGGTTGAAGTAGATGGACTCGGCGCCTTTGACAGAACCGACGACCGCGCCGCCTTGGCCAACTGCTTTACCGGACCAAACCATCGACTTTTCAAATCCAGCGGCGAAAACGCTCGAGGATCCCAAAACTGTGACTACTACCGTACACGAAACCACTTTCAAGCGATTCATGAGTATTCCTTTCGTCATTTGCAGGACTGCAAATTTTTTACAAATTCAATGAGGTCCACAGCAGATCAAAGCGTGCCCCATCCGTCAAAGTTATTTACCTCGGTCATCCACACCAGACGCAGTGCAATCGCCGTTCCGCGACAGAAAACCACAAATGAAAGAGTGGCAACGAGACAACAGAGGAGGCAGGCAATGCGCACAGAAGCAGCAGAGATCGTCGACGAAGAAACTTTTCCGCGTTGCCTGGTTGCCGATTTGCCTCACTGCCTGATCTAAGGCATGTAACGATCCGTCACAAACACAGTTCCACGTGCTTTGACTTCGATTGTTTTGCGCATCGGAGATTGCACACCGTTCGGGCTGATTTCGACATCATAGCGCCCGGGAGACACACGAAATCGCGCGATCTGTAGATCTTTTGGAAGCAGCGCCCACGAGCGTCGATCCGCGCGGTCTGCCTCGTGCATCAGTAACGCCACCATCGTACCCAGACCGGAGTCTTTGGTTTTGGAGTTGATCGCTGCTCCGATGGCGATTTTCGCGGCCGCTCCAGCGATTTTCTTCGCGAGCATGCCGGCCCATTTTTCTTTGAGGTTCTGAATCGCGATCTCTTCAATATTGAAAAGCGAGAGCGATTTCATTTCGGCGAGTGCGCCGCCGCCGTTTTTGAATACTTTGACGGTAGCGTCGCGAACCGGATTCGCTTGCGGCTGGAAAATCGGAATCGAATGAAAATCTGGACTCTCGATTTTTCGAGGAGATGCGCCGTTCTGATAGATCACGACGATCTCGCTTTCGCGGTCGCGGTCCTTGTTCGATTGTTTTTGCTCGTTCTGCTGTTCCTTGGTGAGATTAAAATCTTTGACCCAACGAGCGGCCTCGTCCGTGATCTTAAGCCTCATCGCCAGCCGATAGAGATCGAGTCCAATCGGTGGAAAATCTGGCATCAGCTCGCGTGTCTGTTTATAAGAGACATATGCGTCGTTCCACTCGCCTCTCGACTCAAAAAGCACCGCCGACAAATAGCGAGCGAACGCATTCTGCTGATAGTGGCGACCACCTTCGCTCACCATGAGATAGAGTTTGCGGTTCACGCGTCTCGCCTCGACGAGCGCCTCATCCGGTTGACCGATCAAAGCGTAGTTCATCGCTAAGTAAACGTTGATGAGGATGTTCTCGAATTCTTCCGCTTTGTATTGCTTCAGGTTATCCGAAACTAAGATCGTCGCCGTCTCTGCGGCAAGACTCGTGTAGTCCTTAATCTCAGCAAGTGCATCCGCTCGGCGGAACGCTTTGATGCTCTCTTCGTATTTGCCTGCCGTATGCAAAGCGAGCGCGTAGTCGAGCAAGTAGAGCAGGCCATCCCGCCCGTCCTCGCCCTCTTTCTCGAGGCCCGACTTGAGCGACTGGGCCGCGGCCTCATAGTTGCGACTACGAAACTCGGAATCGATCTCCGTCTGAGCCATACGCGACGATGCGCACCCTCCGGCTCCGAGCCCGAGAAGTGCGCACGTCAATATGAGTTTAAGCTGATTTTTCAAATGAGGTCCAACGCGTCAGCGTCGACGATTCCGAGAGAATTACAGACCGACGCTGCGCTTGCGGAACTTTTTGCGGACTTCTTTTTCTTCGACGCAATCAATTTCAGACGTCTCAAGGTTCGTGAAGTTCATCGTCAACTTGTAGTAGATGAACTTGTCATTCCCCACCTGTTGGATGTTCGTCGCCATTGCTCCGCTCATGATGTAGTCGGCGCCGGTTTGCTTGCCGCGGACTTTTTGCTTTTCCTTAGCGACGTTGCCACCTTCGTTGTAGCGATATTCGCCATCGAGCGTCTCCCGTTCGGTCTTATTCACGAACTTGACCTTGCGAGACTTGATGAGCGCCGTTCGGATCTTGTCCGTGAGGCTCGTCATGTCAATGTGTTCTTCCGTGCGGTTCTGAACCTGCTCGACAATGACCACAGGCGGTTTTTTGGCGTCTTTGACTTCAGGACAAACGAGCATGGCGTCTACAACCGTCTGAGCCATCTGCTGCATGTCTGCTTCGTTGAACTTATCATCCAAGAGCTCGACCCGCTCAGGATCGTCATACTCACCCTTGGTAAAGGCCTTGGGGCCGCAGCTGCTGGCGGAAAAAAGAGCAATCAGAGCGAAACCACCCAGGAAACGGGAAACCAGACGTTGATTCATGAATCTATCCTCGTTGAATTCCTCTATTTAAAAGCGCTGCGCGCCATACATCAAGACCTTTCACGCCGAACCACCTAGGTTGTGCTTGGCACCCCAAGCCACCGGGGATAAAACGGTGTCTGCATGCATTGTCGTTTGACTCATCGCCCCCTAACGAGAGATTAAAAAATTTAAACATGCCTCATTTCGTAAGTCCGCGTCACCTCACTCCCATTCTCGTCGCGATTTGCTTTTTTTCGGCAGTAGCAGCCCATGCCATTCCTTCGAATCGCGTATTGAAAACTTCCGCGGCGCCAACGCGAGCGCAGATCGAGAGTTGGAAAACACGTTCGGCATCGCCCGGCGAACTCTGGATGCCCGCCCCGCAAAACTGGGACGCCAGTCTCAGTCTGTTACTCATGTCTCAAGGCACGACCCGCGTCCGCATCGAAGCAAACGACGATGAACTCGCTCGGCTAAGCGCTCAAAAAAATGCATTCGCGCCACTCAAGCTTGACCTGCGAATCCTCTGGGGCGCGCGACCATTCTCGGCTACCGATCTGGAAATGTTGAACAGCCTGCCTTTTGAAAATGCAACGCTCGTGTTTGAACGCCTTCCGATGCGGATTGAACTTGCGCGAATCAACGCGCTCACCCGTTCGGTTCACGTAGAACTGAATTGGAACCGCTACCCTCGTTACATCGAGGTCAAGCAAATGCAAAACCTCGACTCCAAACACGCCATCGAAATGAATACGAGGAATTTCCCCCTCTATGTTCAGATGGACAACATCAACTTGCTGCCGGGTCAATCCAAGATCCTCCGTATCCGCAACAGTGCCGTCACGGAACGCTCTTCGGATTTCACTCGAGGGCTTCAAGGTTTAGGTGAACTGGTCTTAGAAAACGACGGCCAACTCAGTGATGAGCAGTGGTTTCGTCTTCGCACGCTTCCGATCCGCTGGGTCTCCGTTGGAGTCGTTCCGTCCGCCGAATCGCTTCGTGCATTTTTTTCCGATGGATCGGCCCCCAGACGTTTCGTCCTCACTGAACAAAACAGCGTCACTGAAGCTCAGTGGGATCGGCTCCGCGAGTTCTGGGATCGAATCACTTGGGTAACCGAGGATTTCGTCCCATGAAAGTCGCGCGCGGAAGCGAGCTGCTCACCAGAAAACTCCTCTTCGTTCATGGCAAAGGCGGCGTTGGCAAAACGCTATTCGCCCGATCGCTTGCAGAACTACTTGCTGAAAGCGGCAAGAGAACACTACTCGTCTTGATGGACGACAGTTCAATGGCCGCGGGAGAACAAATTCGCGTAAGCGCCCACCTTGAAATCGCGAATGTGGAGCCGATCTCGTCTTTTGACGAGTACGCTCGCCTCAAAATCGGAAACGCGACTTTGGTGAAAATTTTTCTTCAGAATAAGTTCATGAACTACGCGGTTCAAGCTGCACCCGGGATCAAGGAAATCCTGTTCCTCGGCAAACTCTGGTATGAGCTTAAAAACTTCGATCATGTCGTAGTCGATCTACCTGCATCTGGACACGCCATTACTCTTTTTCAAACCTTTAAGAACTGGAGCGAGCTATTCAAAGGAAGCCTCATTGGCGGAGATACTCAAAAAATTCGCGTAACGCTTGAATCGACCTCCGATACCGGGCATTTCATTCTGGCCCTCCCAGAAGAGATGCCGCTGATAGAAGCATTAGATCTGAGAACTTCGCTCGAAGCGCTTTTTCCAACTGGACTCGATTCGCATCTGGTGCTGAATCAAAAACTTCCCGCCCTGGGCGCCGCTTCGGGAACCACCGACGAAGGAAAACCGTTTTCAGAAACCGCGAACGAACACTTCGAAAAAAAATCCTCTCGAGAAACGGAACGCCTTCTATCGTGGAAGGACGAGCCTCGTACGACGATCCCTTATCTCTTCGGTGAAACAACCGAGGAGCTTCGAAAGTCTTTTAAAAAAACGATCGGCGCTGAATGGGGGATTGCGTGAGCCAAAACTTCCAAGCTGCGATCACGAATAAAAAAATCCTCATTCAATGTGGAACAGGCGGCGTCGGCAAAACCACGCTGAGCGCTGCCCTCGCACTGAACCTAGCCGCTCAAGGCAAAAAAGTCCTTGTCATCACGATGGATCCATCCCGCCGTCTGAAAACGTCGCTTGGCCTTACCGGCGACGCCTCTCGCCCGATCAAACTCGACCTGTCAACGCTTTCGGAATCGGTTCCCGGTGAACTCTGGGCGATGATTCCGAATTCCGAGTCCAGTTACCGACACCTGGTCGAATCGCTCACGGATCGGACTGAGAGCCGCGAGAAACTCCTCAAAAATAAAATTCTACGTTCATTCGCATCCGATTATTCCGGCGCAAATGAATACCTGGCGTTAAACGAGCTTTACCGCATCCGACAGTCTAACTTGTTCGACGTCATCGTCCTTGACACTCCTCCCGCCAAGAATACGCTCACTTTTTTGCAAGGGCCGCGCTTGCTCGCGCGATTCTTCGAGGAGAAATTTATCAAATTGCTCCTCCTGCCGACCCACTCGATTTTCTCGTTTGGCGCCAAGAAGGTTTTCGGTATTTTGGAAAATCTTACCGGCGCAGGATTCGTGCACGAACTGTTTGAGTTCGGAGCTGCGATCGCGACGATTCAAGACAGCTTTTTGAAACGCCTGCGTTCTATTCATGAACTCCTCAAGTCGAGCGAGGTCGGCTTCTGCCTCGTCACCACGCCGAATGATTCTTCGATTCATGAAATCGATTCGTTTTTGAGCGAACTCCGAGTTCAAGACTTCAAGCTCACCGCGCTCCTATTGAACCGCTCGCTGAGCCACCTGAAATTTAACGAGCATTCGGATGCGTTTGCGGACCGCTACGTCCGGCGCATCCAAGCCCGCGAAGAAGGGATGAAGTCTCGTCTTCACTCGCGGGGCCAAGGGCTCGTCTTGGATTCATTTCCAGAACTCAATCGAGACGTCACCGGACTGGAGGATCTCCGACATGTATCACGCTTTTTTGAATAAACGCTCCAAACTCCGCCTCGCATTCTCGACACTCGCGATCACGTCGATCTCGTACGCGAACGACACGGTTACGGCATATCCGGCGCCTCAACCTACCACGAGCGCGCTGACATCCGCCGAACCCAAAGCCACTGCCGACTCGCTTTGGAACGAAGGAATGGAAGCATTCATCAAAAGAAAATGGAAAATCGCCGAAGCTTCACTTCGTGCCCTTGCCGCCGAATATCCGAGCGACAGCCGCGTACTCGATGCAAAACTCGCCATTGGCCGCATCCTCCATGAAAAACGCGATTGGGACGGGATGATCGCCGTGCTTCGCGAATATCTCGACGTGGCAGGAAAACGTCCAGAGGTCAAAGAAGCGCGGCTCTTGCTGGGGAACGCCTATTTGAAGACGAAGAAATGGAGCGAAGCCAACCTCCTCTCTCAGGAAATCCTGGAACATACGTCAATCGAAGATTTTTCTGACCGGGCCCGCGCGCTCTTGATTCAAGCCCAAGCCCAGATCGGTCTCAACCAAATCGTGAATGGCGAGCGGACACTCGCGCTTTTCGAAGGACTCTCAGCAGGGCGGGGCGATCTGGACGAAGAAAACGCCGAATTTTCGTTTCTCAAAGGATTTCTCAAATCCAAAGAGTGCGCGCGATTTCCGAGCGAAGCTGAACTCCCCGAGGATCAGCTCCTTCATCAATTTGCGCGTAAGTCGGTCTGCCTGATCGACGAGGCGCAATTGCTCTTCCGCGCATCGCTGATGAAGAAACAAGAAGATCTTGCGCCCGCGATCGATGGCCTGAAAAAAAACTGGGACGACTTCAAGATGATGGTCAGTGCGCCACCATTGAAAAAAGTCGCGCCGGCGAAAGCGTGGGAAACCGCAAAGAAAGAACTTACTAAAAAAATGTCAGAAACCGTGACCGATACCGAAAAAACGCTGAAGGCGCTTTTTCAAACTACACCTGAGATCACGAATCGTATTTTCCAGACATCCGAACAGAGCCCCCAGAAATGAGCCGCAAATGAAACTCGACGAAGCACATTTTACGTTCAAACGTTCCTTGTCCGACAAGATCAAAAACAAATCCGACGAAATCCGCGCGTTCATTGACCGCGAATCGGGAGGGCAACCGCTACCGCTCTTCAGCTCTGTCGATATCCGCGATTCCGGGCACAAAATCGTTCCGGTGGATTCCAATCTTTTTCCTGCCGGATTCAACAATATCTGTCCCGAAGACATGCGTACTGGCCCCGAAGTCGTGAAACGCAAACTGGGCGCGATCAAAAAAGTCCTGATTATTCCGGAATTTCACACCTCGAACCTCTATTATTTAGAAAACCTTCACTACCTGAAACAGCTGCTGACGGATGCTGGTTGCGAAGTACGCTTAGGTTGGAATCCGGAAACACCACTCCCTGAGCCCCTCACCCTAAAAAGCGTGACCGACAAGTCACTTTATTTCGAAAACATCGAGTTCGAAAACGGCACCGCTCAAATCGGCGGTTTCGTGCCTGAATGGATCATCTTGAACAACGATTTCTCGGGCGGTTATCCGAAACAACTCGATTCGATTACCTCGCAGAAGATCGTGCCAAGCCACCTCATGGGCTGGCATTTCCGCAAGAAGAGCGATCATTTTCGTCACTACAATCGGCTGGCTGGAGAGCTCGCTCGTATCCTAGATGTCGATCCTTGGGTTTTTACGATTGAGACCGATTCCGTCGACGAAGTAGATTTCGACGAAGGAACGGGCGTCGACCGCGTGATCGAATCCACCGATCGCATCCTAAAGAACACACAAGCGGCCTATGAAGCTCACGGAATCAAGACCAAGCCGTTCGTATTCGTCAAAAACAATTCCGGTACTTATGGAATGGGCATCATGGTCGTTCACTCGATCGACGAAATCAAAACGATGAATCGTCGCGCGAAAAACAAGATGAGCGTCGGCAAGAATAAGCGACAGATCGACAGTGTCGCCGTTCAAGAAGGCATTCCAACTGCCACCGTCATCGATCGCCTGGCTGCCGAACCCGTGATTTACCTATCGGGTTGTGAATTACTCGGCGGATTCCTCCGCACCAACACCGAACGCGGGGTCGAAGAAAACCTCAACTCCCAAGGCATGGTGTTCCGAAAACTCTGCATGAGCGACCTCCGCGACGAGGCCGCCGAAGATCTGGATGCGGACGATGAGCCGGTCCTCGAGCGGGTCTACGGCACGGTCGCACGTTTATCGGCTCTCGCCGCCGCGATGGAAATGAAAGACCGCAAGGTTTAGAGAGTTCCGGCCATATTATTTGCCTTTGACCTGTTTTTCGGCCAAAACACTAGCGTAACCCGGCCAGAGAACGAAATGGAGAACCTATGAAAGAAACCAACACGAAACTCGGATTTGGCACCCTGGCCATCCACGCCGGACAACCTCCCGAGCCACGCACCGGCGCCGTCATGACGCCGATCTTTCAAACGAGCACTTATGCTCAACGCTCTCCCGGTGAACACACGGGCTACGAATATTCACGCACGGACAATCCCACCCGCACGGCATACCAAGAATGTTTAGCGGCGCTCGAAGGTGGCAAGTACGCGCTCGCTTTTGCTTCGGGACTTGCGGCGAATGATTGCATCTTGCATTTGCTCAAACCAGGCGATCACGTGGTCTGTGGTGATGACGTTTACGGCGGAACATTTCGAATTTTTGACAAAGTTTTCAAACCGATGGGCCTCGAGTTTGACTACGTCGACTTGACCAAGCCCGAGAATCTCGATAAAGCGATCCGCCCAAATACGAAACTGCTCTGGATGGAAACGCCGACGAATCCGACGCTGAAACTCGTCGACATCGAAAAACTCGCCAAAATCGCTCGCGCTAAAAACGTGATTTCCGCCGTCGACAATACCTTTATGAGCAGCTTCTTTCAGAAACCGCTCGCGTTTGGCGCAGACCTCGTCGTTCATTCGGTCACGAAATACATGAACGGCCATAGCGACGTCGTGGGTGGCGCGATCATCGTCAATAGCGACGATCTCTACCAACGCCTCAAATTTTATCAAAACGCGATCGGCGCAGTGCCGGCACCGATGGACTGTTTCCTGGTCATGCGCGGACTCAAAACACTTCACCTCCGCATGGAGAGACACGATCAGAACGGACGAGCGATCGCGGCTTATCTAGAGAAACATCCAAAAGTTGAAAAAGTGATCTACCCTGGACTTACCTCGCACCCTCAACACGAGCTGGCAAAAAAACAGATGACCGGCTTCGGTGGAATGATCACGTTCTATATCAAAGGCGGACTCAAAGAATCCCGCACCTTCCTCGAGAGCCTCCAGCTCTTCACGCTGGCTGAGAGCCTGGGTGGGGTCGAGAGCCTCATTGAGCACCCGGCGATCATGACCCATGCGAGTATTCCCGCCGAGACCCGCAAAGAGCTTGGAATCGCGGACAACATGATTCGAGTCAGCTGCGGCGTCGAAGATCTCGTTGATCTGCGAAACGACCTCGATCAGGCGTTTGCACGCGTTTGAGGTCTATTTCGTGGAATAACGGTGGGACGGCGACCTGACTTCGGTGTCGCGGGAGCAGGTTATTTTCGAGCTTGAAGTCCAAAGTGGATTAAAACCCTTTTATTTTGAGCTTGCGCCCACCCCTAGAAACCCTTATATCCGTACATAAGATGAAAAAACTAAAAAAGCTGATCCAATCCTGGCTCGCCGCCAAGGGTCCACTCGTTCTCGCTTGAATTTTGCGTGGTTTTTTGGCGCATGGCTAAGCCTGCTTGCGCAACCCGCGTACTCGCTCGATACCACCTGCCTGGGTCGCCCATTCCTCTTTTGCACTAATCGCGCTACACGGGATGGATTCTCCATCCCCCTCTCCACAAGAACCTAAAAACCGTGAAATCCTCGAGCGAGTGGCTCGCACTCTAGGCGTCCGTGTGGCACTTCCACGCGCTTCGCTCTTACCTCACGAAACAAATTCGCTAACGCTGCGGTCGAAGGTCTTTCCACATTTTTTCGACGTCATATCCCATGCTATCCGAGATCCGTCCGACCAGTGGGGCTACCTGATCCACTAACGGCAGCGGAACCTGGGTTTTCAACAGGTCCAGTACGATGAAATAAGGTACGAGAACGTTTACCTCTGCACCAGCGCCGAAATTCGGCTGGGATATTTCGGACTCCATTCGGCTGACTATGCTTTGCAATTGGCCGGATCGAACCCGCGATAGGCTACTTTTCGATCCCAGGCGGACCGAGGTTTGGCCCATTGCGTACTCATTGCTTAAGACAAACATCAAAACCAAAACCGATAAATTCCGACCAGACGGCGCGATGGAAACCGAAATGGCGTCTTGCAACAGACTCATGACAAAAGAGTCTGGCAGATTTTCACCTAAGTACTTCATTCCCTGCGCGATTTCACGGGCATCATCCAGGCTCAGAACGGCGGGCAGCTCTTCTTTGAGTAAACCGTAGATGAGGTTCAGGTTTTTCTCGCGATCTTCTGGAAATTTTTCCAGCCAATCCAAAATCCTCACCGAGGTGAAAAACGAGTCCGATGCGTTGGGCATCGAGTGTAAGCTGAACAGAAGTTGCGACCAGAAAAAAGGGCCGATTCGCTCCGGCTTCTTCTCGACCAAATCGAAAATTTCTCGCCAAAAGGCATCCTGATCGAAATCGTTCGCAGAAAAACGCTTTTGCAAGTACGCGACACTCGACTTTCGATCCTTCAGCACAGGCCCGCAGAAAAAAGACAGGACGCCCGCATTCGCCGCCGGAGCGGACACCGCGAGAGCAAGGGCCAGAATGGTCGTCTTAGGGAGGTTCGCCACTACTTAAGCCAATCGCAGTATCCGCGCGTCGATGTCGAGCGCTAGTGCCGAACAGTCCTCACCCGGCAACTCATCGTCTGCGAGCGAACGTTTAGCAAAAAACGCGAGTTGATTGAGCAGGTCGACGGACTCTTTGGTCCGGTAGCCATTCAATGTAGACAAGAGCCTGTCTGCGCCACCCGCTCCTCCGACGAATCCGTCACTACAGACGACCAATCGATCTTCGGGGTAGAGTACGAGTTCTTTTTCGCCATGATCCCACCAAGCGGCGCGCTCCTTAGAAAGATAAGGAGAACGCTCGCCTTCGACTTGCATGAAATCTTCGCCCTTTTTAGCGCGAAACAGGTGGATCTTTCCGTAATGCGCATAACGGAGCCGGAAATCTTTGCGATCAATCTGACCGAAGAAAAAACTGAGTGTATCCTGATCTTTCATCGAACGCAGGATCTCTTGATGGATCATCCGCACGGTTTCACGCGGAGATTTCTGTCCTTCTTTGGAGATGAAAAAAGTCATACGCATCAGCGTGGTCAAGAGTGCGCTCGAAAGTCCGTAGCTCGATGAATCCGACATCAGAAGAGAAATCTTCGAGCCGTCCTCGTTCTCGGCCACATCGAAATAGTCTCCTCCGGAGCGCATTCCGGCCAGGTAGCGTGAGCGGACGGTGAGTCCTTTCATGGCGGGAAACTTGGTCGGCAATCGACTCTTTTGAATTTTTTCCGCGAGCATGAGGTCTTCTCGGAGCTCGACGACCGAACGAGAAAGCTGTCCGGCGAGCGTCGCCAAATCTTCTGTCTGACGAGCCGCAAGGAATCTTCGATAGAGGAACGCGAGATCAAGCGGGCGAATCGGCTCCACGAGCAATTCATCCACGCATTCGAATCCCGGCTTCTTCATGCAAGCGTTGAAATTCTCCGTCTCGGGCATCACGAGAACGACAAAAGGTTTTTTCTCTTGGTCATGAAGATGAGCAGCGAGCTCCCCTAACTTCAATGGATCGCAGAACAGAAACGGGGCTGTTTCGCTGACTGCCGGCCCCTCCAACCAATCTTCCAACCCATCCATCCACCGGTGGGCCAAGATCGGGTCACTCACTAGAAAATCAATCGCTATCGACATCGCATTCCTCTCAAAAAGCGTGTATTCGCAACTGCAAACTTAATTTATTGTCCCGAGAACTGCGCAGGCCCGCGCCAATTTCATCGCTCGACCATGCAAAATCTAATGCGACGTGCTTGGTCTTGAGACCAAATCCACCCGTCGGATAAGCGGACGCATAGCCGGCCCGAAAGAAGAACAGGTCACCTAATCCAAATTCCGTTCCGAACGCAAAATGCCCCCACCGAGCCGTCGAAGAGCTATCGGTGAAATCGCGGTAGACGATAGAGAATTTCATTTCCGAAGAAGCAGAAAATTTTGCAAACCAACTCGTGCCGACATCCAGGCTCAAGTGCTCTTTGGCAGGCGCAGAGGTAGCTCCCGCAGCGGACACGAAGATTGGTTTCCCACTATAGTTTAGGCCGCCAATATTGCGCGCGACCAACTGGAACGAGGGTTGATAGTGAAACGGAAGCGTTACAGTCATCGCACCGTTATGCGAATATCCGGATCCCTCGGTGATCTTCTCATTCGACCGAGTCGCCGCCGATGCCGTGTGAACCACGGTTCCTGTACTTTGAGCGAGACTCACCCATTGCAGCGAGTAGCCGAATCTGAGCACGCCCGAAGCCAACCGAAACCCTGTGCCCACCGTCGGAATAAAAAGCGATCGCGAGCGGTAGTTAATACCGCTGCTATCCGCTGTGCTTCGATTCTCGTTTTGATACAAAACTCCCATTCCGAAATACGGGAGTCGAAAACTTGGAAACACGCTGAACTCACTCGACGGGGTCTTGCCTGGATTCTCGCTCAAATAGTCGACGTATTTCGAGCTACTAGCGTACTTGAGGGAGTCCGGTCCGAGCGCGCTTGTCACGTCCGAGTTCCCCGCAGCACGCACGTTGATGGGTTCAAACTTAAAATCCCGTAGTTTTCCGAACGCGGACGGGTTGTAGAACAACGCCCCCTGCGTATCGTCCACGAAACCGAGAATCGAGTCCCCCATTCCTGCGCCGCGCACGCTCGGAAATCTCGAGTGCGGCACGCGATCCATTCCCGACGCCAGCGCCATGGAAGGAGTAATGATGAGGATTAGGGCAAAAAACGCTCTCATACGAAATACTCTTCGGACGAGGCTTGAACGGTTTTGATAGGCAGTAAGTTCCGACTAAGCGGCGCGTTTGAAATGCTCGGTCACGAATTCTTCGGTGATTTCCGTGTCGTAATCCGGCCAGGATGGATGAGCTTGCGCGAAGATCTTCACGAGCTGTTCGTCGAATTGTCGACCAGCGAATTGAGTCAACTCTTTGTAAGCGACGTCCTTCGGAAGCCCTTTTCGGTATGGTCGCGTGGAGGTCATCGCATCAAACGTATCCGCGATCAGAATGACTCGTGCCTGTAGCGGAATCTCGTCACCCACCTGACGGTCGGGATATCCTTTGCCGTCCAGACGTTCGTGGTGATGGCGAATGCCCGGGATAAGATCACGGAAAAAAGGAATTTGGGTGAGCGGTTGAATGATCTCGACGCTCTTGATTGGATGGACTCGGATGATCGCCTGTTCTTCGGGAGTAAGGCGTCCCGGTTTCTGAAGGACCTCGTCGGGAATCGCGATCTTGCCGAGGTCGTGAAACACGCTAGAGTACTCGATCACTTTTTGATCATAGACGTTCAGTCCCGCTGCTTTGGCGAGCTGACCGGCGTTGAACGCAACCCGACGGCAATGGCCATAAGTATAAGGATCCCGCTCCCGGAGTGCCTGGAGCAAGCTCATCATTACTTTTTCAGCCCAGTCTGGAATATCGTTCCAAGCCATATCAATAAACTTATCGGAGCGGGATCGGTAGAGTTGAGGAAGAAGCGCTGTCAAAAAACCGACAGGTTAAAAACCACCTAAATACAGGGGTATTCCTTCTTTTTTTAACCGGCCGACCTTGCGGCCGTAATAACTGTGTTACTCTTTCTTTACAAAGTATGGATCCACAAAAAATCCTGATTATCGAAGACCACAACGAAACCCGGCGATTCCTAGAGACCATGCTCAGCCAAAAATATCAGGTCCTGGTCGCCGAAAACGCGGTTGTCGGAATTGATCACGCCCGTCACCGGTCTCCCGATCTGATTGTCCTCGATGTCGTGCTTCCGATTCTAAACGGCATCGATGCATGCAGTCTCCTCAAGCAGGACGAAAAAACGAAACGTATTCCCATTATCCTGCTCTCCGTAAAACACTCCCAAGCCGAAGTCTCCCGCGGCCTCGCCGCCGGTGCCGACGATTTTCTGCCGAAACCTTTTGACTTCAAAGAGCTGGAGAACCGCATCTCCGCCCGCCTTAAAAAAGTCGAAAGTTCCGTCGTCCGCCCTCTGGTGATTGGTGACTTGAAAATCGATCCTACCACCCGTGACGTCACCTATCTGGGTAAGCGGGTTCAACTCACCCTCACTGAGTTCGACATCTTGAAGTTCGTGGTCTCGCGCCAAGGGCAAATCGTTTCCCGCGACGAAATCCTCAAAGAAGTCTGGAAAGATCAGGCTCATATGACCAATGATCGCACCATCGACGTGCACATTCGTGCGCTTCGTAAGAAGATCCCTGACATGACCAGACATATTATTTCGATCTACGGAGTCGGCTACAAGTACGAGGAATAGTTCCCGCCTCTGCCTTTAGTCCCGTGATTACTGAGAACCGCCAGCGATTCCTCGTTTGCGAGGTTTGAACGGAAAGTTCGTCAAACTCTTGAGTTGGTTTTTCTCCAACAAGAACTCCGCCTGGCTTTCGACATCGGTGGTTCCGCTGTACAGGTGCAATTGGACTTTTCCAGCTGGAATCTTGAGCCGTTGGAACGGAGAGGAACGTTTACCGATCAGCCGATTGTTCACGTAGATGGTGACTTCCGCGCTCGGTGTCGAGAACACGGATAGATACCCCACCTGGTCGCCGACGATCGGCGCTACGTTCCATTCTTTGTTTTTCGCAATCGTCAGCCACACATCTTTTAAATAATCATTCTTGTTCAGGCTACGTTCGTCGATTTTGAATTCGCTACGAAATGGGAGAAAATCTGGTTTCTCAACCAAGAGTTCGATCGGCGTCTCGACTGGCACATCGATCGTACGAACACCCGCCGCAAGCACCGTCCCGTTGACCGTGACTTTGACATCTGCGCCGTCAGGATTCACTCCGACCTTGAGTTTGGCTTTTCTCACCGGTACAGGCACCTGCTCAGGTTGCGAGGCAGGTGAACGCTCGACGGTAGGAGTAGTCGGTTGATCTGCCACAACCTCGGGTGGTTGAGGCGCGATCAAACTCGAAATATAAGGAATCTCGTACCCGAATTGGGGCCCGTAATAAGAAAAGCCCAAAACGGCGGCTAATACGGCGACCACCTTGAGCCACGGAGAGGTACCCTCAGGTGCTTCTTCGGGCGCATTATACCCGCCGTAACGAGTAGGACTCTGTCTCAGACCGCTACCTTGGGTTGGAACGCGAGTCTGGACTGTGAACTGCGACTGAGCAGTTGCAGCTGGCGTAGTCGACGTTCGCGCGGCAGGCGTACTAGGAGCACCTCGAGCTGGGCGTTCAACGTGCAGTGGTATGTCGAGCTTTTCAGGTTCGACTACGTACTCAATCGTTTTCGAACGGCCACCGACAAAAGTCTCGGTATCGCCCTTTTTCGATTTTTTCTTTTGAGCGGCTTGCTGCTGCTGCTTGGTCTTAGTTTTTTCTTCGATCTCTTCGAGTTCTGCACCTTTGGCGATCATCTGCTCAACTCGTTCGTTGAGCACTTGGATGCGTTTACGATCCTCGACGATCTCGGCTTTGAACAGTTCTTTTGAGAAATGCGACAGATCCGAGCCCGAAAAATCTGGAGCCGAGAGAATCAGGAACTTACGAAGCACCTTGGAGACTTCTTCGCAGTTCGCGAAACGCTGCGATGGCTGCTTGGAGAGCATCTTCATGATGATCTTATCGAGTTCCTTGGGAACCTGAGGATTGAGCGTACTCGGAGGCTTCACGATAGTCGTGCAACTTTCGATCTGCTTCAGAACGGCGAGGTCGTTATCGCCTTGGAAAAGCTTCTTGCCGACGAGCAACTCCCAGAAAACCGCGCCGAGCGCGAATTGGTCTGTTCTGCCATCGAGGATCTCGCCCGTGATTTGCTCGGGTGCGAGGTAGCTTGGCTTGCCCTTGATCACGCCAGCACGCGTGGCTTCGCTGTTGGTCTTAGCCTTAGCGATACCGAAATCGATGACCTTGACCACGCCTTCGTAGGAAACGAGGATGTTTTGTGGACTGATATCCCGGTGAACGATACCGAGGGACTCACCCGAAATCTTGTCTTTGTAAGTGTGGGCGTAAAAAAGACCGGCTGCAGCCTGCTCCATGATGTACGCGGCGGCTTCTACCGGAAACGATTGTTTCATGTCTTTGAAGCGATTCAAGAACTGACGAACGTTCTTACCGTCGACCAGCTCCATCGCGATGTAAGGCTGTTTTTGCTCCTCGCCGAAGTCATAAAGCTGAACGATGTTCGGGTGATTGAACCCCATCGTGACTTTGATCTCGGACTCGAACATTTTCTGGAATTCAGTATTGCCACCAAATCCGGCCTGAATGCGCTTAATAACAAGAAGGCGCCCTCCGCCGTCCGCCGTTGCCGGGCGTCCGCGGTAAATCTCGGCCATGCCGCCCTGTGCGATCATGTCGAGTAGATAGTATCTTCCGAATCTTTTAAGGACTTCTGCCATATCTACCTAGAGGCGTATCGACGATTTAGAAGATGGGCTTAATACAATTCGGATGTGTCATTCCGGAGACAGCCAAGCTCACTCCCCGATTCGGCCAGAATGATCGAATACGGGCTAGCGTCTGACAACGACGCCCTCAATCGTTAAGATGCTCTAGAGGCTTTCGAGCCGCTTCAAAAGCTTGGCAATGAAGCCATCGAATCCACCGTTCGATAAAACGGCGATGACGTCGCCCGTGCGAGCGATGCGCGCGACACTCTCTACTCCTTCGTCAGCAGACTGAAAAAGATAAGCGGACTTATTTCGATCCGCCAAATCCTTGACTAACTCTTGCGAAGAAAACTGATCGCCTACCGCGATCTTTGACTGATCGAACGGCACAGCGATGAACGGCAGATCGGAGTGAGCGAATGCGTCTACGTAGTCGTTTTGGAAAACCTTGCGACGACTCGTAGCGCTTCGAGGTTCGAATACAGTGATCAATCTACGTCCCGCGTACTTGCGTTTGAGTGCCAGTATCGTCTCCCGAACGGCGGTCGGATGATGAGCGAAATCGTCGATGACCAGTACGCCCTTGACCTCGCCCCGCTCTTCTTGACGACGCTTGACGCCTCGAAACTGAGCGAGCGCTTGCGCGGCTTGATCGGCGGAATACCCCTGATTCATGCATTCAATCAGAACCGCGGCGGCATTCAGAGCATTGTGCTTGCCAGGGAGCTGAGGCGCTAGTTTCACGCGATTCCCATCCTGGGAGACCAGAACATAGGCGCCGTCCTGCTCCATCAACAAATAGTCCGGGCGCTTGTCGGCGATCGAACCATAACTGTATTTTTTCCCGGGGAAATGAACGGTCATCTCGGTGACCGTGTCGTCGTCGGAACAATAGATCAAATGACCGCCTGGACGAATTCTCTCCATGAGACCGCGAAACGCTCGTTTTACGGCGTCGAAATCCGGGTAGATATCGGCGTGGTCATACTCGATTGACGTTAAAATCACGTGATCCGGCAAGTAATGATTGAATTTTGGTACCTTGTCCCAATAGGCCGTGTCGTACTCATCCCCTTCGAGGACGAACGGTACACCAGGTTCGATGGAGTCAACTTGGAATGAGTGAGGCAGATCCGCACTCACCCCCCCGATAAAATAGTTCGCGCTTTTTCCAAGGCGTCGAAGAGTAAACGCAAGTAAACTCGAGGTCGTCGTCTTGCCATGAGTACCAGCTACGACGCAATTTAGGGTATCGACAAGCAGCAATCGCTCCATCGCCTCGGGAAGCGAAGTCACCGCATAACGTCCACTGTTGGCTTCGATCGCCTCAGGGTTCGAGGCAGAAATGACGTTACCGATCACTACCAGATCCGGCGGAGTGGAAAACTGCGACAAATTTTCGGCGCTATATCCCGTCATCAGCTCGATTCGAGCGGCCTTAAGCACGTCGCTCATCGGAGGATAGATGTTTTGATCGGATCCGGAAACTCGAATGCCTTTGCGGCTTAGATAGGCTGCAAATGAACCCATCAATGTGCCACAAACTCCGGTGATGTGAACGTGTTTGAGTTGATCAAATCGTGGAAGCGAAGCCATTCCTATAGTGTGACGTCGGAGAATAAAACTGTCTAGTGTTTGCGAATCAGATCAGGCCGTCGGCCTTAAGTTCCGAAGCGAGCACTCGATGGAAAAATGGTCTGAAGTCTTTGATCCGAGCGTTTTCCCGCGTCGGGTGAACGCGGTTCGAAAGTAGAGCAACCGTCACGCCTCGCTCGATATCAATCCAAAGCGAGGTTCCCGTGAAACCAGTATGACCGACACTTCGGAACGAAAATCCGGAGAATGCCGGATTCGGACCACTTGGGGTGTCCCATCCGAGCGTACGCGAAGCGTCCTCGGGTTTAGAAACCTTGGTCCACATTTGCATGAGCGTTTCACGACTCAGGAACCCGCTCTGCAGCTGCTGGGAAAAAAGCAGCAAGTCGCGCAGGTTTGAGAATGCTCCCGCATGACCTGCGTAGCCACCCATGGCCCAAGTATTATCGTCATGGACCTGACCCTGCAAAATAGCCCGACGCCAAGGGCAGTCTTCCGTCGCAGCGTAGCGATCGTCTCGGGCAATAAATGCCGGTTCGACGACCCGAACGTAATGGGGAGATTTGAGTTCCATCGACTGCCAGACGTAACGAGAGACCGCTTCATCGAGCGGAATATCCAATAACTCCTCGATCACAAAACCGAGCAGCAAGAAATTCAGATCTGAATAGACAACTTTGGATTCGAGGGTCGATTCCGGTACTGCCTCGAATACCATCTCTCGCATTTTTTTCTGTCGATCATCGATTTCGATCAATTCGACCGACTCCTCGCGACCAAATGCGACTCGCAGTCGCTCGAAATACGGAAACCATGCCGGCAGTCCCGAGGTATGGGACAGCAGATGGTGAATGCGGATATCTTGATATTTGAATGCCGGCAGAATGGTTTTTACACGGGTATCGAACCGTAACCATCCTCGATCCACGAGATAGCCGATCAGGGTCGAGGTCGCAAATACCTTGGAAACCGACGCAAGATCAAAGAGCGTGTCCGTTTGCATCGGCAGCCGATCCAGCCCTTTGAGCTTGAGGCGTCGATCACCCACGGCAACCATCTCGACTCTTTCGGGCTCCATCCAAGACCAAATACCCGCAGCAAAACCCGGTGCGATTCCTTCTCGCACCGCCTGCTCGAGCACTTCCTTGGTCCGTGGAAAGCGAGTGAAGCCTGACATATAAGGAAAGCGTAACGTAATTACCGGAAAAAGAAAAACTTCCTATCAGCCGGCAGGTAGAATCGACTCACCGATCAAATGATCGCGGTCTCCGAGACGAGATTTCCATCCCTGAAACGGGCTCCGGACAACATCCCCAGATCGAGAGATTGATAACGCCCGAAAACGATCCTTTCGGCTAGCGCTAGGCCAACCGCATAGCTCTGCATGATTCCGTGCCCGGAGAAGGAGTGCGCTTCAAAAAGCCCCGGTCTCCCCTCCACTGCCCCGATGATCGCCGACTCGTCGGGAGAAACCTCATACAACCCGGCCCAGCCTGTTTGGTGTCGAATCGATTCGAAGTGGGACGATCGCTCGGAGAGGGGCCACCAAATGCGTTCCTGAAAAAAAGACTCTCCATCGTAGTCGAAACTCTTGCCATGAGGCTCATCTCGAACCGCGATACCCGAGAGGATAGACGTCGCTTCGCTGTGAAAATAAACACCACTTGTATCGATGATCATACCGTACGGATTCAAATCAACCGTTCGGCAGTCGAACATCGAAATCTGGCGTTTGACAGCGTAACTCGGGCACTCTATTCCGAAAACTTGGGAGATCTCCCCCGCCCAGGCACCCGCGCAGTTCACGATATTTTTCGCGCGAATTTCTACCCGTTCTGCACTCGATTTTCGGCCGAGCAAAACAGACTTGCGCTCTTCGGGATCCAGACCCTTGCCGTAACTTTCGAATAGGAGCTTCCAACCTTCCACTGCACCGAGATGTTCTGCCGAGACGAGCTTGAGGCGATCGACGAATTCCACGCCACGCGCCTTGGCTTTGGCGCGAAAATGTAACTTCAGTAAGTTCGGATTGATGAGACCGTCTTTGACCCCCAAGATTGCGCCGGCCAAATCGTCGGTGCGATCCAAAAATGGATAACGTCGACGTGTTTCTGCGATATCGAGTTCTTCGACCGCCCAGCCCAATTCTCTCCAACGCTTAAGGGAATTGGCCTTAGCCAGGAGATCCGCCTCGGTCGACAGCCAGAGGTATCCGCAATCGCGATAGCCGACTTCTTGGGCGATGGTCGCGAAATATTCGATCGAGAGTTTGGATGCGACGACGTTGACCGCCTGATTCCACGTGGCGCGAACTCCGCCGGCATTCAACTCAGAAGAACTCCAGGTTCCTTCAAGATCGAAATCCACGACGGCAACGGAGCCTGGGCTCAATTGCCCGAGTCCCATACCCACGGCGCTGCCAATGGCGCCTGCGCCGATCACTACCGTATCAAAAGAAGAAAAAGCAGCCATATTTAAACCTGAATTACCACATGAGCGGCGTGTAAGTCTCGGCGATGATCTTGGGCTGTCCTGCCTCTTCGGCCACATAGAGGATCTTGGTTCCTCTCGACCGAAGTCCCCATCCGCCGTTTTTGAGCTTGGAGCGGTAGTTTTGCGTGAATGTGATCATCCAATATTTCGGATGCTTGTAATAAAGAACGCTCTCAGGCCCGATCGTAATCTCGGAATACTTTTGATTGAGCACGGATTTGTAGGCTTTCCAGCCATCCTTGTTTTTACCCTGGGCTTTGAACTCGGAATGATACGAGTCGATGTACCGAGTGACGTCTTTCTTTTCCCACGCATCGATCCAGTTCTCGAAAAAAGCGCGAATCGCGGGATCTTTGCCCGGCTTGCGGTATTCGTCCGTGAGTTTCGGAAAAATCAGGATGGGAGTGAGCCCCAGCCTCACCTCTTTTTCGATTTCGCGGATCTCGTGGTCATTCACGACCACGCATCCCTCGGAGTCAAAATTTTCTTTCAACCTCGAGGGCGTGTCCGTCGCGTGCAACATGATATCAAATCCCGTACGTCCGGCGATCTCGTCGTAGGCATTGGGATAATTAATATAAAGAGCCATGGCGCCGAACTTAGGCTTGAGATGAGGCGGCGTGAGTTTCATCTTGAGGGTGTAGATACCCTCGGGAGTCTTGAGATCGCCCTCTTGCTCTTTGTCACCTTTCACTTTGCCCAAGGTGGCGTGATAGGTCTTGATGCTCTTGTACTCGCCATCTTTCAGCTCGACGACTTCGAGATTGTTCGTCTCCTTGTCGACGAGCACGGCCGTATACTTAGGCGCGGAGTAAGCAGACGCAATGAGAGTGAAAAATAAACCGATGAGCGAGATCACGATTTTTTCAGCTTAAGGAAAATTCGTAACGCAGGCAACGACCGATTAGGAACGGGCCTGCAACCCTTGAAACCGAGCGCGAGCGGCACGGAATTGCCAAACGCGTTTGAGCGCCTCGAGCACAATTCGGCGATTCATTTTCGAGTGGCCAATCTTGCGATCTTCGAAAAGGATCGGAAACTCTTGAATCCGAAAACCACGCAAAAATGCGCGGTATTTCAGCTCAATCTGAAACGAATAGCCGTCGCTACGAAGCGAGGGATAGTCCACGGCCTCCAGCACAGCCCTACGCCAGCCGTTGAACCCACCCGTAAAATCTCGGATCGAAGCGCCCAAGATCGTGCGGGAATAAATACTCCCTCCCCGACTTAAGATCTTACGGCCGATGCCCCAGTTCTTGGTACCGCCACCCTCAACGTAACGAGATCCGATTGCTACGTCGGCCTGAGCGAGTGTTTCGAGCATACGCGGCAAATAAGTCGGATGGTGCGAGAAATCTGCATCCATCTCGATCAAGTTCGCGTACTCAGGTTTCTTCATACCCCAGCCGAATCCCGCGACGTAGGCGGTGCCCAGACCCATTTTCTTCTCACGGTGCAGGACATATACACGCCCTGGTCGTTCGTGAACGAGTAGATCGGCGAGCGCACCAGTGCCGTCCGGAGATCCATCATCGACGATTAGAAGATCGACAGATTCCGGAACCTGGGGAAAAATAGCCTCTACGAGAGGTCGAAGATTTTCGACCTCATTGTAGGTGGGTATAACGATCAGACTGCGTGATCCCATCAAAATGGAATATCGTCTTCGGTGAACGAAGGTTCTGGAGCAGCGAACGAGTAGTTACCGCCTCCGCCTTGATCTTGAGGAGCGCCGCCACCGAAGTTTTGAGCGCTGTTGTTATTGTTGTTCGAGTAGCCACCTGAACGAGGAGCGGACTGGCCACTCTCTGCGCCCGTCTGAGCTCCGCCAGCGCCCAAGAATTGAACTTGGTCGGCTTTGATCTCAGTCGTGTAGCGAGTTTGATTGTCTTTGTCTTGGTACTGGCGCGTCTGAAGACGGCCTTCGATGTACACTTGGCGACCTTTTTGGAGGTACTGCTGGCAGAGTTCAGCGAGCTTGCCCCAAACCACGATCCGATGCCATTCGGTCTTTTCTTGTTTTTGTCCGTTCTTATCGGCCCAGCTCTCGGTCGTTGCGATACTGAAGTTCGCAACTGCCGCACCGCTTGGAGTATACCGAGTCTCTGGGTTTTGCCCGAGTCTGCCCACCAGGATCACTTTGTTCACTGACATAGACTTAGAGGTCTACGTTCTGGCCTGCCCCTCTGTCAAGGCGTGGGGCGGAGGGTCGGCGAATTTGCTGCGTGCTCGACTTTGTATTCGGCTTTTGACGAGCGGCATTAGAGCCCGGTTTCGCACCCGAATCTTCTGGAAACGGGATGCCGCGCGCTGCGTAGGCTTCGCGATAGCGAGCGCGCACGAGCTCTTTGGCCTGATTGCGGTCTTTCATATAAAGAATCGGGTCAAATCCACAAAGGTGACAAACCACTGCTTGCCGGAACTTCAGGCGGTAAACCGTTTCAAATGCGATCCAAAAAGGCACAAAGGCCACGATGCCCTTCCAGTCGAATAACGGCCAGGTCGCCAGCATGACGAGCGCGCTCGTCACCGCCACTCGGAATAGATATCGTGGTTTCCATGGACTCGGATGAAGCCCAATCGTCCGTTTCGTGTTACAGTAAGCGCAAAAGTAGCTATACGCGCGCGACGTTTTTTCCTGCCAAAGAGGCTTCTGCTGAAGCAGCCGGTTGAACGAAGGGTCATGGGGTGAAAAATTCATCGACAAGGGCCCTCATACCGCCCAAGCTTTATTTTATAGCGAATTTATAGAGAGAACAGATAAAGATGAGAGCTGCCGCCGTATTTCACCCGATCTGGAATTGGTTTTTTGACGAATCACTCCCGGTTTACGTCAAGAATCACTACAGCCCGAACGCTGCATGGAAAGAGCGACCGTTCACTGACGTTGATGCGCGTTTTTTCTTAAAAGGCGTTCGCGAACTCTCGAGTTATTTCACCGAAGATCGCGATTTTTTCAAACCGGGCTACCTGAACCATGGCAAGTACCGTTCGAGTTACCTCCTCTATTTCCTCCCGCTACAATGCGCGAAATTCTATCTTCAAATGGCGTCGCGACCAGAAGCGATTGAAGCGATCCTGAAACGCGGCTGCGAAAAGAATCGACTCGCCATTGCTGACATCGGCGCCGGCCCAGGAACCGCAAGCCTGGCATTCTTGCTCTATGCGCTCGCGCATCATCCAAAACAACTCCCTGAACGCATCGAGCTCACCTGGTTTGACGAAGCAGGCGCCATGATGGAAGACGGCGTAAGACTCGTCGAAGATCTTGAACGCCACTTCCGCGCGCTCGAAGGTCGCATCACCATCAAACGCGTGATCGGCGACTGGCGAAAACATCGTCTGCTTGCGAGCGAACAATACGACTGGCTCCTGTTCGGAAACATCCTCAACGAAATCAGTCCCAACTCTCCCGAAGGACAACTGCGTTTCGATCGCGCGATGAATCTCTGGATGGAAAAATCAGGGGTCGGAGGCGCTCTTTTCATTGAACCTGCCTTTCGAACCAGCGGTCAGTTACTCTCCCAGATTCGCGACCAACTCCTCGAAAGAGAAAAAAAGCCCCAGATCATCTCGCCCTGCCTACACTCGGGACGTTGTCCGTTCGCCAGCGGACGCGATTGGTGCCACTTCTCGGTACTCGCCAAGGTTCCAGGTAAATGGTTCATCTACCTGAGCAAAGGACTCTCGGCCGAGCGCGAGTGGCTGAAGTACTCTCACCTTTGGATCACGTTCGATGATCGCACTCCGGTGAAAAAGCCGCTTCCAAACGAGAGACTGGTTCTCACGGATTCTCTCATTAAAAATCCAAAAGCCCCGCAACTCTACTTGCTCTGCGAACCCGAAAAAGCAGGCCGCTTGCAGCTTTCGCCTTCGCAGCCCAAACTCCACCGCGGCGAACACTACATGATGAGATCGGGAGCAGAGCGAGCGGCGATTACCACCGCTCCACGTCGAGAGCAAAACGACGAAGATTTCCGTGAACGACCAAAATCAGAACGCCCTGAGCGCCGAAACGACGACCGGCGGATGAAAATCAAAAAGCGCCCAGGCCGTTGATGAATCGTTTTTGTAGCGACTTACTCCCCGAGAGCATCACTCAACTCTCGAATAGATGATGGGATACGGGAGAAACGATCCTCATCGAGCGACAAACCCGTATCACGCGCAATCGTCTCCAACTCGTGATAACAAAGCGCACGAACCGAAGCGAGCACTTGATCCGCTCCAGCACATTCGACGAAGAATTCCACAGCCTGTGGTTTGCGACCTGGATGAAGCTCGATGTGCTCAACCAACTGACCGATTCTCTCTGCGGCCATCATAACCGATTGCGGAGCATGATGTGAATCTTGGTCACCCTCTCCTTGAGCCTGGCCTCGGCGCGGGAGTGCATCGCCCGCACGACGAACTAATATCTGGAGTTCATCGGAAGCAGATTCTTGCAAGGTTGGTGATGGCGACAAAAGCCGTGCGCCGTTCGAGCTGATATTCACCTGCGGTTGTTCGGAATCGCTCGTCGATGGAACCACCGGAGTGACGAACTTATTCGGAATCAAAAAAACGACCGACCCCAAAATGATGATAAAAATTGCTACCCGAAGGAGAGTTCTGTTCATTTTCGACTCATTTCTCCTTAGCTACGAGCATTTCCGGCGCGGGATCTAAAACGCGAGCGACCAAAGGAGCAGGAATCAATAGGTTGGCTAGACCCTTTTTGTAGATCTCCCGAATTTCGCTGCGACTACTCTCCAATGCTGCCTCGGTGCAGAGTCCATCCTTGAGTGGACCATGTTTCTGATCGAGCTCTTCTTTCTGATAACAGCTAAAAACATGCTTACGGCGCGACGTGAGCTTCATCGAGTCTTCGAGAGTAAACCGTGGAGCCACTCGAATGATTCTCGAAGCTGCATCAAGGACAAGCACCTTGAGAACAGATTTTTCTATCTTCGAACAATCTCGACACGCAGTGAGCAGGTTCTTGAAAAACTGCGCCCCGATCGTATATGGACCATTCAGGTTGAAATCACACGCAAAATGCCCCTCGTAGTCGTGCCCTGGCGGGCACGATGAATGACTAAATAGCAAAGATTCGCCATTACCATCAGAATGCCGGGCTTCGTGAAACAAAATGCCCATTCGATAATACGAAAAAACTACGGACCCTACGGGCAGCGAGGAAGTTTTCGGTCGTACTGCGAACAAGCCTTCGCCCACTTGGACAATTCCGACTCGGGGGCTTACGACGGACACTTTTTTTTCAAGTCCGGGAATGCTTACGAGGTAAGCGTGATTCACACTGCGTCCGCTACTATAAATGCCACCTCCCACGTTTTTCATCATGGCCATGATCGATCGAGTGCTCGTATTAGGAATGGGTGGTAAGTATTTCACCAGTGGCACTCCGAGTTTAATCGGTGGATAGATCACTTCGGTGGGCGATTTGTAGAGGTGATCCCAGACATAAAAATCCTTGGCCACTACGTATTTCACACGACTCTCTAACCACTCCTGGAGAGCGTCGTTCGAGATTTCTGGAATTCGGAAAAGATCCTTCAGCTTTTCGTCCGAGCGATCCAAGGAAACCCGAGTCAAAGTTTCGAGATCTGCTTCCATTAAGCGTCGCTGTTCTTCTGGAATATCGGTGGCAAAAAAGATGCTCGAATTCGCAGCACTTGAAACAAGCGAAGCTAGCAAAATAATCGGGACTCGCGCTCCATCCAATCGGCTAAAAAGCATGGGAGAAACTATAACTCATTATTTACATAAATAAATGGTAATAAATCCGTCCAAAAACTAGACGAGTCCCTATTTCCTGAACACTATTTCTTCAACAAAAGGGCCCCATAGAAGCCGTCGGTCGAGGGTTCCAGGTGAGGTGCCAAAACCCATTCTTTTACCAGGTTTTCGCGATACGGATCGATCGCGATCGGCCCCTCTTCGGGCAGCAAGGAGCAAACCGTATAAGTGAGGTATGAACCCGACGGTAGTTTTGCCCACACGTTTGCCAAGAGTTTTTGCTGGGTGGCCCTAAGGCTGGTCGAATCTTGCTCGGACTTCGTCCAGCGAACTTCCGGATGCCGCTTCAAAAGACCGCTTCCAGAACAAGGTGCATCGATCCAAACCCAATCCCGGTTCCAATCGATTTCATGCTCCTCATCCAGTACGCGAACTTGCGGAGCCAGACGGCCCACGTTCTGCTTGAGCGACTCACGTCGATTCGCATGAACATCGTACGCCTCTACGTCGGCGCCAGTCCAGGCGAGGCCAACGGATTTTCCCCCAGGAGCCGCGCACAAATCGAGTACGCGCGGTTTTGGAAACCGCTTGGATACCTCGGCGAAATTCTCTCGAATCAGAATTTGGCTCGAAAGATCTTGGACCAAGAAATCACCGTCTTCTAAGCGAGGACGAAGTTCCGAAAACGTACCGACAAATTTCAACGCGTCTAGGTCCGCTTGTTCAAAATCTGCGTTCAACTGCAGTTGACGGGCCGGGTTCGTACGTAGATAGATGTCCGGTCGTCCCAACGATGCTACTGCGAGTTTCGAAACCCACTCCGCACCATATTTGCGTCCCATCGCGCGGATCCAGCCCGACGGTAGAAGTCGTTCAGAAACTTGCGGCGTCGGTTGCGCCAACCATTTTTTCCACTCGTCGCGGCTCGATACGGCTTTGCGAAGAACTGCGTTCGCGAACTTGGCGACTGGCGCCCCTTCGTCCCGCTTGATGGATTCCACGGTTTCATCGACGACACGTTCCGGCGCGATCGAATCCTGAAAGAAAATCCCATAAAGCGCGAGCATCAGCCGGCGGCGAAGTTTTCCGGTCGGAGGTTTCGCGAGCGCAAGCCCATCAATGACATGCTCCAAGAAGCCCCGAGTACGGCAAACGCCCGAGGTGACCTCCCAAAGCCATGCGATTTCTCGCGGAGACATCCCATGGGTTTCCTGATGTAGGCATTCGTCGAGGGCGATTCGGTCCTGAATCGTGCGCGCGAGCACTTTCAGAGCTGCTTCTCGAGGAGGGAACGATTGATCTTTTTTCGGGGCGGACTTCGGAGCAGGTGAGGATTTCAATGGATACTTCCTTATTTAAAACAATGCGTGAGCCAGACGAATTCCGTTGAGGCTCAGTAGCTGCCCTTCCAGAGCCAATAAATACCCGGCATCCGAGCCTCGGTGACTTGCGGCAGACCCAAGGTCGAACGCAGCGTGGTAGCAACGAAATCCGAGATCGGTGAACGACTTTCAGCGTCCTCATCCCGTTCGTTGAATGATTCTTCGAGCATCTCGCGAAACCCTTTTTTACGATCATCCAAGATTTTCTTAGGCTTGCCCTGAATACCAGCGATTTTTCCGGCTTCCATCACGGCGTCATCCAACGTACCCAAGGCATCGATCATCTTGAGTGCAAGCGCCTGATTGCCCGAGAAAATCCGGCCGTCAGCGATCTTGGTCACTTCTTCAAGCGGAAGCTTGCGTCCTTCGGCGACCGCTTGCTTGAATTGTAAAAGTACGTCATCGACCATTCCTTGAAGCAACTCACGTTCTTCGGCCGTCATTTCACGGTATTCGGAACCCGCGTCCTTAAACTTGCCCGTCTTGATGACGTAACGCTTTACCTTGGCCCACTCGTAGAGTTTTTCGAGGTTCGCGAATTCCATTATGACCCCGATTGATCCCGTGATCGTGCCAGGGTTGGCAAAAACTTTTTTGGCAGCCATCGCGATGTAAAATCCGCCGCTCGCGGCGACACTCGACATGGAGGCGACAACGGGTTTAGGGAATTTCTTCAGCGCATCGTAGATTTCTTGCGAAGGACCGACGGCGCCCCCCGGAGAGTTCACGCGAACGACAATCGCTTTCACTTCCTTTGACTCTTCGAAGCGACTCAAGGTCTTCAGGAATTTCTTAGAGTCCATGATCGCACCGTTGACTTCGATGATGCCAACGCCCTCTTTTTGAAAAAGGGTCTTCTGCACGGACTTGCTCTTGCCCTCAAACCCTTTGGCAAAAAACAGGAATGAACTCGCCACGAAGGCGAAGAAGAAAAAGAACGAGACACCGCAGATGATCAGGACAGGTTTCCAAGAATTCCGCATATAGATGTCAGAATATCCTGAAATCACCTTCTGTGACGAGGGGATTTAAAACGGAACAAGGCCGAGCGAGGAGGTCACCTACCTGCTCGCTCGGCAGAAAGTTCCTATCGTTTACGGAAGTAGGTAAACTGCGAGAAGAGCGATCTTGGAATTGCAGTAAGCCGTATAGACCGATGACATCTGGTCGGAGGCTTGAACACAGGCTGCTTTGGAGTCCTGGATGATTCGAACCAGGCGGCGGTCCTTATTGGTTTGCGCCTGCTTGAGACATTCAGCGACCGCGGACTTGGCCAGTGCCACTAACTGCGTTTCAGATCCGATACCATCGGTGGTAGTCGCCACGTAAGCTTCGAATTGTTCGGCTTTAGCTTTGCATTCGCTTGCTTGAACGGAGGAACCCATAGCGGTGATCAAAGCGATACAAACGATCAAATACGTTTTCATAGTGAGACTCCTTAAGCGCGTTAAATACGGGGTAACGTCGCGCGACTTAACATAGGCAGTTAAACCTTCGCACGTACAATATGACTCAATTGCACCAAAGTGTTTCCCTCATCACACTGATCAAACGAAAAAAGCCCGAACTCCAGAGGAGTCCGGGCTGATTCTTTATCTAGAAAAACTCGGTTTGCTTCACAAACCTCGCGTCCTGCGACATGTCCCGCTCGCTCTCGCTCGGGGAAAGTCTCGGACACACATCGCGCGTAACAGGACATTCAGTCCTGTTACGCCGCGGTTGCGTTATTCGTCTTTCTTCAGAGCTGCTTTGAGCTTGTCGCCCAAGAGATCTCCCATGGAGGTCTTCTTGTTGGCGTCGCCAGCATAAGTAGCGAAAGCTTGGCGCTCTTCGGTTTTGTTGAGCTGCTTGATCGAGAGGCCGATGCGGCGCTCTTTTGGTTCGATCGAGAGGATCTCGGTACGGACGTGATCGCCGACTTTGAGCACATCGGATGGTTTCTCGATGCGTTGATCAGCGATTTCGCTCACGTAGATGAGACCTTCGACACCTTCTTCAAGCTCCACGAAAGCACCGAAATCGGTGAGTTTCGTGACGGTACCTTCGATCGACTGACCGATGCGGTAACGGGCCTTGAGAGAATCCCAAGGATCGCGCTCAAGCTGCTTGATGCCGAGCGAGAATTTCTCGCTGGCTTTGTCGATGCCAAGAACGACGGCTTTGACTTTGTCGCCTTTCTTGAACTTCTCGGATGGGTGATTGAACTTCTTCGTCCAGGTGATGTCGCTCACATGGATGAGGCCGTCGATGCCCATGCCGATGTCGATGAACACGCCGAAATCGGTGACCGATTTCACTTCGGCTTCTTCGATGATCGCCCCCACAGGGAATTTCACTTCGAGAGCATCCCAAGGATTGTCCTGGAGTTGCTTCAGGCCGAGGCTGATGCGCTTGTTCTTGGTGTCGACTTCGAGAACCTTGCACTCGACTTCTTGGCCGACTTCGAGGTGTTTCGATGGGTGCTTCACGCGCTCGGTCCAGCTCATTTCAGAGACGTGGATGAGGCCTTCGATGCCATCTTCGAGCTCGACGAAGGCGCCGTAGTCTTTAAGCGACACGACTTTGCCTTTGACCTTCATGCCGACAGGGAAACGGTATTCCGCTTCGTCCCATGGGTTTGCAGAGATCTGCTTGAGGCCTAAGGAGACGCGTTCTTTCTCGCGGTCGTACTTGAGGATCTTGACTTTGACTTCGTCGCCAACGGCGAAGAGTTCGCTTGGGTGCTTGATGCGTCCCCAAGACATGTCGGTGATGTGGAGGAGTCCGTCCATGCCGCCCAAGTCAATGAACGCGCCGTATTCCGTGATGTTCTTCACGGTACCGGAAACGATCATACCTTCTTGGATGTTCGCGAGCGTCTCTGCACGCTGCAATTCGCGCTCTTGAGCGACGACCGCACGGCGGGAGAGAACAATGTTGCCACGTTTCTTGTTGAACTTGATGATCTTGAACTTGAAACGTTTGCCGACGAACTTGTCGAGGTTCTTCACTGGCTTGGTGTCCAGCTGGGAGCCTGGAAGGAACGCCTTGACGCCGATGTCGACGGACAAGCCGCCTTTGACTTTAGCGATGACGGTACCTTCGACGAGTTGATCTTTTTCGCAAGCTTGAGAAATTTCGTCCCAGGCGCGGATGATTTCAGCTTTGTCCTTGGAGAGGAGCATGAAGCCGTTTTCCATCTCCATACGCTCAAGGTAGACCGGAACCACGTCACCCACTGCGACGTGTGCGACGCCTTGTGCGTCTTTGAATTCTTGAAGCGGAACCAGACCTTCGCATTTGTAGCCGATGTCGACCGTAGCGTATTCGGAGCCGACAGCGACGACGGAACCGTCGAACACTTCGCCTTCTTTGATCACGCCTTGGGACTGAGCGGCTTCGAAGAGATCGCTAAAAGACTCTTCGTTGCTCGAAGAAGCTTTTACTTCTTCTTCGCCGAGGTACTGGGAGAATTCCGACATCCAGCCCTGGTTTTTAGGGGAGGATTTGGATTCTGCTGCTGCTGTTTTAACTGCCATTGATTTGGATTGCCTTTCTTACGCTTCGAGCTGAAATCGCTGTTCGAACGAACCTCAAAGCGTCGGCGGTGAAACGCCTTCCTCCACCGCAAAGCAGTAGAATACGGAAGGACTTCGTTTCGCGCCGAAATGAATGGAACAGATATAGGAAGTTAACGCGGGTTTGTCGAGTAAATTCAAGCTCGTTTAACGCCAGGCAACATATGGAATTCGTTTAATTTTTTGACAGCGTTTCATTACGACGATACCCATTTGAGACTCGTTTCGAAACTGACCGGAACATTGGATCGATCCGGTTTTCTGACCCTTGGGGCGAGGTAGTGCCTGAAATCACCAAACGATCCGATTTTCCGTGGGGGGAAATCCATGAAATCATTGGCTTTAGTTGCATCCCTGAGTCTGTCCCTGGTCGCGCCAAACGCCTTCTCGTGTACCGTACCTGGCCAAGGCGGCATCTTTCCTGAGAACACTCTCAACATTCCGGTGAGCCCGCTCACCCCATTCACGATCGAGAAAGAAATCTTCCTCTCCGCGATCGAAAAAGCAGAAAAAATCTACTCTCCTGTGTTCGCGGCACAAGGCCGCACCCTCGAAATCCAGCGCAAGTGGGATGATGGAACGGTGAACGCTTATGCAAACCGCTCCGGCTCAACGTCCGTTGTCGCCATGTTCGGCGGCCTCGCTCGCCACCCACTCGTGACGGCTGACGCTTTCATGCTCGTCATCTGCCATGAGCTTGGACATCACCTCGGCGGTGCGCCGAAGGTCTCTGGCATGTTCGGCTCGGCTGGTTGGGCTTCTAACGAAGGTCAATCGGACTATTTCGCAACGCTCAAGTGCGCACGCGAAGTTTGGAAAGACGAAGACAACCTCGATGCCATCAAAAAACTCTCCGTCCCAACGACGGCGAAAACGGCTTGCGAAACCGCTTACAAAGATCCAACAGAAATTGCCGTCTGTATCCGTTCGGCAGTTGCCGGCAAGTCCTTGGCTGATACGCTGTCCGACCTAAGAAAATCAGGCGAAACCAAGTTCGAAACGCCGGACCCAGCCATCGTCAAGAGCACGTTCAATCAACATCCACAAGCTCAGTGCCGTCTCGACACGTACTTCGCTGGCGCACTCTGCGCGGCAGAAGACAACAACCGCCTGGATCCACTCGACCCTAAAGATCCAGCACCTCGCACCTGCTACGTGGATGCCGGCGTTCAAGTTGGCACTCGCCCACTTTGCTGGTTCAAACCAGGCGCACCGACCTCAGGTGGCGGCGGCTGGCCTTCGGTAGCTGCTCAGCGATAATCTCGCTTACAGCTTAGATTAAAAATGAGAAAAGCCGCTTCGGAAATCCGAAGCGGCTTTTTTTTCGAGTGTTTACCAAGTGATTGCGGACGAACTACCGCTCAGACCGAGCCCGCTGAGCGAGCACGTCTTGATAGACTTGTATGGTGCGCTTCGTTCGCACTTTGCGATCATAGAGCCCTTTGACCTGCTCACGCGCACGTTTGCCCATCTCTCGCCTGAGCTCTTCGTTTTCGATCAAGACCAGCATTTGCTTTTGTAGATCGAATGCGTCCGATGGTCTCATGATCAATCCGAACTCCTCTCGACCTACGATTTCTTGGGAACTTCCACCGCTGGAAATAATGATCGGGCACTCCATCGCCATCGCCTCGATAGCAACCAACCCGAATGCCTCTTGATGAGAGGGCATCACGAAAATATCGAATGCTTGCATGATTTCAGGAATTTCTTTTTGAAATCCCGCGAAAATCACCTCATCTTGCAATTGAAACTGAATGACCATCTTGCGGAGTTCTTCGAGATAATTGGAATTCGAGCCGAGGGTTTCCTCGCCAACCACGACAAATCGCAGATCCCGACGGCCACCTACTTTGTGACGTAAACCTGCCGCCGCTTGCAAAAACGTTGACTGACCTTTGGCGGGATCGATACGACCCACGACGCCAATGACGATCGTCGACTCACGCGCGCCCCAAGATTGGCGCTGTCGCTCGGCTTGAACTTTTTCAGGATCAAACCGGTCGAAATCGAGCCCCAGGCGCACGAGTTCCACTTTTTCTGGTTCGAGTGGATGCGTTCGCAAAACGTTTTCACGCATGGATTCGCTCATCACCACCAAACGATCTACTCGATTATAGAGCCATCGATGATAAGGGTCGCGCTTGGAGTGACTGCTCATGATGTGCCTGGACATCAGGAATGCCACTCCTGGAAATCCTTTGAGCCATGGACTCAGACTCCCGAGCAACGTCGGTTGGTGGGCGTGAACGATGTTTACTCCCGACAGAATCAAACGAGTGAGATCTTTTTTCAGCTGAAAATCAAAAGTATCTCGAGGGCGATAGTCGAGTTTTTCAAGCCTCAGATTCGGGTATGCGCCCGCCTCGAGATTCTGATCGATCGGACTACCTTCGAGCACGAGCATCCGCGTTTCGATGCCCAATCGAGCAAGCTCGATCGCGTCGTCGGCAGCCACTTGTTCAAGCCCCCCCCAAGAATGAGAGAGGCAGATGATCAAAGGCTTAAGGAGCGAGAGGTCGTTTTGCGAGTCCATCGCGAATCTCCTTCCAGACATGGTCTGGTTTGATGCCTTTGAGGCAAATCAGCTGATTTTCCTGTGTTTGACCACAAACGTTTTTTTCGCACGGCCAACAGGCGACCGAGTTGATTGCAACCTGCACGAGCCCCGGCCCGATCGGTTTGGTACGTCTCGGATCCGCGGCCCCGCAAACGATCTGAGTGAACGTTCCGGCCAGCGCGCAAACGTGTGCGAGCCCCGATTCATTGGTGACGGCGAATTGCGCTCCTCGTATCAGAGGAATCAAACCAGGAATGGTTCCTCTTGCCGTGCGATCTATCAGGTTCAATTCCTCGATACTGCAAAGTCTTTCGGCGAGCGGAGCTTCTTTGGGGCCACCAATGACGATGCCTTTCCACCCAGTTTCACGAGCGATGTTGCGCGCGAGATGAATCACATACTCCATCGGCCAACGTCGAGAATCCGCAGTCGCACCGGGCGCCAGAATCCAATACGGAAAATTCGGAAGTGGCAATCGCTCGGAGGGCCAATACCGATTTTCGTCAAATTGACTCAAAACACCGGGTATTTTTTCGTCGAGCACGCTCTCCGGATAATGACCGAAGAACTCAGTCGCCTGCCCCTGCTGACGTGCGGATTCCGGAATCAAGTTCAGGTAGGACTGCGAGCGATGAACGATTCCATCCCGATCGTCCGGCAAGTCCATTCCGTCATTCAGAAGCAATCCCCGCCCATCGAATCGATAACCGGTGCGAATCTCCGCGCCCGACTTCTTGAGTAACCAAGCCGCCCCGAGTGAGTTCGGAAGGGAAACTCCCCAATCGATCGGACCGAATTTTTTTCGTATTTTTTTTGCGTGCTCTGTCTGCCCCATGAATCGCCCGAAAAGGCTTTTTTTCGTGGGCGTAGTTAGCACGTAGATATCATCCACCAAAGTCCGATATTGGATGGCTTCCACCCAAGGTACGCAAGCAGAAATGATGCGAGCATCCGGGTAGGCGGATCTCAGCTGATAGAAAAACGGCAACGCTAGGACCTGATCGCCAATCCAGTTCGGCGCCCTAACGAGAATCGTTTTTGGCTTTTTGAGAATCTTGTTTTGAGTCGGAGGGTTTCTCACCCAAAGTCACTTTCTTTAAGGCTCCGACGACCGTACCGATTTTTACCTGCGCCTCGAAACGTAGGATGAATCGTCGGTCATCGTCAGATAACCAAATATAGCTCTCACCCTTGTCTTGTTTCAAGACGCCTTGAAAGCGGGTTTGCGGACGAACCACGACCGCTTTTTGTTTTCCCATAGCCGTGTCAATGGTCTCACGACGAACGACCGTTAATACCATTTCCCAGGCTTTTCCTTCGTTGGAAACGGGAATCGTGTAAACAGCTCCCGTTTCGAGCGGAAGCGTGCGCGCGTATTCATAGGCTGAATAACTGTCCTGAGTAAGTGGAGGGATGGGCTTGTACTCCTTGATTTCAGAGTAGCCCTTTTCCACGTGGTTTTTTCGGTTCCAGTAGTACACTTGACCCTTGGTATGATCAAAAAGCTCAAGCGCATCCCGACGCTGGCGGGTTTGGTCTAATAGCATGTGGAACCGGTGCGAGAACAATCCGTCATAGTCCACGAAACTCTCGATTTTATCATTCAGACGATAGACGAGAGCGAAAACGGACGAACTCTTGGCGCGCCCCTCGAAATGAAAGACTTTGCGTCCGTTCACTTCTTTCATCGGCATCGTTTCCAATTCAAATTCTCCAGCGGCCATTCCAAAGAACGTGACCTCGATCACTTGTTTCTCACCGATCCAAAAAGGAACGGGGTCTTTGCGACGAAGGGGAATTTGAAATGTCGATGCGGACGCGGAGGTTTCTGATTTCTTGGCTTTCTCGGACTTCGGCGCTTTTGGGGTTTTTCCTTTTTTCGAAGGTGGTGCGATCACAGTCGGTGATGGAGAGGGCGACGGAACGGGTGCCGGTGCCGGCTGGGAGCCGAGTTCTTTTACGGCGAACTGATTCTGAATGTCTTTGGGGAGCTCGACCTCAGGCGAGTTCGACTCGCGAATAGGATCGATCTTCGGGGTCGAGCAAGCCGATACCGAAAGCAATAAGCCTAAAATACAGATCACCCGTCCATGGATCATAATTCTTCCCAGTTTACTTACGGGCGCGTCCCTCTGTCCACTCCCCAACTCGAAGTGGAGATAAATCTCCTTTAAATCGGCGATGTGACCAGAGCCATTCCGAGGGATGATCAAAAACTTGGTTTTCGATCAGGGAACTCATTCGTGCAGTATTTACGGCGATTTCATATTCGGCGTCATCACTCGACTCCCACTCCAAGATGGGCTCGATCCGAACTACCCGTTTCCGGCGTTTTTCGTCCCAGAAACTGTACGCAGGCACCACTGGCGCACCCGTTCGTTTGGCCAAAAATGCCACTGCGCTCTGTGTACCCACGGGAATTCCGAAAAATGGGACGCGAATGCCCACCGGGGGGCCGGCGTACTGATCGATGACCATTCCGATGGTGCCCCCAGCTTTGAGATGCTTGAGCACGTCCTTGAGCGTTCTTGGTTCATAAGTCGCCAAAACGCCAATTTTTTTACGCCCCTCGATGATCCCGTTAAAAATAAAAGGCGGCTTGAGCTGCTTGGTCACCAGCATCATGTTCACACCGAGCGGGCTGCAGGCGCCGCCCATCACTTCCCAGTTGCCTATGTGGCTACCGAGGCAAATCACGCCTTTGCCCAAACTTTTGGCTTTTTCCCAATGCTCGATTCCTTCGACGACGGAGTATTTTTCGCAGTAGCGCTTCATCGGCCCGAAAAGCAGACAGATTTCCCAAGTCAGTCTCGCCAAATGGCGATAGATCGACCACTCGGTCGGAGGCGTCCAATCGGGACGCGCCGCCTGGGCTCGAGCGATGTTCTCTCGAATCACTTGACGACGAAGTTTCAGGCATCGGTACACGGCCGCCAAAGCGACTTCTAGCGCTGAACGAACAAACGTCGGCGAATAGACGTAAAACGATGCTAAGGCGAATAAGGGGAATTGAAGCACTCTTTCCATAGCGTTTGAAACAATTCATCCTTTCCGGAAATCCATTCGCATTCATAGCCAACGACGGCTACATCGTATACCTCGAGCTGAGCGAGAGGACGCCATTTAAGCGCGTCTTTTTCTGTCATGAAAATGGTCAGACCACGAACTCTCGCCATTTCGAGCCATTTTGAGACCTCTTCTTCGGCGAACTCATGGTGATCTGGGAGGATCGTCTTCTCTTCGAGGAAGATACCTTCGTGTTCCAAATTCGCGATCAAATGCGCCGGACTACCAATACCCGTTATGAGCCAGCCGCGTTTTCCCCGCGCAGAACTGCCGATTTGGGTTCGAAGCTCGATGCGGGATGAACGCCCTTCTGGTAGGGCGAACGGGGCTCGTCCTTTGGTCTCGATCACCCACTCCCGCTTTCCATAACCGTTGGTGCGCGACTCGCGAAAAAAAACTCTGTCCGGCTTCGCATCGGTCACGCAGATGATATCGAGATTTTTTTCGATACCGAACTGCTGAAGCCCATCATCCAAAAGCACAATGTCGCACTGAGCGCCGGTCGCCCGATAGCGACGATAATTCTCCACCCGAGAGCTGCCGACGATCACGATGGCGCCTGAATGCTCTGCCAAAAGCGGAGCCTCATCGCCGAAATCCGACATTGGACTCGTGTGAGTCATGCCAGCAAGCACCCCATAAGAATCTTCGAGCTGGGATCGATAGCCTCGGGTGAGAATCCATACGGTCTTGCCGCGATTTTTCAGTTCGCGGGCGATCTCGATCGTAACTGGAGTTTTTCCGGAACCACCCGCCTGAAGATTCCCAATCGAAACCACGGGAACCTCTAGACGAGTTGCACTACCCAGTCGCTCGGTAGAAGCACGCAAAATCCGGTTGAGTCCGCACCAGGCCAGTGATGCAAAACGAATCACGCTCATTTAGAGGAACGCTCCCGCATCAGTTTCAAAAATTTTTCTGCCGCGAACCGACTCGGCGAACCCCCGAAAGCCGAGAGTTTGGAATAAACTCGGCCAAAACCTTCCAGCATACGTTTTCGCTCGCCGCTTTCGGCGTCTAGAAGTGGCGCGAGATACTTCACGAAGTTTTCTGATCCAAAATCTTCGAGAATCAATTCGGGAACGATATAATTTGGTTTTTTGATCTTGAGATCATCGACCAAATTCACGAGCGAAATTGCCCCCGTGTAGCGAACGACGAGATGGAATACGATCTTCGAGAGCCAGTGTCCGTGGTAGGTCACGACGTGTGGAAGATTGAGAAGCGCCGCCTCGAGCGTTGAGGTTCCAGACTTAATAAGCCCAGCATCGGCCGCGATCATCGCGAGGTGTGAATCACCTTCGGAAATCCGGACCGGCAACATTCGATAATCCGCATGAGAGTCAAACCAACGTTCCACGGCCTCTCGTCGACCATTCTTAGGCAGCGGAATCAGGATGTGATCCAGACGACCCATATCGTAGAGCCGTTTCACTGCGACCATCATGGGCTCAAGAAGATATTTGAGCTCTGCTGAACGACTGCCTGGCATCATCAGGAGTACGCGTGACCTCTCACCGAGCCCGAGTTGCTCCCGTGCTTGAGATTTCGTAATCCCGAACGGTAGTTCGTCTAGCAGCGGGTTACCCATGTAAGTAAACGGCACATTGTTCTTCTCGAAGATCCCCGACTCGAATGGAAAAATCGTGAACACATGATGATAGAGTTTTTTCAGACGATGGATTCGTCCACTCCTCCAGGCCCAAACCTTAGGCGGGATGAAGCAGAAAACCGGAATATTCCTGCGAGCCAGTCGCTCCGCGACTTTGAAATGGAAATCAGGATAATCGAATACGAGTGCCGCGTCCGGACATTCGTCCTCCGCCCACATCTCGACTTCGTTCAGGAGTCGAGCAATTTTCGGGAGTTTACCGACGACCTCGGCAAACCCCATCGCGGTCAGCTCCCGCTGATCTTCTTTCAATCGGAACCCAGGGATTGCCTTGATATTCTCGCCACCAATACCATAGAGCTCGATGGACGGATCTAGCACGCGCAAGGCAGCCAAGAACTTGGAGGCATGTAAGTCCGAAGAAGGCTCACCGCTTGAAATAAAAAGTTTCACGCGAGCCTCCGCATCGTCTGGATGATTTTAACGGGCGACGCCTGATTCGCTCTCGCGGATGAATTTCACAAACTGCGCGACCTCAGCGAGATCGCCGTATTGAGATTCGATCTCGAGTAGGCACTGTTCTTTCTGAACATCCGGGCGACTCCAGAGTTTGATCGCTTCGTTGATCTTCGTGATGGTCTCGGCGGAAAATCCGCGACGACGAAGGCCAACAATATTGGCACCACGAATGGCAATCGGACGGCCACCGAGTGCGATACAATAAAGTGGTACGTCTTTTTCGACGGCGCTCTGTCCGCCTAGGTATGCATGAGAACCGATGCGAACAAACTGACCGACGCCACTCTGACCGCCGAGCGTCACGTAGTCGCCCAACGTCACGTGCCCAGCAAGGCCTGAAGAATTCGCCAAGATGCAGTGATTGCCGATGATACTGTCATGCCCCATATGCACATAGGCCATGAGGAGATTGTCGTCACCCATACGGGTGATCCCCCCGCCTTGCACAGTACCCAAATTCAGAGTCACGCTCTCTCGAATTGTATTGCGATTACCAATGAGGAGCTCAGTTTTCTCGCCTTTGTATTTCAAATCTTGAGGGACCGCTCCAATGACGGAGAACGGAAAAAACACGTTGTCTTCGCCAATGGTGGTCCAGCCATCGAGCACTACGTGGGAAATCAAACGAGTGCCTTTGCCGATGACTACGTTCGGGCCGACCGTACACCAAGGACCGATTTCGACGCTGGGGTCGATTTTCGCGTCAGGACTTACGATCGCGGTCGAATGGATTCGGCTCATACTGACTTCTCCCCTTCCACAGAAAACGAAATTTGCGCCATCAGCTCTGTCTCACAAACAACTTTATCGTCCACATACGCTTTGGCATCGAATACCCAAATGGACGTCCGCGCTTTTTTCACCACAGCCTCTAGCACCAGGCGATCACCTGGCACTACTGGGCGACGAAATTTCACGTCATTCATGCCGACGAGCGCGACTTGAAACGAGGTCTTTTGCGGTTGAACTTGAATTCCCGGATAGAGAGTAAAACAAGCGGTCTGAGCGAGCGCCTCCAGTGTCATCACTCCTGGAAAAATGGAGCGACTTGGAAAATGCCCCTGAAACACGCTCTCGTTTTGCGAGATCATCTTCACGGCGACGATCTTGGATCCAACCTTGGATTCATTGCCGGCAAGATTGACCACGTCACCTTTGACGTCCATTTCAATCACTCGGTCGATCATTAAAAATGGAAAACGGTGCGGAAGAAAATTACGGACCTCATCAGCTCCGATCGGCATCGTCGTCATGGTTCGTACCCTTTCTTGTGCCGTCTTTGTTCCCGGCGCGTTTCTTTTTGTTAGAGTCGTAGTCGTCAAGCATGCGCTGTAAGAGCGCTTGCAAACGAAAATGAGCGCGAGGTTCACGCTGAGGAATTCCGAATGCGCTTCCGCCGACGGGCACTTCGCGTGCGATCTGAGTCATGGCTCCGACTTTCGCGTAGTCACTGACATGAGCGCCGACTCCGGACATGCCACCGATGTAGGCGAATTTACCGATCGTTGCCCCACCGATTAAACACACGGCACCACAAAGGATCGAACCTTCATCAACCGCACAGTTGTGACCAATGTGGCAGTGATTATCGATTTTGACTTTGGACCCAATCGTCGTGTCCCCGAATGTTCCACGATCGATGAGACTACCGGCACCGATTTCAACGTCGTCTCCTAGGACCACTCGTCCCATATGATAGATTTTTTGATGATTGACCGGCTTACCGTCGACGATCACGGGAGCGTATCCGAAACCGTCCGCGCCTAGTACGACGCCCGCATGGAGCCGAGTCCGCTCACCCATGACCGTATCTTCGTAAATGACGACTCGAGGAAAAAGCACCGAGTGCGCGCCGACTTTGGCGCGTGGGCCGATATAAACCGACGGATAGAGCACGACGCCGTCGCCGATGACGGCGTCTTTTTCGACCACGACGTTTGCGTCTATTCGGAGACCTTTGCCAAGCTTCGCGCTCGGGTGAATGACCGCACTCGCATGAATTTCACTGTCCATACGATCTTCGACCGGATGAACGACGGTGGATCGCTCGAGCGCGACTTTGCCCGAGATCACTGCCATTGCGAAGTAAGGATCTTTTGCAGAAACGATGACGGTCGATTTCAGAAGTGGAAGCCCACTTGCAAGAAGTGGCGCTGCGAATGGCTCTCCGATCAGAAGCACCGAGGGCTTCGCGAACGGAATTTCGTCCATATACTCCTTGGAAAAGAAAAACGCGATGTCACCGTCACGCGACTCCTTGAGCGGTGCCGCGCGCCCGAACTGAACGCCCAGACCACCGTCTCTTTGATCGGCAGCGTGAACGACTTTGGAACCCGGAACCCAAGACAGGAGTTCAGATACGGAGTGCACTCGCGTTCTCCCTTTCAGAGCGTCTAAATTCACTTATACTTCGCGTTGTACGCGTTGACGACTTCCTGCGTGAGATCGAGGCTATCTTGAGCAAAGAGCACCGTATTTTCGTTCTTATCGACAATGATCGCGAACGTTTTCTTGGTTGCGACTTCTTTGATCATATCACGGAGATTCTTCAGGATCGGCGCGGTGAGTTCTGCTTCTTTCTGCTGAATCTCGCCTTGGGAGCGCGCCGTGTTCTCTTGGAACTTCATGATGCGTTCTTGGATTTCCTGCTGTTTCTTTGCTTTGGCGTCTTCGCTGAGTGCGAGCGTCTGCTTCTTGAATTCTTCCGTCAATTTACGGATCGCGCCTTCTTCGTCCTGAAGCATCTTCTTCTTGGTATTAAAGTCTTTTTCTAGCTGCGCTTTAGCTTTTTTACCGGCTTCAACCGATTGAAGCGCCTTTTGCATATCGACGACTGCGACTTTCGTCGCCTCGTCTGCTGCGAAGCTGGAAACCGAACCCAATGCCAATGCGGCCAAAATCACGAATTTCATACCACTCTATCCTTTCGAAAAAATGCCCCGCCGATCAGAACGGAGGGCCGATGAAAAATTGGAATACCGAGTTGTCTTCGCCCGGACGTTTCGCCATCGGGAAGCCCCACTCGAAACGAAGCGGTCCGATCGGAGAGAACCAGCGAATACCGAATCCGAAGTTGCGGCGAATAGCAGTATCTTTCAGTTGCTCGAAGTGGGTGAACACCGTTCCCACATCCACAAAAGATACAAACTTCAAACCTGCTTCGCGGATAATGGGATGCTCCAGCTCAAACATTCCGTAGAGCTGATTGTCCCCGCCCAGCGGAATCCGAACGACGTTTCCATTTGAATCTAGACGAGTTCGCGTTGGACCCACCGAGAAGAACTGGAAACCACGAAGGTTATTGGGTCCACCGAGGTAGAACTTCTCGGACGGCGGAACGCGCTCACCGCCAAACCCGCGAATCTGACCGAACTCGATGTTGTTGCGGAAAACGAGATCGCCGATGACCGGAGTATAGTAGCGGTTGTTGACCGACCACTTGACGAATTTTTTGTCACCGCCAATACCCGCGTATTCGAGAGAAGCCGACTGGAAGTTACCGTCAGTCGTTTCGAAACGATTGTTTCGTTTGTCGCGAACTACGCTCCAGATAAAGCTGGAGAGTTCGCCGTCGTCCGCGGCAATATCTTCTCGATCAAACTGATCCGGATCCGGGAATTCGATCTCTTCGATCTTCATGCGTTCGCGTTTATATGTCATGAACGCGTTCGTAAATTCGTAGATCGGGTAACCCACACGCGCGTTGCCGCCAAAACGTCGAGTCGTATATCGGGATGGAATGAAGAAGACCGTGTAGTACGCATCGAATCCTGCGTTCCACTTGGTATCAAAGATGTAGGGGTCGGAAAATCCGAGATTAACGCTCTTGTTTCGTCGATCGCGCGTAATGTTCGTCGCAAGGCTGATGTTCTGCCCACGCCCCAGGAAGTTCGATTCCGAGATCGTTGTCGTGAAGAATAGACCTTGAACGGAACCATAGCCTGCACCGAGCGTAACAGTACCCGTCGGGCGTTCTTTGACCTGGATCTCGACATCGACGATGTCGTTCTTGCCTTTAGGCGTTGTCGTATTGAAAAGCACTTCGCCCGGCTGGAAGAAGCCGAGACGCTCGACGTTCTCCTTAGACTGGCGGAGACGTGTGCCGTGATAGAGCTCGCCTTCTTTGATCTTCAGCTCGCGACGAATCACCTTGTCATGAGTCTTGGTGTTACCCACGACCGTGATCTCTCCGAAGTAAGCAAGGTTACCTTTTTCAAAGACGTAGTCGATGTCGACGAGCTTTTCTTCGTCTTTGACATCCATTTTCGGAATCACGTTCGTAAACGCGTATCCAAGATCTTGGTATTTCTCGGTGAGCTTTTGAATGTCTGCGTTACGTCGAGAGATGCTAAAGGTTTCTCCGGCTTTTAGTCCGATATCTTGACCGAGTTCCTCGCGACCGAAAAGCAGGTCGCCCGAGAAGTCGATCTTGCCCATTTGGTACTTATCGCCCTCTTCGACGTGAATCGTGATGTATACCCATTTTTTATCGTCGCTGACGGTGACGCTTGGGGCATCGTAATGGAATTTGACGTATCCCTGATCGAGATACCAATAAGTCAGGCGCTGAAGGTCCGTCTTGAATGCGCTTTCCTTAAAGTTCCCCGAGGAACCCATGAACGAGAAAAAGCCGCCTTCTTTGGTCTCCATCAGCGTCGATTTTAGCTGAGCATCCGTGAAGGCTTTATTATTCAGGAATGTAATCTTCTTAATCTGAACTTTTTCGTAGTCGTTGACACGATAGACGAGCTCGACTTCGCCGGCCTTGATCGACTTGACGTCAAACGTGATTTTCGTCAGGTAGAAACCTTTGTCTTCGTAGTGTTTGGTAAGAAGCGCGGTATCGTCTTTGACCTTGGTCTGGTCAAGGATCGACCACTGCTTCACCTTGATGACGGCTTCTAGCTCTTCTTTGGTCTGCTTTTCGTTTCCTTCAAAGGTGATTTTAGAAATCACTGGGCGTTCACGAACGATCAGGAACAGGCGCATACCGCCGTCCACTCGTTCACCTTGGAATTCGAGGTCGTCGAAGTAGCCCATGTTGAACAACGTTTGAATATCGTTGCGTAGGCCCTCCGGGGAGAGCAAAAGCCCGGCCTTGGAGCTAATTTTCGTGAGCACGGCGTCTTTTTCGATGCGTTTGAGTCCCTGAACGGTCACATCCGAAATCTTGAGTCCATCCCATTCCGCCATTTGTGCGGACGTTCGCGCGACGTTGGTTTTGGAGCTTCGTCCACCCAGTGATTGACGTTTCGAAGAAGCGCGAGGTGTCGCTACTCGTTTCGAGGTGGATGGGTTTTGAGTCGTTGAAGTGGGAGAAGGCTCGACTGCCCATGAATACGTGGGAACCCCCACGGTTCCCAAAAGCAGAAGACCGCCGACGCACGAAATCGATTTGAAGTGCACGCACCTATGATTAGGAGGCCAGACCATCGAAGTCAATTGCTAAGTCTTGGAAATCAGGACACGAATAAGCCATCACGCATCCGCAATGTGCGGTGCATCTTATGCGCAACCCCACCATCATGCGTCACGAGCACAACTGAAATTCTCGTGGCTCGATTCAGGCTGACGAGAAGGTCAAGAATCATCTCTGAGTTTTTCGTATCGAGGTTGCCAGTCGCTTCATCTGCCAGCAATACTTGCGGGCGCAAAATCACCGCGCGTGCGATCGCCACTCGCTGCTGTTCGCCCCCCGAAAGTTCACTCGGACGGTGAGACATCCGATGACCGAGGCCGACGAACTCAAGCAACTCCTTTGCTTGAGACTCGAGCTGCTTAGTTTGACGCTTGTCACCAATTATCCCGGGCATCATCACGTTCTCAAGCGCAGTAAACTCGGGGAGCAAATAGTGAAACTGAAAAACAAACCCGAGTACTCGGTTTCGATATTCAGCCAACCCGCGCTCGGAGAAATTCAAGACGTTCTGAGAAGTTGGCCCAAAGTGCAGGTCCCCTGCATCGGGTTTTTCCAAGGTTCCCAGCACATGAAGTAGCGTGCTCTTGCCGGCACCTGAGGCACCGGTGATCGCGACCATCTCGCCTTCATTGAGTTCGAAATCGATCCCCTTCAGGACAGGAATGGTCTCCGAACCTCGACGAAATGATTTATGGATATTCGTTGCCTTCAACAATGGCGTGAGAAGAGGCGTCTGACTCATTCGGACCTGATCCCTTCTAAGGGCGATTGCTTAGCCACCCGCCAAGCCGGGAAAAACGATGCAACCACCGTGATCACCAAACTCACCACCACAATCAAGACGATCTCGAGTGGTCGAATTTCCACAGGGATGCGACTCAGATAATAAACATCAGGAGGCAGTCTCAGTAAATTCGCTTTGCCAATAAAAAGACTCAACGCCAATCCAACTACAACACCCAAGATCGCTCCCCCGCCCCCAATCATCCCGCCGATCGCGAGAAACAAACGGAAGTTTTGAGAGCCCTTGAAACCCATGGCTTTCAAGATGGAGATCTCACGCGTCTTTTCATGCAACATCATGATCAATGAACTCACAACGTTGAACGCGGCCACGATGATGATAGCGAAGAGAATGATTGAGATCACGATTTTCTCGAGCTCGATCGAATAGAGCAGATTGCGGTTGAGACTACTCCACTCCTTGGCCCGGAATGGATAGCCGAACAGCTCGCTCAAGCGATCCGCTACTTTTTTAGGATCGGCGCGACCGACTTTCATCTTAAAAGTCGTGACTTGATTGGGGAGCTTTAGCGCCCCCTGAAGATCGTCTAATCTCAAATAAGCATACTTGGAGTTGTAATCGTACATCCCAAGCTCAGCGATCCCGCTGACTACGAACTCTTGAACTTGCGGAAGCGCGCTTCGCTCGCTCCCTTCACCCCGGGTCTCCGGTAGCAGAACCTGAACGCCGTCGCCGACCTTGACCTTGAGTCGGTTTGCGAGTTCTTTGGCGAGCAGGATCTCCCCACTTCGAGCCGGAAACACGCCCAAAACGATTCGATTCCGAAGCTCAAGCACGTCGAGCACTCGAATCGGATCCACGCCCTCAATCACAGAACCCGCAACGTTTTCGCCGTTTGCGACCATTCCTTCTGTGATGAGCGAGGGAGTGATGGTTTTTACCTCAGGTACCAGCTTTTGAACTTTTTCCATCAGGCCGATCGGATCCGAGATCGGTTCACCACGCGTAAACAAAAGCACTTCGCCGTTTACACTGGTCACGACTTTGGCTAGTTCGCCGCGAAATCCGTTGATGACTGAGGTTACAGATGTGAGCGCAGTCACGCCGAGCGCGACTCCAATCATCGAAACGATACTGATGAACGAAAGAAACCCGTTCGACGACTTCGACCTGAGGAATCGAAATGCCAAGAGAGCGACTGGATTTGAGTACTGCGATTTCCCTTTAGGCATCAGCCTTTAGGGCAGTTGCGTCAGTCGCCTCAACCTTCGCGCCGCTTGATTGCGGACGAAGCTGTGGGAACAAAATGACGTCGCGGATGCTAGCCGAGTCCGTGAACAGCATCACCATACGATCAATACCGATCCCTTGTCCTGCCGTCGGCGGCAGGCCGTATTCAAGCGCCGTGCAGAAATCTTCGTCGATGTCGCAAGCCTCAGCGTCGCCCCGCTCTTTGGCTTCGACTTGGCTTTCGAAACGCCGGCGCTGATCGAGCGGATCATTGAGCTCGCTAAACGCGTTCGCCATCTCTCGACCATAAATGAACATCTCGAAGCGATCGACAACCATTGGGTCTTGGTCGTTTTGTCGAGAGAGCGGCGACACATCGAGCGGATAATGCGTGACGAAGGTCGGCTGAATGAGTTTTGCTTCGACTTCTTCGTCGAAAATCACCATGAGATTCGTTCCCCAAGGTGCGCGGGCGTCCATCGGATACTTTTTGGCAAGGCCATACTCCAAAATCGCTTTCGGGTCGCGGATCTTGGATTTGTCTTTGAAACCCGAGAATTCAAGGATCGAGTCTTCGACGGAGATTCGTTTCCATTTGCCGCCGAGTTCAATCTCGGTGCCTTGGTAGGTGATTTTCGACTGACCGTAGAGTTTTAGCGCAATCCGGGAATAGAGTTCTTCGGTCAGAACGATCAGATCTTCGTAAGTCGCGTAAGCTTGGTAGAATTCCAGCATCGTGAACTCTGGATTGTGCTTAATCGAAACGCCTTCGTTCCGAAAGTTACGGTTGATCTCGAACACACGATCAAAGCCGCCCACGACTAAGCGCTTGAGATAGAGTTCTGGAGCGATACGAAGGTAGAGATCGATGTCGTAGGTATTGTGGTGGGTAATAAATGGACGAGCCGTCGCGCCGCCTGCGATCGGATGCATCATCGGCGTTTCCACTTCGAGGTAGTCGCGTTCCAAGAAAAACGCGCGAACTTCTTCGACTATTTTCGAGCGCTTCTCGAAAACTGCGCGAGATCCCGGCGAGGTGATCAAATCCACGTAGCGCTGGCGATAACGAGTTTCGATGTCCTGTAGTCCGTGAAATTTTTCCGGCAAAGGCTGAAGCGCCTTCGTCAAAAGCTCCAGTTGCACCGCGTGAAGCGAGAGTTCATTTGTTTTCGTGCGGAACAGATAACCTGCACAGAAAACAATATCGCCCACGTCTAGCTCTTGATAGCGCGCGAAACCTTGCTCGCTCAGCGAGTCTTTGGATAGATAAACTTGGAACACGCCTTTGCGATCTTGAATGCGAAGGAACGCCGCTTTACCAAAGTTACGAATCGCCATCACGCGACCTGCAACGGAGGTCTCGATCTTGGAGGACTCCAATGTTTCCTTGGCCGTCTCGCCATATTGCTGATGGAGCTCACTCGATAGCGACTTTGGCGAGAAGCCATTCTTGTACGGATGATCTCCCCGTTTGGCGAGCTTCTTCATTCGATCGAATCGAACTCGAACCTGTTCATGGAGATCTTGTGGTGCGGATGCTTCAGCGGCAGGAGGCGTTTTGGACGACATATATCGCCCGATACTAAAGGAATAAGCCAAATACGACAATGGCCGAGGTGCATCCGCGCCTCGACCATTCTAGGAATTCTGTGTTTTTTTGAAAATCTAGTGCCCGACGCCTTGGTCTTCGAGGTATCGCTCAGCTTCGAGTGCAGCCATGCAGCCCATTCCTGCAGCAGTGACTGCTTGGCGATAGAGCTTGTCCGAGACGTCACCCGCAGCAAAAAGGCCCGGAATATTGGTCTTCGTCGTCCCAGGCTCAACGAGCACGTAACCGCTTTCGTCGGTTTTCAGCAAGTCGCGGAACGGAGCCGTATTCGGTTCATGCCCGATTGCGATGAAAATACCCGTGACGGCGAGTTCGCTCTTCGCGCCCGTCTTCAGGTTTTTCAGACTCAGCTTTTCAACGCCTTTTTCGCCGAGAATCTCGCTCACTTCGGTATCCCAAATGAATTTGATTTTCGGGTTTTTCGTGGCGCGATCTACCATGATTTTAGATGCGCGAAGCGAATCGCGACGGTGAATCACCGTGACGGTTTTCGCAAAACGAGTCAGGAAATTCGCCTCTTCCATGGCCGTGTCGCCACCGCCAACGACTGCGATATCTTGGTTTCTGAAGAAGAACCCGTCGCAGGTTGCGCAGGCGGAAACGCCTTTGCCATAGAATTTCTTTTCGCTCTCCAGGCCAAGCCACTTAGCCGAAGCACCCGTCGCAAGTATCACGGTATGCGCCGTGATCGGGCCACCGTTATCAATCGAGAGCTCAAAAGATTTCCCCTGAGGAGTGATCTTTGTCACTCGTCCGGTTTGAAACCGTGTGCCGAATCGTTCCGCCTGCTTACGGAAATGAACCATGAGCTCAGGACCCATGACACCTTCTGGAAATCCTGGGTAGTTCTCGACGTCGCTCGTGATGGTCAACTGACCACCAGGCTGCTCGCCTTCGACGATGAGCGGATTCAGATTCGCACGGGCGGCGTAAATCGCCGCCGTCAGACCGGCAGGGCCAGTCCCGATGATCACGACGTTTTCGGTGGCCATGTTTGAACTACTTCAGGCTTGGGTCGTTAGCGATCGTTTCGATGCTGACGTACTCGGCGTTTTCGGCGTCATCGACGAGGTTTTCCGTCTGCTTCTTGAGCTCTTCAGCTTTCAAGATGCCTTTTTGAAGGCTGCGCTCTTGAATGCGGCTATCGTATTTTTTGTCGTCCATTGCGTCTTTCAACAGGGTCATCATGCTCATAAAAGGCTCCTCAAGTGCGTACGCTCTAGGACGGGCTCGGGTTCTCCCCTGAGAACGGGCCACACGGCACTAAAAGCGGTACGGTCGCGTTTATTTCCGGATCTTCTAAGTAATCGTTTTGAGGCAATTTCGTCAATGGAATACCAAAATAGTCAGGAAAAAACCCCTTCTATGCCTCTGATAAGCCCAAGAGAAAACAACTATTCAACTTCAATGCTAAAATAGAAGGTTTTGGAAGAACTCGACTCCCATTCGCAAAGAGAAAATCAATGCCAGGTCTTAGGCTTGGAGTCGTCGTCAGAGTCGTCTTTGTTAATCACGAGTTTCAGATGATTGGAGGCGCGTTTGGGTTTCTTGGCAGCCTGGGCACGCTTCCCAAAGGGCGAAACGGAACCGCGAGCACTTATTCGACGATCAATGAATATAAACGCCCAGCCTGCCGCGAACCCGGCCAAGTGTGCCGCGCTCGATAAGCCACCTCGTCCTGAAAACAGCGAGGTCATGAGCTCCATGCCGGCCAAAACCCAGATGAAATGTTTTGCTTTGAGCGGAAACAGCATCATGAAGAGCATGACGCGTTCTCCGAATATCATCCCGTAAGCAGCTAGCATCGCATAGACCGCGCCGGAGATTCCGACAAGCGGTGTACGGGAGGCTACACTTGAGAAAACCATCCCCTGAAGAATCAGGTAGAGAATCCCTGCCGCGGTGGATCCCGTGAATAACAAGGTGAGGAACTTCTTACGTCCCCATTGCCACTCCAGATCGCTACCAATGAAGGCAACCATCAAAAGATTGAAAAAAAGGTGCAGAACATCCGCATGGAGAAAGGGATAGGTAAAGATCTGCCAAACATAATGACCGATTAAGAAGTCGTAAGGAGACAATCCGAATATCGCAGTTACCGGTACGCCCGCAAAACGTTCGAGTGAATGCTGAAGTACAAAGATCGCCAAACACGCGATCGCGATCATCTTCACGGTAGGCGAAAGTCTAATGTGCATCGTTTGGCTCCATGAGTTCGATCAAAACTCCACCGGTCGTTTTTGGATGGAGGAAATTGATTCGCATCTGGTGAGCTCCCGGACGAGGTTCCGGATAGAGTGGCGTAAAACCGTTTTGCGAAAGTTCAGCCAGCAAGCCATCGAGCTTGCCCTTCTCCACCGTGAGAGACAGGTGATGGATTCCCGGGCCCTTTTTTTCGATGAATTTCGCAATCACTCCAGCGGGATCCACGGGCTCAAGCAACTCGAATGCGAGCCCATCGATGGGAAGTGGATAAAAATGCGTGTTCACGCCTTGCGAGGGCACGGCTTCTTCGTGGGTCTTACTCAGGCCCAAAATGCGAAACAATCGGTCCATTTCGGGCCGATTCGCGACTGCAATTCCGATGTGATTGAGACGGACGCCAGACATAAGCTTGGACATCCAGGATAAGCGAAAAATGGGACGAGGACTACCTCTAACCGTGCTGTACCCTCTAGTCACCTCCTCGGCGACTTTCGGCGATCAAAGGCAGTCCTCAGTCAAGTCGCCTAATGCCTTGAGTACCCACCAAAGTCCCTCACGGCTTAGACAATGTTCTAATCGGAAGCCGGGCGAGCATCTTGAATTTATTTTGCAAAAAATTGAGTTCCGCAGGCGTCAAGAATACGACGTAAGTGAGTAGCATTAAGCTCGCGAAATGAGGGATAAAAAGCGTGACGCCGATTCCAACGTGAACGAGCATTCCGATGAACAAAGTCAGGCGCCGCAGCTTGGGAACCCAAACCAAAACGCAGAAATAGATCTCCCAGAGTACGGTGACGTAGGTGGAGAAGATGATCATCATCGGTAAGTGCGAGGTCCATCCAAAATCAAATCGGGCAATCTGCGGATTCGCAAGGACAGTCCACAGCGCCTCACCTCGCCACCAAGCGACGCCTTTGAGCTTTTCCCAACCTGAATAGGCGTAGATCACACAGACTTGGATTTGAGCAAATCGGTAGGCAATCGAGAGACCGTTGAATTCTCGTGTCTTAAAGTTCGAGATTAGAACGTAGAAGATGAAGAACGTAACGATGAGATCCATCCCATAAGCCACCATCAGATTGTGGTGGAGAAACGAAACATGCAGAACGAATACACCCAGATCGATCCAGACGTTTCGTTTACCGATACACCAAAGCGCGAGTAAACCGAGAAATACGCCCATGCCAATCAGAATCGCCGCATCACCAGAGAACCATTCGAAGAGAGAGAAACGATACGACATGGGGAGTATCTCCCGCATGTTTTTCCAATTCGCCACTCCGTCACGGGAGTAGAGAAATTTCCAATCCATAGCACGGATACCGTAGGCGATCAGAAGATGAATACCTAAAAGCACCCGCAGTGCGCGAACCTGTGTTTCACCCGAAGCCCCCATCCAGAACTTTTCCCAAGCCCGGAAGTACTGCCACAAATGGCTCTTCATGTTTTCGAATCTCGCTTACAGAAATGCGTTCCAACCGCTGTTTTCTGAAATTCTCCGGGATCCCTCGCGCTTCGCTTGCCACTTTGAACGTCAAAAAGGTTCGCAATGGAGCCGACGCTTTTCCAGAGCCTGAATCCGTTTGCATCACGATGTCGGCGACAGAGATAAGCGCCCCAAATTTCAAGGTGCCGTTGATCGGAGTAGACAAAGAAACGAGTCAAAGCGACTCGTCGGGTTTTGATGTCGTTAAAAAAATAAGTTTCTTCCGAAGGGAAATGCCCTTCGGAGACGGCAATTCCACTCGAGTCGAGTTGCTCCCACTCGATCAGAAGTGGAGGCGGTCCCGGATCCGGAGCAAAGAAATTCCAACTCGAGGCAAACTCGAAAAAGTTGATATAGGGATCGATGAACGGCGTAACCTTCTGGCCGAGGAAACTATCGCGATTAGGCGTAACAAGTACGACGAGTAACTGAAATAGGATGAAGAGATGAAGGATGACTCTTCGTCCGATTGCCACGGCTTAAAAAGTCGATCCGCCACCGGTCATCGACGCCGGATTTCCCGTATTCATGTAGGGATAGTAGCCACCGACTCCACCGGTAATTCCCGTACCGATTGCCGTCCCAATCGCATTGATGAAAGCAGATCCACCACCCGTCATTGGATATCCGTAGCCACCCACCATGCCGCCGTACATCCCGATACCGCCGCCATACATTCCGGAGTAGTAGCTGTTGTTCATCGTTTGTTGATAACGGAATTGAGCTTCCATCATCTGCTGTTGGGCGATCATCATGTTCTGCTGGTTTTGTCCCTGCATTTGCATGTTGAGCATATACGAAGGGTCCATACCGATACCGCCACCGTAGACGCCAAAACCACCGCCGTACATTCCGATGCCGTTTCCATAAGTGCCGTAACCGCCACCCACTCCGCCCATCATACCCATACCAGGCATACCGTAGCTGCCACCCATGGCCATCGCGATGGCCGGGCTGTAACCATATCCTCCACCGCCGTACATGCCGCCGCCGGTGAAGGCGTTACCGATGACGTTAGCAATTCCGCCGCCCATTCCGACGGATCCCATCCCGAAAGAACCCATGCCCGGCATTCCATAACTCATACCGAACGACCCCATCCCCATGGATGGATAGCCCATAGCGGTGGCCATCATTGGACTATATCCGAATGAACCCATTCCCATTGAGCCGCTAAATGCACTGGCGATCGCAGACGCGATGCCATTTGCGTACATACCGCCGCCAGAGAAGGCACCCATACCGCCGATGCCAGCGCCAATTCCAGCTCCAATTCCCATTCCACCAATGCCACCCATACCGCCCCAAGGTGCGGAAACTTGATAACCGTTACATGGGATGCCGAGCGTAATACACTGTTGAACGGATTCCTGATACGCGAGGTAGTTATTGTTAAGGTAAGCGCTGTACATATCAGCGTTCTTGTTCGCCATTTTCATCTGCGCGTTCGCATAAATACCCATACCGACCACCGGGGCAACGGCTTGGGTAATACCGACAATTGCGTCCAAAGTTCCGGAGCCGCCTTTGGCGCACTCAGGACAAGCTTTGATCGTCGTTTGAAGTTGGACTTGAGCTTCTTTGAGCTGAGTTTCGACCTTTTTCTTACGCTTCTTCGCTTCTTCGATGTTTCCGGCTACCTGACGGACCTCTGCGGGTAGCTTAGTACCCATGCAGGATTCCACAGCAGCTGCACAAGTCGTATCCAATTGATTGACTTGGGGCTCTAAAAGCTTACAAGCGGCCTTCTTTTGTTCGTAGGAAAGGCTGTTACTGTAATAAGGAGTCACTTTATTTTTCGTGACTGGAAACTTCTCATCATCTCCAAAGACAACGTGAAATACTTCTTCAGCACGAGCTTTCAAATCTTCTTTCGGGTCGGCAGAGAATACGAGCACGTCACCTTTGAGCGCACGACTACGAACGGTCTTAAACTCCGGAAGGCCCAGGACCGCCTCTTCTTTATCTAAAAAGACCGCTACGGGACATACGCCTCCTTGAGCGCTCGTCGGCCAGCATTCGCAACTTCCAGGATTCGCATCGCGACAAGCAGGATCGCGCGGATTTTTTAGACAGTTTTTCAGTTCGGCGAGGGTCTTTTCATTGTCCGAGATGGACTCGTCTATTCCCTCATACTCAACTTTCAAATCCGCGATCTGCTCTTGGAGACTTTCTATCGCATTTTTTGACTTCGCCCACGCGCCGAATGGCACTACAGAAAGGGAGAGAAGGCTCACAAGAGCCAATTTTACAGATTTCTTCATCCTAAAGAGCACCATAGTTCCTCAAATCGTATGGTTGAGACGCCCATTCCATGGGCGACACGCCTAACTATTGTTCCCCAAACAGAGGTTGGGTTGCAAATTTTAATATAAGCGCTTTAAAAAACATGGCCGTGAAGTCAAAAAAATGACTTCACGGCCTCAAATATCAGACAGACAAGAAGGGCCCGGCAATATTATGCCTTTTTGCCTTTACGGCGTGCTTTCGCGCGCGCCTTCTTTTTGACTTGAGCGCGACGCATTTTCATCTTCTTGGTTTTTTGCTTTTTCCCACGGCCCATTTTTCATACTCCGACTAATTTAAATAACTACGTTAGCGATAATTGGATCCTCTTCAGAATACCGAGAAACCCCATTTTGTCACGCAAACCTTAAACGCAAAAAAGCCCGTTGATTGCTCAACGGGCCTTCGATCGATTATCGATTTTTTAAATAAAATGGGGGCATCGCGCTAGGTTAGCACCGGGCTACCCCGGCACTATGATTGCCGCAGACGGGCTTAACTTCTGAGTTCGAGATGGGATCAGGTGGAGCCCCGTCGCTAGAGA
>JAIXQO010000003.1 GCA_027485695.1 Pseudomonadota bacterium
ATCAAAACCGCATCGGTCAGCACCGCAAACGCGAAACGTGACGAGCACCTGCGTTCACCTGATTTCTTTGATGCCGAAAAGAACAAAGAGATCACGTTCGTTGGCAAGAAAGTCACTTCGACCGGCAAGAACAAGTTCAAAGTCGACGGAGACCTCACTCTGCACGGTGTGACCAAGCCAGCGACGTTCGATATCGAGTATGCTGGATCTACGACTCACCCGTTCACGGGTAAGCCAGCTCTCGGATTCACGGCGACGACCAAGCTGAATCGTAAAGACTACGGAATGGTCTGGAACAAAGCGCTTGATAAGGGCGGCGTGATGCTCGGCGAAGAAGTCACCATTCAAGTGAACGTGGAAGCTGGCCCGGCCGCAGCGGCGAAGTAGTCTTCGATTCTTACGAAAATGATTTCAAGAGCCCGGGCGCCGATTGGCTCCCGGGCTTTTTATTTCGCACGTTCACGTTCTGCCCTCGATCTCGCGCGTATGATCGCGCTCGTATTACCTCGAGGCTTCATCTCCATCGTTGCGATCCGAATTCGCAGCGCGTTTCCTCGGTTTCTTTTTGGGTTTCTTCTTGGATGGTTTCGATGAAGTCGGAGTTTCACCCGAAAGTTTCTCTAGAGTGCGCTTCGGGATGTCTTTGATGATCTGTCCAACGTCTTCGAGATCCGGTCCCGATTCGGTCTTAGGTTCTCGGGAGGTCAATCCCTCTGGCATCCCTTCGGCAGAAGGTCTCATGGGGTTCGGCGCGGTTTGATTCGTGGGTGAAACGGTGTGCTTAGGAATGATGTCGAAGAATCGTAAGGTTCGGACAATATCGATACCGACACCGAAGATGTAATTTTTGTAGTCGTTCGCAATATCGAAACCCATGCTCGTATTGAAAAAAGCCGGGTTGATATCGATGGCTCCCGTCTTGTGCAGACGTCCCGAGCGATTCGAGTATCGAGAAGCCTCATAGTAGGCACCGCCGTCGAGCTCGATTTTCAAATGTTGGTATTCGAGTAAAATGTAGTTCATTCCGAATCGCGGATGAAAAGTGGTTTTTTCTCCCACTGATACCGATTCGTCCGCGAGCAAAGAACTCTCTCCGTGTGCGAATGGGACATAGAGGTTGAATCCCATCCTGAAATATCGATTCGGCAGGTAGCCGAAACCGGCGGCCAGTTGGGCGGGTACATACATGGGTTGTACGAAACCGGGTAAAAACTCAGTCCCCACGCTCAAGTCGGAATTGAGGTTTGTTCCCGGACGAAAACTCGCGCTGAAGACGACACGATCTCCGATATTGTAAAGGACACCGAGTCTGGGCATGAGTTTAGAGCGGGAGTGTTTGCCAGCTCCGAACTCGTAGCGAGCGTTCAGGATCTCCGCGCTCACTCCGACTGAGAGACGATCTCGGACGAGAATTCGTGAAACTCCGAAGTGATATTCTTTGAGGGAGACTTTGACGTCGTGTTCGACCGTCGACCCCGGGACGGAGTAGCGTCCCACTTGGGTCATCGGATTGTAGAAAGTGAATGCGAATCCCCAAGGGGGGAGGCCGAGGCCGATACCGCCTTGGGTCTCGCGAGAGACGTCGCCTTGTGGGTTGGCGTATCGATCCACAATGCGCACGCGATTGATCTGTGCTTCGAGCGATTCCATCGAGAGAGCGAACGATGCAGGCTGGGTTTCTGCGGTCGCGATGCTCTCGGGGACAGCGTTGCCGCCACCGGCCATACCGATCGATGTGGAGTCACCACGGACGGCGCCATCCCATCCAGAGTAAGCGCGGGTACGGCGTGTGTAGGGAAGGGGGGCTGAAAACGTGTCAAAAACGAGGGATCCGGCGAGGACTGCCGAGATCAGGAGTGAGTATCGAAATTTCATATTTATTTAGTGTTATCAAATCTGTGTGTAATGACGATGCAAAATGAGGGTTAGTCCCAAAAAGCTACACACTCCTGTCGTTTGTCTCGCGTCCAGAAGTGGTGAGTTTGCCCTATTTTTCATGGTGAACACTCAATCAAATCACCGGCGATTTAATTGAGATGCTCTACGGCAAGAAGACCTCGAAGGAGTTCGCGAAATCACAGCTGGGTGCAGAGGTCTCCGGACCGTCGATGAAGTGCGAGTCAACGTCGCTCCGATTCCCGTGGACGTTTAATCGATGACTTCTACTAATCCAGGCATGATCAACAGATGGACCTCAGTGCTTTTAGGGAAGATGGTCCCACCTATTTAACGTGACATGAGCGGATCGCAGAGCGCTGGTTTCTCCGATCCGCTTGGTCTATTATTGGATGAATTGACCATAAACCGTTTGCTTTCCTGCGTCCTGATCGTTAACCATAGTAGAATTCGGACTTGATCCTATGAGACAGGTACCTACTCGGTCATACGCAGCTTCGCGCTTTCTTTTGGTAGGGACAGGAAAACTGTCTCGTCACCTCGAATTTTACCTCAAACACCTTCAAATCCCGGTTTCAGTCCAGTCTTCACGGATGGGACTGACCCCCGAGAATCACGCTTTCCAGCCCGATTACGTTTATCTGCTCGTCAAGGATGATGCGATTGAGGCGGTCCACGAGCGGCTGATGTCGGATATTCCGGATGGGGCGACGGTGCTCCATGCCTCGGGCGCTCGAACGATTCCCGGAGTCCTGGGGCTTCATCCCCTCTGCACGTTTGGACAGACGCTCTACGCCGCGGACTACTACCCGACCATTCCCTGGATCGTTGCCTCAGACGAGTGGGAGGACGCACGCCAGGAACTCTCCGCACTTCCGAATCAAATCCACCTCATCCACTCACGCGACCGAGCGCTCTATCACGCGCTCTGCTCGATCGCTGGAAATTTTCCGGCGCTCCTGTGGCGCGAAGTATTCGCTCGATTCGAAGGAGAAGTGGGACTTGCACGTGAGGTGCTTCGACCACTCGTCGAACAGAGCATGAGAAATGCATTTGAATCAGACGCGCACCTGACCGGTCCCATCGCGCGAGGCGATCGCGGGACGATCGAGAAACACCTCGACGTGCTCGGACAAAGTCGCTTGAAACACATTTACGAATCATTCTTAGGAAATTTTTCAGGAGAATCCAAAACATGATCACCGTTCCGCAGTTAAAAAATGCCAAAGAGCTGAAACACAAACTCGTGATGGTGACTTGTTACGATGCCTCATTCGCGCGAGTGATCGACGAGACTTCGATCGACCAGATTCTCGTGGGTGATAGTGTAGCGATGGTGATGCATGGATTTGATTCCACCCTGCACGCAACGGTCGAGATGATGGAGTTTCATACTGCAGCCGTCGCTCGCGGCTCCAAGAAAAAATTCATCGTCGCTGATATGCCCTTTTTGTCGGTGCAACTCGGTAAACGCGCCGCTCTCGAGGCCGCCGGTCGGTTGATGCGCGCCGGTGCGCACGCCGTGAAAATCGAAAATATTCGAGGAATGGAAAAAACGATCGAAGCCATCATTCAAGCAGGAATTCCTGTCGTGGGCCACTTGGGTCTGACGCCTCAGTCCGTCCATCAGTTCGGCGGCATGAAGTTGCAAGGTAAAACCATCGATGCTCAGAAACAGTTGATCGAAGATGCGCACGCGTTCGAACGCGTCGGCTCCTGCTCAGTAGTATTCGAATGTATCCCTTCGTCGCTCGGACGTTTGGCGACTCAAGAGTTGTCGATTTCGACGATTGGTATCGGAGCTGGTCCAGATACCACCGGGCAAGTGCTCGTTCTTCAAGATGTGCTCGGGTTTCAACCGGAATTTCGACCTAAATTTCTGAAACATTTCGCGGACGGAAAAAAATTCTTCGGTGATGCGCTCGAGAAATTTGCAACCGAAGTTCGTTCTTCGGCATATCCAGGGCCGGAGCATCAGTACTCTTATTCGCCAGAGGCACGTGCGTGAAAGTCTATTCGACCAGAGCGGAATGGTTGAGCGCGCGCCACGGATCGTCTGCGAGTCAGACGCTCGGGTTCGTTCCGACGATGGGTGCGCTCCACGAAGGGCACCTCACGCTGCTTCGGGCATCAAAAGCGAAAACCGATCGCACGGTACTGAGCATTTTCGTAAACCCAACTCAGTTCAATCAGGCCGAAGATTTTGATCAATACCCTCGCACGCTCGAGCGGGATCTGGAACTTGCGCGCAGCGTAGGTGTCGACGAAGTATTCGCCCCAACGAATCCTCTCGAGCTGTACCCGCAGGGCGATGATTTTCGAATTCTGGAGACTCGGGATTCAAAACTCCTTGAGGGCGCATTTCGTCCGGGACATTTCGAAGGCATGCTGACCGTCGTGTTAAAACTCTTGCAAGTCGTTCGGCCGACACACGCGTTTTTCGGAGAAAAAGACTACCAGCAACTGATACTCGTCCAGAAAATGGCGCGTGATTTTTTCTTGGGAACAGAAGTGGTTCCCGTGCCGACCGTCCGCGAAGCATCGGGGCTTGCGATGAGTTCCCGGAACACACGATTGAGTCCGCAAGATCGTGAAAAAGCCTCAGAGATTTATCGCGCGCTGACTCGATTCAAAGATGCGTCCATCGCGGCCCAAGCGCTACAGACATCCGGTTTCCAAGTAGAGTACTGCGAAGATCATTGGGGACGCCGCTTATTCGCGGGTTGGCTCTCGGGAATTCGCCTCATCGACAACGTTCCTTTGGTCGCTATTCAAGGAGATTCGAAATGAAGATCTTACTCAAAGTTTCCGGATCCATCGCTTGTTTCAAAGCGGCCGCCTTGGCGTCGAAGCTCGTGCAAAACGGTTTTGAAGTACAGACGGTGATGACCCGCTCGGCATCGGATTTCATCGGAGTGGGCACGTTCGAGGGCTTGACCGGCAAGCGCGTAGCACGTGATCTGTTCGAAGAAGGACATCGCATGGAGCATATCACTCTTGAGCGATGGGCAGACCTGACGTTGTTCTACCCAGCAAGTGCGAATTCAATCGCAAAACTCGCGCAAGGCAGCGCAGAGGATCTCGTTTCCACGCTGTTTCTGGCGCATGATTTCAAGCGTCCCTACTGGGTTGCACCGGCGATGAATCCTTCGATGTTCTCCCATCCGGCCGTTCAAGCGAATCTCAAGCGATTGGAGTCATTTGGAGTGGAGTTGCTTTCGCCGGGCAGCGGTCGTATGGCTTGTGGTGAGTACGGCGAAGGGCGCCTCGTGGAGCCCGAGGATCTGGTGGCTCGGATCATCGCTTATCGGGATGGAGCGAAAAAGTCTGGTTCAATCCTAGTCACCGCCGGAGGAACCTTTGATCCGATTGATTCGGTTCGCGGCATCACAAATAATAGCACGGGTGAAACCGGTGTGCGTTTGGCCGAATCTCTTGCTCAGGCCGGATTTTCCGTGAAACTACTCCTGGCAAAAACAGCGACTTATCCCGCGCCTAGCCGCCCGGGTATTCAAGTCGAACGATTCACAACTTATGCAGACCTTGATCAGTCGTTAAAAAACACGCTCTCGCAAACGGCGTTCGATGCGTGTATCCACTCGGCCGCGGTCGGGGATTTCGATGTGGTCGTCGAAGGCTCCGGTGGAAAAATTTCGAGTTCGGCACCTGTGAGCTTGACGCTCAAACCAAGAACGAAGATTCTCTCCCGTCTCAAAGGTTATTCCAAGAACCCGAAACTCAAACTGGTGTCGTTCAAGTTGACTTCAGGGGAGTGGGACGAGAAAAGGCTCGAGAACGAGTACTCGATGTCCGATCTCGTGATTCAGAATGATCTGGCTGGAATCGACAAAGGCGGTGCACGCCACGAGGCGGGTATTTACGTCAAATCGCCAAAAGGTTTCGAACTCCAGAAAAAGGTCCGCGATAAGATCGAGATTTTTGGATTCTTGCAGGAGTGGCTTGGTCGTCAGGAGGTTTCGTCGTGATTCTCGCTTTGGATGTAGGCAATAGTCAGATGCTCGCGGGTGTGATCGAACGCACGATAGACGGTCCGGTCATCCGCGCCAGATTTCGCAGACACTCAAAAAGTGGAGCGAGCAGCGACGAGCATGGATTGTTTTTTCGCGAGGTGCTTCGTGAGAACGATATTGATCCCTCCAAGATCAATGAAGTCGCGATCTGCAGTGTCGTTCCGGACGTGATGTATTCGCTGAAGGCGAGTTTCCAGAAGTATTTCAAACGCACCCCGTTCGTACTTCAGGCGGGGGTCAAAACTGGACTGCGGGTCAAATATCGCAATCCAGTCGAAGTGGGTGCCGATCGAATCGCTAATGCGATCGGTGCGACTTCTCGATTCCCGGATAAGAACCTCGTCGTGGTGGACCTGGGAACGGCGACAACGTTCTGTGCTATCACGCGAGAAAAAGACTACCTCGGTGGAACCATCATCGCGGGAATGCGAATCTCGGGCGAAGCGCTCGAATCAAAAACGGCGAAACTTCCGAGCGTAGAAATCTTGTCTCCTGAACAAGCACTGGGACGTTCAACGATCGAAAGCATCCAGAGCGGTCTCTACTATGGCCACCTTGGAGCGATGAGAGAAATCATCTCGCGTTTCCAAGAAGAAGTGTTCAAAGGTGAAAAGCCTTTTGTCATCGGAACGGGCGGTTTCTCCAAGCTTTTCGAGGGCGCAGGTATTTTCGACGTCGACATGCCCGACCTCGTGCTATTGGGTCTCTACGACGCTCTCCAAATGAACGAAGGAAGTACGCAGTCATGAAGATTACTTTGATGAAATCCAAGCTCCACCGTGCCACCTGCACCGAAGCTGATCTGAATTACGAAGGATCTATCTCTATTGATCCGGGATTAATTGAATCCGCGCAGTTCTACGCGTACGAGCGGGTAGATATCTATAACATCAATAATGGTGAACGTTTCTCAACCTATGTGATCCCAGGCAAGCCAGGGCAGATCGGCCTCAATGGCGCGGCCGCACGACTCGTTCAACCGGGCGATCGTTTAATCATCGTGTCTTACGCTGAGTTCTCCCCGGAAGAGGCGCGCGAGTACCGTCCGCGCGTGGTTCTCCTAGAGGAGAACAATCGGGTCAAAGCAGTGTATTCGGATTCAGGTCGTAAGCTCGAGAACTAGTCGATCACTCGACCAACGCAGCGAATAGAGCCCGTTGCCGAAGTACGTGCGCCCAATGAGACCGTTCCGGTTGAGCCGCCGAAGTTTAGCGCCATGTTACGGGCTGCGGAGCTCACGGTTGCGCTCCAGAAACTTGTGCCCGGATTCATATTTGGTAGTACTCGTCGAACACCATTCAAATCGGCTAGTTTCCAATCATAAACCGTAGGCAGTCTCCAGCGAACAGGTGCGTCGGTGTTGAGCGCGCCAAGTCCGCCTTTGCCGTCGCCATAAATACCGGTCGTGTAATTCTCCCCGCCCACTGCGGAGCTCAAGCCGGTTGCCTCTGAGCAGTATGACGTAGGCGTGGTTTGGTCTTGGTACGTTCCGTTGTTACAGTAGTTGTTCGGATCGTCCGCTTGGACATTGCCTGCAGCGGTACACCAGTTCGCGGCACCGAGACGATCACTCCAAACCAGTCCTGTTCGTTCGTCTCGCCAAACTTCGGTAGATCCGGCCGTGTAGGTGACGAGTTTCCAATTTCCCTCAGCCGCGTTGCCGTCCGTGCTCCCCTCCCAGGTTGAGACGCCCGGGTTCTTGCTAGCACAGTCTGCAATCCGATCAGTAATCGAGCCGCTAGTTCCGCAGATCGTTGAGGGTCGGGTAGCGACGGTGACGTTGACACCCGAAAAACCTTCATCGTCGATGTTGATATCTGGGACCTCGCGGTAGTCTGCTGGTAGTGCTGCGGTTTTCTCATCGTTCAAAAAGATTTGCGAAGGCGTGCCGCCCGTCGTCCGATGAATTCCGGATGGCATGAGCGTTTGAAACGTAGGAACGACGAACGTGCCGGTGATGAGATCTCCCGAAGAGTCCCAGGCGTATTTTCCAACCGGAATTTCACTCGCTAGCGCGGTGTCTGTGGCGTAAAGAGTCGCGTCTTCGAGGCTACAAGAGTCCGACGAAGCCTGGCGACTGAGATTTGATTTGTAGTAGCTCCCATTTTTCTGACAACCCAGGAGAGTCGCCAGTACAAATAGGCCGCAGAACGAGCGGATACTCATGACCTTCTATTATAGAGAAGTATTTTGACGAATGTACTGTGTCTTGTATGACTCACTTGCGTAAGCGGGCGAAAGTAGAAACTGCGAACAAAAAGTCATATCATAACGGCGAAATCCGGCTGAGCAGACGAGCGACCTCGTTAGATTCGAAAATCACCCGAGACTGAATCGACGGTTCGCCCTCGATATAGCCGAACATTCTGAGGTTGTTTGGGTTGGAAACAGAACGACTTGTGAGCTCAAGTCCTGCGCTCCGAGGATAAGCGTCTTTCGGAGCGGGAACGAAGAGCCCCGCTTTGCGCAAGTTGTTTTCCAACATCAAGGTCGCTGATTGGCTCAGGTGACAAGTGAGGCAGTCTTGGGTTCCGGGCAGGTGATGCCCAGGGTTCTGCACCCGCGCCATCGTGTTAAGAAGGCGGGCGCTTTCGTCCGCCTTTAGCCATGCGGGCAGCGTGCTGTCCTTGACGAATCTAAAATAGTGCTCGCCGTCTAGGTCTTGATCCGTGAAAAAATTTCCAAAGCCTTTGAATGAGTCCATTCCGCCGAAATTATCGAATGCGTCGTTTGTACCGGGTGCAAACTGACTGCGGGGGAATGTACGCTGGGCGAATACGCCTCGTTGAATATCAAAAATTTGCATCTTCCAAGCGAAGTTCACGCTGATCAATATGGTAAACGCGGTACGGACTTGCGTAGCTGGGCGCAGTGCTTGTTTGAGAATGCCCGAGAGTCTACGTCCATAGGCTCCTTGGAGCCCTTCACGCGCAAGGACGGGGTGTACCTGTAGCGGGAGGTCGGCGAGCTCGCGGGCGTAGGGACGATTGAGTTCAGTCCAGGCGCGCAGGATCTCATTCCATTCAGATGGGGAGTATTCGTGAAACGTATGAACGGCGCCGTCGTGGAATTTCGCCTGAGTGACGCCCGTTGGAAGTCGCGAGCGAGTGGGCACTTGCCAGATCGCTCGCAATTGAGGACGGCAAGACTCGAAAAAATGGTCCCGGAAACAAGGATCGATTCGGACTCCGACGAGCGTGAGGAGATCCATCGGAGCATAAGATCCTTCGGACACTGAATGAAGATTGAACCGTCCCATTTCAGAAACGAACGAGGGTTCGAAGTACCCTCCACGATAAGCGGAGAATTCGGGAGCGGTGAGGAGCGTCGCGGTATTCGGTAAGAGGATGGAGACCGCGTTCAGGCTCCAGTCTTGAGCATGGGCAGAAGCGCTGAGGATCGAAATGAATAGGCAAACGAATGAGGGCCACAAATTCATGGCGCGCACTTATCCCGAACCCAGACATAAAGGAATACGTCCACGGTGTGGACGCTAAAATAAATTGAGTTGAGAGCGTGTTTCCGAGTGTTTATCCGTGATTGGTCGGATCAGATGGTCCGTTTTTCTCTGCCCACTTGGTCTTGAGGTGGGCGGCGATACGCTCGAGGTTCTTAAAATAGTCGAGCTGTCGCAAGCGGAACTGATTGTCCCGCGGTTCCGGGCGATTGGACAGGAGTCGGTTGACGAAACCTTCGAATGCCTGGATCGGTCCGATCATTTTGTGAGAGAACACGATTCCAATTGCGAAGGAGGCTAAGAGGAAGAAGAACTCCATAATCGCGAGACCCACGATGTAATCGCGAAGGAGTTCTTGTACGCCGATCACCACGTAACCGGATTGACTCAAGTAAACGCGCAGGTAGCTATAGGAGTAGATTCCGATCATCGAAGCATTGAGTAGCCCGAAGAAAACCAGGATCAGTGAGAACTCAATCTGGAATTTTGGCTCGATCAGGAGTTTGCGCTTGAGGTTGTAGCGGTGGAAGATCGTCTTGTAGTCCAGGATCAGCGAGACGATGACAAGCGTCGAGCCGATGAGCGCGAAGATATCGGCGAAGTTAAAAGTCGTGACGGTCGTCGAGGACACTTTCCAGATGAAAATATCGGTGACGCGTCCATAGAGCACGCGGTCGAGGACGTTACCGAAAAACCCCGTCGAAAGCAGGATGAAGCCGTATTTCAGGCGAGGAACATCCTGGCGTCGCAGGACGAAAAAGAAAACCGCCGAGAAGAGAAACAAGAAAATAGAGATCACCGTGAAGAAGATCTGAACGATCCATTCGTTCGCGTCGGTGAAAAGCCCGCCCATGAATGTCGTATTGAATCGGGGCAAGAGTTCGAAACTACCGCCGTAACTTGTGACCTTGCCAGATGACACGAGTCGTTTGGAGAGCAGATCGATGATGAGACCAATCAGGAGGATGATCGGTGAGGAGAGATCGAAATTCGCCAGACTTCTTTTAAACCGGGCTTGCCATGACATCGCTCGCTATCCCCCTAGGACGCATTTATAAAATATTATTATTTATTTTATCTAAAGATGGATGAACCGCAAATGTCAGTGTTTTGACGGAATGGGGGCGAGGTCTCGGTGCCGCTTTTCAAAAGTCTTGAGTGAGTCTGATGTTCACTGAGTCCCCAGCCTGAAGCCAGCGATCGGGAGTGAATTCGACTTTCCAATCGGGTTTCGGCTTGAGGCGGAGCTTGAGTTTCTCACCCGGGTTTGCGGGGATGACGAAGGTACCTTGATCAGAAGGCAAGATCGTCCGGATCTCTTGTCCGTCCACACCGTGGACCGAAAAGAGGAAGTTCCGACAGAACTTGGCGTTATCGGTGGGGTCGTTCTTGAAATAAACGTGGCAACGAGCGCTGATCACCGAGCGGGATTCACCGGACGATCCCAATGTGGCTGCGGCAGCTTGATCGGTGGGTGAGGCGGCTCGATAGGGATTATTAGAGCCGAGGTTCGTCAGAGCGGCTACTGCGGCGACAGCGGCGTCTTCTCGGGAGTTACCCTCGGGACGAGGAGTAGGCGCTGCGCAACCCAGCAGGGAGCAGATGAGCGAAATAATGGTTAGTCTACGCATGGGAACGAATCCTCTGGTTCAGAACTACCATGGTTTCGCGAGTAAATGAAGGGAGCGCGGTCGAGGTTCTCGGTAGAATGAGGTTTCGATGGTTGAATTAATAAATAATTAAAGTATAAGTAAAGCTTCTCGAATTTGGAGCTACCATGAAAAACCTGACCGCTGCGATTCTCTTGTTTTCAATCCCAAGTCTATCTCTAGCCAATTACGCGCCGACGACGGGTGATGCGATCATTGATGGAATCTTGAACGAAGCCGCGCTCGAGTCCAACCAGAATGAGCTCAAGAAATCCTGTGATCTCTGGCTGATCGAAAAAGGCACCAAACAGCGTAAAAACAAGATGATCTGGTCGCTCGTGAAAATTCCGCTCAGTATCGGTGCTTCGATCGGCTTAATCTATCTGGGTAAGACGAACAAGGATCTAGCGCTCTACACCTCGATTGGATCTGGAGTGGTGACTACCGGAATCAAAGCGTATACCGAGCTCAAAGATCCGTTCTTGAAACAATCCAAGAAAGATTACCTCGCCGTCCGCGATCTCGTGCTTCTGGGGCGCGTTCAAACCAAAGACCCGCATAGTCTTTCGATCATCGTAGATCGCTACCGTTCACTGCTCAACCGTGACTCGCGTCGTTTGTTCATCGACGTGAGTGCGAACGGTTTGGCCGAAGAGCTGAACTCCGCCATGACCGAGGTCAGTTACGATAAGAGTCGTTTAAGAAGTTACGACAATGCGAGCGAAAGTATGGAGCCCCTCTTGCTGCGCCAGTTCCTCCGCGCCGCGCATCTCTATGACGAGCGTGAGGCGGGTCTCTGTGTTTCCGAAGACGGAAAAACAGTCAAGTCCGAGCGGGATGCTCGCGCTTGGACGCGCCTCTTCTGGAACTGTGGTTTTGCTTCGATTGCGTACCGGAATGTCAAGAATCCAAGTGCCGAAGTGATCGGCGCTGAATTCAATTCTCCAGATGTCGGTCAGTGTGCCGTCAGCCTCCTCAAGAATCAGTCGCTTGCTCAAACCTTAGAAAATAGCAAAACTGCGACTCAGTCTGCGGATGCGCCCTCAGCTAGCCACTGAGACTTGTGAGATCAGCGCGTAATCAGGCCCGTAGTAGCCGTGCGCGCTTCCGTAATCGACGAACATTTTCTTCACGGCTTGGTTGGAAAGGTACGCTTCTTTGAAGTTCTCGAAGAGCGAACCTGACATCGAGCCGCCTTTGATCGTGCGTTTTTTACCCGTTTTGCGATCATGAAGGGTCGCGAGGCGAATCTCCGAACTGAAGGTCGCAGTATTGAGATCCACGAAGAGCCCGGAGAACTGGAGGATCTCCAGTACCTGGTCCTGCGAGGCGATCAGCTCATCGCGGCTCTTGCTACCCGTTTCAATGACCCAGGTGCCGTTCGACGTCGTCGCGTAGCGGCCCAGATGGCTCGCATGTTGGTGATCGAGCGAGGTCTCGACGACTTGGTTGTTCTTCACGAGATCCATCGGACGTTGAAGGAGCCCCTCGTCCGAGAGCGTCGTCGTTCCGGCCGCGTAATCCAGCGTAGGGTCCAGACGAATGGTGAGGAGATCACCGCGAGCATCAGGAATGAATGAGTCGCCTTTTTTCTTGTGAGGGAGCGATAGGTATTCCATTCGTCCCGAAAGCTGCGGCAGCGTTTGCGAAAAAATAGACGTCAACACATCGGAGTCGAGCAAAACCCAGTAGTCGCCCGCGAGTGGTTTTTCCGTATCGAGCGTGAGTTTGGCGCGCTCGGAACATTCATCAAAAAGTTGCTCGATCCCGAGTCCGTCCGCATCCACCGACCAGGTGGTCGAGAGGTACTCGTCCGCGCGTTTACCGTCCGAAAAAGAAAACGCCGCTTCTAGGTAGGCGCGGGTGTTTTTACTGCGGTGAGTGAGACCGCTCGATAAATGGAGTTCTCGTTCATGAACCGACAAGAAGAGTTCAGACGAGTGAAATGGCGTCGACCGTTGCTTCATCGCCTGAGCGGTCACTTGCTCCGTGACTCGGTCCAAAGTTCCCTTGAGATCCTCGACCATGCTCGGGTCGAATGATTTTCGTTCAGGAAGCGACGAAGGAATCTCCGTGGGTAGTGTCCAACGTTGATGGTCCGTTTGCTGGGCGGCAGCGATCGCCGAAGAGAGCTGAATATCGAGAGGCGCCCCTCGATGCAGACGTTTCGTGATTTCGCCTTGGCGCCCCGGTTTACCGTTATCCACGAAAATGCGGAGATCGAGGGTCTGCGCGCGTACTTCGCGGTCTTGGTCGGTGGCGAACGCTTTTTGGTCCTTCATGAAATAGCGTTCGAAACGGTGCGTGTTTTCTTCGTTCAAAACCCAGCCGAGGATTTCGGTTTGAGATTTGAGCTTGGCTTTGAGGTCTGAGATTTCCCAGTTCATCGGTTTTCTTCCTTCATCCGAGGAGTACGTCACGCATGTACATGTAAGGGCCGCCGCAACCGGCGTGCACGATTTCTTTGTGGTATTTGCCGCAACCGCCAGCATCGTTGAACGGATGCTCAACGGCGTCCGGAGTTTTCGAGTCGGCTTCGATCTTGGATTTATCGACGATCGAGGCGAGGACATCAGGAACGTAACCGGTCATTTGTAGATGTCCGCCGGACGGCCCTTTGAAGACGCGCCCCGTACGTTTGCCGTTTTTCACTTCCTCTAAGAATTGAATGCCGACTTGGATACCCATGCCTTTTGGGTCTTCCATGCCGCCGGCTGGGTGGAGGGCGATGTAGCCATCTCCCATCATGGCCATCAGATCATCGAGCGTTTTAGTTCCGGCACTGAAATACGTATTCGTCTGGCGGGTATAGACCCCATGAGCCCAGCTCTCGCGTTTGCCATTGGCCGAGCGAGGAACGCCCAAGCGGAGTGCCGAGGTGAGGTTCGTCATCGGAGAGCGAAGCACACCTTGATCGAGCAGGACTTGTTTCTGCGAGATCCAACCCTCTTCGTCGAAGAAGTAGCTGCCCCAGGCAGCGATTTTCTCCTCGCCGTTTTTGTAGATCGCCGGATTATTGAGGATCGTGGCGTGCTCGTTGCCGACCTTCTCGCCGGAGTGAAACAGGTCCCAAGCCATCGAGCGTCCGCGTGCGCAGGTATCGCCTTCTTGTGAGTGACCGAACGCTTCGTGAGCCAGAACGCCTGAGAGAGTCGGGCCCAAGATCACCGGGTATCGGCCTGGAGCCAGGGGGAGTGCGTTTTTGACGCCTTTGAGTTCTTTGAGCATCGAGAGAAGTTTTGCGTCGGTGAGTTCGATGCCTTCTTCGCCGCCCATGCCGCCAATGCGTTCCGCAGAACGCTCGGATCCCGACATTAGTACCACTGTGCGTGCGATGCGGATCAGGGACTGGGAGAGATTGGATTCGCCGTCGACGAAAATGGATTCTTCGGTTGAAACCGTGTCGCGGACGAGGACGAAACTGAGTTCGCCATTTTCCAGGCCCGCCTGTGGCGCGAGTTCTTGAGCGCGAGACAGGAGAGATTTGAGGTGGGCGATGCGGGTTTCGGTAGAGATCTCACGCGGATCTTTTTCAAAGGCGATGCCGAAATGAACAGGTGTTTTGGCTTGCACGTTCGCAGGAATCTGGGAGCGGATTTCCGGATCGAGTTCCATGCTCAAGCGCTCTTGCCAGGTCGGAGCGGAGTATGGACGTTTCTGTGCCGCCGCATCGGGCTTCGAGTCTCGGACTCGTTTCACGAGTCGTTCGGCTTCGCGCTGGAGTGATGCGCGATCCAGTTGATCGGACGCTTGTTCGAAAAGCGAGTAGCCGTCGTAAACCCGAAGGACGACTCCCGTCGAAAAAGAATCAGAAATCTGCGTTTGGCGGAGGTTCGCCGAAAAGTTCAATCCCGACTTTTTTTCTAGATAAATCGAAACATACCAATCAGGATTTGCTTGTAAGGTCCCCAAGAGGTCAGGGAGCGATGCTCTCAAGTTCTGAAGATCTGGGCTGAGTTGCGCTCGGTTCATGCGGTACTTCCTCCGGAAAACGATCGTATCCAAGGAACCACGCCTGATGAAATCATTTCTGCACGTTTTTGCCAGTTTTCGTATGTTTTCCGTGCTGCTTTTTGGGTTTTCCTGCGGAATTCCGCTTGCCCTCGTCAAGAGCACGCTCCAAGCGTGGATGGCCGCCGAAAAAGTCGATATCACGACGATCGGTTTATTTTCCTTGGTGAGCTTCCCTTACAGCTGGAAATTCATTTGGGCGCCTTTTTTAGACCGCTACTTTCCGAAGGCGCTCGGTCGCCGCCGAAGCTGGATGCTGGTCTTTCAGGTCCTCTTGGTTTTCGGCATCGCCGCGATGGCATTTGTTCAACCGGCTCAGAGTCCGCTCGTGATGGCGGCGATTGCGACGACGGTAGCGTTTTTTAGCGCGTCACAAGATATCGTCGTGGACGCGTTTCGTACCGAAGCTTTGACGCGGGACGAATACGGCGCCGGTTCTGGCGTTTACGTCATGGGTTACCGGATTGCGATGCTGACCTCCGGGGCACTCGCGCTCTTTATGGCCGACCATATGAGTTGGCAATCGGTTTACCTCGTGATGGCCGCGACCATGGGCGTGGGTATTCTTGGAACGCTCACGGCCAAAGAGCCCGAAGGTGCGAAACCACCCAAGTCGTTGAAAGACGCCGTCGTGCTCCCGCTCCTCGAATTCGTTGCACGTCCAGGCGCATTCGAAGTCCTCGCGTTCATCACCCTCTACAAACTCGATGTCGCAATGGCCATGGCACTGAACACGGCGTTCGTGCTTGAGATCGGATTTTCTAAAACAGATATCGCTGCCGTGACCAAAGGTTTCGGTCTCATCGCAACCATCGTCGGCACGCTCGTCGGTGGTGCGCTGATGCCGAAACTCGGGATGCGCAAGTCGCTCTGGATTTTTGGGATTCTCCAAGGAGTGACGAGTTTGCTTTTCTGCTGGTTAGAGATCGTCGTTCATCAAGGCGGCATGAACTTAGGCGGATTGATTTCCAACTATTCGGCGCTCGTGATTTCGATTGCGGGTGAGAACTTAACGGGCGGCATGGGTACCGCGGTCTATGCCGCGTTCTTTATGTCGCTTTGTAATAAGAACTACACCGCGACTCAGTATGCTCTGTTGACGAGTCTCATGGCATTCACTCGCGACGTAATGACGGCGCCATCGGGCTATTTGCAAAAAGCGGTTGGGTGGCAGAACTATTTCGTGATCTCTGCGCTCCTGATGATTCCCGGACTTTTGCTGCTACTTCGTTACTCACAGTGGCGGCTTGAGGGTGAAGCGAATTGGGTCGCGAAATTTCCGAAGCTACACAATATCTTGGCTGCGAACCGAGTGCCTCAGACGGCTGCTCCAGTAACGAGTGCATGAGCGACGCCGCGAGACTTCGGCAGTTGATAGATGCGGTTCCCACTCTCTCCAATTCCGATTTCGTCGAGAGTCGAGACGGAGTCGATGAGTCCATTCGTTTCATCCAGTCGGCACAGGCGCAAGACTGGTTGGAAAAACACCCGTACTGGCCAAAATGGAGTGCGATTTGGTGGCAACTCCAGTTGTTGCGTGAACTGGGGTTTGAGTCTCTGGTTCCTCGATCAGTGGTTGAAGCATTCGCAAAATCCGTGAAAAGCACCTTTAGAGACGCTTTTTTTGAATCAGAAGCGCCAGCCGATATTGTGGGTGATTACGGACAATCGCTCCCATGTCCCTGCCAGCTGGGGAATTTGTGTCTCGTGCTTCGGGCCTATGGAGTGGACGTTGACCAGACTTTGCCTTGGGCGAGGAATTGGTTCGTTCGCTATCAAATGTCAGATGGTGGCATGAGCTGTGATGAAGCAGCCTATCAAGCTTCTCCCCAGGCGAGTTCCATGGTCGGAGTGATTTCTTGTTTTGAGGCGATGCTGGGTTGGGAACCCTCTCAATTGAACGACGATCAGGCACAGTTCATCGAACGAGCAGCGAATCACCTGGTTCAGCGAAGATTGGTCAAAGCGTCTACCGCTCCGGCAAATGCGTCAGAAATCGCCGACGAAGCGGATTGGAAACAAGCCGCGTTTCCACGGTTTTATTTTTACGACGTTTTGCGTGGACTGACGGCTCTGGTCGAATACGCCAAACGATACAATCGCCCCATTCCGGTTGAGGCTGTTTTGCCGGCAGTGGAATCCCTCGTCCAAAGATTTCCCGATGGGAGAATTCAAATCGAGCGCCAATCCTACGAAGGCTGCCGAACGCTCATGATGGAAGCAGATTGGGAGCGGGCGGATGCGATTTTCCATCCACTGCTGAATCGAGTGAGTCAAATTGGACGAATTTCTCCATCGCTCACTCGTGAGTGGGCAAGGGTGCGAGGAGATCTCCAAACACTATTCTCCCTGACTCACGTATGACGAATCTTGAGCAACTTCATCGTTTGTTGGGTTCCGTTCCGGAGCTTCCGATTTCTGAGTTTATCGAGAGCGACGAAGGCGTCGCAGAATCGATTCAGTTTCTGGAGTCGCCTCTCGCGCAAGAATGGTTGAGTCAGCACCCCTACTGGCCCAAGTGGCACGGAGTATGGTGGCGACTACTCACGCTGTCGGAGCTGGGTTTTCAAGATCGAGTGCCTCGTGCGGCAGTAGAGGCATTGGCTCGGAGTGCACAACGAGCTTATGAAGATGGATTTTTCGAAGCCGAAATCTCGAGAAGAGTCGGAGGGCTCCATCGTCACGCTCGCCCCTGTCCTTGTCAGTTGGGGAATCTCTGCCTCATTTTGCAGTGCTATGGAGTCGATATTGATCAATACCTACCTTGGGCGCGCTCGTGGTTCATTCGGTATCAGATGTCCGATGGTGGAATGAGTTGCGCTGAGAAGGCCTATGAAGCGACTCCGCATGCAAGCTCCATGGTTGGAATGATCGCGGGGCTTGAGGCATTAATTGATTGGAAAGGGGGGGCGAGGTCCGACGATGAAATTCAGTTCATCGAGCGTGCGGCCAAACTCATGATCATGCGTCAGTTGGTTCGCGCGACGGACGCCCCTGCGAATCCCGAAGAAAAGCTCGACGAACTCGATTGGCAGCAGACCGCGTTTCCTCGGTTCTATTTCTACGATGTGCAACGCGGTCTCAAGGTATTGATGAAGTACCTCGAGAGGTTTCAAGGCGCAATTCCAGCCCAAGCATTGTTTCCCGCAGTTGAGGCAATGGTCCGGAGATTTCCAGATGGTCGCGTTCGCGTCGAGCGGAGATTTTTCGAAGACGTCGACACTTGGTGGACAGTTGGCGAATGGAAACGGGGAGGCGTGGAGCTCTTCCCGCTACTTGAGCGGGTAAGCCAAGTAGGGAGAGTCTCTCCTGCGTTGACTCAAGAATGGCACAAGATCCAAAGAAGTTTAAAAGAGTACTTATCAGAAGGGCGGATCTACTAAATCTGGCTAGGAATCCGTCCGATGGAATTTCCTAGCCCTACTTTTTGGAGAAAAACCTTAGTCGCAGCCGCCGATAACGTAGGCAGCGCCGAAGATGGTGGCGAGTATACTCCCGCCTACTGAGAGATTTCGGTCAAACTTAGTGGTCAAACCTCGATATTTGAGTGCTTCGTCGATTTCACTGATTTTTTGGTTTGCTTGATCTCTTTCGCCCACGAGCTTCAGATCAATCGCCGTTTGATTTTTAAGAGTTTCATTGATGGCTGAAACGCGGTTCGTCAGTGACTGTTTTTCATCTGTCATCTTTTGAGTTTCTGCTCGGTACTCGGGTGTATTTTCTTTACGGTAGCTTTTGACATTAATGACCGCAAAAACCGTAGGAATCGCAGCTACCACAAGTGCCGGAACAGCTTCCCAGAGCGTCTCACACGGCGTCGACCAGGTCATTCCCATTGCAGAACTCTGAGCAAGCGTCTTGCGCAGTATCATTTCCATCTGCAGCTGAGAGGGAGTGATACCCCTATCTCGAAACGGTTTGAGTTCGTTGACGAGGAATTTATTTGCTGATTCCCCGAGTTTGTCCTGGGCAAATGCATCGAGTTCGCTCTGCGAGATAGAGTTTTCTTCGATATGTCGCGCGAGAGACAGATACATGCCTTCGAAATCTGATCCAGACCCCTGGCCAGTTTTCCAAGACGATTCATTTTTATCAAACCAAGCCTGAATCTGATCCGAGGCGTGACTCGAAGGAATCAGTGCAATGCTCAGAAAAACGCTGACGGCCCAATCATTAAAAAGATATTTCATAGCTTTAGTCCTTTTCAGTAATTTTAATTAAGAAAATTATTCACCATCGATCACAAGACAGAGTCCGGTCGGCACCACCATCGCAGCGATACTTGCTGCTAGTGTCCAGTTTTGCATGGTGTCCAGTTCGTTTGCGTAGTTGGGATTACTGAGGACCTTAATGCGATCATTCAGATTAGTTTGTTGTGTTACCAGTGGCGCCAATAAGCTCTTCAGGAGTTCTGCTTCTTCGAGACTGGTCACCGGAGTGTTTGCCTTAATTTCTGAAATCCGAGTTTCAACTTCGGACAAGTTCTTCTTGGAAGTTGTCAGTTCGGCCGCATAGCCACCATTTCGTCCTTCACGAATGATTCGCTTTTCTTTGATCACTTCGACGAGACCAGCAACTCCCGCACCAAAAATGACTGGGATGAGTGGTGGATAGATCATGAGGAAAGTACACCCGGTACTCCAGGTCATTCCCGTTTGGTTCAAGCTTTTGGAGAGTCTTTTGAGGAGTAATTGCTTTTGCGAAGCAGACATCGAAAGCGAATGATTTTTCAGCGTCTTTAACGTGCTCTGAATCTGATTTGCTTGTTCCGGATTCATCTTCAAAATCAAGTAGTCGAAGATTTCCTGTTCGGAATATCCCGAGTTTAAGATTTCATATACGAGATTCTGAACGAGTGATTCCTGAGACATTCCTGCATCTGATTTTCGTTCGATGGATTCAAAAAGGTTTGCGATCGATGGCCGATCCTCTGCTCGTGCAATCGGGAATATCGTCAGGTTGTACGAGAGCGCGATGGTTAAAATTAAATGTACAAATTTTTTCATAATATGACTCCATTGATTTCAAAATACGATTTAAAGACCAAACTCTTTGAGCACGTTCCTCACCAAAATCTTGTTATTGAGATCCTCCTTTTCGGGTCCGCATGCGCGAATGAGGGCTGGTACCAGGTCCTCCCGGATTTTTGGTTCGCGTGGTAGATAGAGCAGGGTACGAAGAATGACCGCTTGGCCGGCTTGCTCAGGCAACGCTTCTTCGATTGCATGGAGAATGGACCAAACAAATTCTCCGCTTCTTGAGCTTCTGCCCGAGTCATCTTTGAGCTCGTAGTAGCGCTTTCGATCGGCTTTTTTAGTGGGTTGATTCAACGAGATATTCTTTTTTGATTTTCGAACGAGGGAGTTTTGCCCAATGTAGTGGCCTGCAAAATAGTTGGCGTATCCTTCGGAAATCGCGTTTGGGTTGCGCAAATAGCCGAAGATACTGGACATCCAGTGATGCGCACTCTCGTGCGCAATGATTTCCGGAATGAGAGCGGTGTCGAGTTCTGCATGTCGCTTTTTCAGTTTCCCGGCCTGGTAGACGGCCTCGGGCGCTGCGAGAAGCGCAGCTGTTTTTAATCCACCGGTGATCGCTCGACTGAGTAGTTCATCACCATTTCCATTCCAAAAAGATATCGTGTTGATCAATAGGCTCTTTGCTTGAACGCTCAGCATTTTGTTTCGAGAATCTTTTGATCTGACTGATTTAAACGACTGACTCACCAGAGACGGACCTGAAACCCTTTTTGATCGGTAGAACCAGGTTTCCGAGTTCCAAGGAGTGGTGATCACCTCAGATGTGGGTGACGGTCCTACAGTGACGGCAGTGTTAGAAAGCGGCTCCGATCCTTTTTTAAAATGTAAACTGGGTGACCACTGAGACTGAACATTGATTCTGAGTGTGATGGGTTGCCGAAGAGCTTCTATATGTCCGTTCGGAAGGAATGAAAATTCACGCGCCCATTTTTCGTAGAACTTCCGTGCTTCAATGAAGTGATAGAGAACAGTTGCTCCGCGCAGCAGATCGATTTCTTCTGGAGTGGCCGCGTCGAGATGGTCAATGCTGAGAGCCTTATTCGGAGTGAAAAGGGCGATCTCGTCATTTTGCTCTCCGTTTAAGACGACCATGTTTTCCAGTTCAAGCCTCGATCCCCCTTCAAGATTGGGAAAGTGAACCCAGCTCAATTCCCATTTTGAATTTTGATTGAGGACGACGGGAAGTTCGACTGCCGCGTAGGCGGCGCCGTGATAACCGAGCGCAAGCGCGAGTAGCCCAAAAATACGCAGTTTTCTAGCGAAGCAGGCGAGTGCCACGGTTGTCACCTTGTTTGAATGTTTTTTTGGTTAGAATCACGCCGCTCACCAAATCAATGAGGATCGCTCCTCCTGCGGTCCAAGGATTTCGATAAGCTGCTGCCCTTGCAAACGGCCATAGATAAGTGAGGGTCCGTTTAGTTGCCGAAGGTGCTTGCGAGAAGAACATTTTTTTCTGAATCATCAGATCCAGAGTAGCCGCTGGTACGGTGCCCATCATCAATGCAGCCGCGTAGACGTCGAAGATTCCATATTTCTGATCAAGTTTTTTCTGATGAAGTTGATACTCAATGAAGTTATCAGAAAGTGTTTCTAGGTCCGCGGACATCAGTTTGATTTCAACGGAGTGATCTGGCGTATCCGAGGAGCCTTCGGTAGTAGATTGACTTGGAATTTTAAAAGTAATCGGTTGGCTCAATCTGATCGTTAAGGCATCGCTCATGAGATCTGCGAGCAGGGGAATGTCGATGAAATCGCCGTACATCAGCAGGTGCTCTACCGGCGTCATTTTCATGTGCTTTATTTTTTTGGATCCCCATTTTGCGAGTGATGCCTCGGTTTTCCAGTGGGAATCACTGGCAGGCGAACTCCGTTGGGCAAAAAGCGCATTCCCGAGGTAGTTGGACTTCTGTTCGTTTGATAGCGGACTATTTGAGCGTAGAATTTTATTGAGCGGTTTTCCGAAGCAGGGCGAATTTACCGATGGCTCAAAATAGTTGAAATGGAACTCATCCGAATTCGAGATGTTTTCGAGCTCACTGACGAATTGTTGCGCTTGATGATCATTCGTACAATCCAGTCGTGCGAACTCGTAGTGCCCTGCAAAAGCGGTCCAACCGATGAATAGCGGCGTCAGCGAGAGGATCGAATAAAGTTGAGTCGAACTCGTGTTAGGTCGCATGCCCTCAAATTAGGCCTGGACGAAACTGTTCACAATTTTACAAAGATTGTATTGAATATTCTGTGGACAATTTGTCCCTGCGGCCCGCAATCGAAGGTAGGCGAGTTCATTGGATACCGCCGGTGGGACGTGATTGAGGAAATCTGTAAATAGCCCCAGGGCCAAAAGGGTTTGTGGGGAGGCCCTGGGGCATCGCTGACTCGTGAGACCCCTGAATGATCGGGGGGCTCTCAAGCAAACGGATGTTTCGAAATGAAACCATCGGAAGCTAGCACCGGAACAGAGACTCCATGCAATGGAATTTCGAGTTCTCACTCGAGCGAAGTTGTTTTGCTTGCGAAGAAAATACGACTAAGTCTTTTCCGATTGTCTGATTCCTCGGCGTTTACCGCGTTTGACAGGCGTACATAACATGCGAACTCCACGTCTGGTCCACGACTTCGGCTCGGGGCATGTTCGTTGCTTAATAGATCCGTTATGCATTTCACTCAATACCGCGCGCCGATTCTGATCTCTTTGCTTGGACTATCGATATTTTCTGCTGGAGCTGTCTCGACGCGCTCAGGGATCGAGGAAGCGAAACTACCTCCCAATCCGGGATCGAGCCTTCGAATCGTGGCCGCCAACCTGTCCTCTGGCAACCAGCAAGCTTATGATGAACCGGGTATCCGAATTCTTAAGGGCCTCCGCCCTGATGTCGCGCTTCTGCAAGAATTCAACTACCGCGACAACTCTCCCGAAGCGATCCGCTCGTTCATCGACCAGGCGTTTGGAGCCGAGTACCATTACTATCGCGAAGATGTGGATGCCCAAGAGGCAGCTGCTCGCGCGATCCCGAACGGCATCGTCAGCCGTTATCCTTTTGCCTTGAATGCCGAAGGCAAGCCCGATGTGGGCGAATGGCAGGACGAGGATATGCCGAACCGGGATTTCGCCTGGGCCAAAATCCAGGTCCCGGTTGAGGGCCAGAATCCGGTCGCTGTTTATGCGGTGAGCGTGCATCTAAAAGCCGGTAGCTCATCCAGAGATCGTAAACGTCGTGAGGGAGAGGCGCGCGAGCTTGCAAAACAAATCGAAGCCCACTTTCCAAAAGGTGCACTGATTGCAGTAGGTGGCGATTTCAACACCGGCCGTGGTCCGCTCGAAGCAGGTGAATTGTTGGACCAAGATCCAAATTTTACTTCGGATGCAAAGGTCTTTCAGGCGCTCGAAGCACTGGTTCGCCAAGATCCAACTCGTCGTCCGCGGGACACGAATGGTGGCATTGGAACGAATCGTAACGGCAGATCACCTTATGATTGGGTATTGGTCAGTTCCACGCTTGAGGCTTATGAGGCGCCGGTCGTGTTAAAAGCTCAGACGGCTGAATTGCGAGAAGGTTCATCGGTCGAGTTTCCGCACGGTCTGATTTTTCGAACGGACTCGTTCGATCGGCCCGAAACCGATTTCAACGAGCTTGAACTCGTGGCACCGGCACAAGCCGGAGATAGCGTTGCCGAGGGCATGCAGCATATGGGAGTCGTTCGCCAGTTCTTGATCAAGTGAGCGGTTTACGCCGAATGAAATCAAGTACGTGATTTCCGACCCAGCGACCTTGCGACACGCACGCTTGGATCAGGAATCCCCCGGTGGGAGCGTCCCAGTCCAGCATTTCTCCGGCGAGAAAAACGCCTGGAAATCGTTTCAGCATCATCGACTCATCGATCTCGTCGATGGATATTCCCCCGGCCGCGGAAATGGACTCTTCGAGCGGACGTGGGTTTTCGAGCTGAATCGGGAACTGTTTGATGAGCTGGGCGAATGCTTCGATCTCGGTCAGAGCCTCGCGAGGGGCGTGGTGAAAAATCAGTGCCAGCGCCGCCGGGGATAGGTTCAGGACTTTCTTGGCACGTCGAATGGGCGCGAGGTTCTCTTTGACAGAGCGGAGTTTCTTAAGAACTTCCTGAATTTCGAGCTCGGGCTTGAGATCGATCGTGGCCGGACCAGGCGTGCCAACCGTGTATACGGGCGTTCCTTCTAGTCCATAGCTTGTGATCAGGAGTTCGCCTTGGCGCACGCCTCGTGATGTTTTTAGGACGCAAGACTTGATCGGCTGACGATCTGCCTCGGCCAGGAATTTCTCACTCCAGTGCACGTGGTAACCAGCATTGGATGGTCGGAAATCGGTGAAATGCACGCCGTGTGATTTGAAAATTTCGGGCCACTTTAAAATTTGGTTCGCAGGTTCGTAACTTCCGCCGCCTAGACAGAAAATGACTGCGTCGTACGCGAGAATCGCACCGCTCGAGTCGCTGATCTCGATTTTTCCTGGGTTACTGGGGGAAAAGCCACGAACTTCGGTCCCGACTTTCCATTGGAGTCCTTGGGCGTCGAGTTTTTTGAGCCACGCGCGGACGAGTTTAGAGGCTTTCATCTCGCGAACGAAGTACCGCCCGCTCGTACCTAAAAATGTTTCACTCCCCAAAGACTCCACGAAACGAACCCAGTCCGTCGGTGTAAAACTCCGAAGCATCGGACCGAAAATCGATGGAAACCGTGTGGAAGGGCTCTCGTAGTGAGTCAAAAATTCATCCACTGCCAGGTGGTTGGTAATATTGAGCCCGGAGCTGCCGGCAATCAGCAACTTGCGCGCGGGTGCTTTGCGTTTTTCATAGATCGTGACGGTGAGGTCGTTGGAGGCGGCAAGTAGTGTATCGGCTGCCATGAGGCCAGCTGGACCGCCGCCAATGATCGCGATGGAGTGCATTCGATCATCTTACTCACTGCCTCGATAAAAAGAAATCGACCCTCACATGGATGCCATGAGGGTCGATTGGAGGTGGGGTGGTAGGACGGGCGATGGCAGAGTTTTAGTTACAAGTATTGACGGCGCAGCGTTCGAGGAGTTGCATCCACTCCATTCGAGTCTCACGGCCGATATCCATCGTGAGCCCACTCTTCAGGGAAGAGTGAGGCGGGGTAAAATTTTTAGATTTATTCGACCCGTTCTTACGAGGGCGACGACGTTCTGAGGCGGGTTGAGAAGGGGCTGCCGATCCGTTAGACGATGTTCTCGCGTATTTCATGGTCACTCCTGGGCGGTGAAAGTGGTTTCACCCGAGTGGAGTGCAATGCGAATGCCAGGCAGAATGGGACAAGCCAGTCTCGTTATCCTCGATCAGCAGCTGCGATTGAGGTCACTTCTTGTCTTTGAGGGCTTCTCTCCAAGCCTTGGGAAACTCCTGCTCAGGAAGGTCAATGTAACGACGGCCAGCCGTCTGAGTTTCCGTTTCCGAATGAGCAACAAAGCGCTGAATCTCTTCTTTGACTTTGAGCTGGGCTTTGCAGCGTCGGTGCTGTTTGCCGGTCTTGAAGTAAGAGCACTCGTCGTTATTGTTGAGCCCTTCAAATGATTGAGGGAAATCTTGGTGGAGCTTGTCGAGGCTACCCGCTAAACGGATGTTCTCGAGGCGAAGCGCATTAGCGCGCGCTGCGTAGCTCTCACGGGTGGCGTCTTGGCGCTTGATCACACGGTCGATGCTTTTGACGTAACGATTGTTTACCAATTTAACTTCGCGTTGGAGCTCCAAGCTCTCGGAGTCGAGGTCTTTTTTCAGGCGTTTCAGCTGCTCGGCGCGTTTTTCGTCCATGAACTCTTGTTGCATAGACGCAATGTAGTTCTGGTTGGCGAGTACTTCGAGAAGCACCAGTTGAATGTACTGGTAGGAGCCAAGCATCTCGAGGGTGCGGTAGTAGTTGTCCTGAGCGAAAATTTCGTTCACGAGCCCGTAGTTCTCCATGAACAAGGAGTAAAGGTTGCCTTCGGTGAATGCCTTAATCTTCTCCTCGAGCTCCTTATCGCAGTCAAACGGCGCGGTGTCGTTCTTGTGGCGCTCGCGACAGGCGTTCGCGAAATCTTGGCGGAACGCCGGAGTCAGCAGCTTATCGGCGGCGGCCTTGTCGAGTTTCTCTTTTTCGGTGAACCAAGAACCGGATTTCGGATTCTGTACGGCTGTCGAGAAATGCGCCATCATCTTAAGCGCGTCATCGCGCATGTTGTCGTTGTAGGCAATGAATCCAATCAGGTCGTTCGTATTATTTAAGCCCAAAAAACGAAGTTTGAAGAACGTTTCACGATGAGTGAAGAACGAGCGTCCTGGAGTTGCGTCCAAGAAGAAACCCGAGATCGGCGTCGCCGTCACGAATGCATCACTATCGTTGAACTGAAGCAAGTACGACCGCATGTTCGAGTGAACCTGACTGAGCACCTTGCTGTAATCCGGGGTATCGGCACGTGCAGAGGAAAGAGCCGCCGAAAACAAAATACCCGCGAGAACGGTGTGAAGAGTTTTCATCGTTTTTTCGCTTCCTTTCTGGCCTTTTCGATCGATTCCATCGTGGTGCGGAGGCGATCTTGGATTTCGTTAGATTCGGTCTCCAATTGCAGGATCGAAGATTGAACGAACGGGGTCATGCCGACACGCCGACCGTCCTGGAGGTTTTTCCATTTGAGGACGACGTTCATCATGAGCTGGTAGTTGTATTCGCGCTCGGCTTGGGACAGGTGTGGGTTCTCTTCGATCGACTCGATGACGTTACTGACCTGAGTTGCCAATACGTTCTGAAGCGATGCGAGGATGCGCTGCTCGACGAAAATGATGTCCAGATAGAGAATGACGAGCGAGTGGTAAGTCGCTTTGAGTTGCTCTTCGTTCAGGGCCTGGCGGTAATTGACAGACTGCTTAGCCGCCATGGCAGTGTTTACGATCGTCTCGTTCACGAGTTTTTCATCGAGCGTCGCACCAGGACACTGAGCGTCCGGACAGAGGTTGGCGGCGAACGAGCTCAATGCATCGAATTCTTTTTCGTAGCGAGCGGTCATCCCACGGCTGTTCTCATCCGGCATACGAGGAGACAGCGAGCCGTCCGTTTCCCGGTAGGCTCCTGGGTTGAAATGGATCTCACGCATGTTCCCCATCTCGCGAAGCAGCTTGGATTTCGATGCCATGAGGTAGACGTACGCGACGTTCAATTCTCCGAGGTCTTCGAGTGGTGCGCCTTTGAGCGTGGCGATCAAAGTTTTGATGCCGGCGATCCCATAGACGGAAACGTACTTCGTGATGATGCCGGCCGAGAGCGCGATCGGTACGCTCCGCGTAAATGCCGCGCCGATTCCGATACCACTGGCAACGAGATCCGAGATCACCGAATCACTGATCTGTTTCCATTCGCTGTTGCTTTTCTTTTTTCGAGGATTGTCGGCATGTGCGTTCAACGCGCCAAGCGACAGAACGAGGGAGAGGGCCAGGAATCGTGTCAGGGGTTTGAAAGAATACACACCGCCAGTATCTACAGTTATACTGACGGTGTGTAAATGTGATTGTGCAATCTACGTCGTGGACAGAGCGGTACTAACCGCCGCTGCGTGCGTAGGCGTAACCGTCGGCATATCCGTCTGAGTAGCCGTCGGATTTACCGTCCGCAAATCCGTCCTCTTTTCCATCGGCGTTCCCGTAGTACTTACCGTCGGATTCACCTTTGGATTTCCCGTAGATTCGGCCGTCATAGTCACCGTCGGATCGTCCGTCGGAGCTACCGTCGCTCGTTCCTTCGCTTTTCCCTTTTGCGGAACCGTCGCTCTTACCTTTGTTGTAACCCTTGGAATAGGTTTGGTCCGAATCGTAGTCCCCGTCCTTACGGCCTTGGCGATATCCATCATCGTAGCCGTCGTTGTAGCCGTCTTTGCGACCGTCTACTTCGCCGATCTTGGAGAATTCGTTATACGAGCTCGTGTAGTTGGACTTGTACTGGATATCGTACTGGGTGTCGTAGCCCTTTTTGTAACCATCGGTGTAACCCACGCCTTTACCCCAGAGGTAGGCGTTCGTTTTACCGCAGTTGTTCGGGATGCCTTCGTTTGAGCAAATCAGCGACTGTTCGGCCACTTCAGGAGCAACCCGGCCGGTGACCGGATGTTTTAAGCAGTAGGACGCGCATCGTTCCGTACCGGTATAGTTCTTCTGGTCGTAAGCGCAGAATGCGGTCTTGGTAACCGTCTTCACCGAGCAAACCGTCCAAACGTAGCCATCTTCACGAAGGCGAGCACGAATGTCGAAAAGATCGTTGATCTTGCCTACTTCGTTCGTGTTGTAGGCGTTCTGGTCCTTGATGCGCTTGTCTTGTGCTGCGGCTTCATCGGCCAAGCGTTTGACTTGAGCGGCGTCCTCGTCCGTCATGCGTTTTTGGTGACCGTTTTTCTCGTTTTCCATACGCGTGTCTTGATTGTCCTTCGCACTTTTGATGCGTTGGGCGAAATCATCACGAGCTTGCTGGAGATCGGTCACGTGTTTCTGTTCAGCGGCGGTCGTCTTGTTTTTGTAGTCTTCTTCCATCTGGCGAGTACGACGGTCCCATTTTTTGCGGGCCGACGTGATCAAGATCCAGCTCAAAGAGCCTGCCGCGATCACGCTGATCGCGATGGCGAGCTTGTGCTGCCACTTGAGACGCTTGTTCTGGACGAAACGGTCAGCGACTTCCATCTGTTCGATGAGTTTTTGCGGAGAAGTGCGACCCAATTCATAAACTTGGGTCGAAACAACTTGCTTGAACTCTTCGGCGACGATGTCATAGATAACCGTCGCTTTTTCCGATTTCGTGTAGAGCGTAGGATAGCGGATCAGGGACTCCATTTGATTGTCGTCGACTTGACCGCGTTCAATGATCTCATCGCGGTACGCGTCGAGTTGACCCATCGTCATGTTCTCGATGATCGCACGGTGTTGGAGGCTCTGAAGTCCCGCTTCGGCCGCGATCCCGTTCGCGATGCGGCGCTTGACGGCGACGATTTCTTCGCGGGTTTTCGCTTTTTTCAATGCTTGAATGAGTTCGCGCTTGGTGTTCTCGAACTCCTCTTTTGCCTCAATCGTTCCAACCGCGCGAGTGCTGATGTCATCCACCGCTTGAATCTCTTCTGGAGCGTGCGAAGCATAGGCATCCAGATATTTCAAAGCAGAGAAGGAGATCTTGGACTCGGGAGCGGTTCTTGCCATTTTGGCTTGAGCCAGGTTCGGAGCCGCGCTACCAAGACCGATTTGGAAACAAACAGACCAGACAATGATTTTAGTAATGTGTTTCATGTTTTTAACCTCTTTGTATGGGCCGCTGATTAGCGGCGGATCAGTCTCAGGATGAAACGGGCGTCCAAGAAACCTTGGCGAGCGCCTTTGTTGAATTGAGGGTCTACAGGTTTAGGACCATCACCTGCCACTGGAGTGGTACTCGCAGGTGCAGCCTTACGGGCGCCGGCGTCTCCGTCGTCAAATCCGTCATCCCAGCCGATATCGTAGTACGTGTTGTACGCGGAGTTATAAGCGGGCGTGTAAGCCGAGTTGTATGCGGAGGTATAGGTCGAGTTGTATCCGGATTTGTAAGCCGGATTGTAGCTCGAGTCATAAGCCGAGTTGTAGGAGGAATTGTACGCGGATTTATAAGCGGCGTCGTAACCGGAGTAGTATCCGTCGTTGAAACCTTTCTTATAACCCTCGTCGTAACGGTCGGTGAAAGTCTCGTAGTAACCTTTCTTGTAACCGTCTTTGTAGCCGACTGGATCCATTTGGTCGTAGCCGTAAGCGTAGCCATCGGCGTAGCCTTTTTTCTTACCGTCGGCTTTGCCGGTTGCGGTGCCGTCGGCGCCGCCTTTTTTACCGCCGTCAGAAAGACCTTCGGTGTTTCCGACGCCGTAGCCGTCTTTGTACTCAGCATCATACTTCGCTTGGCTGAAGCAGTTCGCTGGGATGAACGGATCGGTACAGACCGGTGCTTCGAACATCGTCTGTTTACCGGTTGCCGCTTCTCTCATACACATGACCGTACAAACGCTATCGCCTTTGAAGACGTCATAGTTGAAGTTGTTGCAGATCGTGGTGTTCGGCTGGCGATAGGTTTCGCAAACCGTTCGAGTGTAATTCTTAAGTTCGACCTGTTCTTGGTTCGTTCGGTTGACAAGAAGAGCATCGCGTTCAGATTTGTGCTTGGCGATGAGTGCTTGGTAATCCGCCTGATTCTGAGCCTTGGTCGCGTCGTACTCGCCTTTGTTCTTAGCAAGGAGGCTATTGTACTCCGCTCGGTTCTTGGCGACATACTCGTCGTATTCTTTTTGGTAGACGGACTCAATCGAGCTCGCCTGGCCGTTTAAATCCGCTTTGAGCGCGCTCAGTTCCGATGCGAACGTAGATAGTTTCGTGTTGTAGACACTTGCGATAGCGCCTTCGGCGGATTGGTATTGGTTCTTATAAACGCCGTTTGCGATACCATAAGAGACAAGTCCGGCACCGACTACGACCGCGGCTCCAATGAGGAGGATCCGACGGAGTTTAGGGTCCATGAGTTTCGTGCCGCTGTATTCATTGCGAGCGAGCTCGATATCGTGCATGAGACCGAGTTTAGTCAGACGAGCCGACGTCACGACCGAGGCCATGAAACGGTTGTCGATTTCTCGGAAACCGCGTTCCATGAGCGCCTTACGAAGCACGGTGATCTTGTCCATGCGAGTGTAGGCGCCGTGATAGGCGGCAACGATTTCGCTATAAGTACCTTGAGCGTCTAGCCCAAGGATATCAACGAAACGATCGAGCTCCGCTGGTTTTTTACGAATGATCTGGTCGAGGCCTTCCCAGTAAACTTTTTTAGCACGTTGGGAAGCGAGGTAGTTCTGCTCCATCAACACATAGCGTGCGGCTGGCAGCGAGAGTTTTCCGGAATCGATATCTGATGCGAAGGCATCAAGCTTCTCGACGGCCTTCAGCGAAGCTTGGCGATCGATCTCGAGGAGCTGCTTGCCGAGGTCCGGATGGATCGTCGATTCTTTGTAATCGGAAACGATCTTGGACAGCTCGGCCATAAAGTTGATGTGACGTCCGGCATTCTCCGAACGGGCTTGGGCGAGCGGCGTGAAGCCGATCGACAAGCTCAGGGCTGCGACAAGCAGACGAGTGACTAGCATGGGGCGATACTCCTGTTTGGGTGGGTGATTGCGGGAAAATGAAATTTTCATGGGGATTTTCTCCAATTTTTCTTCATCCAGTTCCAGAGCGCGAGTCGTCCTTCGAACGGGGTCTTAGAGCTGAAAAGGAACTGCTCACCGAGCATTTTCTGATACTGGTTTGAGCGAACTGGAAGGTAGTAGTTCAGAAGAGCCGGGGTCAGCGGTTCGAGAGACTTCATCGCTTGATCCAGTTGGGCAAAAATCGTTTGAGCCCGCTCATCGGATCGATTCATCAGGTAGTCCATCAGTGGTAAGAAGCCTCGGCTTCCATACCGATCTTCGAATGCAGGATCCCAAAGTGGTTCTTCGAATGCGATCTGAAGGACATCGTCGCGGGACTTGCCTTGGCGCGCCGATTCTTCGATTACGTAGTCGAATGCGTCATTTGAGGCACGTACAACCGCCTCGAGAGCGTCTGTTTTGAACCACTGAAGCGCCACTTGCGGGCGACCGACGGAGCGACCTTTTTTCTTGATCTCTTCGATAGCGGCTCGGTAGACCGATTCATTTTGTTCAGGTGTTTTGAATCCGATCGAGAACGAACGGGTCATCCATTCGGTGGAGAACTCATCGAGTCCGATTTCGTATTGGGAGGAAAATACGTTTCGAGCGTAAGGTTTGAGGAGCAGTAGGCTCTCCAGTTGAGACATGAGGCAGGCTTCGAGGAAAATCGCATCAAATGGCTCCGGAGATACGGCCTGAAGGAGACGAATGATCGAAGAACTCTCCGAGTCGTGAGACGCATCGAAGCCGAGCATGGATTCGAAACCCGCCCCATGTCCCCAATAGACGAACACGCGAGAGGTTTTCTCCTGGCCGAAGCAGCGCTTGCCGACGAGTTTTTTCAAGTACGCAGGATCGGCGGAGTTTGTCTCGCCAAATGTTTCTGACTCGATCTGGATCGTATTCCCGCATTTGCTCCAATATTCGGACGCGAAATCGCGTCCATAATTAGAGTCGGTGTCGTAGTAAACGTGAACGCCGACATGAGCCGGGAGTTTGAGCGCTTTGACTTCGCGGAAAAATTCTTCTTCGAATGCGATGAGCTCGCTCGAATTTGCGCTGGTGTCATAGCTATCGCGTTTATCTTTGCGGATGAAACCGCGGAAGTCGCTGTCGCCCTGAATGAAAACGAAATATTCAATTTTTTCCTGAGAAGGCGTAGGAACCGCGAAAGCAGAGCGCGATGAAATCGCGAATGCGATCATCGTGAGGCTGATGAGAAATGCGGGGACAAATCTTGCGTTCATTGCGTCGCGTACCTACGAGTCGCGCAATCTGAACGGACTTTATACAGATGTCTAATTGATTTTCAGTTCTATCATTTGGATCCGTATAGTTTTTTTGCAGGTCCGTAAGCGTGAACGTCTATTCCATTTTGTTGTGTGACTAGTTCACGACGATGTCGCGCGGACGTGTCGTGGAATGATACGAAATTTTTTGGATCAGTAGGCGCGTTCGGGACGGGCAGACGTCTCGAGTGTTTTCTTAAGCGCTTGGCGAGAAGAAGAGGAGATGAGTCTTCGGCGGGCCTTGAGCAGCTTTTCGCTCTCGATTCGTAAACGCGCGTTGAGCGCTGATGCAGGAACGCGACCTGCCGTCGAAGCAACGACTCGAGATACGTCTCGGTACAGCTTGAACACCTGGTAGAAGGAGAATCCGAGATCCAGAATGAAATCGAGTGCGAGTTCTCTCGACTTCAGGATTTCTTGCGAGGAACCTGCGAGCGCGTAGTGGTCGCCACCGCTCGCGAAAAATGCGCGCATGAACATTTTTGAATGGTCGAGCGCCTCTTGCGAACGTTTCCATTCATGAGCCATTTTGAGGCATGAGAGGCCGAGCAGTCCGGCGCGGATGATCGCTTGCTCGATCAAGGTAGCCGCAAGGAGTTCCCCACCGGCGGGAATCAGCAGGCTTGCCGCCGTTGCGCCGAAGAAGATCGCGCGGTCGATGTTCTCTTGGCGTTTCCGATCGCGCTCAACTTTGTTTGCGATCGATACCACCCAGTCCGTATGGGATGCGGTAGTGAGGAGCGCGCGCGATACGGCTTCCGGATTTCGAATGATCAAATCTTGCATCGCATGCGCGATCGATTCGGTACTCAAATTCCAGGGGTCATTGTCGTGGTGATAGTCAGTCCAAAGACGTGTCGCTTCGCTCATGGCTTCGCGTGCTGCATGCTCAAGAATCACCCGCGAGGTCGTTTCAGGATGATCGCAATCCAAGCGCACGGAGATCGGCTCGACCCCTTGGCCATAGTTCGAGACCGCTTGGGTCATGAGCAGTGCGCCGAGCGGCGCTTCGAGTGAGGTTAAGTAGATCGCCCGTACACGCGCTTTGATCCACGATTGCTCTGCATTTTGGTCAGAGAGGCTGTAAGAAGGACCCCACATGTGAATACCGACTGATTTCGGGGTGGGACGCGACTCACGGGGATAGCCGTTGCGATTTAGGATGCGGCAAACCTGTTTTGCCCAATTCGTGGGAGAGACGACCGGACTTTCCGCTGCCGGGGCACTCCACTGCCAGAGGAGCGCTCGGTCGCGATGAAAACAGAGGGGGCATGCGCCTTTCATCCATTGATTTGCCCATGACTGAAGCGCGGCTCCTCGGACGCCAAGGACACTAGACTGAAGGATGAGTTGATTCTCGAGCGTCTGCTTGAGCGCAAGAAGCGTTGCTCGGCTTACGAGATCTTTGCGACCCTGCCAGAGCTCGCGTTCACGTTGCGAAGAGTTCGTTTGATAACGGGTGACATCATCTATTCCCGGCCAGAAATTGGTGAGAGAGCGAAGGCGTACTTGGTTGATCACGAAAAACGGATGTTCGGCGCCGTCTTGCAAACGTTCTGGGGAGCCCTCGGCATGAAGACCGCGGAGAAACGGTTCACGGAACGGGTTCTCGGAATCCATAGACAAAATGCGAGTTCTGGCAAACGAGGCGCGCTTAAACTCAAGATAGGCTTCGCGGAGTTCAGGTGATGGATTTGCTGCCAGTTCCGCTTGCGCCTGGGAAACGAGGCGTTCGGCCCGGTGTCCGCGCAAGTCCAGCAAGCGCGCTTCGCGCAAGCTCCAAACCCAGGTTTGGGTGTCAGCATGAGTTGGGCCCGAGAAGAACAGGGCCGTAAGCAATAACCACATAGGCAGCAAGATCGCAGGAATCGTCGAATCTTGAGTCAGGGTTCTGTTTGCACTGAGTCAAAGAGCGCTTAAGAAACCTGTGATTTCCACGGTTTTCGTGGAAAAAACCGAGGTCTACAGTGTGGACTACAGCGACTCAGTCGTTGAACTCGGTATTTAAACTTAGTGGTGATGCGTGTGCGATACGTTCTTGAAGATGGACGACGGTAGCTCTGGAATTCCCGATACAGCGAGCGTTCGATCGAACATCTGAAACGTGTGCTTGGAGTCGTCGAGCAATTTGCGATGCGGACAGAGGATCGGTTCGTTGATGAACTCCTCTTGGTCGCCTCGGAGAAGCTCCGGTAGACATTTTTCCCGAATCTCGAGCAGGATCGCATCGAATCTTTTTTTGTCGAGTTCTTCGGTGAGTTCTACCTCGGCGACGCCTTCGGGATGGTATTGATAGAATCGCGGAATTTCTCGCGACCAAAGAATCGGCGGCGAGTAGAGCGGTTTCTGATCCGGATTTCCGTGCGAACGTTTTTTCCAAGCGACGCTGGTATTCAGATCAACCGTCTCCGCGAATTCGGTCTGCACCCAGAACGTCAGACTCTCGCCCCAGCAGCCGGCCCACTGAACGGCGTGGTTCTCGAGCACTTCGACCCACGCGGCTTGGCCGTACATGATTCGCGAATTGAAGCCGTGCTGCTTGAGTGCCTCGACGACGCAAGCGGCGACGAGTAGCGGATAGTCCGATCGATCGCCGGTCACTCGGTCTGAGGCCATCGCGACGATACGACTCACGTTTGCGATCACGGGGAGTGGAGTGTTTTGAAGGGTGGATTGCGAATGAGAGTCCGAAGAATTCATGAATTCGTTACTCGTTACTGGTTGAAAGAGGTGGATGCGGTTTTGAAACCGAAAAACGCGACCGCTATCCAACCGACCAGGAAGAACACTCCACCGATCGGCGTGATGGCTCCGAGGATTTTCACTCCCGAAAGTGCGAGCGCATAGAGGCTGCCCGAAAAAACCAAAATACCGATGGCAAAACATCCTGCGGCGACTGAAAGAGCGCGCGAGCCGGGTTGCACGGTCAGAAAGAGTGCGATCGCGAAAATCGCAAGCGCGTGAAACATCTGATAAGTAACGGCCGTTTGATAGATACCTTTGGAGTAGTCGTCTAAACGATCCTTGAGCGCGTGCGCACCGAATGCTCCAAGGCCCACGGCAAGAAATGAATAGAGTCCGCTGATTGCGATCCAAAGTTGTGGTTTCACAGGCACTCCAATCCGCGCTTGATCATCTCGGCGCGGTCTTTGCGGGTTTTAGAAATGCGTCCAAGGTCGTCCACAAGCTCGCTCGAAATCTCATCGAGTTCCGGTTGATCCTTGAATAACTCAAGGAGTTCAATCCGGAGGAGCCAATCATCGGGAAATTCATTGAAAAGGCGGGCAGCGATTTGACCTAGCCGTTTTTTCTGGATGTCGCCGAGTTTTCCAGCTTCGCGAATCGCGCGGACATCTGCGTAGAGTTCATTGAGCGCGCGATTCTCTTCGGTGAGGTTAGTCTTGGGTTTGACATAGAGAGGCTTGAGACCCCCGGTTTTCTCGAGGTAGCGGCGACGATCGCCTGCGCCTCCGAAAACACTCGAGGCTTTTTCACCCACCGCGAGATCGTAGCGTCCCCAAGCCGGATCGAAAACGATCTGCCCGGATTTCGTGACGGTGCAGTTTTCAAAAGTGAGGAGTAACAGTTTGCCGTCTCGACGAGTGATGGATTTGAGGTCGCCCTGAAGCTCGTACCCAGACGCATAGGCGATCTTCTGCGTGCCGAGCTTGCGGAGTTCGTCATCAGAAAGCGTCGTGAGAAAGCGACCGTCCGTCAGCGGACCGAGCGGCGAGCTGAATCCTTGCGGATGATGTTCGGGACCTTGATCATTCAGTTCCTGGTCGCCATATGCGAGGGCGACTGGACCGGTAAATCGAATGAACTCGAGCGAATCGTCTTTCATCGGCGCGTCGGTGACAATTCCGCTGATCTGCAGGCCGTTATCAAGCGTGATCGTCGTCACGGCCTTGGCTTGGAGCGCTTTTGAAACGCCTTCGCGACCGCCGCGTTTGAAAGCCATGGTCTCGGCGTATTCCAGTACGAGATCCGTGAGTTTCTGGAAATTCTCGGTCACGAAAAGTTGTGGCTGAGGACGGGTGATGTCGTAAGAGGTACGAATGCAATCGAGGGTGAGCGGAAGTTTTTGTACGCGGTCTGATAGGCAATGATAGCTCTCGCCTACGCTCGACAGAAGGCCCGCGCCGTAAATCTTTGGATTCTCGAGGTTTCCAATCAGGCCGTACTCGACCGTCCACCAGTTCATGCGCGCGAGCTCGGCAGCTTCGCTGATGTAAGAGACGGCGTTCGATGCTTCGTCGAGGGCTTTTTGTGCGGCTTCAATATCAGCAGTTGTGGACTCGGGATCTTCTTTGATGATGCTTAAGTTCCGAATCGCTTCGAAGACGGCGTAGTCTTCGCTGGAAAAAATGGCTTTGCGGCTGACTTCACCGTAATGGCGGAGGTAAGTCGCGTACTCCGGATCGGCGAGAATGGGCGCATGTCCGGCCGCCTCATGGACGATATCTGGAGCTGGAGTGTAAGCCAGGTGATCCAGCGTGCGCATTTCGCAGGCGATGGGCAAGATGCCCAGACTTTGGAATTCCATGAAGACTGCGGGAGGAATGAATCCGTTGACCGCGACCGCGCGCCAGCCGAATCGGCTGAGGCACTTGTCCATTTCTTCGATTAACGGAATACGTTCGGTGGAGATCCCTGTTTCGGCCAGTCCGTTGAGGTATTTCTGGTGGGCGCCGGTTTCGAAAAAACCTCGAGAGATACGGAGGACGAAACGCCAAGCCGCATGGTCAATCGGCGTATACAGGCTCGCGTTCTGGGTCGCGATAAAAGGCCTAAGGTATTCGGGAATCGACGACGTTTGAGGCATGGATTCTCGAGTATTAGCTTAGAAGTGCCGTGTAAACAAACCGATAGTGCGGCGGCCCAGAGTGGGGAACGCCCTGGCGTAGTGCTTCCAGGCTTGATAGGATCAACGCTATGATTTTCGATGATCCAAGCGAAAAGAGCCCAGTTGCGGGCGAAGGCCTCGGCAAGCGCCACCCCTACCTTTGGTATCTGGCGATCGTCGGGGTACTCTTTGTGTTCTTGCTCATCATGGGATACCTGGCCATTTCAAACGGCTGGCTTCCTGATCGCGGAATTTAGCCACGAGTTTGTTTCGCGTCCTTGACAGCGCGGGGCGACTTATGGTTTTTTGAGTACTCGCTTCTTTAAGCTTAATGGTGGCCAGTAGCTCAGTTGGTAGAGCAATCGGCTGTTAACCGATCGGTCGTTGGTTCGAGTCCAACCTGGCCAGCCACTTTAAGTAAAAATCATCAGCCATCTCTCCCAACGACAATCCAGCAAATTTTTAAGCAACTCGAGCCAGGTTGGGCTCGAAGCGTAGCCATCGACCGCGATGGACCTGCCAGTGGCAGGTCTAGTGCGGACAGGCGCGCACGATGCGCGACTGAGATGGCGGAGGGGAGACTACGCAGGGAAGGAGCGGATGCGACTGACCGTAGTGGCCGAGTCCAACCTGGCCAGCCACTTAAAGCTTCTTTCTTCACCCACCATCCATAAAATATAAAAACTGTTTCCGGGCAAACGGACTCGAAGCCGAGCAATGGACCGGGCCATAAACCGTGCGGCTTGTTTCGAATGTTTTCTATACCAATTCAATAAATACAGTTTTCCGATCTCAGCTCAGTGTCCATTGTGTAGAGTCGATCCCTCTCGATTATTGACCCTACTCAAGAGGTCTTTTCATATGTTTAGAAAATTGTGTGGCTCGATTCTGGTTCTGATTCTCAGCTCCCAAATGGCAGTAGGTGCCTGCTACTCGGAACAAGAGTTGTTACAAGCGCGGATCACGCGACTTCGGCAATTGAAACAGAACAAAGAACTCGGCGTTACTACGTCCTATAGCTATACGGACCAGGATTCTCGGACGATTAAATATGAGAACCTGCCGTTTTCGCCTCAGGCGCTTGAGATGGTTCAGCGCAACGGTGGCGGAGTTTTTTTAGATGCTTTGGAGGTTTTCGGACCCCCCGTTGGATTGGGCATCTTAGCAGCTGGTTTCAGCCAAGGATTAATTCTGCTTGCGACGCAATCTTCTGAAACCTCACCATTCGGTCGAAACTTGGCCATCGGATTGACAGGAACCGGTGCTGCAGTAGGCCTCGTCGGTGCGATCATTACAATCGCATCCAGTGGTAACCGCTCAGAGCGAAGAGTTCAAATCAGCTCTCTCACGGCTCGACTCCTTGACGACGCGATGATTACGGATATGCGAGTGACCCCGGAACGAGAAGCCTACCTCAAGCAACTGGAGTCCGAGGGGCTCCAAGAGTTCGTAGAATCGGATCAGAAGATCACATCCATTTTCAAAAAAGTGGTGGGTGAATACCTGCGCAAGAGATTGAGTGACTCCGAGCCGTCCATGTCGACTCAGCGTTCTTCGGAAGTGATTCAATTCCTGGCACAAAAGAACTTGAAAGATAGCCAGTGCAAAAAGCTCAGAAAAGGTCAGGGATTTGAGCTTTATCTACGCGAAATGCAGCCAGTCGAGATGGTCTTAGACCCTTAGTCGAAATATTAGGCACGCACTTTCGGAAGCGGCTCATGGACGATGCCGATCTTAAAAGCACGTACTAAAAGCACCACGCCTGCGATGATCAGCGGGATGGAGTAGATCTGTCCGTAGTCGAGTACTAGACCTTTTTCGCTCTCGACTTGAACTTCTTTCAAGAACTCGATCAAGAAGCGGAAACCGAACACGCCGATCAAGAACAAACCAAAAAGCGCGCCTCGGTATTTACCCCAATCGTTTTTGCGAAACAGACGGTAGAGAATCACCGCAAATATTCCGTAGAAAATCGATTCCATCAGCTGCGAAGGATAGCGAGGCACGGAGTCGATGCGATCGAACACGATTCCGAAATCCCCATTCGTGGGTTTTCCAATGATCTCGGAGTTGAAAAAATTTCCCATGCGGATGAAAAATCCTGCGCAAGCCACGGGAATCGCGTCTCGATCGACGAGCCAGAGCCAGGAGAGTTTCGTCTTACGGCAGTAGAGGTAGAGCGAGAAAAAAATCCCGACGGCGGCGCCGTGTGAGGCCAGGCCACCTTCCCAGACGTAGAGGATTTTCCAAGGCTCGCGGACGTAGTAACTGAAATCGTAAAACAGGCAGTGACCCAATCGCGCGCCTGCGATCGTTCCGATGAGCATGTGGGAGAGGAGCGAGTCAACCCAAGTCTGAGGCAGTTTGTCTTCGGCGAAAATAGTCCTAAAGAACTTGAGCCCGATGAAAAACGCGATCACGAACAGCAGTCCGTAGTAACGGACTTGAAGCGGACCAAGGTGCACGAGAATGGGGTCGACGTTCCAGTGTAAGATCATAGTGTTTCTCCATTAGAACGCATTACCGGGGGGGCGACAATCACTGTGTGCCGGACTTAACGTCAAAAAATCGTGAGCGATTTCGTGGAGAGAACGTTTTAGACTAAACTGATGCGTCTGCGGCTTGCATTTTTAATCTCCTCTCTCGTTCTAGCTATCTCATTTGCAGGCGATCCGGTGGTGATTCACCCGAATAAGAATCCGACGCTTTACAAAAACCAACTGAAAGATCTCAAGGCAAATCCCAAAGGGAAAATCGTTCGGTTCGAGGGGATCAACCACCCGGGATTCGAACTCAAAGAAGTGTTGGGTGAAGGTGGTGCAACGACGGTGTTCCGGGCGGTGCATCTGGGGTCCAAAAAAGAAGTCGCGTTGCGGGTGCCGACTTTTAAAAATTTTAGTAAGACCGATTTTTTCGATTTGAACATTGATGCGGCAAAAGAACTTCAGGAAATCCAGCGTTCGCAAGGTCGACGTTTGCCCGTAATATCGCAGATCGAATCGGAGAAAGGATTCTTTGCGACGACAGAAGTCGTCAACAAGTACACCAAGTTCTCCGATTTTAAGAAGAAGATCGCCGAGGGCCAAATCAATGATCCGAAATTTCGGCAAATGGAAAAAGACTTCGGACTATTTCTCAGAGAGACCGCGGATATCGAATTTTTGGGCGATTTTCACGAAGATCAACTCGTTTGGGAAGAGTTAGGAAACGGGCGAGGTCGATGGACGATCATTGACTACTCCGTTGAGCGGGGCAAGACGATTAGTTTCTCTCGTGATGTGAACAAATCCAGTCTCGTGGACGCTCTGTTTTTTAATTTTGAGCGATGGCAACCGGAAGCCGAAGCTCGAATCAGAGATTACAAAGCTAACATCCAAGTTGCCGTTCGCGCGCTTCGACAGGTGGTGCCTTTTTCGACCAGTCCGAATCCCAAATCTGTTCGCCCACTGGAGTCCCGTGAGTCGTCACTCCCCAAAGGAGGTCTCCTGAATTGCAGTCAGGACCTCGATCCGAAGAATTCAAAAACGGGTAGCGCTTCTAGAAATACTTTTGGAAAAACGAGTTCCGGTTTTCTGGCGGCGATTAACTTGATTCAGTTTTTGCCCGCTTATAATCCATTCGCCGAATCGATCGGCGTGAGTTGTTCTGAGGCGAGAAAGAAAATGGGACGGATGATCTGCGAGTGGGATTTTCCTTTGAACCCTTGGAACAATGTCGCCGATTGCACGATCGTCACGTCCGTTACTCCGATAGTCGGTATCCAAGGTGAATCTAGTTTGTCCGCTCAGAAAGAGCCCGTCTGCAAAGTGGATTATCGCTGGGTCGGTATTCGAGTCGATGATGAGGCTAGCAAGGCTAAGCTCAAGGCAGCCGGATATTTCAACGCAGAAGGTGTAAAGGTGAGCGACTCTACGGGAACGATTCCTACGGCTGCCTCTCTGCTCAACGCCCTGAAAAGGAAAGTCCGAGTGGATGAATCCCAAAGCGCGGAATCCCTCCGGTTTCCTCCCGAGGTGGGTTTCGTCGGTCAAGGTTAAATCCTCCTCCTGCCGCTACCAGAGCGACGATTCACGGCACCCCGAAACGACACCACTGCGTAAAATGGGTTTCCACCGTTTTTCCTGAAGCCCGCGAATCATTCCTAAAACGCCGCTCGTGCCTGGCCCCGGACTTGCCTTTTGTATGGGTAGGGTAGGTGACTATGAACCAAGGATGGTTTGTTGGCGTCTCCGCTGTCGTCATATTATTGTCGGGCTGCGGAAAAGAAGAGAGCAAATGGAATTCATTCCCCCTGGAGATCTATGCGGACAAGACGATCGCAGAAGATCCCGAGAAATCGGCCGACTTCGAAGCCGCGATGGCGTTTTGGGAAGCCAAGGCGGGGAGAAAACTTTTTGAGTACAAAGGCGTTTGGACCGGAGGCTCACCGTTCGCCGGAGCGGCTGGATCCGTAGAGGCGATTGCGGCCAACGTGATGTTCTACATGAGCCCGTGGCCGTTCTCCGAGACGGTCGCCGGGCAAACGACCTCATTTCAAAAAAACGGTGCGGTTCAGTCAGCGGTCATCATGATCAATCCGGAAATGCATTTTTGTTCGGGAGATTGCACCGGGTTCTGGGAAACGACCAGTCAGAGAAATACGTACGCGCACGAGCTCGGCCATTTTATCGGGATGACCCACGTGAACGACAACTCGAACATCATGTACCCGACGGTTTTGAGGTCGAATGATCTCACGACGATTCGTGTAGATTCTTCGGCGCTACAAGCGCTTATCGAAAAGTAGCGAACACGATACCGAATACGAGGTTTCGAAGCTCGTCGCGCTCGTTCAGGAGCTCGTGTTCTGCTCCCGGTATCGCAATCAGAGTGCAGAGCGGGGACTTAGCGCAAGCTTGGATTTGACCCGGTGATTTGACCAGTCGATCGTTTCCGGCTTGGAGCAAGACCATGGGGATATTTAATCGATCCATCGATTTACGAATTCTCCGGGATCCGCGCAGAGCCTGTTGCACCCACCGATTCGATGCTCCGCCGAGGACTGAGTCGGGAAAACGACGATTCATATCCTGATACGCGGCGTAGCGTGCGGTGCTCGTGGTGAGCGTGTTTCCTTGGAATGGAACCGTGAAATCAAAATCATCCTGTCCGGCCGCGTATTTCTTACCTTGACCGAAAGCTACAGCAGAATTGACGATCGTTTTCGCAATCATTTCAGGATACGGACGAGTATCCACCTGAAACATCGGTGCGCTCAAGATGACTGCGGAAAACGGATGAACATGCGATGTGAGGTAGTCAGTCGCGACCGCGCCACCCATCGAGTGGGCGAGCAAGTAAAGTTTTTGAGATTCCGGTACCTGCGCTCGCACGATTTTTTCGACGAATTCGTTGAGGTCATCCGCGTAATCAGAAAACCAATGGACGTGCCCGATTTGTGGATTCTTGGAAACGAGTCGAGGCGAGTAGCCTTGACCACGATGATCGTAGACGAAAACATTGAATCCAGCTTGGTAGAGATCGTAGAACGTTTCCGCGCCGCGAATCCAAGCTTCGGAACGTCCAGGAACGTAAACGATCGTCGCGCGCGCATCCGGACGAACGAACCGAATGCCTGCGAGTGGAATTCCATCGTGAGCCGGAAACGTAAATCGTTCTCCCGAATCCATGAATGGAAGGATGATGGTCTGAAAGGCCTGATCGTAATCGGTCTCAGAGATCGCGTGAGCAGTGATGGACCCGAGGGTCGCCACGACCAGGGAGGCCAACCTGATCCATCGTTTTGCCCAGCTCGAATTCAGGTTCATGAGTTTATCTTTCTACTCGACCGCAGCTCGCCGACGCAAGGATGAACCCTGCAGGGCGAATACGGCAGCTCCATTGGCGAGGCTCAAGAGTACGAGGCGCCGCGGTACGCTGAACTCCGGATGTGGTCGGATCTTTCCAGCCGAGCTGAATTTTTTGCGACTTTTCGGTTGGGTCCTGTAGCCAGAGCTCCACTCGACCTAAGTTCGAAGGTAGATCTGCCTCGGCGAGACCTTTTTCGAAACGAGTCCACTCGAGATCGACGGGACCTTGTGGTTCTTCGAGATCGCTTCCGTAGCCACCGTCGACCGCGACGAGATCCAGGTCGACGGCGTCAGTGGCAGTGACTTGTTTCACGTTCCAGTAAGGGTAGCGGGCGACTTTGGCCGTCGTCGTGCGTTCTTCTGAAAAGATGCGAGCCGTTTTTCCGGCCGGCACGGTGAATGGAGTCGCCGTTCGAAGCGTTGCGGAATCCCCCGGGACGGAGATGAGCTTCAGCGTGGAAACCTGAACCGGGTCCTCAAGAAAAATCTCGGTCGCGGAGCGCGCGACTTCGTTCGACTCGATTTCAGAATCTATCGCCCAGAGAAGCGTATCGGCATTTTGATTGATCACGGTGAATGCCGCAGAAACGATCGCGGTTCTGACCTGAAGTACCTGATCAGCTGGGCAGACACGGTGATTCTGGCGACCCTCGATCACGAGTTCATACACGCCGGTTTGCGCAAGAGGGTAACGGATCTCTTGTAAGCGAGGCGAGAGCGTATTCGTTTGAACACCACTGGACAAACGAATCGACGACGGAGAGTAGACTCCGATACGTCCGCAAAAACCACCCATGCTCTGAACTTGAATAAGTAGGTTCGCGTGAGGACGTTTGGATTCAAAGAAAATGCGCGTTTCGCCACCTTTGGCGACGCGGATCTGTTCCAGTTGGCCAAAATCTTTTTCAGGGACGAGCACCGTGATCGGAACGGTCACGATTTGTCCGGTGCTGACGAGTTTGATTCGGAGTTCGCCCGTATAGGCACCCGAAGCACGGAGACGGCTCGAATCGAAAGTGACTTGGAGTGAACCGCCCATGTGACCGAGGAGCAATCGATCGGGAGCGTAGAAGAAATCTCCCGATTTCGTGATCTCAACCAGTTCTAATTGATCGGAGCGACCTTCGAGCGTGACGCCGGCGGGGAACTTGAAACCGATGTTGAAAACGTATTGAGGCAAGAGTTCACGCGGGCTGCGGACGTAGATACCTTTTTGAATAACTCCGCCGACGTTTTGCGAACCATTCACCGTCATGGATGGATGGAGTTTTTCACCAAGGAGTGCACGGTAAGCCGCATATGCGCGTGGCAGAGATGGAATGCCGTAACCTTGGGAGATGAACGGAACATTTGGCAACGGAACTGCCGAGCGGATCAGCGCTTCGCGGAAAATCGTACGATCCCATGCCAGTCCGTCGAGTTGAATACGAGAAGCGAGACGGGCGGCAAAACCAGCGAGTGCAGGAGTCGCGGAACTCGTGCCGCTAAACGGCTGATATCCGCCGTCTGAGGTCGATGTCGTCATTCCTGCGAGTGGAGAGAGCAAGAGCGCGCCACTGCCGCCGTCGATCCCGGGTCCGACACTCGAGTAAGGAGCAACCGCGGGCATCGGCTCAGCGCTGCCAAATGTCGTTTGAGCGAGGCGTCCCGAGAGATACGCCGCAACCGGAATTCCAAATGACGGATAGAGGAGTGCACGGTTCATGGAACCGATGCCGGGTCCGTTATTGCCCGCGCTGAAGAAGAATAGCGCATCTAGATTTCCGAGTGCTGCCTCCATGAGGCGCCCCATCGATACTTGCGCGGCGGGATGATCGAAGAACAAGCTGTAAGAAAGGTTAACGATCTTGGCCGATTTGCCACCCAAGATCAGCGCTTCGAGCACGTTTCCGATGGTGTAAGGAGTTGCATCCGTCCCGTCGGTGAAATGCACATCGACGACTTGCGCGCCGGGAGCCACGCCATCGAGATCTCGGTTCCCTAAGCGGTGACCGGCAGCGATTCCGGCGACGCCCTCACCGTGAGAGCCGGTGGTGACACGAGTGGCGGAGCTGTATCCGCGCTCAGGGATTTTGATCGAGACTAAGAGCGAACCGGGTGCGTCTTCGAATACATCGAATCCCCAGGCAGTTGCGTCGGTCAGGTCAATGCGACTTTCTAAATTTTCCGATAGTGGAGAGAGAACCGTCCCTGTTGCGAGTGCGAGGCGGTAACGGCCCTCTTCTTGGCGAAGGATCGCCGTAACGCGTTTGCCGTCTTTGAACGTTTCACCGAGGTCGTGGCAAGTTTTGATCGGACGGTCGGTTGCACGAACGATTCCGCAAGCCGAGAGTTCAAGTGTGAGCGGAAGCGCGGCCGGCGTGGTTCGAAGATTCCACCGAGGGTTTGTATTGATGAAGCGAGAAATTTTTTGAGCTCCCGTGGAGGTCGTCACGAGTCCAGCTCGCTTGAGGCCGACGCCATCATCTACCACCGCGATCGAGACGCCTCGTCCATCGGCGAGCGGAGCTTCGTTTTTCCAGTCCACGAGGTTGAATTCTGTTTTGCCGGAGAAATCGTCCTGAATGTTTTCAGCGCTGACCGGGAAATCGAGAGCAAAAACGGCATCAGCATGTTGATCAAGCACGGTCTCTTGTTCAGAGAGGACTTCGGAGGCGAGGACGGTTTTTCGCTCGATTTGCCCTTGTGAGTAAATCAGAACGGCCACCGGTTCATTGGGAGCGCGCGTGTTCAAGTAGGCGGTTTCGGTGGGAGAGAGCTCTCTTTGGATTTTATGTGGGATCGGGATATCCGAATTCTTGGAACAACCGAAGAGCGTGACGATCAGACCAAACGAGAGCAGCGCCTTATTCATTGAGAGTTCCCCATGCAGGACTGGGGTATTCCAGACGTCGACAAATTGCAATTGAGCGGGTCGATTTTTCGAGTCCGACGATGAATTCATTGCGTGAGGCTTTTTGTTTCACAGTGCGTCGATATTCAAATACATTGCACCGCATCTATTTATGAAATTCCTCCTGGCAAAATTTTTCTCAACTAGACAAGGTCGTGATCGTTGGATTTCCGGCCTGATCATCGCCCTGACGTTCGGTTGGGTGGGGCATACAAACATGCCTGATCTGAACGACCCAGCCGCGGCACGTACTCCGCTGGAGGCGCTCGAAGCCTGTTCGCGTTCATTGGAACTCGAGCCGCAGGATGTGTCGTTCGTTGTAAATGGCCGAGCACTCACGGAGACGCAAGCCGAGCATGTCGAATGGGTGAAGCGATGCGTGGTTCCGATTTGGTCAGCATCGCGCCGAGACGCCGCCGAGGCCGCTGCGCGTGCAACTTGGTGGGCGCTTCGAGAAGGAATTTTGGATTTGAACGGATCATCCGCTCATCGCTATTCGAATTGCCATGAACACGGACGAGATCGTCTGCGTTCTTCGCAACCGCTCTACCGTTGTAGCGGAAATATTTGGCAAGTCGGACTCGCTGCCGTGCAAGTGCCGAACTATTCGGACCAAGAGGTCCATGAAGTATTCTCAAAGGTTTTCGGAGCGGTGGATCCGTCGTTCACAGAGCGTGACGTGCTCTCGATGAGTGCGCGACTAGCCGGATTTACCCCAGGAACACCGATGTTCGATGGAATTTACGGTTCTGTCGGCAAAGTCCGAAGATCTTGGCTGCTGAGAAATCCTTTGATCGGAATGGCCCTGGCCGAACATCAAGAAGTCTTGATCGAGTGTTATCGTCAAAACAAAAGATGGTGTTATACCCGAGGCTGGTCATCGGCGAACCATTTCGGTTCCAACCGATTCGCCATGATGCGATCGGTTCGAGACCTCACTCGGATTTTTCAGCAGAGATAAAAAGAAAAACCCCGACCACGAGATCCTCGAAGTCGGGGTTCGCAACAGAAGGTGTCTTTTAGATTCCTAAAGTCGAAGGCTCGCGCACGCTGACATCAGATCCGTATCGGCGATGTCCGTGCAACGATCGTCCACTCGGACAGACCAGACGTTTCTTGAGGCGCGAGGTGCCGTCCGCAGTGCTTGGCACTGACTGTATGTCGAGTAGCGCACATCGAAATATGCGGCCGACGAAACGGCACCCGAGCACTGGTCGGAGTTCGAGAAGAACACGACTTGGCGCTGCTGTATACGGCTTGGAATACGAACGTTCAAGCAAGCAGATACGACCTCGGTATCGGCGATGTCTTGGCAAGCTCCATTGACGGAGATCGACCAAGCGTTCTCAGAGCCGGATACTCGAGTGAGACCTAAGCACTGATCGACGAGGTCAATGTCCGCGCGAAGCGTTCCCACGGCGGAGACTGATCCCGTGCACTGATCGGAGCTTCCGAAGATTTTGATTTCTGCGGAACCGGGTTCACGAACCGTCGGCAAGCGAAGTCCCATGCAAGCAGACACCACATCGGTGTCAGAGACGTCGATGCACTGATCAGCCACGCGGACAGACCAAGCATTGCGGCGCCCCAGCTGATTGAGATCCATACACTGTTCGCCTTGTGAGCGGAAGTTCGAGAAGATCTTGGATGCTGAGACCGCACCTGAGCAACGATCGGAGCTGCCGAAGAAAGTGACTTGCGTGTTCATCGGATGCTGAGGAACGGACGTTTGTAAACAAGCGGATAGTGCGTCGGTATCAGAAATATCGATACAGGTGTTGTTCACGCGTATGCTCCATGCATTCGAACGTGAGGCCGATGCCAGTTGAGCCGTGCACTGCTGGGTGAGGTCTTGCCCACCGACCAGGACCGCGTATCCAGCTACGGTGCCCGAGCATTGATCAGAACTACTGTAGATCAAGACTTCGGCGCGTCCAGCAAACGGGGGAGGCACCGGTACTGGCGGTGGAACAGGGACCGGCACTGGGCCCGGAACCGGTGCAAACACCGAACAATAGACAACGGTGCGTCCACTACGGACGACATCGAGCGTGGTGGATTCGCCTTGAGCCAGCGGGATGCGGTTTCCGATCGGAGTCCCGCCCCGCATGCTGCAAGTCACGACAACAGAGCGACCTGTATTGAGATTGAACGCTTCGGCTTGGCCGAGGTTGAGATAAACGGGCGGGCCCGCTTGCGCGATCGAGGCGACGACGAACGCGCCGAGAGCTAAGTTCGAAAGTTTCATAAATGTTCCCCTTTGGTTCCACGAGAAGGACCTCGCGGCGGTGCCTGAATAATCTGTTTTGATTTAACGCGTCAAGCGATTTTATGAACTTCGTGAGGGAGGGGCTGGCTTTGAGAAGCGTCTCAGTTCCCGTTCTAATTGCTTCAGTATTCCAGAAAGGTTTTCCTTTTCTTCGCGGTAGTCGCTTCCGATCTCTTTTTGAAGGAGTCCGAGTTGATTCGGGTTTTCCCGGTTTTTCCAGAAACGATAGACGGGATCGAGTCGAAGATTTTTAATCCGGTTTTTGAGTGAACGGATTTCTCGCACAACCTCTGCGGTGAGTTCCATGATTCGAGAGAGTGAAGAGATTTTTTCGATACTCGCCTCGTCAACATTTTCGAGAAGGCCCTGGAGTATCTCAAGTCGTTCGAGGTCTTGCGACTCATAAGCGATTTGGACTTCGCCCCACAGGGATTTTTCGCGCGACGTCAGCGCTGGATTGAGGTCTGGATGTAGTCTAAACGCCAGCTCTCGATAAATCCGTTTTACACGCGCGGGACCTCGAGGCGTCGATCCATCAGAATCCAGGGATTCCCTTAAAGGAGATTCTAGTTCTGGTTCTTGTTCTGGCTCTGGCTCATCTTCTCGTGCTCGTTCCTGTTCTCGCTCGGTTCTCGCTCGGTCGAAAACCGCGTCCAGATAGTCGTGAAAGAGCTCTTCGACATCATCAGGGTCGAGAGCATGTACTCGATGTCCGAGACGATCGCGGAGCGCTTCTTCGAACTCTTGACGAAATTCCTGCTCGTCTTCGGTATTGAGTTCTCCGGCACTGAGTCTAGCCATGCGCTCACGTTCTTGACGTTCGAGTTCCGCCTGGTGCTCACGGTGATGTGCTCGCGCTTCGTCGGACAGCGGGTCTAAGCCTTGATCAACACGTTTTTGAACGAGTGGGTAGACGGCGCGACGAGAGATTCCCTGATAAAGCGACTCCAGTTCGATCGCCTGGAGAATTTGCCGTAGGTGAGAGATCCGGTCGTGCATTTCACGGATTTCGTTCAGGTCTCGAAAAAAACAGCGCATATGCCAAGTGGTGAACGCGTTTTTACCTTCATCCTCAAAGACTTGGATCTTACGGCGTTCTCGCTCGGCGTCTTTGAGCGCGCGCCGATATCGCCGAACCAGCGCATCTCGAATCGGTGCCGAATCTACGGGAACGATCGAGCTGCTCAATGGTGGTGTAGAGGGGCGTATGATCCGTCGGCGAGTCATGGTGAGATGGCATCAGCAATAGCGGATTTTAAGAGATTTCGCGTTAAATTTTGTTTCGGGTTTCGCGGTCCAGCTCCCTATGTTAGTTTGCCGAGGCAAATCACTGTTCTGCTTCTTTCGGTTCGACGGGCAATAGTGCCCCACCCTCCGGAGTGGCACCCGGCCTTAAGGAGGTCTTTCATGGGTAAAAAACTTTATATCGGTAATCTTCCGTTCTCCGCTACGGATCAAGTGCTCCTCGACACGTTCGCAGAGTGCGGATCCGTTCAATCCGCAAAAATCATCATGGACCGCGACACGGGTCGCTCCAAAGGTTTCGGATTCGTCGAAATGGCAACGGACGAAGAAGCCGCTGCCGTGATCGCTAAGTATAACGGAGCGGATTACGACGGCCGCACGCTCAACATCAGCGAAGCCAAGCCAATGGCACCGCGCGAAAACCGCCCATCCGGCGGATTCGGTGGCGCACCACGCGGCAACCGCTACTAATCATTGCGTAGTGTTTGAGGCGACAGAAAGTCGTCGAACACGATAGCCAATGATTCTGAATGATCGAAGCCTCGGCAGAAATGCCGGGGCTTTTTTTGTGTCAACGATTTGCCTGACGTTTATTTAATATAATCTATTTAGGCAAACACCAAACCCCGGTACGCTATATTGTGAGGTCGATCTCACGGGAGCGGTGATTGAAAAATACCGAGCAACGGATGGCACGGTTTCAAGCGGTTAGTTTGTTTTGTCTCATGGGTCTCGCGTCCATCGCGAGCTCGTGTTCGGTTCGCAATCCCAGCGAATCGATGGTTCGTTTGCATTTCGATTTCCCCGATCAAGTTCGTAGATCGAGCCGCATCTCTGCGCTTGAGTCCAGCGCCGCGTTGCCGGCGACGCTCACTGAATTCAGCTGCTTACTGGTGAATGTTTTTGGCCCGGGAATCGAATCCAAGAACCCGAAATTTGGGACGAACTTAGATAAAATCCGACAAGACGCCTTAGGTGGCGGCTCTTGTGGGTACCCAGGAATTGTTTCTCAGACCATCATCCCCAAAGACGGAGTATTCCCGAATACCTCGATTGAACTATCGATTCCCACGGGGGTCGGTCGTGTCATTCAAGTGGTCGGACTGATCAAGGCTACCGACTGTCTGCTCGAAATGGCGATGAAGAATCCTGCTTGGCAGGAGAACCCTCAAGGCAACTACTACAGTATCGGCCAGGTTTCGGCAGATATCCTGAGTGATGTGACGCTTTCTTTGAAAGATGATTATTCCGCGGCCACCGAAACGGGTAAAAGCAATCGAAGAGTGGATTGCTATAATACCGACGCCAATGATGCGCTTGGTGCGGTGCAGTTGACCTCACCGAACGGTGGAGAGTTTATCCGGGACTCTGTGGTGACGAGAATAGAATGGACGTCTCAGCAAACGGCTACCGGGTCACTTGCAAAATTAGAGTACTCTCGGGATAACGGCGCTACTTGGATTCAGATCGTTGCTGGATTAACCAACACCGGTTCGAATTCGTATGACTGGACGCCTTTAACTACGCTTGGAAACTATGCTCAGTCACTCGTCCGAGTGACGGTAACCGATGCAAATGGTGGCTCACCCGTGGTCGATCAGTCGGATGCCATTTTTTTTTTTTTTTTTACAAATCCGACCGTGAATCTAAGCGGCATTACCGCATCGCAAGTGATTCCCGCTGGAACTGCGGTGAATCTTACGTGGACCGCGACCGATAACATGCAATTAGCGACTCAGCCGATCAAGCTGGAATATTTCAATCCGTCGACTACGACTTGGATTCTCATCGCTGATCAAGAGGTGAACGACGGCGCTTATACCTGGACGGCTCCCATGAGTACGTTAGTGGGCGCCCGGATTCGATTGTCTGCCAAAGACCAGGCAGGCAACGTTGGGTACCAAGAGAGCTCAACGTTTACCATCAACAACCACCAGACGGTCGTGAACGTGACTTCGCCAGCGACCGGTGCATACGTCAGTAGTGCATCGTCGCGCAGTATTACATGGACGATCAGTGATCTGCCTCCTCCAGGAACGTGGACTACGAACGTTGCTTATACTTTGAACGGTGGAACCAGTTGGACGACGATTGTTTCCGCGAACACTGGATACACTCAAGCATGGACGCCGCCTGCAGGAAATAGCTCAAACGTTAAAATCCGGGTTCGAGTGACGGATGGGTTTGGCATAGTCACCGAAGCGATGTCAGGCGTTTTTACGCTCGACAATACGCCCCCCACGATCACTCTGAACGCCCAACCTCCCTCGATCATGCCAGCCGAGGGAATGTTCAACGTAGCGTGGACCGCAACGGACGCAGGCGGAATCAAACCGAATACGGTCCATCTGAAGTACTACGATGGAACAAATTATATTTCGATCGCTTCCGGACGACCTGCGCCTGGTAACCATTTCTGGATAGCTCCCACTTCGCCCATCAATAGCCCGATTAGTCTGTACCTTCAGGTAGAAGATCGCGCAGGGAATATCGGTGAAATCTCTTCGAGTAACATTGTGCTCTCGGATGTTCTATTTGGAATTCTCAGTATTGATGCTGGAACAAATCATACTTGCGTACTCATGGATAACGGAGATGTTCGTTGTTGGGGCGACAACGGAGCCGGTCAGCTGGGACATTCTCCCGCTGGTTTCCCTGAATCGGGAGTGCCCCTTTTCACGGATTCGATCTCTAATTTTGAAACGATCAGCGCCGGTGGAAACACCTCCAGCGTCTATGCACCCGGTATCCAGAAGTTCTGGGGATCCAACGCTCAGGGAAATTTCGGAAATGGAAATACGACAGGCGCGACTACTCCGATCACGGTCGGTCATTTAGGCGTCACTCAGCTCGACGTCGGCAATGAGCAAACTTGCGCGGTTAAGAACGACGGGACAGCCTGGTGTGTCGGTCTCAATCAATATGGGTCCCTCGGAGGAGGCGTCTCTACTACCGGGACCTATACCACTCCCGTTACTGTGACTGCAGCGAACGGTTTTACGAATCCGACCCAAATCTCCGTCGGAGCCAAAGGCGCTTGTGCCGTGAACAACTCGGGTGGACTCTGGTGCTGGGGCCAAGGAAACCAAGGGCAGCTGGGAACCAACACAGGACTACAGGAATCTGCGGTCCCAGTGGAGGTCAACCTGGCGAGCGTTCAGTCTGTGGCATCCGGAGATAGCCATTCATGTGCTTTGAGAACTGATCAAACCGTGTACTGCTGGGGCGCAGGTTCAGCCGGTCAGCTTGGTCAAGGTTCGACATCGAACTCTGATTCACCACTTTGGGTATCGGGGATTCCCACAAACATCAGTGAAATCGCGGCCGGCGGAAATCAGTCCTGCGCCTTGGCCACCGGCGGGGCTGTGTATTGCTGGGGAAATACTGTACAGTCTCCGGCTCAGGTTACTGCCCCTGCGCTTACCCATATTACTGCAGGCTATTCCCACGTTTGTGGCGTCACCGCGCAAGGGCGAGCGTATTGTTGGGGGGCTGGAACGCAGGGGCAATTGGGCGACGGCCAGTTCACGGATTCGACGGTCGCTGTTCCGGTGAAATACGGTACTCCCTAAGTTTTAGCTCTTTTCTCCTCACGAGCGTCATTTTTCGATCGCTCGTTTACGTCCGGAAAGTCTTCTGTCATTACACATTCATGATAGACTTTGAGATATGAAATCAAACGGTTACGGCCTGTCAGATGCCGGGCTACAGCGGAACGAGAACGAAGACTTCTACCTGATGGACGAAGATCTCAATCTCTTCGTCGTTTGTGACGGCGTCGGCGGACACGCGGCGGGCGGAATGGCCTCGGAACTCTGCGCGAGAACTCTTCGGCAAACAGTCCAAGAGGGCAAAGCTTACATTCAGCGCTATCACTCAGATCGTTCACTCACGAATCGCGCGATCATCGCGGGACTCATTCAGCGCGCGATCGTCACAGCGAACGAAAAAATTCAAGCGATGACCGAAGTCGACATCACCAAAAAAGGCATGTGCACGACTGTCGTCTGCTTGCTTCAGTTGGATGATTTCGCCGTACTCGGACACGTGGGGGACTCGCGCATCTATCTTTCGCGTGGCGATAAAATTCACCAACTGACCGAGGATCACAAGTATTCGGTCGAGATGGTCAAGCGCGGGATACTCAAACCTGAAGAAGCGCATAAATCTCCGCAAGGAAACGTCCTGACCCGCGCGGTCGGACTTTCGCCAACGATCCAAGTCGATACGCTTCAAGTGGAGACGATGCCTGGCGATTTGTTTTTGCTCTGTACGGATGGTCTTTACAAGTACACGGACAAAAACGAGCTGGGTAATCTACTCAGTCAGGACGTGCAGCAGATTCCTACTCAGGCCATCAAGTTCGCCAAGGATCGGGGGGGCAGCGACAATATCACTGCACTCGTCGTTCGTATGGATGGCGAGGAAAAGTCTCCTCGTAATGATGTGATCGACGTGCTCAAGAAAACTGAGATCATCATGAAGATTCCGATTTTCAAGTACCTCAGCTATCAAGAGGTCACCAAAGTGCTGTCGATCGCGCGACTCAAACGATTCAATAAGGGATCGACGATGGTCAAAGAAGGCGACCCGAGTGATGAGATGTACATCATCGCTGAGGGAACAGCCGATGTCTTGAAGAAGGAAGTCAAAATTGTTTCGCGTGGCAAAGGCGACGTATTCGGTGAGATGGGGATTTTCGATCGCGCACCACGGTCAGCGACTGTGATGGCATCGTCTGCCGTCGTTGCGATTACCCTTCATAGCAAAGAGTTTCTCGCGCTGCTTCGTCAAGAATCGCAGATCTGCGTAAAACTTCTGTGGGCGCTCAATGGAGAGCTGAATACTCGCTTACGCAAAGCGACCGAGGACTCTGTCGCCCCCAAAGATCCGATGGCACGAGATGAAATGGACGAAGTTCCATTCGATGTTTCTGAAATCGAACTCGATATCAAATAGTCACCGTTTGAATGGCGGATTCCAAGGCGACGTTTTACCTCCGCAGTCGTCGGGGAGTGCGAACTCGACTTCTGAAAATCCGGATCCAGGCTCGCGATCGTACCTGAGATCTCCCGCGACGTATTGATCCGGTCCCGTTTTTTTGAAGAACGGGAATCTCGCGAAACCGAGCAATCGACGAAACGTGCAACTGCGCTCGGCCAACGAATCAAATTCCGATTGTTTGAAAAAATGTACTCCCAGCCAATTGATACGTGGGTCGTTGGTCTCAACGGTGAACGCATGAAATGGCGCCGTCTGCGGCGTCGAGCGGGCCAATTTACATGAGAGCGGCAACGACCAGAGAGTCACCTGGGAGAACACGATCAAGTTTTGATCTCCATTCCGAACGTGCGCTATTGATCGCCAACAAAACGCGTTGCCGGGGGCGGGAGCAGATTCTATGTCCAGCACTTGCCCCGCTTGTGTGAGTGGTGCTCGAATGAGATTTCTTACCTGATGCGAGTTCACGAAGAATAGTCCGATAACTGCGGCGCAAAAAACCACCGCGGGCCAAGTCTTGCGAGGTCGGTAGAAATAGATCGACCAAAAGATCGCTGTCACGGTCAGGGCGATGGCCGGTACCAGCGCAACCGCATCGCTGAACCAGAGCAATCCGAATGCGAGCACGAAAATGAACTGAAAAGTTCTCTTGGCTGGTTTCGAGATGATAATGCTGACGATCATCGGTAGTAGCGTGAACCAGAGATAGGGCTCGACGATAAAAATCGAATCACCATAGAACCACTGATTCCAAAATGGCGAGAATGGGTGAATCCCGTAGTCGTTCCAGTAATCCGCAAAAAAATGCAGGAAAACGGCCCCGATTGAAATGAGGGTGAGCGTGAGTTTTGGGACCTGATCTTTCATCCAGCGATGGATCATCCAAGCTAGGGCGAATGCGAACGGTAGCGCGAGTAAAAACGTGTGTGTGTATCCGCGATGGTGGATGAGGTAATCAAAATGCGTTTTTCCGGGAATGGCCCTCAGCAGAACATCGATATCCGGAAGATTGCTTGCGATCGTCGCGGAGACGAATGCGGATTTAGTGCGAAGTCGTTTAGGTAAGAGCGAAAAGTAAGCTCCGCCGATCAGCGTATGAGTTAAGTTATCCAAATTGTGACGCGCCTCTCTCGTTGATGTTCACGGATTTTAGCTTGATGTTCAGTCTAAAGTCGACTAGCCAAATAGATTAGCATTTTCATCATTGAACTCGTGTCTGTTCGTTAGGAAGCGGACAACTGAAAGGGATTACATGAAACGTTGGTTGGTAGCATTGGCGCCACTTTTGGCGATCACAATGGCTTGGGGAGAAGATGGGCTGAAGAGCGAATCCGAACTCGGATACGTGTTAACGAGCGGAAATACGAAAGTGTCGACCTTGAGCGCAAAAGACAAAAGCGCCTATACACTTGGCGCGAACAGCGTGGTTCTTACGGCTGGATACCTGACTTCCAAAAACTCGGGAGTGACGAACGCAAAAAACTGGAATCTTGGGCTTCGTTACGAGCGCGCTCTCAATGAGAGTTTCTCGATCTTCGTCGGGCAAGCGGTATTGGGCGACCGGTTTCAGAGCATCAAGCAACGGTACAACACCGACCTTGGCGGCAAATACTTTATCGTCAAAGATGACACTTTAAATTGGTTCGCCGAACTCGGTTACCGGTTCACAAAAGAGAACTCCGTCGCGATCAGCAAAAATTTCCACTACGCACGGGCGTACACCGAGATCGAGAAAAAGTGGAACGCGTCGGTCTCGACGAAATACTGGATCGAGTATTTGCCGAACTTCACGGAATCCAAGGACTACCTCGTGAATACCGAGTTGTCTTTGAACGCGATGATGAATTCTGTTTTCTCGGTTAAAACGGGATACTTGGTTCGTTACGACGGTATGCCGGCTCCGGGAGTCGCGAAGAAGTCAGACACGGTTCTCACGACCGCGCTCGTGGCAAAGTTCTAAAAGTAGTTCATACAGAGGAGACAAGGAATATGTTTCAAGAATTCAAAGCGTTCATCATGAGAGGGAACGTGATCGACATGGCCGTGGGTGTGATCCTGGGCGGTGCGTTCACCAAGGTCGTGACTTCGATGACCAACGATATCATCATGCCTCCGATCGGACTTCTGCTCGGCAAGGTTGATTTTTCGAACCTCTACATCAATCTTTCGGACCAGACGTTCGCTAATCTCGCGGAAGCCAAAAAAGCAGGCGTGCCGACGATCAACTACGGCATCTTCATCAACGGCGTTCTGGATTTCCTGATTGTCGCGTTTGCGGTCTACATGCTTTTGAAAGCGGTAGCGCGCGCGAGCGGCAAGCCTGCGGTCGAAGCTCCGAAGTGATTTGAATGAGACTAAAATAACCAAAGGCCTGGCAGGGAATCCCGCCAGGCCTTTTGCTTTTCAGAGGAGCGTATCTAGAGAGCTTGGTAGCGAATACCGAGGTAGCCGCTCAAACCTGGTGATGTGTATCCAACTTTTTCCATATAATCACGATCGAACAAATTATCGACGCGTCCGTGAATCGCGAGTTTCTTTAAGGAATCGACAAAATATTCAGCGCTGAGGTTCATGATCGCGTATCCAGCGGTGCGCGGGAATCGCGTGTCGTCGAATCGGTCACTCTTGGCGAGTAGCTCGACGCTGAATTGGAATTGGTCCTGAAAATAACGGAGTCTTGCTCCGCCTTTGTGACGAGGACGGCCGGCGAGTTCTCGTTTGTTGGTGAGGTCGCGAGAGGAGAGGTAGGTGTAGTGGGGAGCAATCGTGATCGAAGTGCTGATTGGTACTCGAACCTCGGATTCGAAACCTCGGACGCGCGCTTCACCGATGTTGATCGTACGGAATGTGGCGCTGTCATATCCCATCATGTCCTGGTAGTCCGTCTGAAAAACGGCCGTGGAGAATGAGCCGTTTTCGTACCCGAGGGAGAATGAGCGGGAACGTTCGTTTTTGAGATTTGTATTGCCGTAAGTCGGCGAATAGATCTGATAGAGCGACGGACTTTTGAATCCAGAACCCGTTTTAAGCTCTAAATAGCTCGTCGGATCGACGCGAAACTGGAGAGACGCGCGATCCGTGAACGCAGTTTCGTTGACGTCATTTGTGACGAATCGACCGCCTCCGACCAGTTGAATCGAAGGAGCGAGACGTGCAGTGACTTGGGCGAACGGAGCAATTTGGTACTGCGAGACCCAGGGAATATCAGACGTCGCAGTAGGTGAAGTTTGCTTGTAGCGTTCGCCATTCCATTCCGCGCCCGCCATGACTTCGGTTCCGTCTGAGATGGAGGATAGATCAACGTTATGAATGAGCTCGGCTTGGTAGGTGCGACCCTGGTGGTGCTCGGTTCCATCGAAAGTATCGCCGCTTCCCACTTGGTCGTAGTAATCACGGCTGGTGGCTACGAATCCGCCGAGAAGCGTGGTCTCTTGTTTTCCGTCCCAGAGGTGGCGGAGTTTTGTTCGGATGGCCCACTGATCCGACTCTCCTTCGTAGTTGAGGTCGTCGGTGAACGAATCGTCGTCGATCTCTTGCTGATTGCGGTTCATGGCTGAACTCAGCTCAAAAAAAGTTTTGGAGTCGTCGGTCTCGGCTTTGATACCGAGATTGGCGTTCAAGTTTGAGGATTCGTCGTCTTCTCCATTCGCGACCTTGGCTTGCGATGGGCCGTTTGCACGCTCGTAGGAAACTTGCGAAAACAGAGAGAAGTTCTTCGAATAAGTTCGGCTGCTGGTAGCGCTCCCGCGAAACGTGCCGTAGCTTCCGCCCTGGATATCGAGATCCAATAACGAGCCCGACCGTCCCTTGGTGCGAATGAGGACGACGCCACCGAGCGCATCCGATCCGTAAGCAACCGAGGCCGGGCCTTTGATGATCTCGATGCTTTCGATGAGGGCGGGATTCAGCCGTGAAAAATCGAACGCGCGGTTCGGGCCGCTTGGATCGTTCATACGAACGCCGTCGATGAGCACGAGGACGTGTTCGGGTTGGCTGCCGCGGATTGAAAAACCGGTGAGGCCGCTGACCTTCAATCGGTAATCGACCCCGGATTTCTGGCGAAGAACATTTCCAATGTCGCGACTTTCGGTCGACTCGATGGATTCGGAATCGATCCAAGTTCCATGGTCCCAATCGTTTTTTAGCGAACGAGCATCGACTTCGATCGGGGCAAGTTCAAGTTCGGCGGCGATCGATGGAGCTACGTGAGTGAGGGCAATACAAATGGACGGAAGTAGGCGACGTTTCATAATGAGTCCTGCTCGGGATAGTTCGACCTCTCCGATGACCGGACTTATTCGACGGTTTAGTCGAACTTACCGTTGCGGCACAGTTCTGGATTTTCACCAGATTCCTCGGAGAGGCGTTTTAGTTTTTGATGTCTCTTATATTACTTCGATTACTCGCTAAAAGGGGATTCGAATTCGAAGGTCGTATCCGCGAGAAATTTCTCGAGCTTCTCAAAAGTCTTGTTCTTGAGACGCAGCGGTTCCGAAGGTTCTTGGACTGATTCGGTCTGGATGAGGTATTCCAGTGATTTTCGGCGTTTTTTGTCACGAATGCGGGAGCCTTCGAAGAAGAAGTAGGTCGTCGTGAGCGTAATAGCGTCCACGCCGGTGTATAGAACGCTCTGGACGGCAGTGGTGATCGCAGAGGTAACCGACTGAATCCAAGCCGGAGAGCGGGGGAAAAGTCGTTTACCGTTATGAGTATCGATGCCGCCCTCCCAGAGGCTTGCGTCCTGAGCCCAGCGTTTAAATGCAGAGCCGGAGCGAACGGCATCGAGTGCCTCGGGGAGTTTTTCCGCCGTAAAACTTCGAGAGCCGTAGGGTGTGTATTTCTTCTCGCCGTTCACTTCGGTGCGTTCGCGGAAGAATTGGAAACTAGGGCAGTCCTGGAACTTCTTGGGCGTTTCCTCCGGCGAGGCCTCTTCACCGTTTTCGTCGAGTTCGACGACCACACGGCAACCGACGAGGATGGCGACTTGAGAGTCTTGCTTGTTCTCAATTCGATGAGGTGAGAATAGCGAGATCGTTTTAGTCTTCTCATCAGACGCGAGAGCGCCGGAGAATGTGCCGATCAGGAGTAAAATAAGGCTGAACCGCATAGTGGCGCACCGTACCATAGCCACGGTGTGGACCGGGCGGAAAATCGCTCATACGGCGTATCCTGGGCCTTTGATCGTCTGGCGCGTGAGAGTTACATACGAAAATGAGCCCTCTTGCTCCTATTTTTAAGCTTCCGTCCGGACCAATCGCCTGGTAAATCAGGGATTCCCTGTCATAGATGCCCAGGTGGTGGAATTGGTAGACACACTCGTTTCAGGGGCGAGCGCGAAAGCATGGAGGTTCGAGTCCTCTCCTGGGCACCACTTTTTTCAACTCAAAATCTAAGCTCCTTACGCGACCTATCCACCCATCCAGGGCACGGTCGCTAACGTTCGCTTATCTTTTGAGTTGAAAAAAGTGGTGTCCAGGAGAGGACGAGAATAGGAGAGAGCGGCCGTGAGAAAGCGCGAAGCGGTTTCGCACGGAGAGGCACGCAGGATGCGTGACTTAGCGAACGGCCCCGGCTCTGGGGCGCATTCACGTGAAGTGAATGCGCGGGAAGACCGAGTCCTCTCCTGGGCACCAATTCTCAAGATTTAGTCGTCGCACAAATCTCATTTTAAAAATGATCATTTAGCAGTTCTCGGGCTTGTGCCCAGGAGAGGACTCGAAGCGCAGCATTCGATCGCGCTAGACATGCCAGTGGCATGTCTGGCGAGGAGAGTCGCGCACGATGCGCGACTCAGAATGCGACGGGGAGGCTACGCAAGGAAGGAGCGGATGCGACTGACTGTAGTGGCCGAGTCCTCTCCTGGGCACCACTTTTTTCAACTCAAAATCTCAGCATTCGAACGAGTCCCAGTAGTCGCCGTGTCTGGCAGCATTCAAAAAACCCGTCGCTCCATGCAGGATTTCACTCTGCTCCTGATCTCATGGAGTGCTCCCTTTTCTCGCGGAGAGGCTGATACGATCTTTTGAGCTACGACTGGAACTACTATCGAGAAGAATATCGGATTTTATTTTCGCATATTCATCTTGCTTGATTTCTCCCTTGGCGTACCGCTCGTTCAGAATATCGAGCGCGTTTTTAGCCGTCGAACCGTCCCAAAGTTTTCTATGAGCGCGATAGGTGTAACCCCAGTTTCCGACGCTCGAAAAGAGTAGGAAAACGACGCCGAACCAAAGTAGCCAGCCCCATCCCGAATACAAATCATTCCAATAGTAATAGGTTTGCATAAGATCCTTTCGTATTAGCGAGAAGCCTGTACGTGGGCTTCTACGAACCAGAGGTATTTGTCCACCTGGCGGGAAATCTCCGTGAAAATATCTGCTGTATCTTTGTCGACCAGCTCGTCGGCCTGAGTGATCACATTGCGGACATTCTCACCGTAGCTGGCAAGAGTGTACGCGAGTGCGTTGACGTGGGCGTGCCCGGCCGAGATATCGATGGGATATTCAGGCAGTTTCGTACGCTTGGCTGCGATTCGTAGTGTACCCTCCGCCGTCCCGCCGAGTTGGACGATTCGTTCGGCGATTAGGTCGACATATTCTTCGGCATCCTCAGCGATTTTATCGAAGAGTTCGTGAAGTGAGATGAAGTCGGGACCCTTGACGTTCCAATGCGCTTGCTTGGCTTGAGTAACCAAGTCGATCGAGTTGGAAAGGTGCTCCTGCAATAGTCCGCTGATTTGGATTCGAATTTTTTCCGGAAGACTGTTTTTTGTTGGATACATAAGTTCCCCTTTCTGAATGTTCGTGCACTTATTGATCCAACTCGAACGAAGAGTTTTTGGGGCGTAATTCCCTGTGCTGGGTCCGGTTGCCTTTTTGCAGCCTTTTAAATCGAGTCAAAATACCTAATGATCCGAAGGACCTGATACACTCTCGGTAGAAAGATTTGGAACCCGATGAAAAAGAAAATTATTGTATACACGTTGTTCATTGGATTGGTGGTTTTTGTCGGTTTCCTTGGAACACTCGCTACGCAGTCGGGACTGTTGGACTGGTATCCCGGTTTGCAAAAGCCGTTCTTTCAACCACCTCCGCAGGCTTTTCCGATCGCTTGGACATTGCTCTATGCCGCGATCGCCGTCGCGGGTGCAATGATCTATCTATCGGAACATTCGAAATACCGAAATATCGCGTTGGCCGCCTGGGGCGCGCAACTGGTTTTCAATGCAGCTTGGTCTGAACTTTTCTTTCGGCATCGAAGACCCGACCTGGCGTTGCTCGACATCTTGGCCCTGTTGGTATCCATCGCGATATTCTGTTTTGCGGCAAGGAAGGTCGATCGGCGAGCCTTTAGGCTCTTCGTTCCCTATTTTATCTGGGTCGCTTTCGCGACCTTATTGAACGAAGAAATTTTGAGGCTTAATCCGGCAAAAGTGGCTACGCAATCAAATGCCATCGCGATAACGTTTATGGAATAGTTAAGTTGATATACATTCGGACATAGGATTCTTGAACGTATTTCGTGCCAAGTGAACGAATGCTTCTTGCGGTTGCTGAGGCAAGTAACTGGCTGACGTGACTGTCTGTTGTGCCCGGGTCTTCTTTCTTGTTAATGGTTCAGAATATCGTAGTAGTTAATCAGGTTTCTCCGACGAGCGATAACCGCCTCAATTTGTTCTGGCTTGAGGTAACCACCTAGGTCGCGCTGAATAGATTCAGGGCTCCAAGCCTTGAGATGATTGATAAACTCTGGATTCTTTGCCGCCATGTTCATGAGCTGATCTTTTAAGACCTTATCTTCTGGCCCGCCCGTCGTGCCGTATTGATTCACAAACTTACCGATGTCGTTGTCATAAAACGCTAGCCCGTGATCGATCGCAATGAACTTCGGATCTTTTAGATAAAAAGGCCCTTTTCTCAAATCTATCACTTCGGGGAGAGTTTCGTTTGTTTGCACAAGGAAGTTATGTCCGCCGGTCCGGTGTCGATCGATATTTCCAATCAAAAAGTCGAATAGGACCATATCGTCCGGTGTCTTGTTGGAGACCACTTCAGACAGATTCATCAAAGTTTCTTTGCCGTCTTTCCCAATCACGCGCACTTTTTTCGTATCGATGAATTTTTGAGCTGAGTAGACTTTACCGTCGATCTCGATCAATTCTGTCTGCGCAACTTTTCCGAATTTTATCTGATTGCTAACCACATAGGCGGCGGCCTCTTTTTTTGTCGAAAGTCTGCTGCTTTTAATGATGAACGTTTCGCCTGATTTCGTTTTGTAGACCTTACAGCCGCCTGCTTCGGTCACTCCCATATCTATTCCGCGGGCATTAAATGTCTCCTCGGAAAAGCCGTCTTCCTTTAGGATGCGCTCGATCTCATTTTCATTCTCGTAAGTAAGCGGTTGAAGTGATCTTGGAATACGGGCGTCCGTTCCCAGAACCCCTTGACCTTTCATTTCTAAAAGCACGGATTCCGTTCGTGAAGATGCGGCGTCGGCGATGCGTTTTTCTTTTTCCTTCTCTGATAGTTTTTCCCAATCTACGCCTTTAAGCTGTGCGATTCGTTTTGCTTCGGTAGTGAGCGCTGCTCGATGTTTTTCAACGAGCTTTGCTTGCATTTCTTCTCGAAGAGCGGCGATGGCTTGGGCTTTTTTCGGATTCAAAATCGTTTTGGCTTCGTCGAGCCACGTCGGTACGTTGTGAGCGATATTAGCCAGGCGCTGCACGGACGGAGGGACGTCGTTGCCGAAGAGCTCGCTGAATTCTCGATAGGCTTTTTTCCGGAGTTCCGTCAGTTCGGCGGCCGCTTTTTTGATGTCAGGTCCAGCCGAGGGATCGACCGAAACAACGAGGTCTTCTTTCATCTCGCGGAAACCAGGTTCTTCTGGCTTGGGTCCATCAATGCCGGTCCGTTTTCCGTTCACTTTCGTTGGAGACGGCGGTACGTCAGTCGAAGCCTGAACGACGGTTTTCGGCGGTTCGACGGACAGACCTCCGCTTTTGAATTTCGTTAGTGCCTTTTCTAGTCGAACACCGTCACCGCTCTTGGCGGCTTTAAAAATCTCTTTTGCAAGCTGCGCCTTTTCACCACTGGAGGCACTTTTTAGCGCAACTAACAGCTGTTCAATCTCGTTTTCACCGAGGCCCTTTTGTTTCGCTAGATAACGAACGAAACGGACTTCGGCTGCGGATCCGACCTTTGAAAGGACTTTGCCGAGGCCCTTGCCGACACCGAAGAACGCTAAGTCGATAGCGATCGACTTGTATCCTTCTACTAGTTCGTCGCTGAGCACGTTTTCCATGCTCTCGTCAGTCAATAGACCGAGCATGTTTGATCCGGCGAGGCGCGCCCGGGAATTCGATTGTTGAATTTGGAGCGCTATCAAACCATAGACGGCACCCAGTCCAGTTTCGGCAAGCGCGATTCCCGTCGCGGTCATTCCTATAGCGGTACCTGCTCCGCCGGTAAGCAGACCTACGCCGATGGCTCCCACCGTGCCCACAACCATCATTTGAGTTTTGCGTACATTGGCTTCGCTTAGCGCCGTACAGAGGATACTAGCAACGGCTGGATCCTTGGTGCGAGGATCCGACAGCATCGTTGCGATCGCCTCCGGATAGTCGGCCATTTCCGAGCCCATCGCGGCATTCACGGAGTTCATCCATCGTATCGCCCCGGTCGCTGGATTTCCGGCGACGTTCTTTTTTCCTGCGGCATCTACGATTGACTTGTGTTGGGCGACAATGGCTTGGCCGCCGGTGATTTTATCGGATTCCTTTTCCCACCGCTCACGGAGTTCCTTCTGCATGAGTCGAACGCTCGAACCATAAATCAACTTTTTACCGACGCCACTGACCGACGTGAAAATTTGTTTGCCTTCCGCGCAGTGACGGAACCCTAAGTTCCCATCGTGAAGTAGGCGCGTGTGCGAAAGCATCGTTTCGGTCGACATGAAAAGCTTCACCACACGGTCGTTTTCAATCATGGTGCGCAGGGCTTCGGCCGCCAGCATCTGATTCTTTTCTCTGACTTCTGACGCATTTTCGCTGCTTTTCCTGAGGACGTCTCCGAATTTTGCGCAAAGTTGGTTGAAGCGGGTGAATTTCTCGGTCAATTCCGCGGCTATCGTATCGGAGTCTTTGGCCTCAAGTCGTTTGAGTTCTTGGTCTGAGCGTTTCAGCGCTGCCGTACGTTCATCTAGGAATCGATCGTAGACGACCGCAATTTTCTTCACGGTTCGTGGCCAGTCGCTGGATTGAATCACCTGGACAGTTCTACGAATGATCGATTCTTGGTGTCTATTTAGAGGTGTATTCGTTGACGGACAACTCTTGCCGAGAGTGCGCACGAGTTCTCGCTGCGCTCCGGAGTCAACCACCTCGGTCGCGCAAGTTTGAAAGCTTTGTAAGACTCCGGTATCGGCATGAACGTTTCGAGGCGGCAGAATACCCAGGCTTAGGATCGATAGCCCAATAGCGCCGTATGGTCGAAATGAATTCTTCCGTGTATTCTTCACCGCTTCTTCCTATTTTCTTCCGCTTCTTCTTTCATCTTTTGGAACCAGCGCTGATCTTCGGATACTTCTTCGTCCTCTTCGGGATTTCCCGAGCTTCCAAGCTGTAGTTGATCACCCCGGATCTTAGTCGGACGATCGAGCAGGGTTTTCGTGATTTTTAAGATTTGCTCGTTCGTGCAGTGCGGAGCGCAAGGCGTGGGGATTTGGACGGAGAGTTTTACCTTTTCGTAAGTTCCGTTTTGATTCTTAACGACTCCATCGACGTTGTAGTGAAGTCCTCGCGCGTTCGGATGAGCGGCGTCGAGAGGTTCATAGTCGATGCGGTATTTCATGTATTGATGGCCATCGGGGCTACGTGACATCCAGCCCACAGGTTTTCCGTAGAAAATACTCTTATCCATGGTACCAAAACTTTGTTCGAGCTTCGTGTAGTCCGAGAAATCGATGCCTTCTTTTTTTAGGTTGATGCCCGGGCTCTTCAGGATGAACTCTCGAGCTTGTTCCAACGATTTGAAAATAATGTTCGGTTCGCCGAGGCCCGCGGCGCGGTTCTTACGGTAGAGTTCGATCCAGTTTTTGGTTTCTTTGCCTTCTTCGAAAAATGGTTTGATGCCATCGAGGCTTCGACAGCTCTCATAGAGCGGTCCTGCGTTCGTTACGGAAACCGGCAAGAAGACGCAGGCAAGAAATGCGCAAGCGATCCTCATAGCGCGCACCCCGCAAATCGGCCGGCGACTTCGGTCATGCCGCTTTTTTCCAAATGGGCGAGAAACTCGATCTCTTCATCTGGAACATTGCCCTTTACGAGACGTTTGATGAAATTTCCATTCTTAAACAGGTTGTCGAGTCCATTGAATCCGCGCTTTAGTAGACTTGCTAATCGATGGAGCTTGGTGAGCTTTTGCGTATAACTCTTGATCGTTACTACGAGTTTCGCAGCACCGGCTCCCTCGGTCAGGGCAGTGATGAGCGCGTCAGTGCCCAAACTTCCGATTACGTTGCAGAGTATTTGAGCTTTTGCCTCGCCCGGCAGTGCGATGATGCCATCGACCATCTTGGCTACTTCGTCTTGGACGTTTTTCAAAAACGATTTCACCTTTTCCCATTTTTTACCCAGGTCGCTGAGGGCGGCCTGAGGATCGGATAGGCCGACGATCACTTTGTGGATCATTCCGAGGGAGTCTTTGACGGCTCCCACAGTTGAATCACCGATTCCAGCTACGACGCCCTCAAGGCAAGCGAACGCTCGAGCAAGGTAAGGGTCTTGGAAGATGAGATTTTTCAATTCCTCGATATCGGGAAATGCGGCCGCACCCAGGTTTCCGGCCGAACAATGCGGTGACGTTTGTTCGGCGTAAGCAGAGGAGATTGAAAAAAGTCGTTTCCAGGGTCGAATGGATGCGACTGCGCGGGATTTGAATTGCTCAAGTAGTTGAAATGATTTCGCCGGTGTTTCCGCGATTGCGTAGGTGAGGAAGTATCGTCCCTGAGTGTAAACGACCGTTGCGGCGCCAGAGTTTACCGACTGTGGTTTGGAGAACTCTGGAATGGATTTCGGAATTTCGATTAGGAACACGACTTTTTTCAGAGCAGAGTCGGTATAAAATTGATCCACTTGGAGGTACCCATGACGCTGACCTCCGACCATTCGGGCTCTCAGCCCGATGGATTCAAAGCGGTCACGCTGGTCCAGTACTGGATCAGGAGCGGCTCCAGCGATTCCGATAAATAAAAAGAAAAACACTAGGTAGCGGACCATAGAAACTGATCGGAATTTCTGCAGTCCTTATGAAACGGATTCAATTAGTGTCAAAAAAATGTTGCCAGATGGGATACAATGATTCGCGAAAAAAAAGGCGATTCAGGTGAATGACCCGAACCGCCTTTTTAGTTTTTGATTTCGGGTACTAGGACGCCGAGATCCGTTCTCTGATTTGCGAGAAGCTTTCTTTGACGATGAACTTGCCGTCTCGGAACACTTCTCGAAGCAGGTTGCCTGGAACGTCTGCATTCAGTGCATAACCGTCTTGGAATCGATAGGACTTACCGTCTTGAAACACGGCCACACGGCCTTTCTGAGACTTCTTGGTGCCATCGTCAGTCTTTGGGTCTTTGAAGATCTGCTTCTCTTGCCCATCGATCACACAGAGTGTGGATTTGAGCGCGAATCCAAACGTATCACGTGTGTTGTATTGATACGTGTAGGAACCGATGCCGAATACGACATTCGTGGAAGCGAATCCTTGTTCTCTCAAGCGACGAAGAATCTCTTTTGCACGAGTGAGGGTAATGGCATCGCCGTAGATGAGTCCGATGTGGGAGTCGAGAACCTGAAAGCCTTGCGCGGATTTGGTACCGCCGAAGATATCCCAAAGCGCTTGCACAGCTCCTTTGCGCGCAAGCGATCCTTCTGGTGCACTGGGGTCGCCGCAGATGATGAGTACCGGATCGCCCGAATCCGGACGAATAACGACCTTATCGATCATGCCGCCTTTGCGCGCGAGAATCTTGTCCTTGAGTGCAGGAATGACTCGTCCAATGACGTCCCAGAAATCGTAGCCGTCGGAAACGATCGATACGATGCCATTCGGGTGAACGACACTCAACATGCGATCGAGGTACGCAAAATCGTCGCCGTACGCGCACTGGATGCTGTGCTCGGTTGCGGGAACCGAGGTGCCGATGAGTTCTTTTTCGATATTGGCGCCGTAGTAGTATTCAGCGGCCGTGATCGCTGGGATCGTATCCGTCCCGACGAACGACGTGAGATGACCTAGACCGCTTAACATTGCCGAGCGTAGGGAGCTCATGCCGCGCATCGAGAAATCGTGGCCTTGGAACGGAACGAAACCGGCATCACCGACCGTTTCTTGAGCGTAATGGGACAGGAGTTTTTTGTACTCGTGCGCGATCGTAGCGCTCGTGGAAGGCTGCCAGAGTTCTGCGGACGCCAGGGACTCGATGAAGTTCGTCAGCCAGAAAAACTGGGGATGAGTGTTTTGGATCGTCAGCACCGGCACGCGCAAGGGAACGCGAGTCCCTTCTGGAAGCGCGTGAATCGAAAGCGGCAAGTAACCGAGATCGTGCAGCTCTTCGAGATGTTTCGTATCGGGGTTGGCGTCGCCCAACGTATGCTTGATGACCCGGACGTATTCGGCGATGACGTCTTTTTTGGGTCGCGCGAAGAAATGATCGCTAAAAAGCTCGATCAAGTACTCTTGAATGAACGCCTGGCCGCCGAACCAAACGACGTGGTCGACGTCATTCATACGAGTTGCGCGCGGTGTCCAGGTGGAGTACACGAGTTCCGTTTTCTGTGGATACATCGCACGGTGGGAAATTTTATAGAAGTCACAAAGAATGGGCATGATCATCGATTTCATGAACGGTACTCCTGGTATTGAATCGTGTTGTCGCTTTGGATTGCCTCGCCGCGTGCAGTGAAGATACGACGAATGCCGGCTTGTAAAAGCGGTGCCAAGCCTTGGGTAAATAGACCATGGGTAATGAACAAGTGAGTCTCAGTCGCGCCTTTGGCGAGTAGTTCGCGTGCGAGAGCGCAAAAGGTTGCTCCGCCGTCGCAAATGTCATCGACGATCAGGACCTTCTGGCCGCTCGGATCGCCGACCACCGCATAGGATTCAATCTTACCGGTGCTCTGGTTGCGGACTTTTTCGCCGTAAATCGAGGGCGACGAATAGATGGCTCCGTATCGATCGCGTGCGCCTTTGTCTGGGTAGGCGAGTAGGTGGATCGAAAGGAGTTTCGCGACTTGACCGACTTTTTCAGTGGGATAAATGGCGCGTGCGCGCTCGATCAGTGTGGTCGCAACAGAGCTATGCGGATCGAGTATTACTATTTCGTCGAACCGGAGGCTGTTGATCAGAGTCGCGAAGGGACGAAGCGCGAAAGTTGTTTCGTTACTGACGGGTTTATCCTGTCTTGCGTAGGGGAGGTAATTGATCTCGAGCTTGGTTTTATGACCTGCGAGGTCTAATAGTGCTTTCAACTGTGCGAGGTGAACGAGTTCGGATTCATCGGAGAACTCCCAGCGAACCCAGTAGTCAGGAGCGTCGAGGAGTTCGTTCGGAAGCTTCCAGACCTGTGAGGTTCGATCCGGAAAATGCGTGATTTTGAGAGGATGACCGTTCAGGAGGAGCATGTTTTTAGTTTCACCTTTTACTTAGTGTACTAAGTACACTAAGTAAAGTCGATAGAATAATTGCGGAGCGTTATTTCGTTAATCATATCGTTTACTTGTAGTGTCTCACGCGATCAGGCTAAGATCAAAAATATGGGCGAAAAATCATTTTCCGAACCCGTCAAGATTTCGGTAGCCGTAGATACAGTGGTTTTCGGATACGAAGAAGGGCAGCTTTTTCTGCTCTTGATCGAACGTGCGTTTGAGCCCTTCGTGGGCCAGTGGGCCTTGCCCGGGGGATTTGTCACCGAAGGCGAGGATCTAGAGTCAGCCGCATATCGGGAACTTCAAGAAGAGACGGGAGTGGAGACGGTCTATTTGGAGCAGCTCTATTCATATGGTGCTCCGAAGAGGGATCCAAGATTCCGCGTCATCAGTGTTGCGTATTACGCACTGGTGCGAGCCCAAGGTTTAAATCTCAAGGCTGGCAGCGACGCCAAGAATGCGCGATGGTTTCCCGTTTCGAAACTTCCTAAGCTCGCTTTTGATCACGCGCAGATCGTCGAACGGGCGCTCGAGCGACTCAGGTCAAAAATCCAATACGAACCACTCGCGTTTGATCTTTTGCCGGTCGAGTTTACACTTCAGCAACTTCAGCAATTTTTCGAAGCTGTTTTGGATAAAACGCTCGATAAACGGAATTTTAGAAAAAAAATTCAGGCCTACGATTTCTTAAAAGAGCTCAGGAAGCTCAAGAACGTCAAGTTCCGTTCCCCCGTGCTCTATCGTTTTGAACGTGCCAAGTTCGATCGGATGCGCAAGCGCGGCATCACGTTTTCGGTTGGTGCGTAGGTTATTCGTGTCGCCTATTTCAAGACTTCGTTGATGATGTCCAAGACGGCTTCGGTCCGTCGAAGATTGTCTGCGGAGGTCTTGAATGCCGGAATCATCGCAATCAAACGGTAGTCAATCAGATTTGCATTGGTCACGGTCACTTCCCAGACGTCGCTCACCCAGCTCTGAGATCGGCGATACATCTTGAAGGATTCCTGTTTAGACGCATTGGTGATCGTGAACTTCGTGCTGAAGAATTCCGCTTTTTGCGATGAACCGAGCTGAGTTCGTCCGTTTAGAATCGTGTACTGGGTCGAGAAAACTCCGAAAAAGCTCTTCCAGATGTTTTCCTGGACCGTACCAATCATAACACCGTTGCAATCTTTGATGTCAATCGTGGAACCCAAGGAGAGAAGTCTTTTTCGTGCGGTAGCTACGAGTTTATCTTGAGCATTATAGAGTTCGAAAGTCTCTGCAACTTTCCACTTCTTCTGAATGATCTTACCGAAGCCCTTGCCGTTTTTGTCTTGAAGATCCATGTCGGCGCCGGCGCGGTGAGCGATTTCTACTGCTTGAAAGTAGGCCGGAAGTTTCACTTCCGGGCAACTTGCGGAAGCAAATGAAATAGCGCCGATCAAAGTCAAAAACGAAATTGCAAACTTCATAGAGTGTCCAATCATGAGAGAGATTTGCGACTAAATAACTATAATTAAATTATATGTAAATATAAAAACAGGTTCTACAAAGTGGTCTGCGTGGTTTCTCAGGAAATCAGCAATGTTGCCTGAAGTATTTGGCAAAGTCCTCGGCCTCTCGCGCGTAGACGACCGCGACGGTAATCGAATATTTTTCAGAGCGTTCGGTCAGTAGTTCCGTTAGGCTCGTTCTTATCAATATGTTGGATATTTCGCGTTCAATCCAAATTCCGTTTTCTGAGGTGGAGCTGACCTACGCCCGAAGTTCCGGTCCGGGCGGCCAAAACGTCAACAAGGTGAATACCAAAGCCGTGTTGCGCTGGAACCTCATTTCGAGCCCGAGTCTGAACGAAGAAGTTCGCGCTCGCTTATTAGAACGGTTGGGCTCGCAGCTGACGCGCGGTGGGGATCTGCTGATTTCTAGCGACCGATTCCGGGATCAAGCCCGTAACCGTGAGGACTGCTTCGACAAGCTCGTAAAGATGCTGAAAGCTGCGATTCAGGTTCCGAAGGTACGTCGGGCCACTCGGGCGACCTTTTCATCCCAAAAGCGGCGTGTTTCCGAGAAGAAAAGCCACGCAGATAAGAAGAAGTTGCGGGGTCGTGTGGACCGCGATTAACCCGATCGAGTTCGATGAATCGTATCAGGGCCTAGCCGCCTGCTCAATCCTTGGTCAGTCCGCGCGGGATCATCCGTTCCTCACTTGGGAATAAATACCTAAAAATACACGCAAAAAAATTTGGTCCCCATTCGTGACCCTTTGGCACGGAATCCGCTTAAACGGAAACGCGAATCAGCCAGAGGAATGAACTTATGAACAAGAACAGAATTTTCGCTTTAGCACTCATGGGATCTGCCGCTTTGCTTGCTGCATGCGGAAAAAGTTCGAATAACACCGGTACCCCGGGGCCTGCGGTTCAAAACCAAGCCCTCGGTCCGAACGGAATGCCGATCAATCCGAATTCACCCTATCTAGTGAACTGCGCGGCCAATCAAATCCGCTTGCAGAACGTCTGTCGATCAGACGCGAGCCTGGTGACGGCATGCACGAACGCGGGTGGCACGATCCAACAGAACGGATCGATGTGCCGGTTCGAACGCCGAATCGCTTCGCGGATGAAACAACGACGATTGTCCTGGGGCTATGGTATCTCACGTATGATGCTTCCAACGTTCAACATGAGTAATGGCGAGACGATTCGGGTGCACGGTAAATTGACCCCGAACAATCAGAAGAACGACGACTGGACTTTGAGGCTCTATCAGAATGGGCATATGGTCTCGTCTGCCGAAAACGGACAGATCGACGGCCCAACCCAAGATGGTGGATACTTTTCGATGAACGCGCAACCGCTCGTTCAGTCGGGAGTGGTACAGGGGATGCCTTCGTATCAAGCTCAGGCAAACCTCAATCCAGGAATCTACGGCAACATGATGCAAATGACCCCGCAGGCGCAGTACATTCTCGAGATTCAGGCTCGCAATAGCTTCAAGATCGAGTATACGGTGACCGCAGTTTCTTGCGAAGACGGACGAGGAAACTTCTACCCTTGTCCTTGATGTTCGACTAATCTCGAAGGGAGATGAAGAATCGTCCAAATCGAGACAATCGGTCCAAGTCCAAGCGTCCTTCCGAAGATCGCCCTGAAAAAAATAGATCAGAACGAGCCTCTGACCGGTCGTCAGGGGCTTTTTCGTTCAAAGACCGTTCCGGTAAGGTGCACACTTTTGGTAGCGGCGGTGCGGGTGGACGTCGCGAAGAACCACGTAACGAATCACATGATCGCGGCGCGCCAAGAAAACAGGGTCGAGATCGGAACGAATCGAGAAGTGAAAGTCGCGAAGGAAATCGGGATCGGCACAACCGTTTTGAAAACCGAGATAAGTCTCGCGAGAGTTTCGGGCGCGAGGCGCCGCGAGGTCGGGACGAATTCAAGCGCCGCGAGCGGCCGGATCGCGCAGATCGCCCCGGCCGGTCGAGTCGTTTTAATCGAGAGGACCGAGGATCGTTTCGTCCTCGGGGCCGTGAACGTGACTCGGAAACTCTACCCATCGGCAAGCCGACCGAAAAGGCGGCCAAAGAACTCCGCGCAACCATTGAGAAGAATGCCAAAGGTTTCGCGTTCCTGGTTTTCGATAATCGCGACTACGAAGACGCTTTCGTTAGTCCGCGAGATGCGGACCGTTTTTTTCACGGAGATCGCGTCAAGGTATCCATTGATTCAGAAGGCGACGTCATTGGCGTCGAAGTCATCGAGCACCGATTCCGCGAGCTGGTTGGAAAACTCCACCGTTTTGGAAAAAATGCGGTGGTGGTGTTCGAACGGCGGCGAACGCGCGAGGAAATCCGCCTCCAAAAAGATGATCCCAAGGCTCAAGTCGGCGATTGGGTTCGAATTCAGCTCCACTACTCCGAAGAAGAGGGGCGTGGTGGTCTGGTAGGCGAAATCCTCCAGATCTACGGCGCGACCCTACCTGCAAGCGCGGACATCTCCATGATCGCAGCCGAGTTCAGCGTCTACGAACAACACACCGCCGAAGCAGTAAAAGAAGCAGAATCATTTCGTCTGGATCTCTCGGATCCCAATCGAGTCGATCTCCTGCACATCCCTTTCATCACCATTGACGGCGAAACCGCCCGAGATTTCGACGATGCCGTTTATGTTGAGAAAGAGGGTGGGGACTACGTCCTGTGGGTAGCGATCGCCGATGTTAGCCATTATGTCCGCCCGGATATAGCGATTGACCGCGAAGCTTTTCAGCGAGGCACCTCGGTGTATTTCCCTGAAAAAGCATTCCACATGCTACCGAAAGCACTCTCTGAAAACCTTTGCTCGCTCCGGCCAAACGAGAAACGCCTGACGATGACGGCGAAAATCCGTTTTGATTCTCGCGGCGACAAGAAGTCGATCGAAGTGATGAACTCGGTGATCGAAAGCCGAAGACGCGCGACTTATACGGAAATTTTTGCGGAGTCTGAGCAGCATGGCAAAGATAAGAACTGGGAGTATGCGTCCCACTTGGAACTCTATCGAATCTTGCGTAAGCGCCGGAACTCACGTGGTTCGATCGATTTCGATCTCCCGGAAGCGGATATTCGTGTCGACGCGAACGGAGAGCCGACAGAAATCCTGAAGCGAAGCCGCAACGATGCGCACCGCTTGATCGAGGAATTCATGATCGCCGCGAACGAAGCGGTGACCGAGTGGGCACTCGAACGCGAACTGCCGTTCGTGTATCGCGTGCACGAGGAGCCTTCGGAAAAAGCGCTCGAAAAATTTCAAGAACTCTGTTGGCATTCCGGCGTCGAGTTCAAGATGGATCCAAAAAACGTCACGCATTCACTGCAGAAGCTGGTGGAGCAGATTATGGATCATCCGGCGCAATCATTGCTGAACATGGCACTTCTGCGTTCGATGCGGCAGGCGCACTATACGTCTACTCATGACGGACATTTTGGTTTGGCCTCGCTCGCTTACACGCATTTTACGAGCCCGATCCGTCGTTATCCCGATCTACTCGTTCACCGAATGCTCAAGCGTGGATTGGAGCTCGATCGCGCACGTCAATCGATGCCGAAGAACGAACGCGATCAACACGAGACATTTCTCTCGGATGCGTCCGAACATTGCAGTTACCGAGAGCGACTCGCGGCTGAAGCAGAACGCGAATCGAACCGCCTGAAACAAGTTAGAATCTTGCTCAAGTACCTAGGCAAGGATCTGACGGGCAAGATCACGGGCATGAACGAAAAAGGCGTCTTCGTGACTCTTGATGATCCGTTCGTAGAAGGGATGGTTCCCGCTGCTGAACTCGGTGGCGATGACTCCTACGAGTTCGTCGAAGAGCGTCTGATGTTCGTCGGTCGCCGTCGTAAGCGGACCTTTAAGATGGGTGACCCGATTGTGGTGACTGTCGCGAAGGCTGACATCGAAACCCGTCAAATTGATCTCAAAGTCGTGAGTCCGGCTGGAGAGCCGAGCGCTGACGATCGCAAAGAACGTCCGGCGCGCCCGGGGCGCTCTCACCGAGGCGAACGCTCTGCTCGTGAGGATCGATCGAATCGGGGTGAAAGGTCGGATCGCAGTGATCGTTCTGATCGTGGTGGTCGCACTGAGCGCGGTGGACGACCAGGTGGCGATAAGAACAAAGGTGGCAAACGGTTTGAGAGCAACTCTGAGCGCGGAGCGCGCAAAGGACGTAAAGATCACAAGAAAAAGAGACGTGATTAAACTTGAGTGCCAAAAAACCGCCATTGATCGGAACTGGCCTCGTTGAGATGCTATTTATACATAAATGAAGTGGATCAAGACCGGTAAAAAACTGAATCTCGCCGTGAAGAATGCCGGGCGGCTCAAAGAGATTCTCTCCGTATTCACCAAACACGGATTCGTCGACGTCCTCACACGGATGGACCTCGAACGATTCATTCCCGCGCGTTGGCAGAATTGGATCAACGAAGCCGCCGAGCACTCCACTGAAGAGCGTCTGCGCTTAGCGTTCGAGGAGCTCGGTCCGACGTTCGTCAAACTCGGGCAGCTTCTGGCGACGCGCCCGGATCTCGTTCCCGAGTCGTTTGTCCAAGAGTTCGCCCAGCTCCAGGATCACGTTAAAACACTTCCTTTTGAAACGATTCGCGAAGTGGTGGAGTCCGAACTCGGCAAGCCGATCGCGGAATGTTTTTCGTCTTTTCAAGAAACCCCGATTGCCGCCGCCAGTATCGCGCAAGTTCACGCTGCGACTCTTCCGACAGGCGAGCAAGTCGTCGTAAAAATCCAGCGTCCCGGGATCGATCGCGTGATCGACCAGGACATCCACCTGATGGAGTTCTTGGCGAAACTCCTCGAACGTTATGTTCCCGAGAGCAGAGTCATTGGACCATCGATCGTCGTGGATGAGTTTTTCCGGACTCTCCGGCAGGAACTCGATTTCTACATCGAGGCCAATAATCTTCAGCGGATGAAGGAGAATTTGGCTTCGTTTCCGGAGATCATGATTCCACAGGTCTACCGCGCGTTCAGCACCAAACGTGTCCTGACCATGGAGCGGTTCTTCGGCACCCCGATGAAAGACATCGAGCGCGTGAAAGCTGAATACACGGACCTCAAGCGTTTGAACGTCATCGGCGCCCGGGCTTTTTTCAAGTCTGTCATGGTGGATGGAATTTTCCACGGAGACTTGCACGGCGGAAATATCTTCATCATGCCGGGCGGGAAGCTCGGCCTCATTGATTTCGGCATCGTCGGTCGCCTTTCACCTCGGTCGCGTCAGCAGCTGTCCAACATGATGCTTGCGATTGTGACGGAGGATTTCGAAGCGCTCTGCATTCAGTACGCGGAATTGGGTGCGGCTGGACCATCCGTCGATTTTGATGCGTTTCAGCGAGAAGTTCGAAATTCGCTGGCTCCTTACATGGGCCTGAAGATCAACGAGGTCAATACCGGGCAACTGCTGATTGAGGCGACGAAGGTCGCCACGAAGTATCAGATTCGTATTCCGGGCGACTGGATGATGGTGTTTCGCGCATTATTTACGATGGAAGGGATGGGGCGCAGTCTCGATCCTGAGTTCGATATGCTCGAACTCGGTCGCGAACTCATGCAGGACTTGGTCAAAGATCAGTTCTCCATCGATCGCTATTCCAAAGAATTCGTTTGGATTGGCAAGGATCTGATGTCCTTGGCGCAGGTACTTCCACGCCAGCTCAAATGGTTCCTGCGAAAGTGGAACCAAGACGGTTTCGCGTTTGAGATCAAATCGCCTGAGTTAGAAGGGCTGACGATACAGCTCGAAAAAAACCAAAAACGTCAAAGTTCTTCGATTGTTGCGGCTGGCTTATTCATCGCAAGCGCGATCTCTCTCCACTTCGAGGATGTGAACCGGATTTTCCATTATCCGCTGATCGCAGTTGTGACCTTCGTGGCGGCGATCATTCTTTGGCTCAAATCCTGATGGGCAGCTTCTGCCGATTGTCGCGTCCAAGCCAGAGTCGGAGGATAGATTTATGCTTCGTAAAATCGGTGGAATTGCCTTGCTAGGACTATCGGTACTTTCTCTCCTGTTCGCTCGGGATTGCCTGACAGATCAGTCAACTCTCATTCAGATCATTCGCTCACTGACCTAGTATCAGTCTGGTCCCCAGTGTTGATCGGCGCTTTGAGGGTTTAGAATGCTCCCGCCAAGGCATTTCGCCGAAACTACACGGGCTTGCTTGAACCGATTTACGCGTTATGAGAAAAGTGGACTATGCGAATTCGGATCATTTCCGCGATTCTTTGCCTTTGTCCGCTACCCGCTCTGGCAAACGACCTCTCTCGGTTCCTGAAATTCTTTCAGACCGTCTCAGGTGTCGAGACGGGTTACTATATTCAAGGCGCTCAACCGGGCACGGACAAGACATCCGACCTCTTCGCTCCCGCGTCTGTCAGTAAGATTTTCACCGCCTATGTGGCGCTCGAGCAGCTCGGCGAGAACATGCGCATCGAGACTCCGGTTCGTTGGTCCACCTTGGTCTCCGATCCAAGCGTCATCACGAACGTCACGATTTACGGAACGGGCGATCCGAGTTGGGGTGCGGCCGAATTCCAAGAGACTCTGACATCACGATTTGAAGAGTTGGGCGAATATTTTCGCTCGATCGGTGTTCGCCGAATTGTCGGTCCATTGAATTTTGTTTCCTCTCGAACAGACTTGGAACGGCGAAAACGAAAACAGTTCCCGAGCACCGGATGGTTGGATCGCGATTTAGGCGCATGTTTTGGTCTGGGAGCCGTACCAGGCGCGTTCAATCAACGCATGAACTGCATGAAAATCACCTTTCCGCGCTCCGCGAAAATCAAGCAGCTCACGACCCCAGCCGGAGAGGCGTTCACATTGCGCGTGAACGCGGCACTGAGTGGGCCGGAAGGTCCAGGACGCGAAGCTTACTGGAGCGATGATCGCAGTGAGCTTCGGATTGAGGGTGTCCTCGAGGCCGGCTCAACGCAAACGATGAATGTAGCACTTCCTGAGGAGTACACGATCTCCTGGCTGGCTCGTTCGCTCGAGTCCGCTCTTGCGATCAAGGCGATCGCCTATACTCTCGACACGACCACGATTCCTTCTGATGCTACATGGACGCCTGGTTCGTATACGCTCTATTCTCCGCCGCTCTCCACGCTACTAACCGAGTTACTTAAAAACAGTGTGAACCTCATCGGCGAGAGTGTGCTGATTCAGATCGGATTGCGGCAATCGACCGAGGACCCTTATACCTATGCGCAGCGACTGGTGGAGTCGACGGTCCGCTCAGTGGCGGGCACCGGCGCAGGGACGGTTCGATTAGATGACGGATGTGGTTTATCGCGCGATAACCTGATTTCGCCGCTCGCCACTTGGCGTTTTCTCGAAATGATTCGAAATAGCCGTTTTTTTGATCAGATCCGACAAATGTTGCCAATAGCCGGGATGCCGGGAAGCACCTTGAGCAGTCGATTCGCCTCGAATACGCGGCTTCGAGGAAAACTCTTCGCTAAAACCGGTTCCTTGAACTATGTCTCTAACCTGGCTGGATTTATCCAGACTTCGGGGGATTGGCTGTCGTTCGCAGTTTTCGCTCGTTCCACCGAAAAAGCCTCTCCAACGACAGTCGTAGATCGTGTTGTCACTCAGTTCGGTGTGGATAACCCACTCAGACGCACTCCTGCACCGAGATCTGGCGTTAGGGCGAGGGCTGCGGCAGATCTTCGTGATCGGGCAACTGAATGGATGGGCGAGCTAAAACAGCCTCAGTCGCTCATTGCGCCGCAAGAGAATGGCGAGTATTTTGACGAACTTCGCCATGGAATATAAAACCCAAGTTTTCAATGAATCGTTTGGTACCGTAAGTCTTGAGATCGAAGCACTAGAGAGTCTAGATGATGCGATCGATGCGCTTTTCGATGATCTCGAGAAGCGAGGGTGCCCGGAGGAGCTTGAACGCTTATCGCCCTATTTTGGAGTGATTTGGCCGAGTGCCCGTGCATTAACGGACTATCTGTCGACGCTGTCGCTGCGTACACGTGGAGCGCTACGAGTGCTAGAGGTCGGATGTGGGCTTGCGATTCCCACCCTCTACTTGCTCAAGACCTTGACTCTCTGTCGGTTTCGGGCAACGGATTTTCACCCGGAGGTTTCCCGTTTCCTTTCCCGGAATCTGGAGCGGAATGGGATTCCTTCCGACGCCCTCGAGTACGTGATGGAGAACTGGGCAGAAATCCAAGCGGACGAAACCCGTAAGTTCGATCTCGTGATCGGCTCCGATGTACTCTATGAATCCAAGCATCCCCGGGAACTCGCCGATGCGCTTTTGGCTCGTACTAGACGCGGCGGTGAGGTGATCGTCACCGATCCCGGACGTCCGTATCTACAGAGTTTTCAAGATGAGATGCGCGCGCGCGGATGGGTCTGCGACCCTCGAGTGGTGACTACAGTTGCAATCGAACAGGGCAATCGAGTTCCCAAAGACGTTTTCATCCTGCATTTCAAGTCGGCGTGAGAAGCGTATTAAAAGGGATTTAGTTTTCGCGGGAAAAATGTCGTTCTGCCGCTCCCATAGCGGCGAGTCACGGGTTTATCTTTGGTTTTTATCCGTATTCATTCGACTCTTTCAATAGTTTTTATTAAAATAATAAGTAGGAACGATCCCCGCTTGTCGTTTCCGGAGCCGGCGATGTGAGCGGCTAACACCGACATACTCCGACTCCAACCTGAACACATAAGGAGATGTGTATGAGAAAATCCAATTGGATAGCAGGGATCGCTTTCATCTTAACGGCGGTTCCAACGGTAGTCAGAGCGCAGGATAACGAGCTTTCGGACTCGGATCGGACGCGACAAGAAATGTTGGGCAATCAAGAGGCATCCAAGACAATCGAGTCAAAAGATGCCAAAGAACAGTATAGTCCGGCACAGCGCTCTCAAGTCAGAAAATGGCTGAATAGCGGTTACGTGAACTCCGGTAAGCTCAACAGTGAATAGTCCTGATTCATCGCGCGTCTGCGCGACAGAAATTCAGAGGCGGCGGCAATCGGTCGCAACGATCGAAAGTCGTCGTCTCCCCGCTTTCTGAATTCCTGAAATTTTCTTTTCACCTTAAAATCGAAAATAGAAAAGGCGTCCCAGGAACTGGAACGCCTTTGGCTATTTATAGGCTCTCGATACGAACTATTCTTCGAGTAGACTACGAAGCATCCATGCGGTTTTCTCATGGAGTTGGATTCGCTGAGTGAGCAGGTCCAATGTAGCTTCGTCGGATCCTTTTTCGGCGGCTGGAAAAACGGAGCGAGCGGTGCGCGCTACGGTTTCATGCCCGACCATCAAGGACTGAATCATTTCTTTGGCGCGTGGAACGGAGCTATCCTCTTGGATTTGGGTGAGCTTGGAGAACTGTTGGTAGGTACCAGGCGCGAATTCGCCCAAAGCGCGAATACGTTCGGCGACTAGGTCAACGGCGGTATTCAGTTCCGCGTATTGCCCTTCGAACATTACGTGCAGGGTTTGAAACATCGGTCCGGTCACGTTCCAGTGGTAATTGTGGGTTTTCACTTTGAGGACATAGCTGTCCGCGAGGAGGCGACTGAGACCGTCGGCGATGAGTTTGCGGTCGGCTTCTGGGATTCCGATATTGATCAGTGAGGTTTTCATAAATTTCTCCTAGTTTTGCGTCTTTTAACTCTTAACTAGAATGCCAGTGGATGCTCTAATTGGAAAAACTATTAAATTTATATTTAGATCGATTTTATCTATACTTAGGGCTTGGCGCGTATATACGAAAGATGACACTGCTCGGCCGGAGTTTTTGCTGAGACTGTAGGGATTCTTACCCGATTCTTGGAGCCGAAAAACTGTTTGCAGTGCCTCAGAGATCTGGGTACTGGAGCAGAGTTGAGCGTCTACATCATTCCCGCATACCCCGACCAGTCGTCATTCTATCTTCGTGCGGCAGATCGTCTATACCTCAGAACTCAATGCAATCCGCAAATACATCGTCGAACTGAAAGGAAAATAATCGAAATGTCCAAATTGAATCGTCTCGTATTAGTAGTCTTGGCCCTGTTTTCATTCTCCCAATCTGCGCATGCAGACTTGGCAGCAATCATGAGGCAAATGAGCGCAGCGCTGGGCGCGATGAGTACTGATGCTGTGGCACCAGGTCCAGTGGGACTAGCGGCTGCGCAAAACCTCAAAGAACTCTCGATCGATGCCTCAAAACAAGCACCGGTTTCCGATCTTGCCAGAGCTCTTGAGTTCGAAGGTTTACTCTTGCAGGTCTCAGTCAAGGCAAACATCTATCAGCGCGCAAACTTGCGTTCCGACACCGTGATGCTTCAAGCAACAGTTGGTGAGATTCGCAGACTGATGGCGCAAGGACACGGATCGTTTACGCGTTAGTGAATTGATCTTCTGAAAAGTAAAAAGGCGACCCCGGATACCGGGAGTCGCCTTTTTGATTCTGGTCAGTCGGTCATCCGTTAACTAGCGGACGTTAGCGACGTTTGGAGTATTCAATGCAGCCGATGGGCTGACGACGCCGATGATACGGCGAGCGCCGCGAGCGTTGTCTGCATCCACCCAGCGACGAGCTTCGGTCACGGTCGTCACGTCGCGAAGGAGCGAAGTGCCGCCGAAGACTTGGCTACGATTGCGGAGCATCGTGACGATGTTCTCTGGGCTGTACGCTGGGTCCAGGTAGATATCTTGCTGGACGCGGCCTTGACGAACGAGATCTTCGGTCAGGTAGCGAGCGATGATACCAGCAACCGTTGGCGTTGCCATCGACGTGCCGCTCATGCGAGCGAGCGGACGACGATTGCTCATGCAAACCGCTTGATTCGCTGCGCTTGCGATGCCGTCATAGATACCTTCGACTGGCCCGAAGAGCATGCTCGTTGCGCTGCCGCGGGAAGATGCAAGTGGGTAGTCTGGGTGTTTGTACATCCAGCCGGCTTCGTTGAAGATATCATCGTACGCGCCTTCTGAAATGCCCCTGTCGCCCATCAGATCGAACAACGGATTCGAGCCGAGAGGGCCGAGTTTTTCACGGAGTTCCGTCGCCACGCCGTCGCAATAGGTGCGCTGAACGGTCGAGAGGATCGTCTCACCGTAGGATAGCACGTAAGGAACTTGAGTGATCAGGATGTTCGTGAATGACGAGAGTTGTTTGGTGTCATCGATCGAGCCGACACAGAGAATGTTCTTGAGTCGGTTGTTCGGTGCCCACGTTTCGACCGGACGAGTTCCTTGAACCGCGTGCATCACCGGGGAGCTCAGGTCGCATGGAAGGCCGCTCTTCGAGAGACCGTCGAGCCATGCGCCGTCGTTACCGGCAGCGATCACGAATAGGGTTCCAGGTGCTTTGTTCTGGATCTGGTTAGCAACGGCGAATTTGAAGTATTCGTACGTAACGAACGTCATGAACGACTTCATACGAGTTTCATCGTACGCCGCGCCTGGATTGATGACGGCTTTGTCAAAACCAGTGCCGAGCGAAAGGTTCGCGAGCTTGATTTTGCGAGCGCCGATTTCTTCGATTCCCGCCAAGATCTGATCAAAGAATTGATAGTCCAAGCGGTTGTCGATGAAGCTACGATCCAGGTAAGTACGATATCCAGCCGAGAGTTCCTCAACCGAGCCGAACGTGCGGCCGAGAACTCGGTTCGCATGCAGATTCAGTGCAGCGAACGTATCCGGGGTGCGGAACCAAGCTGCGATGTCGTTCATCACTTTGGCTTTGAGACCGATCAAGGTCGAAGGCGCCTGTGCCATTGTGCTCGTCACGATCCGAACCGGATAGATATCGATCTTGTTGCTCTGACGAGCGATGATACCAGCGACGTGCGTACCGTGAGTTTCTGGATCCGTGCCTTTGTCGACGTACGGGTGGGTACGGCGGGTCACGTAGTTCGCCATAGCGGAGTCCTGGTGCGCGCGGCGAACCGACTCAGGGCTACAATCGAGATAACGTGCCAGATAAGGACGTTGCATGAAGATGGTATCGAAGTACTTAAAGTAGTTCGGAACCGTTTCTTCGTAGCGTTGGAATTCGTATTTCTTCTCGTCCGTCAGGTCAGGCGTTCTCGAGCGATAACGGTCGAGCATCTTCTTGACCGCGTCAAATTGAATGCCGACCACTTGGCGGGCCATGCGAACGCGTTCAGCATCGTTTGGCGCTGCACCGAGTGCAGCACGCTTGTCCACAGGGATCGCTCCGCAGATGGATTTGAAGAATTCGATGATCGGAGCATCTGCTTGAGGGAATTCTACGAAAAACGCAGCATTCTCGACTGGGTTGATTCCAGTTTCCTGAGCAGGTTGGCCTTCGAGGCGTCCCACGTATGCTTTGTAGACTTCTAAACGTGCCTCGACGCGTTCTTCTTGCTCAATCGTCGCGTACACGTTCTTCATAACTTCGCGGAATGCGACGATGCCTTTTAGCTGGTCGATGTACGAGAAGCTGAAAGTAGAGAAGTTCTCCGATGATCCGACCGGCATGAGCGTATCGCTCGACATAACCCAGTCAGAATCGACGTAGGATTTGAGCGTTGGGATCATAAAGCGGTTCTCTTCGGTCGCGTAGTTTTGGCCGTCGAAGAGTTTCGTCTCATCAACTGGCTTGACCGGGCGATCGCGAGCGGCATCCGCGAGATTTTTTAGGTACTGACGTGCGCCCATGAAGTGGATCGCGCGCGGGTTGATTTTTGAAGCGAAGAGCGTACCTGCCAAGCGTGGCTCGGAACGAACGGCTTGAATCAAACGATCAGCAAATTTGCGCTGGGTCGCTTGGAGCCACATCAGTGGATCGCCTTGGATTCCTGAGAGGCGGCCGTCGGCTTCGACGCGGGATGCGACGAGCGCGAACAAATCAGCCTTGAAAACTTCTGGGTGAGCGTAACGATCGCGGCCCATCATATCGAAACCAGCACCGATGATCGCCGTTTTATCTGCGTTCCAAGTGTAGTCAATTTGATCAGCGAGAGATGGGTGAGTGTAATCGACGCCGGAATCCACGACAGCGACGGAAACGCGGCCGCGTGGATCTTTGCGCATGGTGTGGTTACGAACGGCGTCGCGAACTTTTGGGTTAGCGATGGATTCGAGAATCGGGGGTAGGGCGGGAAGGTCAGCGAAGATTTCGCCGAGAGACTGTGGACGAATAATACAGCCGGAAATCACGAGCGCAGAAAGCGCAATGACGACCGACGCACGGAAATGACGTTTCAACATTGTGGAACTCCTCTTGTGAAAGATGGCGCCCCCTATATACACAGCGTTTCTATTTCGCTACCGAAATCGTTGGTCAAGCGTGTGGAAAAAACTGTTAGATCAAAAATACAAATGAAAACGGGCCCCTGATGAGGGCCCGTTGAGAGAGTCTGACCATTTAATACGGTATGATTTAGAAGTTGAGCATGCGCTTATCGACCCCGAGAGCGGCTTCTTTGACCGCTTCTGACAAGGTCGGGTGTGCATGGCAGGTGCGAGCGATGTCTTCGCTGGATCCGCCGAATTCCATTACCGAAACGACTTCCGGAATCATGTCGCTCGCGCGTGGCCCGACGATGTGTGCTCCTAAAACTTTGTCCGTCGTCGCGTGCGCGATGATTTTCACGAAGCCTTCGACTTCGTCCATCGTCTTGGCGCGACCGTTCGCAATGAATGGAAATACACCGGTTTTATAGGGCGTATTGGACGCTTTGACTTCCTCTTCGGTGTAACCGACCGACGCTAGTTCCGGCCAAGTGTAGACGACGTTCGGAATCGCTTCGTAGTTCACGTGACCAGGAACACCGGCCATGATTTCGACTGCAGCGACGCCTTCTTCTTCGGCTTTGTGCGCGAGCATCGGACCGTCGACGATATCACCGACGGCATAAATACCGGATGCCGTGGTTTCGAAATGCGCGTTGATCTCGATACGGCCCATCTTGTCGGTTTTAAGGCCGACGTTCTCGAGACCGAGGTTCTGCGTGTAAGGACGTCGTCCGGTGGAAACAAGAACGTAGTCGCACTCAAAGCGAACCTTCGAGTCATCTGCCATGTTCTCGGCTTCGACGATCATCGTGTCGCCATGTGCAGTCGCGCCCAAGCACTTGTGCGAAAGTTTGAATTCTAGACCTTGTTTCGCTAGGGCTTTTTTGAGTTCATCGCCAGCTTGGCGATCAACACCAGGCAGGATGCGGTCTTGGAATTCAATAACCGTCACCTTGGAACCGAGCCGAGCCCAGACGGATCCAAGTTCGAGACCGATCACGCCACCGCCGATAACGACGAGGTGCTTCGGCACTTGTGGGATCATCAGCGCTTCAGTCGAAGAGAGCACGCGTTTCCCGTCAAACGGGAGGAACGGGAGAGCGGCGGGTTCGGAGCCGGTCGCGAGCAAGATCTTCTTGGCTTTGTACGTTGCAGATTTGCCGTCGGCGAGCGCGACGTCGATCGTTTTCCAGTCTCCGGCTGAGGCGGTGATTTTGCCGTGACCTTTGATGTAGGTGACCTTGTTCTTCCGAAACAGTCCTTCGATCCCGTTCGTCATTTGGCGAACGATCGAGTCTTTGCGCTTCATCATCGCGCCCAAGTCCAGGTTCACTTCGCCGAGCATGATGCCGTGCTTGGAGAACTTGGTTTTAGCTTGATGATAATGCTCGCTCGATTCGAGGAGTGCTTTGGATGGGATGCAGCCGACGTTGAGGCAGGTGCCGCCCAAGGTTCCGCGTTTTTCAATACACGCCGTTTTCATGCCGAGCTGAGCGGCGCGGATCGACGCGATGTAACCGGCGGGGCCGCCGCCGATGACCACAAGGTCAAATTCGTTTTCGTTCATACGTGATGCCTTCTCTCTGACGTAGAGAAATTAAAGATTAGTAGTTAAAACCCAATTTTTCAGGATTCTCGAGGTGATCCTTGAGCGTCACGAGGAAAGTGACCGCGCCTTTGCCATCGATCAGGCGGTGATCGTAGGAGAGGGCGAGGTACATCATCGGACGGATCTCGACCTTGCCGTTCACGGCCATCGGGCGATCCATGATCTTGTGCATGCCGAGGATCCCACTTTGTGGTGGGTTCAAGATCGGCGTGGACATCAGGGATCCGTAGGTTCCGCCATTGGAGATCGTGAACGTGCCGCCGGAGAGGTCGGCCATCGAGAGTTTGCCGTTGCGACCTTTGAGTGCGAGTTCGCCGATTTTCTTTTCGATATCTGCGAAGGTCATTTGGTCAGCGCCGCGAACGACCGGGACCACGAGACCACGATCGGTACCGACAGCGATCCCAATGTCGTAGTAGTCATGGTAGACCGTGTCTTTGCCGTCGATCGATGCGTTCACTTCAGGGATTTCTTTGAGCGCGGCGATCGTCGCCTTGGCGAAGAACGACATGAAGCTCAGGTTCACGCCGTGTTTGGCTTTGAACGCTTCTTTGTGCTCGGAGCGCATTTTCATCACGGCCGTCATATCGACTTCGTTGAAGGTCGTAAGGATGGCTGCGGTTTTTTGCGCGTGAACTAAGCGCTCCGCGATCTTCTGGCGAAGCATCGACATCGGGACGCGACGGTCGCCTGGCTGATCCACTTTTGGGGCGGCAACTGGCGCGGCAGCTGGACGTGGAGCAGCGCTTGGAGCCGAGGCAGCAGGCGCGGAAGCGGCTTGCAGGACGTCACCTTTGGTCACGCGACCGTCTTTGCCGGTTCCATGGATCTGAGACGCATCTACGGAGTGTTGTACAGCTGCGCGGCGAACGGCAGGGCTCAACGTCGGTCCGTCCGTCGTGTGGGCAGCAGCGGCTACAGGGGCGGATGCAGTGGGCATCGGAGGAGGTGTTGGAGCGGATGCGCCAGGAACCGGAGGAGGGGCCATCGAAGGCGCGCTCGGTGGTGCGGGAGGCGTCGGAGCTTTTGCGCTGGGAGGAGCAGGCGGTGCTGGTGGTTTTGCGCCGGGAGGTGCGGGAGGCGTTGCCGAAGCAGTGGCCGAGTCGTCGATCGTCGCGATGATTTCGCCGATTGGGATGCGGTCGCCTTCTTGTTTCAGAATCTGGAGAACGCCGTTTGATTCAGCGACGATCTCAACGGTGGCCTTGTCGGATTCGATCTCGAGAAGGAGATCTCCGTTTTTAACGGCCTCGCCGTTTTGTTTCGCCCATTTCAAGATGCTGACTTCGGTGATGGATTCACCCACGCTTGGTGCTACAACATTTTTTTTCATTTCGAAAAATTTCCCTTCTGCGGAAACGTCTAAAAATTAGGATTGAAAAGCTTTGTCTAAGAATTCTTTGAGCTGTGCCTCGTGGACTTTCGGTGAGCCGACGGCTGGCGACGATGCAATGTCGCGACCGACGTAGCGGATGGCGCGGCCACCGCATTTTTCTCCGAGGTTCGAGAGACCACCTGACCACATTTGGAATATGTAGCCCCAGGCGCCCATGTTGCGTGGTTCTTCCTGAACCCAGATCACGTCTTTTGCATTTTTGTAGCGCGCCATGATCTGAGCGATTTTTTCCTCGTGGAGAGGAGCAAGCTGCTCGATGCGGACAATCGCGACGTCGTTGCGGCCGAGTTCCGTGCGTTTGTTCACGAGGTCGTAGTAAACCTTGCCTGAGCAGAGGAGCACGCGTTTCGCTTCCTGCGGCTGAATGATCGATTCGTCGATGACCTCTTGGAAACCGCCTTCGGTGAGATCCGAAAGGCTCGAGATCGCCATGGGATGGCGAAGAACGCTCTTCGGCGACATGATGACGAGCGGTTTGCGGAATTTCCATTTCACCTGACGGCGAAGCGCGTGGAAAATCTGGGCCGGAGTCGTCAAGTTCGCGACGAAAATATTGCCTAAGCCATAGAGCTGGAGGAATCGCTCGAGACGGGCACTCGAGTGTTCAGGACCTTGGCCCTCGTAACCATGAGGCAAGAGGAGGGTGAGTCCGCTCATTCGACTCCATTTGGATTCGGAAGTCGCGATGAACTGGTCGATGATCACCTGTGCTCCGTTCGCGAAGTCGCCGAACTGAGCTTCCCAAATGGTAAGTCCCTCTGGCATCGCAAGCGAGTAGCCGTGCTCGAAACCGAGCACGCCGGTTTCAGACAAGTGCGAGTTGTGCACGCGGAAGCGGGCTTGACCTGAAGACAGGTGATTAAGCAGACAGAGTTTGTGTCCGTTCTCGGAGTCAGTAAGGACTGCATGACGGTGAGTGAACGTTCCGCGTTCCGCGTCCTGGCCCGTAATGCGAACCGGGTGACCTTCGGTGAGAAGGCTCGCGTAAGCTAAGCTCTCGGCGTTGCCCCAGTCGAGCCCTTTGCCCTCATCAACGGCTTTGAGGCGAGCCTCTAAGAAGCGGCCGAGTTTTGAGTGCAAATGAAAATTTTCTGGAACGGTGTTGAGGATCTTGGCGAATTTCTTGAGTGATTCCTGATCGACGGCGGTTTTAGTCGCGACGAAGAGATCAGTCGCACGCTCGTAGCCTTTCCAGGCGCCTTCGAAAACCGAAGTCGTCGGAGTCGGGTTCTCGGCTTTGGCTTCGGCCTGAGCAGTTTGGTAGTCGCCCATGATTTTTTCTACTACAGCTGTAGACTCTGCCTCGGTCAGCGTGCCTTCGGCGGCGAGTTTCTTGGCGTAGAGTTCGCGCGGTGTCGCGTGAGCTTTGATCTTGGCGTACATGAGTGGCTGCGTGAACGTCGGCTCATCGCCTTCGTTGTGGCCGTACTTGCGGTAACAAACGATATCGACGAAAACGTCTTTTTTGAAAGTCTGGCGGTATTCCGCGGCAATCTGCGATACGGCCCAGACCGCTTCGACGTCGTCGCCGTTGACGTGGAAAACCGGACAATCGAGCATGAGTGCGAGGTCCGTACAGAAACGCGACGAACGGGAGTCCGTGTAGGGTGTCGTGAAACCGACTTGGTTATTGATCACGAAGTGGATCGTACCGCCCGTGCCGTAGCCTTCGAGCGACATGAAGTTCATCACTTCGTAGCAGACGCCCTGACCCGCAAGTGCGGCGTCACCGTGAATCGCGACGGCGATCACTTCTTTTTTCTCGATGTCGTTTCGGCGATCTTGTTTTGCGCGGGCGATGCCGGTGACAACAGCGTCAACGAATTCTAAGTGAGACGGATTTGCAGTGAGTGAAAGATGGATTTCTTTTCCGGTCGGGGTCTTCAGATCGCGCGAGTAACCTTTGTGGTACTTCACGTCGCCTTCGCCCTTGGAAAGATCCGTCGAATATTTCGCTTCGAACTCCGTGAACATCATCTTGGCTTTTTTGCCGAAGATGTTCGTCAGAATATTAAGGCGTCCACGGTGGGCCATGCCTAAGACGAATTCCTTGGCGCCGGTTTCGGCCGCCGTTTCGAATACGCAGTCGAGGGCAGGAATGATGGCTTCGCCGCCTTCGACGGAGAAACGTTTTTGCGCCACGTAGCGGGTATGCAAGAATTTCTCGAAGCTCTCGGCTTGCGCGAGACGCTCGTACACCCGCTTCTTCGCGTCTTTGGAGAGCGCGGGACGGAGTTTCGAGGATTCGATTTTTTTCTCGAGCCAAGAGCGCTCGGCCACATTGCGAACTTGCACGATTTCGACGCCAGTAGAACCACAGTAAATCGAACGCAGATGCTCGATGAGGTTTTTGAGGGTCGTAGGTTGCAGCCCGATGGACTTGGAGATCTGAACGGTTTTGCCGAGATCGTTTGCGCTTAAACCATAAGTGGCGAGCGCGAGTGGAGCGGCGTTGGCCCCCGGGTTATCGAGCGGATTGTAGGCCGCTTCGAGATAACCTTCGGCGCGATAAGCCTGAATCAGGCGATAAACCTTGAGTTCGAACTCCAGGTCGGCCGAGGTGGCCGACGCAGTTGCGGTCGCGGCAGTGTCCCCGTCGATCGGGTCGGTGAGTTCGGCACCCAGCTCGATTCCCTCGAAGAAGAATCGCCAGGACTCTTCGACGCTCTGGGGGGAGGCGAGGTATTGTTGATAAACTTCGTCAATGTAATCTGCGTTAACGCTCTTCAGGTAACTGAACTTTTCCACCAGGAAAAACCGTGCCCTTTCTGAAAAAAATAAATCGAGGGATTTTGCTGAAAATATAACTCAGTTCTTGAGCCAGTGGTATGGAAAGGTTTTTCCTCTCAGTAAGTTAACGCGTTGCGTAGTCAATCGGCGTCTTTCAGTGTCCGAGTGATTTGATCCAAAATGACGTGGCGCATGGTTAAGAATACCTGACTAACACCGAAAGGTTTAATATGGTGGCCGACAGTTTTAGTCGGAAAACGAATTTATCTGAGGGGTGGTTTTATGCTTACGACGAATTTCAAGAAATCCGCGCTTTTCCTGTTTCTAGGCGCTCAATTGGTAGGTCTCTCGAGCTGTGGTGTCGGCTCCAAGATTGTCAAAGGTCTCGAGTTTAAAACTGAGAACGTTGCGGGAACTTACTACACAGGTTTTGACGCTGTGATTGATCTGAACGGACTTTCGCTTCCAACCGCAACGCTTCCGATCTATGCGCCGAAAGACAAGTCGGTGACGATCGGACAATTGAAGATCGACGCAAATACCATTGGTGTACGCGTGGACCTCAAGTCGGCGCTCAAAGTAGACGTGCTCGACGGAACCAAGCTGCCGAACGGTCGCCCAGTTCCGGTGACACTCCCATCGGGCGTTCTACCGATTGCGTTCCCCATCGGCGGCACGAACTCCAAACTCTATCTCGCGATCAGTTCAGAAACGCTGATGGCCGGTGTTGCGGTCACGTTCCGCGACGACGGATTGCCTGATTTCCTCAAACAATCGCTCAACGCATTTTTCAAATTTACGATCGCGAGTAACCTCACGGGTAACGTGGGCTTGTTCTCGGGCGATGCATTCGGTCTCGGACTATTCGCCGTCAAAACGATGGGTGACGCCGAGAAGTCCGCAATCGGACTCTCCAGCGTCTCTCGCATCGGTAAGATGAGCAATGGCGCGACGGTTTCGGGCGGCAAGATCGATACACAAGAAACCTCGATGTCCAATCGTCAGAAGAGTCGTCTGATGAACGCCGTCGAAGAAGTCGAAGTACTCCAACTGCAATAGTTTTAAGCAGGTTACTGTTCACAGTTCACGTGGGATGTAAGTGGAATCTGGGCGGGGAGGCGATAGGGGTATCGCTTCCTCGCTTTGTTTTGTTGAGAAGCGGTGTCGCGTGCGAACTTAAGCTATCGAAAAAATAGCAGCGTCCGCACCGGTGAGTTGAATGAACGGTATCGAGTATGTCGGTAGCTCGGTCCGACTGCGATGATTAAGCAGAACAAAATGAATGCGATGAGCGCATCTCTCCAGAATTCGTCGTAAATATCCGTACGTCGTTCATTGGTTTGATCTAGATCGCTGAGGTTTTTGGAATCGTTTTGATTTCGGAAGAATCGCTCGCTGATTTTGCGTCGAGCGGACCGCGGAGGAAGATGGTCGCGCGCCTGAGTACGGGGAATGGGAGGTCGTGCTGAATGTACAGGTTTCTTGTGGTGGCGATCGTTTGACACGTGAATCCCCTTGGGTAACGTGTCGGAAAAACGGGTTAAAACCTAAACAACGAGAAAATAAGGCGATTTAGCCTGAAAATCAGCCCTTCTTCTTGCCTTTGCCTTTTTTCTGACCGGCGCGCTCCTTCAGGAGAGCGAGCGCCATCTCGAGCGTGACGTCCTCAGGTTTCGTCTCTTTCGGGATCGAGGCGCTGACGGATTTGTGTTTCACGTAAGGTCCGAATTTGCCCTCTAAGACTTGCAGAGGTTTCTCGTCGTCCGGGTGTTTGCCGAGCTCCTTGAGGACCTTGGCCGTAGAACGGCCCACTTTTGGAGTATTGATGAGTTCAAGTGCGCGCTCGAGGCCGATCGTATACACGTCGTCTTCTTTTTTGAGAGAGCGGTAGTCGGTACCCATTTGAACGTACGGACCGAAACGACCATTGTTCGCCAAGATCGGAACTTTGGTCTCGGGATGGAGTCCGAGTTCACGCGGGAGCGCGAGCCAAGTCACCGCTTGCTCGACGGTCACGGTGCGAGGGTCGACCCCTTTGGGCACGCTTGCGCGACGAGGTTTCGGTTGCTCCTCGGTGATTTCACCGAGCTGAACATAGGGACCGAAACGACCGCTCAAGCAGTAAATATTTCCGCCGGTTTTTGGATCTTTGCCAATGGGCTTCGGACCCTCGGCGGCGAGTTCCAAGATTTCTTGGAGTTTGTCGGCCGACAAATCGGCAGGGGAAATATCCTCAGGGATCGTCGCGTGGACTTCTTCGTTGTCCTTCTTGCCGGCTTGAATGACGTAAGCGCCGTAGCGGCCAATCTTGACCTCGACGCCCTTGAGGTGAGGGAGGTCGAGGGTGCGAGATTCGGTTGGATCGATTTTCTTCTCTCGTTCGTCGACTTGTTGCTTGAGGCCTTGTTTGCCCGAGTAGAATTCCTTGAGGTAGGGGAGCCACTCGCGTTTACCTTCGGCGATTTCGTCGAGGGATTTTTCCATCTGCGAGGTGAATTTCGAGTCGACGAGGTCGGAGAAATGCCGAACCATGAGTTGGGTCACGGCCATGCCTGTGTAAGTCGGGACAAGCGCGTTTCCGTTCTTGCGGACGTAATCACGATCGACGAGCGTCGCGATGATCGACGCGTAGGTGGACGGGCGGCCGATACCGGCTTTTTCTAACTCACGGACGATCGATGCTTCGGTGAATCGCGCTGGCGGTTGAGTCTCATGCTCGAGGCTTTCGAGTTTCGAGAGGTCGACGGAGTCGCCGACTTTCATCGCCGGTAAAATGGTCTCACGGTCCTGCAGTGCCGCGGATGGATCGTCGGATCCTTCGACATAAGCGCGCAAATAGCCGGGGAAAATAATCGTCGAACCGCTGGCGTTGAATACGCAGTCTTCGGCTTCGATTTTCACCGAAACAGATTTCTTCTGAGCGTCGACCATCTGGCTCGCGACCGTTCGCATCCAGATGAGTTCGTAGAGTTCTTTGGCTTTGCTCGAAAGACCCGTTTGATCCGGATGCACGAATTCCGAGCCCGCCGGGCGAATGGCTTCGTGCGCCTCTTGCGCGGCTTTGTCTTTGGAGGTGTAAACACGAGGAGAGTCCGGCAAATATTCTTTGCCAAATCGCGTGCTCACGCACGAACGTGCCGCTTCTAGCGCCTCTTTTGAGAGCGAAGGCGAGTCGGTACGCATATAGGTGATGAGACCTTCTTCGTAGAGCGATTGGGCCAACCGCATCGTCTCGCGGGAGGAGAGTCCGAGTTTTCGGTTCCCTTCCTGTTGGAGAGTCGAAGTGATAAAAGGTGCCGAAGGACGAGATGAGACGGGTTTCTCTTCGATCGAGGCGACTTTCCATGAAGCGCCTTTGAGTTTGGCTTCGAGTTTTTTCGCTTCTCCCTCAGAGAGCAACAGTACATCGCGTCCATCAAGAAGTTTGCCGGTCGTTTCGTCGAAATCGCGAGAGGCGGCGACTTTTTTGCCGCCGACGACGGTGAGCTTGGCATCAAAAGGCTCTTTGCCTTTTTTCAGTTCCGCCGCCAAATCCCAGTAGATCGCCTTGCGGAACGCGATGCGCTCGCGTTCGCGATCGACGATCATGCGAAGCGCTGCTGATTGCACACGTCCAGCAGACAAGCCGAAGGCGATTTTTTTCCAGATCAGCGGACTGATCGTGTAACCGACCAGACGATCAAGAATACGGCGCGTTTCCTGTGCGCGAACGAGCCGGGAATCGATCTCACGAGTTTCTTCGAGCGCGCGTTTGATCGCAGTAGCAGTGATCTCGTGGAACACCATTCGCTTGACCGGAACTTTGGGCTTCAGCAGCTCCGTCAAATGCCATGAAATACTCTCTCCTTCGCGGTCTTCGTCAGTCGCGAGATAGAGGGTGTCGGCCTCTTTGAGGAGTTGTTTCAACTCATTGATGACTTTGGTTTTGCCTTTGGGAACCACGTAGAGTGGCTCGAAATCTTTTTCGACGTTCACGCCGAGCTTGGACCATTCCTCGTCCTTAACGGATTTTGGTATGTCTGCGGCGGATTGCGGAAGATCACGAACGTGACCTACGGACGCTTGGACAATAAAGTTCTTGGGCAAAAACTTTTTGATGGTTTTTGCCTTAGTGGGAGACTCCACAATGACTAAATGAATGTCCGAGCTAGACGCTTTAGTTTTTGCCACGTTCGTTTTAACATTGCATGAACTATCCATGACGCGCAAGGAATGTTGAACTGTGCGTTGTTCGCTCGATTCGTCGGCGAAATTTTGACGCTCGCGTCGAGAGGGGCTAGATGAAAAGAATCCTCTTTATTTGCTTAGGGAATATCTGTCGGTCACCCGTCGCCGAAGGCGTCATGAAAAAGCTCACCGAAACGCATCCTGGGTTATTTCACATCGAGTCACGAGGCACCAATCGGTGGCACAAAGGGGAGGGCGCCGACCCCCGAGCAGTTGCGTCAGCAGAACGCGCCGGAGTGAATATTCAATCCCATATCGCAAAGCGTCTCACCCTTCAGGATTTTGAAGCGTTTGATCTCCTCTATTATATGGCGGCCGATGTGTTCGACGAAATTCTGGAGCTGAATCCATCGAGGCAGCAGCTCGCAAAATGCGTAAACTTTCTCGACGCTGTCGAAGATCGTGTGGGCGAAGACGTGCCCGACCCCTATTACGGGGGCCGAAAAGAGTTCGACGAAACCTACGGCATTATTGTCGAAGGCTGCCAGGCGATTCTGGAGGATGCCCTTCGATCGCAGACTCAGTCATCTATTGCTGATTCGGAATCGACATAGTTCGAAGCGTTCGCTGAACGGCATCGAATACCTGATCCGATACACGGACGTTATTGCCACGAATGAGTCGCTTGAATTTTCGGTAAGCGACCGATTCCGCGGAAAAGATGTCGCGAATGATCGCCGGGGGATACGCGAGCGAGTATCCGATGTTAATCGCGAGAGGGATCGGGAATAAGAAAATGTATCCCATATCCAAAAACTCGAGGAGCGATTCGTTTAAGTAGCCTTGGTGCTCCCAAAGGGTTCCCGTCCACTGGAAACGTTTGAACTGCTCGCGGTATTCACGCGCATTGATTTTTAGTATCGCCAGGTTGAATCGGTTGAGTTCTCGGAATCGGACGCCATTGATGCTGTAGAGCTGTACCGTCATGATCCCTTTTTCGAGTTTCAGTTCGATGTAGTCACCGTTACTGCGATTGTGAATGCGGCTTTGAAACTTTAGATCGGTATTGATGAGTGCCGTGGTCCGGTTGATGCCAGCAGACTTGATGGATTCGGGAAACGGTTCTTTTTCTATATCCAGAATATAGCGCCAATTTGCGCCGAAACTGGATTGGTAGCTGTCCAATATTTCTTGAGGAACATTTGCTCCGGAAACAAAAACGCCGGTGGCGCTATTATAGTAAACCCGGGATGCAGAGTCCTTGGATAGACTATCTACGCCGATTTTTTGAACAAGTTTGTATGAGCCCGTCTGTTCGTTCGCGAAGATCGTGCAATCTTGAATGCGTTCTTCGATGGAGCCTGAGTTTCCGCAGTAACTCGCATAAGAATGCAGATTAATCTGTTGAAATAGTGCGTAAGAATCCGCTTGTTGAGGTGTCACCACCAGTAGTTCGCTGTCACTGTTCACCGCGCGAATTGCCGCACTTTTTTGTGTTTCAAACTCATTGCGGCCTTGGCTCGCTTTTTCGTGCGATCGAAGTTCACTTTCAATTCGCTTGATCGTTTCCCGGTCCTCTTGAGATAGCGAGCCACCGGCTTTCTCAAAATCGATTCTTTTTTGCCTTTCACCGGTTTTTTCGGAGATTTGTGTTTGAGTTAAGATTTCGCTCTCGTCGAAATAGCGGTACCGACGGGAGTCCAACACATTCGCGAATGCTCCTGTGCGCATGACGCCAAATTCTAAGGCGCAAGTATTGCGCAGTTCCTGCACTGATTTACCGTCGAAAACTGTATATGGAGGGCAAGCGGCGGCGTGAATAATCCCGTTATCGTTGTAGATGATATTCGGAGCGATCATTGGATCAGACCAAATCAGCGCAATGTCCGCTCGAGCCGAAATGGACATTGTGAAAAACAACGAAATGAAAAATTTATTCATATTTGTTCTGTATATAAAGTGTCCGTATTCTTCAAAACGGACTTAGAGTCTAAGCCTGACAAAGCGTATCGTTCTTTCTGTTGCTCTCGAGAATGTGCGAGTTCACAAATATGGAACGACCGCACGAGGGTCTAGTCGATGCCCACGGTTGCCGACCTCAGTTTGTGGTTGATCGCAGTGAAATCCAATAACGGCGCTTGCCCACCCGAAGATCCGGCGCGACGAGTATGTTTTCAAGGACGCCCCCATTTGACTCGATCGTCCGAATGGAGCCGGTATTGTCGTCGTCACAGGTAACGAGGATCTTGCTGAGAGACCCGTGTTCGAGTCGCAAGTATTCTAATGTGAGTCTCAAGATTTCGGTCGCATAACCTTTGCGACGCTCGGAAGGTACCACACCGTATCCGACGTGACCGCCAATCCTCAACAGCTCAGGCGAGAGTACATGTCGAATGGAAACACGGCCGACGATTTTTCCCGATTGCTCGAAGGCAAAAAGGAGTGTGCTCGGGACATGGTTTGGCGGCAGGTTTATCCCCTGTTCGATTTCATCTAATAACGCGGGGAATCTATTGAATTTTCCTCGAGCGAGCGAATCGAAATAGTGTGCGAAGACGAAATTCGACTCCCAATTTTCTCCGTGAGCGGCCAGGAATGCGGATTCATCAGGGAGTTCAATACGTCGGACAGTAAGCCGAGCCACTAGGTGCGCTCCGACAACCACTTCTCGAAGAATGCGTCGAGTTCCTTGATCTTGAGAGTGTAATGCGCCGGCGCGCGATCGTGCGCAGAGACGTCAACTACCGTGATCTGGCCAGAAGGGCAGGTGCCGAGGCAGGAGGTCACGATCACGCGAGATTTTCCCCAGACGCCTTCTTTTTTCAAGGCGTCCTTGGCTCGATCGCGAAAAGCGAGCGTTGGGTTCTCTTGATCATCCAATTTTTTTCCACATTTCTCGCAGATGAGGAGGATGCCCGAAGACCAAAGCGGAGGTGTACTTTTAAAAGGAGAATCAGAGCTCATGGTTTTGTGGACTTTAACGGAAAATGGATGGTTTCTGAATTGAAAATTGTCACTTCGTTCGTGACAATCTTCTTCTATGAAGAAAATAGAACTCGCGTCGATCCTGGGTCTTCTCTTTTGCTCGTTCGCTTGGTCGGCACCCCGAGTCATCGATGCGATACCCCAAGGCAAGGTTCGCGATGTTCGCCAAATCCGGGTTCAGTTCTCAGATCCGGTTCAACCGTTTGGTGTGGTTCAGAGCCCGGAGGTTCCTTATCAGGTCGATTGCCGATTTAGTCTCGGTGTCATCGTAAAAGGGCAGGGGCGATTTATTGACCCGAAAAACTGGGTATATGAATTCGAGTCCGAGCTTCCTCCTGGCGTCGAGTGTACTGTTCGTCCGAATGCTGCATTTCAGACGATGAATCGGGAGAAGTTAAGCGGTGCAACCGTATTCGCGTTCAACACGGGCGGACCGTCGATTACCTCAATTTCCCCGTATGCGAGTAGTATTGACCCAGATTTTGCGATTCTTGTGGAGTCCGATCTTCCTCTCGACGCTCAATCGATCACTTCGAATACCTGGCTCGAAGCAGAAGGCTTATCGGATCGAATTCGCCTGGAGAAACAATCTGACTCTCTTCGCGATCGAGTGTTGATCTCCCAACGCGGGAAAAAGTTCCTCGAGAGCTCAAAAAACAGTCTCGATCGTTTCCTGCTGCTCAAGGCCGCAAGACCACTTGCTCTGAATAGCAAATTCAGCTGGACCACCACGCCTGAAGTTCGGTCCAAGAATGGTCTACCGCTCGAAAACCCCCAGAAATACGACTACAAAACGTACGAACCTTTTGTTTGGAGTGTTTCCTGCGAACGCGCGCTCGAAAATGCGCCTTGCGTTCCGTTCACCTCGATTACCGTGAGTTCGAACCGACCGTTTGATTCGTCCATTCGCGATCAGGTTTATTTGGAGACAAAAACCGGTCAAAAAATTCGCCCAAAGGTCGATCAGTCATCCGACGAAATCTACGCGATCCAATTTCAAGGTCCGTTCGACCAAAAGTCGGAATACAAAATCAGGATTCCCAAAAGCGTAAAAGATCTCGACGGCAACGAACTATCCAATGCCAAAGAGTTTCCCGTCACGCTCAAGACCTCCGAGTATCCTCCACTCGCTAAGTTTCCTTCGACGTTTGGACTATACGAAGCCCAAGGCGAACCCAAGCTTCCGATCGATATTCGATCGATCGCCGAAAACGGGAAACGTCGCTCATTCAAGGTCCGGATCAAGCATTGGCCCGAAGTTAGCCCCGATCTGTTTCGAAACTTACAGAACAAGACCGGACAACAAGATCAAGTTCCCTGGGGATCGACGCCAATTGACGCACGAACGGTTTCGATTCTTGCCAAGGAGTCATTGGTCGAGGTGATGGAGATCCAAGCGACGATCGCTGACGGATCGATCGAAACCGCAGGTATACCATTGAAACGCGGAAGTGGTGTCTATCTGGTCGAGGTAGAGAGCGCACGGTTAGGTCAGGCGCTCACAGCGAATCGCAAGCCAGTTTTTGTTTCCGCACTCGCCGTGGTCACACCGTTTGGTGTTCACACGAAGTGGAGCCGCGAAGGAGCGTTCGTTTGGGTGACTGACCTAGCGCAAGGCAAGCCGGTATCGGGTGCGAACATCGAGTTACTCGATTGCGCTGGAAAAAGCCTCGGGACCGGGATGACGGCCAGCGATGGCACGGCCAAGATTCTCGGCGCGATCCAGCCGGGAAATTGCAGCGGAGAAATCTACCGCTATCAAAGCGGTTTCTTCGTCAAAGCTCGCAAAGGCGATGACGTCGCGTTCACCCATTCGGATTGGAACGATGGTATCGAGCCTTGGCGTTTTCGACTCAGTTCATACGGTTCGACCGAGGATCGCCGATTTCATGCTTTACTTGATCGTACTTGGCTGCGCCTCGGGGACACGCTCCACGTGAAATTTCTGGCGCGCGAGATTGGTTCACGCGGATTCCAGTTCTTGAAGTCAGACGAGCTACCGACGCGTGCGATCTTCAAGACCGTGTCTGGCAAGCAGGCTGCGAGTTTTCCTTTGAAGTGGAACGAAGGGGCGGGGACCGCAATCGTCGAGTGGAAAGTCCCGCAGGAATCGTTTCAAGGAGATCACACTGTTGACTTGGAGTTTGGGACCGGGAAAAAAACAACCAAGACGGTGTCGGTGGGTTCATTTCTCATCGGCGATTACCGAATCCCAAAATTCTCAGCACGGGTCCAGTTCCCGAGCACCGATCCGAGTGGGTCAGTGAGGCTAGAAAACGGCAAGGTTCCCCTCGAGTTCAATCTGCAGTATTTGAATGGTGGCGTTGCTCGAGGCATTCCGATCAAAGTTCATGCGGAGTGGTCGGGGGCATCGTCCACTGAACTTCCGAATCAAGAGGGGCTCAGTTTCAATCTAGGTGACGTCAAAACGGGAACGACCAAAAGGTCCAACCACTACTGGGAAGACGAAGAAGAAACCGAGTCCAAGAAGGTGCTCGCACTCAATGAATCACGCAAGCTCGACGATACTGGAAATTTCCGAGTCGAGCTCGTTCCGCCGAGTAGCCTGGACGTATCGTCCTACCGTTTGTCCGTTCAGTTCGAGTTCAAAGATCCGAACGGCGAAGTGCAAACGGTCAATCGCTATGCGAGCGTATCTAAGACCCAAGAATTCATTTCAGTACGAGCCAATCGCACTGATGCGGGCGACCAAGAAGCGCTGACTGAAATCGAATCCGTCGTGGCCGATACTTCTGGAAATCCAGTGGCCGGAAAAGAAGTCACGATCTCCTGGATCCGCGAAGACAATATCAGCCATCGCCGTAAAATCGTCGGTGGTTTCTACGAATATGAATCTCAACTGGAGCGGTCTTCGATGGGTGACATTTGCACTGGCAAAACCGACAAGCTCGGCAAGTTGCGTTGCAATGTTACTCCCAAAATGACGGGCTCCTATCGAGTGATTGCGCGGGCAAAGGACCCAAGCGGCGAAACCATCGCTTCGAACGACTCGTTTTGGATCTATCTGACGGGACGAGCATGGTTCTCTAGCTCAAACAGCGATCGAATCGACATCATTCCGGACAAAAAAGAATATGCCGTTGGTGAGAAGGCGAAATTTCAGATCCAGATGCCTTTTGATACGGCGACGGTTCTGATCACGACCGAGCGAGAAGGTGTTCGCAAAAGTTTCGTCAAGACGATCGATTCGAGAAAACCAGAATTCGAGGTAGAGCTCACGGAATCGGACGTGCCGAATATTCTGGTTTCTGCCTTAGCGATTCGCGGACGCATCGCGGTTCCGAACGATAAGCGAGAGATCGATCTCGGTAAACCCGCGTTTCGAATGGGACTCGCGCAAGTTTCGGTCGGTAAGGTGGAACATGAACTCAAAACCCGCGTTGAGACCGACAAAAAAGTTTACGGTGTTCGCGAAGAGGTCAAAGCTCAGGTCATCGTGGATATCCCGGCCGGAGTGAAACCGGATTGGAACCGCATGGAAGCGGCGGTTTTTGTCGTGGATGAAGGTCTCTTGTCTCTGCGAGCGAATGACTCGATCCATCCGCTTTCGACGTTTCTTGCTCCCAAAGGTCACGAAGTGCAGACCGCAACATCGATGCTCCAGTTGGTGGGCAAGCGACATTTCGGTCTTAAGGCGCGCCCGACCGGTGGCGGTGGTGGCGCTGCAATCACGCGCGAGCTTTTTGATACGCTCATCTATTGGAATGCCTCTGTTCGCCTTAAAAAGGGTCGAGACGGCAAGGCCGAAGGGGAGTTCAGATTCAAGACCAACGATTCTCTCTCAGCGTTTCGGATTGTCGCGGTGGTGACCGAAGGCGTATCGCGTTTTGGTACCGGCCATTCGATTTATCAGACCGAGCAGCCGTTTTCGATTCTGGCTGGTATCCCGAATCAAATTCGCGAGGGCGAGAACTTGGTTTCGGAATGGACGCTTCGAAACTCCACCTCAACCGAGAAAAAAGTCGTGTTCGAACTCAAGCCGAGTTGGAGAACGCCGATTCGAAAAACCGTGACGATTGCCGCGCGCGGCAGTGAACGGATCACTGAGTCGCTTCCTTTCCCGGAATCGGCAACTGCAAGTCTCGCGATCGAAGGCACTCTGCTCGATGCGGGCAATAACCAGGTTTACGACCGCGCCAGTTTTAAACCGAAACTCGAGTCGATTGAGCGATGGAGCGTCTTGCAAGGCAAGGTCGGGACGATTCAAGGTACGGTAACGGAGCCGATCTCGGCTGGGCATCGCGTGCAGGTCGCGCTCCAGCGTACATTCCTTCCGGATCTCTCGGGAGCACGAGAGTACATGAAAACGTACCCGTACAGTTGTTTTGAGCAGAAGTTGTCTAAGTCGGTCGTATTGAATCAAGAGTCATTTTGGAATGAGACTTGGACCAAGGCGAATCCGTATTTCGATCACAACGATTTGCTGCGGTTTTTTCCGGATTCTCGCATGGGAGGTTCGGACTTTATCAATCAATATGCACTGACGCTCGCAAAACGTACGGGTTGGAAAATTCCGGCAGAGACTCGTTCACGTGTGATCTCGGGTCTGACAACCTATGCTCTCGGCAAGGCAGCCCCAGAGTACTATAAATCTGGAGATACGGTGCTTCGGCAATTGAGCGCACTTCGCGCTCTTTTTGAGGCCCAGGCCTGGAGCGGTGAACTCGAAGAAAAACTCTTGAGTTTGGATCTCCCCATTATTCTGATGCCGGCGGCGACGCTTGCGGATTTGCTCACGATCGATACGCCTGCGCTTCGGATGAATCCGAAATGGGCGCAGGTCAAGAACCAGGCTATTCAACAACTCAAAACACGTGTTGAGTTCCAGGGCTCTAAAATGGCCCTTCGGACACCATCGCAGGAGAATCTCCCGTCGAGTTACCTGTCTGAGGACTACGCAGTCCTGAAGATTTTTGAGTGGATGAAGTCAGATCCAAAATCCGCCGGAAACGGGGACGAAGAACGATTTCTGCGCGGCATATCTGACCGTATGAAGTCGGGACGGATGGACACAACGATTGCGAATGCGTATGCGGTAGCGCTTTTTGAACGCAAGCTGGGTGGCCGTGCAAACGCAGTGGTGACCGGAGATACTACGCTCGCGTACGGAAAAACTCGACGAGTTCACACCTGGAAAAAAGACGAGAACGGAGAGCTCGATCTCAGTGAACGGGATGTCGCGGCCGATGGGATGATGGAGCTCAGTCACCGAGGAGAGGGTAAACCCGTCTATCAAATGAAAGTGCTGACGAATGCGTTCCCGACCGAGGCTCGTCATCACGGGATGAAACTGGATGTTCAATATCGCGAGGGCGAAGGTACGAGTGCAGTTCGTGATTGGAAAGCTGAACGCAACTACACAGCAGAGGTCACGATCGATTCTCCGGTATCCGGTTCCTGGCTTGCCGTTCAAATTCCGCTGCCGACCGGTGCAACGTTGCTCGGGACCGAAGCGGTATCCGGTTCGGAAATCAGTTTCGCCGAGAACAGAGGCAATCAATGGGTCGGTTATTATGAGTACTACGACCAGGGCAAAACAACGTTCAAGCTCCGTTTCCGTTTGAACCAAGCAGGAAAATTCGTGATCCCTCCTGCGCGGGCGGAAGCAATGTATTCGCCGGATGTTTTCTCTGAGCTTCCTCTCGCCAAAATCGAGGTCAAAGAGTGATCTCGATTGGACTGAGTCTAATGATCGCAGCCGGAGTGCAAGATGTGCACGCTCGTCTTCTGGACGACTTGAAAAACCGCGATCAGCCGGCTTACACCGAGTTTTATGATCGAAAAGGCAAACAGCTCGGGCGACTCCGGCATGATGCCTCCAAACGTGTCTTGGAGTGGACGCGTTTGGATAGTATCGCGAAACCGCTCATCGAAGCGGTGGTCGTATCCGAAGATCGACGTTTTTTCTCGCATGCGGGAGTAGACTATCTGGGGCTCATTCGTGCCAGTGTTCGTTCACTCACTGGTGATCGGCTCGAAGGCGGCAGCACGCTCTCGATGCAGTTGGCGTCTCGTCTTTCTAACGGGACTTGGAAACGCAAAGGGCGCCGAGATATTTGGGAGAAACTGGACCAACTTTCCGACGGGCATTCGCTCGAAGAGCACATGACCAAGGACGAGATCCTCGAAGCGTATCTAAATTTGGTTCCTTTTCGTTCGGATGTCCTTGGTGTGAATGCGGCCGCCAAAGTATTTTTCGGCAAGGCTCCGTCTCAGTTGGATCGCATCGAGTCTTTGATCTTGGCGGTTCAGATCCGGTCCCCGCAGTCGTCTCTCGCGCAAGTACGTGCGCGTGCTTGCGTGCTGGGGCGTGAAATATTTCCGGATGTGGAATGCGCGAGAATCGAGGCGAAACCGGTTCTGAATGCCACAAGCCGTGAGAGCGATCCGGGCCTTGCTCAGGTTTCGACGCTTCGGTTTCTAAAATCGGGAGCGGCAAGTGAAGCGAAACGAATCGATACGACCTTGGACCGAGATCTCGATGTGTTTGCACGCGAGCGACTCCAAGAACAAGTCAAAAAGCTCTCCGAGCAAAACGTTCGAGAGGCGGCGGTCATCGTCGTGCATTGGCCGACTTCTGAAATTCGTGCGTACTCTAGTTTTACGCTCGACCCAGAGGCTCGTGGTCAGATTGATGGAGTTCAGACGCGGCGACAAGTCGGGTCGGTCCTGAAACCACTTCTGTACGGTTTGTCTCTCGAGAAAAAGATTTATACTGTGGCTACTCCGCTTCTGGATGAACCTTTTGAGGCCGTCAAAGAAGGACGTATCTACGCGCCTGAGAACTACGACAAAAAATATCGCAGTGAACCGGTGCCGCTTCGGGTAGCTCTGGGTTCTTCGTTGAATGTACCAGCGGTTCGAGTGTTGGATCGTCTCGGCGTGGGTGAGTATTCTCAATTGCTTCGTCGTCTGGGTTTTCAGGTGAATTCGGATCCCGAGTATTACGGCCTGAGCCTGGCGCTCGGAACACTCGATGCATCGCTTTTTGAAATCACTCGGTCGTTCGCGGGACTTGCCAGAGGTGGTGTGGATCGATCTTTGATCTTCCAAAAAGGGCAGAAGCCGAAGTTTGGCGCAGGCCGTTTTTTCTCACCGGAGACTTCGTACTTACTCGCATCGGTGCTTTCGGATACCTCGGCGAGGCGACTTTCGTTTGGCTGGGAGAGCCCGCTTCAGACCTCATCGTTCAGTGCCGTGAAAACCGGCACGAGCAAGGACATGCGTGATAATTGGTGTGTCGGATTTTCCGATGAATACGTGGTCGGAGTTTGGGTGGGCAACTATACCGGACAACCGATGTGGGATGTGTCGGGCATTTCCGGGGCAGCGCCGGCCTGGAGATCGATCATGGAGTGGCTCCACCGGAAACGTCCGTCGCAACTGAGGTCGACACGCGGGCTTAAGCTCGTCGAGCGGGACGGTGAATGGTATCGAACGGGAACGGAACCTGTCGGACCGGCGAGCGAGATCGCATCACAAGCTACGCGTATTTCGTATCCGATCAATGGGATGGTAGTTGCTTGGGACCCGGAAATTCCTGAAGAGAATCAGAAAATCATCCTCAGGACGACCAACGATCGTTCGGTTCACTGGTGGCTGGGTGACCAAGAGCTGAGTGGTCCGGATCTTTCGCTCAAGGAGGTCCGCGGGGCGCAGAAGCTTGAGATTCGTGATGAAAAAGGCGAGCGACTCGACACCGTGAGTTTTTACGTCAAAGGTGCCGCGCCGTCGTCGGCGGTTCAGCGATAGTAGACGACACTAGGTCTTTGTGGCCGAGATTCCCTGAACCATCGCTTCGAGCTCTGACCAACGTGCATAGGCGCGTTCGAGCTCTTGTTGAGTTTTGGAGAGTTGGGCAGTGAGCTCGGTGAGACGTTTCATTTCTTTTTGCGTTGCGGGGTCGTGAACCTCTGCGGAGAGTTTTTCGACGGAGGTTTCCAGCTCGAGGATCTTGGATTCCATCTGGTCGTACTCTCGTTGATCTTTGTAAGAGAGCTTCTTGAGCGATGTAGCAGATTTCGAGTCAGCCGCTTTGGCCGCTTCTTTGAGTCTTGCGGCGTGGAGCGCGATTTCGTCTGCTCGCCATTCTTCCCACTGCTCAAGACTGGAGAACCATTCCGTTTTGCCAGGCATTTGCGGCGAAAACGCGAGGAATCGGTCACAGACCTGTTCCAAGAAATAACGATCGTGAGAGACCAGGAAAAGCGCGCCATCAAATGAGTCGAGGCATTCTTGAAGGACCGTCAGTGTTTCACGGTCCAAGTCATTGGTCGGTTCGTCGAGTACAAGCACTTGGCAAGGCTCCAGCATGAGAGCTGCCAGCGATAAACGCGCGCGTTCCCCGCCCGAAAGCTGTCGGATCGGAAGCTCCATTTGATTAGGAGCGAATAGGAATCTCTCCAAGTAACTCCGCACGTGGAGCTTACGACCCTGAAAATCCACCCATTCACTCTTAGGAGCTAGGTAACTCGTGGGTGTTGCATCCAAATCGAGGAGGGTGCGATTCTGATCGAAATAAGCGACTTGAAGTGGATCAGCAGTCGTCACGCGGCCCGATGTTGGTTCCTCGCGTCCGAGAAGGACGCGTAAGAAACTGGATTTTCCGCTGCCGTTTCGTCCGATGATTCCGAGTCGCAGGCCGGGACCAGCGCGTAACGAAAGTTTTTCGAACAATTTCAGTGATCCGTAGTTGAGGCTGATCTCGTTTGCATCGATCAGTTTTTTCGGGCTGTTCTCTGAACTTTGGAATCCCAGGTCGAGAGTTTTCTTCTTATTTCGTTCAGAAACCTCGCCGAGTTTTTCTTCGAGCTCGCCGTGACGTTTGATCCGCGCTTGCTGTTTGGTGGTTCGTGCCTTGGCCCCGCGCCGAACCCACTCGGTCTCGCGGCGAAGCGTATTCTCCAGTACTTGTTGGTTGCGCTCCTGGGCGCTCAGAACCGATGCGCGAGTTTCGAGGTAGATACCGTAGTCCCCGTTGACGGAGAGGAGCCCGCCTTCGAATCGAGGATTCAGCTCCAAGATACGATTTGAGGTGGATTGTAGGAACGCCAAGTCGTGAGTGACAGTGAGAGTTGCGAACGGCACACGTTCTAAAAAATTTTCAAGCCAAAGGATCGACTCGATATCCAAATGGTTGGTCGGTTCGTCGAGCAAAAGGAGATCCGGTTCCTTGGAGAGTTCTTTGGCGAGAGCGATGCGTTTTCTCCATCCTCCTGAGAGTTCGCCGACTTTTACGCCTTTTTTAACGAACCCATCGAGTTCTAGTCGAGAGATCCATTTCTCGGCATTCGCCAAGCGCTCCCACTCCACTTCCTCGATGAGCTCATTCGGGCCGAGCCCGATGATCGCTGGGAGGATTTCGCTTTCGGAATCGAGCTCAGGGTTTTGCTTCAGGAATCCAACCTTGAGTCCGCTTTTGCGGACGACCTCTCCTTGATCAGGAGACAGTGCGCCTTGGATCAAGCTCATCAATGTGGACTTGCCGGCGCCGTTTGGGCCGATGAGCGCTACTCGCTCACCGTCGTTTACGCTAAAGGAGAGCGATCTGAACAGGGTTCGAGCGCCGAAAGAATGAGTGAGATCGCGTGCGTTGAATAAAAGGCCCATGGATGGCCCTGTTCTAGCACGGAAATGGTCTGGTCCGCTTGATCTTTTCGCACGATCGCGGATACTGGGGCCTGTGGTTACCCTGAAACGTAAAACCAAGACCGGTGCAACCGTGGCGCCCGCGATTCTCGAGCAACTTCGAGAACGTGGCCTCAAGGCTACACCCGCGCGCGCGCGAATTCTGGAGCTGCTTCAAGAGTCCCACAATGTTCTGACGTTAGAAGAGATTCGCGAGACTTGCGGCGCCTCTCAGGTGGACTTCGCGACGGTCTACCGCACATTGGTGAGCTTCGTTGAGGTGGGATTAGCTCGTTCAGTGGAGTTGGGAGACGGGCAGACGCGATATGAATCAGCGACCTCGGACCACGAAGATCATCACCATCACCATATTCTTTGTGTTCGCTGCCGCCGAATTGAATCCGTGCACCTCTGCGCGGTCGAGAAACTTGAGAAAGAAGTTTCCCGTTTAGGTTACCGAGAGATCACACACCGATTGGAATTCTCCGGTGTTTGTAAGGATTGCCGCTAGCGGACGGATTATTAAGCGGATTCCTGGCCTAGATAATCATTTCCCTGATGTGGTCATGATTGTTGAATAAAAATAAGATAAAATACGTTCGGTTTGTACGTATAAAGACTTCGTTTGCTTGCAGTTTTCAAAAGTTCACAGATACTGACGTTTGAGGTGATCGTGAATACGTCTTTTTCTTACTTAGAGCTTAAAAAACGTATTCTAGCCGATCTCGGAGTCGAGTCTCTGCGAGCTCTGAAGCCGTCGGCCGGTATGCGCTGGAAGCTCGTGCTTTTACCCGCGGCTTTTTTTGCGACCTACGTAAGTCTGGTGACTCAATCTGAGGTCGACGTCGTCTCGGTCCTCCTCCACGGTGCTGCCCTCGTGTTTCTTGGCGCCGGCACCATGCTGAACGTATTTCACGATTTGGTTCATGGCTCGCTGATTCGCAACGCGAAAGTTCGGAGCGCCATCTCGTATTTTTCCGACCTGATGGGCGCAAGTCATTTAATCTGGAATAATCGCCACAATCGCTGCCACCACTACCATACCAATGATGCAAAGCGGGACGAGGACCTCCAGACGAGTGAAGTTTTCCGTTTCTCGGATCTTCATCCTCGTCGCGCACACCACCGGTTTCAAGCCCTGTACGCACCGCTCGGCTACCTGACCTATGCTTTTTTTTGGTTCTATCCGGCCGACATCGAGAAATTCCTAAGAAAACGAGTCATGGAGCTCGACCTCAAGGGCATGACCTTGATTCATTCGGTATTTTTCGTGGTGTTCAAAGTACTCCACGTTTTGTTGTTTGTGGTCGTTCCCTATCTGAAGTGGGGAGTCGATGGAATCGTCGGGTACCTTCTTGTCATCTCATTCATTGGGATGATCGTTTCATCGGTCAATAATATCGCTCATGTCTTTAGCGGTGCGCGATACCACGAGACTCGGTCATTTCCGAATCGCGATGCGTTTATACGAATGCAGTTCGAGACATCCGCCTGTTATCTTCCCGAGAGCGAGTTTGTGAACATGATGATGGGCGGCGTGAACCATCAGTTGGTGCATCATCTTTTTCCAGAGGTTCCGCACGCGCATTTTCCCCGAATCTATCGCGTAGTAAAACGCTATGCCGATGAGTGCGGCGTCCAGGTACACGCGTTTCAGTCCTTGAGTTCGGCCCTCAAGTCCCACTACAAGGAGCTGGCCCGCCTAGGTAATGCAACTACCGCATAGGCGAGGGCTAGAGCTTGTATTCCTTGAATAGTTTGATCGCGATTGCGTTTGCGGAGCGCTCGAGCAGTCGCCAGACGAATTTTCGAAATGGACTCTTGAGATGGCTATAGCGAACGGCACTGTATTCGATGAAATCGAGTGCGCCGCGAGACCGTTTGAAATCGGATGCACCGGAGCTGTAGTGCAGGGGTTTCTCGCGCCGAACCGCTTCGGACGCCATGTGCGCGCTGAGCATGCGGTAGAGTCCGACCTTCTGCGGAATTGCGGTATTGTATCCCAGGATGGGCGTCGCAAATACATCGTCTCGTTCCCAGTAACCGACGACCGCCTCTAGTTCGCCGTGCTCGTTTCGTAGTCCAAAGAACTGCAGGACTCCTGCTTGATGTCCCGATCTCATGAACTCCGGGGTGTACTGTGGATTATAGACGGAGTGTTTTTCGACGTAGAGCTGACGGTACAGTTCAGCGATTCTTGCGTAGTCGGATTCTTGGATCTCATCGTTTTGAACTTGGATGAGTGATGTCTTATTCAAAAGCGCGCGGTCGCGGATCACGTCACGTCGATTCAGGTATGGACTTTTCTTTGAATCGAGCACGTAGATTTGCCGACTAGGAATGAGTCCGTAGCCGTGAGATTTGAATCGGTCTAGAAGACTCTGGTGGCTGAAATCGGTCAGAGACCGCCAGAAAATCACATGTTCCGGGTAGCGTTCCATCAAATGACGAGTCCACTCTCGGATGGTTTCATCTGAGAAACCCTCTTTTGGGTAGAGATTCGTTGAAAACAGGAAGTTGTTTACGAATACCGCTCGATTGATGCGAGCGAGACGAAGCAACCAATAAGAGGGAATCAAAATGAGGTGGGTACCCCAGCGAGCCGTGCGGCTCGGCACGAGCTTGAGTTCGTCGCGCGCATAGTGAATGAAACCTGTAATATTCGAACAAATATAGGCGTCACGAGAGAGGTCATTGACCGCGAAATAGGGGACGACGTAGTTCTCCAGGTGCGCTTCTTGAAGTTGAACCCTCACGTTTGTCGCGTATTCGGTGAGAGATGGTGATCGAGCCATTTGCTGGATCCATTCGGATTTCATCTGCTCAGGGGCTGGCAGGTCTTTAGAAATGAAACGACTCATGGATGCACCTTTCGCATCAGGCCTTTGATGATCTCGTTGAAGCGCTCATGCTCTTCGCTCATAGGCATGTGTTGACTGTTTTTCATCCAGTGAATCGGCGCCAAAAGATATTCCGCTAACCATTTTCCAAGTTCTGGTTTCATGACTGGATTCGCGATGCCCCAGACCAGTTCGACGGGAACATTCACGGGACGGGAGAGAAATGGTTTGGCGTATTTTGAAAAGCTCGGCATGCCGAGGAGTAAGTTTCGTCGAGAGATGTGCTGAGCTTCTTGCCGAGAGATGTGTTTTTCGAAATAGACGCCCTGGTGATCTGTGCGGGTCGGGTCCTGAAAGAGTTGTTTTAAGCTCTGTCTGAGGAGCGCTTCGGAGCCGATCCAGCGACGAATTGCCGGATAAATGGCTCTTAAAATATGCGGAGACCTAGGCATCATACGGTAGAATGTTTGCGTTCCTTGGGACATTCCTGGAGGACCGCCACACAAATTGACGAGCAATAAGGCTGAAACGATCTCGGGACCATTCGAGTGTACCTCGAGTGCCGTCGCGGCACCGATGCAATGGCCGACGAATACGACAGGACGGTCGAAATGCGCGCGAGCGAACTTCTCGACGTGCGCCGCGATCCATTCGACCGAATAGATCGCCTCTGGACGATCCGATGCTCCGAAGCCCGGGAGGTCAAGGGCCACACAACGAAATGATGAGGAGAGATTTTTCAGCTGATAGTACCAACAGCGATGATCGCCGCCGCCGTTGTGGAGAAAAAACAGCACGGGAGCAGTGGCGTTTCCTTCGTCAACGTAGGTATACTTAAAACCATCAACCACTGTTGTCTTCTGGTCAAAAGGATATGGATTCATACCAAACCCCCATTCCCGGTTCTCATCGCACTTTGATCATCGGCGCATCGGGCGGCCTGGGGCGATGCATTCATCGAGCGGCCGTGAAACGCGAGTTCTTTTGCGAAGGGACCTATCGCAGTCGGGTCACTCCGGAGGCAACGCTGGAGCTCGATTTGGAACGTTACGAGTCCATTGATGCGTTGGTCGCTCAATTGACTGCGAGAGGTGAGCTTTTCGATTCGATCGTCGTCAATTCGGGTATCTCGGAACTGGGTCCGCAACTGGCCATCTCTCGAGACGATTACGAGCGCGTATTTCGAGTCAATTTTCTGGGACCTCGTTACCTGATCAAAGAAATGCTTCCGCTTTTGACTCCTTCGGCGCGAATCGTACTCGTTGGCTCGATGGTCTCGTGGGGAGCGATCCCGCTGTCTGGTCCGTACGCCGTCAGCAAGCGTGCGCTTCGCGAGTTTTGGCAATTGCTGCGACAGGAGCTCGTTCTCTCGATCGAGACGGCCGAGCTGAAACTGGTTTTGGTCGAGCCCGGCGCTTACAAGACTCGGATCTGGGAGGCAGGTCGTGAGACCCTGGATGTGAATCTGGGGCGCGGTACGAAACTTCCGGGGTTCGTAAAATGGTTGGCAAGCCAAGGCTCTGATCCTGAGGATTTCGGTGAAGCGATCGTCGATATCATCGAAAACAAGGACCCCAGCTCCTATTACCGTATGGGCGCGTTCAGTACGCTGAGCCGCATGGCGGAGTGGTTGCCGGTCGGCGTGAGAATCACGGCGATACGTTGGTTGCGGCAATGGGGATTTGAGTTGGTGAGCTAGTGCCGACATCGATTTATCCCGGGGTCACTCGAGCTTTTTCGACTCGTCTGAGTTTTGCCATACCGGCACGCGGAAAATCATTTCCAAACCATAGTTCAGGTTCTTGGAATCCGAGCTGTTTCGCTAGTTGAGCAATCTCGGCGCGAATTCGGTCATGGATACGCGGTTCGGATGTGGAGGCTCCTTTGAGATGAATTTCCAAACGACCGGGCTTGGGTTGAAAGACGCGGTACTCTTCGATTTCGGAATCGACCATTAAGAAACAACGTCGAATGAAATCTGGTAAAATCTGAACGGACGTCGAACCGCTCAATGATGTGAAATCCAGAACGTCATCTGAGCGTCCTTCGATCATCTCCAAGGCAAGTGTTACGGACCCGCAAGCGCACGGATCTTTCTTTAAAGTCAAAATGTCGTTCAAACGGTAGCGAATCATTGGCTGAGAGGTCCGACGAAAATCGGTCAGAATCGGATAGAACTTGCCGGCCTTTTGATCGATCCATTCCATTTGGAATGCCACGCAGGTTTCGTTGAGATGTAATACACCATCGCGGCAGGTGACGCCGAGAAGTCCCTCAGTGCACTGATAGACTTGATGAATGGTTTGGCCAAAAATTCGCTCGAGACGTTTTTGGTCCATCGGATCGAGAACCTCGGCAACGGAATAGATCCGTTTTGGTTGAATGCGAATCTTGCCTGATTCTTGAAGTCTCGCGAGTTCCAAGAGAACGGAGGGTTGCGCGAAAACCATCGTCGGTTCGAGCTGGTTCAGTCGATCGATGTGCTCATTCATGGGTCGGATGAGATCAAAAAATTCGAAACGCAGGCGTGAACTAGCCGATGCTTTGAAAAGATTGCTATTTGCGCGCAAGAAAAATGCGACACGATTCTTTTGCCAGATCGGGCCTGGAAGTGTACGCGCGAGAATATTTCCTGCATGCTTCGCGCGTTCTTGAGGATTGGCTAGAAATAGACCGCGATGCCCGCTCGTACCCGATGACAACCCGACCGTGCAATCTCCAATCATCGGTGAGAAGTCCCGAGTAGACTCGGCATGCAGCGCGACCTCTAGTGCTTGATGGAGCGTAACGCCGATCGTGTTGAACTCAGAGAACCGTTCCATCATCTCTGTTTTTTCGGTGACTGGAAGTTCACGCCAATCTTGACCGTCCATTCGCGTGAATCGCTCACGGTAATAGGGCGAGTGGGGGAGCACCCACTTGAGATGACGACGAACTTGTTTTTCCTGCCAGCGTAGAAGGTCATCACGATTCTTAAAGCGACGTCCGAGCCAGAGCGCATAGAGGTAGTGAAAAAGGATCTTGATTTTAAACATCGAAAACGTCCCCAGCGTGTTTTTTTCCGCAGTGACAAGGGATGATTTCAAGCGAGTCGCCTCGGTTCTGATGGAGTAAATGGAGTCGTTCGAGACTATTTAAGTAGTCTCGGCCCTTATCCATGATGAGGTAAGCGAGCGGGTGGGGTGGGATGTTTTTTTCGATCGCGAGGCTCGACCAAGACGCGTCTCCCACCAGGAATTGATCGCGTCCGGACGAGCGGACCAAGGCGCCGATTTGACCACGAGTGTGACCAGGTAGGGGCGCGAGGACGATGCTTCCGTCGCCGAAAAGATCATGGGTTCGATTAAATGGGGCAATTCCATGATCAGCTTCTAGGAACTGTTCGGTGCTGATTGAATGAGCACGGGAAACGAAATCATCCGGCAAGAGAGCTTGGAGGTAACCGTGTCTCAGGCGGCCAATTCGGCCATAGCTCTTAAATGAGCGATACTCTTCTTCGTAAAACGCAAATTTCGCCTCGGGAAAGTCTCGTAAGCCAGCGATGTGATCGCCGTGAAAATGAGAGCAAACGATCCAGCGTACATCGGAAGGTGTGATGCCGAGTGATTTCAGCTGATCGACGGCGGATTGTCCGGGTGACAGTTTCACCGGCGTCGTCAATGCATAGAGCTTCTCAGGAAAACGGCGAGTAGCCTCAAAGAAGTGATTCGCATACCCGGTGTCAAACAGCACGATACCCTCACGAGGGTGTTCAATCACGGTAACGCGCGCAGGAAACACGACGGAGTTGAAACTTCCGCCGCGTCTGGTGACGAACTCGGGATGGAGGCAGGCTCCCGAGGCTAAGTGTGTGATTCTTGAAACCATTGAATGGTTCTCCGTAGTCCCTCGTCAAATGAGACGATCGGCTCGTATCCGAGTTCTCGACGAGCGAGATCGATATTCAGCGTGCGATCCAGCCCCAATACCGCGACGGAGTATCGGGTCAGAATCGGCTCTTTTTTCGGCAGGAATGTTCCGTAGAATTTCTCCAGGGCGAATGCGATCACCCAGAGCAATTTCATCGGTACTTTTTTGAACTTGAACGAAATCCCGAGTGCTTCGAAAAGTTTCTGGATGACTCGTTCTTGAACGATCGGTTCGCCGTTCGTGATGTTGTAGGCCTGACCACGTGCATTGCTGTTTGGAACGAGAATGGAGCACCTGACCGCCTCGACGACGTTTTCGACGTAGGTCATGTCGACGTGGTGATCGATTCCATCGAGGTGGGGGAACGTGCCTTTTTTGCCGACACGAATGATGCGAGGAAAAATCGCCGTGTCACGAGGCCCGAAGAGCGCCTGAGGGCGCAAGATAACCGCTGGCATTCCGAGCTTCACGCCTGGTTGGATTTCGAGTTCGGAAAGAAATTTGGTAGACGCGTAATGATTCGCAAACGAGGTCGGAATCGGTTCAGACTCGCGGATGTTATTTCGACTGTGCCGAGTGACGTAAATGCTCGGTGAGGAAATGTGGATGAATTTTGGGGATGGTTTGAGCTGTGTCGCGACCTCAACGAGATTTCGTGTCGCAATCACGTTCGCTGAATAGAACTCATCGTATTTGCCCCAGTTTGAGGACAGAGCAGCACAATGAACTATTGCATCCAAGCGGTCTCCAGCGAGTGCTCGGAGTTGCTCGCCGGCCTGTGGAGCTGATAGGTCAATCGAAGCGAATCGCGCACCCTGTTTCTCCAAGGTCTCGCGCTGCCGTTGGCTACGTCCAGTGGCTAGCACCTGTGCTCCGCCTTCGATCAACTTTTCAACAACCCAGGATCCCAGAAATCCGGTGGCACCGGTGACGAGGATTTTCTGTCCATCAAATCGTTTCATAGTGTTTGTCCGTTCCATTCGATGTCTTCGGTGGTGACTTCGATCGGGGTTTTATTCATTCGCCGACTTCGGCGAAACGCTTCGAAATAGAAAGCGAATTGACCGAAGAAGGGGAGCGGATCATTCCAAGCAAAAATGACGTCACGAGCACTCCAAAATACTTTGGCCCAGTTCCAAGCGCGGGTGACGCTCGTGCATTGAAAGAGGCCATAGACGAGCAGAGCAAGTCTAAGTTGTGCTTGCGCGTTGGGTTCCGGTTGCAAGATTTCGCTGGAGAACGAGTTCGAATCGGAAACGAATAGTTCCGAGAATTCTTTGTTTTCAGCCAAAAGATGCAGCCCACTCGTAGCGCGTGGATTACACTCGATCGGGAACGCCTGACCAGAGCTCGTCAGCATGAGGTCGAATGCGATTTGACCGGTGAATTCTGTTTTTTTAATTACGGTCCGTACGAACTCCTCGACCTGTCTCGGTAGCTGATTTCGGAAAGAGATGCCGGCACCTTTGCCTGCAGTAAAATCACGGGTGTAGGCGGAGAGCGCGAGCGTCTCGCCATTTTGCGCGAGTGCATAGGTGCAGTACTCGGTGCCGATGAGGCACTCTTGAACCAACCACGGGTATTCGCTTGAGATCGAGATCGTGCGAGCCTCAACTACGAGTTTTTGAAGGGAGTCGATTCGAGTTTGAGACGCGAAACGAGAGTATGCGGGTTTAAGAACGAGCTTGTTCTCCGTCCCGTTTTCTAAGCGAGAAATCAGCTCTGCACGCGAGGTGAACGTCTCGGTCTTGGGCGTCGGCAGTCCCATTTCTTTGCAAAGTTGAATGAACTGCGATTTTTCGTGAAGATTCTTCAGTTTCTTGAATTCTTCGACCCACGCACGCACGGACATCGGAAACAGATCACGATAGCGAGAAAGATAGAAAATCTCTTCACAGGTCGGGATCAGAACGTCGATTTTCTCGCGCTCTAAAATCTGCTGAATCGCCTCTCCGAACGCCGCCGGGTGAGCTGCGGGCGAAGGAACTTGAAGAGTTTTCCGGACGTACTTGGAATATGAACTGAGCGTATAGGGCAAACTCTCGGCGACAAAAATCTCGTGTCCGGCGCTTCCCAGCGATCGAGCGAGGTCTAGCGCAACCGGTGCTCGGCCACCCGTGATGAGGATTCTTTTTTTGGTGATCTGGTTTTTAGTACTCAAGCGTGACCATTCCGATCGAGAGCCCGGCTGAGGTTCCAAAAAGGCAGACGGATTGTCCACGGCGAATAGTGCCGTCCTGGATCTTGAGGTGCAGCGCGAGCGGAATCGACGCGGCGATCATGTTTCCATGATTCTCGAGGATATCGACGAATTTTTCGGTAGGTATCTCGAGTTTCTTTTTAACGAGTTGCATGCCAGATGCACTGGCTTGGTGCGGGATGATCCAATCAAAATCCGTGAGTTTTTTATTGTGGGGTTTCAGTGCATGTTCAATGAATACAGGTACTCGACTGAGCACCTCGCGGAAAACACGACGACCATCCATCGTGAATAGGAATTTTTCGTGATCGACGTTCTTCCAGTCTGTTTTGCCTGGGTGGAGCTTGGTTCCGCCGCCTTCGATCTTGCAGTATTCGGCTCCGCTGCTGAACGTTTCCATGTGCGCGAAATGGAGGGCAGAGTTCTCTCCTGCCGGTGTGCGCTCTACGATAAACGCGGCTGCACCGTCGCCGAAGAGGCTAGCGGATTCCAAGTGCGAGTAGTTGAGGCCGACCGATGCGATCTCCGTGCTGACGATTGCGATCTTGCGGTAGCGACGAGTGGTCAGCAGGGATGCTGCCAGGTCCATCGCACTGACGAAACTTAGGCAAGTTGAGTTGATGTCAAAGCAAGGCGTACCGCTCTCGGATTTGCCGAGTTCGCGCTGGATCAGAGCGGCTGTGCAGGGAATCGTTTGCTCGCTTGAGCCGCTGGCGCAGAGAATGAGATCCAACGATTCATAGGAGAGATGAGCGTTTTCGAGGGCAGCCATGATGGCTCGCGCTCCCATAAAGGATTGAGTTTCATCTTCCTGGACGTAGTGCCGCTGTCGCACTCCAGATGTCCGGAAGGACGTACCTTCGGAGAGGTCCAGTTTTCGATCGAGTTCTTGGGCGGTAAAGATTTTTCTCGGAAGATAGTGACCGCTACCGATGATTTTGAGTGGGGAAGACATTCGCGTTCTCCGTTTTTGATGAGAGCGGTTACTATTTTAGGGGTTTTCTTAGGAAATCCTGCTGGAACGTGGTGCGCGGAATCGGTTGGTCATAACGAACTTGTTGATAGATGATCGTCGTGGACTGTCCAGGCTTTTTGATAGATTTCATCACGACGCGAGTTGGGACGTTGTGGCCCGAGAAAGTCTTGATCTCACTTCCTTCCATCGTCTTGAGCAGCTCACCTTTTTCGCTGTAGAACTCTCGGCGGATGGGCGCAGCGTCTTTGATGCGAAGGAACTCGATGACTTTTCCCCAGACAATGGGAGCCTCTGGTTTCGGGAGGCACTCGATCTGAACGGCTTCTTCGGCGCCGAGTTTCACGCGTCCAATCGTTTTGTGGGTATAGTCTCGAAAAAGGCTACTGGACTTAACTAAGTCGTCGTTGGTGAAATCGCTGCCCATCCAACTTTGGAGCATCAGGCTCGGCGGAACCTTGATCACGCGGTCAACGTTAGCGAGGTACTGCCAAAGGTTGAATTGTTGGCGAAGGTTTCCGGAATCTCGATCCTTGGACGGCTCGAGGATCTTGACGACGGCCTGGTCGCGTCCTTCTGTCCAGAGGCGAAATTTGAGGGTGCGCTGAGAACCGTTTCGATCAATATCCATTTTAACTTCGGCTTGTAGAGTTTTTCCAAGCGTGTTGTCCTCGCCGCGCTTGATCCATTGGGATGCGCTGTCGGCCGCATTGGCGAGTGAGGGAATCATCAGAACTACCGAAAGCTGCGCTAGGTTTCTCAATACGGACATACGAAACTCCTTTAGGTCGGATTCCTTAAAGCCGCGATTGTGTTCATGCGCATGACCCGAACGGCGGGTACAATCGCAGAGATCACAACGACGAAATTGATGATGAAGATGCGTTGAATGAACGGAAGAATATGAATCTGCGGGTAGAGCGTCAGTGATAGCTTGAAATCGCCAACGACGCCGTTCTCGCCGATGAGGGGACGAAGGTCAAAACCGTAGTGTCCGTGGTAGAGGAGGATCGCTGAACCAAGAGCCACTCCTAACAGGGAGGAAAGTAATCCAAGTAGCAGTCCTTCTAGGAGGATGATCGCCCCCATCTGTTGAGGCTGTGTGCCCAGGGCGGTCATGAGGCCAAACTCACGAGTACGTTCGAATACGCTCATGAAGAGCGTATTCATCGTACCGAAGATGATGACGATGAGGAGAAGTCCAGAAAACATCGTAGTCGATGCCTTGTTGTAGATGGTCATCATCGCGAGCTTGGGTTGAACTTCGGTCCAGTTGTAGAGCTTAAGTGGCGCTTTGATCTCATGGACGATTTTTTGGTGAACGCTGTTGATGGTGTTCACGTCGGGTAAGCGGATCGCGCGTTCATGGACGCCTTGAATTGCCGCGGTCTTTTGCACGCAGGTTAGAGGTGCATAGGCGACGGATTTGTCAAAGTCGCGGGAGCCGGAATCGAAAATTCCCTGAACTCGGAACAAGTCGTTACCCAAGGTGCCGTCAGCGGCGGGCCCGAGAAGTACCAGCTTGGAACCGACATCGACGTTCAGTAGCTCAGCCAAGGGCTTACCGATCAGAATCTGACGTGTTGGGCAATCCGGGTCGGTATCTGGAGTCAGGTAATTTCCTTCGGACACCTTGTCGGCAATGATCGTGACTCGCGCTTCGTCTTCGGGATGAATCCCCACCAGCACGAGCGGTGCACTTTGTTCGCCGCTCGACAGCATCACGCCGAAGTACGCACGATCGCTCCAGATCGTTCCGGGTGGGAGTAACGACTTGATTCGCTCATTCTCCTCGTCAGGCAGTTGAAAGGTCATGCCGAGTGAGTGATCTTTGATGTAATCTTGATTCTGGATCTGAAGGTGACCGGTCTGCGCGCTGGTTACGGTGGTGATGAGCTCGTCGTTACGCGTTTTGGTCGTTGCCTGGAGCCAAAGCATCGTAGCAAGTCCGAAAGCGATGCTTCCGATCGTCAGTAGCGACCGTCGGAGGTTACGTCGCAGGTTCCTTAAGGCAATTTTCAATAAAATCATACAAGCGCAAATTCTTGGCGCTAATATGACTTAGGTTTGGATTGATCGAAAACAAAAACCTATCTAAAATTTAAATAGTGATGAATAAAAAACCCGTTCTCGAATTCCACAACGTGTTCAAACGATACGGAGACGATACAACGCCGTTCGCAGTCAACGATGTTTCATTCGAGTTGGAAGCGGGAGCGTTCGCCGCTCTCATTGGTCCTTCTGGAAGCGGAAAAACCACGTTGTTGAACTTAGCTTCGGGGCTGGATCAGCCCTCTCGTGGCTCGGTGATTTGTGACGGAGATCGTCTGGATCAGATGAATGTCACGGAGCTGACGCGATTTCGCGCGAAAAAAATCGGATTTATTTTTCAGGCTTACAACCTGTTTCCGGTGCTCACGGCACTGGAGAACGTCGAGTACACTTCGCTGATTCGCGGTGATGGCGCAACCGTAGCTCGTGAACGGGCCCGCGCAGCTCTCTCCGCAGTCGGACTCAGCGACAAAGAGCAGTCCATTCCATCGAAACTTAGCGGTGGTCAGCAACAGCGGGTTGCCGTGGCGAGGGCGCTCGCATCGAATCCGTCGATCGTATTCGCGGACGAGCCGACCGCTAACCTCGACTCAGTGACGGCACAAGAGTTGATCGACTTGTTCGAAAAGTTGAACCGAGAATTGAAGACGACTTTTGTATTTTCCACGCATGATCATCGAATCGTTGATCGCGTTCGAACGAGACTTTTCGTGCGGGACGGAAAGTTAGTCTCTCCTACCGAGTCGGAAAAACATCGGTGAATAGAACGGCGCTGATCAAAACCGCGCTATTTTCGATCTGTTTTTTCGGGAGCACTCTCGCGTCCGCGAATGTTCGTAGCCGAGGGGATTTGCGGTTATGGGGTGGAGCGAGGCAGCTCAATCACATCGGCTTGTCGCAGTGGGATCGCACCATGGACACCTACGGTGTCCTGGGGAATCAGTGGAACGGGAGTTTCTCTGGAATTCGTTTCGAGTTTCGTCCTGAATTTCGATTGTTAGCGGGCGACAGTGTGGGCTTGCCAGAAAAAGATATCGCGCGCATGAGTGTGCAGCCGCCTTCGCAATTCGTAAAAATGCAGTGGCGCTTATTTTCAGGCAAAGGTTCCGAGGGTTTTTTCAGTATCGAACGTGCGAACGTGACCATTCCCATCGGTGACGCTGAGCTATCCGTGGGCCGCAAAGTGCTCAGTCTAGGTACCTTGAAAGTCATTCCACTTTGGAACCGTCTCAGTCGTCCGTTGCCGACCGCTTATGGTCCCGACGCCCTCATATTCGGCCGCGATCAAGCGAGCTTGAGATATCAGACCGGGAATTATAGTTTTTTTGGCTTCTGGGTCGAGGGTCCGGTCCTGCCGTCAAATGAAACGATCTATCGAGATCGCATGGTCGGAGGTGAGATCACTGGATTCTACGACTGGATCGAGATTCACCTCATGGCCGGTCAATGGTTCGAGCGCAACGTATTCGGCGTGGCGTTTGCCAAGGACCTGGGTGGAGCAACTTGGGCGGGTGAGTCGCTCTTTCATGAAAACATCGCGCAGATCGGGACGGGCTTAGAGTATGCGTGGAGCCCGACCGTGACGAGTCTGATCGAAGGCCTCTACTCCGGACTTGGAGTGAAACATCCGGACGACTACGAGGTTGCACCGAGTGACCCATTGTTTGGTTTTCGAGCGCAGTACTACGTTTACGGTCAACTCCGTTATCAGTTCGTCACTGATTTCACATTTCAACCGAGCGTGATTTTCAACGCGATCGACTACAGCGCTTGGACGGCAGCGAGACTGGAGTGGGCGATGAGCGAGAATACCGATATCGCCATTCAAGGATCTGTCCCGATCGGAATTTCAGGCACCGAATTTTCCCGACATGCGTTTACGTTTCCGAACGGCGCCTCGCTCGGAAGTCCATCGCTTGCGTCGATCGAACTCAAGACCTTTTTTTAGGGGATTGCGCCTCGCTTAGGCTTTTTTGCTGAACTTATCGCAGCGGGCATAGATGACGTGCCGATGTGAAATAACCTGGAAGGCAAGTTTCTTGGTGAGTTCGTTCTGCGCGCGCTCGATGCGCTCGTCGTGAAATTCGAAAATCTGATGGCAATCGGTGCACACGATATGGTCGTGGTGCTCTCCCGAATTCACTTCGTAGATCGCCATGCGCGAGGAGTCTGACAAAGATTCGAGGAGGATACCTGCCTCAACGAGTACCGGGATACTTCGGTAGATCGTTGCCGCTCCCAACTCAGGATGAGATTTTTGTACGGCTTTAACTAAGTCCGGCACGGTGAAGTGTTCCAACTGGTTAACGATGATTTCTAAAATTTGCTCTCTTGGGCGAGATTTATTGAGTCCCTTGGACTCGATTTCCAAGTCGAGAACGGCTTTCCATTGAGTGAACGTCTTGCGATCGGATGCGCGAGTAGGTGACGCAATGGGCGCTCGGCCACACGGCAGCAGGTGAGAAGCGTTCTTTTTGGATTTGGTCTTCACTTCACCTATTTAGCCGGTACGTGATGCGGGTCGCAAGCTGAAATCGGAGGGGAGAGCCGGGGAGCGACCTGAGGCTTCAGGTCATGGAAGAAGCCTTAAGCACTCCCCGGACTCGGATCAAACTCGAGGTGATCAGACCAGTCGCGGGTGCGCTCCGCGATGTTTGGTCCTGTTTTGCACTCGAGCCGCAAAAAACGGATGCACCATTTGCTAAAGGGCACCTTCCTTCTGGTCATATCGAATTCTTTTTAAAAGATCAATAATGATAACTATTATCACTTATTTTTTATTCGATTGGGTGGGGCAAACTTGCCTTTTGTACTGTCCAAAGATTGGTCAGCTGGCTGTCATTAAATAGGACAGTTTGCGATCGTTGGTCTATTAAATGTTTGAAATGATGGAGTTTATGGGTTGGTCCGCCGCTTGTAATGTCTGTTGGTAAGAGAGTTTAAGAGAGGTTTATATGCTGACCCTAATGATGCTTTTCACTTCGATCGCTGCCCCTCATTCCGTCGACACTGCCTTGAGCTCGATGGCATCACGAAATCCGCTTCGTGCTCGTATTGATCTGATTTTGAATCGCTTCGATCCATCTCCGGGTCGGGTCACGGTCCTCGCGTATCACGAGTTTCAGAATGTAGAGTCGGTCGACGATAGCCATGATAACTTTGGATTCGATCGTCCTGATGAGCGCTCGGACGATCGCTCTGAAGAGAATCGCGGACCGAGCAGCGAGTCTAGTCCCGAGGAAGATCCAGTCGTTCTGACTTAAATTCATGTTCCGGGTCGCTAGAAATTTGACGCGAAGATTTTACTCGCAAGTAAGACTCATTACATTTTTCGGAAACCTGATAGACTGAGAGCAATCATGTGGACGCCTGTCCTATTTGTTCTCAGTCTTGGTCTTATTCAAAACGCCGGCATGGCGGTGATTCTGACTCATCGTCTTCCCATCGATCAAAACCCCATCGAACTGCTCGTCGCGACGGCGGTCGGCATGTTGCCACTGCTCAGCGGCGTCTATGCACTCTACCGAGTGCGCAAGCTCAAGGTTCCGTTCGAGCGACGAGTATTCATCTCTCGGTTCCTGCTCGTGATGTCAATCGTGCTCAGTTTATCGATGCAGTACATGGGATGGAAACAATACAGAGCGAACGCCGAGAGCAAACTCGTGTTTCTGTTTTTCCCTTTTTACGCGTTCATGGCCCACTTGATGTTCTCTCAAGTGATTCTCGCTTTTTACAAAGAATAGTCGAATCCGATTACGCGGCTTCGTCGTACTCCTCGATTCTTGTCTGTAGGGACTCGAGCGCGATGAGGCGGGTTTGCGCGATCTGCGAAATACCCATGAGTACCGATTGCAGAACATGCGCGGGAAACGTGCGCAAGTGAGCTTCGGGCTTGATGAGCCGCTGGAACATGCCGAGCGCACTACCGAACCCGGTATTGAATTCTGCCTCGTTGAGATTCGCATAGAGGTACGCGGCAAGGCGATTGGTCTTGCTGTCGAAACGGGAGCGAAGACTGCGGCCATTCTTCAGTAGCGCGTAGACCTGTTTACTCTCGGCTCTGGTGCCAGATTCTTCGTCTTCGGCAAGAACCAGTAACTCATCGAGGTTCAGAGGTTCGTCTTCACGGCTTTTTTTCCGAGATCCATAGAACAATTCCCATGGCGCGTCTCCGCCCGTGGCCATTGCGATCGCTTCGATGATCGAGAGGCTCAAAAGTTGCGACTGAAGGTAGACTCGTCCAATCTGCAGGTTGTTCTCAGTCGCTTGGAAAAAACGCGCATCTGCTCGTTCACGTCGCCATACGAAATCAGCGGCTGAAATCTTCGAGAGGAACTGGAACTGGCCGAGCACGGCTTTCCTCAATTCAACGACACTGAAATACGACGATCTGAGCGCCGGATTTTGTTCGTAGATGAGTTTCCACGAATCGGAGAGAAAATGTTTTGGATATGGCGTGCCGACGAAACTCACGTCCTTGGTTGCAAGCTTCTCGCATTGGTCGAGGGTTTCTTCGATCATGTTTTCGTCGAAGCCAAAACCGAACGTCATATTGGTAGACTCGAGGCGCTCTCTGAGTCGGCCCCGAGGTCCAGAGGCGCCCGAGTGGCGGCCCCTAAATGGAATCGTGCTCTCGATGCAAGCGACACCTTGAATCAGGCGTTCTTGCGGCAGGTACGCGCTCATGCTCTTGTAGAACACGACGGAACTCAGGAATTCGTTTAAGCCGTCAGCAACACTGAGTGCCTCCGCGTTTTGAACTCCGAAGATCGAGGCGCAGAGCAGGAGTTCGCGATCTTGCGTGAGCTGGAGTGCGTGAGGGATATTGAGGATCATGTTTTTTTCGAGATCGGCGGGAGCGAGAAACTCGCGAATCCATGCGCCCTGCTCTCCGTCTACCTGGAGATAGACGATATCGTGAAAGAGAGCGGCCAAGCGAGGGAGCGGGTCCAGCCCTACGGCGACATCGATCGCGTGCTCGGGGAGGTGGTAGTCCCGCGCATCGCCGCTCATCGCGCGCGCGATGAAGCTTCCGATCGCCTCAGCTTCGAATACCGGAATCGGTGATCCGAGTTCACGAAGGCTCTCTGAGAGCATCTGCGAAAGGATAATGACAAGAGGACGATCGTGTTTTCTTTTTTGCATAGGATGCCCCAACACTCTATCGGCACTTCGTTGGCGCAGGTCCCCGAGCGTTAACATTTCACGCTCGAAGTAGGTCGGCAGTGACCTACCAAGCGATCGAATCGCCCTCGTAGTCGAAGAATTGCCCGGTTTGTCGAACGCCGGAACGTTCCATAACGGCGATCATGCCTTGCACAGATTCGTTGATCGACGTCGGGGCTTGTTCGCCGCCCATATCAGTGCGAACCCAGCCGGGATGCAGTAGGATCGATGCGATATCCGGGTAGTCGATAGCGAGGCTTTTTACGGCCATATTGAGGGCCGCCTTGGACATCCGGTAGCCGTACGAGCCTCCGCTGGTGTTATCGGAGAGTGATCCCATCAAGCTCGTTACATGAAACGTCTTGGGTTGCTGGGATTTTTTGAGAAGTGGTAGTAACTCACGAACGACGAAAATCGGAGTGATGGTATTCACCTCAAAAGCCTGCCGGAGGTTCTCCGGTGTGAGCGTATTGAGATCGTCATCTCCCTCGGGGTAGATACCCGCATTGTTAATAAGCCAGTCGATCCGATTCGTTTTGGCGAGGACTTGCTCGCGAACTGACGCGCGGCCGTTTGGATCAGATACGGATGCAACGACAATCGTCAGAAGATCCGGATGCAATTTCTGAAGATTTTGTAGAGCAGGCGTTTCCATCTGACGAGTCACCGCAAATACCTGGTGGCCCTTGCCTAGGAAGCTTTCGGTGAATCCAAGGCCAATACCGCGCGAAGCGCCGGTGATCAAAATAGTTTTGCTCATATTAAGAAGCCTAATTCGCCTTTGTGGAATTGTCACCTCTCTCGTTTTATTGCGGTTATATCGCATCGGGTAGCTCGGTCCTGCCTGTGTTATTCGTTTAACTGATGCGCTTCAATAATGAATGCTGAAGGACGGGGGGGCTGATAGTCTGCGCCGATGCGCTGGATGCATAACTCAGTTCTCTGGTTCATTTCTGGTCTCTTAGCAGCGTGCTCCTTTTCTGCTCATGCGAGCGATCCAATCGAGCATCTCGTACAAGCATATCAATCTTCGCAAATACTGATGATCGGGCTCTCGAATCATTCATCAAAAACACCGTATCTATATTTGAACCAGCTGTTGGAAAAAATCGGATCAGACCCTCGTCTGAAAATCATCGCACTCGAACGGCAGAACGATACGCAAGCGCTGTACGACGAACTTCTGCGCGCGCCAGTTCCGGTCGAAGACCCTTTGCCCGAAAGCGAAACCGCTCGTATGGCGAACGTCTATCCCGATTCTGGTTTTCTGCGAGAGATCGTTTGCTCGAGTCCCGAGCGCGCATTCACGATCCGAAAAATTTTTCCGGCTGTAAGAAGTGCAAATCGTCTGCGTGCGACCACCTCTGCGATTCGCGTCGTTCCGATTGACGGCATGCGTGCGGATCGAGAGCGTTTGTGGCCCGGTGTTGGAAAACCAATCACAGACCGTTGTGGGCACCGGTCGGCCGCGCAATCGACGCAGTATGTGGAGTCTTTTAATCGCGAGCAGGATACCGCCAAGAATTTCAAAGAGCGTGTTCTTGCAGTGCTTGGGCCGAACGACAAAGCCATTGTCGTCTATCACTACGGGCATATGATCCGAACGTTCTCGAGTTGCGCTCCAGGATACATGGACTCGCCCGATCAGTGGGAAACCCGAGTCACCCCAACCGGTTGGGGAGCGATGCTCGATCGAGAAGATCCTTCGTTTCGTTTGAAATCTCATCTCGTTGTTTTTGATGAAGGTGAGAGGATGAATCCGTTCGTCAATTTTCGAGTCACGGAAGCCCTGCGGAAAAAACGTCCCGGCGAGGCCTGGGCTTTTACGACCCAAGACTTAGATCGCCAGGGTTTGAGTTTGGGTAGCGGCGTCGATGTTTTCGGTCCCTCGGCCCAAATGCTCGCGGTTTACTCGGAGTCCCTGAAATCTTCCGAAAAGCTCGATCAAATGATCGACAGCATCGTCCATATTCCGAACGTCGAGGATGAAAACGCGATCGGCCCAGCGTCTCAGTACTACCCGGTTCTCTGTGCGTATCGCTGAAATACTTGCCGTAAGAATACTAAACAGCGCAAATCACCAACCATCGTAATGGTCTGTAAAAAATCGGCGGTCCCGAAGGGACGCGCACCCGCCCCGATCCCCGGGCCGAAGGACCAGCTCATGCTTTTTTTTTAGGAGAGAAAATCCCAGAGCGAGTCGCGCCAGGCGCACGATGCGCCGTGCTTTGGCGCGAGACACGAAGTCGTCGAGCGATGATTTTCTCTCCTAAAAAACACTACGGGGGAAAACTCGCGAAAGTTTTCCCCCGGGGGTGTGATGTCTCGTGTTCGGAGAGAATGAGAGACACCGCAATCGAAGACGCTTTGGGACGTCTAACTGATGACTAAGAACTCAAGACTAGAGGATCGAAGCCAGGAGGTTGAAACCCCACTGTGCGGTGTTCATCGAGATCTTGTTACCGGTGTAGATGTCGACCCATGGGTTGAACACCAGTTTCGGCGTGATGTTGTAAGAGAGCGAAGGCTCGAGGTACGTGCCTTGGCGGACGAACTTGAACAGAGAAGTTCCGTAGTCGTTCGCAGCCGTCATGTCGTAACCCATCGTGAGTTGTAGCGAGTCGCTCACGTTGTAGTTCAAAGCTAAGAAGGACTCGTAGAACACCGCTTCGCGACCGTTCTGGAATTCGCGTTCACGAACGCGGAAACGAACGATGTTGGATGCCGTGAAGTTCACTTTTGGGCTGAAGTCATAGCTGATGTTGTGACCGCTGCGGATGACGTGGCGCTTGTTCTTGTATTTGCCGGTTGCAACGTCGCGTCTGCAGTTGAGGCCCGCGCCGCCGCACTTCAGATCGTCAGTGACAGCTGGGTAGAAACGTACGTCGCCGTTTAGGAGGAATGCACCTTTTTTGATGATTGCGCCGTTCGCGTAACGAACATAGGACGCCATCGGTTTAGCGGTGACGTTCGGCGATTTTTCACCGTCGATCGTCGTGCCTGCCAAGGTCAGGAACCCAGCGTGAGCAGAAACCGAGTGACCGGGGGCAACACGGTAACCGAGGACCACCTGGCTCTCGAGGCGAGCGTTAGCGGCGTTGTTACCGGTCGTTGGATCCGGTTGAGCCATTTTGAAAGGCTCGCTGAGTTGAGAACCATAGTAGGAGTTGTTGATGTTGAGGATGACCTTGGATAGTGCCGAAGGCGTCGTCGCAGGAGCCGTTGATTGGCTCACAGACGTGCCGGTCGTTGGTGCTGCGGTCGTAGCAGCTGCAGAGGCATCCGTATCGCTCTTCTTGCCAGCGTTTGCGTCCAATTCGACTTCGACGCCATCGATCAAGGCAGCCTTCTCAGTAGCAGATGCTGAGGTCGAGATTGCGTCAGATTTCTTAGCTCCGACTTTTGTGGATTTCTTGATTTTCTTTTTTGCGATCCCGCCCGTTTTACGAAGTGTCGATTTTTCGTTCACGGATTCAAGAGCGTGACTGTTTGCGCTGACAAGTGCAGAAGCGGTCAGAATCGTGATCGCTCCGAGATAAAAACTGCGTTTCATGGATCATTCCCCCAAAAACATTTTGTTTCGTAGGTCTGTTATTCACAGACGTTCGACAGCTGAGCAAAACCTTTGCCAGCCGAGGTGACATGAACCAAATTTGTGGCGCTACGGAAAGTGAGGATCGCGTCGAACGGGGTATTCGTTTCAAAAAAATTAAAATCACAGCCTAAAAAGGCTCTAATCTGTTCATAATTAAATGCAGTGGGTGAATGTTTTTTAATGACGCTAAGCATTTAAATGCGATGCGTAAATTGAAGAGCGGTGGAATCATACTGGCACTATTCATCGCAGTTGGGGCCAGTCTGGATCGGTGCGATTCGGGCAAGTTGGGTAATAGCGCGGTGCATCTAGAGTCAGCACTTCAGATTTGGATCATCTGACAGCCTCTCGATCCGCAGCCCGAGCGGCCAGGCATTTACCGATCAAACCCTGACCGTTCCCTAAAGCGTCGAATCCGTTCTCGCTTCGTACGCTAGTGGTAATGAAAAAAATGAGTTCATGGATGGACGGATGGATTCGAAGCATTCTCCTCGGTACGGTCGGAATTGGCCTCTTTTCTATGAATGTCGCAAGCGCGGATGATCAATGGAACGTGGTCTTTCTGACTCTGGACGGAGTAAGAGCCGAAGAGTTTTTTCACGGGGTTCGATTTCCACGGCGAACGAAGGAAACCGGGCATGCGTTTCCCTTATTTTGGGAACGCACCGCCCAGCACGCGATGATTTTTGGAGACGATGATGCTCGCATGCGGATCTCCAATCCCTATTCTGTGAGCTTGCCGGGATATCAATCGATTTTCACGGGACGAAGTCAGGGTTCGAAATGTCGAGGCAATGGCGACGACTGCCAGCCTCTGAGTGAATCAACGTTTCTTGAGCGAGCCAAAAATGACCTCAAACTCAAGTCTTCGGAAGTCGCCGTGATTGCATCCTGGACGGAGTATCGTCGCGCCGTGGAAAAAAACGCGAATAGTTTTTATGTGAATGTCGGCCAAGAACCGATGATTGACCCCGAGAATCCCAAAGAGTTGCCCGAGTCACTCGGACAGTTGAACCAAGAGCAGAAAAAAAACTTAGCACCCTGGGCGCCTACGCGTTCTGACCGATTCACGTTTGACTATGCGCTTTGGTATTTAAAAGAGAAGCAGCCGCGGATGCTCGTGATCGGATTGAACGATGCGGACGAGTTGGCCCATCACGGGCGATACGACTCCTATTTTAAGACCCTCCGAAAATACGACGAATGGATTGAGCGTCTCCGTGAAACGCTAGGTCAGCTCGGTGAATATGGTCGCAAAACCGCGCTCATCGTAACCACGGATCATGGACGAGGAAAAGGTGTGTTCTGGTCGCAACACGCGCGTGTCTTGGCAGCATCCGCTTGGGTCTGGGCATTTGTGGTTCCACCCGAAGAACTCACGGATCGAGTCACACGTCGTAACACGGGAACTTACGCGCATGCCGACATCCGTCCGACGGTTGAGAAGTTGTTGGGACTCGAAACGAAAAAGGCGGGACCCGGCCAATCGTGGATTGAGTCAGTTGATTCGACAGCCGATTGACGGTGCTTTTGAAACCGGTTTGCGAGTCCTGTTTCGATGTTACTATAAGGTTATATGGTGATCCGTTCCTATCGTGCGCGACTGTATTGCGCAGCGATTCTGCTGGGAGTGTTCGGCGGGAGTTGCGCTTCGACTCGTCAATTACCGCAAGTTCACATCGGCGCCAATAAGCTCCAAGTTACCAGTTTTCGAGAAGCCGGAGAAAAAGCAAACGGCCCCGTGATCAATTTTGATTTTCGTTATGATGGCGAACTGACGAGCGAGAGTTCACGTATTGAACTCTCTAAAAAAGAAAAGCGTTATGGCTATTTTGATATGTTCACGTTGCCGGAGGGGACCCATTCCAAGAAACATCTGCGTCTTTGCGCCGTTCCGCGCTCGACTCTGATGGGCTTAGGACCCCGTTACGCGCCCGCGGTCAGTTTTATTTTGCTCGGGATGAATGGCGAGGCGTTTCTCGACAAGAAGAAAAAAATCATTGGCAAAGGCGTCTGGCGTTCGGGCACCGAGGCTTGCCACACCTTTGCAATTCCTCAAATCGATAAGCCGATCAAGCTGATGATCTATTCAGATAGCCAGTATCATCAGGGAAGCGGTCATTTGATTGTGAGCGGTTTTGACCAGACCATCGCAGGATCGGATGTCGGTCGGTATTCATTCTCTTTTGACGAAGAGTAACAGATGTAACGGGCGAAACTCATTGCGGGAGTGCGCGAACCATCCCCCAAAATTGTTGTTTCGTTTTGTCGCGGTGCTAGCCACGAACTGAAACGCTCTCAAGAGAACCACTTGCTCCCAAAGCGTTCGTAACTATATAGGCGTCCGAGTCCAAAGGAGCCTATATGCAAAAAAGATCCGTTCTCTTGTTTGTTTTGGCGATAGCATCTGGTTTGAGTTCCGGCTCTGCCCGTGCCGATTCTAAAAAGTTCGAAAATTACTTCGAGTCCAATCCGACTCCCGTTGAGTTAGAAGACTATTGGACCTGGGGTGAATCGAGTCGTGAGTTCATGAACACGCTCGACGTCGTCAGCGAGGCCGAGCGACTTTGTTCAAGAGTCGTCAATCCACAGCTGAGAAACCTATTCTTTGAAATCTTCACGAATTATTTAGCGAATAATCCGAACTCCAATGTTCAAACGGCAATTGCCCGGTTTTCTAAAGTCATGGCCATGGCTATGAAAGAATCGGCGGGAGTGCCAGCCGTCATCGCAGATATGCGTTTAAATGGATCGGCGCTTTCGATGCGTCTTTACTCAGCGGACAATCGACGTCGAGAGCGGGGAACGACCTATCGTAGCTCACTCTCGTCCCAGCGTACGCTCTTGGCCAACAAGTCGATTCGTTTCAATCAACAGACCAATTTTGGTCTCCTCCAAATGTCAGCTGACCGAATGATGCCCGTGTTCTTGGGGAATATCATTGCTCGCATGCACCCGGAGTTGAAACAGCTCGCTGCCTCGAACCCAAGCGAACTCTATGATCGCTGCGGAGCGAGCTGGGGATATCATGACGATCGCTCCGAAGTGGAGCGAGAGTACTTCGAACTCACCAAGTGTGATCCAAGCTATCGATCGGCAGCAGGGGTGAAATGTTTTGGCCGTTGGATGATGCTTTGTCCGACGATGAACGTATCACTCGCGCTTGCTACGACCGATCGCTATTTCCAAACCCGGAATGTTAAACCGGTTTGTGCGGCTTCGTTCAAGGTACTCGCTCGAGCGATTTTAACTAAGGTCGAATGAGTGAAACGGCGAGAGAGACGATTTCGTCCTCTCGCCCGTCGTCACATGACTCCATGAACCGCGTGAGCGTTTCGATGAGTTGCAACTTCAGTTCTGGTAATCGTTCCTTACGCACCCCGAAGCTTGCGACGTAGTAGAGTTGTTCGGAATCCGAGAAATTCTTTCGCGATTTACGAATCGATTTTTGAACGACGTCTTGAAAGTGGTCGCGGATCATTTCGCCGTGGAGGTTCGGATCAAGTAGGACGTGGCGATGGACCACGCTCCACTCGCCCTGAAGTTCCTGAACGAGACCCGCAGCCTGCATAGATTGCAATGTCATCGTAACGAGTTTGGGGGCGAGCCCCAATTTCATGACCAACCCGTGGGTTGTTTTTTCAATTCCCAGTGCTGCAAAAACTAGCGGCCAGTATTTGAGAGTTTTTTGATGAGTCGGTGAGGGCATCCTGATTGGCTCGGCATACTGCTTGCGCTGACCCTTGATTTCGTTTGCGCGTTTTTTCTTCTCGATCTGAGCGCGTGCTTTTTCAAGCGGCAGCGCGGGAATGAAATCCGGATTTTCGAGCGCGAATAGGGATCGCATCAGTTCGCGCTCTTCGCGGTTGAAACCGAACGCCTGTGCGAACGGAGAGAGTGCCTTAATGCTGAGGGATTTCTTGCCCTGGAATACTTCTCGAACGTAGCTGCGGGCGGAGAAACCCGCACGTCTGGCAAAACCGGAATAAGAAAAATCCGGTTCCGAATTTTTTAGTACATGCTCGGCACGTCTTAAAAATTCAGAACCGGAACTGGAATCCAAGAGGGCTTGAGTAAGTGACAAACTAAACTCCTCGAAAGCTGGATTTAGTTATGGCCGCCCATACCTGGGCCGGGCAGCGGTCCTGGGACCGGAGGTACTGGGAGGTCATAACAACGAATCATGAGTGGTCGAGGAGGAGTGGCTCCTCGTCTCCAGGTGGAGAATGAGCCAGCTAGCGGAAATACGGGATCGTTGTTCGGGCCAACCACGATGCTGGATTGCAACCCCATGCCGGGTGTCGGTGGGAAATCGAAGTGGTAACGGATCTCGAAGCGATTCGGTCCGATGAGTTCCATGACTGATGCATTCACCTGGCTGGTTCGAACAGACCCATCTTGTAAAAAGACCTGAACCTGAGCGGGAGAAGGGCGGTTGGTGTCGATCATGACCGGAAGATTGCGAGATGCTCGCGCTGGATCGATGCCGACGATTCGAATTGCAACCACCGCGGTCACTTCGGCAGGTTGCGGAGTGCAGAGCTGAGGTTCAAATCGAACGACTTGAGCTGATGCTAGGGACGTCAGTGCGAGACCGAAAATGGCGCTCAGAATGGCGTGGAAACGAAAACGGATCATAAGACCTCCAATCGATGGGAGGCTTGTATGATCTAAGCGTTTGAAATGCAAAGTGCTTTTAGTGTCTGAATGTACTCTTTTGAGTACATTAGAACAGGCAGCGCTTGAGGAAATCAGAGATGCGCCCGTTCAATGTGCGGGCAAGGAGCCGGGTGTTTTCACCGGTCAGTTGCGAACGAGACTCGAGTTTAGCCTGACAACTCAGGTCTCGGCAGAGATGAATTCCCACACTTTTACGATCACTGGCGTCTGCCACGAGTAGTCCAATTTGGGAGCTTCCTCCCGATGAGTGACACCATTCGCAGTGGCGAGTGACTGGAGTACTGGCGCTATCATTGCGGAATGCAACACCCAAGGTTTTCTGGCTCTCTGGATCGGTGACGACGAGGTAAGTGCGGTGGCCGGAGCTCTCGCGCCAGGCGAGGTAGTCGCGTACGAAAAGCGGGAATTTGATTCGCCCGGGGATTTCGAGGGTATCGCGATCAATCGGACGGAAGCACTGTCTGAGTTCGGATTCATTCTCGATTTTAAACATCTGATAGCAAGTTTAGCAGGTTCCAAACGGTGTGGCTAATTGCGCCGCAGCGTAATGAGAGTCAAAAATATGATTCGCAAAAAAAACGCATTTTTATCGTTATTTTTTTTGACTTACACATCACTTACACATCATATTTTAAATATGACTTTGGTAAAAAATGGCGTTCGATTCGAACTGACCCCGAAACAAGCCCGGTTCTTGGAGTTCATTCTTCAGTACCAAGTACGCAACGGATATTCCCCGACCCAAGCTGAGATCGCACAAGCGCTGGGATTCCGCTCTCTGAATTCGGTGCAGAATTACTTGAACATCTTGCGGGAGAAAGGAGCCCTGGAGAAGGAGCGGGATACCCGTCGCGAGGTCACCGTGAACCATGATCTTTATCAAACACTCGCCCACGTGGTGAAAATCTCGCTCTTGGGCAAAGTAGCGGCAGGACGACCGATCGAAGCCGTCGAGGATCCTCAGCCGATCGAAGTCCCAAGCTCATTCATCAAACCTGGGTCCCAGTATTTCGCGCTCGAGGTCCGGGGCGACTCGATGATCGAGGATCATATCTGCGACGGCGACCACATCGTCGTCCGGAGTCAAGAGACTGCCAATAACGGCGATCGCGTTGTCGCGCTCATCGACAACGAAGCGACACTCAAACGCTACGAACACAAAGGAGGGAAAGTCATTCTGCATCCCGCGAATGCCGCGCTCAGTCCGTTCGAAGTCGGACCTGATCAATCGTTTCGAATCGCCGGTGTTTATATCGGCCTGATGAGGAGAGCTTAAATGTTCAAACTATCCAAAGAAGGAATCATCGTCGTATTTCTGGGGACCTGTGTGTGTTGGTTAGCGAATACGCTCGCTTCGATGCCGCTTGAGAGTGAATCGCACCGACCGTCCGTACTCATCTATGTCGTCAAGGACGAGTGCGATCTTCAGAGTCGACGGTCCTTAAGGCGCGATGAGTGCGTACTCGCGTCCTATGGAATATCGGACACGAAGATTATTCGGCATGGGAAAAAATTCGAGGTCGGCATCAATAACTCGATCTACGCCGCATTGACCCATCATCGGTTTCGTTTCGAGAGTTCCTCGCACGCGACGATCGCCGCGCGTATGCTGAGCGGCACACGGAGGCACATCGTAGCGCTTCACCGAAAAAGTGCTGCCCAAACTGAGCCGCTTTCCGCTCGCTCCGTTATGGTATTGAACGAATTCACTGGCGTTTATGGGCCATTGTCGAAAGTAAACGAGCGTAGGTCGGTGGTCGATTAGTCCTGGTCCAAGTCTTGAGATGCGCTTTGGCCACTAACGTTTAGTTCTTTTCCGTCCTCGTCAAAAAAACGTACGATGATTCGGCGATTTTCTGGATGCTCATCAAAACAAGTAGATTTGGGCGTCGCGAGATGAGTTCCGGCTCGAGCACCGGTAGTTTTCAAGATACGTGACGTAGATAGGCCGTCTCGGACGAGTACACGTTCGACCGCTTGCGCGCGTTTTCGGGCAAGACCTCGAGTCCAGGAGCATGGAGGGCCTTTGTTATCGATCACCCCCATGAGCGTGATTGAGAGTTTGGAATTCCTATTTAGGTAGTCCTCAAGCCTTCGAATCATTGCAAGTGCCGCTGACTCATTTTCGAATGCGCTACTCATGCTTTGAAAGCTGAGGTTCATGCTGAAATGTTCGGTCGGTTTCACTTTTTCAAGAGGTGGTGTCTCGATGACAACCTGTTGAACAGGTTTAGGCGCTTCGGCCTGTTCTATGATTGGCTCTGGTTTTGGTTTTTGAAGGCGCGCGAGTAACGGGTTTGAAAAACGAGGGGGAACGCGAGAGCCTTTGGAGCGGCAAGGGCAGTCCAGCGTCGCTAACCACGCGTGATAGCGTTCTCGTTCGGGCGAGTCTTCTTGGATCAGATCCCAAGAGAAAGTAGCAGTAGTCGGTGAGGAAGACCCATTGAGATAAATGAAGTCCTGAAACACAGACCAGCAGATGTACCGCGTGAACGTGAGTCCAGCCGGTCGATGATAGCCAGCGAGTACGCAGGCATCGTCGGCGAATGCTGGGGCGATGATCGCACTTAAGAGGAGTAGAGCCCAAAATCGCATAGGGTAGTTATTGAATGAATAATATTTAAAAACAAGTCCAAATCGAGGAACGATAACAGTTTTTCAGCAGCGTTTCGAAATTGCTATCTTATTGAAAGAAAGGGTTTTTCTAATGCGGTTTTGGAGAAATTCCACTTTATAGACTGTCCAACTATTTGATAGGCAGGGGCCCAATTGAGGAGTTCCCATGAAAACGATTTCGCTGACGCTATTTGCTGCCCTTTTGGTCCAAACCTCCGCTTGGAGCGCGGACTGCCGAGACGTCTTGATTGAGGCTAAAAAAGAAGCACGATTCTCTCGCAGCATCGAAAAGACCCTACATACTAAAAAAGGCGTATCAGCAGGAACGGTGACCGCCGTGGCAGCAGGAATCGCAGTCAATGAGACGAGTGCTTCTCCTGGGTTGGTGATCGGCGCATTTGTTGCCGGAGGATTTGTCCCTGCGGCTGTCATGAGCGGTACTGGGCTCGTGAAAAACATCGGCTATAACAAAATGATTCGTTTGATCGACGAAGCCCAAGAATTTAAAGCGACGGACGGGAAAATCACCGGCAAAATCTTGAACCGCTTGTTTGACCGTGTCGAGGACACGATTGACTTGCCTGAACTTGCGGCTGCTATCGTCGCTGGGAATGAGAGTGGCGCTCTCTGCAATGGCAAACCGATGAAATTTTCTCACGTGGACGATGCGATTCGATCCGGAGCCATTCGTTTCGAGGCGATTGAAGAATAGTCGCTACCTGAGAGTCCCTATTTGAGGGCACGGAGCTTGCTCTATGGGCGGTAGGGGTATTTTCCCCGCCGCCACTGAGGAGGTCCTCCATGAATAAGCCTACGATCCCTGAGAAATCAGATCGAGACTTTCAACAGAGTTATGACGAAAGCATTCAAGCCTACACGCAGTCCGCAGACGGCGTATCGGATGACCCGGCTTCTAATGAAGACGCAAATTCAACGTTGAACGTCGATTTTGAGCCTAAGAATTTCTCAAGAAACTTTAAGAAGTTCAGCGTCGATTTTCACGACCGTGAAAACGGAGCGCCCGGCATCGACAATGATTTCGGAATCATGCAACGACAACCTCCCGGTCATCCTGCAGAGACCGGTGATGTCTTGGTGAATTCGCCAGCAGCCGGAGTGCAGGAACCGAACCTAGAGCTGCGAAGCCGAGTGCTCGAAGCGCTCGTTCACGCGGATGACGTGGATTCCGATGACCTCGATGCAGATACCGACGATGGGATCGTGTACCTCAAAGGCTCGGTGCCGGAAACCTGGATGCGAGTCCGCGCGAACGAAGCCGTGGGTACGGTGCTTGGCGTGAATCGGATCGTGGATCAGATTCAGGTAAATAATGGGAGCGAGAGCTAGGCCCTTTTAGGCATGAAGCGTCCGGTCGATCCACCTTGTATGTCATGTGACCTTTTGATCTAGTTGACGGAAATCCAGGATCTCCGCATCATTAAATCGATGCAATATAGAATTGCTTGGATGTTCGTTTTGATCGGCTCTCTCGTATCTTGTACTCGGGGCAGTTCGAGCCTGAAGCGACTTCAGAACCTCGAGCGAGCCGAAACCGGTTTCGCCATATACCGCAGCGACCAGCCCGAGGCAGCAAACGCTCAACAGATTTGCGACCTCGGCGTCAGCCGAATTTTCGCTCTGAACGGTCGTGGAACCGAATACGCCGGAGAGCTCGCCAAGAAATGTCCCAGTAGCAAATTGGTCTACGATCAAACCCAGGAGCCCAGTATTGCGGTTACGTCAGAATTTCTGAAGTTATTTGATGAACAAGTGGCGGTCGCCAAGTCAAACCACCAAACCATCTTGTTTCACTGCACCTGCGGATGTCATCGGACAGGTAGGCTTGCGGCCTACTATCGAATGAAATACCAGGGATGGACTCCCGAAGCTGCCATCGCTGAGATGCAAAAGATCGGCGATGAGATGGATGCGCACCCGTATCTGAACGGACAAGTCCTGGCACTCTACGATTATATTCAGGGGCGTGCTTGCACTCAGTCGGCGGATAAGTGTGTTCAAGGGACAATAACGAAATAGTACTTATCTGCCCGTTTTAGAGAAGACCGAGACGAACGAGCGGTCTCGCTTGAAGAAGCAAATGGCTGTTTCTTTGGATTCACTTTTTTCAGAGATGTTTACCAAGACAGGTACACCACCGAGTTTACTACACCGAGCGTGATAGGGATTTGACTTTGCGATACCCGACATTGGTAAACCTTTAGGTGCGCTTTGATATGCTCTCAAAGCGTCGCAATCGGATCGTTTTCGGCAGTTTTCGCTGATGATCGGATAGTCATTGAGCCCACTGCAAATGGCGTCTTTCCAATACACGACTTTTCCGTTTTCCAGATGCGTCAGTTTGGAGTTAGAATTTTTGCAAAGTGGAAGTTCCGAGGCTCCTACGCTTGATACCAGTAAGATACTAAGACTTAAAGCCAGTGACTTCATAAGCACCTCGTTTAAGGGCAGATTTTTCGATGATGAAATTTCCGTCGGCATCGCAGCCGAACGGCGCTCTCGTGTTAGCGTCGGTACCCGTTGTGACAAAGTCCTCTCGCGCACGTTGACAAGCGCCAGCGCCCCACGAGTTTCTCAAAATATAGTGAGGACGTCCGCACACCGTTCCTGCGCCTACGATCGAGACGGAATGCCAATCGTCGTTTCTAGGAGTTCCGGCATAATCACCGAAAATGGCAGCGTGAAGGTTCACAACTGCGGTTCCTTTTGCGTCCAAAAGTTGATCCAAAGTTTCGAAAAGAGCGTCGTTGCCTTTTACTGGATAGGACGGGTCTTCAACGATGAAATGCACGGTTTCGGGCATTGTAGTGTTTTTTTGCGGACAAGCAGCTTCCAATAGTGCGAGGAGCGGATTGAGCCGTGCGTTCTCGTCACGCTTCATGAGTTGCTGAACACGAGCTAGGTCGGTGTTGGTGAAGCCAGGGAATACGTCCTTGATTAAACTCAGATCTAAACATCGATCGAGGTTATCTTTAGGGTCTCCATTGCCAAGTAGTAATGCTAAAATTTCTTTGAAATTTTTTGGCATCGTGGAAGTAGACGCTAGATTCTTGGTCTCGATTTTCTTTCGTAAGCCTTGATCGCGGGAGGCGACTTCGGATTCCAGGCAGTAGTTTTTTCTCAAAATATCCAGCGCTTGAGCGGTTTGCCCACCCTCTCCGTATTTAACTTCGACTTTTAAGTTTCCGTCGACGAAAACGGGGCTGTCTTTTTTTAATTGTAAAAGCCAATCTTCGTTTGTTTTTAAGTCTTTGAGATTTTTCTCGACTTCGACTCCTGCGGCGATCCTTTTTTTGATTTTCTCAATTTCTCCCAAAGTGACTTGGATGCTGTACGAGTTTGTTTGTACATAGTCGCGCGTTGACTTAATTTTCTCTTGGATTTCGTTCGACTGCACCTGGATGTCCACCGCGAGCGAAGACAGTACGTTTTCTTTTTTCTTAGAGGTGGCGATCATCCCATTTTTCTTGAGGTAGTGTTCATACATATCAGTCGCCGCGTAGGCGTAACAACTGCCGACGCTATCTTGGTCGCGAGTTGGCCCCATCGAAGCACGCTCGTCGGACGTCCATTTTGCTTCTTTGGCGGTGATGCCGATCGACATACTTAGATAGTTTTTTCGAAGGCAAGACGCGATGTCACTTGAGGCACCTTGAACTTGCGCGTTCGCGCTCAGAGGGATGACTGCCGCTACAATGAAATAGATCGTGTTCACTTAAAAAGTATGACTCGGTCCTCGGACTGAGGCGATTTTTTTTGAGGGATGGCAGTTGAGTCAAGGGGGTGACGGGGCAGGGATCGGGGCGGAGGGTGAACCGTGCAAGCTGTCCGGAGTTGGCTTTTTGGTGTCTCGCGGAGTTCAAGCGCAAGTCAACTCCTCGCGCTTTGGGTGCCGGTAGAAAGCCTACTGATGGCTACTTTGGGGGACAGAAGGGGTTTTAAAGGACCTGGCGAGATCAGCCCACCAGCTGGGTTCAGTGCCCTCATCTCGGCTACTATTTCTAAGACAAGCGGAACCGAACTATCCGAAGATACCGCTGGAAAATAAATGCACCACATTGTAACTGTGCGCGAGTCTTAGACGCCCATTTAACTTACCGAGGTTCGCATGATCAATTTTCAGCTTTTGGCAGCCGCCTTTGTTTTCAGTTCCGCGGCCTTTTCAGCTCAAGCAGCAACCTATATTCCGACGAATACCGGAGGCATCACCGGGCTTTCTTTCTCGATCGCTTATACAGCGGGTGTTCATCAAGGGATTGCGAATGATGTCAAAGGAGAACTGGAAATCGATCCGGTTCGATTGGAAATCAGCGGCGGCGAAATCCGCTTCCCAATCGAAGCGCTCAATTCCGGAAATGCGAAGCGGGATTGCCACATCCTCGAGTCCGTTGGCCTCGACTATAGACAGTCGAACTATCCGAATGAACACGTCTGTCTGCCAAACAATACGATGCCGACTTCGGGTCCGAACTCGGTGGTCTATCCCGAGATTAAATTCCTCTTTCGCGGATTGAATGCTGGGAACATTACGGGAGTTTTTTCGATGCATGGCGTGGACCGTGAAATCATCGTTCCAGTCACCGTTTCCGATGCAGGTGGTGGCAAGCTGCGGGTCACCTCCAAGTTCAGCTTGAGCCTGCAAGCGTTTGACGTAACCGTGAAGAAATTCCTCTTCGTCACGGTAGTCGATGAATTGAAAGTGGATGTCGATCTAGTCTTAGCTCCAAAAATTCCAAACTAGTTGAACACAAATGCGTCTCACTTTTTCAAAATGGGCGACTCTGCAATGTGCGATCTTTATCGTTGGGGCGCTTGCGCTCGGAATGGTATCGGCTTGTAACTTCCGGTACGAGAAGGATTCTGGTGCCAAAGGCGGCGACAGCACTTTTGCTCAGGTTGAATCCGTCGGTTTTGATCGAGTGAACGCCGAGATATTTCTTCCAAAGTGCGCGAGTTGCCACGCTCAGAAAGAACCGATTCTCAATTCATACGAAACGATTGTCGCGAATCTTCGTAATATTGAAGATTCGGTTCTGGTGAAAAAGAGTATGCCAAAGCGAGAACCGTTGGCCGAGAATCTCCAGGCATTGCTTCGGAGTTGGATTGCCGACGGCGCCCCTCGCGAAGTAGGTCAATCGAAGTTACCCGTTGTTCCTGAAGAAACCGCCATCCCTCGACCGTACACATTCGCAAGTCTAAAGAAAGACGTCCTTGCTAGGAATTGTAACGGTTGTCACTTCGTAGGAAACGCGGACGGAATTACAGAGCTTGAGACTTTTGAAAGCACTTATTCGGTCAAAGAATTCATCTTGCCGTTGGTGATGGGTTTCGATGGTAAGGAGGCCGTGCCTGATGAGGTGCGTATGCCTCCGCTCACAGCACCTCAACCGTCCGAAGGTGAAAAGCTCAGACTACTACTTTGGTTCCAAGACGGGAATTTGGACACGGTGGCGCCGGCCGCCCCATCTGAATCATCTGGAGAAAAAAAATGAATAAGCTCGTAATTTTGGGTGCGTTTCTATTAGTTCCCGTTGCTGGTGCGAATGTGAAGTTTCTCGCCATCGGGCGGCCATCGGCGATTCGAATCGAAGGACGAATGGAGCCTTTGACGGCTGTAAAGACAGAGTGGAAAGATGGTCGATTCTCGGGAACATACCGGATCCCAGTCACGTCGCTGGATAGCGGGATTTCGCTTCGAGATAAGCACGCAAAAGAAAAGTATCTCGAGACCGAAAAATTTCCAGACGCTGAGTATATTCTTGAGGGCTGTCCACTGAAGGTAGGCGAAACCGATTGCGGGGGGAATCTCACCCTTCATGGAGTAACAAAGCCTGTTACCATCAAGGTCATTGCATCAGACGGTGGACCAAGCGTTCTCAAGGTCAAGGCAGAGTTTGGGATCAAACTCTCTGACTACGGCATTGCGATCCCGAAGTTTGCGAATGTCACGGTCGCAGACACGGTAGATATCTCGGTTGAATCAGAAGCCAAAAAGCCCTAGTTTCGAACGATGAAACTCGCCTTAGTCTGCAGCTGGTTTGCATTTGTTTTCGTGGTTTCGACTGCGGAGGCTTATCCTTGGAATGTTCGCCATGGCTATCCGAACTGTACGGCATGTCATGTGAGCCCAGGTGGAGGCGGGGTGCTCAATGGGTACGGACGCGAGCTTTCTCGCGAACTCCAATCCACGTGGGGTCAGGAACGAGAGTCCTCATTTGCGTATGGCGTGGTGAAGCTCCCCGAGTGGATCGATGCAGGAGGGAACATGCGTTACCTTCAAATCGTCCAGGATACGCCAACCGCGATCTCGGGTCGTGGATTCTGGATGCAAGCCGATCTAGAAGCTGCCGTGCGGGTAGGTGAGAAGCTCACTTTAGTAGGTACCGTCGGTTGGAAAGGGAATGCAGATTCTTTAAAGGCCGATAGCGCGATTTTGAGTCGTCGTCATTTTGCGATGTACGCGATGAATGACCGTTTGAGTGTACGAGCGGGTCGCTTTTATCCATTTTATGGTTTGATGCAAGCTGAACACAAGGATCCGACTCGGAGCAATCTTGGCTTCGATCAAGGTGAGGAATCCTACAACCTCGAGTTTTCGGATCAGAACGAAAACGGCTCTTTTTTTGTGACACCGATTTTCGGAAAGTTTCGTGGCGAACGTCGACCGGATGAGAGAGGTCTAGCGGTCTCGAAGTTTTTTGTCGTGAATGGAAATTCTCGAGTCGGCTTCAGTGCGCTCTACGGAAAAGGCTCCCGTGCAAGTTACGACTCACGGATCGCTTTTGGCCCAAGCGCGGTCTTGAATTTCTCGAATGAGTTTTTCTGGATGGGCGAAGTCGATCTCGACCGTCGAAAAATACCTGGAAACGGTTCCCCAGTCACAGGACTCTATCAATTACAGAAACTTTCTTACGAGCCGGTCAAGGGAGTCATTTTTTCTGCTCGCCAGGACCTCCAGCGTCGCCAGGTCGGGGATAGCCGGTCGGGCTTCTGGACGGCTGGACCCATGATCGATTGGTACCCTCGTCCACATTTTGATCTACAGTTGACCGCTAGCCGCGCGTTCTTGCCAGGTGGTGCGGATGGGCTTTGGATCTATACGGGCGTACTGCACTTTTATCTTTGATGGATCAGGCATCGTCGTAAGTTTGATCGAGCTAAAAAGCAAAAGGCCCCCTTACTTTCGTAAGTGGGGCCTTTTGCTTTTTACGTTTAAATGGAGCCGACGATGGGAATCGAACCCGCGACCTACGCTTTACGAAAGCGTTGCTCTACCACTGAGCTACGTCGGCGCCGATGTGAAACGGAAGCTCGTATTTACCGTAAGCGGGGTCAAGAACCAAGCGAAAATAGCAGTTTAGGCACGGGACGGAGGAGGATTAGATCCTTCGAATAGAACCCTCAATCGGACGCATTCCTCGCAGGTCGAATCCACCTGAGAAAGGTAGGTAAAACGAGCCCTTAGGTAAGCTTCGTCCGACCTTTGGTCCTCCGGAAAAAAGGTCAGAATTCTTCCGGCTTCGTCGGGAAACCCGTGATCAAATAGCGCCTGCGCTGAATACAGAATCGGGGGCGTGAACCCCGAGGCGAGCGAGGCGGCCCGTTCGAAACTCTCAAACGCTTTTTCCTTTTTGCCCCGCTTGAGGAACGCCTTGCCCGCCACGGCCAGGCCTGAGGTGAGTGCGCGTTTGGATCGCTCGGTTTTGGTGATCGCTCCGAGCGCCAAGTCGGCGAGTGCCTCGATATCACCAACAGACTCGGTCATGATCGAAAGCGTCAGTAGATGTTCCAAACGCGATTGATCGATTGGGAACTGTTCGAAGATTCGCAAGTAGAGGCGATACGCCGCGTGCGTTCGTCCTGCATTCATTTCCCAAGCGGCCTTGAGCAGAAGCGCATTCAAACAATCGGGATTCGCTTGAATAGAGCGTTCCAGGTAATCGCGAGCTTGTTGGTGCTGGCCTTGCGCCTGATGCATATCCGCCAGATAGGCGAGCGCGAGCGCTGGACGGGGATGGAGGGTGAGCGCATCCCGAAGGATTTCCGTCGCTTCTTCGGGGTAGCCGTCGCGTTGTAGTGAAACGGCGTCGATCACTCGATGGAGGTAACTCTCGTTTTTCGACTGTCCGGTCGAGAGCCTTTCAATCGTCGAGAGAAGTCTTGCCTTGGAATACGGCTTATAGAGCGCACCATGAAATCCGAGTTCAACCGCCCGCGCGAGATCTGCAGGCGATGCTCGTTTTGGCGTCCAGATGAAGATCGAACTCGCTCGGAGCTTGAGGGGGAATACGACGGACGGCAATTCACTCATGAAAACGACGTCGAAACGGTCTTCGATGGATTCAGAAGTGGTATGGTCCTCGGCGCTCGTGATCTCGACGAATTCGCGACGAGAACCGAGACTGCAAAGATTCGCCACGAGCACGCCGCGCGTTTCGGCGTCATCATCGGCGATCAAAATTCTTCGCGTCTTCAGAAAATCTTCGATATTGAAAACAAGAGTCTGCTCCATCAATCGAGCCCCTGTGTTTTCGTGAAAAAGTCGTGGAGTTCTTTTTCGCGTGCTTCAAGCGAATCCCAAAGACGAGCGATTTCGGAGCGCGCGACTTCGTCGAGCTTGATGACGGCACGTGCACGGTCCGTATTTCGTCCATCCACGCGGTGAATCTCGCCTCGAAGCTCAATGAGTCGTTCCAGGACGGGCGCGATAGTGCGTGCATCGATACGCACCGTGGAGTTCTGGGTTTCTTTGAGTTGGGAGAATGCCTCTTTTGAGCCGGAGCAAATGAGCCATTCGCGCTCTTGGCTCAAGATCTCAATCGGGATTGCATCCATGAACGCGGTGACGCCAACGGGGCGAAGGTTTTCCGCACAGCGCTTGAATTCGTTTCGTATCGCCGGTTCGGGCGTCACGTACGTAGATCGTGCAGGCGTCGCGATCTCTCCGTAGGCGTACGACTTCTCCATCTCGGAGATGAGCGCTCGGGCTTGATCGGAGTTGGAGCGCAAGGTCAGTGAACCGGACGCGACGGCCAGACGGTACTCGACCGGTTTCTCCTGATCGAAGATTTTGAGCGCGATGTCTTTGCCGACGAAATGCCAACGCAGATTTTTCCATTGAAACTCGGGGCGTTGACCAAAAAATCGGAAACGGTATTTGAAGTGCTTAAAATGCGTATGGTCCGTGCGGGGCTGCCATTCCCAGATTTCGTCTCCGGATGGCAACGGGTTCGGAGAAACCAGGCGCCACTCTCCTTCGGAGGTGCTCGGGCCTTGGGCTTCGATGAGCCATTTTCCCAGGACGGATTTTACCTGCGTTGTACGGTCGATGAGCCACCAGTCGGGCCAATGCGAGCTCAGTGCTTCGATCTCGAAAACCGAAGATTCCGCGCGCGTTTTTTCGCGAGGCGTTTCGGCATCCATTTGATCAAAAATCACGCGAATGCGGCGAGCAAGTGTTCGTGATTCGACGTCGAGCGGAAAAATCTCCTCGCAGCCCTGCGAACGCAGGAGAGGTTGAACGGACGGATGCGACAGGCCGTTCAGTGCGAGAAATTTCGGCTTATCTTCCGATGTGTTTCGGAGTTGCGATGAAAGGTATGGTGCAAGCGCGAGAAAATCATTCTTGCTCGTGATGGCGAAAATCACGAGCGCACGCGTTCGCGTATTCTCGGAGGGGGGCTGGTTTTTCCAATCTTCCCAAGATGAGAAGCTGAGCGTGCGCTCCGGAAATGTTTCCACGAAACCACGTAACGCCGACAGAAGCGGCGCCGGTGGTTCAGTGCCCAAAATAAAATGCAAGTTCGTCATCCGGATAAACCTCCGGAGGGCGAGACGATGGATAGCGGGGGGTATCGCATGCTCTCGGCTTTCTCGGGCCTGATTTCAGGCTCCTAAAAAACCGTTCGGAGATGACACGCGCGCACTTGATTAATTCGATTGACGCATTCGTTCAGTCACGCGCGTGACGATGCGCAACCCGTCATGAGGGTGGTTGAGCTTGAAGAATCTGAGCTCAATGGTCTTCGGACCGGGTGTTTTTCTCGGTCGGAATCGGAGCCGAACCCGCCTGCCAAAACGAGCTCGATCCAATGTGTTTAGCAAAAGTCAGGTGGTCGTCGAACAGTTTCGCGCATGCTTCGTAGAGGGCTTTGAGGTTTGCGTCTGCTTGAACGGAGTCCAGGCTCAGCGTCTGATACTTCTCCTTGCCGTCCGCGCCCGGAGAAGCAACCGTGTAGTCGGTGCCAACGCCGGAGCTGTACAGGCGAGTGACTTGGTAACGGTTTCCGCGAAACGACAAAGTACGAGTTTGCATAGCTCTTAGATTTACTTCAGGTTCGCGCGGCACTCAAGCGCTCATCGATCTCAATCATCCAGGTCAAAAGGCTTTTGCCCAGGTGCATCCGTATGAGATACCCTCAGGAGCATGCAAGGAAAGCCGCAAAAAAAATCCAAGGCCCAAGTCTGGGTCCTCTCTTTAAAGGATGAAGAGTTCCATGCGCTGCTTTTGAAACTCATTCCGGAGCGAGGAGCCTACTGGCAACCCGTTACGGGGGGGATCGAGGACGGAGAGTCGCCTAAACAAGGGGCCCTCCGAGAAGCGTGGGAAGAGACCGGATTCGATCCTTTTGAAGCGATTCAAGCGTTGGATCACCGGTTTGAGTACGAGAGCCGGTGGGGACGGGTCGAAGAGGAAGCATTTTACTTCTTCGCGGTACCGGGTTGCCCTTCGCCGAAACTCGACACTCGTGAACACACGGACTACCGATGGGTCAAACTCTCGGAGGTTGACCCTTTGATTCGGCACGAATCCCAATTGGAAGTGGTCCGTAAAATCAAAGAAAGGCTGATGAAAAAAATATGATTCCTTACAAAGTAGAAGAAAAAGATCTGGGCCTAGGCAAAGGACTCTTCGCGGTATTCTCGACGACTGCAGGCGAGTGGACCATCCAACTCGAAGAAGAGAAAGCTCCGGAGACGGTCGGAAATTTCGTCGGACTTGCGACCGGCCAAAAAGAATACACGGATCCAAACACCAACGAAAAATCGACTGCTCCGTTTTACGACGGCACGATTTTCCACCGCATCATCAAAGACTTCATGATCCAGGGCGGAGACCGACTTGGTCGCGGGACAGGCGGACCTGGCTATCGTTTCAAAGACGAAATCCACCCGACGCTCAAGCACACCGCACCAGGCATGCTCTCGATGGCGAACGCCGGTCCGAACACCAACGGCTCCCAGTTTTTCATTACGACTGTCCCTTGCCCATGGCTCGACGGTCGCCACGCGGTATTCGGCAAAGTCGTGAACGGTCTCGATCTCGTGCTGAAGCTCGGCAATATTGAGACGGGCGCGCAAGACCGTCCTCGCACCGAGCAAAAAATCAACAGTGTGAAAATTTATCGCACGAGCTGATTGACACTCCGAAGTCCGTTCGACATCATCTGTTCAAGTTCTTCGAACACGAATTTTTAGGGAAATAGAGGGCGCGGCAGTCCAGGGATGGATTGCCGATGCGCCATTCGAGCGAAGAAAATCCCATTCGACTCTTCGTCCATGACGGAGTCGATAATCGACCATCGGTAAATAAGGAGATGACCGCAAATGAATAAGTCCCAATTGATCGAAGCCGTTGCATCTGCAGCTAACCTCACCAAAGCAGACGCTGAAAACTGCTTGAATTCTGCGATCGAAACGATCAAAAAAGCAGTGAAAAAAGGCGACGACGTGACCTTGATCGGTTTCGGCACCTTCACGAAAACCAAGCGCAAAGCACGCATGGGCCGCAACCCTCAGACGGGCAAAGAAATCAAAATCCCTGCGATGACGCTCCCGAAATTCCGCCCAGGCAGCGACTTCAAAGACTTCGTAAATTAAGTTTTTTCCCCATCATCGGGAAAAGCGAAAAGAGCCGGGAAGCGATTCTCGGCTCTTTTTTTGTTTTGTATGCGTCCAGGGCGCGGCTTACATGCGATCAACAGAGATGCCGTTGTCCATCTTGAAGGTGACAGCAGTCCCTGTGGTAACGCCAGAACGATAGCCGTAAGTCGCAAGTTCGCGTTGAACGATCGTTGCCGGTGTTTCCGTCAGATTCGTTCCGAGATAGGCGCATGAGCTTGGGTTATTTGCCGCCACTACCGCTTGCGAATCGGTGTAGTTCAAGCAGAACGCGACCACCTGAGGTCCTGAATCCGATACCAAGACGAAGTTGGATCGGAATGTCGGCAAGTTCATGTGTTCAACGACCATAAAATTCACGAGTCCAGACACGGACACTTGCTGGCTCATGAGTGCATTGCGAACCGTCCAGTTCGCGATGATCGAGTTCGTGAGTGGCAACACGTTTGGTGTGATCTCGGGTTTTTGCAAGAGAACTGGCATGGGATCGACCACTGACGAGAGTGTCGTGATGCGATGAATGTAAGGCGATGCTTGGCCGTTTCTCTCGCCGCCAACGATCATCACGTCACCGTTCTCGTTCTCGAAAATGATCGGTGCGCGAGTGGGGATGTTATTGATTTGAACCGTTTTGACGAGTCCTTGAGGAGTCGAGGCCGAGGTCGGCCAGTAGATCAGCGTATTTTTGAAATACACGGTTCCGTTATTGGCGGTGTACGCGAACTGCGAAAGCGGAACCGAGATTTTGATTTTGAAACTCGGGATTTCGATTTCGATCAGCGAGCTCATGTAACCGGCGTTGTTCAGGTTATCGCCAAGTAGTTCACTGACGGGCTCTTTGCCGCCGAGGACCTGCTTTTTCAAAGCCGTAGTGACGTCAATGACGAGGCCCACTCCGTTCGGATTTCCGCTCGGGATGAAACTCCCCACCGGCACCACGTTCGTAAGCGTGATGTCGTCCAGCGGCGCATCGGTCGACGAGACCAGTGAGTTCTTGGTGGTTTTCTTGTTCTTAAGCCCGGACGAGCCTAAGCCGCCGGTACCCAAACAGGCGCTCAGCGCCAAGATGGGTAGAAGACGGATCATAGATGGAAACGGGTTCAGACGACGTGTGTTTTCCCCGGACATGATTCCCCCACAAAAGAGTATACCCTAATCTTGAGTTATTTTGTCAAGAATCCGATGAGAAGGGTAACGCTGAGGGGTGGCCGACCGTGTATCAGGATAAGGGCTTGAAAATACTATCTTTTATTTGTGTCGTATTGACCCTTGGTCTGGGGGGCTATTGGAGTTGGGGAATTTGGATGAACCCAGCCAAGCCCGAAATCCCCCTGCCGGCGTTCTCGTCGGAACCACCGAGCCGGGATAGTGGTTTCCACGCCGCTAGCTCCAATCGACTCCTTGAGGTGGCTGATTCGGAGAGCATCGCTCGCCGAGATAAAAACCGACAAGAGGTGAGGTCACCGGCGGTGGATGCCGACGCGACCGTGACCGAAGAGGTTCTCGCTGCCCGCGAACATTACCTCGCTGCTAACGACTTAAAAAAACAAGAAGAGCGGCTGACCGAGTTCTTACCGGGCGACGGTCTCAATCGCATGCTTCGGACCTATTTTCTGATGAGCGAAGTTCCCGAGGGAAAATCCTCGGATTCGCAGACATTGCGTGAATACTGGGAAAAAGGCCTGGCAGATGCGAGCCCGCAAGCGATTGATCGCCTGTCGAGATTTCTCAACGATGTTCCGCTCGAGTCTCCCGATCGATCCAAAACGATCACGCTGCTGACTTGGATCTACCTGAAAAACCCAGAGAGCCATCTCAGCGTTGAAACGGCGCTCGCGGACGAAGTGACTCGCGTCGGACCAACTCCGCATGGCTTGCGTGCGCTCAGCGTGCTCATGAGCCTCAAGGGTGATCCAAACTTCAAGGCGGATTTCGAAAGACGTCTCGCCACTCAGCACTCCGAAAAAGGCTGGGGACGGTTTCTCGCAAGCGAGCCCGGGCAATAGACACTTTTTCATTTCAGTCGCGTCCCTTGCGGCTCACGCCGGTGCTTGGTAGCGTCCTTTTATATGACGCAAACCCAATCACGTCCGGCACCTCAGTTCTCGCTCCCTGATCAAGACGGCAAAACCCGCACCCTGGCGGAGTTTCTGAAGAACGGCCCTTTGGTCGTGGTTTTCTATCCCGGTGATTTCACGCCGACTTGCACTAAGCAACTCTGCTCCTACCGCGATGCGGGCGATGAGTTCCGTGATCTCGGTATCCAAATTGTGGGTATGAGTAACGACAGCGTCGAGAAACACAAAAAATTCGCGACCCATTACAAATTCGAATTTCCGCTGCTTTGTGACTCCGACAAGAGTGTCGCTAAGGCCTACGGTGCGACCTCGAAATGGATGTTCGGTGCAGTGACTCGCGCGAATTTCATCGTCGATCGCCAAGGCCAGATCGTGTTCGAGCACATCGACGCCACTCCCATCTCCCATCAAAAACAGGATGATTTAGCGGATGTTGTCCGCCGCCTTCGCCAAGAGAAAAGGATCTAATCCATGGCCCAAGACCAAGACTCGTTTTCCGTTCAACTGACCGAGACGCGCAAGTTTCCGCCCTCGGAAAAATTTGTGAAAAACGCGAAATGGTCGCCCGAAAAAATCGCGGCACTCCGCGAACTGGGTCATAAGAATCCCGATCAGTACTGGAGCGACGCCGCTCGCGAATTGGAATGGACGAAACCGTTCACGAAAATCCACGAGTGGAATCCACCGTTCTCGAAATGGTTTTCAGATGGCGAACTCAACGTATCCGTGAACTGCGTCGACGCTCCCGCTCGCAAGAATCCAAAAAAACGCGCGATCCTCTGGGAGGGGGAACCGCTGGACGGCAAGCCAGAGATCGTCGATTGGTCTTATGCAGATCTTCTCGAAGAAGTCGGCGCTCTCGCGGGAACGCTTCGAGCCCTGGGAATCAAAAAAGGTGATCGAGTCGCCATTTACCTCCCGCTCGTTCCCGAGGCTGCGGTCGCGATGCTCGCGTGTGCGCGAGTGGGCGCGACTCACACGGTGATTTTCGGTGGATTTAGTAGCGACTCGCTGAAGGATCGCGTGAATGATGCCGGCTGCAAAGCAGTTTTGACCGCTGATTTCGGCTACCGCAAAGGTGGCAAAGTCGCGCTCCGTGAACAGGTTGAAAAAGCAGTCGCACATACCACGTCCGTCGAATTCGTGCTGACGCTTGCGCGAGATACGGTCGGAAAATCGAATTCGGTTCAATCGCGATCCGAGCCGCGCGGAAAAATCGGGCACGCAAGTGAATACGGGTGGTATGAAAAGGTAAACGCGCACCGCACGAATCAGGAGCTTCGGAAACCGGAGTCCGTTCCTGCGGAGCATCCACTTTTTATTCTCTACACGAGCGGAACGACTGGTAAACCCAAAGGGCTCGTCCACTCATCTGCCGGGTACCTGACGGGTGTTCGTCGTTCGACCGACCTAGTGTTTGATATTCAGGACAACGACCTCTACTGGTGTACCGCGGATGTTGGTTGGGTCACCGGACATTCCTACTTGGTGTACGGTCCTCTCAGTCTCGGCGCTTCGATCTTCATGTACGAAGGCGCTCCGACGACACCGAAACCGGATCGATTTTGGGATATGATCGAACGCCATCGCATCACGATTCTCTACACGGCGCCGACGGCGATCCGTTCGTTCATGCGTTTAGGTGAGGAGCTTCCGAAATCGCATGATCTTTCGAGTTTGCGACTCTTGGGTTCGGTCGGTGAGCCGATCAATCCCGAAGCCTGGATGTGGTACCGAAATGTGATCGGCGGTGGTCACTGTCCGATCGTCGATACCTATTGGCAAACCGAGACCGGAGCGATCGTGCTTTCTCCGCTCCCGTCAGAGACCGTGCTGAAGCCAGGCTCTGCGACGAAACCGATGCCGGGGATGCATTTCGAGATCCTCAGCAAAAAAGGCGAAATCCTCCCCAAAGATTCCGGCGGTTACCTTGCGATCATGAAACCGTGGCCATCGCAGGCACGTACCGTATTTGGAGACGATGCGCGCTACAGCGATGCTTACTTCAAAGAATTTGGTGCGAAAATTTATTTTACCGGCGACGGCGCGCGCGTCGACTCTGATGGAGATTTCTGGGCACTGGGGCGAGTGGACGATGTTCTGAATGTCTCCGGGCATCGATTGGGAACGATGGAGATCGAGAGTGCGATCGTTGCCAATCCGCTCGTCGCCGAAGCCGCCGTGGTGGGGCGACCCGATGAACTCAAGGGACAGGGAATCGTCGCGTTCGTCACTCTCAAGGCGGACGTCACGAAAAGACTCGCCGGCAACGCAGATGGCCTGAAAAAAGCCAAAGAGGAGATTCGCGCGGAGGTTACGCGTCAGATTGGTGCGCTTGCAAGACCCGATGATATTCGATTTACCGATGCACTACCTAAGACGCGCTCCGGTAAAATCATGCGGCGTCTCCTACGCGAGCTGGCAACCAGTGGCGAGATCAAAGGTGACACCAGCACTCTCGAAGATCTTCAGTCTATTGCAGCGCTCCGTTCGTCTGACGAAGAGTGATTGTTACACTGAATCGAACTCTTTCTGATGCACGTTGATTTTTGCCCAGGCGTGAGCTGATATACCTGCAAAACGACGCAAGCGGTCCCTGATGCGTTCCAAACGAATGGGAGAGTTGCAGATGCAGTTATTGCGTTTCAGTATTGTTGCCGGATTGGCGCTTTTTGGCGAAGTTCACGCTGGGGTTCTCGAAGATTTTCATACGACCTTAGATGAGGCGCGCGATCGTTTTCACATTCGTTATGGAATGGAAGAGTATAAACAGAGTCGTTTCGGTTGGACGATCGACTCGGAACTCGCCACCATTCGCGCCAAGGGCGACAAGCTTGGGACCGCACTCGGTTTGATGGAAGCGCAGCGACTCGTACTTGAGTTTTTTCAAAGCACACGTGATTTTCACGTCGGCGTCTACACCGGTGATTGGACGGGCGCGGATCTTCCGATTCGAGTCGCACTCAATGGAAACCGCGCGTTTGTTGTAGCGGTGCTCAATCCCGTGCTCGCTCCGGAATTCGCAGTAGGCGACGAGATTCTCGCGATGGACGGAAAAACTTTTCGGCAACAGGTGGACGAGGTCCAAGTCCCAAATCGTTACTCAGCGCAGAGTAGGTACGAGACACTGTTTGCTTCTCGCTACACGATCAAACGTTACAAAGCGCTCCTGATCGATCAACCGACGCGAGAAACCGTGACATTCCGAGTACGTCCGACGGGCACCCGCCGCGCGGTCACTCGCGAACTGAAATGGTTGGTTCCGAAACCGTCGGTGGCACCGGTCCAGGTGGAATCGATGCCTGCTTACCGGAATATCCCACGAGTGTTTCAGGACCTGAGACTCGAAGTTCCGTTCGCTCGTTCGGTTTCCGAGGGCGTGGCATTCAACCCGTTCGACGGTGGCGGTCAAATCTCTTATTTCATGCCGGATGATCAAATCGTCTGGAGCAATGATCCGTCCCAGGTCACGTTCCATGCTTGGATCACCGTTCGCCCGAACGGCAAACGCGTTGGCACCATCCGCATTCCCCATTTTTCGATGGGAACGCCTGCGAACTTCAAAAAAGCGGTCGATGAATTCGAGGCTCTCGTGACCAAGATGAACGGCGAGACAGACGCGCTCATTCTGGACGTCCTGAATAACAGCGGCGGTATGATGGATTACGCCTATGCGCTTGCGTCCTATTTCTATTCCAAGCCTCAGAAAGCCTATGATTTTCAGTACCGACTTTTACCGGCATTTGTCGAGGAGGCGCGTAAGACGATTCCGGAGCTCGAAGCCTTGAAAACGCAGGCCGAAGTGGAAACCTATTTCGAAGGCAATCACTACTACGGTTATCCGGTCGACCTGGATTTTGCCCGAGAAGTCGCCGATTTCTACCGAGGATTCATCGAAGGCGCGAATGCGGGCGGGAAATACGGACCCAAACGACACTACAACGCTGCTACCGTTAAACCCAACCCGCGAGTTCAATACTTAAAACCGGTTTTTGTTCTCGCAGACGAAGGTTCGATTTCTTGCGGAGATTTTTTTCCAGGATTTTTCCAGGACACGAAGCGTGCAAAAATCATTGGTCGCCAGACCGCCGGAGCAGGAGCATTTGTCGGTGGAACGATCAGTTCCAAAAACGCGCTTGGTCTCGCGATGATGCGTATCCCGTTTGCTCCGGGTTTCCGTTATGACGGCTCAATGATTGAAAACAACGGAGTTCATCCTGACGTCGAAGTTCGTTTGACGAATCGTGATTTCCAAACGGGTTTCTCGGATTTCCGAAAGAGCGTATTCCGAGTCGTAGACCGAGACTTGTCTGCAGCACCTGGTTCGGGCTGGCCGTCGCACTAAAGGTCCACTTCCGAGACCGGTTCGAGATGAAGTACTGATAATGGGTGAAAAAAATCCACTTCGTCGCTCTTAGTTTGCTTGTTTCCGTGAGCTCTTACGCAAGCCGGTGCCCTTCGCAACTCGAGCGAATCGGTAACTCGACGCTTTTGGCTCAATGCCAATTTGTTCGTTCCGTTTCGGCGGCGAGCGGGCAGAGCGCGGTGTACGAAGATTTCTCCGGTCGTCGTTTTCAAACGATCCAGGCTTGCGTCTACGGCGTGCTCAATTCTTATGACGATCAAATTCTTTTTGATGCGAAGTTACTCAACGCAGATCCCATTTTCGAAAGCGACGCTAAAAATAGCGTGGCCGCTTCGAGGTCGGACTACCGTTCGTTTCTGAATCGTAACGGCACCACGTTACTTCTCCCGCGCGACGGTTGGGCGAAATGGGATGTCACTCAAGCAGTCGTCGCCATCAAAAACAGCGGTATCGATGGTGACCGTCGCGTCGGATACTTTAATTTTGAAGATCTTGTGATCTATTCGGAGAAAAATCGCTCGCTCACGCTGGAGCATCGCACGACGGGATTCATGGGAGGCAAGCTCCTCTACAAATTCTTGTTTGATTGTCGGTTAGAGACGTCACTCGCGACTCGTCGTTAGAAACTCGCAGTTAGAATAAGTCGAGCAATCGGGTCCGTGCTGCAATCATCGGCGTGACGAGCTCTGGATGACGGCTATTCAGCGCCGCCACAAGCGGATCCGCTTCGAGAAAATTCCAGTACTCGAGATTTGAGTAACGCTCTTGTAGAGTCTGGGCGGCTTTTGAGAAATCCGTCGTCTGGCGAATCCCTTCGACGAATGTATGCAAGACGGGCGCAAGTTCGCGTTCGAACAGGCCACGCGCAATTCCGCCGCGAACCGTTCGTTCAGTCGGGCTGTCGCTTTCGAACGAATAGTGGCGGACCGTGCTTGAGCCCGTTTCTTCGGGAGTCATGAACACGATTTTGCAATCCGGGAAAGCGCGGAACAGGGACTGTTTCAATCGCACGACCGCAAGACCTTCGTGCGCCGGATCCGGATGAAACTGAAACGGACGAAGGACTCGAAGCGGAAGCAATGGATCCCATTCCGAACGAACCGATTGACCGATTGTAGAAAAGAACACGCCGATCAGATCTGAGAGGCTGCGTCCGCGATGCGGGCGCTCCGGGATAGATAAGCAACCATCGATCGCAAAAAGTTCGATTTCGCCGTTCGCATTTCTTAAGTGCGGAGGAAAAAGGCGTTCACCATTCGCGTGCACGAACGTGAATCCGACTTCCGAGAAAACGATGGTATTGGGCTTACATCCTGAATACGCCATAGCGCGTTTCCTCGATCGGAGCGTTGAGGGTCGTGGAAAGCGCTTGAGCGAGAACTTCGCGGGTTTTGTGAGGGGCGATGATGCCGTCGTCCCAGAGGCGCGCGGTTGAGAAGTAGGGGTTGCCCTCTTCTTCGTATTGAGCGCGGATCGGAGCTTGGATCTGTTCGATCTCAGCGGCCGAAAGCGTTTTGCCTTTGGCCTGGAGCTGTTCGATTTTCACTTGCGAGAGAACATTTGCGGCCTGCTCGCCGCCCATCACAGAAATGCGGGAGTTCGGCCAAGTGAACAAGAAGCGTGGTTGGAACGCACGTCCGCACATGCCGTAGTTGCCTGCACCGAAACTGCCGCCAACCAGCACCGTGAATTTCGGTACTCGCGCGTTTGATACCGCCGTGACGAGTTTAGCGCCGTCTTTGGCGATACCGCCGTTTTCGTATTTCTTGCCAACCATGAAGCCCGTGATGTTCTGAAGGAACAGGAGCGGAATTTTACGCTGGTTGCAGAGTTCGATGAAATGAGCGCCTTTGAGCGAACTCTCACTGAACAAGATGCCGTTATTGGCGATGATGCCGACGGGATAACCGTGGATATGGGCGAATCCGCAAACCAATGTCGTACCGTAGAGGGCCTTGAATTCGTGGAATTTCGAGCCGTCCACTAAACGAGCGATGATTTCGCGGATCTCAAAAGGTTTCTTGGAGTCCTTGGGGAGAATCCCGTAGATCTCCTGTGCATCGTAGAGCGGCTCCTCAGGCGCTTGGCGTTCGATCGGTGTCGGAGCCGAGCGATTGAGGTGCGAGAGCAGTTCACGCGCCATCGAGAGCGCATGTTCGTCGTTTTCTGCCAAGTGATCCGTCACACCGCTTGTGCGTGAGTGAACATCGCCGCCACCGAGCTCTTCGGCGGTGACAATCTCACCGGTCGCGGCTTTGACGAGCGGAGGTCCACCCAAGAAAATAGTGCCTTGGTTTTTCACGATGATGGTTTCATCGCTCATGGCCGGCATATAAGCGCCGCCGGCCGTGCAGCTCCCCATTACCACAGCAATTTGAGGGATGCCTGCGCCCGAGAGATTCGCTTGATTGTAGAAGATGCGTCCGAAATGGTCGCGATCCGGAAATACTTCGCGTTGTAGCGGGAGGAATGCTCCACCGGAGTCGACGAGGTAGATGCACGGGAGCTTGTTTTCTCCGGCGATCTCTTGGCCGCGGAGGTGTTTTTTCACGGTCATGGGGAAATAGGTGCCGCCTTTGACGGTGGCATCGTTCGCAACGATCATCACTTCTCGACCGTGCACAACGCCGATTCCTGTGACGATGCCTGCGCTCGGTGCTGCGCCTTCGTACATCTCAAATGCCGCGAGCGGCGACAGTTCAAGGAACGTCGAGCCAGGATCAACGAGTCTTTTAATTCTCTCTCGTGCGACGAGTTTACCGCGGCTCTCGTGTTTGGCGCGTGCATCGGCGCCTCCGCCTTGCCTCGCCGTTTCAATTCTACTGGTCAAAGTATCCGCGAGACTTCGGTGGAATTCAGCGTTTTCTCGGAACTCTTGGGACGAGGAGTCAATCTGCGACTTTAAAATAGGCATGCTCCGTATTCGATGCTATTTTTTCTGAAAAATCAATCGCCACATGCTGCGTTAAGAGGATTCAAAGATGGCCACCGAAAAGACCTATCAGACCTTGAAACTCAACCTGGATACGAGGGGCGTCCTCACGGTTTCGCTCAATCGACCGGAAATTCGCAATGCGTTCAATGAAACTCTGATCGATGAATTATCGGACGCGTTCGGTAAGGTCGCGAAGAAGCCCGAAGTTCGAGTGGTCGTGTTCCGCGGCGAAGGCCCAGTTTTCAGTGCCGGCGGCGATCTCAATTGGATGAAAAAATCCGTGGAGCTCAGTTACGAGCAAAATCTCACGGACACGCGCAAGCTCTCTCGGATGTTTGCGACGATGAACGAATGCCCGAAACCGGTGATCGGTCTGATTCATGGAGCCGCGATCGGTGGCGGCGTGGGACTCACGAGCATCTGTGATTTCGTCATCGCCTCCAAAGAAACTCAGTTCAGTCTGAGCGAAGTTCGTCTCGGTATTGTGCCGGCTTGTATCGGACCTTTTGTCATTTCCAAAATCGGACCAGGTCACGCGCGCGCCCTATTCATGAGCGCGGATCGTTTCCTTGCTCCAAAAGCGCGCGAAATTGGTCTCGTTCATGAAATCGTCGCAGAACCCAAGGACCTCGATTTGGCTTGCGAGAAAATGCTCGCTAACATGCTTCAGTGCGGCCCCCACGCGATGGCAGCGGCCAAGAAACTCATCCTCGACCTCACTTGGGGCGAACGCCGCGAGAAGATTCCAGACGCTCTTGAATATGTCTCGGAACTTCTCGCCTCTCTGCGCGTGAGTTCCGAAGGACAAGAAGGGCTCAAAGCATTCCTCGAGAAACGTAAGCCCTCCTGGATTCAAAACGGATGAGCACGATGAAAAAAGAAAAACTCCTCGTCGCAAACCGTTCAGAAATTGCGTGTCGGGTTTTCCAGACGGCGCGCGAGATGGGCATTCAGACCGTCGGTATCTACGCACCGGGGGACGAAGAAGCACGGCATCTTTCGTACGCGGATGAGATCGCGCCCATTACGGGCTATCTGCATGCGGAGAGTATCGTCGACGCCGCCAAAAAACTGGGCGTGACGATGATTCACCCTGGCTACGGGTTCTTGTCCGAACGCCCCCATTTCGCGGCACTGGTCGAGAAAGCCGGAATTCGATTTCTCGGGCCTACCGCTGAAACCATGCAAGCCATGGGCGGTAAAATCGATGCCAAGGAGCGCGCGATCGCCAGTGGTGTTCCGACGCTTCCTTGGGCCAAAGTGAGCGCCGGCCAGGATTTAAAACCACTCGCGAAATCGATGGGCTATCCCGTACTTCTCAAGGCTGCGGCCGGAGGGGGCGGTAAGGGCATGCGTCGTGTGGATCGCGAGGAGGAACTCGATTCGGCCGCAGAGAGTGCATCGGGTGAAGCGATAACGTCGTTCGGAGACGGAACGCTTTTCATGGAAAAACTGGTCGTCGAACCCCGTCACATCGAGGTTCAGGTATTTGGCGATGGTCGCGGTGGGGCAGTTCACTTTTTCGAGCGTGAGTGTTCGCTTCAACGTCGCCACCAAAAAGTCTGGGAAGAAGCGACGGCGCCGAATCTTTCGAATGAAACGCGCCAAGGTCTGTTCGACTCCGCGCTCGCTCTCACGCGTGACACGAAATACCGTTCGGCAGGCACGCTGGAGTACCTGGTCGATCAGGAAGGGAAATTCTATTTTCTCGAGATGAATACGCGACTTCAGGTCGAGCACACGGTGTCGGAGCAAGTAACCGGCGCTGATCTCGTTCGCTTGCAAATTGAGCTGGCCCTCGATCCAAAAAATTTCAAACTCACGCAGCCAACAGAGCCTCGCGGCCACTCGATTGAAGTTCGTCTCTATGCAGAGGATCCTTCGCAATCGTTCATGCCGACTCCTGGAACTGTTCGCAAACTGCGCTGGCCGACCGGCACCGGTATCCGCGTCGAAGCCGGGATCGAAGAGGGGCAAACGATCGGAACGAATTTCGATTCGCTTTTGGCCAAGATCATCGTTTCCGCTCCGGATCGACCGCAAGCCATCGCACGTATGCGGTTCGCGCTCAGTGAAACCGTCGTTCTCGGGATGGGGTCAAATCAGTCTTACCTCCGTACGCTTTGTGATGATGCACGCGTGCAAGAGGGACGGGTCCATACACACTATCTAGAAGAAGCTTACGGTCAGACCTTCGCTCCCGTTCCGGATTCCGAAGAACTCGAAGTCATGGCAGCCTTGAGAACTGAATTGCAATCCGGCGGCACGCAGGCTCAATCCAGTCAGGGAGCAAGAGCCTATCCGTCTCCTTGGTTCGTGGGAGGTTCCCGATGAAAGAGTTGTGGAAAGTCTCAGGCAAGCGCGTTGAACTGAAAACTGATTCGGGCAAAATCAAAATCGAAAAACGCCCGGGCGGAATTTTCATCGTCGAGCGAAACGGCAAACGTGAACGCGTGTTCGCCACGCGATTCCGTGATCAATGGTCATTTTCGAGTGGCGGCAAAATCTACCACGGCGTGGTCGAACAGCAGCAGTGGGGATCATCGGGCACCGGTGGCAGCGAGAGTGATCTGCTCTCGCAATTCCCCGGCAAGATTCGGAAAATTTTCCATCCGGTCGGTACCGTCGTCGAAGAAGGCACGCCGCTTCTCTCGATGGAAGCTATGAAAATGGAGTTTTCGATCAAAGCCCCGTTCTCTGGCACGATCGAGAAATGGAACGTCGGCGAGGGTGAACAGGTATCGCCCGGTACAAAATTCGTTGAACTCAAACGAGCGGAGAAAAAATGAGCCAAGTCACGATTTTTGAAATGGGCCTTCGCGATGGTCTCCAAAACGAATCGCGCTCGGTTCGTCTAGAAGATCGGCTATCCTTGGCGCAGAATCTCCTCAAGTCTGGGATTCGCGAACTCGAGCTCGGAGCGTTCGTGCGCGAAGACAAAGTCCCTCAGATGGCAGGGACCTCGGAGTTGTTCCAAAAAATCGGAAAACCGGCCAAAAATACGCGTTTTTGGGCACTGGTTCCTAATCTCAAAGGTTTTGAGCGAGCCGTGCAGTCGAATGTTCAGTCGATTGCCGTGTTCACGGCTGCAACGGAATCGTTCGCTCAACGCAACATCGGGATGTCGATTGCCGATTCATACGCCGTTTTCAAAGAGGTGATCCAAGAAGCTAAGCGCCGTAAGATCACCGTACGAGGTTACCTCTCAACCGCGTTCGGCTGCCCATTCGAAGGGCCCGTTTCCGCGAAACAAGCGCTCAAAGGTGTCGATCAACTCATGAAGCTCGGCGTGTTCCAAGTTTCGATCGGTGACACGATCGGCATGGGCACTCCGAAAATGGTCGAGCAGGTCGTGAAACCCGCGCTCAAGAAATACGGAGCCAAGAAAATCGCGCTCCATTTTCACGATACCCGCGGTATGGCGGCGGCCAATGCGCTGAGATCGTTTGATCTCGGAGCGCGTGTATTCGACACGTCCGTCGGCGGTCTCGGCGGTTGCCCGTTCGCGCCCGGCGCGACTGGGAACCTGGCGACCGAGGATCTTGTATTCATGCTGGAGGGAATGGGCGTGAAGACAGGAATCGACCTCGATTTCCTCGCTCGTTCGTCTCTTTCGTTTCAACGCAAAATCAACCGCGGGTTAACCTCTCGTTACCTCACAGCCTATGCATCCCAGCAGAAAACTCGTATTGCGAATGATAGTCACTAACGAGTTGAACTTCTGGATCCGTGCGATCCTCTTCGTTATCTGGTTCGTGATCTCGAGCGTGCTGGGGCTCGTGGTTGCAGTCTTTCGGTTTAAAAATGTCCGCAACAATGCTGTGTTCGGAAGAATCTTTGGACACGTGGCGCGCGCGATTCTGGGAATTCGAGTGCATCTCGAAGGACTTGAGTATGCGACTAGTGCGCGGCCCTGCATTTTCGTACTCAATCACCAGAGCGCTGCAGATATGGCGACTTTTTCGCCGATCTTCCCGACCGGGACGGTTTTGATCGGAAAAAAACAGCTTCGTTACATTCCCATCTGGGGCCTGATGTACGAAGCGTTCGGTAATATTCTGATCGACCGGAAGAACCGCGCGAACAGCGTCGCCGGGCTTCGCGAGGCGGTCGAAGCGCTCAAGCAGCACGGCCTCTCGATCATGATTTTTCCCGAAGGGACGAGAAACGCCGAGTTCCCTGGACTACTGCCTTTTAAGAAAGGCGCATTTCACATGGCAATCGAGGCACAGGTGCCGATCGCGCCCTGGGTTTCGGCGACGATCAAGCCGTTTGTCGATTTCAAAGCGCGTCGCATTCGAGGGGGAGACTTCTGGGTTCGTGTGCTGCCGCCGATTCCTACCGCAGGTCTCGGGCCATCAGATGTCCCGGAGCTTCTGACGCGCACGCAAGATGCGATGCTGGCGGCGCTCCTCGAATTGAATGCGAAGAGTCGACCCAACCGCTGAGGTCTGGTTTGCTGGCCAGAGTGAGGAAATCCGAAACGCTACTCCTTGCGCGCATTCATTTCGATCGATTTTTTAAATTCTTCCCACTACCTTAACCTCTATGAACCATTGGATCTGGGGTAGTGGAGTCGCGTTCTTGTGGGCCGTGCAATCAGTCGCTGGAATGGGGTCACTCCTCAATCCAGTTCCGGCCATCGAAGCTGTGATTCGTCAGGATGCCTCGGATTTGGGGCTGGACTCTTGGCTGATGTCAGCAGATTCAGCGCAACGGGTAGCAGGCGTTCGATTTTTAGGGCGTGTCCGTACGGATGCTTCCTGTCTCAAGCTACTCACCTATCTCTCGGACACCTCCATCGAAGTTCAGTCCGAAGCTGCATTCGCCCTGGGGCAGTTTACTTGGAGCGAAACCTTTGCACCCAAGTGTGCTGCCCAAATTCCTTCTGCACTTGAACAAGCGTATCAACGCGAAATCACCTCGACGCGCGGACTCGTCGATTTTCAATTCTCAAGCGCCCTTTTAGAGGCGATGGCCAAATGGTCGTTCGCCGATCCACACGCGTTTCTCCTCGCGCACATGGACGTCCCCGCGCAACTTCAAAAAGCGCTCGTTTCCGGTTGGATGCACACCCGTTATATTCGGTTGTTCGAACGGATGCCGAATGCTCCAGCTCCCACTCTTGATACCGCCGGCCGTGAATTCTTGGAACGCCTGATTCTCAAGGATGACGCGAATACGGATCTCGTTTTCTATTCGATGTATCACTGGCGCCTTCGCGCGAGCGATGCTGTTTTAAAATGGGCGCTCGATCAAACAAACCACCGCGAAGTTTTGATTCAGTCGTTAAATCAGCTGACTAGGCACCCAGACGTGAATTTTAAGGCCAAGACGATGGAGTTACTCTCGCATGCAGACGCCCGAGTTCGAGGCGAAGCATGGGGCGCGTTTCTCGCCTTGAAAACGGATGTAACAGATACTGAAATCGCTACCGCACTTGAGCGAGAAAAAGATCCAACCGTATTAGCTCCCGCACTCGATCAGGTGATCAGTAGCCGTGCAACTGCCGTGTCCAACGGTTCTTTGGTCAGTTTTGCGCAATCCACGAGCGCGTGGGTCCGCACCATCGCCATTCGGGAAACCATCCAACTAGCCCCAGATGATTTGGGGAAAATAGCGATCATCGAAAATGCGTTCTTGGACGCCGCGCCTCGAGTCCGTGAAATGGCGATTCAAAAGGCCGCCAAACTAGATGTGGCTCTTGCGCAAACGTTCCTCACACGCGGGCTAAACGACGTGCATGCATTTGTTCGCGGCGCCGCACTCGCATTACTCCCGCAAACGGGTGCGCTCACTGCCGCAGAGGTTCCTCTGCTGAACGCCGCGCTTCGGGATTCATCCTCATACGTTCGCAGGAATGCCTTGAAGTTACTGATCGCAAGAGTGAGTTCTGATCAAGATTTGATCCGGGTTTTTGATGTCTATCAAGCATCGCCGGAATTGATTTGGAGTGGGTTACGTCAACTCTGGGTGGAGCAGGTCGACGCTAAATGGACTGACAGCACGGGCACTCTTTTGCTCAAACGTGCGCTCGGAATCGAGTCTGAGCCCAGCGCTTACAATGATATTCTCAAGCGCTTGCAAAAACGTGGAGTCGCAGGACTGCCTCAGTCGAAAATTGAATCCATCCCTCTGACCGCTTCTGATCTCGAGTGGGGTCCGAATGCGCGTCCGATCGTAAGATTTGAAACCACGCGGGGCTCGTTTGAGCTGGAGTTGAACTACGATTTGGCTCCGCTCCATGCGGCCACTTTCATGAAATCGGTGCGCAGCGGTTTCTATGACGGAATGGAGTTTTACCGAGTTGAGCCAGGCTTCGTCATTCAAGGGGGCGATCAAGAGGGGACTGGCTGGCAGGAGGGAGCGTTTCTCCTGCGGGCAGAGATGTCCAACGAGCCTTATTTGCCAGGGACACTGGGAATGGCGCGGAGCGCCTCGTTTGACAGCGGAAGCACTCATTTCTTCGTGACACAGGTTTCCACGTTTGCGCTGGAGACCGCGTACACGATTTTTGGTCGGGTGGTCAGTGGAATGGACGTCGTTCAGGGGACAGAGCTTCAGGATCGGGTGATTTCGGCCAAAATCCAGTAAATGGATGGACCGATTCACTCAAGTCCACGGGGTAGAATCTTGACCTTTTTGGCGCGATTCGTTAACTCTGAGGTCATTCAATTTCAAAGGCGGTTTTCACTATGTCCGGATGGATCATCACGAGTTGGGTTTTCGTCGCACTGATTACGGGTGTTAATATTTTTCTATTTCTGAAATTGAAAAACGCCTCTGAGCAAATGCTCAAGATGGCATTCCCGAACGCCAAGAACATGAGCGAAGCGCTCGATTCCATGCAGAAAATGATGGGCGGAATGGGTGGCCGTATGCCGAATTTGGGCAACCTGGGCAAAGCCAACACCGACGCTCAGCTCAAGCAAGCCATGGAGTTCATGAAGAATCGCAACCGTCCTCGCTAATCTTTCGTGAGAAAGATTGGGACGTTCTTCACCGCGTTTTTCATCCTGACGCCGTCTCTCTTTGCGGCCTCGCTCGAAGATTTCACCCCCGCTACGGTAACGAACGAAACCCGCGCGGTCGTTGGATCGGTACGCGTTTTCGAAAATGGGAGTGAAGTCACCGAATCCTGCCGCATCTGTTTTCGTGGTGGACTCAGCGACTGTTATCAACTCCCCGTCAAAGGCGTCGTCTATCACACGCTGAGTCCCGGTATGCATGCGGTTATGACCTTGAACTGCGTAGGAAAATTCCCCGAAAAATCACCGGTGCGCGGTTTTCAATTTCCAGTCGACCCTCGATACGGAGTCGGGACCTACTTCGGATCAGTCACGCTCGAAGGTGAGTTCGGCGATGGCTCGCCGGGATTCAAACTCGTGCAGGTCGAAGATCAATATGCCCGAGACGTAGGACCTTTTCACCGCATCTATGGATCTCGAATGGGACTTCGTTACGCAAGAAACATGGCTCGCGGAGGCTCCATTCCCGCGCAGTCTCCTGCGAGAACTCGATCATTCGGTCGCCCGGAGAACGCAAAAAAATCTGAACCGATCAAACCGCTTAAACCGACCAAGAAATCCTGGTACGCGTACATTGGCGGCATCTACGCTTTGTCGACGAAACACTCGGGAGATGCCGCCGTCATTCAAGAGAATCTCAACACGATCAAGTCCATTTCAGGTGCCAAGGAATCCAAGTTCGGGGTGCAATTCGCGCTGCTTTTTCCGATGAAAAAGATGCCGCTCATGATCGGACCGTACTTTAGATATTTGAGCCAAGGGATCACGGCGACTCCTTACAAAATGGCCATCAATACGACGGAGCTCGGCGCGACCGGGCGATATTATTTCAATCCGGAGTTCAGCGGTCTTTATGGGCACGCCGATCTCGCGCTTTCACGACTCACGCTCGACTACGCGGATTCGACGGGTGTGACCGACGACAAAAAAGGCTCCACCGGCATGGGATTCGCCGTTGCGTTGGGCGCAGGTTACGAGTTCATCCTTGGGCAAAGCATGCGATTCGGTCCGGCACTGACCTATCAGAAATCGAGCATGCCGTCGGACGGACAGACTTGGGGAGTCAGTTCGTTTCTGCTCTCATTTCACTTAGGTTTCTGATCGCGCGCGGCTTTGCGCTGGTCGCGCGCCATTTCGAGTAGTTTCGCGAACGAATTCCGCAGGCCTTCAGTCAGTTGCTCTTCTTCGCCTAAGCAAGCGAGCGCTTCGGCGGTAGATTCGATCGTCGAGACGCATTCCTTGCGCGGCTCTTTGCGGAGTTTGCCGTAGAGCGATGGGCGAGTCGGATTCAGAACGAGCCGCTGGCATTTCAGCAGCCACGCGTTTCTCCACCAGAGCGCTTTGGCTTGGCTCCAGGTGCCGTCGATCACGATGATTCCCTCAAGCTCAGTGAGCGCGCGATTGAATTCCTTGGGTGGAAGCGCGGCGCCCTTTTTATCGACTGGAATGAGCGGCTTGCCTTCGGGAGCGTTTTTCGCGCCGGAACCGAGATAGAGCACGCCCCATTTTTTTGGGTCGATTTCATCGTTTCCAAGAATCGCTTTGAGATTTCTCCAGGAGAGGCCCACTTTGAGCATCGAGTGTTCGAGGCTTCGCTCGAGCAGCCGAGCGGTGCCGAGTTTCTTGTCCGGCTCCTGCGGATGCTGAAGGATCAGAACGAAACGCGTGTTCGCGAATTTCGTCACTTCAAGAGAGTCGCTGAGCGGGGCTTCTTTTTCGGATGATTTGGAGTTTTCCACGTGGTTGCGAACCTATCATCATCCAGTGGGTTTGGCGAATACCGACGATGCCATGTCCTAACAGGTGGATCCCAAAGGTTTTACTGAGCTCTCCGATCTTGCGGGTGAGGCGCACATCCTCGAGTGACGGGAGTAAGGACTGCGATGGATGGTTGTGGAACAGGTAGAATCCGGCTGGTTCTAAACGAAGCAGGTCGAGGAAGAATTTGCGGAGCGGGAACGCAACGCGTGTTTCAGACCCTTGAGAAAGGAGCTGCCACTCGCCGGGTTTTCGGTCCGGGAATACAGGAATCCATCCGATCCATTCGCGAAGGCTGGATCGCAGTGAATCGGGAATTCGATCCTCGATCTCGCATGGCTCCGGAAGTGGCCTCGAATTCGCCTGCTCGCGCCGAATTCGATAGGCATGGTAGCGGTCAAGAATGGTGAGGAGAGTTCTGGTTTCCGGATCTGGGTGATCCTGGAGGCGTTCGATGAACTCGTGCAGTTCTGGTTCTGTTTCAGGCCAATGAATGAAATCGCGCATTCCGCGTACTTAGCAAGTGCGCGGCCAACCTCATCGCATTTGCTGGCGACTCACGAGGATTTCCCAGGCGCTCCTCGCTTGACGACGGCAATCTCGGACCGGGATCGATCTCGAAAACGATTTCGATCCGCGAATGCGCTGGCTCTCCTGCTGCGAGTTCACCGAAAGAACTTCAAAAACTCTTCGAGAAACCTTCGGGACGTTTCCCGTTTGCATGGACTTTTCGACATTGGTACGGAGTGGGATCTCGTAGTTCTCAATTTCGTATCGATGTTCGAGTCTCATTTCTTGCACTGCTTGAATGTGGGCATGCAAATAAGCGATTTTTTCTTCGGTCGTGGTAAACGGATCTAAGTTTTCAGGCACCAACGGGCGGCCAACGACGATAAGTGTCCCTGCGGCCCAATATTTTAAGTAGGTTTCCGCGAGCTTTTCGATCGTTTTGCGCGCCGGCGTCTTCTCTTCTTGTTTTTGTTCGATTTTCGCTAGGATTTTCCTCGAGTGGGCGAGTTCTTCGATCATCTTGTGATCCACGTTCCGGAGATCCTGGATTCGATTGGTCATACAATCCAAGAATCCCTGAAGCACTTGCGTTTCTAGACCTGACCAAGGGGCACCGGCCAGGGAGACATTTGAACTCATGATTGCAATGAGGGACAGAATAAACCTGCGCATCGTCATCTCCAAAGGACAGGTGGGAGGGGCGGATGCAGGTTATTGTATTTTTTAAATTTAAAAAATGTAAATAATTAGTCGTGGGCCATCGCTCATGACGAAATGTTTCAGTTATGAATAGCTGGAGGCGATTGAAACATCCTTGGACGGAATTAACGTGGTTTTGAGCGTGATTCTTCCGAAGGTAGCGTCATTACGCCGTTCTCATAGCGACGTTCGATGATCTTATTTCCTGATTCATCGAAGTAAGACCAGACCCCCGTTCGTTTTCCGTTTTCGAACCGCCCTTCGAGCGCGATTTTTCCGTTTTTACGCCACTGTTGAAATTGCCCGTCATTCACGAGCGTCCCGTCGCGAAGTTGTTTCTGCTCGCAGCGCATATGGCCCTGGATCGTGGGTTCCCAAGTCGTATCGCCGGCCTTCGAGCAGGGTTTTAGGGTGGTCGAACAGCCGCTCGTAAATCCGACTAAAATAATCAGAAATAAAAATCGAGGTCCCATGTCCTCGATTCTACATCGTTTTATTTAAATGACGCTCCAGGTAAAAAATGTCCTTGGTGTGGACGGTGTTTGTGGTATGTCGCGCCGCATCAAGTTTAGGGGTTCACCAACCCGGAAGGAAGCGAAAATGAAAATCAATCGACTGCTCAGTAATCAGTGGCTGTCTGTTTCGACCGCCCTGGCTCTTATCCTCTCGAATTTGGGTCTTGCAGACCCTCTGAATTATCCATCCGTCGTCGATCTTGCCCAGTACCGGGGCACGCCTATTTTCGAAGTCATGCGCACAGTGATTAAGCCGCAGCTGGACCGCAAAGCCGTCGAAGGTTTCTACGTTGCTGACGGACGAACCGCTGTTCGCGCGCTCGACCAAGTCGACGACAAAGTCGCTCGCTCGGCTCTGAAAGGTCTCGGCGTCGAAGGACTCGGTCGATTGGCAGATTCACTGAATCGCCGTGGACGTCCGATCACATTCTATGATCTACCGGAGGCGATCGCAGCGACTCCTGGATTTCGTGGTGATCGTTACGATCTCACCACCTATCTCTCCCTCGTGAGCGGCGGCGGTGTTGCGGTGAAAATCGCGGACGACGTTTACGCTTACAACGTGAACTACGGAACCGGTCAACGCGACAAAGACGAGATGACTGGTCGTAGCTTCGGTGCTGCAGGCCAATACCACAAAGCATTCGATGCATCGGACGCCGCTTACTTGCGTGCGCTCGAGAAAATTGCCCGCCCTCGCGTGCCGGACAATGGTCGTGAGATTATGGCGTTCACTCGCACGATTCTCGAAGTGATCACGAAATCAGATGCAACCGGTTTCAACTACCTCTCTCCAGAAGGCAAAGCCGTCGCGAGCGATTTCCTCGCCGTTTACATGGCTGAGCAAGATCGCCACTTGATGGTGAACTTGCGCACGCACCACTGGGATTCGGCACTCCTCGAAGTTACGCTGCTCGCAGCGTTTCACGCGGGTCAAGAGCGTCTTGCGATGGTGTTTGAGCATGAACAAGATCGTTATATTTTCACCGACCGCGTGGTCGATCAAATTGGCCGCCGCCGTACGCCAGCCGACCTGACGCTTCGTCCGGCTGGATTGGTGGACTACTGGCAGTTCTCGACGAATCCAGAGAACCCGAACCGCAGCGGTATCAACATCACCCGCGGCGCGTTCTCCCGCTTGGAGCGTAAGATCACGGAATACGTCCGCCGTACGCGTCCGGGCATGGTCGAAAACATCGAGCGCATCGTGCAACGTCGCGGTAATCCGAACGTGTTCGACGCCGTCTCGGACTACCTGATCAACTTCAATACTCAGCAAAACGTCGCACGTAACGCTGACGCATTGGTTGCTGCATACATGGAGTTCTTGAACCAAGTCCGCGTGGATGCTCCTGCGATTACGCGTGAGCTTCAGCAGACTCGTTTCTAGTCGGTTCAAAAAGAACTTTATTTGCCGGGCTCCTGCCCCGCTGAAATCTAGAAAGCCCGGGCACAATGTGCCCGGGCTTTTCCTTTTGTAGAATGTTGTCACTTGAAAATAAAAAGATCGACTGCGTACGTTAGCGTCCGAGCCCTGGATGGGTGGATAGGACGCGTCAGTAGCGGTCGATCTTTTTATTTTCAAGTGTCTCTAAGGGCGCGTCAGTAGCAAAAGACTGCTTTTATTTTTGTTTGGCGCAACTATTTGCCTTTGTTTCCTCAATACGAGTGAATAGAGGTCAAAGATGGACTGGAATCAGGTGGTCTCGGATTTGGGACCCCGATTGTATCGTTACTTCTTGGGGACGTTCTCGAAGCAGCAAGCTTCGGATTTGACTCAGGAAACGCTGATCCGATTGGTAAGAAAAGTCGAAGCAGGCAGTCTAGACTCCGAAAAAGGGAGCCTGACTCAGTATGCTTACGGAATCGCACGTCTGGTCCGTTTGGAAGCTTGGAAGGGAGAGCCTTTTGAGCAGTTGGCGGACGATCCACGGGATTTCGATCAACAGGCATCTAGGCTCGTTGCGGACTCTATGCCTCAGGACAATCGCGCAGAACAGCTTCGAGAGGCCATCCATTCTCTGGCCGAACCGCAGAAACAAATCTTACTTCTTTTGATCGATCGTGAGTTGGGACTCGCTGAAATCGCCGAGCTGCTCGCAATTCCTTTGAATACGATCAAAAGTCACATCCACCGCGCTAAGGAAAACTTGCGCGAAAAATTGAAAATGCCCGGAGGTATTCATGAGTGATCCAAAAAACGACCGAGACCTCGAACTTGATCTTTGGTTAGACGACCTACGCAAACCCGCGCCGTCGGAGCTTGATCTCGCACGTTGGAAAAAATCTGTGAGTCAGGAACATCGCCGTTTTCGTTTCTCGTCCTGGGGTTGGGTTTCCCAGATGGTTGCCGCGCTCCTGATCGGATTCATCGCGGGCGCTTGGATGTATGGAAAAAACTCGGAGAGCTTTACCGCTTGGAATGAGAAATCGGAACCGAGTGCAACTTTGGAAATCATTTACACCAAACCAGAATGAAAGCGAGAACGAAGATGAAAACTCTGAAAACGATGAATCTGGTTTTGATTTGCGCGACGTTGAATATCGGGGGGGCGTTGGCGGCGGATTTGATGAGCGTGAAATTGATCAAGGATCGGTTCGAAGTTCACGGCGATATTTACTATTTCGACCGCGAGAGCGGCAAGCTCGTCGATAAAGGTTCCCAAACTCGTCTTTGGAAATCCGTCGATGGTTCCAAAGATAAACTGACTCGAGTCGAGAGTTTTTGGGGTACGGGCTCCGCGCAACACGGGGAGATCGCACTTCATCACCTCTGGACGATCCGCGAAGACGGAACGATCCATGTCTTGATCGAAGAATACGGCGATACCATTGAGGTCAAAGGTTCGGACGGCGAGCGCGATTATAAAATGGTGAACCTCCTCAGGAAAGATGAGTTTGATCTCAAGGATTTCGCACCCGTGCATTGGATCTCGGTTCGTCCCGGAACAAAAAGCAAAGTAGTGATTCGCCTGACCCCGGATCTCTCGAATTTCGAAGAACCGAAGCCTCTCGAAGCGATGCCGATTGCTGCGACGGATCTTCTGATCACGGATAACGAAGGTAGCCTTTGGGCGGATCACTTGAACATCGACGGCAAATACGTGGGTTTCATCACTCACCGGGGCGCGATCTATCTGAGTCTTTATCCGTTCAAAGGGGCGCAAGTGATCGGTTTCGCGGCTGGTTCTAAGATTGAGTTGGGGCTCGGTAACAAGCGGATCGTGACTCTGACGAGCTCAACGCCGTTCATGCCGGAAACGGTGCGAGCCACGGTGTATGGAATCCATCGTCCCAATCAGAAGACGGCACGCTTCCAATCGGTGAGATCTAAATCATCGAGTACCGAAGAGCGGTTCCTCGAATCGATCGGTAAGTAGCTCAGCCTGGAATTCTAAAACGCGAAGAGCGCGCCCTCGAATCTCGAAGGCGCGCTCTGTTTTTTGTGGTGGTGTTGAGTGGGTGCGTTTACTGGCTATTGGTTGCAGACGACGTCGCTTGCGCGACAAACGTATCCACTCGAGGACCGAGCGCAAGTGTTGAGAACTTGCTGCCGAGTTGCTTCGAGATCAGGACCGGTTGCTCGGAATGTGTGGATCGAGCAAGTCCAATTTCTCACCGGTGGAGGTGGCACTGGACGAGGCGGTACTGGGCGCGGTGGAACCGGACGTGGAGGAGTCACGACCGATACGCAGCGCTGGAGTCTCGCGTCCCAAACAGTTCCGGGAGGGCAGGAAGGAGTCGGAGGCGTGATGACGACCGGTACGCAGCGAGAGCGAGCTGGGTCCCACACTTGTCCACCCGGGCAAGCCGGAATGGTTGGCGTGAGGATGACTTCGCGAGAAGCCGACTCGACGTTCGGAGCGTTACGAGTGAGGCGATCCATGGTCAGAATACCGCGGCTTGGACGCGTGCTCGGTGAAAGGCGCAGACGGTAGTGATCTCCGCGGTAGACGAACGTGTCGACGCCAGTAATCGAAATGATCTGAGGTCCACCCGAGTACGAGCGGCTCGTTTGCCATGGCATCATATCGCCGTAGATGTCTCGACCGTAACGAGTGACCTGTAGAAAACAGTTCGGGCAATTCGTCGCTTGAAAAGTTCCGTCGAGGTATTGGAACAGGTCGCGTCCCGTTGTCGGAGGGATAGCGGTATCGCAACGTAAGTTGACTTCGCACTCGCGGTTATCGGTCGAAGGATCGGATTTACATTTTGCGAGGGCTTTCTCGCGGGAGAAGGAGACGTCTCGGGAGGAGTAGCGGAATGTGCGGCCTCGGCTAATAGTGTCGCAACTCAGGACTGGAGCATTGTAGCGACCGTCGTCGCAGTTGATGTTGATTTGGCACTCACGATTGTCGGTTGCGGGATGGGACTGGCAACCGCGGATGGCTTGTTCTTCGGAATATCGAGCATCGCGGCTGGCATACTCGAATGGATAACCGTTGCTGTCGGTACGACAGGTGATCCAGTTGGGGTCAGCATATGCTGCAGCACCCCAAAGGAGTGGAACGAGGGTGAAGAGTTGGGACAGTTTCATAGGGAGTGAGTTTCCTTTCTCAGTTCCGACACTTAGCGAAAGGAATGCCACCCCCGGGGGTAAGACAATTTTAATGAATTCGAAGAGTTAAAAGTACCACTTCGCGAGTGGAGTCTTTAAGTCACCGGTGCACTCATTGCGAACAGTGCCGAATTGCTCCGAAATCTTTCTGAATCAACTGGTGTGATCAGGATTTCATCCACAAAGTTGTACCCATGTTGGGGATCGTTTTCGCAATCGTTCAGACGATATTGGGCGATCACGTGGGCGTTTTGAGATGGATGGCGGAATGCTTAGTGCTCCGACTGAATACTGGAATGAGTTTGGAACGGTATGTGGTCTTGGATTCTCGCGCGCACTTCCAGACGCCGCGCCTTTTGAGCTTCATAGAATCGCGACGTTCCAAGGCTGATAAACAGCGCTACGGAGATCATGAATGCAAGGAGGTGACCGAAAGTGACTGGCATTTGAAGTTACAACTCTTACTCGGGTGGGCTGCAGGATTTTTGCCAGAATCTCGTAGGGATTTTTTCCGTAAAAAAACAAGGCGTGTCACTCGTGACGAGTGATCGAGTTTTATACACTGTCGAGAGCGAATTCACCGCCTCAAAATGCGAAGCTCTTTAGCTTTGATGAAGCCAGAAGATTTTCGTGAGATTAGAAATCTCGAGTTTATCTACCCGACTTCATCGAATTCCGATGGGTCGGGAAGTTGGTCCGATCCGCGAGATTGTTTCGGTGAGTGGATAACGGAGAGGCGAGCCTCCCGATGTGCGTTGGTCTTAGGCACCTTCTTGGTCTGAGGCTTGTGAGTCGCCGGTGGCTCTCGATTCGAATCAGCCGTCGTTGCACTCATGGTTCCGCCCGTGACGATCACGCGCAGTTCCTCGGCTGAGTGCTTGAGTGATTGCGCTTGAATCGAAAGTTGTTCGGCGGATCCTGCGCACTGGTTTGCGGCTGATGCGTTCATTTGCGTGGATTGATTGAGTTCGTGGATCGCCTTGGAAATCTCATTGACGCCGCGAGATTGCTCTAAGCTTGCATCGGCAATGCTTGAAACCATTTGAGATACCTTTGCAGCGGTTCCGACGATATCATTCAGTACTTCGCCGCACTCTTGAGCGATTTGCGTTCCTCGTTCGACTGTGGTTTTCGCGTCATTCATCAGGAAATCGACTTTGTGTTTCGTGTCGTTAACGATCACTTCGACTTTTTTCACGCTGTCATCGAGCATGGTAGAGATTTCTTTGGCAGCGTTACCGGACATCTGCGCAAGGTTTCCGACTTCTTCGGCGACGACAGCGAATCCTTTGCCGTGTTCACCGGCACGAGCGGCTTCGACAGAGGCGTTAAAAGAGAGGAGTTTCGTCTGGAAAACGATATCGTTGATGACTTTGGTCTTTGAACCGATTTCTTGAATGAGCTGGACAATCTCGGAGATCCGCTGGTTGGATGAGGTGATTTCCTTCATGATGGTGTCATTGCTCGAGTTGATCTCGCCCATGGATGCAACCATCTGTTGGATGACCTCTTGGCCGTGTTCAGCCTTCGATTTGGATGAATCTGAAGCAGAAGAGGAATCCTTTGCGGCGTCCGAAGACTTGTGCACCATCGAATTGATTTCTTCCACGGCGGATGCCGTTTCTTGAAGTGCGGCCGCCTGTTCTGTTGATGCCGTGGAAAGACTTTGCGATGCGGAATTCAGTTTTTGGACAATATCTCCCACTTTAAGTGAATCTTCCGCCAGCTCCGCCGAAATTTTCTGGAGCGATCGAATAATCTTCATGCTGATGAGATATCCAAAAATCAAGCCAACGGAGAGCCCCATGCAAGTAATGAGGATCATCCAGCGATTAATGAGTAGTGAACTGTTTAGGGTTGAATCACTGTGCAGCTTAGCTTGGGTTTCGTGGAAGACTTTTAATTGGTTCAGTGCCTCGTCTAGATTTTTTGCGGCCCTAGGGCAATCGATGTGAAATACTTGAACCAGTTTTTCTCGAGCTGAATCATTGTTTTCGCCATATAGCTTTAAGGCTAAACCACCGACCGCTTTAAATTCTCCCCAGGCAAGTTGTAATTTTGAATGGAGATTTTTTTGACCCTCGTAGGCTTCGAGCTTGCTATAGCTTGCGTCTAGTTCTTCAAACTTTTGTATGGCAGCTACGGTTCGTTCTAGATGGTTTTTGGCAATTTCATCAGTAAGCTCCGGTAGTCCCAAAGAGCGGAGGTTAATGCGTATCTCTCGGTAGCTCAGGTACATGTCGTTGAGCATATTGAGGCTGCTCATGTCGCGTTGAATAAGTTGAGATACTGATTTTGTCAATGTACTGACGCTAATGTTTGAGAAGGTAAATTGCGAAACTGATACAGTTGCCATCACCAAACAAATGGCTAGTAGCTGTTTTTTGATGCCCATCTTCATAATTACCCTCCTAGGAGAATGTTTTATGTAAGATCGGTAGCAAATTCGTTTTTTTTAAAAGCTTTTTATAAAAGGTCCCGCAAAAAAACTTAAAAAAGTTTAATGCACTCTTATTGATGAATATCTCGTTAGTTGCTTCCACCGCAGCCGACGCCGTGCTCGAGCATGGAGAAGCTCTTGCTCGGTTCGGTTTTCCCGCCGGCAGAGCTCTTATAGTAATACGTTTGACCGTCCGCGCTCATTCCGCCGTAGTTGGACCGTAGCATGACGACTTTTTCCTGGGCGGGCTCAGTGGACGTTTTCGGAGTGCGAATCAAATAAGACGTCAAGTAAACATCGCCCGCATCTCGGTGAGAGCCCAAGATCATGAGCGTGTGGGTGATCTCGCCCTTGAGGTTTTTGACGTCGAGCGCTTGGCCGATTTGAGCTTGTTCGTATCGATAGCTGACTTCGCCTTTTTCAAAACGTGAATTGTGTTCGGTTGCACGTGGGCCCATGTAGACGGCTTTGAATACGTTGATTTTCTTATCGCCGCTCGTATCCGGTTTGTATTTGTAGTAGCCGTCTCCAAAAAGAGTGATCTGGTCGTTCAGTTGAACCGATGCGCTCATACATGCGAACGTAGCAATCGGATAACCAACGAACGAAAGTAGAACGCCAACAAATAGAAATACGCGGATCATAGTGGGTGACCTCTTCTTTGCGTGTTCGGCAAAGCAAGACGGATGCCACGGCGTGGAGCAGGTTCTAATGCGATTTCACCGGAAAAATGCTGTCGAGGTTTTGATCAGATGAAAAAGGCGTCTTCGATTGCCTCGATGAGTTTCGAGGTTTTCACGCCCTTGGCGGGAGCGACGAAGATCGTATCGTCGCCTGCAATCGTGCCCAAGATATTGCCTTCGCGACGGGAGTCCAGGTGGCGAGCCACCAGAGATGCAGAGCCCGGAGTGGTGTTGATGACGACCATGAAACCGTTCTCGTCGATCGAGAGTACGAGGTCTCGGAGGCTATTCGCCATTTGAGCCGAGACGGGCGGGGAGGCGGATTCCTCCGCCAGGCGATACATCGTGCGCCCTTCGGCGTCACTCGTCTTGATCGCGCCGATCCGCCGAAGATCGCGAGAGACGGTACTCTGCGTGACATCGAATTTCTGGCGAACGAGTTCCTCGCGCAGTTCCTCTTGGGTCGATAACTTGCCGTCCAGGAGAATTCCCCGAAGCGCGCTCAAGCGATCTTTTGCTTCGTTTCGGGATTCGCTCGCTAGGTTCGACATCGTTATCTCCGTTATCCGCTCATCAGTCCGACGAGGAGAGCCTTTTGTGCGTGCAGGCGATTTTCCGCCTGACGGTAGAGCGCCGACCGTGGGTGGTCGGCCATCGTGCTCGTGATCTCTTTGTTTCTGACCATCGGCATACAGTGCATGATGATCGCTTCTTTTTTCGCGAACGAATAGAGGGTCGAGTTCACTTGAAATGGAGCGAAAATCCGCTCGCGTTCGAACTCCTCGGACTCTTGGCCCATGCTCGCCCAGACGTCGGTGTAAATCGCGTCCGCGCCTGCGACGGCGTCTTTGGGATCGTCGAATGCTTGGATGGATCCGCCGCCCTCGAGTGCGCGTTTCGCTGCACGTTTGACGATGAGTGCGTTCGGCTCGTAGCCTTTGGGGCAGCTATAGGTGACATGCACTCCTAGGAATGGCAGGAGCAAGAGCAGCGAGTGGAGCATGTTGTTTCCATCGCCGACGTAGCAGAGTTTGAGTCCCTGCAGTTTGCCGTAGTATTGCTTCAGCGTTTGCAAATCGGCGAGCACCTGGCAAGGGTGATGGGAATCTGACAAGCCGTTGATGATGGGAATCGGCGAATACTCCGCCATTTTCTCCAAGATCTCATGTTCAAACGTGCGCACCATGATTCCGTGAGAATAAGTGGCAAGGACGAGTGCGGTGTCTTTGGGTTCTTCTTTCTTGCGGACGGCGCTGACGAGCTCGACTGCTTGAGCGCCGAGTTCTTGAAGTGCGACCGTGAAACTCACGCGCGTACGGAGCGAAGGTTTCTCAAACAGGAGCGTGACGTTCTTGCCTTGCAGGACGTTCCGGTTCTTGCCTTGATTGCGTTCGGTGCGAAGCGTTTCTGCGAGGTCCAAGAGTCCAACGAGTTCATCGCGGGACAGTTCTTCTCCGGTGAGTAGGTGTTTGGATTTGATTTTAAGCATGTGACTCCATTCCGTCTGCGATGAGCGAGCGCGATCCGCGGGAGCGTTTCAGGCAGACCGTACCGACGCCTTGGTCGGTGAATAATTCTTCGATAAGACCGTGTGGACGCTTGGCGTTCAAGATGTGAACCTGCGAGACGCCGTGTTTAAGAGCGTGCTGAACAGTTCGAACCTTGGCGAGCATTCCGCCTTGGACCACTTGGGTGTCGATGAGAGCTTCGAGCTCGCCGGCATCGAGTTCCGGGAGCAATTTCTTATCCGCACCGAGAATTCCATCTTGGTCGGTCAAGAAAATGAGTTTTTCGATCTTGAGCGCCTCCGCAATGCGAGCGGCTGCCCAGTCGGCGTTGATGTTGTAGGCTTCGCCTTTTTTGCCGAAACCGGTGGGCGCGATGACGGGAATTGCGCCCACGCCGCCTTTTTGGGTGGCGAGGATCGCTTCGATGATTTGTGGGTTGACGCTGACGATCTCGCCGACTTGGCCGAGTTTGTCGTTTTGTTTTTTGCAGAACAGAGTGGAGGCATCAGTGCCCGAGAGGCCCACCGCGGGAACACCGGCGTGGTTCAAAGTGCGAACAATGCGACGATTGACCCGCCCGCCGAGAGTCATCTCGATCACATCCATCATCTCAGGGCTTGTGATGCGTTGACCTTCGAAAAACTCCCAGGTGATCCCACGGAGCGTGAGTTCGGCGTTGATCGCAGGACCGCCTCCGTGCACGAGCACGAGACGAACGCCGACCGAACGAATGAGCGAGAGATCTTCGCAGAGACGCTCGACGAGTTTCTCATCCTGGAGAGCGGATCCACCGAGCTTGATCAAGATCGTCTTGCCCGAGAAACGCTTCAGGTACTTGAGTGTGGAGAGAACAAGTTTCGTATCCATGTCTGTAGTCCTTGGAACCCGGGCTCCTAATTGTAGTCCGTGTTGATTTCGACGTACTTCTTGGATAGATCGCAACCCCAGGCGGTCACGGATTCTTTGCCTTGCTTCAGATCAATCACGATTTGAATCGTGTCCGAACGCAGGGATGTGCGGACGTTGATCTTTTCGAAATCGATCGGCGCGCCATTATCAAAGAGTTTGTGTCCTTGCAGGGTGAGGGACATTTTCTCAAGCTCGTGAGCAGGGATGCCTTCGGCACCCAGGCGCGCGAGGATACGGCCCCAGTTCGGGTCTTCTCCGTGAATCGCAGTTTTGATGAGTGGGCTCACCGTGATGCCGCGCGCAGCTTTGCGAGCGGTCGCGACGTCGGAAACGCCTTGGATCGTCACTTCGATGAGCTTGTTCGCGCCTTCGCCATCACGAGCGATGGATTGAGCAAGCACTTGAGAGACTGCTTCGAGAGCATCTTTGAAGAGTTTGTAGTCGTCGTCGTTCGCTAGCCCCACGCCACTGGCGCCGTTAGCAAGCAAGAACGCGCAGTCGTTCGTCGAAGTGTCGCCGTCGACGCTGATCATGTTGAAACTTTTGTCGTTCGCTTGCTTGAGGAGCTGGTCGGCGACTCCGAGTTCAAGTTTAGCATCGGTGAGCAGGTAGCCGAGCATGGTCGCCATGTTCGGGTGGATCATGCCGGAGCCTTTACAAATACCGGTGATGCGAACGGATCCGCCCGAGAGTTTCACCTCGGTGGAAACGGTTTTCGGCACCAGGTCCGTCGTCAAGATGGCGAGCGAGAATGGCTCCGCGAAATCAGACAAGTGTTCACAGAGTTCGGGAACCGCTGCTTCGAGTTTTTCGATCTCGAGTTGTTTGCCAATCACGCCCGTGGACGCGGTCAGGATTTGGTGAGGCAGGCAACCCAATTGCTTGGAGACCTGAGAGGCCATGCGGAAATTGTTATCGCGGCCGAGTGCACCGGTTGCGGCGTTCGCTTGACCACTATTGGTGACGATTGCACGCACGTGTTTGGAAGGGAGCAAACTCATGCAATAGGTGATCGGAGCGGCTTTGCACTCGTTGAGCGTAAATACGCCCACGCCCACGGCATCTCGATCGGAAACGATCAAACCGTAGTCTGGACGATAGCGGCGTACGCCGGAGTTGACTCCGCTTACTTTGAAACCTTGAGGCAGCGGGGTTCTCGAAATACCAGGTCCGTTCGTCATAGCACACCCTCCATTGGGGTCAGTCCAGTCGTTACAGGCAATCCGTAGGCGCGGTTGAAATTCTCAACGGCTTGGCTCGCGGCGCCTTTCATCAGGTTGTCGATCACCGAATACAGATACAATTTGGACTCGGTTACAGAATACACAAGATTCGTATAAGGCGTTCCCGCCACTCTTTTAAGACTCAGCAAGGATTTGGCTCGCGTTTCGTTTGCGGCTGCGTGGCGCACGAGCGGGTAGTTGCCGTAAGCACGATTGAACGCAGCGGCGATCTGAGCGGTATCCACGCCTGGTTTCACGTTCGCGTAGATCGAGGAGAGAATCCCGCGGCGAATGGACAGGAGCTGAGTCGTGAAAAACGGACTCGTCTTCGCGCCGCCGAACGACTCGAGGTACTTGACGATCTCCGGGTAGTGCTGGTGTTTGCCGATTTTGTACGGGAGACACTCGCCATCCACTTCGGAGAAGAGAAGGTCGGCGCTTGCCTTGCGGCCCGCACCGGTCGTGCCGGACTTCGCGTCAATCACAAGGGTAGATGGATCAATGAGCCCTTCGCGAAGAAGCGGAATGAGGGCCATCAGGACGCTAGTAACGTAGCAGCCTGGATTGGCGATCAGAAATGGGCCTTTTTTGGGAAACGACTCCTCAAATGGAGAGAGGCCGTAGGTCGCTTGTGCGAGTGGGGAGTCAGAACTGTGCTCGAATCCGTACCATTTCGGATACTCAGATTTCTCCAGACGGAACGCGCCTGATACGTCGATGACCGAAACGCCGGCTTCTAGGAATCGGGGCGCCCACTCGAGCGAGACTTCAGCTGGGGTCGCAAGAAAAACGACCGACGGTTTAGCTTTGAGACTCGTCCACGAAGCCAACGGGAGACTCTGAACTTGGGATGCGTTTGAGTCGAGGAGAGCATCCTCGAGGTTAAAAGCCGCTTGGTCCGAAGTGAGGACCGACGAAAGGCGGGCGTGAGGATGCGCTAGGAGGATTTTGGCCAAATCCAGCCCCGAATACCCTTTTGCACCGACTAAAGTGACTTCATATTTATGCATCGTATACGCATAAATAAGCACTTACCGCCGTCTAGTCAATGAATATTCCTTGCATAGATGCATTTTTATGCATAATGTGGGTTTCAAGTTCATTTTAATAAACAAGTCGGTTTAATAAACCGCGAAGGAAGCCCCATGAAAAAGGTCGTTCTTGTTTACTCCGGAGGTCTCGACACCTCGATTTGTATCCCGATGATGAAAGAAGAATACGGCTACGATTCCGTTGTCACCGTTACGGTTGACGTGGGTCAGCCTGCTTCGGACATTGCTGAAGCCGCTGAAAAAGCAAAAATCATGGGCACCGAACACTACACGGTGGATGCCAAAGACGAGTTCGTCAAAGACTACTGCTTCAAAGCACTTCAAGCGAACGCTCTCTATCAAGGCTACCCGATCAGCACGTCGATCGCTCGCCCACTCATCTCCGCGAAAGCCGTCGAAGTCGCCAAGAAACTCGGAGCAAATGCATTCGCTCACGGATGCACCGGCAAAGGTAACGACCAGTTCCGTATCGAGTTCGGTATCTACGCGCTTCTTCCGGGCTCCACGATCCACGCTCCGATCCGCGAAAAAAACCTGACCCGCGTTTGGGAAATTGAATACGCGCAGAAAAAAGGCGTGCCGATCAAGCAAAGCTTGGAAAAAATCTGGTCCATCGACGAAAACGTCTGGGGACGATCGATCGAAGGCGGACGCTTAGAAGAGCCAAACTTCGCGCCACCGGAAGAGATCTTCCAATGGACGAAGTCGCCTAAGAACGCATCGAACGACGGCGCGGAAGTCCTCATCGAGTTCGAAAAAGGCATCCCGGTCGGCATCAACGGCAAGAAAATGGGCGCGCTTGAGATCGTTCAATCGTTGAACAAAATCGCCGGCGATAACGGCGTGGGCCGGATCGACATCATGGAGGACCGTATGCTCGGTCTCAAAGTTCGCGAGAACTACGAGTGCCCAGCTGCAATGACTCTCCTTACGGCTCACCAAGCGCTTGAGAACCTTGTCCTCACGCGCCAGGAAATCAAATTCAAACACCTGGTCGACCAAGAGTGGACGAACATGGCTTACGAAGGCCTCTGGTGGGATCCGCTCAAGGACAACCTCGAAGCATTTATCGCTAGCACGCAGAAACGCGTGACCGGCACCGTCCGCTTGAACCTTTACAAAGGATCGATGCAAGTCTCTGGTCGCGAGAGCCCATGGGCTCTCTACAACGCCGATCTTGCGTCGTTCGACACGCAAACGTTCGATCAGCGCGAATCCACGGGTATGGTCAAAATCTTCGGCATGCAGTCGAAGATGTACCACTCCCTTAAGTCGAAAATGTAATTCAACTGACGGGCGCGTCTCTCGAGATATTCTCGGGGGCGCGCTCGTTCTTTTTTTTAAGACCAAAGGATCTCATCCATGAGCAAACTCTGGGGCGGACGCTTCGCCAAAGAAACCCACGCATTGGTAGACGAATACTGCTCGAGCCTCGCGATCGATACGCGACTCGCGCTTCAGGACATTGAGGGCAGCCTGGCCCACGCCGAGATGCTGGGCAAAACGGGCATTCTTCCGAAAACCGAAGTCGAACAGATCATTACCGCGCTCGGTGAGATCTCGACTCAAGTTCGCCTCGGCAAAATCAACTGGGACCCTTCTGCAGAGGACGTGCATTCCGAGATCGAGCGACTGCTTCGTGAGAAATGCGGACCGATCGCCGGTAAGCTCCACACCGCTCGTTCACGCAACGACCAGGTGCTGACCGATACGAAACTCTATCTCAAGCAGACGGGCGCAGAGCTCCTCGCCGAACTCAAAGAAACGAAATCATCGCTCGTTGCTATTGCTGAAAAAAACGTGAATACGATCCTCCCGGGACTGACGCACACCCAGCATGCCCAGCCGGTGAGTTTAGCGCATCATTTTCTGGCCTATTTCTGGATGTTCGATCGCGACGCCGGTCGTTTAGTGGATTTACTCAAGCGTGCAGACGAATGCCCGCTGGGCGCTGCCGCGCTGGCTGGAACCTCATTCCCGATTGATCGCCATCAGACGGCGGCAAAACTGGGGTTCGCGAAACCGACCGAGAACAGCTTAGATACGGTTTCTGATCGCGATTTCCTAATTGAGTTTTTGTCGTTTTCCTCAATCTTGATGATGCACCTTTCGAGGATCGCAGAAGAACTCGTCTGGTGGAGCACTCCCGAATTCAATTACGTCACTCTCGATGATTCGGTCACGACCGGAAGCTCGATCATGCCGCAGAAGAAAAACCCAGACGTGGCTGAGCTGATTCGTGGCAAGGTAGGTCGCGTTTACGGTGCGCTCATGGGATCGCTCACGATGATGAAAGCACTTCCGCTTTCTTACAATCGCGACCTGCAAGAAGATAAACAGTACTTATTTGAAGCGATGGATCTCTCACTCTCCAGCCTCAAGGTCATGCGCCTGATGCTGGATACGGCGGTATTCAATCACGCTCGCATGGAGTCATCACTTGCTGGAGATTTCTCGAACGCAACCGACCTGGCGGATGATCTCGTGAAAAAAGGCCTCCCATTCCGCGACGCTCACGAAGTCTCAGGCAAAGTCGTGAGGTACTGCCTGGAAACGGGCAAGTACATGGAGAACCTGACACTTGACGAGCTCAAGCCGTTCTCGCCTCTCTTTGATCAGACTTCGCTGACGGTGCTGCCGCATCTTGCGGTCATGCAGGCGCGCAGCAGTTTCGGGGCAACGGGTTCCAAACAGGTGATCCAGCAAATCGAGCGAGCTAAAAAGAACATCTAGCAGAATGCCTAGATAGTGCTGAATAACAAAAGCCTCCCGGGAAGATCCCGGGAGGCTTTTTTAAATCTAGCTCTGGGGCAAGGTTAGTTCAGTGCCTTGCTCGAGTAGCGTTCGCTCAGAGCATGAGCGGCAGCGCCCGAGAACGATTGGTAGATGTCTTGGTAGAACATCACGTCGCGAGCGAGTGCATCGGCCTTCGCTCGGCGTTCGCCGGTGAGCTTGGCGGTTGAGCGCGTTTTCGGGTCCAGATCCTGCGCCATGCGATCGTTGAGGTCCTTGATCGTCTCACCGCACTGAGGAACATCTCCGAAACGGAGCGCCTTAAAGAGATCCACCAGTGAGTAGATCTCATTTTCGGTGAGCGACGTGAGGCGAGTGTGAATGAGACGTGCGCCTACTAGGTCGCTCGCCGATTTCTTGTACGCCTTCTCGACATATGCTGCGTTCGCTTGGAGGGCGTCCACGCGTGCGATGCTTTTCTTGAAACCGTCGATCGACTTTTCGCCGTCCCAAGCGGACGAGAGGTACTCTTGGTATTTGCCCATCGTGCCGGATTTCGCGGATTGCGCGATCTGGTGCTGCGAAGCCGTGTATTCCGTCCAACGCTCAAGCGCCGCCAAGAAATAGGTGTCACTCGAAGTGAGTTGGGTCAAAAGCGTTCGGGGATACAGGGTGACCGACGTCGGATCTTTTGGTTTTTTAAAGCGGATCTTGACGATGTATCCGTTTCTATAACTGAACGGCAGATCTTGACCTTGCACGACGGGAGCGATCTCGCCGAGCTTAGCGATCAAGGACGGAAGGCGCGCCTTGAGAGCGTTGTTCAGGATTTCACGTTGTTGGGTAGCAACCGTGTAGAATGCCTGGCTCAATTGAGCGGACGCTTTTTGCTTGGAGAGCGCTTCGTCGCGTTTCACGGCGTCGATGTAACTGTCGTAGAGCTTCTCTAGCATCGGCGCGAAGTATTTTTGGCGAGCGATACTCATGGAGTCTCGTCTGGCCTCCATATCAGACTCAGTATAGGTCACGCCGTTGATGATCGGAGTGACTTTCTTGGCCTTGATCAATTGAGATTCTAACTGGCGTAGTCTCTGAATCCCGACCATCACAGCATTCGCGACGTGCGAGGTTGAAACACCGGCACGGTTGATGCGTGCTTGTGTGTAGAGATCACCGGTAGTCGCAGGATCGAAGTTTCCAAAATCGTCGGCGGCCGTAGGCGCGATCGCGCCGCGTTTTGCGGCGAGAAGTGATTTCCAATTCGACTCGACGAGATAGGGGACTTGCGTCTGCGGTTCGCTGTGTAGTGCCTGTCCGGAGCAGCTCTGTTTTCCGGTGATTTCTCGGAGAGTTGCGGCTTCGGCACTCAGGGAGTTTGCGAGAACGAGAACGATGGCTAGTGTTTTCATGGTGGTGTTCAGCCTTTTATTCTGTTTCATGTTTTTCATCGCCTCTTACCAAAGTGGAATGATGTGCTCGACGAAGTCGTGGAACTTACGTCCGCCTGTACGATAGTCGACTCCTTTTGGGGGAGCGTAGACGAACTGCGCGCAGTTCGCTTCCGACCAAGCATCTCCGCCGTACCAGTTTTTGGAATCGTAGTAGATGTTGCTCTTACGCAACACTCGTCCGCAAACCAGGTAAGTACGTCCAGGGTTCAAGTTGAACGAGTTGCTGAACCATTGGGTCTTATGAAGATCCACGGCAGGAATCTCGTAAGCGCCGTCGCGAGGCTGATAAGTTTCGTCCTGAGCCTTGCGTTTCATCAAAATCGCTTGGAGATCCGGTACGCAGACGGAGCTTGAGATCGTGCAGTCCACCCACCAGGTCGCGTTCACGAGCTTGAGGTAGATTTTCACGTTGTCGTCTTTGTAGTGGTCCATCAGGTTCTGCGAGTTGTATCGCTGAGCCGAGAGGTCCATGACCGTGTAGCTATAAGGTTCGTCCGAGGCATTGCCTTGGAGATCTTTTTTAGCGCCGAGCCAGCCCTCTTTGAATACGAGGCTGTTCGGGGTTTTCGTGACCTTGCGCTTGATCGTAGAGATGCTTGTTTCGATGTTCAGATCGACGTCGTCGCAAACGACCGATCCGGCGCGGCCGTTGATCGTTGTCGCAATATTGTATTCGTGACGAGCATCCGGGATACGAAGCGATGGACTCGTGTAGTCGCCCGAGTCGTTGCTCACGCGAACTGATTCGTATTCGCCTGGAAAAAGGAAATACTCCAGTGGGCGATCCGGATCAAAAACTTGTAGTTTTGGAATGTCTGATTTGCTGTGACCGACGTCTTGAGCGCCATTCGCCAACCACTGTTGGCGGCGGCGGCGATAGTCCAGATTCTGTTTCCACTTGGCGTGCCAGCGAACGTTTTGCACGGACCAAGGACGGTAAAACCGCTCGATTTCTTGCCAAGTGCAGTAGTTACAACCGTCGGCTACCTGGACCGTTTCATCTGGACCGGGAACGCAAGTCTGGACGCCAGTTTTTGAATCCGTCGTGCATTGTTGAGTTGGGCGAGTGACCGTTTTATACTTGGTTCCACACTGAACGCAGTTTTCGCCGGATTTGGTGACCAATTCTTCCCAGGTGTCTTTGACTTCGAAACTATAGGAGCCGCTAAATTCAGGAACGTAGGCCGCTACCTTTTTTTCGTCCGAGAGTTTGTTGAAGTCGGGGTCCGATCGAACTGCATCGTCCCCGCCTCCCCAACATGTCAGCCAGTGCCCGTATTCAAGCGGTCGTCCACTCGATGGGCGAGTGTTCCTTGCTTCGGCGTTGCCGACGAGAGCAAGAAGGACCAGTGCGATTCCGAGCATTCTACGCGTTCCAGATTTTTTTCCGGCTGACATGCTTATTTCCTCGTTAGGTTTCTAGGTGGTGGTTATGAAGCGATTAGCGAAGTCCGCGACGATCACGTGCAAGTGGGTTCGTCAGAGGATGTTGCTTCTGAAGCTCCATGAAATCGACCCAGTAAGCGCCTTTGGCTTGGATGATCACGCCAGCGTCGACGAAGGCTTCGTTGACGGAGTTCGTGTTCCAGCCTGGTGCGAAACCGGAGATGAATTGATTCAAGACATTGTCGAACGCGTCGTCGTTGAACGTCTTGTAGTCGGCGTAGTAACGCTCGCGGACGAGGTCACAGTTGCCGTCGAGGAGTGCGAGCTCGTCGAGCATATTGGTGCGCAAGATGCGCATGATGCCCATGTACGCTTCGACTTGGTTCTTCCAGGTGACGGACGAATTCAAGCGGTGGAGCATACCTTTTACGCCTTTGACGCTGTTCTTACCGCCCGATTGAGATTCGATCGAAGCGAAGAGTTGGTCAAAGCGGTTCAGGGTCGTGCGGATGTTCGCTGCTTCGTACTCGGTTTTGTCGACCAAGCGGAAGTTGCTGCGATCAACGCCACGATTGAGGTACTTTAACATTTCGGTCGCCATGCCGAAGATACCGGGAGTATTAATTGGAATCGCGATTGCTGGCGTGCCGAGTGGCATACAGTAAACGCCGCGAAGATATTTCAGAATACGAGCTTGTTTCTTGAGGGAATCTTGCCAGTCTTTGGCTCCGGCTTGTTGATACCCGTTCTTCCAATATAATTTCCACTCGTTGCTGTCGACGTAGCTGAGCATCTGCTGGGACAGGGCGCGGCTCATGAAACCGACGGTCTCGCGGTCTTGAATCGATAGTTTGAGGTTTTCGCGCACTTCAGCGAATTTGCGTTTGATCACGTCCGGAGTATCGGCAGAAGTCGGAGACTCCAAGCCCATACCGGCTGCGGTTTCTTTGACGCCCATTCCGCTCTTGTAGCGGTAGGTGAGGCTTGCAGCAGCCGCATCGAGTTTAGCGATCGCGTCTTGGTAGACGGCGGCGAAACGAGCCAAGTTCAAAGATCCCATCTTATAGGCAGTAGATCCCGGCGCGTCTTGTGTATTATTGAAAATTTCTTGAGTTACGGCGATCGAGTTCAGTTTCTCGACGAACGTAGTGCGAGTAGTGATGTAGTCCGCAATCGCGGTGTTCAAATCGCTGATCGAGATTTCGTAAGATTTAGATTTTGCGGTCGCATTGCTGATATTCTTGAGTTTATTGAAACCCGTGCAGCTCGCCGCGGATGTACCGGTGCAGCGACCCACCATCTCCTGAAACGCGGTTTGGGTTTCAGAGACGGCTCTTTCGTATTGTTTGCGGTCTTGTTGAAGAACGGATTGGTTCCACTGCATTTTATTGATCTCAATCGCGGAACGATCAACGATCTCGTAAACGCCCGGTGATTTTTGAATCGTAGGGATCTGGCTAACGGTCATGACTTGCGCGAATGCCGCGATAGGCGCCATCGCGAGGATAGAGGCTACGTAATAGTTACGTGCGCTCAACGAACGATAGAACTTCATAAAACGAACTCCTGGTAGGTGTTTAGGTTGCGGCCCGAAATCTACCTGAAGAGTTTTACTTAGTAAATTTTAATTTTAAATAAGAACAGTGTAAAACAACTATCCAACTGTTTGTAAAGTAGGTGAACTGTCCTACTATTCACGTGATTCTGCTTGTTTGCGCCCTACCTAGAAGATCGAACCTTTGGTCATTCGGACTTCAAGCGCGGTCGAAAGCGTGCATTGAGGGCTATCGAGGATGAGGCGGATATCCCCCTCTTTGGTGATTCTTGTTTCGAATACGAGCAGACCTTCGATCGTCGCCCCGGGGGCAATCTCCGTCTTGGAGAGCGTGCCCGTTTTTAGGAGTTCCGCCTCGCGCTTGAGGCGGGCCATGCGTTCGGTTTGTAGTTTTCGGTAGTCCTCGTTCTTTTTGAAATCGCTCTTGGATTTGCTGATCGTCTCGTCGGATTTTTGCTCGGCTCCCAAGTAGGTGTGGATGTCCGAGACTCCATCCCACTGAGGAGATTTGAGCTGTTTATCAATCAACTCGCTCTGTTTCACGAGCTTCTGTCGGTGAATGTCGGCTACCGATGCTTGAACGAGAGTCTCGGAAAACGGCGTTCCCTCAAGTCGGAATTGGCTCTGATCGATTGAGAACGCGGACTTGGTAGTGTTCTTCACTCGCACGCGAAGCAAACTATTCTCCAGTCGCTCGTCAACATACGCGGATTCCAGCCGACAAGTGGCAGAGTCTTCGAATGAGTAGTCCGTATCTCCAATCTCGACGATCTTTTCTCCGCTCGGGCGAATGAGGTACCGAGGTGAGCAGGAAGAAAGTAAGAGCGTGGCGCAGACGGTGAGAGCGAGAATGTTGCGATTCATATGTTTCATTCTAACGCTTCTGCGGAAAATTGGGAGCGCCACCGAATTGACGGCCGCGGGTGCTTAGCGGAAGTTCAAGCTACGGTACAGGAGGCTTGATCCCGCAAAAAAAAGCAGGCCGTACACCAAGATTCGAAAACGATTTTCTGAGATGCGGTGATGGAAATAGCTACCTGCAAGAAGTCCGGCGAGTACAAACGGAAGTAGTCGCAAAGAATAGATGAACGTGTAGCTCGTAATCTTAGCAGTGAAAATCAATGTCGTAGTTGTCACGGAGTTCAGGATCAGCCAGAAAAAACTGAGGCTAGCGCGAAATCGTCCTTTGTCTGTGATCGTGCGCGAAGCGAAATAGACCGCAAGCGGTCCTCCCGACGCGTAGAGGCCCTGTAGCGTGCCGGATCCGATCATCAGAAGGCGTTCTGCGTTTGTAGACAGCGCGCCGCGGGTGTCTTGTTTTGCGAGCGCCTTGAGCAAGAGTTCGCGCGCTGACAAAACTAGGACGAACACAGCAAACGCGATTTTAAGTGCAGAGCCCGTGACGACTTGAAAAAGTACCAGTCCGATGGGGAGGCCGATCGCGGCAAACGGAAGCATACGCGTCCAAAGCAGGCGATAGTCGACTGCATCTCGATTGCGAACGACGATCAAAAAGCTCAAGAGCAGGTTCAGGGGAACCAGGATCGGAACGAGCTCCTCGATCGGAAACCAGGTCGCGCCAAAGGTGAGCGCAAGAATCGTCGCGCCAAACCCGGCGATCGCTTCGATCGTATTCGAGAAGAAAACTACGGCAAAGAGCCAAGTCAGATCGGGAATCATCAGATGAAGAGAGCGTAACATAGGCCCCGGGAAACCTTGGGTGAAAAACGGGTAAATTTCAACTTTGGGCATTGAATCCAGCCATTGATTCTTGGCTCGATCGTCGATAGCCTAAAATCACTATGGCAACATCCGAGATTTGGCAGAAAAAAGGCAAAGACCGCGACTCTATCCTGAAAACTCTCGAAGAGCACCACCGTCGAGACAGCGATTGGCATTCCGGAAAAACCTGGAGCCTCGTTTATCATGCGAGCGACGAGCATACCGAATTTCTTAAAAAAGCTTACTCCATCTATTTTCATCAAAACGCGCTCAATCCAAACGCATTTCCGAGCTTGAAAAGCTATGAGGCGGATATCCTCGCGGCATGCGCCGAACTATTTCATGGACCCCAAGCGGCTGGAACGATGACCTCGGGAGGATCCGAGAGCATCATGATGGCCGTCAAGACCTACCGCGATTGGGCACGCGCGACGAAACCTGAGATCACCGAGCCAGAAATCATCTTTCCGGTCTCTGTGCATCCCGCGTTTGACAAAGCCGCGCACTACTTTTCGGTGAAACCCGTCTGGGTTCCCGTCGGCCCTGATTTCAAGGTAGACCCGGGCGAAGTTGAAAAACGGATCACTTCTAATACCATCGCCATCGTTGGTTCTGCGCCTCAGTACCCGCAGGGCGTGATCGATCCGATCGATGAATTGGCTGCGCTTGCCTCTCGACGCGGGATTGGAATGCACGTCGATGCTTGTTTGGGCGGGTTCCTGCTTCCGTTCCTGAAAAAACTCGGCCACGACATTCCAGCGTTTGATTTCTCAGTTCCCGGTGTGACGTCGATATCAGCAGACTTACATAAGTATGGTTTCGCCGCCAAAGGCGCCTCGGTCGTTCTCTATCGAGACAAAGACCTTCGTCGATTCCAATTTTTTGTTTCCACTGAATGGCCGGGTGGAGCGTTTGCGTCTCCGAGCATGACCGGTACGCGTCCCGCCGGCTCGATCGCCGCGGCCTGGGCGACGTTTCAAGCGTTCGGCGAGGAAGGGTATCTTCGGCTCGCTGAAGAGATCATGTCGAACACACGTCGACTTCAGGACGGTATTCGAAAAGTGGGCCTCGAGATCGTAGGCCAACCCATCGCCTCTGTTTTCGCGTTTACTTCTTCGCAGCTCGATATCTATGCAGTTGCGGATCAAATGCAGTTGCGGGGCTGGTTCATCGATCGACAACAGAAGCCGAACGCACTCCATCTCATGGTGACTCCTGCGCATACTCCGATCGTCGATCAGTTCCTGAAGGACCTTGAGGAAGCTGTGACCACGGTTCGATCGATGCCTTCTCTGTCCAACGAGGGCTACGCCGCCCTCTACGGAATGATGGCGCAGATCCCGGATCGCTCCCAGATTTCCAAGTTTCTTTACCAATTCATGGATGAACGTTACGAAAGACAACCTCAAGGAGAAGGATTTCCATGACGGATGAGCAAAAACCCGCTGGTCAGCAGCAAGAGGAGTCTCCGTTTACTGAGATTGCCGAGCGAGACACCATGGAGGTGCTCCAGTCCGCTATTTCCACGAAATCCAAGACGCACATCTGGACTGAGGGACGTGCGCACCAAATGGTCGGTCGTATTTCCAAAGTGGCGAATTCGGAGTCGGTGATCTTGATTGCCGTACCGAAGGACAAGAAGTTCGAGCAGTCTCTGGAGACGAGCGGCACAGAAGACGTCTTGATCAGTGTGCAGTTGCCCTCGGATTTGATCTATTTCAAGGCCAAGGTCAAACGATCGGACGAGGTCGCGTTCAGTTTCATGGTGGTACAGCCGCTCTATAAGGTTCAACGCCGGCAAGCGATCCGGGTTCCAGTGCCTTCGGATATGTCGTCTCCCGTGCAAATCACGATTCCGGGCCGTTCAACTCCGATCAAGGCGACGATGTTAAATATCAGTGTCGGAGGTGTGGGTGTCCTGACTCAGGACATGAGCCTCGAAGAAAACTTCCAAATCGGAATGGCCGCAGAAGTCTCGTTTCAATTCGGAACTCTACCCGTACGTACACAGGCTACGCTCCGGTATCTTCAGAAAGTCCAAGGCTCTCTCGTAGGCAAGCGGCTCAAAATAGGCGTTCAATTCGAAGGCATTCATTCGAAAACCCAAGATGAAATTCACATTTTCGTGATGAACGAGAGCGTGAAATACCTGGGGCGTCGTCCGTTCTAGTCTTATTTGAAACTGCTAAGGATAGATTTGATCGAGCAGCGTGCCCATGCCCGTTTCGAAATAGAAAATCGAGCGTGAGAAGTCTTGCCGTCGAGCTCTCCACTCGTCGCGGTTTGTCGGAATATAGAGTGACACGGATCGCGTTTGAGAAGACGGATCGAAACTGAAATATCCTGTCAGGGACTGATCGAGACGCTCGGCGACGAGCTGGGTTTGCGCATAGATGGGTCCTGTCACCGGATAGCCGAGCGTTTTTATTTCGTTCATGAACAGTTTCAAGAAACTACTCAGTTCGATCGATCGATTCTCATAGACGGGCGACAATGCACGCACTTTTTTGAACGCCGGCGATAGGAGTGGGTCACGAGCGAGTGAATCGCGGACGATGGAGACCCATTGGCGAAATGCGGGCACGAATCGATTTCTCCATTCGATCAGATCCATGCTGCTGAAACTTCCGCTCAAACGATTCGTTGTATCGAGATAAGACGAAGCCCCCTCTCGCCGATCATATCGCTCTCGGAATGCGCGGAATAGTTCCGGTACGCGTTGGGAGAATCGGTAGGCGACTTCGTTTTCCTGGGTCGTCGATAGCGTTTCTTGAAAAATAGACAAGAATCGACGGTACGGCAGTGACTGAAAATCTTGGATCTGCGATGTACCGATCGCTCGAGGCAAGAACCCCGAGAATTCTGTGACGACTTCGGATGCTTGCATGAGGCAAGCGTCGGAAATCAGGATCTCCGGACGAACCGCTGATTCAGATAAGATCTGACGAAGCATGGGAACGGACAGCGATGATCCGTTCTGATCGTTCGTGAGGAGCCCGGCTGTTCCAGCAGCTGCGCGAGCGCGACTGGACCACCCGAATCCATGGCCCCAAAGCACGACGATCGACCTCCGGCTGGGGAAAAATTTCTGAGCGCCTTTGAGAAGTTGAGCCAAGCGTCGCGACGGCAGCGGATCCGAGCCGCTGATGGGCACCCGAGTGAGCGCGGTTTCGTCGAGCGCGCGACCTTGATAGAACTCTTGGTTTTTTCTCGGATCAAATGGAACGGGAGAGCGACCGACATGGTAAACGCGCATCTCGTTTTGGCCAGGCAGGTCCAGTCCAATCACCACATCGAAACCCAACTGAGAACCGATGGATTTCATCTCGTCGATATCCCAGAGCGCGTAAGGCGCGAGCTCGTTGTTCGCCGCCATCCGAACGATGATCGTCCAAGGTTTTTCGCAGAATTTGCGCGAGTCGAATGTGAGGCTAGATCCGCAAAGGGGTAGGGCATGAGCGGACGCAGAAAACAAAAGCCCCGAGAGGATCGTGAGGCAAACCTGTCTTAAAACGGTATTCATCACGAACTCCTCGGGGCCCAAAATACCTAGGAAACTAGTTACCCGGACGGCGCATCAGCGCGCGGGGCGGTTACTCTCGGAAATCAAGGCGTCTAGAATTTTACGAAGAGGGATGCCTTCGTATACTTGACCGACCGCTTGTTGTGCAGCGAGCTGCCAAGATGGCGGGAGTTTTGCGTCCATCATCCAACGATCGGTTGCGACTTCTTCGTAGAAGCTTTGCGCACGCGTCGTTTTCGACGGAGTCCAGAGGAAATCGGGATGCTGGTTCTGGTACCACTCGCCGCCGATGATCGCACCGGTTTCATCGAGCTCAAGATCATAGTAGTAGTTCGCCGTGTAGGAATCGTTGTCGAAGTCATCCAGGCGTTCTTTGTGATTTGGCTCGTTTTCAATCATGTACTGAAGCTGCATCACGACGCCAACGACACTCTTGGTGCGCGGATCGCGGAATTTTTTAAACTTATCGTTGGTATACGCCGTCATCGGAATGAGGGCATCCTTCAGGTTCGTCGTGTATTGGCTCGTTTGTGGATTGAAGTACGAATACTGATATGAATAGACCGGGTGGTTCCAGACTTCGTAGTCATAGGTCGCATCGATGACGAGAGATCGCTTGGAGATCCCGATCTGGTTTGCGATCGCCATGTGGAAGGTTCCTGGATTGGTATCGAAACAATCTTGAGAAGTGATTCGGCCAGTCTCTTCGTCCTTGCGAGGTTTTTTTGCATTACATCGTCCGCCGATGATTTTAGTTTCATACGGCGCGAATGCCCAGATCATCGAGGCAAGTGCCTTGATATCGCTCGGAAAAAATTTCAAAGGAAAACCATCCGCGGATACGACTCGAACAGACGTGTAAGGGGTACGTTCCATGTAGGATGCGGGTGCCCAGCCATGGCAGATGCCCATCCAGCCTTCGACTTGCTTTTGATCGTCCCAGTATCCCTTGCCTTGTCGAAGCGCGCGTTTGGTGAAACCAAAACAACGGTCGTTCCAGTTGTTGATGTCGCGATCAGCGGGCGTTGGGCAAACAGTGTTGCCGACGAGGATGTCATATTTCTCGGCCGGAGAAAGATCGTCGAGTGACGATGCGTTGCGGAGCAGATCAGCGGCGAATCGATCTTGCATCACGAACTTCATCGTTTGATCGAAGTTTTTTTCGTTTGGAACATAGTTAGGGTCCGCATAGCGCCAAGCGAGCGTTCCACCGAAAAGCGGCCAATAGGTATCGCTCCAAGGCATGGTTTCGGTTCGTGCGGTGGTCAGATTCTGCATGTCTTCGATGCGACGAACGACGCGACGACCGTTGTCGACGAGATTTTCGACTCGGTCGTTTGCCTCGATTCCGGCTTTGCCGCGTTCACCTTTTCCGAATTTCACGTGGCGATAGAAATTTTTGGCGTCGATGAATCGTCCCGAGTTCACCATGAACGGGGAGAACATCGGTCGAATCGGGCCTCCCGTCTTGACGTTGCGCTTGATCACGGGTGCGTCGATCATTGCACGAGGGTTTGCTCGAAATGCCTGAAGCCACTGATTGGCCTCAGCGGGATTGATTCCAGCATTTGCAGAGAAACTGAACACGAATCCCGCAATCATCAAATAGGCGGCAGAGTGGCGGAATGGAATTTTGAAGGACATAGAAGGGGGTGGACTCCTTAAAATGATGCGTCGCATTATCATTAAGGGGGTAGTGCTTCAACGGGAAAATCATGAAACAAAACAAATAGTTAAGGCTATTTGTCGGGTTTATGTTTCCGATGATTCTTGGAGTAACTCGTGGATTAGATTCAGAAACTAGGCTTTCGGAGAGTCGATTTTCTTCTGTGCTTCGCCCAGCTCCAACTCCAGCGCCTGAATCTTTTTAGTCGTTTTATCGACGCTATCGGGAAGTCGAGCCGCGAAAATTCGCTCTGCAAGGAGCCGATTGAGTTCGCGCACTTCTCTTTCGGCATCTTGTAGTCGTTTGCGGAGTTCGCCGAGTTCTCCCAGTTCTCGCTCGCGTATCACGGCCTTGTATTCACTGGGTTGAGCGGACTTCGGTGCAAGGTCGAGCGGTTCTTCCGGATGTGGCGGTGCGAACGCAGCCAAAGCTTCGGCCTCGGTTGCGTAGCAGTAGAGTGCCGGTGGTTTTGAAAACGAGTGAATCTGTTTTTGAGCGGCATCGTCGAGTCCCGAGAGCCGGATTTGCCCAGCCAATTCGGCAGCCGCCAGATTCAGCTGCGCGAGTACGCGAATCACTTCCGTGGGGACTTTAGAAATTTCCGGAAGGTGAATGACGATTCGATTTTTTCCGTCATGGAGTAGTTTCCTTACGCCGGCTGCGAGGATCGCGGCATCTGATTCCGTAATCGACCCGGATGCATTCAGAATGGAGATGCCTTTTTCGGTTTTAAGCCGGATTTTCATGTCGGTTTTCTCACGAAAGTTTCGAACGGTAGTAGAAGACCCTCATCAGGTCCCGGCGTGTGACGATTCCCACCAATTTTCCGTTTTGGTCTACGACTGGCAACCGGCGGTACTTCGTATTGACGAACAAGTCCATGATCTGGTTGATCGGCATACTTTCAGGAATGGTATCGACGCGTTTCGTGAAAGTGATCTTCTTGTGGAATGCGTCTCCCGTGATCTTTTTCGCCGCCGATAGTTGTTTCAGGATGTCGTATTCCGATAGCACGCCTTGCATTTTTCCACCGTCACCGACGATCGGAAGTCCAGTGATCTTGTTGTTCACCAGAAGCTTGAGTGCCTCCTCAATCGTCATATCCGGACGGGCGGCGATGATTTCGGTCGACATGATGTCACGAGCGCAGGTCTTGTCCATAAGCTTGTTCCCTTACTATTTTGAGTTTATCGCAGATCCTCGTTACACTAAAAGGGTGAACTTTGAGCGAACGTGGAGAGAGTGGCTTATTCGTGCGAAACCAGGCGAGTCTATTCGTCAGGTCTTGATGCAAGCGCTGAGTCCCGAAGTACACGCAGAGCAGTTGATTCCGATCGTACTGGAAAACGAGTTTCTCACACATTTCATCCTGAGGTGGGATTTGCTGCAACCTAAACTCAAGGAATGGCGCGAAGAGTTTACCGAAGGTCGGGCGCCTCAATCGCTGTTGCTCGAGCGAACTCTCCTTTTGATCGGAAAACAGGCGACCAGAAACTACATCGCTTCACTCGCAGTGTTGAAGATTACGGGCCGTTTGCCGCGCAAAAAATCCGATCGATTCCAAATTCAACCGGCCGAGACGGTGAAATACGCGATCAAGGCCGAAACGTTCGCCGAAGACAACGGTTTACCCGAATCGGGGATGGCATTTCTCGCGGGTTTGCACTTCGACTTGCTGAGGGCATCGCTCACGGCTGCTCAAGCTCCCAAAGAAGCGTCCACACTCATCGAGCGCGAGTGGGATGAATGGGTAAAACGTGCGTATTATGCCTCTCTTCTCGGTACTCGGAGCCATGGAATCAAAAAAGGCGAAACGCTGTTTTCGCTCACGCTTCTCATGCGGCTCGGTCGCGTCGTGCAAGCGGCGCGCGCTCCTCGAGAGCTCGAGACAAAATCTTTTACGACATTCATCAAGGGATTTGACGAGCGTTGGATCTCGCCGTTCCTCGAACGTAAACGCGAGCGTGGATCATTCGAGTTTACGGAGTTGGAGTGGGGGGCGTTGTTGGTCGCCACCGTGAATTTGGCCCCTCAGTTCGTGGCGCCACTCTTATTTCGTGAAGAGCCGTATTTACTGGGCAAAGAAAGTCGTGATTTCGAGTCAGTTTGCCGACTGATCACGGAGAGTGATTGGAATTTTCCCGTGGCTCGTCGCGAGTTTCGCTTAGATCTTCCGGGAGGTACACGTGAGCAACTCAGAAAAAAAATCCTATAAGATTTTACCGGGCTGCACGAGCTGCGAAGCGTGCATCGACGTTTGCCCAACCCGGAGCATTTACGCAGGCTGGAGCCAATTCACGATCGATTCGGATTCGTGCGAAGGTTGCGCGATTTGCGTAAAAGTCTGTCCAGTCGATGTGATTGTCCCTCGCAATCCTCCTGAAAAACGACGCGCATGACGCAGGTTGGATAGATTTTTTTGTTGTTCCTCCGAAACGTACCAGATGAAGCTGTGTCGTTTCATTTTCGCCGTCGTCTTTTTGACGTTTTTTGGGTGCTCGCACTCCGGGACTCGTGAACCTTCGCGAGATATGGCTTCGATGGCGAATCCTCCCGAATTTGTTCGGGGCCGCGGGCTTTGCGCCCCCATGCAAGAGCGTCCGGATCGAAAACTCATCATTCATCACATCGACGTCGGAATGGGCGACTCGACATTTATTCGCACCCCCGACGGCGTGACCATTCTGATCGACGGAGGTTTACCTGGCCAGGGTCGCGACGCGATTCTCCCGCTTCTTCGTAACTGTTACCGCGTGGACGCGCTCGACTACGTCGTGCTCACTCATTTCGATCAAGATCATATGGGGGGGCTCACGGACGTGATTGCATCGATGCCGATTCGTCGAGCGATTTATGACCCGGGCGAAGCCATGAGCACCAAAGGTGATGGCCCAATGAGTCCCTACACCAAGTTTCGCGCCATGACTCTGCTACAAATGGGTAAACGTCGGGTTCCGATGCCAGGTGCGAATAATTTTCCTGAAACCCAAGTGCGAATCGAAGTGATCGCGATCAATGGCCGATTGGCGAACGGAGTGCAGCTGCCAATTCTCACACCCCAAGGGACTCCGCGTGACGACAACGCGATCTCCATGGCGATCAAAATCACTTACGGAGACTTCAACTATTTCATCGGCGGTGACCTAACCGGCGGCGGTCAGCGGAAACCAGACGTCGAGACGGCAGTGGGTCGTCTCGTCGGTGATGTCGATGTGATGCACGTGAATCACCACGGATCCGGAACCAGTTCGAACGTGGATTTCATTCGCTCGCTTCAGGCCGAGACGGCAGTCATTTCCGTCGCCGAAGGTGGAATGAATGCTCGCTACTTACTCCCGCACAACGAAGTGCTGGATCGCTATGACGACGCGCCATTTGTCGAACGAGTGTTTCTCACCTCAAGGGGCGAAGGACGTATCAAGCGCGGATTATTAAAGCCTAAGGAAATCGTTCTCTTCGGAGACATCTTGATCCTTGCCGAGCCGAATCGCTATCAGGTGAATGGCTTGTACTTCAGAACAGATGGTAGGTGAGGCGATTACGCGTCGATCGGCGGTTCTTCTTCCGTTTCCTCGGCTACGTCTGCAGGAATGCTGAGGAGCTCCAGGAGCTCTTGACGTGAGAAGGCCTTGAGACCGAGAGCTGATTGCTCAATGAGAGCGTCCGAGAGTTCTGTTTTAGATTGGATGATGCGAGCGATGCGGTCTTCGATCGTGCCTGGGATCTGAAGTTTGAACACTTGAACACCGCGGGTTTGTCCCAAACGATGCAAGCGATCAGTCGCTTGGTTTTCACGCGCCGGGTTCCACCAACGGTCGTAGTGAATACAAACGCTTCCGGCAGTCAGATCAATGCCCAAGCTTCCGGCAAGCAATGAACATAGGAATACGCGGCAAGTTGGATCATCGGCGTAACGCTGAATTCGCTCAGCACGGTCCGGTGTGTCTCCGCGAAGCTCAACGAAATCGACGGCTTTTTCTTTGAGCCACAAACCGATGAGGTCCATCATGCCCAAGTACTGCGTGAATACGACGATCTTGAGGTTCGAACCCAGCGCCTCATTCAACAACTCATCAAACGCCGTCCATTTGCCGGATTCCCATGGATCCATCATCGAAAGCTTTTTGACCTTGCCGCCGGTAAGCTCCGGAAGTCTCGGGTGATCGCAAACCTGCTTGAGGCGAGTGAGGATCGAAAGAATATTCGCGTAGTTGATCTTCTTGCCGGTTTCGAGGTCCTCGCGTGCCTTGGCGGCTTCCGAACTCTCGAGAAATTTGCGGTAAACTTTTTTCTGCGCGGGAGTCATATCGCAGAAGATGACTTCCTCGGTTTTCTCCGGAAGTTCCTTGAGCACCTGGTTCTTCGTACGACGCAAAAGGAACGGAGAGATGAGGCGTTTGAGTGCCTCGGTCTGCGATTCGTTCGGAGCTTCTTTGCTGCCGCCGTAGAGACGTTTGAAACGCGGAAGCGATCCCAGGTAACCCGGAAGCAAGAATTCCATGATCGACCAAAGATCGGTTGCATGGTTTTCGATCGGAGTGCCGGTCATCGCGATGCGGAATTTGCTTTTTAGCACGCGGGAGGCGCGACTTGAAATCGTGATCGCGTTTTTGATCGCTTGCGCTTCGTCGAGCACCACGCAATGCCATTCGCGCTCGCGGAGAGTCGGCTCGCGTTGAAGAATACCGTAAGTGGTGAGCACGAGTTGCGTGCCTTTTTCCGGAAGTGCGCGGCCCTTGCCATGAAATACCATCCACTTGAGTCCGGTCGGGTATTTCTGCAGTTTATGAACCCAAGCCGAGACAACGGAGGTTGGGGCGATGACCAGTGTCGGGAGAGCTGGTTTTTCTTTGGAACGATAGAAACTGGAGAGGATCGCGAGTACTTGGTGAGTTTTTCCCAGACCCATGTCGTCGGCGAGAAGTGCAGCCAACCCGCGGTGGTAAAGACTCCAGACCCAGCTGACACCATTCTTTTGGTAGTCGCGAAGCTCGAAACCGTATTCGACTTTTGGAAGATTCGGAATTTTTTCTTGGTCGAAGGTTTTCTTCCATTCGAAGAAATCTTTCCATTCCTCGTCGACCGTAAATTCGTCGACTCCGAGTTCGAGGCTCAAGCGGTAGACCGACAGCGGGTGAAGCGGAAGTTCCTCGTCGTCATCCAGGTAAGAATAGCCGGAAACGACATGCGAGTTTTTCTTGGTGCGACCGCGCCCGGTGGTGGCTTCGCCCTCGCTATTGGTGGTCATCCCGCTTCGATTCGCGAACTGCGAGATCAGAGTGAGAGATTTCTCGAAACGATAAAGTGTTTCGTCTTTAAAACAATACTGAGGGCTCAAACGACCAATGGCCGATAGCTTGTCGAGATCCTGCGAGGTGAGTTCAACACGATCGTTTTTGAAAAGGTAGGTGAGCAGTCGACCAAACTGGCTGCGTTTGCCCACGTTCAGCGAGTGCAGTCGGAGTGGCGTCGAGTCGTATCGGACCTTGAGATTTTCATGGAGGACGATCTGGTTCTTGTGCTCATGGGTCAGGAGCTTGGCCAGGTTCTCCAGCATGCTCTGGCCTTGGTAGGTGACCTTGGGCGCATGCACGCTGTGGAGAACGGGAACGAATTCATGGAGAAGTTTAAGTGTCAGGTGGTCCGTCGTACGCCATTGGTCGGCGTCTTTGCGGATCAGCTGCAGAAAAGTCATGATCGCCGGCGTTTTCTTGAGTGGGTCGTTGAAACGGAGCGCCGGTTCGACCGTAATGGCGGATAGGACTTTGCCATCGTACACGCCACGGACGTAGGCGACGCCTTCGGCATTTACGACCTTCGGAATAGCGACTTCGGTCGTCTCGCGTTTGAGCTTTTTGGCGTTAGCGCCGCTGGCCACGCCTTCTTCGGAATCATCGATACCGGCGCGTAGGAGGCTTCCTTTGGCGATGATCCAGCTCGCAAGTGCGGCGACGTGGCGGCAGTGTTTTTCATAGGCTCCGTGAGCGGAGCAGCTACAAGAGCTCGTGCGGATCACGCCACGCTCGGCAAGGATCGACGTACGAACGCTTCCGTCGTCGGAGATCTCCGACGTGAAGAGTTCTTTTTTCAGGCGGACCTGTTGGACCTTGTTGTCTCGATAGAGACCTTGGCCCTTGATCCAAGTGCCGTTCTGAAAATCTTTTCTGATCTGGTTAGAGAAAAGCATGAACCTCTTTATCCTGGCTTAATAGCCCATGGAGTATATCCGACCCGTCGCTATTTGACCCTCAGTATTTTGGTTGAGTCGAAAAAATCCGAAAGCCCCCTCGGTCTTCACCGAGGAGGCCTTCGTTTTGAGAGAGGAGTAGCTATGAGTGAACCGCATCTTGCGGCCACTCGAGCTTGAGTATTGCAGTCGGAATGCCAGAGTTTTGCGAAGGTTTCTTCGGAAAAAATGCTCTTATTTCACAGTCCACAAAACTCTTTCGAGGTCCATAGTCCCGGTTCGACTCCATCTCAGAAAGGTCACCAGAGACCGATTTCGGCACTTGAGCCGATACTCCCGAATGTGGACATCTACTCAGTCGACGGATTTGATCTTCTAACAAACAAGAACGGGGCCCGGATTTCTCCGAGCCCCGTCTAGTTTTTAGTCTTCGTGAAGAACTTAGGTTTTCACATTCATGATTACCATCTTGCCATTTTTACTCACGGTTTTGTGATCCAAACCGAACTGGTAACCGGTTCCATTTTTCACGACTTCTTTCACCGTCCACCACTTTCCTGGTCTGGAGTCCAAGAATCCTTCGTCACGAAGTTGGTCGACGGTCATCTTGTTTCCATGGCTCTTCACCGATTTTGCCAGCTGCTTGTACCAGAGGCTGCTCTTATTGTTCGAAACCGAGGCCACGAACTGGCAGGAGCCGCCCTTGTAGTTTTTCAAGTCTTTGCAGAGCGAGGTCACTGCTAGGTTGAACGTTTGCGAGAAGCAGGTTCCAGAGATTTCGCAAGCGGGCTTCTTCGGCTTGGCGACGACCGGCTTAGCGACTGGTTTCGTCGGTGCTGGTTTCGTGACCCCTGGCTGCTCCACCGGCTTTTCAACAGGTTTTGCAACGATTGGCTGTTCTACCGGCGCTGGCGTATCGTCGTTCGCAGGAGGCGTCGAGTTCCAGACGTCTTCTGCGTCGACTAAGCTTCCAGAAGTCGTGGTCGTGCTTGGCTGAGTCGTAGGCTGCGTCGTCGTCGAACTCGTCGGTTGCGAAGGCACGTTCGTTTGGGTCGGTTTCGTCGTGTTGTTCGCCACTTGTTCGCTCGATCCACCGATCGTGATGTTGATGATCACATCCGCGTCCTTGACTTCCTCGCTCAATTTTTTCGCGATTTCAGCGATTTCCTTTGCGGTCGGGATATCTACACCCGTGAGGTTGATCGTGATCTTGCGGCGAGCTTGAGCAGGCGTCGTGTTGTCCAGGTCATTCAGGTCGACTTCGACTTCGGTGTTCGTAGGCGAGGTCGTCGGTGCTTCTACCTTGGCGACGAGATTTTGCTTCTCTTCTTGGCAGTCGGCGAGTTGCTTGCGCAATTCTCCGATTTCGCGGTTCAGAGCGATGTTCTCTGCGTCTTTGTCGGAGAGCATCTTCTCAAGTGCTTTGATCTTGGTTTCGAGCTCGTTGATTTTAGCGTCTTTGTCAGCGAGCTGTTTCTTGAGGTCATCCAAGTTGGCGACGGTCGTTGCGTTAGTCGTCGTCGCGTCCGGACCAGTAGCTATTGGAGCACTCGTCGGCTGTCCCGTTGGCGTTCCCGTCGGGGTATCAGTAGGCGTTCCCGTTGGAGTGCCAGACGGAGTTCCAGATGGAGTTCCCGTCGGAGTTCCTGATGGGGCAATATTTCCTTCAAGGGTTCCCGCAGTCGTTGCAGTCGCGGCGGTAGTCGCTGCAACTGATTGTATCGGTGTTGGTTGGTTTCCAACCGCGACCGTGGAGACCGCCTCGTGGGTGCCAGGGTTTTCGAAACTGGTGTTTGGGATCGATCCGTCGCTGGTTGTTGGCGCTGGCGTGCTGTTCACGACTTTTTGATCCACCGCTTCGCAGGTGTTGACGTTGCCGTCTTTGTCGAAGCTTGCGATCACGTCTTTGGCGAATTCAACTTCGCTCCACTTGTTTTCAAAACGTTGGTTTTCGACGCCTGGGGCGAGTTTCTCGCCGAAGGTCTGGCAGCCGCCATAGTATTGATTCATGATCAGGCGGTAACAAGCTGGGGTCGATGGGTAGGTTTTCGTCGTGACGACGCCTTTTTTATCTTCAAATGGGATCTTGAAGAAAAGCGCGCCAGGAAGTTTAGCGGTCGCGGTGCCTTGTGTGACTTTGCCTACACCTTTTTGGCGTTGAAGCGCTTGGTAAAATTTATACTGAGCGCGAAAGTCACCGTTGATTGCTTTGCGAGTGGCAACGCAATCTTTGCGATCCATTTTTTCTTTGGATTTGTACTCACGGATTTTGTTTTTCATCGCGAGATAATCTTCGTAACTGAAATTGCCACCGCACTTGCCGTTGCAATCGTCGTTATTCTGATTCGGGTTCTGGTTCGGATTGTTGCCGCCTTTGCCCGGATCGGAGCCGCGGACATGAGCGAGATTGATCTCGTCCTTACCGGATGGGGTAGATGGCTTACTCGAGCCACCTTGCGATTTCGTTTTGCCGGGCTTGCCGCCGGTGTTTCCAGCAAACGTGTTGCTTGGCGTCGTCATTACGACCAGTCCTGCTATTGCGATCAGGGTTGCTAAGTTGCGTTTCATAACTGTTCTCTCCTCCAAAATAAGATTCCTTACTGTGGAATAGAGCAAAGCTGGTGCCACGGCGCACCATTTTGTAATTACTTGAAATTAAAGGCTTTTATAAAATTATGGTCGAAAATATGTTCAGTGCGATGTCTAAAGTCTAGGCAGTGCTCACTAAAAACTAACAGAGGACTACCAAGGTCTTCTTCCCTTCACCTTTTGATCTGTGATCTGATTTTAAAGAGAGAGAGTAGGGAAGGGACGTCATGGAAAAGGATTTCTTGGACCCGTCAAACGCATACTCATCAGATCTGCCCCAGCCGGTTCGCCCGGTTGTTTCGGTATTCCTATCTAAACGCGCGTTGGAGTTGGTGAACGAGGGCTTGGGCTATCAGCGCACCGGCCAAGTTCAACAGGCCATCACGTCCTACCAGCGATCGATTGCGATCCAGCCGACTGCCGAGGGGCATTGCTTCTTGGGATGGGCGGAGAGCTCGTTGGGTCGATTGGATACCGCGATCCGGGAATGCAAACGCGCAATCGCGATTGATCCCGAATTTGGCAACGCCTACAACGATATCGGTTCCTATTTCGTCCGCCAGGGCAAATGGAACGAAGCGGTCGAGTGGTTCGAGTGCGCCAAGAAAGCGTCTCGCTACGACTCGCCTCACTATCCGTATCTGAATCTTGGCCGCCTCTATAGCGCACAGGGCTCACTCTTTTTAGCTCTCAAAGAGTTTAAGGAGGCTGCTCGCCTGGCTCCTGAGGATTCCTCGATTTTCGATAGTATCGATAAAATTCAGAGAGAACTCAGCATCTAGTCGGCTCCAAAAAAGAGCTTCGCTTGCCGGGCTCCTGCCCTACTGAAAATTTCTCCCTTCGGGAGAAACCGCATCACGCTTTTTCAGACGCGCGAAGCTCGTTTTTTGGAGCCTTCGCGCAAAGCTGAAGAAGAGTGCCACTGGCAGCTGTCCGTTATCGATCACTGGTACGGATGCCCGATTCTGTTTGCCCGTTCACCGACTGCCAGGCTGCCCGACCTTATTCCGTCCATCCTCGACGTTTCGTCGCGAGGACGGAATAGAAACACGGAACAACAAATAATGTCAGCACCGTCGAAACGAGCACGCCTCCGATGACGGCGATCGCCATCGGTGCGCGCGACTCCGAACCGGGTCCGAACGCAATGGCAGCTGGAATCGATGCCGCAATCGTCGCGACCGACGTCATGACAATTGGACGTAGTCGGGTCGGGCACGCCTTGAGAAGTGCTTCTTTTGCGTTCGTGATGCCTTCGGCTTTGACGTGGTTCGTGAACTCGACGAGGAGAATCGAGTTCTTCTTTACGATACCCATCAGTAAGATTACCCCTATCATCGAGTAGAGGTTTACCGATTGTTTCGAGATCCAGAGCGCGGCGAGCGCTCCCGTAATCGAGAACGGCATCGCAAGCAAGATCGTCACAGGATCGAGGAAGCTATTGAACTGCGAGCCCAGGATCATGTAAGCGACGACGATTCCGAGCATGAGAGCGATGAACAAACTCTGCATACTCTCGCGGAATCCTTGTGAGCTACCGGCAGTGCGGAACGTATAGCCCTTGGGGAGCACTTCTCGCGTAATCGATTCCGCGCGCTGAAGCGCGGCTTCTTGGCTCTGGCCAGTTGCGACGTTCGAGTAAATGGAGATCGAGCGTGTGCGATCCCGGCGGGTGATCTGTTGAAGCGTTTTCTGTCGTTCGATTTTTACGACCTGTCGAAGTGGAATCAATTCGCCGCGGTTGTTTCGAATGGTCAGGCTCGCGAGCACTTGGTCTGGTTTCTGGTTTTCGTCGCGTACCTTAACCCGGATTTCGTAGCGGTGGCCGTTCTCAGAGTAATATCCGGCGATCACGCCGCCGATGAGCGCGTTTACGGTCTCGCCGATTTGCTGAACACTGACGCCGCGAAGCGCCGCTTGCTCACGATCTGGAATGATTTGAATTTCGGGTGCGCCTTTCTGAAGGTCCGTATCGACGTCCGCGAAGAGCGGATCTTTTTCCATCTTGTTGGTGATCAGGTCGGTCGATTTCTCCAGTGTCTCCCAATCCGGTCCTTGAATCGTGAACTCAACGGCATAGCCGCGGCCGGAGCCGAATGCCCGCATACTGAGTTCCTGGAGCATGGCCCTGGCACCTTTGAGTTGAGAGAGATCCTTACGAAGAGCATTCATGATTTCGATCTGTCCGCGCTTGCGCTCGGTTCGTGGAGTAAGCGTGACGAAAGCGACAGCGGAGTTGACGTCACCGCCGCCGAATCCGCCAATTGCGGCGAATACGGTCGTGACCTCGGGATATTTCTTAATGATGGCTTCGGCCTCTTTGGTTCGCGCGTCCGTGTACTCGAGATTTGATCCCACCGGAGCGAGAATTCGGACCATGAATCGACTCTGGTCTTCGGCTGGGGTGAATTCCTTGTTGAGCACTTTGAGGAGCCCAAGAGAGGCGATGAAGATCAAAACCGAACTGACCAAGACCGCTGCACGGTGATTAAGCGCGGTTTTTAGCAGACGACGATAGCTGTCGGTCATCCAGTGCATGAATTTGGACATGAATCCGAATTCGCCTGTTCCTTTGCCGCCGAGAGCAGCCGCGCGCATCGGAGTAAGGGTGATGGCCTCCACGAGGGAGAGGAACACGGCCGCCGTCATAGTCACGCCGAACTGATAGAAGAACTTACCGATCACTCCCTCCATGAATGCCACCGGCAAGAAGATCGCCGCGATCGAGAACGTTGCCGCGATCGCAGCCGTCATGATTTCGTTTGAGCCGTCGAGTGCCGCTTGTTTCGCGGATTTCCCCATCTCACGGTGTCGAATGATGTTTTCGAGCACCATAATCGCATCATCAACCACGATCCCGATCGCGAGCGAAAGCCCTAGGAGTGTGAAAGTGTTCAGCGTGAAATTCGAGAAGTAGAGGATGATGAACGAACCGACGATCGAGGTCGGGATCGACATCAAGATGTTGAACGTAGAGGCGAGCGATCCCAGGAACAACCAGCAGAGCAGTGAAGTCAGAATCGCGGCAATGATCAGTGCAAAATTGAGCTCATGAACGGCTTCGCGGACGAACGCAGTGTTATCGACGACGATCTTCATCTTGATCGAGTCGGGCAGTTGTTTTTGAACTTGCTCGAGTTTCTTGAGAACCCCGTCGGCAACTGCGACAGCGTTCGATCCCCGCTGTTTCCGGATACCTAAACCGATGGATGAGATTCCGTCTACGCGGCTCTGTCTGCGGATGTCGTTCAAACCGGCTTCGATATCGGCCACTTGTCTGAGTTGTAGACGGGTGAAGTTCGGGGACCCGCCCCGTTGGTTGATCGAAATCGCTCCGAATTCGGCTGGAGTCTTGGCTTCGCCGATCGCTCGTAAATTCCATTCCGTATCGCCCTCGGAGAGTTTTCCGGCCGGAAGTTCGCTGTGTTCTTGAACGAGCGTATTGAGGATGTCGGATACGGTGAGTTGATAGGTGCTGAGTTTTTTCGGTTCAACCCAAATGCGCATGCTGGGATCGACGTAACCTCCGAGCGTGATCTCCCCGACACCAGGCAAAGTGGTGAATTGATCGCGAATCTGGTCGCGGACGTAAACGGACAACTCGCGGCGGCTCATGGTTTCAGAAGTGGCCGCGATCCAGAGAATCGGCTGATCCTCCGGATTCGTTTTAGAAATGCTGGGCGGATCCATATCCTTCGGGAGACGACGCTGAGCTTGTGCGACTTTGGATTGAACGTCTTGGAGTGCGAGATCGATGTTTCGGCTGATGTCGAATTCCAGCGAGATGCTGGCGGATCCGGTCTTGGACGTGCTCGTCATCGACTTCATACCTTCGACGCTCGTCAGCTGTCCTTCTAGCACTTCGATGACGGTGTTTTCGATCACCTCCGGTGCGGCGCCCTCCAGGCTTGCGTTCACCGTGATCACCGGGAAATCGACGTCCGGCATTTGACTGATTCCCATTCGCGTAAACGAAATGCCCCCGAAAATGATCAGGCCGCTCATGAGCATCCAAGCGAAAACGGGATTCTTAATCGAGATATTCGGAAGTGAGAACATGCTGAGGTGCCTCGTTGTCTGGGAGTCGTTTAAATTTGAGCAGTGTAGCGATTCGACAGGTATTCGAGTTTGAGCCGATTCAAACGCAGACGGTTTTCCGCCGCATCGTGACTTCGGTCGGACTCCTGTTGAAGGCGAACCGTCTGAAGTACGTCGAGGAGGTTCGTTAAACCGAGTCGAAAATCACGTTGGAGTTGGGTAGTCGCCCGATGTGCGGCATCGCTCGCTGCTTTGAGTGCCTCAAGCTCACCCGTACCTAGGCGCGTGTTTTCATACAAGTTCTCGATTTGAGTGCGCAGGAGTCGGAGCGATAGACCTTCGCTGATCTGAGCCGCGCGAAAACGTGAGGTGCTCTCACGAACTTCGGATTGGACGTTGCCGCCGGCATAGATCGGTATGGTCAGGTTGAGGCTGACGTCCCAGCTCACATTCGAGAGTGCTCCCGGACGCTCTAACCAATAGTTACCCGAGACATCGAGCGTGGGGAAATGGCGACCGCGTTGCGCGGAGATTTCTTCTTCGACCGATTGTGAGCGGAGTTGTGCCGCTTTGATTTGTGGACGATCCTGCAAGTGGTTGAGGTACTGGTCGAGTGCCGGTAGATCTCCAAATGGTTCGGTCCACGGAGTAAAAGGCGTATCGCCGGTCTGCACGCCGGTGAGTGATTGGAGTTCTCGAATGAGTGCCGCGCGCTCTGTAATCCGGGTGAGCTTGGTACCGTAGAGCCCCGAGCGAGCCGCTTCGGCGCTCAAGAGGTCGCTGGAGCGTGACCGCCCAATCGAAACCCGTTTTTTCAACTCTTTAATCTGCTGATCGTAAATCGCGAGTTCTTCGTCGATGCGCTTGAGTTCGATATCTCTGAGTTGAATGGCGAAATACTGATCCGCAAGGTTGAGGAATAAGTCATCTTGAGCTTGTTTGAGTTCGGCGTCTTTTTGTTCGACGTTGATGTTCGCTTGGCGATACAGCGCGTATTCAGACGTACCTTGGAAAATGAATTGTCGCCCGTTCAGTCGTGCTGTTTTTTGAGTCGAAGGAGAGATGTTCGCGCCGATCGAGCTCGTCGGATGGTCTTGCCAGAGTTTGCTTCCGATGAACTGAAGGGTTGGATATAGCGTGCCGGTCGCTTGGCTTTTTTGTTCGCGGGTTTGCGTAAGCTCCTCTTTTTTGAGACGGACGCTTTCGCTGCTTTCCAGCGCACTCCGATAGAGCTGCGTGAACAGGGGAGGCGGCGCCGCGACCGAAGAAGAAACCAGGCCAAACGTCGATAGTCCGAGAGCGAGCTTCAGTCGTTGCATGCTCCAAAACTCTAGGTTTTTTTCCGGCAAACTTGAAGTTAAACTTTTTTAAAGCGCTTAAAAACGAAGTCTCCGAATTCGGATTGCAGTGCTCATCACTGGGGCGATGATCGCCCCAGAAAAAAAAGAACGGATCTCAAAAAATATATGAACCAAAATCCTCGGCCGATCGTCGTAGTACAAATCATCTGGTTTGCGCTCTTGGCCTCCTGTTTTATGTTGCTCGTTCCGCTTGCCGTGGCTCTGGAGAGTGAGTTTCAATTCAACTTTTCCATGACTTTTTGGACGAGCTTGATCCAGGAGTCGCCGATGGTTTTGCAGATGGTAGTCATGGCGTGCGTCGTTCTCGTGATCTCTCAGGTTCTTCCGAATCGGATCTACGCCTTGGCGAGAACTCGCATGAATCGCGCCGAAACCCCGACCGAAATGGACCGAATGCGCGCGCTCTACGTGCCCTTTATCATTCGCTGCGCGATGACAGAGGCGGTGACGCTGTTCGGATTCGTCAGTGCGTTCGTCTTCGCCCGGGACTCGCGCGCGATCGTTCCGTTCTTGATCGTGTCGGTGCTGAACTATTTTAGGATTTTTCCGGCGACCTTGGAGAAGATGAATCGAGATCTGGGAGGCGAGAGCTGACTACTTCGCTGGGGTCTTTTTGGCTTCCGTTTCGTCAGTCGTCGTCTCTTCGGCGTCCGACGATGCCTTGTGGTCGGAAGCGATCTTGCGGTCATCACCTTGAGCGCGTTGTTCAGCGACGGTTTTGAGAGTGTCCACCGAGTCGATGGTTCCGTAGAGGCCCGCGAACGAAAGGGTGGAGTGGGCAGAGGCGAGTACGACGAGTAATGCAATCGTGATTCGGTTCATGAGATTCACTCCTTGAATAGCGTGGCCCAATTCATTCGGGCAGGCTCATGTAAGAGGATAACGAGGGATTTGGAGGTCCGGAAGGCTCCTTTTTTTCCCACTTCACCATGAAGGGTTAGGGGAGCCTTCCGGATAAGCATGGCAACGGCCAAACTTGTCATCCAGTGCACCACGGGGTGAAATGGGTAGCAAGAGTGGTTGGAAAAAAAAGAAATTCGAGCCTAAAATGCCTGAAATTACCACGTTGACGCGTTCGGGTCGGCGCATAGAACTTAAGGAATCAACATGTCAAAAAAACGACGCTCAAAGGTCCTAATTTCCGACTTTTTAAATCAGGTAGAGAAAGAGGCTCCAGCACGGTCTGCCGAATCCTGGGACAACGTGGGTCTTCTCATCGGAGATGCGAGCGATGCCATTCAAGGTGCAGTAGTCTCGATCGATCTGACCGAAGAGTCTATCGCGATTGCACGCAAGCTTGGATACTCGCTTATTTTCAACCATCATCCGGCGATCTTTCCGAAACAAAAGGGACTCTCGGCTTTTACCGCAGCCGGTAGTTCGAAACTTGCGTTCGAGTGTGCGCGTGCGGGAATTTCCGTGATCGCTTGCCATACCAATTTCGATCGAGAGGCCATCGAAGCGATGCGTGATCTCTGCAATTGCCTAGGTGCTCAGCCGGTCGGAAGGCTTTTTGAAAAAGGCGAGTGCGGGCTCTTGAAGTTAGCTGTCTATGTTCCTCGGACCCATTTAGAACACGTGCGTGCGGCTCTTTTCGATAGCGGTGCAGGGTCGATCGGTGACTATGATTCCTGTTCGTTCTCCGTCGAGGGCGAAGGCACGTTTCGCGGACAAGAACACACCAAACCTTTCTTAGGAAAACCAGGGGTTCTTGAACGTGCGAGCGAGCTCAAGCTCGAAACCATCGTTCCCGAACCGCTCGTTTCTCGGGTGATTCACGCGATGAAAAAAGCACATCCTTATGAGGAAGCCGCATACGACCTTTATCGTTTGGAGCAAAAAACGCCTCCTCGCGGATTTCGCGCGGGTCTGGGATATGGATTCATCGCCGAGTTTTCAAAAGATGTTTCGTTCCATGCGTTTCAAGACCGAGTGCGGAAAACATTCGATATCGAGCGTTTTCTTGTGACCGGGGACCTGAAACGACCGGTAAGTCGTATCGGATTCTCCCCCGGCAAGGGGTCATCGTTTGTGACGGATGCGGCTCGCGCCGGATGCGACGTCTTCATCACGGGCGAAACGGGATATCACGCCGCCCGCGAAGTTTCTCGTGATTTCGGTATGCGAGTCCTTGAACTCGGGCATCCGGAGAGCGAACTGTATTTTCTAAAGACTGCGGAAAAATGGCTGAAATCTGCCGGTATTCCCGTTCGTGTGCTGCGATCCCAAGTACAGACGTTCGTTTGATCGTATTCCGCCGGCGATTGTCGGTTCATTTGGCACTGTTTAAGTCGCGGTCAGTGTCGATCTGGACATCGAACGGATAACTCTCGGGAATTGAGTCGCGGAATTCGGCACCGTGAGTGCAATGAATTGGGTCTATGATCAACTTCCGACAAGTTGCCCGATCGAGTTTGTTGACCGCAGCGCTGTTGCAAACGGTATTGAGCGGTGGACTGGTTCGAGAGGCTCGCGCCGAGGAAACTAGATCGATCAGCGATTTTCTCCGCGGTTTCATCCAACGGTTTTTTGGTCAATCCACTGAATTTCAGTGGGGTCTTCGTCTCGACGAAGGATGGCTCTACCTGTCTCCGAAAACCGACTCCGCGAGGGAAATCACTTCCGCAAGTTTTTCGGTTTTTGCGGACGGGCAGTTCTTTGTTTATGAATCGACTCGTATTAACCAAGGGATCGCGCGCATCTGGGTCGGTCCACTCTACCAACCTGGGCAAAAAATCGTCGTTCGTTTGGGTGACTACAGTAAAAATGGAGATTACTACAGCGCGGGAATACGGATCGTCGGCGAGCTGGTATTGCCGGAAGCATCTGCGTTTCAGGTTTCACAAATGGGCTCGTCACGTGATCGGTTCCCGATCGATGTACGATTTGATGGTGTGCAATTTCGGGCTGAGACTCCGCTTGATTCACAGGCAACAGAGGCGGAAAGAAAAAACGTTTACTACGTAGTCGAGCATCGTTTCGCTCCTAACACTCGGTCCGATCAGCAAAATATGCTGAATGGTCTAGCGATCCCTTTGAACTATCCAGTCAGCGTTTCTCGAGTGCGGACTTCGGGGGGGCTTAGGGATGGTTATGCATGGGGAGCCGGAGGTAACGCCAAGATCGACAGTCAGGTCATCCTGGTAGCTACACCCGAAGTTTTAGCCAAGACCTGGTCGCCCGACGAAAATCGCGTACGTTATTGCGAATCTTCTGAGACCGTTGATACTCCGTCGAACAAGATATTCTCGCTCGGTTCTACGCCTCTGGACTGTGATCAGTCTCAGTTAAAACAAGCGGGAATGAACCGTTTTCCGACTCACGTTCGCGCTCCCGCCGGTACGACCGCGCAGATGGTGACGCCCAATTTCTGGACTGATATCGGTAGCGGAACGCCGGACGAGCGAGTTCGAAACGCGAGTGATGACGTGGTTCGTTCCAAAGCAGCTCAGTTCGGCAACCATGGCTTAGTCATGTTTGATTTCGAGCATAACTCCAATCAGTACGCTGCAAACGGTACTGGCGGTAAGTTCGCGCTTCTGGCCGATGAGATCCATCGTTTAAATCCTAGCGCGGTCGTTATGGATTGGTACCAAGGAGGATTGCCGGGGTTGAGATCAGCGAATCGCCCCATGGATCTGAGAGTATTCTTTTCGGAATCGTTTCGAGGAGAATCGAGTCCGTTTTTTCAGGGGCTGCGTGGTGTCAGTCGTTATTCTGGTCAGGTCATCGGCCTGAATCCGGAGCTGCTCGAGAAATACGAATCGATCGGCGGCAAGCGTTACATCGACACACTTCAAGCACTCAATGTCCCCGCGTACGCGACTCCGTTCGAAGGCGCCGATGACTCCCGAACGAATCCTTACATATCCGAGATCATTTTCGCGTCTCGTTTGGGTAAGACCTATTTTCCGGACAAGAAGTCACTTTGTGTAGGGTGGCATTTGGTCGAATCGTTTCCGGGCGATCCTTGGGTGACTTGGGCGATGGAGTCGACGGATGAGCGACTCGAGCAACCTGGGCGCGTGGTCGAGAGTTTTAGTTATTCGCGCGACAAAACACTTTGGTGCATGCTCGAAGGTGACGGTTTCTATAACTGGGATGGTCGAACGACCTATGGTTACGGTCGCGCGACTCCATCGATGTATGACTACGCATTGAACTTCAGATACTACATTCCGAACGAGGATGCATACCGTTGGTATGACGAACTCCTCTACAATGGTACGCCGCTTGGCAACGCGGCCGAAGGGTTCCCCGGTTTCGGCTGGTCAAGATCCGATGAATCCCGAAAGAATTTTCGGTCGATGTATCCGGAGCATCCTCAAGATGCGATGGTGGGAGCGGCGAGAGACATCGCAAGCGTCCGCGACTACGTGCAGAATGGCGTTCACGAAGACTTGGCTGCGGCCTACTCCGAACAAGCCCTCGAGAATACCTACGCCCAAACAGATGGCAGCCAAATTCTGGAATCGCTCCAACAAGGCCTGCCGTTCGTGACTTCATTCCGAGTGGGTAACCGTTCTTTGTTGGCCGTTCATGACTCGCAGTTAACGTTTGGTGAACGACGCACCATTTACGTTCGGCGCGGAACTCAGACGATTCGTTTGACGGCGACGGGCCAGTTGACCTCGCTTCACGAAGTCGAATGGCGCTAGTGAATGGTCGCGATCAGCGATTGTTCAAAAAAATCGGATTTGAAAATGAAATTTGATCGCCGATCACGACGTGGTGATTGATCCGAAGATCCCATCGTTCATGAGGGCTGAGCAGCGAACGAAGTGCCGATGCGGATGTCCCCGTTTCCAAGAATCGGTCGTCCTGAACGAAATTGTTTTCCGCGTCTGAACGTCCGATCGTGAGTGATCCGCCAATGATCGCCCCGACCCATAGCCAAGAAGCCCCGGTCTCTCTGGTCTTGCAGTACAGGCCGCCACCGGAGTCCCCAAAGGCGACCGCGAAATTCTCTGGCAGGTTACGTCTCAAGAAATTGAGAAAAAGATCGAGCTGCTCGCGTGACTCGAGCATGAACCAAGACAAAAGGTCATTTCGATTGCTCAGCGCCGTTTCGGTATTTTTGAAGGCGAAAAAAAGCGAATGTTCAACGTAGTTTCGGTAGTGAATATGATCGTAGGCGAACGAGAATATTTGCGCGGATTTTAGTTCGAAAGTGTTCCCTTGATTGTTCTCTCCATAGCCCTCGACTCGACAATTGAAAAATGTAGGCTGGTTGAAAATAGTAGATTTGAATGTCGCGAGATCCATGGTGGGAACTGGATGGAACTGCGATTTTCTTGGGAGCGTCAGTTGAGCAAGATCAATGCTCGTTCCTGGAACAGCGCCCGTGGCGTTGTCCGGAGCCAGGCGAAATTCTGTGACTTCGAATTGTTCGGCGAATGAGGTCGAGATGGTCTGATCGGTGATTTTTGATCCTTGGTATCCGCAGCTCACCGTGATTTTTTGGATCACGTCTGCTGGCCCTTCGGAATCCATGAGGCAGTGTTTTGCAGTCGTGACGACCGTTTCGCCCGTGAGGGTTCCGGAACAGAACTCCTTCGATCTCGTTCGAAGGACCGTGATGCTACACGATTGCTCGATATCGCCCGGAGCAACGCCATGGCCAATGAGTGCTTGTGCCGTCGAAAAGGGCGTCACGCTCGTCAAAACGACAAGGGAGATGAGCGCGGACGAAATGGTCGGGAATCGAGGCATGGGGGCAACGTACCGTATTTCTTGAGGTGATATTACATTTATATTATTTAAAATGCCCGTAAACCGATTTTATGAGGTCCATGGAGTGGAATGGATAGATCTTTGATGAATTTCGATCGTCATATCCGACTGAAATCAGGTAAGGTGCCCTTCTGACGTAGGACGGGTGATCGCTGGCATCTCACTAAGAGGTGCGGGAGGAAAGTCCGGGCTCCATAGACAAGGCACAGGCTAACGGCCTGGGGGTCACCCGGTGACGGGTGATTCACGGATAGTGCAACAGAAAGTAAACCGCCAAGGCGCTCTCGCGAGAGCCTTGGTAAGGGTGAAAGGGTGAGGTAAGAGCTCACCGCTCGGCTAGTGATAGTCGAGGCACGGCAAACCCTGCCTGGAGCAAGACCGAATAGGGGAGCGATGGTTTCGTCTAGACCGTTAACGTTCCCGGGTAAGGTCGCTGGAGGCTTGGAGCAATCCAAGTCGTAGAGGAATGGTCGCCTCCGTGCTCGTAAGAGCACGAAGACAGAACCCGGCTTACAGTCCTACGTCAGATTTTTTCTATTTTGCTCGAATCGAATTCCTCTAAAACTCGCAGGTAATCTGAGCTTCGCCGCGTTTTGGCTCGAGTTCTTCCCCGGTGATGGGTGCAAAGTCCGCAAACATGGGAACCAGCTGAATAGACTCGAGGCTCGCTCCTTGAGGCGTCCTCGAGAATCGGGAAGTGACATGATAGCGCATAGAGGAGTCCTCCGATTTTTTGAATCGGTACTCGTATGTGTCTTGGGAATCGTTCCACTTTCCAAAAATAACGGTTTCGTTCGATAGTGATTCTATCAAGTGACGTTTCCTGATTTCGGAGGACTCCGGCCGAGACCGATACCAAAAAGAGGGTGGTTGTCCGAGTTCGACGTAGCAGTTCGGTGAGCTACCCGCGAGCTTCTCTCGCAGAAACCGAGCAAATTCATGTTCGTCCGCTTGGGCCGAGGTTTTCACGAAGGCGACTGATAGGCAGAACAACAAAAATAGGTGTTTCATGCGGTTCACCTAGCACTGTACCAAATGTACTTGAATGGTAATTGTCCGGGTTGAAACGGTTTCTCAAAAAAACAGACTTCACTTTTTCGTGGAACCAGAAGGATTGAAACGGCTTCTTTTTCGGTGAGCCGGCTAAAAGAAATACTGAACCTGAATCTCCGGATGGATGGAGACCTGTTTTCGGTAGTAATGATCCTCGCTCATGCTGACGATTCCGCCGCGACGCGCGTTGTATTCTGTATGTTCGCCGAGCCCGAAAATTTTTTTGATCACGCCGGTAGCGGAGACACCGAGTTGAAACAACCAGTGGTCGGTCCGGTAGTGAACCGATGTTCCAAAATGGTAGTTCGGGTATCGAAAATTGAGTCCGAGGATGCCCGCCTCGATCAGCGCGCCGAATTGATCGGTGGCGCGAAACTCGTGAAGCGAGGACAGACTGAGTTGGTGAGGGGAGCCGTTGAACGGGACTCTTCGGAGTGAGAACGGCGCCGTTTCATCAAAAAAATACATCCAATTCGCACTCGCCGTGAACCGGTAGCGTCCGTCGAGCAATTCCCAGTCTTTGTTCAGCCAGAGGCTCGTTGACTCCATCTGATATCTCGAGTCGAGTCCATTCAGGCCAGATTTAAAATAGGCAGCCTGGAGGTGAAACTCCTCTGAAAACACGCGGAACCGATGCCGAACAATGGCGTTGTAGAGCCCATAGTCCGCCATCATCCATGGACTGGTGGCGATCATCGTCGCGTTCGTTATCCCATACGCGACCGCGTAATTGCCGACGGTCGCGTCCCCGGCTGCTAGACCATCCGTCGTAGGAGTGAGGTTGTGACCGAGCAATATGGATTTGCGGCGTACGCTCTCAGGTGATTCCTCGGCCCGAGTGCCCACGCTAATCGAGATGCTGAATACTAGTAGAGCGATGACGCGGATCATGGCTCCAGCGTAATGGAGACGTTCGGTCAGCGCCTTATTTATTTTGCGAGGTCTCGTTCAGTATACGGCCATGGATTCAGTAGTTCCCGGACGACGCTGATCACCGCTCGTGAAAAAGATCACTGCGAGGATTCCAATGTAGATGCCAGCCGCAATCCACCAGCCGAGTGCGGAGGTCAGAATGGCGACCACCAGCAAGATCAGTGGAATTGCGATGAATAAGAGAATGACAATCAGCTTAAGGCTGAATAGATCACCATACATGTCGGTATTCGGTTCATCTCCAGCCGGATTGCGATTTTCAATAGCGGCAATCACCGTGCGAGCCTTCTCGACGAATTCTGATTTTGTCAGTTGAATGGTGGCCGATGAATGGGATGAAGGGGCTGGTTGGGATCCAGTTGAACCGACCAAATAAGCGAGAGTTCCGAATGCGGAATCCGAATCGCGTTTTTCAGAAGCGGAGTAGGCCTCTTCTTGGTCGAGATTCATCTCTTCGGTGGACTTCTTGGCGACCACTCTTTGGATGAAACGGAGCTTTTTAGCGGTCCGTTTTTGAAATTTTTCTTCGCTTTGTCGCTCAATTTTGGCGACTCGTTTTTCCAGTAAATTTTTAATGCTGCGCAGGAACTGGTTTTGTTGTGCCATTGAGAGTTTTGCGAACCGGTCGTTCATTCGGTTTTCGAGCGCAGTATGGGCTGTTTGGTATTCGGCCGAGTACTGTGCGTTGTTTCTCGCGTATTCATCGCCGTCGTAGGCGGCCGCAAAAGAGGGCAAGGTGAACGATGCGATGAGGAATATGGCAATTAATTTTGAAAAAAAATTAGACATTTCAGGGACCTCCGGACGGTTGCTGGGGCTTCTATCCCAGAGGGACTCATTCCACGAAATGGAATCTCTTCGTCCTGTTCCCATTCATAGCTTTAGTGACGGTAACTTAAAACTGTTTTGCAATCGAAAGTGAGATTTGGGTCACTAGCAATTTTCTTGATGTACTGATTCACCACTGTAGCACTGGAGGCGGGTGATGATCCGCTCGTAGTCAACCAGGAGCCCACCTCAAGATTTGTTCCGAGTAGGTCCAGGTCTATTTCGAGGTAGTTCATTGTGTCTAGGTAACGCGCGATTGCTCGTTGGTGCTCGTCTGTACGATAGTTGATGTTCTGAACAGCGTTTGGAAAATTCGGATCACTCACGCGTAGTCCAAATGCAGCAAGCCCAGGATTGCTGTCGGGAAACAATTTAAAACTCTTGCTCTCCTGGAGCATCTCTCGATCGTTCTCAGTTCCGTAGCGTGCAACCAAGGACTCGATGCGACCAAGTTTGCTCTCGTAATACGCTTGTTGCCTTCGATGCAGCTCGATCATCCAGCGCGACGTATCTTCTTCGATTTTTGCATGATCCGATAAACGCTCCCGAAACCGAGCGAGTTCAGCTTGAGTCATCAACTCAATTTTCCTCTTACTTTGCGTCAGAACGTTGGAATCTTGAAATCGCAAAAGCTGCTCAGTGATCTCGGTGAGTCGTTCTGAAAGATCGAATAGACTGGCGTCGGCCAAACCGGGCAATAGCCCATAAACGGATTTGTCGAGGTCTGATTTCAGTCTAGTAAGTGCTTGCGCTTCGAATTCGAGGTCTCGGAATCCCGAGGTCCCGTATTTGTTTCTCAGATTCATGATCCGGCCGTTATGCGACGATCCGAATACGCCCGGCCAATCGGGGTAGCCGTCCCAAATCGGTCTAAAAAAATTGGATTCTGCTCCAGCTTTGATCCGCGAGTGGCAACCTGCGCAGCTGCGAGGGGTGTTTTTCTCGATCGAGAATGAATCATTCGAAATATTGATCCTTCGCAAACGAGTAGATCCTTCGGTGAGATCCATCATCTCGATGATCCCACCTGGATTTTTCTTGCCATTTGGAGGTGAGATTCCAAGTAGGAAATCGCCTCTTGGGCTCACTAGAATGATTCGCGGAATTTCCAGCGAGGCTGCATGTGGGCTCCGCGAATCATAAACGAGAGCAAAGTTGCTTCGCATTTTGACATCGATCGCGCTCATTATCGTATGGATATCCATTCGAGAAGAGCTCGCCAAAAAAGAATGCAGCTGATCGAAAGAATCAATGCCCGCTGCTGACCCGAGTGTTGCTAATATTGTGGAGAAGAGCAGCACGCAGGTGTAAACCATCTTTATCTAGTTTAAATATGAAGATAATCTCGGTCGAGCCTTTTTATTTTGTAGTTTGAGTGGGATTGCATGAATGATTTCAAGGTGACAAAAATGAAACGCCTTTTGATTCGGGAATTCGAATCCGCCGATTTCGATGCCATTCACTCGTTCGCGGCGGATCCCGCTGTTTACCGCCACATGGAGTGGGGCCCGAATACCGAAGCCGACACTCACGCATTTCTCGAGCGCTGTCGAGAGCAGAGGCTCGAGTCTCCACGCCTGTTTTACGAGCGTGCCATCGTACTCAAGGAAACTGGCCAACTGATCGGTTCATCCGGTATCCGTATTCGTGACGTCGGACATCGAAACGGAGATTTCGGCTACACCTTGGATAGCCGATTTTGGGGAAAGGGCTACGCGACCGAGGTCGCACGCGAGTTAGTGAGGTTCGGTTTCGAGGATCTGAAACTCCATCGCATCTACGCAACTTGTCGGCCGGAGAATCTTGCTTCGGCTCGTGTTCTAGAGAAATGCGGATTGAAACTCGAGGGACACCTTCGCGAGAACAAATTCGTTCGCGGGGTTTGGGTGGATTCGCTGCTCTATGCCCTGTTAGAGCAGGACTACGCGAATCTCTAGGCGGTCGCTTTGCCGATTTTTCCGAGGTATTCAATGATCGCGTCGGACTCGTAGAGCCAGGTGGTTTTTTCACCCGATCGATCGATCCGGAGACAAGGCACTTGAAGCTCGCCGCCTTCGCGAACGAGTGTCTCGCGGTCTGTGCCTTCGCTCTCGCAGTTCACGAGTCGAATGTCGAGATCCATGCGCTTGATCGCGCGACGCACTTTGAGGCAAAACGGACAACCTTGAAATTGGTAGAGCGAGATCCGCGCCAATTCTGGTGCAAGGGCCCGTTTCTCAGCTTCAGTACGTTGGGATTCCGGTTGAGCCGGAAATACTTGATCTCCCATGATGATGAGCGCGCCCAAGGTCTTGCGAATCAGTTTTAGGATCATGGCGGGAGAATAGCCGTCCATTCGTCGAAAAGCAAAACGGCCCCAAAGTAAACTTCGGAGCCGTGTGCATCTTTCAAAAGGGCTCGTCCTGAGCCAGGTCCTCCGGTCGAGGGTGAGGTAGTAGTGACCGAAGGATTGGAAACCGAGTTAGCGCATCATGGTCGTCATCACGTTGTCCGCGTAGACGGCGCCCGCGCGGTCGCTGTGAAAAAGGCACTCGTACGTGTAGGACATCGTTGGGAGGCGAGGGTCGCGACTTGCGACGCAAGCGAACTGTGCGCCAGTTCTATAAATGACTGCTCCGCCGAACATGCTCTGCTCGGGCGCTTGGGTGAGGGAGCGGAACAGCATTTGTGCGATGCCGTTGCCCACAATGCGGAGGTTAATCACGTCCAGGCGACCGACCGGCAAAGCATTGATGATGCCGTTCACGAAGACCGGCGCGTTCGGCGTGCCAGGGGCCGGCAGTGTGGTCGCGATGCGTTCGCCGATGACTTGGCCGCGAGCGTTGACTGTGAAATAGCACTGATAAGTCGTGGTTGTTCCGACTCCAGAGTAAATGGATTCGATACAGTAGATGCCTGCGCCGCGGCGTTCAGTTACGCGTTGGCCGCGACGGCCGTAACCCGTTTGCTGTGCGCCGGTCATGGAGCGGAAAACGAGAGCAGCGGTTTCACCGTTGAACGAGACGGCCGCAAGATTTGGGGTGAGGATGCCGTCCACGCCGCCTTCGGCGGAGAATGCAGAGGTGGCAGCCATGGTGAGGCCAAGAATGATTGCGCTAAGCATCGCTTTCATAAAGAGATTTCCTTGTTTCAAGTGTTGAACTTGAGCGGGGATCTACAGCGGGGACCGGAAAATAAAAACTTATTATTTTTTATAGGGGTTTATTCGAATTTCTTATGATTAAAGTCTGACCGAATAGGTCATTTATATTTAATTTAAATATATAAAATGATACGGTCTGAGAGTTTTGGAGGGCTTTTCAGCCATGAACTCGATCGTATTTCGCTCCGTCATGATTCTCTTGGTATTCGGGATGGTCGCTTTAGGTTCTAGTCTATCGATCATTTCTTCTGCACAGAGAAGCCTGGGCGTTGCCACTGCCTCGACCATTCAGAAGGTCGCTTACCTGCCAAATGGGAATGGAAGTGTTCGAGCATGGGGGGATTGCGCTCTTGATTCAAACAAGTCTGCCGAAGTGCGAGCGCTCTGTACGAGACAGCTTCGGCGCCACTACGATCGCGTGGACGCCGCGGAAAAAACGCGTTTTTCGCAGATTCCTTCCGAGATCATCCGCATGTCGCGAGAGTTGGATTGAGAATCAGTTGAACCGAATGAGACGAAAAATCCAAGCGTGCTGAGTTTCCTTTCGATGGGGGTCGAAATTTCCCTTTAAAGGGGGGGTGTCTCCTGCTACTTTGCGCGAATTGACATTTTACCGTTCGGTCATTTTTTTGAGGAACTGAGATGAGAACCTGGGGCGCTTCCGACTCGCTGAAAGTCTATAATATCGAAAACTGGGGCGACCAGTATTTCAGCATCAATCCAGCCGGCAACTTGACCGTTCACCCACGCAAAGGCGAGGGTCCGGGCATCGATCTGATGAGCGTGATCGAAGAAGTCAAAAGCCAGTCTGTCGGACTCCCGGTCCTGATCCGTTTCCAAGACATCATCCGCCACCGCGTGATCACGCTGAACGAAACGTTCCGTAAGGTGATCGCCGAGTATGGCTACAGTGGACGCTACAAAGGTGTCTATCCCGTCAAAGTTAACCAAATGCGCGAAGTCGTCGAAGAGATCGTCGACGCCGGTCGCGTGTACGACTACGGCTTAGAGGCTGGGTCCAAGGCCGAGCTTGCGATCGTTTCGGCAGCGAACCTTTCGCCAGACGCTCTCATCATCGTGAACGGCTACAAAGACTACGGAATCATTAAGACCGCGCTCCTCGGCCGAAAACTGGGCAAGAACGTGATCATCGTGATCGAAAAACTCACCGAGCTTTTTCACGTGATCCAAATCGCCAAGGAACTGAACGTCGAGCCGTACGTCGGCATTCGCTGTAAGCTCTACTCCAAAGGTTCCGGCAAGTGGGAATCCTCCGGCGGAGAATACGCCAAGTTCGGTCTGACCACGCCAGAACTCCTCTACGCGATCCAAGTGCTTCGCAAAGAGGGCCTCGAAAAAAGCTTCAAGCTCATCCATTTTCACGTGGGTTCGCAGATCACCAACATTCGCACCGTCAAGGACACCGTCAAAGAAGGCACCCGCATCTACGCGAAGCTTCGCAAGATGGGCCTGAACGTCGAGTACTTGGATGTTGGCGGTGGCTTGGGCGTCGACTATGACGGTTCCCGCACGTCGTTCGAGAGTTCGATCAACTATTCGCTTCAAGAGTACGTGGCGGACGTCGTTTACTCGATCCAAGAAGTTTGCCAGGCCGAGGAAGTGCCTGAGCCGAACATCGTTTCTGAATCCGGACGCGCCATGGTCGCGCACCACTCGGTGCTCGTCGTGAACGTCTTCGGCAACATCGAAGTCGGTTCGACTCCGATCTCGCTCGAAGAATCCGAAGATGAAGATGATGTCGTCAAAGAGATGCGCTATTTGCTGCAGAATCTGACACAGAAAAACTTGCTTGAGCACTTCCACGACGCGAACGCGCGTAAGGAAGAGGCGCTCTCGATGTTCAAACTGGGCTTCTTGTCTCTCGAAGACAAAGCCAAGGTCGAGCACCTGTACTACCAGATCACCAAGATCATCTACAAAAACTCCAAGGGCCTGAAATATATCCCGGACGACATCGAAGTTCTGAACAAGAACTTGGCCGATCAGTACCTGTGTAATTTCTCGATCTTCCAGTCGCTTCCGGACCACTGGGCGATCCAGCAGCTGTTCCCGATTGCACCGATCCATCGCTTGGACGAAGAACCGACCAATCAAGCCACGCTCGTCGACATCACCTGCGATTCGGATGGCAAGATCAACAAGTTCATCGACCTCCGCGATATCAAAGAGACGATCCCGCTCCATAGCTTGAAACCGAATGAGCCATACTACATTGGTATTTTCCTATCGGGCGCGTATCAGGACATCATGGGTGACCTGCACAACTTGTTCGGCCGCGTGAACGAAGTGCACGTGTTCCTCGACGAGACCGAGCCAGGCGGCTACTACATCGAAGAAGTCATCCGCGGTAACAACATCGCCAGCGTCCTCTCCTGGATTCAGTACTCAGCGACGGACCTCGCTAAGCGCATGAAAGAACAGATCGACGCCAAAGTTCGCGAAGGCGCTGTGAAGCCAAAAGAGGGCGTGGACCTCCAGAATTTCTACGAGAGCGTGCTCCAGGGATACACCTACGTCGACGTCGATCAGGGCCCTCCAGCGCCGCACTCGCACGCGACGTTGCACTCGAACAACCCGGATCCGCTTTCCCCGAATCAGACGCTTTTAAACTGATTCGTCAGGGCCAGAGGATTGACGCCTGAGTTGTCTGAAGTAAATGGCCTGATTTGGTTTCGCTTTGGTTATACTTGGGGATGTGCCCCAAGTTCGCCTATGGATCATCAGCCTATTCTTAAGCCTTTGGTCGACCGCAAGTTTAGCGCAAGGCGGGGACGCATCTTATGCGTTGGGTCTAGCGTCTCCTGGGTTAGAGAATGTTTTGAATCTTTCACCAGTCAGAACGTGCGACGCAGATCTCGAGCAAGCTTCTGCGACTCATGTCCGGGTTTGTCTCAAGGACGCGTACCAAACCAGTGAATGCAAATACCAGACGTTTAATTGTGACTTCTCGGGGTTTGATCGTTTTTATGTAAAAAACGAGGAAAAAAATAGTCAGTTGATATCACGTTCGACATCGCTCTCGGGCATCGAGATGGGATCGTACGGGGTAATGAGGTCGGAAAATTTTTCTGTTCAGTCAGGCGGGTTCGGTCCCTGTTATGCAGTCGGCGTCGTGAATCGAGACTGTCAATCTGTGGGTTTGGGTCATTTTTCCGCGCTGACTTGGGTCGATCGATCTGTAGATGCCTTGTTTGCGGCAGTTCACGAGGCGGCTGAATGTCGGGATCGGATTTCTTCGAGTGAATTTTTCGTACTTTTATCCCTCGAATCCTATCAGAAGTTAGATGATTACAAGTACCGTCGACTGATCTGCGGCATCCGGAGCCGGTATCCGCAGCAGAAAATCACGGTCAGAACTTCGCGTAAAACGACCTATCAGGCAGATCAAGTCGAGATCAGAAAAGAATCCGGAAAAATTCGAGTGCACCTCAAGCGCTCAGGAGAATTTCCCTCCGAAACTAAGACGAGAGCCTGGGACCTCGATTGAAATCAAGCTCGCGTGAGAACGTCCCGAAGAAATAGATCGATTTTAGATCTCTCTTGCTCGAGGCAAACGAACGACGAAAACCGAGGAAAAATCTTCCCGAAGCATCGGCAGGTCAGGAGAATAAGTTTCTACCTCCCATTTTCGGTCAGACCGATTCCAGAGCTTCGATGTGCTGATGCAAAAAAGATCCATGACCGTGTTAGAAATGGTCGATTGAATCCGCAGCCCGTTTAAAACACTGCTTTTGACGATCCAAGGCGAATTACTTTTGATCGTGCGTGCGTAGGGAGTTTTGCCAAATCTCAATTGGCAGTTCGTTGAAATGTATTCGGTTTTGGTATCGTCGATGTAGTTCAGTGATGTACCCAGGTTTGAGAAATTAGAATAAGCATCAATAGTAATTTTATTTTTGAAGGTGATCCGTGTCCCGATTGGCAATGAATGGAACGCGTAGTTGCTCTCGGTTGCATATCCGCTTTGGGTCAATAACGCTAAAAATATCATCGCGGTTTTCATGGCGTACCTGTTACTCCAAAAGAAATGCGGTTCAAATAGTTCGATTGTGACTTGATCGTGACAAAAAAAGACAGTTCTTAAATATTCGCGGATCCATCTCATATAATTCCACAGTCCAGACTCCGGTAGATTCGATACAATCGCGGCACGATCGGGAGATTACTGATGTCGAATCTTTTGTTTCTTGTTTCGCTGGTGTTGCCGAGCATTGCGAGTTCATGGGCGAACGAAAGTCGTTCGTTTCAAAATCATGCACAGTTCTCCATTCATTTTGATCGATTTCATCCGAAGGACGTTTCTCCCAGAGGGACACAATATCCAGGTGCGCCACTCACCGTGAACGCCAAACGAACGCTCGTCGAACTGACCGGCGCCGAAAAACGCGCGATCGGATACGGCGATCAAGATCTCGTGCTTGCGAACTATAGGAGAGGCGATCAGCACTATTTCATTTATTTTCCAGGGATCCGCGCCGGAAGAAAAAATGCGGATCGCTCTATATCTTTTCTAGAAGTTGATAACGGTGGGCGAGGCCATATTCGTGATATCTCTTTCGTCAAGGAGCGTTGGTCTGAGGGAGCTCGTCCGCTGACGTCTTCGATTGAGATTCACACGTTGCTTTTGGTTCGATTCAACGACCCCTATGTTCCCCGACTGGTACTTAGTCAGGAGGCGATGGAGCGAAACCCAACGACCGCGCGAGTTTTTGCTCGAGGCGAGGGTGACCGGGTTCCGGAGTTGATTCTATCAACCGAGGCGGTTCGTCTAGAAGGGCGAGAAGATACGCCTTTTTTTAAGGGCGCATTTCAGCATCAGTTCGCTGTGACTCACTTGGTTTATGACTATGGAACCCGTCAGGAAACCACTCGAGCCGAAGGTGGTAGCTACGAAGTAGTGCCGCTGGATTTTTCCAGGGTGAATGTCCGCGCGGACTCCCCGATCTTTCGTGTGACGCGATCGCCGCGAATGGCGCTGTTTCTTCAGTCGCTCAATATGAACCAGATGCTCGGTCGCGAGCGGATCTATGATTTATTCACCACCAATTGCACGACCGACGTTTTCAAGCTTTTCCAAGATATTTGGGTGATGGGTCCCCTCGACACTCGTGAGATCAATCGCAACGTGGATCGTTTCGTTCGCCAAGACTTGCCGAATCTCGTCCGATTCGCCGAGCAAATGGGGCTCGAGCGCCTGAAGTCAAACTACCCGGATGTGGTCAAAACCTTGGAAATGATCGGCGTGTCGATGGTTCAAAACCAGCTGACTGGAAAAATATCCACCTGGATTCAATCCCACACGTTTTCTCCCGAAGAAATTCGCTATTTGTCCGGTTGGCCGCCGTTTAGTGAGGGTCTACTGCGGTCGATGCGCCTGATTCCCGCGAATGCGCTGCTAATGCGTTAGTAATTCGCCGGTAGGCGTTTGATCTTTTGGCGATTGTTTGATTAATCAGTAAGATCATTGCATCTCGGTCACGTCACATCGCGTAAAAGCGGAGGTTCTCATCATGAAGTTCTTGAACAACGGTTTCGATCACGTCGAATTTATCGTGAAAAAAATCTCGGATCACGAGGCGGTCTATACCCGTATGGGATTCGAAAAAGTGGGCTCACGCCACCTTTCGACTCGCGGTATTCGCTCTGTAGTCTGGCAGCAAGGTTTCGTTCGCGTGATGCTGACTGAGAGTGATGGTTCTGCCGCCGCCGAGAACGAGAGCAGTGTGAAATTTCTCCGCGCTCAGGACGAGGGCGTTTGTGTCCTCGCGGTCGAGGTCGACGATGCTCAGGCCGCCTATGCGGAAACGATCGCCAGGGGCGCGAAATCTGCGAAGGAGCCCAAGACTTATGAATCCGCTGACGGTGTCGTTGTTCGCGCGGAGATTTGGACTCCAGGTTTGGTTCGGTACGCGTTCATCTCCCGTACCTATCCAAACGGAATGAAAGGCAAGGGCCTCTTGGATGACGGCCTTGTAGTTAGTCATTTCGAAAGTCCGGCACCCGCCCACATTCATTCGATCGATCACCTGACGAACAACGTCAGCATGGGTGAGATGGCTAACTGGGTGAAGTTTTACAAAGAAATCTTCGGATTCGTCGTTTCTCGTCACTTCAAGATCAAAACGGGACGCACCGGCCTTATCTCCGACGTTGTTGAGTCTCCTTGCGGCAAGATCAAGGTGCCGATCAACGAAGCGACCGAAAAAGAAAGCCAAGTCCAAGAGTTCGTCGAGCGCCTCAAAGGCCCGGGCGTACAGCACTTAGCACTGCTCACGACTGACATCATGAAAACGCTTCCTGCACTTCGCGAGAACAAATTCAAGTTCTTGACCGTGCCTTCAACTTACTATGAAGCCGTTCCAACTCGCGTTCCTGGCGTCACCGAAGACCTAAAAACACTGGAGAGTCTCGGGCTGTTGCTGGACGGCGATGATTCCGGCTATCTGCTCCAAGTGTTCGGTGAAGAGGCGATGGGACCATTCTTCTTCGAGTACATCCAGCGCAAAGGTAACAAAGGTTTCGGCGAAGGTAACTTCCAAGCGCTCTTCGAAGCGATCGAGCGCGATCAAGTCCGCCGCGGTGTTTTGAAAGTATAGTCAGCAGGATTGAGAAAAAAGGAAAGGCCGGGTCGGGGGTTCCGATCCGGCCTTTCCTTTTTTAAATTGAGATCTTGTTTACGGATGAGTGTGATCCCAGAAGTATTTTCTCAGGCCCTCGAGTCCAGGCTCGAATCCGATACGAATCATTTCATCGTAAGCGCGCTCACGCGGCCAATGATCGAAATAAACTCGGTACAGACCCACGACAAGTCCCGTGCGATCCTTGCCGGCGTGGCAATGCACGAATACGGGGAAATTTGCGGGATTGCGGATATCCATCATGATCTGGAACATTTGGCGTTCGTCGGGATAGCTCATTCCGTTGATCGGATGGTTGATCCATTTCATGCCGAGCGATTCGACGATGCGTTTTTCCCAATTCAAGGTTTCGGGAGTGGTTCTGAAATTGATGACGGTTTTGATCCCTTGGTTTCGCAAGTACTCGAAATCCGCCGGAGTAGTGGGTTGTCCGCCGCGAACGAGCATCGGATTGACGACTTGAAACCGTTCGATGGACGCGAAGCTGCTGGAGCTTGCGAACGATGCGAGAACTGAAAACAAGAGCGCAAGTGTCTGGAGTCGTTTCATCGGTCCCCCCTAGGTCCCAGGTGTTACGAACAGCGGATATTTCTTGATGACAGAAGCTTAATAGCTAAGAGGATGGCGATTCAAGAGCGCAACGATTCGCTTTGCCTGATTTCTCATCTCGGTGACGTGGTGTTTTACCAGACCACGCGGGTGGCCTAGCAAATCCGTGAGGTTTTTGCCGAGGATCGCGGCGAGCTCTTCATTGCTCGAGTTTGCGACTACTTGCGCAAAATTCTTGAATTCCGGGTCCGCCTGACGGAAATCGGGACGGTGCTCGATCCGATCCCAACTCTGGTTCGGTAGATTAAAATGAAACTCTTCCATCGCCGAACGGATGCCCATCTGACGTCGAACGCCCGGCAGGTTGAGAGCATCACCCAAGTCGAATAGCGCAAGCTGACCACCGCTGTGTGCGAGGTTCGCGATATTCAGGTCGACTTGCATGAATATACTCCAGAAGATTTTCCAGTTTGCGTAGAGACGGGGCCATTCGCCTGAGTTGAGAACTTTTTGCAATCCACGCGCGGTGAGGGGCTTGCCTGGATAACGGATCGCGAATTCATCAATGGGAGTGATGATCGCAGGCATCTCGGCCTGGAGCGCACCGGCACGGGTATGAATCGATTTTCCATCAACAGTGAGATTCAGTGAATCGCGCCAGCCGATATCGGCGACGTATTTCTTGAGCCCCAGGCGTTTCGCTGCTTCGGTTGCGAGCACGGCGGATTGCAGATCGTCGAAAACCGCTCGTTCGCCGGACCCGCCGCGGAAGGTCTCTTTGAAATAGAGGATTTTTCCTTCTTCCATGGAGACACGGTAGATCTTGGTCTGATCGTTTCGAGTTTTAATCACGGTGCCGCCATACGGCGAATGGAGTGCGTCCCCACAAGGAGCGGGGATCTCAGATGCATGAGTCATCGTTGCGGCGAGTAGGGCGTAAAAAATCAGCGTGCGGTTCATCGGGGTGCGGGCCTCGGTTGAAATTGCGATCGAAGCCATCTATCCGACTGGCGCGGGAAACTCTATCGAGATTAAAAACGAGCGCGCGAATTCGTGGAATTCCACGTTATGGAATGTAGACCGCCCAAATGAGTGAGGAATTGCGCTTAGAGCGGGAACAGCTCGTTCCAGGAATTGCAGAAACGATCGGGTGATTCTAGTTTCACCGCCTCATGGTCATAGGCATGATCCCAGGTCGCCGAAATCGAACGGCAGCCTGCGCGTTTGGCTGCTCGCACGTCCATCCACATATCTCCCACATAAACGCTGTGTTCCGGGGAGAGATTCAAGTGTTTGAGTGCGAGGTGGATGCCTTCGGGCGATGGCTTAGAAGATGAGACATCATCATGCGTAACCACGATCGGAAAACGGTGACGAATCCCGTGATGGCTCAAGATGAGATCAGCACTCTCTCGGCCGCGACCGGTGACGATCCCCACTTTTAGCCCCTGCTTTTCGCATTCGATGAGCGCATCGAGCGCCCCCTCAAAAAGCGGCGCTTCCGAGACTCGGCTCCGGGTGTAATTTACGAATTGCGCGAGGGCTCGCTCCGCGTTCTCAGCACCAACGCACTTCTCAAAAATCTTGACCTCGCCCGGGCCAAACAAGCGGAGGATTTCCTGAGGGGTTTTCGGTGGTTGGCCGTAGGTCTGAAATACCTCGTTAAAACCGTTGAAAGTCAGGTGGAGAGAGTTAACGAGCGTACCGTCCAGGTCAAATAGTATTCCCTTGAGCATTTCGTTCCTGCCGCTTTTGGGTTAGATTAGAGGCCTCTATGTTGAAAACCAGCATCCCCGGATATTTCAAAGCCCGTCGTCAGTCTCTCACGAGTCTCGCTGAAGCAGAAGGGGCGACCTTCATCCTTCCGGCTGCTCCCGAAGTCGTTCGCAACAACGACGTCTACTATCCGTTTCGACAAGATAGCAATTTCTACTATCTCACTGGATTTGACGAGCCAGAGGCTTGGTTGGTTCTTGCTCCATCATCGGTCGGTGGAAAATCGCATCGCACGATTCTTTTCGTTCGTAAGCGTGATCGCGAACGCGAAATGTGGGAAGGCGAGCGTTACGGTACCGAAGGCGCCGTCTCTATTTTCGGAGCGGACGAAGCGTATCTCGAGAGTGAGTTCGAATCGAAACTTCCTGAGATCCTGAAAGGCTCGAGTAAGGTTTTCTACCTCACCCAAGCGAATGAACAAAATGATCGCTTGATCGGTGAGCTACTCGCCAAACATCGCTCACTGATGGGACGAAGTGGCAAAGGTCTCCTTCCGATTCATGATCCTTCCGATCTTCTGGGAGAGATGCGGATGTTTAAGAGCGCGGACGAAGCCGAACTCATGCGTAGAGCTTGCTCGATTTCAGCGCGCGCGCATAAACAGGTGATGCAGTTCACTCGCCCGGGAATGAACGAGCGAGAGGTTGCCTCTGAACTGGAATACTATTTCCGTAAACTTGGCTGCGATGGACTCGGTTATGGGTCTATTGTAGCGGGCGGAAAAAACGCGACTTGCCTCCATTACAAGACCAACAACGAAGATCTCCGCGATGGCGATCTCCTCTTGATTGATGCGGGCGGTGAACGCGATTACTACGGCGCAGACATCACTCGCACGTTCCCGGTTGGTAAAAAATTTACCGCCGCTCAAGCCAAAATCTATGACCTAGTCCTCAAGGCGCAGCTCGAGTGTATCGCGATGGCTAAACCCGGTGCGACGCTCCCGCAAATTCACTCCAAGGCTTGTGAAATATTAACGGACGGGATGATCGAGTACGGCTTCCTCAAGGGGAATCGCTCGGAACTGATCGCCTCCGCCCAGTTCCGCAAATACTACCCGCACGGTACTGGACATTGGCTCGGAATGGACGTGCATGATGCTGGCCTCTATCAAATCCGTGGCGAACCTCGCAAACTTGAGCCGGGGATGTTGTTTACGATCGAGCCCGGATTCTATGTTCAACCCGGAGATACGGACGCACCGAACGAGTTCCGAGATATCGGCATTCGCATCGAAGACGACATTCTCATCACCCAAGACGGATGCGAGATTCTGACTCACGAAGTTCCGAAAACCCGCGCCGACATCGAAGCGCTTCGCCATTAAATTTCAGGTAGTACCCATGTCCAAGAAGATCCCTTTAGGTCCGTTTCAAATCGATCATCCGTTTATCTTGGCTCCGATGGCCGGGATCACGAACTCACCGTTTCGTCGGCTCATGCGTCGAATGAATTCTTCGTTAGTGGTGAGCGAGCTCGTCTCTGCAACCGGTATCGAGTACATGGGGCAGAAAACCCTCGATCTTCTCAAGTTTCACGATGAAGAGCGGATCATCGGACTTCAGATCTTCGGCGAAGACGAAGAGCACCTCGTCAAAGCCTGCCGTTACGTTGAAAAACTGGGCGCAGACTTCGTTGACCTCAATCTGGGCTGTCCCGTTCCCAAGGTCGTAAAAAAAGGCGCGGGCTCTGCGATGTGCCGTGATCCGATCAATCTGGGCAAGATCCTCACCGCGATGGTCAAATCCGTTAAAATTCCGGTCACGATCAAAATTCGGACGGGTTGGGACGAAGGGTCCAGAAACGCACTGGATGTCGTTCGCGCCGCCCACGACGCAGGAGTGGCTTGGGTGGCCATTCATGGTCGAACTCGCGCTCAAGGTTACAGCGGAGAAGCGGACTGGGAGTTCATCGCGGATATCAAAGCGAAATCACCACTCCCCATTATCGGTAATGGCGACTTGAATACAGCCGAGACGGCCGTCAAACGTTTCAGAGAATCGGGAGTCGACGCGGTTCTGATCGGTCGAGGCGCCCTGAGGAACCCATTTATTTTCGATCAAGCGGCTCGTCTCTGGAGAGGGGAAAGTTTCGGTAAACCGATGGCGCAGGAGTATTTGGATCTCTTAGCGACACAGCAGAAACTCTTGGCCGAAACGTATCCGGAGCGCTCGGCTATGATCCACGCGCGAAAATTTCTGGCATGGTACTCGGCCGGTTTCCCAGGGTGTCATGAGTTTCGCAAAAAAGTTTTTACGATCGACAACGGCGATACGCTTTGGCTGGAAGCCAAGGAGTTTTTCGAAAAAGCGGTTCATTTACGCGACGATCGCTTCCTTCAAGAGTCTTTTTTGATGGGTGGACACGGCTAGTCACTTTCCGAGTCAATCGATCGCGATCTCGAATCCAAGATTCCAATTGAGAATGCGCAAGACCTTCTGTTCAATGGGGCCCAGTTCCTCCCGATAGAAAGGTTCTCCTCATGTCGCATCTGCGCTCGCTCGTCCTTTTGCTTTTGCCCTTTTCTTTGGCTCACGCTGCCTCTTCTCTAGACGGCTTTGTTCCGCTCTCTGAAACTCCAAGCGCCATCACTGACGTCGAACTGGCATCTTGGTCGTCTGAGATTCCGGCTCAAGGAGTGGTTGCACTAGGTGAAAGCGTTCATGGGTCCGAGCCGTTCTTGAAACTTCAGGCGCGTTTGATTCGTTACTTGGTCGAGAATCGTGGTTTCCGAGTCGTGATTTGGGAGAACGCGCTTCATCGAAGTCGGGAGCTACAAACGTATCTCTCCTCTTGCCGCTCTCGGATGTCGGTTCCACCGATCGATACGCTCTATATGCCAACTCAGGCTGATATCGAGTTTTTCTCCTGGGCTTGCGCGTTCAACTTGGCACATCCAGGTGATCCCATTGTTTTTCGTGGCATGGACATTTGGGATCGACCTTGGTCACACTTTTCTGATCTGATCGCACTAAATGCGGAACTCGGTTTAGGTGCAAGTGTCACACTGGACGACGCCAAGCGAGTTTGTCCGATCGTAGGCGCGGACAACTGGACGGCGACACGACCAACCTTCGCGAAGTTGAATACGGACAAACAGTTCCTACCGGCAGCGGATTTCTTGACTTGCCTGGAGCGATTGAATGAATTCGATCGGCAACTTCGGGATTTGATCAATCGATCCGTCGTATCGCCTTACGCAAAGAAGCGTGCCTATTCCGGGCGTCTGAATGTGTCGACGTTGATCGGTTGGTTAAAATACTACGACATCGTGCGAACCTCGTCCGCCAACGCTTGGAATGAACGAGATCAAGCTCAAGCGAGAAACATCAAATTCATCTTGGAACAAGAATCCGTCACCAAAGCGGTCCTGATCGCCCATACGTCTCATACTTCGCATGGCCGATCAGACGCGGATTGGTGGGGACTCGGATTGGGTGCCATTCAGTCGGGTGTGCATTACTTAGAAACAATTCAAGGCATACCGGTTAAGAACTACGCGCTGACGGGCTACGAGGTGAGTGGAACTCAGGGCGAATTCTTGAAGCCGACGGCACCAGATTCCCTTGATCTTTATCTGCATGACCAGGGCGTTCGTGCGGGTTACGTTCCGAGCAGTGCCGCGTTTCTTTCTCGCTACTCAAAATGGTGGTTTCAGAATGAAAACGTCGCCGGACCGTTTGAAAACGGTGTGTACGTCACGCTTGCCGATCACTTCGACGGCTATTTCTTTTTTGATACCTCTCTCCTGGGCCTCAAGGCAGAGCCTTGGCGCGATATCTGGAAACCGTAGTTCGTCGTATCAAATTCTCTATCCGCTCATCGGTGTGCAGATCTCGACGAGGTTCCCGTCGAGATCGAGCACGTAGCCGACTTTTTGACCCCAGGGTTTTTCGGTGATCGGCTTGACGAGAATGGCGCCTGCCTTCAGAGCCTGGTCAAAATCGGTTTCAATTTGATCTGTTGTAAGACCGATTTCCGCTCGGTAATGAGTGGGGGATCGGAGTTCGACCGGCAGTCCTTGAGACGCTACAAAAGCTCGATCAACGAAACCAAGCGCAGTGGCGCCTGTTTCGCATTCTCCGTAGGTTTTGGATTCATGGAGAAATCGAGTCGGTATGCCAAACGCGCTTTCGTAAAACTTGAGCGATCTTTCGACACTTTCTACGTAGAATAGCAAATAGCCAAGTTTCATAGTGCTTCCGTCCTGATTGAAAATCCGTATTGAATGTTTTGGAGTTTGAGCTGCCAGCGATCTTGGGTCAGTTCACCGGCTTTGAGTAGTTCATGATAAGCAGCATGAAGAAATCGCGCGCGATCTTGTCCGTTTTGAATCAGTGCGACCAAACGGCCTGCTGGCCCATATTCCAGTGCGTCCGGCAGTAGAATTTCCTGATACCCGTTCGTCAGATAGACTTGAATACCGGAAGGCGTGAGTTCGACTTGTCGAACGAAGTACGCGGTATCTTCTACCTGAATCGGACGGCTTTCATGGCCAATTCGAATCTCATAGCCGTCCTGGGTGCGATAGATCGATTTTAAGTAGGTTTCGATGGTGCGTTGGTGTGTGATCTCGTCTCCATCCGAGCGGAGAACGCCGTTGCGATCCAAGGAGAGTATTTCGTAGTCGAGTCTCACTCGTGCGAGCGTAGTCGATTCACTGGATCAAGTCTATGGAGTCTGGACTAAGGTCGGCTGCGGTGAAATCGGGTTTTCTACCCAACGAATGAACGGATGAATAGTGGAGCGGATCAAGCGAGAGCAGAGGCCCGGAGTATTTTCGAACATTCGAATAGGCAGGTTATGGCCTTGTATTTCCACGCCATCGGAGATGAGGTCGCGAATGCGCTCTTTAAAAGGAATTTTTAGAAGCTTCACTGCTTTACCTTTTGACGCAATAGAGCCGACCGGGATCGATTCACCGGTGGTCGTGATGATCTCGAGCGGCAGCTCGATAGACGCTTTGGGATTTTGAAGGATCTTTTTTTCGGTTTCAGGATGGGCCGTTTGTAACCAGTTTTTCCAACGGTTCCACCGATCCTCGCGGAAATCTTTTTTCTTCTCTCGGTATTCGTTTAACCATTGTTCACGTACGGATTCCGGGATCGGGTCGCGTTTCATGACAGACGCAAGCGTCGTCTCCCAGATTTCGTTCGAAGGCATTCCATCGATCTCGAGGCGTATGCGGATCATCGTGTTGTCAGGATCTGTCACCGCGATGGCTCTGCCCCATTCTGCTTCGAGTGCGGCGATGGTTTCATCACCTAGCCCGTTTTCGCTATCGATCCAAGTCAGAATCTTGCTTCGACGAGTACCTGTGAGTAGTGGCCCCTCGGGAATCGGGGAGCTGATTTGATAGATCGTCGGAGCGCTCGAATGGGTGAGGAGGGCTTCGAATACCTTGCGCTGCTGAAGAGATTCCTTGGAGTAGAGGAGTCCTTGAGCGATCAACAGAGCTGTGGGAACGCCTTTGATCACTTGGTAGGCGACGGATAAACCCGTAAGAGGATTTGGCGCGAGAACCGCCGCGTAAGAGGCGACTGAAATTTGTGCGATCGGAATCGCTGCTACCGTGATGGCCGCTCGTTTACCGAGTTTGACTTCGAATTCTTGGACCTGAGTGAAGACGAGGATTTCCCTGGCAAAACTCGACGGGGCGAGAGCGCAAAAGAGTGCGAAAGCGGTGAGCGCCCGAGTTTTCAGTCGGCGGAAAGTCATAGGGACTTCTCGGTATGAGGGATGGTTCGGCTCAAGTGAAAAGTGGGAATACGGCGTCAAAATAATGAGATGGGGCATTTTTCTGACGTTCTAGTACGCTTAGCGAGTTGCCTAGCCCGGGTCTCTTCGATAGGTTGAAAATCATATGAAGGCGAAACAACAAGCACTCTTTCTGGAGTCCCTAGTCGAAATCATCCGCAAAACATCCACGGAGATGCCGGCCGACGTCGTGAGAGCGATCGAAAAAGGTCGAGCGGTCGAAGCAGAGTCAACGAGCGCGAAATATGCGATGAACATCATTTGCGATAATATCGGCATCGCAAAAGTCAAAAGTCAGCCGCTTTGCCAGGATACAGGTACGATTCTCTTTTTTATCCATTATCCGGCGAAAACTGACTACGAACTGATGACAAAACTCATTAAGAAGGCCGTCGCCGCTGCCACCAAGAAAGGCTACCTTCGCCAGAACAGCGTCGACTCGCTGACCGGAGAGAATAACGGCACGAACGTAGGGCCAGGAAGTCCCGTGATTCACGCCGAGCCTTGGAAAAAAGATTTTTTCGATATTCGACTCATGCTCAAGGGCGGCGGTTGCGAAAACGTGGGCGCCCAGTACTCGCTGCCGGATGGGCGAGTGGGAGCGGGACGCGATCTGCTTGGAGTGAAGAAAGTCATCCTCGATGCCGTTCAGCAAGCCCAAGGCAAAGGTTGTGGTCCTGGAGTGCTGGGGGTCACGATCGGGGGGGATCGAGGAACGGGTTATTTCGTTTCCAAAGAGCAATTCCTTCGCAAGATGGATGATAAAAATCCGAATCCCGTACTAGCTAAACTCGAGGACGAAATCGTCCAAGAGGCGAACCGTCTGGGTATCGGTCCGATGGGATTCGGAGGCAAAACGACGTTGATGGGCACCAAAATTGCGGCTTTGAACCGCCTGCCGGCGTCGTTCTTTGTAAGCGTGTCATATATGTGCTGGGCATTTCGCCGCCAAGGCGCCAAGGTTTCTGTTCAAGGCGCGATTCAGAAATGGCTGTATTAGTGCAGTCGAACCATTTGAGGACTCACTCATGAAAACGTTGACCGCACCGTTTACCGAAGAACAAGTTCGCCAACTCAAAGTAGGCGACATGGTTGAAATCACCGGACTCATCTACACCGGACGTGACGCCGTTCACAAATGGCTCTCCGAAGGAAACGAGCCACCTAAAAATGAGGTCGACCTCAACAATAGCATTATCTACCACTGCGGCCCGGTCGTGATGAAAAAGAAAAACGCTTGGACGGTGACGGCAGCCGGTCCGACGACTTCGATTCGTGAGGAGCCATACCAAGCAGGCATCATCGAAAAATACAAACTCAAAGGCGTGATCGGCAAAGGCGGCATGGGCGAGAAAACTCGCATCGCCTGTCAGAAGTTCGGTTGTGTTTACCTCCACGCGATCGGTGGAGCGGCACAAGTCTTGGCGGAGAAAATTGTCCGAGTCGAGGGCGTCTACGGTTATGAAAAATTCGGCAGTCCCGAGGCGATTTGGAAGCTTCAGGTGGTGAAATTGCCAGTCGTGGTGACGATAGACGCCCATGGAAACTCGCTCCATGCCGAAATCGAAAAGCAGTCGAGCGCTGAGCTTCAAACGCTTTTCGCAGGGATGAAGAAATAATGTCAGGTGGCGAAAAACCTTCGGTCTATACGAAAACAGATCTGACCTATAACGACTACCTCAAGGTTCCGGAGCTGATTTCCCTACAGAAACCTCTCTCTCAGCCGGAGCACCACGATGAGATGCTCTTCATCATCATTCACCAGGCGTATGAACTTTGGTTCAAGCTCTGTTTGCATGAGCTGGAACGAGCGATGGATCACATGGAGAAAAATGAGCCGCTCAAGGCTCAGCACTTCGTCAAACGAACGGTCGAGATTTTCCGAGTTCTTTTGGGGCAGATCCATATTCTGGAGACGATGCGCCCGATCGATTTTCTGGGGTTCCGCGATCACCTCATGCCAGCAAGTGGCTTCCAGTCTCTGCAGTTTCGTGAGTTGGAGTTCGTGGCCGGACTCAAAGAACCGGCTTATCTGAAGTATTTCCAGAATCGCCCGGACTACCTAGAGCGACTCAACTATCGGCTTTCTAGTCGAGATTTAAATGCATCTTATCTCAAGATGCTCGGCGGTATGGGTTTCTCGGTTCCGGCGCAGGATACTCCCGAGAGCCATGAAGCGATTTTGGAAGGAATTCGTCCGATCTATCAGAAACCTGAGTCGCATCTAGAGCTGTATCTTCTGACTGAGTCGCTTCTCGATCTCGATCAAGCGCTCGCGTTTTGGCGTGAGCATCACGTCAAAGTGGTGGAGCGTGTGATCGGGTTCAAGCGTGGTACCGGTGGCTCCAGTGGGGTGGAGTACCTAAGATCGCAAGCATCCAAAAAAGCATTCCCGTATCTATGGGAAGTGCGAACGCTCCTAAAAATCGAGAACTAACTTCCGCGACTAGTTGCTCTTCTTCAGGCTGAGCGAAATGCGAGTGATTCGTGGGAACGTGAGCGCACCGAACACGTCGATGCGGCAGTTGCCGGAGAAGAATCCCTTTTCTTTGGTGACGTATCCCATACCGTAATTCAAGATACCGCCGCTTTGGACGAAATAGCCTGTGTAGTTGCCCGCGATTTTCGTTTCATTTCCGCAGGTGATAGAGAGCGCGCGAATTTCCGGAACCGTGGTCTTACGATCTTGTTCCAAGAGGGATGCTTCGTAGTTGTTTCGAACGCCTTTGCAATGGAGTTCGGTTTTAGGTGCGATCGACGGCTCGCAAAACAGAACGTCGATTTCGCTCGCGCGAACGGCGAAAGAAGACAAAAAAATGCAAACCGACACGACGGTTGTTTTCATGGGTAGTAATCCTTGTTTAGTGATTATTTAATTTAGCATGTATAAAAATTCAACCACCGAATGAGTTTTGCCCATCATTCTTCTGAAAATATCGTCTTACTGCTCGGTCCTTGGTGTGGAATTGCGCTTGGATGCCTCTGCGGATTCGCGGCATAATGATCGCATGGCAATCCGTAAAATCGCTCGTATGGGTCATCCGGTCCTCCGCAATAAAACTCGCGACATTACTCGTGAGGAGTTGAACACGGAGGTTTTCCGACAGCTTTTGCAAGATATGGTGGATACGATGGAGGAGTACGGTGGTATCGGACTTGCGGCCCCGCAGATTCATGAATCACTGAATCTCGCCATCATCGACTACGACGATTCGAATCCTCGGTATGCGGACGCGAAAACCCAGGACGGCGAAAATTTCACTTCAATGCCGCTTTCGGTTTTCATCAATCCGAGGGTGACCCCGCTTACGCAGGAAACTCAGAGCTATTGGGAAGGTTGTTTATCCGTTCCGGAGATGCGGGGATTGGTCACTCGACCCAAAAAAATTCGTGTCGACTACTGGGACGTGCAGGGAAAAGAGAAAACACTCGTCGCTGAAGGGTTTCTAGCGACGGTTTTTCAGCACGAGCTCGACCACCTGATTGGGGTTTTGTATGTCGACCGAATTGGACTGAAGCCAGGCGAAAACCTCCTCGCGTTCACCGAAGAATATCAGCGCTACCTGGTACCTCGAGAGGGCAGCGGCGTCGGTGAACTCGAAGACTAATTTGAGGTATCTCGCTTGAGATCAGCCGCCAGTTGAATGCGGGAGGCGCGACGTTTCTTAGCTGAATCCATGCGCCGCAATTCCTCAGGTGATTCCGCGACTAGTTCGGGGACTTGCCGGGCCTTGCCATCGGAGTCGAGTGCGACAAAAGTGAGGTAAGCCGAAGCCGTGTGTTTCATTTCGCCGGTCAGCGGATTTTCTTTATCCACGCGAACGCCGACTTCCATGGAGGTGCGTCCCGCATAGTTTACGCTCGCCTTGATGTGCACATATTCTCCGAGCTTCACCGGGGCAACGAAATTGAGGGCGTCAATCGAGGCGGTGACCACGACAGATCTCGCGTGTTTACCGGCGGCCATAGCGGCGGCGATATCGATCAAGCTCATGACTTTTCCACCGAAAATCGTGCCGATAGCGTTCGTGTCTTGTGGCAGGACCATTTCAGTCATGATGACTTGGGATTCTTTGACGGTCTTTTTGATCATGGAACGAGTGTACCTTCCCCTGCATAATCGGAAATATGGATTTTGTCGTCAACGAGATGACGCCGTCATGATCCCCTAGAATTTATCCCTTGCACCCCGTAAAAATCCCTCGATATGCTCTCCGTAGAAAAACGCGTTCGAAAGGATTCGAACGCTCAAAAAGGAGGGGAAATGGAAGTCTCCCAATCGCAAGGTATCCTGTTGATTGAGCAAGTCGCAGCACTGACGGGACTGCCCACGGAGTGGGTTCGCCAAGAGATGTTCAAGATGGTTGAGCAGTCGGGTCGGGGTATCGACGATTTGACGCTGGACGATCTAAGAATGGTGGTTCTCGGATTCCTCAATGAAACTGCGCTTTCATCGATGGATTTGTCGTCAGAATCAGGTCGAGTAGTTGCGTTAAGTAACTAATCGCTCGGCGATTTTTGCCCTTTTCTGTCAACCTCGACAACAAAAAATATTTTGCAAGCCGTGCGACGCGTTATTCCGATACGCTAAGTATCGAGGTACACTTTTACCTAAGAAGAGGATCGTCCCCCCATGATCTATTGGTCCCAGAAACATTCCATTCCCTCCAAGCTCGTTGAACCAAATGTCGTGGGTTTTACACCGGACATGGCTCCTCAGGGTTATATTCCGAATCCAATCGTGATTGAGCAAACGCCACGAGGCGAACGCCAGTACGACATCTATTCGCGACTGCTTCTAGATCGCATCATCTTCCTCGGTACCGAGGTGAATGATGTGGTGGCGAACTTGCTTGTTGCGCAGATGTTCTTTCTCGAGAGCTCGGACCCTGAGAAACCGATTCACCTTTATATCAATTCTCCCGGCGGTTCCGTGTATGCGGGCCTCGGGATTTACGATGTCATGCAATATGTGAAGCCTCCAGTGAACACGTATTGCACAGGTCTTGCGGCAAGCATGGGCGCATTCCTGCTCGCTAGCGGAGCTAAGGACAATCGTTACGCGCTTCCGAACGCGCGTATCATGGTTCATCAGCCGCTCGGAGGAGCGCGTGGCCAAGCCTCGGATATCGAAATCCAGGCCAAAGAAATCCTCTACCTCAAGAAGCGTCTCAACGAGATGCTTTCCAAACATACGGGCAAACCGATCAGCGTGATCGAAAAAGCCACCGACCGTGACAACTACCTTTCTCCTGATGAGGCGATCGAGCTGGGCTTGATCGACAAGGTTGTTACCAAGAGCACAGGCTAATCAAGCAAGGAGACCCTAGTGGATACTAAAAAATACGGTGACGGATTTGGGAATCTCTCCTGCTCTTTTTGCGGCAAGAACCAGCGTGAAGTGAAAAAACTGATCGCTGGTCCGACTGTCTATATTTGCGACGAGTGCATCGAGCTTTGTAACGACATCATCGCCGAAGAAGGTCAGCGTGAGGCTTCGACCAAGCCTGCCGACCGTCTTCCGAAACCGAATGAGATCAAAGCGCACTTGGACGAATACATCATCGGTCAAGATCGCGCGAAACGGATCTTCTCGGTTGCCGTTTACAACCATTACAAGCGGATCACGAATCAATCGGACAAGAAGAACGGCAAAGAAGTCGAGCTGCAGAAGTCGAACATCCTCGTCATCGGTCCTACCGGTACCGGCAAAACGCTTCTTGCTCAGACTCTCGCTAAGCTTCTGAACGTTCCATTCGCCATGGCGGATGCGACGACGCTCACCGAAGCTGGTTACGTCGGTGAAGACGTCGAGAACATCATCTTGAATCTGCTCCAAGCATGCGACAACAACGTCGAGCGCGCTCAGAAGGGCATCGTTTATGTGGACGAGGTCGATAAGATCTCGCGTAAGAGCGAAAACCCATCGATTACCCGAGACGTTTCAGGCGAAGGTGTGCAGCAAGCACTCCTGAAACTCATCGAAGGAACGATTGCCAATGTTCCTCCGAAGGGCGGACGTAAGCATCCTCAGCAAGAGTTCGTGCAAGTGAACACGGGTAACATCTTGTTCATCTGCGGCGGCGCCTTCGTCGGGATCGATCGAATCATCGCTCAACGTAAGGGCAAGCGTTCCCTCGGTATGCACGCCAATATTTCGGCTAAGAAAGAAGAGAACGTCTCTGAACTCTTGGCTCAGGTGGAACCAGAGGATCTGACTCGCTTCGGATTAATTCCGGAGTTCATCGGACGTCTTCCGGTCATCGCAACGCTCGACGAACTCGACGAGCCAGCGCTCGTAGAGATCCTGACGAAGCCTAAGAACGCGCTCGTGAAACAGTACCAGCGCTTGTTCGAATACGACGGCATTCAGCTGGAGTTCGAACCAGACGCCATCAACGAGATCGCCAAAGAGGCGATTCAGCGGAAAACCGGCGCACGTGGTCTGCGTGCGATCATCGAGCAATCGATGCTCGACGTGATGTACGAGCTTCCGATGCACGGCGAAGTGAAGAAATGCATCATCACCAAGGCGACGATCTCGAACCGCGAGAAACCAATGGTCGTGCTTGCAGACGGCACGCAAACGACTTTCCAGTCTATTGTCGAGAAAAAAGCCGAGAGCGCATAAGCTGATCTGTGAATGAGTTTGACTGAACCCCCTAGGCGGCATCCGCCTGGGGGGTTGTCGTTTTGTGGATGAGCGTGTTTGGCATGACAAATGCGTGAAACGCTCTTTGTGGGTGGAGCTTCGTGTATTTTGTTAAAAATGCGAGATTTTTCGCGGTTTCCAAGTGGCGCGAATTGACTCCGTTTCAAAACTGGCGCCGTTTTCCTGTCGAGTGAATGGAGCGATTGTCAACAATGCGGTCTCGCATGACCTTTGCGATACCAAGTCTTTTTCCGATTTATTTTTCTGCCTACTATGATCGAGTTTAAAAACCTGCTGTACTAGTGGAAGGAGGATCTTGGCTTATGAGCTCAAAGAAAGACAAATCCGGTAGTAACGGCGTACAGACGATGCGGGTGCCGCTGCTTCCCCTCCGAGACGTGATCATCTTCCCACAGATGGTGGTCCCGCTTTTCGTAGGACGCGAAAAATCGATCAACGCCCTGGAAGAATGCGTTGCTAAGAAACAGGACCTGTTCCTCGTTGCGCAGAAAAACGCGACCACGGTCAGCCCGGGTGAGAAAGACATCTTTCTCGTCGGTACCATCGGAACGATTCTCCAGATCCTTCGCTTGCCTGACAACACCGTCAAGGTGCTCGTCGAAGGTAAACGTCGCGCGAAGATCCGCCAATACATCGAAACCGATCGCATGATCGAAGCGGTGGTGGAAGAGATCGAAGAAAAATACGAAGGCAAGGTCGAGCTCGAAGCGCTCGTTCGTTCGCTCAAGGCGACGTTCGAGAACTATGTAAAACTCAACAAGCGCATCCCACCCGAAATGCTCATGAGCGTGAACGGTTTAGAAGACCCGTCCCGCCTGGGTGATTTGGTCGTCGCGCACTTGAATCTTAAACTCGAAGACAAGCAAGACATCCTTGAGATCGCTGATCCTGTGAAACGCTTGGAAAAAATTCTGAGCCTCATGCAAGGTGAGATCGAAATCCTTCAAGTCGAACGCCGAATCCGCTCACGCGTGAAGAAGCAGATGGAGAAATCCCAGAAGGAATACTACCTGAACGAGCAGATGCAGGCGATCCAGAAGGAGCTCGGCGAAAAAGACGAGTTCAAGGCTGAGATCCAGGCGATCGAAAAACAGATCCGCACCAAGCCGATGTCCAAAGAAGCCAAAGAGAAAGCCAATCGCGAGCTGAAGAAGCTCAAGATGATGTCTCCTATGTCGGCTGAAGCTACTGTGGTACGGAACTACATCGATTGGATCGTGAGCCTTCCTTGGGGCGAGTACTCCGAAGATCGGATCGATCTCAAAGCGGCTGAAGACGTGCTCGACGAAGATCACTACGGCTTAGAAGAAGTCAAAGAGCGGATCCTCGAATACTTGGCTGTCCGAACACTCACTCAATCCTCCAAAGGTCAGATCCTCTGTTTCGCCGGACCTCCGGGCGTCGGTAAGACCTCGCTTGCTAAATCGATCGCGAAATCCCTCAACAAGAAATTCGTCCGCGCCTCGATGGGCGGGGTGAGGGATGAAGCCGAGATTCGTGGACACCGCCGAACCTACGTCGGTGCAATGCCGGGCAAGATCATTCAGTCCCTGAAGAAGGCTGAGTCGTCGAACCCAGTGTTCCTTCTCGACGAGATCGACAAGATGAGCATGGATTTCCGGGGCGACCCGAGTTCTGCGCTTCTTGAGGTGCTTGATCCGGAGCAGAATCATAACTTCGGTGACCACTACCTCGAAGTAGACTACGACATCTCCAAGGTGATGTTCGTGTTGACGGCGAACCAATTGCACAACATCCCACGTCCACTTTTGGACCGGATGGAAGTCATCACGATCTCCGGATATACCGAGGACGAGAAGTACAATATCGTCAAACGCTACTTGATCACCAAGCAGATGGAACTCCACGGTCTGACGGCTGAGGATTTCGGAGTGACGGACGAAGCGGTGATGGAGCTCATTAAGTCCTACACTCGCGAAGCGGGGGTTCGTAACCTTGAGCGTATGGTCTCGACTCTTTGCCGTAAGGCGGCCAAGAAGATCGTCGACTACCGCGCAGAGAATACGGGCAAAAAAGCCAAAGCCTTCAAGGTTCAGATCGAGATCGCGGATCTTGAAGACTTGCTCGGGCCAGCTCGTTACACGAATCAAAAAGCCGAAGAACAGAGCGAAGTGGGTCTCGTCAACGGCCTTGCTTACACCGAAGTCGGCGGCGATATGCTGCAGGTCGAGGTGGCTACGGTTCCGGGCAAAGGCGCGATCAAAATCACCGGCAAGCTCGGAGAAGTCATGCAAGAGTCTGCCGCAACGGCGATGAGCTATGTTCGCTCACGTGCCGAAGCGTTGGGCTTGGATGCAAGCTTCTATGACAAGATCGACATCCATTTGCACGTACCTGAAGGCGCGGTACCTAAGGACGGTCCGTCCGCGGGTATCACGATGGCAACCGCCATCACGTCCGCACTCACGAAAATCCCGGTCAAACGGGATGTCGCGATGACGGGCGAGATTACGCTCCGTGGCCGAGTGCTTCCGATCGGCGGTTTGAAAGAGAAATTACTCGCGGCTCGTAACGGCGGCATCAAGACGGTTCTGATTCCGAAGCAGAACGTGCCAGACATGAAGAAGATCTCAAAAGACGTGACCAAAGGCATGCAGATCATCCCGGTCGAGCACGCCGATCAGGTCCTCCGTCTCGCGCTCGAGGTCAAGAATCCAGAGACCTTCCTGGTTCGCCCGGATCTTGCGATGCCCGATCCACTCATCATTCAAGCGAACAGCAAGAAAGAACGAGTCAAGTCAGGGGCAATCAAGCACTAGAAGCAAGCTTGAGCTAAGTATAGTTAAAAGGGGCGCCCTGGATTCCAGAGCGCCCCTTTCATTTACTGAGAAACCGCTTTCAAAGTTTGATCGAGTCGATTTGCCAGGAACTCGACGTGGTCGAAATTGAACCTCTTCCAGTTTTCGTGCGCGGCTTCACGCTCGCGGAACGTCCAAGAAGGGTTGTCGACCCAAGCGATACCCACATCAATAGTCTTGTCTGCGATCACATCGGAGTCGAGAGCGGACATTCGCGTCCCGTTTTCGATGGCCGATTTTCCGGTGTAGATGCCGAATCCCATAATGGCGAGGCCTGGAATCCCACCCACTCCGGCGCCTGCAAGTCCTCCAATGATGGCAGCATAAAAGCCGATCGGTTCCGCAGCGATGGTTCCGACAATATTGAGTACCAGTTTGACCGTTTGATTTGTCTTATAAGCTTCGAGGGTTTCGATGGCGTACCAGCCGGATTTTTCTGAGCCCAGTAGTGTGCAGGTCTGAGGTTGCGATTTTACTTTGCAGTAGGAAAAACGTACGAGTTTTTGATCCGTACTTTGCTCGACTTTTACGGAGTTCGTGCTGAACTTGTTTTCGATATCGAATGCTGAGGCGGACCTGGCGTTTGCAAGTAAGGCAACACTCATCAAAGTGAGGGCGCTGAGAGAAATTTTATTGTTCATCTATTGGACTCCTGTGGGCGAGGTTTTTTAACCTCCAATAGATAACAAAAGAGTCGGAATTCAATTTTGCGGAATTTTTCTAACTGTTCACCTTATTCCGATTTTTCTACAGATGAAACACCGCTCGTACGCACGCGACAACCTCAGGGCTTTTTAAATTTTTTTAGCGAAAACAATCGTTCATGTCGGCTGGACCTGAGCCGATGTTCGGTTCGTAAGGCGGTTCCTGGCGCGGTGTGAGCGCCGGAAGTGGTCGAGCGGGTGGAACGGGTAACTCCACTTGGAGCGTCTCAACGTATCGGTAGATTTGAAATGATTGCGCCGGATGGCTTTTCGCATCGAGGATGATTCGGATCGCATGCGCTTGGGTGACTTTGTTCTCCGCGAGCTTCTGACAGAGAAGCGGTTCGAGCGGATCCGTAAACCGTCCAGCGCGGACGTGTTGCGGCCAAAGATTCGTGAGATCGTTCGCCCCACCGAGGCAGAGCGGGATTAAGTGGTCGACTTTGTAGCAACGACGGTTTCCGAGATGAATGCCCATCAGATGAACTTGATTGTATTTTTGAATCACGATGTCTTTGACCGAATTGGGTAAGATACGGCGGCAGTAAGGAATTTGGGCTGGGTATCGGTATTCGTCCGGGGTCGTACAGACGGCGCCAGGCGTGAGGCGCTGATCAGGTACCAATCGCTGTTCGTTTCTCGCGTGGGCTAAATTTGAGAATAAGAGCGCTAAGCCGATGCTCAGAATGGATTGAGCGCGTTTGACGACGACTACAGAAATAATCATGCGCAGCGTCGTAACTCTATCAATCTCACAAGAAAAGCCTTTGTTTCGAATTTTTGTATGTATACGAAGGGCGTTTACTTTTCGGGTGTTTGGGTCAGTTGCTGTCCAGCCGAGAACAGGAATAACAGCCATTGGATCACGGATTAAAAAAAGACCTGGGCCTGAATCTCCGGGTGATAGGAATAAGGGGCGGTATTTTCGAGAGACCGTCCGCTTCGGGTATCGTAGTAACTGTTGTAGTTGGATTCTTGAGAGTTGTCTGAACTCGGAAGACGCGCGATGAATGAAAAACCCATTTGGATCGCAAAATGATGACTTAAATAGTTTAGGCTCGTCCCGAAGATCATCATCGGGTGAACGTAGTTAAAACCTAGGCTGCCGATTTCAAACGACGCCCCCCAATGGCGGCTCCACTTTAATCGATGAAGAGTCGAGAGTGAGAATTGAAACGATTGATCATTGTAGGGTTCGCGCCGAAACGAAAACGGCTTCGTTTCATCCCAGAACTGCATGCCGTTTATAGAAACAAAAATACTATACACCTCGTTGAGGCGGTGTTCGGTGGTGGCCCAGATGATTCCAATATCTTGGATGTATTTGGTACCGAGCGAGCGAACAGATTTGATGTAAGCGCCTTGTAAATTCAAGTTCTCGAACCAGCTGGATTTTTCAAGTAGTCGATAGCGAGCGATGAGGCTCAGCGAATTGTAATTCCAGGCCATCCACGAGCATGAACCGATCATGAGACGGTCGGATGGCGAATAGGACAAGAGATAGGATCCAAGCGATACTGTTCCTTGTCTGGGTATTTCTGTCGTTGGAGCCAAATTATGTCCGAGGAGGATCGAGCGCCCTTCTTCCGCGAACGCAGGATGAGCGAGCATACCTACTGCTGCAAAAAGAATAGGGCTAAAAAATTTCATAGGTCGCATGGACGTTTGACTTTGCCAAACGGTCATAAAATTCGAGCGTGATGAGCTTAGAATTCGCTGTTTTTACACCTTCAACGGAAATGAGGAGATACCGTTCTTGATCCTCTTCCACGGTCATGCAAACCAAGCCAAAGCTTGCACGCGAACCAAAAACAGCGCACGCCTGTTCCTGGTTCGCCCGTCTCTGTTCATGAATCAGGAGATTCTCGGAGAACTCTTGAGATGTCGGATACGCATTTGTACGCAAAGAATAAAAGAGACGAGTTCTCGTGGTAGGCGCCTCGCTCTCGAATTGATGAACAATTCTCCGAGACTCTGAGTATCGCGAGGATTGGACCAGGATTTCTCTCAATCGGGAGTCTTCAAAATCATTCGAAAGTTGGTAGCGGATCTGCAATTCACCTAATCCCTCTGATGCTGATGCAATAGAGAATTCAAATGGACTGGTGATGGGTCGGAGTTCTTGATGAGTTGATTTTTGGAGAACCGTTTGGTTTTTCCAGTCGATGAGGTGGATGACTCCTTGGCCATCGTTGAACTGATACGACAATGTGTAGAAATCGTCTTGTATCGGGGCAATCCAGAGGTTGGTGAGCTGACCTATTGGTGGAGACTGATACTGGCCATATTCGCCGGTCTCGGCGCCGCTGTTGGTGCTTCTTTCCGAAAAATCGATGTTCCGTGAGCACCCACAGGTCAGGGCGATGGCGAGAATAACAGGTCGAAGCCGCTTCATGGAGAACGTCCTAGTTCAGTGGTTTAGGTCTAACTCTTGTAGTTTGAAACCAAGGGTGACTAGGAGAATCAAAACCCAACCCATTGGGTCGGCAGTGTAGAATCCTATTTTCCTGGCGGTGAACACATTTAATTGATGTATTGTGGGCCACTATCAGGATTAACCCTTGACCCCCCAACGCCCTTCATCTAATTTCCAATTCTTCTCATCTTCAAGACGGATGGACCTTCTCTAAACAATGAAAGAGTTTGGTCGGGCCCTTTTGATCCAATGGAGGATCAAAGGCAAAAAGGGCAGCGGGGTGGGAGATTTACCCGAAAGGATAGGAATTCATGCCTACTATTAATCAGCTCGTTCGTGCGGGCCGCACCAAGCGTAGCTGGAAGACGAAGTCTCCAGCACTTGAAAGCTGCCCACAAAAACGCGGAGTTTGTACCCGCGTTTATACTACCACTCCTAAGAAACCGAACTCTGCACTTCGCAAAGTTTGCCGCGTTCGTTTGACGAACGGTTTCGAAGTTTCGTCCTACATCCCAGGCATCGGACACAACCTTCAAGAACACTCGATCGTCCTCATTCGTGGCGGCCGGGTTAAAGATCTTCCAGGTGTTCGTTACCACACTGTTCGCGGAACCCTCGACACCCAGGGCGTCGCTAACCGTAAACAAAGCCGCTCGAAATACGGCGCGAAAAAAGCTGCACCAGCAGCCGCTAAATAAGGAGTAGGCCATGGGACGCAAAAGTTTTATTCGTAAACGCGAAATTCTCCCTGATCCGAAATTCAATGACGTGATGATCGCTAAGTTCATCAACTCCGTCATGATCCAAGGTAAACGTTCCCTCGCTGAGAGCGTCGTTTACAAGGCGATCGAAATCGCAGCTGAAAAAGGCGGCGACGAAGGCGTAAAAGTTTTCAAGAAATGCCTTGAGAACCTCAAGCCGATCCTCGAAGTCAAATCCCGCCGCGTCGGTGGTGCGACTTATCAGGTTCCAGTCGAAGTGAAACCAGCTCGTCGTCAATCCCTCGCATCCCGTTGGTTGATCGACGCTGCTCGTGCACGTCCGGAAAACTCGATGGCCGAGCGCCTCGGCGGTGAAATCGTCGAAGCTGCCGCAGGCCGCGGTACCGCGATGAAAAAACGCGAAGACACGCACAAGATGGCAGAAGCCAACAAGGCGTTCGCTCACTACCGCTGGTAATCGAAGCGATTCTTTTTTGAATCTAAGAGGCCTCGGGAGCAATCCCGGGGCCTTTTGTTTTTTAACTCGGCCTCCTTGCATTCCCGCTCCTAAACCTGGACATTGAATCATTATGGCATCCGACTCATCCCTCGTTTCTACGCGAAATATCGGCATCATGGCTCACATCGACGCCGGCAAGACTACCACCACGGAACGCATCCTGTATTACACGGGCAAAGTGCATAAAATGGGTGAAGTCCACGAGGGTACGACCGTGATGGATTGGATGCCACAGGAGCAAGAGCGCGGGATCACGATCACCTCTGCGGCCACGACCTGTTTCTGGAAAGATAACCGGATCAACATCATCGATACCCCGGGGCACGTCGATTTCACGATCGAAGTCGAGCGCTCGCTCCGCGTGCTCGATGGAGCAGTCGGCGTGTTCTGCGCAGTTGGCGGCGTCGAGCCTCAGTCCGAAACCGTCTGGCGCCAGGCGAACCGCTATAAAGTTCCGCGCATTGCCTACGTGAATAAGATGGACCGCCTGGGCGCTGATTTCCAGGATGTGCGCCAACAGATGATCGATAAGCTCGGGGCAAAGCCGCTTCCGATTCAGCTTCCGATCGGTGCCGAAGAGCACTTCCGTGGGCTGATCGATCTTGTCGAAATGAAAGCCTTCACCTGGAAGGGCGAAGATAACGGCGCCGAATTCGCTGAAATTGAAATCCCTGCCGAGCTGAAGGACGACGCCGAATCCGCGCGTGAGGAGCTCATCGCGGCAGTAGGCGAGATCGACGAGCCATTGATGGAGAAATACCTTGCCGGCGAGACCATTCCAGTCGCCGAACTCAAACAAGGTATTCGCAAAGCTTGCCTCGCGCAGGCGTTTGTACCGATGCTTTGCGGTTCGAGCTTTAAGAACAAAGGCGTCCAACAACTCCTGGACGCCGTGATTGACTACCTCCCGTCGCCACTGGACAAGGCGGACGTCGTCGCAGTCGATCCGCGCGATCATGACAAACAAGTCATCGTGAAAACCGATCCGACCCAACCATTCGCGGCGCTTGCGTTCAAGATCATGAATGATCCGTTTGTCGGCATGGTGACGTTCTTCCGCGTTTACTCAGGAAAACTGTCGGCCGGAGAACAAGTTCAGAATCCGGCCAAAGGCAAAAAAGAGCGTTTGACCCGTTTGCTGCTGATGCATGCGAACAAGCGCGAAGAAATCAGCGAAGTCAAAGCAGGCGACATCGCCGCTGCAGTCGGACTCAAATTCACGACCACTGGGGACACTCTTTGTGCCGAAGGGCGCCCGGTCCTCTTGGAGAAAATCGATTTCCCAGAGCCTGTGATCAGCGTCGCAATCGAACCAAAAACCAAAGCAGACCAGGAAAAACTAGCCGACGCACTCAAAAAACTAGCAATGGAAGATCCATCTTTCCGCGTAACGATGAACGATGAGACCGGACAAACGCTTCTCTCCGGAATGGGTGAGCTTCACCTTGAAATCCTCGTCGACCGCATGAAACGCGAATACAAAGTTGAGGGCAACGTCGGTCGCCCGCAGGTCTCTTACCGCGAAACCATTTCTGGTACCGGAGTGGGAGAAGGTAGTTTCATTCGGGAACTTGGCGGCAAAGGGCAGTATGGTCACTGCGTGATCAAAGTGGCGCCCAAAGCGCGTGGGTCCGGCTATACTTTTGTGAATCGAATGAACGATCCAAAATTTCCGAAAAACTTTGTCGCCGCAATTGATCAAGGCCTTCAGGACGCCATGCAAGGCGGAATTCTGGTCGGTTATCCGGCAATCGATATCGAAATTACGCTGGAGAAAGCCACTCTTCACGAGACTGATTCAAACGAGGTGGCCTTCAAGATCGCCGCTTCCATGGCTTTCAAAGAAGCATCCCGCAGCGCGAAACCCATTCTGCTTGAGCCAATGATGAGTTGTGAAATCCTCTGCCCGGATGATTACATGGGCGGCGTAATCGGCGATTTGAACTCACGTCGCGGAAAAATTCTCAGTATGACGCCAAAACACGGCCTTCAGAGCATTAAATGCGAAGTCCCGCTTGCGCAGATGTTCGGATACTCGACCGCCCTTCGATCTCAATCGCAGGGACGCGCGAGCTACTCTATGGAGCTTGCGAACTACGAAGTGGTGCCCCCGGCCGCCGCTCACGAAATCATGGTACGCGCGGGTGTGATTATCGGGCCATAAGGTTGGATCATTGCCTTTTTGCGTCCCAGCCAGTTTTGATAAAACTGGGCGGACTCATAAATCGGTTATGAATATTTTTTCTCAATCAATTCGAAAAAGACATGACTTTTCGAGGTCTTGTATAAAGCATCAGTGTAATATGGGCCGTATATGCACCGATCAGAACCATCTCTCTCGCTCGCAACTTACCGAATCTTAGTCGTCGAAGACGATGAGATGCTGAGAGAAACCATGGTCGCGATTATGGAAGACTGTGGTGCGGGTGTTGCCGGAGTCGCGAACGGTTCAGAAGCATTTGAACGCCTACAGTCGGAGCACTTCGATGCCGTGATCACCGACATACGAATGGCTGGCGGAAACGGGATTACCTTAATTCAAAACATCAATGCGCACTTCCGTGAAAATCGTCCGATCGTGTTCATTTGTTCGGGCTTTAGTGATCTCGATGCCCATGACTATCGGCACCTCGACGTTGCGGGAGTTTTCGAGAAGCCATTTCAGCTGACGGATATGGTTGAGCGGGTTCTCGCCAGTCTGCAGTCTCGGAAAAAATGATGATGGGTGAATGGCATTTTGTTTTTGGTGTTCTTTCAATTGGTCTCGGTGTCGTTTCGCTCATCTATTTCTTGAATTATCATCGGATGCTTCGTAGTTTTCGCCTCACCCTCGAGTCTACAAGCGATATTATTTTCGTCGTCGATCTCCAGGGACGCTATGTGGACGTCTTTGCCAGTCAAGAGAATCTGCTCGTTTATTCTCGAGAGAGATTGATTGGTCGTAAAATCTCCGATGTCGTTGGACCAGAATTAGGCAGTAAGGTGAATTTTCACGTTCAGCAAGCTGTTGAGACCGGCCGTCGCCAAGTCTTGGAATATTCGCTGACTCTGCAAAATGAGAAGAAGCATTTCGAAGCGACCTTTGAGCGACGCGATTCGCGTGTGGCGGTCGTGATGATTCGCGATGTATCCGGCAAGGTCGAATTGACTAAGCAAATCGAAGAGGAGCGTCTACGTCGAATCGAGTCCGTTCGCTTGGCGAGCCTCGGTCAGGTGGCAGGTGGAATCGCGCATGAGATCAATACCCCGCTTGCAGTCATTCTTGCGAATGCGCAGCAACTGCGGAGAACTTTGCAAAACGAGCCGCTAGATCGCGAGCGAATCGAGAAGAATGCAGAACGAATTGAGCTGACCTCGCAACGAATTGCCAAGATCATTTCGGGGATGCGAACGCTTGCACGAGATGGGGTGAAAGATCCAATGGAACCCTGTGATTTAGCGTTTTTGGTCCAGGGGGTTCTTGACCTGTGCGCGGAGCGTTTGGCCTCCAAGAACGTCCACGTATCTTTTGAATGCCCCAGGGGTACGCAAATCAACGGGCGTTTCGTCCAGCTGTCTCAAGTGCTCTTAAATCTTGTGAACAACGCGGTCGATGCGATGGACGAAGCGGCGATAGCGCACAAGCAAATCTGGGTCGAAGTGCGCTCTTTGGATTCAGGGATTGAAATTTCCATTGTGGATTCAGGTCCTGGTGTTCCGAACGAACTCAGAGGGCAGCTGTTTAAACCCTTTTTTACTACCAAGCCAGTAGGCAAAGGGAGCGGGCTTGGACTTTCAATGTCAGCGAGTTGGGTTAAAGATCACGGTGGAACAATTGAGCTAGTCGATGATGAGGCGAGGGGTGCTCACTTTTTGCTTCGGTTCCCGACAGCTCATTCATCCGAAGTCTGATTGCGCTGGTCCCTTCTCCGCCCTTAAGCCAGGATCTAGTCTGGTAAAAGCACCGAGTCCGTATCCTAAGAATCGAGTCCACACTGTGGAATCGCACGAAGTACCAATAAAAGACGAGGATTCTCCGTTATTTTTAATCATTTCCCTTGCCTGGGCGCTCCACACCCTTTAAAACCTCAGTTCCATTAATAACTGACGTCCTCAGGAAGATTGCGATTCGGGCTCACATCCTCGTTTCGGGAACTCTTGAGGTTTTCAAAGGAGAGATGTGAAATGGCTGCATTAGAGCACAAAATTCGTATTAAACTTAAGGCTTTCGATCACCGCGTTCTCGATCAATCCGTCTGGGAAATCGTAAACACGGCGAAGAGAACAGGCGCAACGGTTCGCGGTCCAATTCCGCTGCCGACTGTCATCAATAAATATTGCGTTCTCCGTTCTCCTCATATAGATAAAAAGTCGCGCGAACAGTTCGAAATTCGTACTCACAAGCGTTTGCTCGATATTCTCGAGCCAACTCAGCAAACGATCGACTCTCTCATGAAGCTCGATTTGTCTGCTGGTGTTGATGTTGAGATCAAATCCTAAGGTTTTTCCGCTGGATTTGACCTCTTTGAAGAGGTCCACGATACTTCTTGGTGTAAATTCCCACTGAGAAAGTCGTAACTTCTGTTTCTGATCCATGAAAGCATCCGACGGCTCTCTGTAGTAGAAATACAGTAGTCTCTGTTATTGAGAGTAGCTTCTCGGTGATGCTGTGGTGAGGGTTTAAGCCCTTAGTTAACGTGCCCGCTATAAAAAAGGCACATTGGAGAGCTGCATATGTCCGCAGACGTTCAGGCAACCCCGTCTGGATCCGCCGTCAAGTTTGACGGTCGTCCAGGAATCGTGGGAATCAAAGCCGGTATGACCCAAGTCTATCAAGACGATGGTAGTCAGCTGGCGGTTACGGTGATTGATTTGACCCCAAACGTGGTCACTCAAATCAAGACCACCGAAAAAGAAGGTTATAACGCTATTCAAATTGGCGTTTTGGAGAAAAAAGCTAAAGGCGTGAACAAGCCTGAAGCAGGTCACTTCAAGAAATCCGGCAAATCCGGGTTCTACGCTGCTCAAGAGTTCCGTTTGGAACCAACGGCGAAGATGGACGGCGTGACGGTCGGTGCGACTCTCGACGCTTCCATGTTCAAAGAGGGCGAGCTCGTCGATCTGATCTCTGTCTCCAAAGGTAAGGGTTTTCAGGGCGGTATGAAGCGCTATCACATGTCGGGTAACTATAAGACCCACGGTGCATCGCTCTCTCACCGGTCTCTGGGTTCGATCGGTAACCGTGCCGACCCAGGTAAAACTTTCAAAAACAAAAAAATGCCAGGTCAAATGGGTAACGTCCGTACGACCGTTCAGAACGTACGCGTAGTCCGCGTCGACCTCGAGAACGGCCTGATGCTCGTTCATGGCAGCGTGCCGGGACCGAAGAGTGGCTTTGTCACTGTTCGCCGCGCGATCAAGTCGAAATAATCGAGGTCTTGTATGCCAACGATTGATGTAGTTAGCCAAGAAAACAAAAAAGTCGGGACCGTCACCCTCGCTGAATCTGTATTCAGCGTGAAAGTGAATTTCCCTCTCGTGCACCAAGTGATCAAAGCCCAGCTTGCTGATCGTCGCCAAGGTACGGCGAAGACCAAGACAAAAGGCGAAGTTCGCGGTGGTGGTAAGAAACCTTTCAAACAAAAAGGTACTGGTAACGCCCGCCAAGGTTCGAACCGTTCCCCGCTGATGCCGGGCGGTGGTCAGAACTTCGGCCCGCAACCACGTTCTTACGAACAAGCAACTCCTAAAGAGATGGTCAAAGGCGCTCTGCGCTCGGCTCTCTCTGATCGCCTCGCTTCCAAGCGTTTGATCATCGTCGATGAATTCAAGCTCAAAGAAGCGAAGACGAAAGTCATGAGCTCGATCCTGAAGGAACAGTTCAAGCTTGAGAAGGTGTTGATTGTTGACGAAGTCAACGAAAGCTTAGAGCGCTCGGGACGTAACATCCCACGTGTCCGCATCCTCCGTACGGAAGGTGTGAACGTGTACGACATCGTTCGTTACGAGTGGCTGATTTTGACCAAACGCGCAGTGGATACCATCCAGAAGCGTTTAGGAGAGGTGTAAGATGAAAAGCCTTTACGAAGTAATCAAGCGCCCGATCATCAGTGAGAAGAGCTCGGTTCTTTCTGAACTCGGCGGAAAATATGTGTTCGAAGTCGCTACGAGCGCCAACAAACACGAAATCCGCGATGCAGTTCAGGCCCTGTTCAAGGTGAACGTACGTCAGGTGCGCACTCTGATGATTCCTGGAAAAACGAAACGACTCGCTAAATCAGTCGTTAAAAAATCGAATTGGAAGAAAGCAATCGTGACTCTCGGCGAAGGCCAGAAGATCGATTTCTTCCAAAACTAATCTGGGGTAAAGACAATGGCCGTTAAAACATTCAAGCCAACGACTCCTTCTAACCGTTACAAGACGGTGGCTGACTTCTCCGTTCTGACGAAAAAGAAAGACCAACCTTCGAAACCACGTAGCCTGACAGTCGCGCTCACCAAATCCGGTGGTCGTAACCAGTTCGGCAAAATGACCGTTCGCCATATTGGCGGCGGACACAGACGTCGTTATCGTAAAATCGACTTCCTTCGCGACAAGCTCGAAATTCCGGGCAAAGTTGCATCGCTCGAGTACGATCCAAACCGTACCGCTTACATCGCGCTCATCAACTATGCTGACGGCGAAAAGCGTTACATCTTGGCTCCTCTCGGACTCAAGGTTGGTGATCCAGTTCTCGCGAGCGATAAAGCAGACATCAAGCCAGGCAATAACCTGTCTTTGTCGGCGATCCCAGTCGGCACTTTCCTGAACAACCTCGAAGTTGAGCCAGGCAAAGGTGGTAAACTCAGCCGTTCGGCTGGTGGATACGCTCAGCTCATGGCAAAAGACGGCATCTACTGCCAAGTGAAAATGCCAAGCGGCGAAGTCCGTTTGCTTCACTCCCGCTGCCGCGCTTCGATTGGTCAGTTGGCAAATACTGATCACGAAAACATTGCTCTCGGAAAAGCAGGCCGTAACCGTTGGCTCGGCGTTCGCCCAACCAACCGCGGTGTTTCCATGAACCCGATCGACCACCCACACGGTGGTGGTGAAGGTAAGAGCTCTGGTGGCGGTCACCCACGTACTCCGTGGGGTGTTCCAACCAAAGGTTACAAGACACGAAATAACAAGCGCACTGACGCTTTCATCGTGAAACGTAGAAAATAAGGGAGAGATCAAGTGGCTCGTTCAATTAAAAAGGGTCCCTTCACTGATACTCATGTGGTCAAAAAGGCCGCTGAATCAAAGAAAACCCAAGATCGTAAAGTAATCAAAACTTGGTCTCGCCGTTCGACGATTCTTCCAGATTTCGTCGGGCTGACGTTCGCTGTTCACAATGGCAAGAAGTTCATTCCTGTCTACGTGACTGAGAACATGGTCGGACACAAACTTGGCGAATTCGCTTTGACGCGTACCTTCCATGGTCACACGCCTGGCGACAAAAAAGAAGCCGCAGCTAAGCCAGCAGCTCCAGCCGCTGCTCCAGCGAAGAAGTAAGGGATAAGGATTTATGGAAACCCAAGCTAAGCTGAAGTTCATTCGCATCACCCCGAGAAAAGTCGGCGAACTCGCCCGTCTGATTCGTGGGAAAGACATCAACGACGCTCTGAATATGCTGCGCTTTTCGCCAGCAAAACGCACGGCTGGCACGCTCTCGAAATTGATCAAGAGCGCTGCAGCGAACGCGGCTCAGAAGCAAACCTTGGATGTCGATAAACTCTACGTGAAAACGCTTCTCGTGGGCGCGGGCCCAACGTTGAAACGCTTCATGCCACGTGCAAAAGGTTCCGCTTCGCCAATCATGAAGCGCACCAGCCACATTACGGTCACGCTCGCAGAGCGAAAGGCAGGTAAATAATGGGTCAGAAGGTTAATCCGATTGGTTTTCGCCTCGGAGTCACCCGTAGTTGGGATAGCCGTTGGTACTCGAAGAAGGACTTCTCGAGTCTCCTTCACGAAGACCTCAAGCTTCGTTCGTACTTGAAAGAGAAGCTCTTCGCGGCCGGCATCGCACGCATCGAAATCGAGCGCGCAGCAGGAAAAGTGAAGATCAACGTGCACACGGCTCGCCCTGGCATTGTGATCGGCAAAAAAGGATCCGGCGTTGAAGTTCTCAAAGCTGATGTCCAGAAGCTCTCCCGCAACGAAGTTTTCTTGAACATCGTTGAAGTGAAGAAGCCAGAAGCCAATGCAACTTTGATTGCTGAAAACGTCGCAAGCCAGCTCGAAAAACGCGTGGCTTTCCGCCGCGCAATGAAGAAGTGCATGACGGCCGCATTCAAACAAGGCGTCAAGGGTATCAAAATCCGTTGTTCGGGACGTCTGGGTGGAGCTGAAATCGCTCGTACGGAATGGTACAGCGAAGACAGCGTTCCTCTGCACACGCTTCGCGCAAACATTGACTACGGTACCGCTACGGCAAAAACGACGTACGGCATCATCGGCATCAAAACTTGGGTTTACAATGGCGAAGGCCAGACCCTCAAGAAACAGGCCGCCAACGACGCAAAAGCAGCTGCTAAAGCAGCCGCAGAAGCTAAATAAGGCGGAGGACAAGAACTATGTTGTCACCAAAACGAGTTAAATGGCGCAAAGTTGCCAAAGGTAAAATGCGCGGACGTGCTGATCGCGGCGGCACTCTTCACTTCGGAGACTTCGGTCTTCAAGCGACTGAGTGTGGACGTATCACTGCTCGCCAAATCGAAGCTTCGCGTGTTGCGATGACCCGTTACATTAAGCGTGGCGGCCAAGTCTGGATTCGTATTTTCCCAGACAAGCCTGTCACCAAAAAAGCCGCAGAAACTCGAATGGGTTCCGGTAAAGGTAACGTGGAAGAGTGGGTAGCCGTGATCAAGCCGGGCCGGATCATTTTCGAAATGACCGGTATTCCGAAGGCAGAAGCTTTTGAAGCTCTCCGCCTCGCGAACAACAAGCTTCCGCTTCATTGTAAGCCGATCTCTCGCGACACCGAGAAACTGGCACAGGTTGCGCTGGCTAAAGTGCGCGCTGAGAAGAAAGCTAAAAAAGAAGCGCGAGCTCAAGCTTAAGGTAGGGATTTATGAAAAAGACTTTGAAAGAACTGAAAAACAAGTCGTCTACCGAGCTCAGCTCGAAAGCAAAAGACCTCGAAGCGAAACTCTTCAAGGTTCGTTTCCAGAAAACGACGGGTCAGCTCGCTGACGTTTCGTCGATCTGGAGACTCCGCAAAGAGTTAGCCCAAGTGAAAACGTTGCTCACGCAACAAAAAGGAAGTGTGTAATGGCTACGCCAGCAAAGACGAAAAAAGCACCTGCTAAAAAAGCCGATGCTGCGACTAAAGAAGCGAAAAAAGCAGTCGTCGCCTCTGATGCAACCGCAACGGCAGCAGCTGTGAAGACCCATCGCAAAAAAATCGTGGTTGGCCTCGTGGTCAGCGATAAAATGCAAAAAACGATCGTCGTTGAGATTGATCGTCAGGTCCGTCACGGTCTCTACAAAAAATACATCACGAAGTCCCGCCGCTTCAAAGCGCACGATGAGCGTAACGAAGCAAAAATTGGCGACCTCGTTTCGATCGTAGAAGGCAAGCCAATCAGCAAAGACAAGCGCTGGGCACTTCAGAAGATCATTCGCCAAGCGGTTCAAACCGGCGAAGCTAACGTCTAAGTCGAGAGAGAAAGGGATTTTTTATGATTCAAATGCGTACTCGACTGGATGTGGCGGATAACTCCGGTGCAAAATCCGTCATGTGTATCAAGGTTCTCGGCGGAACCCGCAGAAAATATGCTCACGTGGGCGATGTTATTGTCGTGACCGTGAAAGACGCTGCCGCCACCACGAAAGTGAAAAAAGGCGAAGTGTGTAAAGCTGTCATCGTTCGTACGAGAAAAGAAATCAACCGTAAGGATGGTACTTATATTCGTTTCGATACGAACTCGGCCGTTCTGATCAATGCTCAGAATGAACCGATCGGAACGCGTATCTTCGGGCCAGTGGCTCGTGAGCTTCGCGCAAAACAATTCACCAAGATCATTTCCTTGGCACCGGAAGTTCTCTAAGCGTTGCGCTTAGGCACAACGTGAGACTGAGAAAGAGGTAATTCAAGTGGCAGAAAAAGATACTACTGAAAAGAAAGAAGCAAAGCCGAAGCCGGACGTCGCTGCTAAAAAAGCAGAAGGCCAAAAGCGTAAAAAGGCTGGAGCCGAATCCGCACAAGGCGTGAAGATCGCAGCCGCTGGCGAAACGAAAGTTTCTCCGGAAAAGGCGCCACGTCTTCAAACGATTTATCGTGAGAAGTCTGTGCCGGCTCTGATGAAGCAGTTCCAATACGGTAACTCGATGGAAGTGCCTCGTATTCAGAAAGTCGTGATTAACTGCGCAGTCAAAGACGCGGTCGCTAACCCAAAGGTTCTCGATAACGCCTTGGACGAGCTCATGGCGATTACTGGTCAAAAGCCAGTTCTCACTCGCTCCCGCAAAGCTATCGCGGCGTTCAAAGTCCGCGAAGGTAACGCTGTCGGTGTTATGGTGACCCTGCGCCGCGCTCGTATGTGGGAATTCCTGGATCGTCTCGTTAACGTCGCTCTTCCGCGCGTTCGTGACTTCAAAGGTGTGAACACCAAGAGCTTCGATGGTCGCGGAAACTACTCCCTGGGCCTTCGTGAACAAATCATTTTCCCTGAGATCAACTACGACAAAGTCGACAAGATCCGCGGAATGACGATCACGATCGCTACAACGGCTAAGAACAACGAACAAGCCCGAGCAGTCCTGACTGAACTCGGAATGCCGTTCAAAAAATAAGGTTTGAGGAAATATTTCTTATGAGCATGACTGATCCAATTGCAGATTTGCTGACTCGGATTCGTAACGCCTCCCTCGAGAGCCACGAGAAACTCGAAGTTCCAGCTTCTCGTCTCAAGGCGAACGTCGTACGCGTTCTGAAAGAAGAAGGCTTCATCAAGAACTTCCGCCTGATGCGCGATGAAGGTCTTCCGGTGATCAAAATTTACTTGAAATACACTGATGGCGGAAGCTGCGTGATTCAAGGAATCAAACGTGTGAGCCGTCCAGGTCTCCGCCGTTACGCAGGTTACGATGCGATTCCGCGCCCACTCAGCGGCGCAGGTATTGCGATCGTGTCGACCTCTAAAGGCGTCATGACTGGCTCCAAAGCTCGCTCCCAGAAACTGGGCGGCGAAATCCTGTGTGAGGTTTGGTAAGATGTCACGTATTGGAAAAACGCCGGTTAAACTTCCGGCAGGCGTTAAAGTCGACGTAAAAGGCCAAACTGTTAAAGTCGAAGGACCAAAAGGCAAGCTGAGCTACGACATGCCTCACGGCATCGTCGCAAAAGTCGAAAAGGACTCCGTGTCTGTTTCGGTGGGTGAAGCTGCTGGTGTTAAAGGACCAGCGCTCTGGGGTCTTTCTCGCACGCTCGTGTACAACATGGTTCACGGCGTGTCCCAAGGTTTCACCAAAGAACTCGACATCGTCGGCGTCGGTTACCGCGCAGCGATCAAAGGTCAGGTTCTCACGTTGAGCCTCGGTTACTCTCACCAGATTGACTACACCCTCCCACAAGGGATCGCGGGTAAAGTCGATGCCAACACCCACTTGACGGTGACTGGCGCAGACAAAGAACTCGTCGGCCGCGTTGCTGCTAAGATTCGCTCATTCAAAGAGCCTGAACCTTACCAAGGCAAAGGCGTCCGCTACACCAACGAAACCATCATCCGCAAGCAGGGTAAAGCTGCTGGTGCGAAATAAGGGCTGAGGTTATGGCTACAAAAATTCGTAAGCACACAAGCGAAAAACAGCAGATCCGATATAAGAGAAAGAAGCGCATCCGCGCAAAGATCGAAGGACAAGGCGAGAGCCCACGCCTTTCGGTTTTCCGCTCTAACTCGAATATGTACGCTCAGTTGATCGATGACGTGAAGGGAACGACTCTTGTTTCGGCTTCGACCCTCGAAGAAGAAGTGAAGGTCAAATCGACGAGCAGCATCGAAGGTGCAAAAGCTGTCGGAGCTCTTCTTGCTCAACGCGCGAAAGCGAAAGGCATCCAAAGCGTCGTTTTCGATCGCAGCGGGTACCTCTACCACGGTCGGGTAAAAGCGCTCGCGGACTCCGCGCGCGAATCCGGTCTGCAATTCTAATCGCACAGGAGATAGATAGAACATGGCAATGAATCAACAGAATCGCGAAGAGTCTGAATTTGAAGACAAAGTCATTCACATCAATCGCTGTGCGAAGGTTGTGAAGGGCGGACGTCGTTTCAGCTTCGCTGCAATCGTCGTCGTCGGTGATAAAAAAGGTCAAGTCGGAATCGGTCTCGGTAAAGCGGGCGAAGTTCCAGAGGCGATCAAAAAGGCCGGCAAACAAGCTAAGAAAAACCTCATGAAGGTTCAAATGGACGGCAGCACCATTCCTCACGAAGTTGTGGGTGAGTGGGGCGCAAGCAAAGTCCTCATGAAGCCGGCTCCAGAAGGTACCGGTATCATCGCTAGCTCCTCGGTCCGCGCGATCTTGGAAGTGGCGGGCATCAAGAACATCCTGACCAAGTCGCTTCGCCGGGATAATCCACACAACGTTGTCAAAGCGACGTTGGATGCTTTGAATAGCCTTCGTAACGTGAACGACATCGCTAAAGCTCGCGGCAAGACCGTGGCTGAGCTGTTGAACTAAGGTGAGTTATGGTTTCGAAAGTTAAAAAGACGATTACGATTCGTTTGAAAAAAGGGCTGATTGCTTGCAATCCACTTCAGCGCGCGACCGTTAACGGTCTCGGATTGAAGCGTCGTGAGCAAGAAATTACCTTAGAGAACACGCCTTCGGTTCGTGGGATGATCAAAAAAGTCCTTCACTTGGTCGAAGTGATCAGCGAAACGAAATAAGGCCCAGGAGTATTTATGTTGAGACTTAATACGATTAAAAAGCATCCCGGCGCGACGACTTCCAAAAAGCGTCTTGGTCGCGGTCCTGGTTCCGGTCTCGGTATCACGGCTGGTAAGGGTGAAAAAGGTCAATTGGCTCGTAGCGGCGGTTCCGTTCGCCCAGGCTTCGAAGGTGGTCAGACTCCTCTGTTCCGCCGTATTCCGAAGCGTGGATTCACGAATATCTCCCGCCGTACGATCGCGATTTTGAACGTTGCGGATCTCGAAAAACTTGATCCAAAAGCGTTCCCGCTCGTGTCGCTAGAGACTTTGGTCGCTGCAAACGTGATCAAAGGTCGTTACGACCGCCTGAACGTGCTCGGTACGGGCAATCTTTCGAAGAGCTTTAAGGTGAAAGCCCACAAGTTCTCTGGTGCAGCTTCTGAAAAAATCACCAAAGCTGGTGGTTCAATCGAGACGATCGCCATTCCAGGCGCTCAGGCGCACTCGAAGTAAGGGGTTATGGGCTTTTCACTTTTGGAACGCCCTCTACCAAATTTGTTGGCCCTCAGAGGCCAAATGATGTTTTAGTTAAAAGGTCTGGGGCGCCTCGCGTCTTGGACCTTTTTGTTTGATTACCAGGAGATAGAACCCAATGTCCGCACTGGCCGGGATCTTTAAGATCGAAGACCTTCGTAAGAAAATCATTTTCACCCTCACTATGATCGCTGTGTATCGCTTGGGCGTGCACATCCCGACCCCGGGAGTGGACGGTCAAGCTCTCCAAAAGGTTTTCGAGAGCATGCAGGGAACTATCTTTGGTTTCTTCAATATGTTCAGCGGCGGTGCTCTTGAGCGCTTCAGTATTTTTGCCCTGGGCATCATGCCGTATATCAGCGCATCGATCATCATGCAGCTGTTGACGGTCGTCGTTCCGACGCTCCATGAGCTTCAAAAGGAAGGCGATCAAGGCCGTAAAAAAATTACGCAGTATACTCGTTACGCAACTGTCATCCTTTGTGTGGTTCAAGGGATGGGTATCGCAACCCAGCTTCAGAACTATACGAGCCCTCAAGTTGTTCTCGAGCCGGGCATGTGGTTTGTCATTAAAACAGTGACCACGTTGACTGCTGGAACACTTTTTCTGATGTGGATTGGTGAACAAATGTCCGAACGCGGTATCGGTAACGGTACCTCGGTTCTGATTTTCTCTGGTATCGCAGCTAGTATTCCGGGCGCGATTGCGAACGCAATCAGCCTGTATCGTTCCAATGAGCTGAGCCTGTTCAAATTAGCTCTCATTGCAGCAGTGGTCATTGTTACGTTTTTTGTGATCATCTTCGTCGAGCGAGCTGCACGTCGTATTCCGGTCCAGTATGCAAAACGCGTCGTTGGACAAAAGGTGTATGGTGGCCAAACGACTTTCATTCCACTTAAGGTCAACGTTTCGGGCGTGATTCCTCCGATCTTCGCTTCTTCTTTGATCGCATTCCCAGCGACGTTTGCAGTATTTTTCAAAGCGGGCTTCCTTCAGAAGATTGCTCAGCAGCTCACTCCAGGAGCACTGCTTTATGAAGTAGTTTTCGTGGGACTGATCGTTTTCTTCGCTTATTTCTACACGGCGGTTGTCTTTAAGACGGACGACGTAGCGGATGGCCTGAAGAAAAATGGTGGCTTTATTCCGGGTATCCGCCCAGGCGAATCGACCGCTCAGTACATCGACTTCGTTTTGGGACGTATCACGCTGGGGGGCGCTGTTTACATTGCTGCGATCTGCGTTCTTCCAACGCTGTTTACTCAGACGATGAAAGTACCTTTCTACTTCGGTGGAACGAGTGTCCTGATTCTAGTGGGCGTAGCGCTGGATACGGCTGCCCAAATTGAAACTTTCTTGCTCTCGAGAAACTACGAAGGCTTCCTGAAGCACACTCGAATCAAAGGACGCGCGGTAGCCTCATGATTCTCATCTTCCTAGGTCCTCCAGGCTCCGGCAAGGGCACTCAGGCTAAGTTGCTTTCTTCGGAAAAAAACTGGCCTCAGCTTTCGACAGGCGACATGCTCCGCGCGAACATTTCTCAAGGGACAAACTTGGGGTTGGAAGCCAAGAAGTTCATGGATCAAGGGGCCTTGGTCCCCGATGAAGTCGTGATTGGAATGATCGACAAGCGGATTCAAGAAGCGGATTGCAAGCCGGGGTTCATTTTGGATGGATTTCCGAGAACTGTGCCTCAGGCAGAAGCCTTGTACGCGCTCCTGAAGAAACATGGTTGCAAGTTAGACCATGTTATTTTGTTTCAAATTCAATCGAATGAACTCGTTAAGCGGTTGAGTGGGCGTAGGACCTGTACGAAATGCGGCGAAATGTACCACATCGAAAGTCGTCCAACGAAAGTTGAAGGCGTCTGCGACAAATGCGGTGGTTCGGTCATACAGCGACCAGATGATGATCAAGCGGTCATCGGTAAGCGTTTGGACGTTTACGAAAAGCAAACCGCACCGTTGGTTGATTATTATTCGAAGTTAGGATTGCTTCGCGAGATGAACGCCATGGATGAAGTGAAAAATGTCACGCGTTCGATCGCGAGTATCGTGACGTGATTCAACTCAAGTCCATCGAAGAAATTGAAAAAATGCGTGCTTCCGGAAGAATTGTGGGAACGATTCTGAAGGAGATGGGCGAGCGTGTACGTCCCGGAGTAACTACCGGAGAGCTCGATGCCTATGCAGAAGCTCGAACGCTTGAATTTGGCGCGATTCCAGCGTTCAAGGGCTACCATGGTTTTCCTGGTACGGTCTGTATTTCGGTAAACGATGAAGTAGTGCATGGAATCCCTTCTACCAAGCGAGTGCTTCAAGAAGGTGACATTGTGGGGTTGGATTTCGGCGTTATTTTCGACGGCTGGTATGGCGACTCTGCACGTACCTTTGCAGTTGGAAAAATCGCTGACTCGGCCCAAAAGCTGCTCAATGTTACAGAAGAAGGCCTGTTAAAAGGCATCGAGCAGTGTCGAGAAGGTTCGCGCCTATTCGATATTGGACATGCTGTCCAGAATTTTGTTGAAGGGCATGGATATAGCGTGGTAAGGGAATTCGTCGGCCACGGTATTGGTAGAGCTCTTCACGAAGACCCACAGGTTCCCAATTATGGACCTCGCGGCAAGGGAATCCCATTGAAAGTGGGTATGGTCCTCGCCATCGAGCCCATGATCAATATGGGGAGACCCGACGTGAAAGTGCTGAAGGATGGATGGACGGCGGTCACCTGTGATCGTTCGCTTTCTGCCCACTTTGAGCACACGGTTGCGATTACGGAGTCTGGCCCTCAAATTTTGACACTCGCAATTTAGGCGTTTGGCATGTAGTATCGCCCTTCTCGTGAAATTCGGGATTTAAGCGGAAGCTATGGCATTGATCATAGCTCTCGGTTGGGGTAATGGTTTTAGACTTTTTGCTTTAGGAGATAGTGACAATGAAAGTCCGAGCTTCCGTTAAGAAGATTTGTGAAAAATGTAAAGTGATTCGTCGTGCAGGTATTGTTCGTGTGATTTGCACGAACCCACGACACAAACAGCGCCAAGGCTAACAGAAAGAAGGATCGCACGTGGCTCGTATTGCAGGCGTAGATTTACCTCGTAATAAGCGTATGGAAGTGGCTTTGACCTATATCCTTGGGATTGGTCGTCCTTCCGCTCGTAAAATTTGTGAAGCGACGAACATCAGCTTTGATCGCAAAACTGACGAACTGACCGAAAGCGACATTCAAAAACTTCGTGAAGTTCTCGAAAAAGACTACAAGGTCGAAGGTGACCTGAGACGCGACACTAGTCTCGCGATCAAGCGCCTCGTCGACCTCAATGCCTATCGTGGCGTTCGTCACCGTAAGAGCCTGCCCGTTCGCGGCCAGCGCACTCACTCGAATGCTCGTACTCGCAAAGGCCCAGCTGTGGCGATCGCGGGTAAAAAATCCGTTAAAGCGATGAAGTAATCGAGGAAAATGACGATGTCTGAGACTCAAAAAACTGAAGGCGCTGCAGTAGCAGAAGCGCCAAAAAAGATTAAAAAAGGCAAAAAGAACGTCTCCACCGGAGCTGTTCACATTTTGTCTTCTTTCAATAACACGATCGTAACCGTTACGGACGCGATGGGAAATGCAGTTGCATGGGCAAGCGCAGGTGGCAAAGGCTTCCGCGGTTCCCGCAAAAACACCCCATTCGCTGCTCAGGTTGCTGCTGAAGACGCTGCTCGCAAAGCGGCTGAAAACGGCATGAGAACGGTCAGTGTTTTCGTAAGTGGCCCAGGCGCAGGACGTGAATCCGCACTTCGTGCGATTTCGTCTGTTGGTCTCCGTGTGACGTCGATCGAAGACGTGACGCCGATCCCACACAACGGCTGCCGCCCTCCAAAACGTCGTCGAGTTTAAGTAGTTAAGGTACAGAGGATATATGGCAAGATACTCAGGTTCAGTATGCCGGCAGTGCCGCCGCGAAAATCAGAAGCTCTTTTTGAAGGGCGATCGTTGTTTCACCGAGAAGTGCTCTTTTGAGCGCCGTGGGTACCCACCGGGACAACACGGTCAAGGCCGGATCAAGTTCTCCGAATATGGGCTCCAGCTTCGTGAAAAACAAAAAATCAAGCGCATCTACGGTGTTCTTGAGAGCCAATTCCGCGGCATGTTTGAAAAAGCAGATCGCGAGAAAGGCATCACGGGCAACACCCTCCTTTCGATGCTCGAGCGTCGCTTGGACAACGTGGTTTACCGCTCCGGTTTCGCCAACTCCCGTGCAGAAGCTCGCCAATTGGTTCGCCATGGCCACTTCTCCGTGAATGGCAAAACGGTTGACATCCCTTCGTTCCAAGTGGGCAAAGGCGATTTCGTGGAAGTCCGCGAAGGTAGCCGCTCTGTGAACAAGATCAGCTTTGCTCTCGAAGCAGTGAAGCGTCGTGAAATTCCACAATGGTTGGAACTCGACTCTGCACAATTTAAGAGCCGCGTACGCGACCTTCCAGCTCGTGATGATGTCACGATGCCAATGGAAGAGCGTATGGTGGTCGAGTTGTACTCGAAGTAGTCTGGCAGTTTAACTCAACGTATTTTCCACGCTGCATGAAGATCATGATGCTCTTCCTGCAGCGTTTAACCACTTGCTCCGCATGGTCGTTTCAGGATGAGACAACGAGGGGTGATTGAAGGAATAAAAAATGATCGAAAAAAATTGGCGAGATCTCATTAAACCAAAAGCCCTCGACGTCGATAAGGAATCCCTTTCGACTTCTTACGGCAAATTTGTGGCTAAACCTCTTGAGCGCGGCTTCGGTCTGACGCTTGGTAACAGCCTCCGTCGTGTATTGCTGTCGTCCCTTCAGGGCGCAGCTGTTACGGCCGTTAAAATCGAAGGCGTTCTTCATGAGTTCGCTGCTGTTCCGGATATCACCGAAGATGTCGCTGAGATCCTGTTGAACCTGAAAGAAATTCGCTTTCAACTTCACACCGAAGAAGCAACGGTTACGATTTCTCGTGATGGTCCTTGCGAAGTGACTGCTGCAGACATCATCTCCAGCGATCAGGTCAAAGTTCTGAACCCATTCGTGCACATCGCTACCGTGGGCAAGGGCGGCAAGTTCAAAGCAGAAATTAAAGTGAAACGTGGCCGCGGCTATGTTCCTGCTGAAAACAACAAAACTGACGACATGGGCGTTGGCTGGATGGCGCTCGACGCTTTCTTCTCGCCGATCCGCCGCGTGAACTATTCGGTTACGCAGAGCCGTGTTGGTCAGCGTACTGACTTCGACAAGCTAACGCTCGAAGTTTGGACCGACGGTTCTGTGCATCCAGAAGATGCCGTTTCCCTTGCATCAAAAATCATGAAAGACCAACTTTCTGTGTTCCTCAACTTTGAAGAGGAACCAGAGCCGGTCGTTCAGATGAAGGAAGATGGATCGCCACAATTCAATCCGAACCTCTATCGTTCGGTCGAAGAGCTCGAACTTTCCGTTCGTTCGGCGAACTGCCTCCAGAACGCAAATATCAAATACATCTACGAACTCGTTCAGAAGACCGAAGCAGAGATGTTGAAAACCAAGAACTTCGGAAGAAAGTCTCTCAACGAGATCAAAGACATTCTTTCGGAAATGGGCTTGAGCCTCGGTATGAAGTTGGATGGTTTTGTGACCCCAGCGCATCCACCGAAGCCTGCTGATAACGAAGTCGATGAGAGCCGTCTCTTGAACGATCGCGCAGGCGATGAGTTCGATGACAACGACGATCTAGACGATTGATCGAAGATTTAAGGATTAAGGAGTTTTGTCATGAGACACTCAGTAGACGGACGTAAATTTGGTCGTAATACCTCTCACCGTAAAGCTATGTTCAAAAACATGGCGAACTCGGTCATCGAAAAAGAGCAAATCGTTACGACGGTTCAGAAAGCAAAAGAGATCAAGCGTGTGGTCGATCGTTTGATCACCCTCGCGAAAAAAGGTACGCCGGCTTCTCGCCGTCTTGCTTTCGATCGTACCCGCGATGATAAAGTCGTCGACAAGCTTTTCGATCAGCTCGCTGATCGCTACAAAGCTCGCGCTGGCGGTTACACTCGCGTGCTCAAGCTCTCTGATCGCCGTTGGGGCGATGCTGCTGAGATGGCAGTCGTCGAGCTCGTCGATCACCCAGTGATCGATCGTAAGAAAAAAGTCAAAGCAGCTGCGGCCGATGGTCAAGCAGCGGCTGAGCCGAAGGCTCCTGCAGACCCGTTCTCCCGCTTCCGTAAGATGTTCGGAGCGAAGACGAAGACTGCTGAGAAGGCTAAAAAAGCTAAAGCTTAACCAGGCGAATAGCCAGGTTATAGCCGAGTTTAAAAGGGGCCTCCCAGAAATGGGGGGCCTTTTTTTGTTTGGATCTGACCGCATGGATGCCTCAGCGCGCATGCATTGAAGTTGGCCAGAGTGCTGTCTAAATCTTAGACAGGGTCACTTGTGACCTATTGAGCGAGTTTACGAAGTCTTTCCTTTTTTGATTAAATTCACGGATAATATTTAATTAATTATGGGATTGAATCGAACGTTTTTCGTTCTTTGTGCATTTGCGGTATCTGCCATTGCATCGACCGCGCTTGCGGACCCTGCGACCGTGGGCCGAGGTAGAAGTAGCTCGCACGACGTTTTACCGGCCGTAAACTCATCAGGTGCGCAGTCGACCGCGCCGTCCGAGCTGCTCGAGTGCAATCAGTTTTGTCAGTATCGTCATTCCTACGAAACGGTCTTGCTCCAGATGACCTACCTGGCGCAGAAGTCTGCGGCGATTCAACTTGCGCATGAAAAAGGTGGCCGGGATCAAGAGGTCATCAAGGCGACAGAAACCGTTTGTACGGTGACGTCAGCCAAGCAGTGCGTCGAGCAGTATAAGATCTTTGCGGCTTATTCGCTGATTAAGCTTCGGGACCAAGCGACCTATTTACAGGATTCGATGGCAACGATGACGCCAGGACGTCAAGCAGATGGTAGCCTCAAGCCGACCTCCGCCGTTACCATGGATGGCCTTAAGCCTGGTACCTATTCAACGGATGTTTACACACTCGAGAAAATGGAGGAGTTCTATGGGAAGTCCGTGGATGATCAAGGCAAGCAGCTATCTGGACAGACTTTGACCAAGGCAAAGATCAAGGCATCATGGGCAGAGCTCATTGGCAAAGGTCTTTCTTCAGCAACGAATACGATCGATTTTTCGCGTAAACTTGATAAAAAACGAGTTGAATCGACCCAGAATGTGGGTCAATCGACGAACCGCCAAATGTATTATCGTTATGAGCGCACCGGCGATGGCAAAGAAGTGCAAGACGGTGCCTTCGCGAAGTATCGCACCACGGTCATCAAGAAGGTCGACCGAGACATTGCTCGGACTCCAGAGTCCGGTGCGGATATTAAGCGGGCTACCTCAATGGAAAACCTGAAGAAAGACGATTCCATCAGCTATGAGGCGTGGACTGCGGCCAGGTCAGAGTTCGGTCGTGCTTTGAAAGCCGCGGATGGCCAACTGCTTCCTGACAAAAAAGGCCAGCCTGGGCCGCTGCTCGGAGATAACGAAAAGCCGAAGCTGAGTGGAAAATCTAGTACGGGTGTTACCATGAGTGGAGTTGAGGATGCCGACGCTCTGATGAAATTTGGTGGGGTCGAAAAGACTGCAAAGGAGCCGTAGTTTTCGTCGTTAAGAGCGACCGCCGTTTATTTGGATTCTCCCTTTAAATCGACTATGATCACGGGATTCCATGAAATCTCTGATCAAACTTGCTCCCTACCTGAAACCGCATTGGCGCCTGATCGTTCTGAGTATGGTGCTGGCGCTCCCCATGGCCGCGCTTCGGTCGAGCCCGGTTCTCCTCGTTAAACAGCTCATCGACGATCTCCTCGTTTCCCGCGATCCACAAAAGCTCGTCACCGTGCCACTGCTCGTGATCGGTGTTTTCATCGCCAATTTCGTCGTTCGTTTTATTCACTATTTCGCGCTTCGCGTGGTGGTCGCTCGCATTGATCAGAAAATGAAGAATGACCTATTTGCCCACTTGATGGGGTTATCGGCCGACTACTTCACGACCAAGAGTTCCGGTGAACTGATCTCACGCGTGGGTACCGACCCGATTCTTGTGGATCAGGGCGTCTGGCAGCTCAACTCCATGGTTCGTGAACCTGTTCAGCTCATCATTCTGATCGTGGGAGTATTTTATATCGATTGGCGTTTGTCTCTCATCACGATCGCGATCTTTCCGCCTTTGATCGCTATTTTTGCCGTGAGCGGCAAGGCCGTGAAACGCTACATTCGCAAACAGCAAGAAGAGCAGGGGCGCATGTTCGGCACCCTTCAAGAAAGCTTTACAGGGTTTCGAGTAATTAAGGCGTTCAAACTCGAGCCTTATGTGCTGGGCCGCTTTTTCCGCCAATCGGATCTCTTCACGAAGCACTTGATGAAGACGGCGATCTTTGAGGAGACTTCGCACCCACTCGTTGAACTCGTGACCGCGATCGCGGTTGCAGCACTCGTATACGTCGGTGGATCACGCGTGTTGTCCGGACACCTGACTCAAGGCGAGCTGCTGTCATTCTTCACGGCGTTTGCGCTGATGACGAATCCGATTCGTACTTTGAACGACATCAACCTCAAATTGAACTCAGCTGCCGGTGCCTGTGATCGTTTGAATGAGATTTTCAGCTGGAAGAGCCGCCTAGTCGAGTCCCAGAATCCCGCTGAGCTCAAAGATTTCAAAGACGAAATCGTTTTTGATCAGGTTCACTTTGCGTATCCCGATGAGCCGAATCGCGAGATCTTGGCGGGCATCCATTTCAAACTCCAAAAGGGCAAGTCTGTGGCTCTGGTCGGCGCGAGCGGTGCTGGCAAGAGTTCGCTCGTGACCTTGCTTCCGCGAATCTACGACGTGACCGCGGGTCATATCCGCATCGACGGTCATGATCTGCGGGACCTAGAAATCATGCAGGTGCGTGAACTTGTTTCGGTCGTCAGCCAAGACGTGTTCCTTTTCAATGACACCATCGAGGAGAACATCCGTTGTGGACGGCTGGACGCAACGTTCGAAGAAATCGTCGAAGCTGCGAAACAAGCGCATGCTTATGATTTCATTCAAACGCTTCCGGATGGTTTCAAGACCATCATCGGCGATCGTGGCCAGAAGCTCTCCGGTGGCGAACGCCAGCGTGTTTCGATCGCCCGTGCATTCTTGCGACGGTCTCCGATTTTAATTCTCGATGAGGCGACTTCGGCTCTCGATTCCAAGTCCGAGCGTACGGTTCAATCCGCCTTGGAGACGCTCATGAAGAATCGCACGGTCATCATGATTGCGCATCGACTCTCGACCATTCGCAATGCAGATGAAATCCTCGTGCTCGACGCCGGTCAAATCATCGAGCGTGGAACGCACACGCAACTCAGCAAAATCGATGGCCCTTACTCGCGTATGCTCCGATTGACGGAAGTTCAGTCAGATGCGCAAGTGGAGGGGGCGAAGGCATGAAGACTTTGATGCGTGAGTTCTCCTATGCCAAAGAAACGGGGCGCGTGCTCGACGTCGGGTCGGGAAATAATCCGGTCAACATCGCGACCCATCTCGTGGATTTGTACCCCGAAGGCGCCGATGAACGGGGCGGTATACTGGAGCTTCCGCCGACGATCCAAGAATTCAAAGTTGGAAGCTTGGAAGCTATTCCTTATCCCGATCGCTATTTTGATCTCATTCACGCATCGCACGTCATCGAACACGTCGATCATCCGGATCTCGCACTGAAGGAAATCGCGCGTGCGGGTCGGGCTGCTTATATCGAGACACCTGCTGCTGTGATGGAATACGGACTGTTTCGTGAGCCACCGTCGGATTATCCCGGTTGGCGGTTTCATCGCTGGTTTGTCTGGAGCGAATCCGAAACTGCGAAACTTTATTTTAAACCCAAGACCGACCGGAACCTCAAGCAGTACTGCGACTGCAAATGGGGTAAGCGGTTCGGTGATTTAGTCGCCAAGCGCAATCTCGGGGACATCGATCCGTACCTACCTTATGACTGCAAGATGAATCAAACGGTGTGGACGGGGGATCGCTCAATTGCGTTTGATGTCTGGAGCGAAGATCAAACAGGCAAGCTCGATGCTCGCGGCGTTTGTAATTGTGCGTTTGCTGCGTTCTTCAAACGCACGAAACGTTACTTCCGTAATCCTCGACATATTTACCGCTTGTTCAGATTCTGGCGTCGAGAGCCTGAGGTTTTCTCGCTCTTCCGTGAAATGCACCGCGCTTTGAAGTAGTTCAGGCAATACCCAGCGCGTGAAATGCGCGTTCGTAAGCGGACTTTTTGAAGTGGAGACATCGCTCGAGAATCTCTTCGTGAGCAAGCCATTCGTAGGCATCAAAGTCATCCGTGGGCTGCGGGGAAATCGCTTCCGAGTTTGCTGACTCCAATACGAAGTAGATGTGCATTTGGCCGATAAGCGCTCCTTGAAGGGATTTTGGCCATTGGTACTCGATCCAGTCGTTAGCGCGCGCCACGATGCGAAGGCCGCTGACCCCCGTCTCTTCTTGGACTTCGCGAATCACCGCAGCCTCGGGCGTCTCGCCGGGCTCGATGCCGCCTTGTGGGAGTTGCCAGCCAGGTTTGTGAGGGTCGCGAATACGCGCGAACAGCACTTTTCCGTCGTTTCTACGGATGATGGCTACGACACCTTTTCGGTAGAGATTTTCGTCGAGTGACATTGGGCTCAGTTTCTAAATCTGAGAGAGCCAAATCACGACGCGCGAGTAGCCCGAAGGGATCGGTTTCTTGGAGCGGTTCTTATACCAGGTAAACAGCTCGTTATAGCCTTGTGCCGGGAGATCAGGAATGAGCTTCTCCAGCTCCTGCTTGATACCGGGAACCGCGCTTTGGGGCACAAGAATATCGAATTGGATGCCGCCCGGCGCCTCGATTCCACCCATGCCAGGCGTTTCTTGAGGGAGCCCCAACATTTGGAACGCTTGAATGATCTTGCCGCGCATAATGGCGGGGCTATCGGTCTTGACGTTAAATCGCCAGATCTCCGAACGTCCCACCTTGATCTGATCGTGATCGCTCTCGAGTTCGGCTTCTTCGGAGTATTCCGAATCGTGAAGAGCGGGATCGGCCGTTTCAGAGCGACCGCGAGAGAGCGGCAGGTTCGCCGCGAGCTGAGATTCGCTTTCGATCAAACCTTGGAGTCTACGATCAATGTGCTGCTCATAGAGCAAGCGAAGACGAGGTGTGAGTTGAATCAAGACCAACATACCGACGACAATGAGTCCGCTCTCTGCGAGGAGGCGAATCGGGGCAGGGAGCTCGTTCCAGATTTTTTTCCAATCCTGCTTGAGTGTGGGGGTCCGCCATTTGGATTTGAGTGGATTGAATTTCAGGTCATCGGATCGAATCGAAAGAGATTGGTCTCCGATCAATTCGAGCATTTCTTTGCGATGGGCTTCTGGGTCCGACGGAGCCTCAGACCAAATCCAGTCTTCGAGTTGTCTCAGTGATTGTTCGATCTGGAGTTCAAGACTCGGGATCGGGAGACCCAGCGTCGCGCACACGTCCCGAGGTTCGAGCTTGTACTTGTGCATGAGGAGCAGTGCCGCTTGCGACTTGAACGGAAGTCGGTGGAAATAAGAGTCGAAATGGCGAAGCCTGGATTTCGGGTTCGGGTTCGAATCGAGCATCACTTGCTCAGACGGTGTGATGCGAACAGGGTGACGGGCGGCATAGCGGGCCAAAACCTCGACGGCGATCGAGAGGACCCACGGCCTCTCGTAGCGTTCGAAACGCTCTTTGCGCCCCTGTCGGAGAATCTGCCGGAAAATCGACCGATAGGCGTGAGGCGCGATCACCGGATTCCAAAGCAGGCTTTGGGAAATGTCGTAAATGAGATCGCCTTGGCGTTCGGCCAAAGTTTCGAGCCAGGTCGGCAGGGGGCGTGAGGAAGGGATCATTCCTCAGGATTTTCTTCGGAATCGAGACTTAAGTAAAGCCGCCATGTATCCGGGGCCTGAGTAACCGTGACCGAAAGGTTTAAATGGAGACTCGGGAGCCATTGAGGACGCTTGGGTTTACGTTTTAATTCCATTCGCGCCTGCTGAGGGGTTCGGCCACCTTTGCGCTGATTGCAGGGCTTACAGGCGGTCACGATATTCTCCCAGGTTTTGCCGCCGCCTTGAACGACGGGCACAACGTGGTCGAGCGTTAGATGGTTTTTGGAGAAGTGTTCACCGCAGTATTGGCATTGATGCTTGTCGCGCACGAAGACGTTCACACGAGAGAAGCGAACCAGTTGGCGTTTCTTCTTCAGGGGAATGTAGTCGATGAGGCGAATGACGGCTGGGACTCGAATCGTAAGACGAACGGTCCTGACTTCGCGTTCAGATTCTTCGATTACCTCGACTTTGCCCTGGAAAAGGAGCTGGATGGCCTTTTGCCAGCTGACGATTTGTAGAGGTTCGAAAGAGGCGTTTAGCACGAGCGCGTGGCTCATATATAAAATTCTGGCAGGGTTTTTCTGCCTTTGCAACTAGGGGAGGTCGGGTGATGATCGAGAAGTGAATACAAAAGTGAAATGGTGGGTGATCGGCGCCGCCGCTCTGGTGGCTGTAATCGGGGGGGCGATTGTTTGGCGCTCGGGCCCAAAAACGGTCGTTTTGAAGGAAATCCCAGGTTTACGCGTAGTTCCCGAGTTCAAATTACCCAATCCCCAGGGAAAACTCGAAGGATCTCAAGACTATCTAGGCAAAGTGTATTTAGTCCACTTCTGGGCGGCCTGGTGCGCTCCGTGTGTTCCCGAGGTCCCAGAATTTTTAAACGCGGCTAGTAAATTACCCAAAGACAAAGACGGCAACCCCATCCGCTGGATACTCATCAGCCAAGACGATAGCTGGGAGAAGGCTCGCAAGGTTCTGAAGGACGATGCGCTTCCGGAGAACGTGCGCGCACTTCTCGATGCCAAGGCTCAAGTCTCTGACACGTTTGGTAGCTACCAGTTTCCTGAGACCTACCTCGTCACACGCGAAGGCGGAATTTTGACGAAGTGGATTGGCTCTCAAGAATGGGGTGGCGCTTGGGGAGACAAAGTGCTCGCTGAGATTGAAGAGTTGAGTCGGACCGGGCGACTTACGCAGTTGCCGCCGCCGGTGCAAGAATAGTTTTTTCCCTCAGTCGATCTGTCAACTGTTTATCAATTGCGGTTGATTTGTCTCGTGCGAGAATCAGGTGAGTTATTCATCGTTCTCCATAGAGAAATGGATCGATCATGTTTAAGAACTTTCTTTGTTTGATACTGTTACTAGGCGCAACGAGTGCAGAAGCAAAATTTCCCGATCATCTGCAGTTTCGCGTGGAGTGGGACTGGGTGAGCCTTCCTCCGAAGTCCTCCAATGAGGTCTCTCTCTATTTTTCGATGGAGATCTGCGCTCGAGGTTTGGGCCAGTCCCAGGTCGTTTGCCGATTCCTGGGGAGGAGCGCGCAGTATTTTGACCCGAGTGCGAGTCCATGGTCATCTCAAGACAAAAAGACGAGCCGCTATTCGATTGGAATGAAATCGAGAGTTTTCACATCGTCAGAGCTGAATCGCCTCGGAGATCAAGTCACCAAAGGACAGACGAAGTCGTCCGTGGCGTTTCGATATGCCATAGAAACGAAGGGCCCGAACGGATCATTTACTCAGCTTGCCGAAGGGTTTTCTCCGATTCCGCCCACTTCAGTTTTGGCTGATCTTAAAGACAGCAATCAGAAGAGAAAGGCGAAATCCCGCCCACCCTCCGAGATACAGCACCATGAGACAGTTGTAGATAAAAAAACCGGCTATGAGGGCCAGTTTACGATGTTTGTCCGAGAAGCCCCGGCCCCGAAAAAGTCTGGCTCGAAAGGTCGTAAGAAATGAAATCCACCTTTTTGATTTCCCAAAGTCGAATTTTTTTTACGGTGCTTTCCGTCCTTTTTTCCGGACCAGTGCTTGCCGATTGCACGGATCGGCAGTTGGCAGATGCCTTGTTTTCTTTGGACTTCAATGAAAAATTTGATGCCGCAAGTCGCATGAGTGAGTACGGGATTAAGCTTCGCGATATCGAGGAAGAGCGCGGTTGTTTCAGGGTATTCAGAAACTTAAAACTCACGGTTCCCAAAATTGATTTATTGACCCACTCTCTTGCTCGGCTTCCCGCTCGATTGAAGTCGCAGTTTTGTTTTGAGTATTTCGAGAAAGGCGATCCAAATCAGTACTTGATCGATGAGTATCTGAAAACTAAACCAAAAGGTCTGGTTGTTTTACAGGGACGATTCAAAGTCTATCCCACCAATGGTTATGACAATCAGTCGTATGCAAAAGCGCTCGAGATATTCAACAAAGAGTTGGCCGGCGATAATAGCATTCAAAGAGACATGGCTATCCTATTCGATGACTGGAATTTCATCGCGTCAAAGCCGGTCCGTCGTTTTGAAGTGGAATTCAGAACGATTCAGCCGAATGGCCAAGTTAATTTGTATCAGGTAAAAATTGTTGACCCCGAAAATTCTTACGGAAATGCTATTTCGCATTTCGTCCGGGCTTTTCTGCAACAAGAGAAGATGATCTCTGATCCTGAACTTCTTAAGAAAGAGTTTTCCGCGACCAAAAACTTCATCAAAAAAGCGGCAGATGGATACGGAAAGAGTGTCTCTCCTCGCGACAAAATCGCTCGTCGATGGCTGGCATCTCTTCGGCAGGCTTATCAAGAGCTTGTAGCTCTAGAAAACGTGAAAGACCTATCTCCATTCGATACATTCGTCGCGCTTTACAACGCTAAGGCAAGCTTCATTGCATCGGTCAATGAGATGTTCTCTCTGAGCCGTTCTGTTCAAGTTCGTCCAGATGCCAAATCGTTTAGTCGACCCGCGTATGGTCGCAATATTGAATGGGAACAGTCTTATTGGGATTTCTATATGTATCCGATGTTCTACGGCAACCCTTACCAAGGGGGGATGCTGCAGCGCTGGTATTGGCTGATGGACGATGTCTCATGGTCGGCGCGGTCAACCTATGACAATATTCCTTATACCCGAATCGAAGATACGACTGGCAACGTGACCGCGGTCGGAGACGATGCGGCAAAACTTTTTGCCCCGAGTGAGAACGGGACTATCCACGTGTGGGATGATCCGGATTCCAAGGTGATTTGGAGAAATCCAGATGCGAGCGAGACGACGCTGGAGCGTGATGCACTGGATGGGGATGAGGCGCGCGATTTCAGCGACGCAACGGATCCAACCGATGAAGACGGGAATTGGGACGATGTGACCGACGACAACGTGAACGACGATCGCGATTCGGACACCCCAAGTTACGAGACCGAATCCAACAACGACTCGGACTGGAGTAGCTCTGATAGCGGCAGCGACAATAGTTCTGACAGCGGATGGTCGAGTAGTGAATAGGGCCATCGATGACGTTTTGACCGTATCCGTGCGCCAGCTGATTGGAATCTAGCCAGTTGCCACCCAATGGGTGCGTGGGCAGTCCTCGTGTTTAGACAGGGAGACCTGTCTTGTATTTCAAATAGTTACACCTTGAGTATGTATTTCAAGTCATTGGATGTTCATACAATTGTTAAGAAGCCTCACCATCTCGGGTGTCTTCTAAGTGATGAATAGGTCTACAGAATTGGCATTTGTCATCTTTTTGACAAATTGTCCTAAAATTTGACTCCCACTGTCCGATAAATGACTTAGAGCCCCTCTGGGTTTGCGACGGGTATTCCCTGTCCTGATCCAGATACCCACACCTGGCGCTCGAATAGGGAGTAGAGCTCGTATGATTAATTGGGAAGAACTAAAGCACATCCACGTGATCCGGAAGCTCGAGACCATCCTCGCTCAGTGGTTCAACGTGGAAGTATTTTTCGTAGATGATCGCGGATCTGTCCGTAACTTCGATCCGGCTGACCGGGCTCGTGAAGTACGCAATCCGCTCGCGCACCATTTGGTGCGGGATGCCGTCCGGGAAAAATTTTTCGCTCACATCATGCAGGCCAACGAAGAGGCCATCCATCATGAGCGCAAGAGTTTCACGCGTCCCGGCCCAGCCGGATGTGAACTCGCTGTCGTCTCGCGAATCGCCAAGGGGAATGATTTCTACGGCAGCATCTATGCTTATTGTTTTGTCGATCACGTTTTAACCGACGACGAGCGCAAAAAAGCCCGCGATGAACTCGTCACTCTCGGACTCGAAGGTGAGATCCTTGAGCAAGCGATCGGTCGTATGCGCCCTCTCTCCGAGGGTGAGCGCAAGTACCTCGTCGAACTCGTTGACCTCGTCGGCGAAGAGATCCTGACTTACCATACCGAGATCTCGAAGCGCCAAGAGCGCATCGATGCCCTGAATAACGAACTGGGTTCCCGCTACAGCTACGGGAACATGATCGGCAAAGCCAAGCCGATGCAGGACCTCTATTCGGTGCTTGAGAAGATCAAGAACTCCGAAAGCACCGTCCTCGTCAACGGCGAGAACGGTACCGGTAAAGAGCTCATCGCCAAAGCGATTCACTATAATAGTCCGCGCAAAGACGGCTCGTTCGTCACCGTGAACTGCTCGGCGTTCAACGAGAACCTCCTTGATAGCGAACTCTTCGGTCATATGAAAGGCTCGTTCACGGGCGCGATCAAGGACAAAAAAGGTTTGTTCGAGGCGGCTCACCGAGGAACGCTCTTCCTCGATGAGGTGGGGGATATGACTCCGACCATGCAGGTAAAACTGCTTCGTGTCCTGCAAGAAGGAACACTGATTCCCGTCGGTTCTACTGATCAGCGTAAGGTGGATGTGCGGGTGATTGCCGCTACCAACCGAGACCTCAAAGAGATGGTCGAGCAAGGTACGTTCCGGGAGGATTTATACTACCGAATCAACGTCATCAATATCGTCGTGCCAAACTTGCGCGATCGCAAAGAAGACATCCCACTCCTCGTGGATCACTTCTTGGCGCGTGGCTGTAAGGAAAAAGGCATCGCACTCAAGCAGCTGTCTAAGCGATCGATGGAGAAAATCTACGACTATACTTGGCCCGGTAACATCCGTGAACTCGAGAACGAAGTCGAGCGCCTTGTGGTGCTCTCCGGCGAGGAAAAAGTAGTCGGACCTGAACTGCTCTCGACCCGAATCCGCGAGCACGGCGAGCACGCCAAGGTTCAAGGCGTCCGCGTCGCGGGTAAGCTCAAAGATGCTCTCGAGGAACTCGAAGTCACCATGATCAAAGAGGGCCTCAAGCGAACGGGATGGAATAAGTCCCGCTTGGCCAAAGAGCTGGGCATCTCGCGCGCCGGTCTCATCATGAAGGTCGACAAATACGGCCTCGACAAGCGCAAGATCTTGCGGGCAAACGGAGAAGGCGAAGTAGCGTAAGAAAATTCGTTATCCGCTTGGCGGGCTCCTTGCCCTCCTGAAAATCCCGCCTGCGGCGGGAACGCTTCACGCTTTTGCAGAAGTCGCGGAGTAACGATTTTTCCTACTAAAAAAACTGCGAAGAGGGCGCCTCCTAGATGGGAGGCGCCTTTTTTACCGTCTACACGAGAGAGTTCAAGGAGAAGGGAGAGGGCATGGGCGTAAGCGTCAGTCACTACATCAACGCCGCTTGGACAGTCCTGTTCTTGGTAGTGCTCATTCGTTGGGGCGGCGCCTCGATGATCGCTTACAATTTGAAGTCGCGCGTCGTCGCGGTATTGATCCTATTACCCGCTCCCGCGTTCGACTTGTGGACGAGTGGTTATATCCATCGCATCGGCATACGCTCGGAGAGTGTTTTGGGATATGGACTCCGCTGGATTCTCTCCACCCTCGTTGCATATTGGCTGTGCATCCTGGCCGGACTCATCGCCAACCGCATTCAACCGGAGCGTGTATTTGTTGTGGGAGCTCCCGAAAATATTCCGATCGAACGCCGACTCAAAACAAGAGTGGGTTGGATGGTGGGATGCACGGTACTTTTCGGCGGGCTCGCCTATTTGTTGTTTCAGCTGTTAGCGAGCCAACTCTCGCTCTTAGCGACGATCGTGATTGCAGTAGGACTAGGAGCGCTTCAAGTCGCGGTACTTTGGTCGTTCGCGTTCAGCATCAGTCTATTCTTCTACGAAGTAGTGCGCTATCGACGAATGTTTCGAACTCGTCGGTCATACGCGCTTGCTGGTTCGGGGATGGTATTCCTGCTCCTGCTGGGGTTGAGCGGCTACATCGGTTTACATCGCATGGATCAGTCGATGCGTCGTCCGGACACCCAAATGGCCGGCGGCGAAGACTACTGATCATTACCTCTTGCAGCCAATCGCTGAAGCGAGTGCGGGATTCGCAAAAAGATTCTCATTGATGCGATAGACAGGGTTCGTATGAATTCCGTCCGAATTGAAAAGCGCTGCGCATTGAGTGCGGAATGATTCGCCAACTGCCTTGACCCGGTATTGAGCGGGTATATTGGAGCGGTCTAGCTGCCACTGTAGCCCATACGAGCCGTAAAGGTCTGCGATAGACTCGTGAATAAAGCTGTCGATCGCTTGCAATGGTTGCGTCGGGGTTGGAAAAATTTCTCGACCGTAGAACGGGTCGACTTGCCCCATTTTCTGGTGGTTCTTGATTCGAGCCGCGATCACGGGATGGTATTTAATCACGTCGAAGAAGTGTCCGAACTCGTGGCCCAAAATGAACGCAAGCTGAAGTAGCCCAGTTTCACGATCCGGTGCGAGGATGGCACTCGCAAGTAGGCTTGGGCATAAATAGATAGCGTTCGTTTGACTCTCGTAAACCGCTTGATTGAAGATCTCAGTCGTTTTGTTCCAAAAACAGAGACGTAGGTATGTGCCTTTGTGGATGCCATTCTGCAGGAACTCCAAGGAAGTGAAATGCGACGGCGACAGAAAACTGTAAGTGCCGGTTTTTTCATCTAGGATCAGCTCCGGATCCGACCAATCATACGGAGTAATGACTCGAATGGCCTCATAGTCTTGCTTGAAATCGGTATCTTTTTGGTGCTCGGGAAATTTTTCGAAATGCTTGCGAATGATTTCGGCTTTGAGTTTATTGATCCACGGATAAAGGACATGTGGGGGGAGTCTCGTGCCTCGAGCGTCGCTCGTGATGGCATTCGCCGCGTTCACCACGTCAGCCATGAATCCAGTAGCCAAATGGATGTCGGCAATGGTCGGCTCTCGTGGGGCAATCAGATTTTTTTCCGCTACTCGCTGAATCGACGGCAAGGTCAGTCGTCGAGAGAGCCAGGTCGGAAGATTGACTCTTGGGCGTTTCGTTTCTGCCGGAGGCGAAGACGACGATGAGGAGCGTTTGGTCGGTTGGTCCTGCACGAGTGTATTTAATTCGTTCAGTTTCTCGGCATAGAGACGGTTCGCCATTGCTTCGAGCCGGGGATCCGTTTTCGCGCGCCCATCGAAGAGATCATGACGATGAAGGAACGTATCCCGAATGGCTTGTTCGTACCGAACGGTGAAATGTTCGTCCGCTCTTCGGTAGCCTTTTTCTCGCGTTGCATATCCCGGGGTCATTTGGGTTTGGACATGCCAGTTGTATTCATGCACGAGTTTCGGTGTGCATGCGTATTCGACGATTCTTGAGCAAGGCTCGCTCGATGCATACGAGACCGTACCGCCGAAGAGTGCTAAAAAGATTGGAATCACTCGGGTTAAACGCACGACTCTGGTTATCGCCGATCTTGAGAACCGAGGCTAGAGATGCGTTCGAAAATTACGTGGAGCAAGGCGTGGACCTGTCGAAAAGTTCGACAGATTTGGCCGTTTGAACGCGATCACGCAATTGAATGATACAGACTACTGTTTCCAAACGCCGAACGGATAGCGCCAGCCTTTGTATTTGCGACGGGACGTTTTCTGCTCTTCGGAAAAACCGTAGTTAAGGCGAAAAAAAATTCCATATTCAACGGTCCTGGGGCCGCTACCTGCGTCGGTTTTGAAACTTTGAACCGCGCCGTTTAGACCAAAATCAATTTCTGGCGTGATTGGAAGCAGGAAACTCCCCTCGAGGAGGACCGCGGATGCGGGATTCTTTCGGTAGTTGATGTCCTGCCAAACCCATTTCGTGTAACCAGCGCCGAGAACCAATCTACCGAGCTCAATACGAAAAACAGGATAGGTGGTCAGTGTCTTAAATCTGCCCGTTTCTCCGCTCACAGTGGTGGCGTTTCCCTGGAAATAACGCTGCGATACGCCCAGGTGAAAAAGAGGAGCGGTTTGACGAGATTGCAGCGCGATTGCCAAAGTCATAGGGATTTGAAAAGTACTGCTCAAGTTGCCCGTGGCGTTCACGAGCAAAGGTTTCGGATTTTTGACTTTGGCGAGTCCTCCGCCGAACTCGAAATACCACGGCAGGGCGTGAGCCCGGGAAGCGGTGAAAAACGAGAGGAGGATGAAAAGCAGACGAACGCCCATCACTTTGAGTTTACCGGACTGCGGCAATATCCACGATCGGCAAACCTTGCCGAGTGAGCCTTCTATCCGATGCGAACACCATCGAAATCATCGCGGATTTGACCCAGTATCCAAGGAGATTCTCCGGCGGACGCCAGGAGTTTCATGGCTCGATCGGCGTCTTGAACGGCAATGACGAGTCCAATGCCCATATTGAACGTCTCATAGGCTTGATCTCGAGAGAGTTTTGCGCGCTCGAGAATCACTCGCATTGCGTTCGGAAATCGCTCTTCAGGAAGCGGAGTCGCGATGTGGTAACCGAGGCCCTCATTGATGCGTGGCACGTTCAGGTAGCCGCTGCCCGTAATATGAGCCAAGCCCGTGACGTTCGCGCGCTGATCGCCGAGGAGTTTTTGGATGGTTTTGACGTAGATGCGAGTTGGGGTCAGCAATTCTTTTTCGAGTTCTCGCTCTCCGTCCTGAACGAGTTTGCGGATCAGGCTGTAGCCGTTGGAGTGGAAACCCGAGGATGGCAAGCCGATCAGCGTATTTCCCGCTTTGGCGTTTTTACCGGAAATCCAATCTGCCGGGTTCAACTCTCCGACCGCGAAACCTGCTAAGTCATATACGCCTGGCGCGTAGATTCCAGGCATCTCGGCGGTTTCTCCACCAATGAGTGCGGCTCCGGCGTCTTTGCACCCTTGGATGAATCCATCCAGGATTGGATCGGTGATGGTGCGGTCGAGGCTCCCGATCGCAAGGTAGTCGAGAAAGAACAGTGGGCGCGCGCCGGTACAGATCACGTCGTTCACGCACATGGCAACGCAATCGATCCCGATGGTGTCGTGTATCCCCAATTTCTGGGCGATCTTGAGCTTCGTTCCGACACCGTCGGTTCCGGATGCGAGCCAACGGTCGGGAGAAATTTCATAGAGCGCAGCGAATCCGCCTACGCCGTCAATTACTCGAGAATCGTGAGTGGACTTGAGGAGTCCTTTCAAACGATCCACAAAACGATCCGCTTCATCCACATTTACGCCAGCGCTTTTGTAGTCCATGAGGGAGCCTTTCTATTTTCAAAGTTTTTTTGCGTTGGATGCACCAAAGATGAAAACGAGTCTAAAAAAGCGTGATGCGGTTTTTCCGAAGGAAAAATTTTTAGCAGGACAGGAGTCCGGTCGCTTTTCATCTTTGTGTATCTAACTAGTGTTTAAAGGAACGGATGCCCGTGAGCATCATCGAGATTTCGTATTCATCGCAGGCTTGAATGACGTCTTTGTCTTTGATCGAGCCACCTGGTTGAACGATGTGGCGAACACCCAGACGAGCGGCCTCGTCGATCGAGTCGCGGAACGGGAAAAACGCTTCTGAGATCAAAACAGTGTTTTCAGGGTCGAATTCGGAACCTTTGAGTCGAGGGGTGATCAAAAGACGCAGGCAATCGAGGCGGTTCGGTTGGCCCACTCCCGAGGCGAGCAAGCGGAGGTCTCCGTTCGATTCCAAGGTGACCAAGGCAACCGCGTTGGATTTTTGCGTACGAATGACGGCCGTGCCGAATTCCGCCAAGTGAGCCATTTTCGAGGGAAAAGGAATTTTTGTTGGGGACCTGCGCTCGCCGATCGTGCCATGGCGATCACGAGTCTGGGCCAGGAGGCCGCCATCCACCGTTCGAAACTCCCACTCGTGCTCGGTGCGAACGCGAGGAGCGAGTTCTAGCACGCGAACATTTGGTTTGGTTTTTAGTAGCTCAAGCGCGGCTGGTTCGTAAGCGGGAGCGATGATCACCTCGATGAAGCGTTCGACGAGAAACTGTGCTTCGACGGCGGTGAGTTTGCGATTGAGCGCGATCACGCTACCAAACGCGCTGACCGGATCACAATCCCAGGCGGTTGGGAGCGGAGAATGAGAACCGCGAGTGGATGCTACTCCACAGGGATTCGCATGCTTGATCACAACACAAGACGTCGACTGTCCGTCGATCGCATGGAGATCTGAGATGAGTGAATAGGCGGCATCGGCATCCAACCAGTTGTTGTAAGAGAGCTCTTTGCCTTGGAGGATGCGAGCCGACGTCAGTTTGCCGGGAGCGTGTCGAGAGAGCAGGACGCCTTTTTGATGTGGATTCTCGCCGTAACGGAGAGGTTTCGCAAAACGGGAGGCGAGCTCGGTTGCGATCGCTAGATCATAGAAGGCGACGGCTTCGAAGGCGCGTGAAGCGAGTTGTTTGCGCATTTCTAGGGTGACGCCATTATTCGCAGTCCAATCTGCCATAAAAGGTGCGTACTGATCGGGCGAGGTCAAGCAAGAGACGGCTTCATTGTTCTTGGCTGCCGCACGAACGAGTGTAGGTCCACCGATATCAATTTGCTCAATCAGTTCGGGCTCGGTGGGATCTTTGAGCGCGGCTTGCTCAAACGGATAGAAATTTACAACCACGATATCCAGTGCCTCGATCCCGAGTTTTTTCGCCTGCTCGATGTCGGCTGGAGAATTCCTGCGATAAAGAAGGGCGCTTGAGATCTCGAAACTCAGAGTTTTCATTCGTCCATCGAACGCTTCTGGGTTTCCGGTGAGTTTTTCGACGGGCAAGCATCGGATGCCTGCTTGCTCCAGGGTTTTGCTCGTACCGCCCGAGCTATAGATCTCGACGTTCTTAGACTCGAGGAATTTACCGAGCTCGACAATTCCCGCCTTGTCGGAAACCGATAGGAGCGCGCGTTTCGGGGTCAGGATGTCGTTCATGAGCGATTCTCCGTTTTAATCGAGTGAATGTGTTCGACGGCGTTTTTGAAAATCTGACGAGCGGCATTCGCATGCGACTCCGCGTTTGAGATCGTCGAAGGATAGAGGAACGGCTGAAGCGCCGCTTCAGGGTGAGGCATGATTCCCAGCACCTGGCCTGTGGGATCGAGGAGTGCTGCGATTTGGTCGATCGCGCCGTTCACGTCCTCTAAGTATTTGAATGCTACGCGAGAGGAGTCGGGGCGATCGCCGAAAATCCGGCCCTCTTTGTGGCGCATCGGCATCCACATGCGCGAAGGCAAGGATTTTAGCCAAGGCGAATTTTTTGCACCCGTAGATAGTTCAAGTTCCACCCAGCGATTGAGAAATTGGTGGCTAGCGTTGGTCTTGAGGGTCTGCTCACGAACGGCGCCGAGATTCTCCGCGAATAGCCCGAGCTGCATGAGGATTTGGAATCCGTTACAGATGCCGATCATGAGACCGCCCTGATTCCGGAATTTCTCTAGCTGATCGGTCGCGACCGTTCGGAGTTTTTCGGCCAAGAGCTTGCCACTTCGGATTTCATCTCCGTAGGAGAATCCGCCTGGAAACGCGAGGATCTGGTGATCGAGAATCATCGAAGGGCGATCGAGCAACTCATTCGTGAGTACGATTGAGGTAGTCGCTCCCGCCTGCTCGAACGCGCGAGCGGTTTCGATTTCGCAATTGATTCCGTCACCAGAAACGACCAGCACATCTCGTTTTACGCCTTTGTTCATAGTGCGTTCCTCCAAAGATCGAACATGGAGCGAATGGAAATTTTCTCGATGTTCCTGACTGTCTTGATTTCCAGGCAAGCAGTGCGGTCGGTTTCTCCCAAGTACCATCGCTCGGACTCCGAGAAATGAGCCTCGAATGCTGCGCGATTTTCAGGAGAGACAGAAACGACGAATTGACCGGGGTTCTCACCGTAGAGGAGTGCCGTCGCGTCGGCGGATTTCAGTCGATCGGTGAGGTCGAATTTTAAGCCGCATTGATGCAAAAAGAGACTCTCCGCTAGTGCGGTGAGGAGTCCTCCTTCGGATACGTCATGTGCGCTTGCGATCCATCCCTGCTGAGTGGCGGCGAAAAATTTTCGGTAGAATGCAATGATGGCGTTTCGGTCAACCGAGATGGGCTGGCTTTCGACTTTGAAACGCGAGGGGAGCATCCAACCGAAATAACGGGACTCTTGTCCGGTGATTCCGAGGCGATACACGTGTCGGCCCACCTGTATGGCTGGGCGAATCGCCCGTCGAACATCCGGGTGTTTACCGACGGCAGTGATCAGTACGGTTGGAGGCACGGCGATTTCGATCGGGGCGCCGTTCGTGAGCTTACCGATGTAATTGTTCTTCATGCTGTCTTTGCCGCTCACGAACGGCATCTCGTACTCGAGAGCGGTTTCTGCGATCGCGCGGCAAGAGCGCACCAGTTGCGCCGTACGATGTTCGGCAGCCGGGTTCGATTGCGAAGGCAGCGGATCCGGCCAGCAGAAATTATCCACGAGTGCGATGTAGTTTGGATCCACACCCATCCCGATCAGTCCTCGAACTGCTTCATCGATCGCAAGCGTCGTCATCAGGCCGGCGTCTTGGTCGGAGAGATCCGGGCAAATTCCCGAAGCGATTCCGACGCCTTCGAAGCCCGGATTCCCGTACGCCCCCATCCAAAGCAGGCCGCCGTCGTTCGGCGAGCTCTCCACACCTTCGAATGGCTTAACGACAGTCGCTGCCTTGACCTCGTGATCGAACTGACGAACGAGTTTCTCTTTTGAAGCGACGGTTGGGTCACTCAAGATCGTGCTGAGAATTTCGGAATGGCTTGTGGGGATTGGCTTATTTGGGGCCGGACGGAAGCTCACTCGTTTTTCTGGTCCGTTCCAGCGCGCCTTGAGTTCCATGCGCGGCACGCCTTTGTGAAGGAACGCAAGCGAGAGCTGACCGAGCGTTTTACCGTTCCAGCGCAGGTCCAAGTTCCCGGAGTCTGTGAATTTTCCGATGCTCGCAATCGAAACGCCGTGTTTGCGAGCTAACTCTTCAAGTGCCGCATACTGTGCCGGTGGAACGGCAAGAGTCATTCGTTCTTGGGACTCGCTGACCCAGATTTGCCAAGGCTTGAGACCCGGGTATTTGAGAGGTACCCGATCCAGGTCGACGATGGCGCCCCCGGTTTTTTCAGACATCTCGCCGATCGCGGAGCTGATACCGCCCGCACCGCAGTCCGTGATGGAACTGAAGAGTCCCAGGTCGCGCGCTTCGAGGACGAATTCCGTGACCCGTTTCTGTGTGAGTGGATCACCAATCTGAACCATGGTGGCCGGAGTGCTGGGGTCGAGCGCAAGACTGCTCAAGGTCGCTCCATGGATTCCATCCAACCCGACAGCACCACCGGCAGTTACGATCAGGTCACCTGCGACTTGTCGTTTCTCGGATGCGGATTTGCCTTGAACCTCGCGAGGGATGACGCCGAGAGTTCCGCAGAAAACGAGCGGTTTTCCCGAGAAATCTTCGTGAAATAGCATGGCGCCGTTCACGGTTGGGATTCCACTTTTGTTGCCGCCCGATTCGATGCCGCGGTGAACACCTTCTAGAATCGTTTTCGGATGGAGCACGCCGACTGGCAACTCCCGTTTCTCATCGGGCATACCGAAACAGAGTACGTCCGTATTCGCCACGGGCTTGGCGCCCAAACCGGTGCCCAAGATGTCGCGGTTTACGCCCAAGATACCGGTGAGGGCTCCTCCGTAAGGATCGAGCGCAGAGGGCGAATTGTGAGTTTCGACTTTGATACAGAGGTCGAGTTTCTCATGGAACCGCACGATGCCCGCATTGTCGTGAAATACAGAGACGAGCCAGTCTTTTTTATCGCGGAGTTTTTCGGTTGGACCCGCGATGTAAGTGCCGAACAAACCATCGACCGTGAACTGCTCGTTCGCGTCTTGGTAGTCGATCTTAGCTCGGAAAATTTTGTGTTTGCAGTGCTCACTCCAGGTTTGAGCGAGGGTCTCGATTTCGATATCGACCGGTTCGCGTCCCACGGACCGATAGTGCGCCTGAATCGCGAGTAGTTCGGCTTCGGAGAACGCCCAGTGCCCGTGCTTACTCATTTCTTTGAGTTGGCTGAGCTCGGCATTTTGAAAAGGGATCGTCTCTGCGTTTTCTGTGCGTTCAGTCCGTGGTCGCGAGAAGAGCGGGCGATTCAGTTCCGACGCTTGGGGGCCGGGGAACGCGAACGTCATCGACTCTTCGATGAGCGGGTTGAACAAAAGCGGCTCGCTGTTTTCGGCACTTAAGTAGGTGTATCGACCGGAATGGAGAATGAACGCGCGCTCTTTGAATTCGGGAAGTGAACGGAAAAGTTCCGAGACCGCGGCGCCTGCATTGTCTGTGACCCCGCTTCTGAAACGCACGACTTGGAGTGATTTGAAGGAGTTCTTCTTCCAATCATCTGGAGTCGGATCGATCAAGAGGGTTTGATCGACCGGATCTTTGAGGAGCTTTTCGATCGCCGCAAAATCGCTCGCCTTCAGTCGAGGTCCGCTCGTGCGGAGCCAGAGGACGATTCCTTCGCGCTCATGTGCAGTAGAAAGAAAAATCGCATGCGTCTGAAGCAGCGTTCCGAACTCCTCGAGTTCTCGTAGTAGACTCGGATAAGCGGTCCATTCTAATTGTTTGATCCTCGCGTGGAAGGAATCCAAAGTTTCCGTCGCCTCACGATTGAAAAACGACTGGAGAACAACCGGTCCCGTATCCACACCCTCGTCCACGCGGTGAAGCGTCACGCCTGCGCTCGTGGATGGTGACTCAAAAGATTGATTGATCGCATCCATTCCCGGGTGAGCGGGCAAAAGCGAAGGATGGAGATTGATGATGCGGGTCTGATGTTTTTCGTCGGTGAATGCCTCGATCAGGCCAGGGCCAACGATGCGCATGTATCCGGCGAGAAAGATCCAGTCAATCTGGGCGCTCTTCAACGCTTGGAGGATCGATTGCTCGTGCGAAGTTTTGCGCTCGTCGCCTCGGAGCGATGGATCAGGAGCCAGACAAAGAATTCTGGTTTTCGGGAATCGTTTTGGGACTTCTTGTAAGAGTGGGCAGTCCGTGCGGTCCGTGATCAAAAGTGGGATGGACACGCGGTGGAGAGGTGCGGACTCCTCGAGGAGTTTGAGTGCGTTCGTTCCGGTTCCTGACGCGAAAAGTGCGATCCGAATCGATGCGGCGTTCATCGTTCTACTCCGATGTCTTTGCGGTAGTGGGCGTTTTCAAAATGGATGTCTTCGATCGCGTGATAGGCGCGACGGCGCGCGTCCGCGAGGTTTGTTCCGCGAACGGTGACTCCGCAAACTCGCCCGCCCGATGAGACGAGTGATTCGTCGAGCTTTTTTACGCCGGAGAAAAACCAAACGGCGTCCGGCTCACGATGAGGTTGCGATTCGGTGATGGGTTTCCCGCTCTCGATTTTTTCTCCGAATAAGCCGGGATATCCTTTGGCGGATTTCACGACGTGGAGGGTGGTGTCTGCGGACAGATGAATCGGACGTTTGGGCGTCTCGCCTCGAGCGTAGGCATGGAGAGTATCGGCGAATGCCCCTTCGATCCTCGGGAGGAGAGACTGCGTCTCGGGGTCACCGAATCGCACGTTGTACTCCAAGCACATCGCGCCTTTTTCGCTCAGGATGAGGCCTAAGAAAAGAACGCCCCGAAACGGGGTTCCGCGTTTTTTCATTTCTCTCAAAGTCGGAAGAATGAATTTTGATTCGACGTTATCGAGATCTCGCTCTGGAATTCGTCCATCCGGAGAATAGGTGCCCATGCCGCCCGTGTTGGGGCCGCGATCATCGTCCAGAAGTCGTTTGTGATCGCAGGCGCTACCCAGGAATAGGGATCGCTCGCCATCACAGAGGTAGAAAAGCGAGACTTCTTTGCCGAAAAGGAGTTCTTCGAGGAGGAGGCCCTCTTCGGAACCGGAAGGAGGATGTGCTTTCATTTGCGCGAGGACTTGTTCGGCCTCAGCGCGATCCGGGCAAACGAAAACGCCTTTGCCGGCTGCTGGGCCGGAGAGCTTGAGTACAACGCCCGAACTCCAACGATCTTGTTTGAGAAGCACAAGCGCGTCGTCGAAGGTGCGCGCGACTTCGAAATCAGCGGTTGGGATACCGGCGTCCCGCATGAGGATTTTAGAGCGGATTTTTGAGGACTCTAGAAACGATGCCGCTTGCGAAGGGCCAAAAACGGGGATGCCCAGTTTTTCGATGCGATCGCTGTAGCCTTCGAATAGATATTTCTCGGGTCCAATCACGACGAAACCGATCCGCTCAGACGCAATGAGTTCATCGATCGTATCGAGAGCCGGTTCGACTCCGGTGCAACGAATTTTGATCGAAGCGTCGTGTTGGGCGGAGAAATTCATTCCTGGATTTCCCGGTGCGACGACGACCGTCTCGACGGATGCATCTTGGGCTAAACGCCAGGCGAGAGCGTGTTCTCGACCACCTCCACCTAAGAGAAGGATGCGCATGCGATTTGGAGTTCCTTTCTTAGGGTTTCAATTTTCTCTCGAGTATCCGTCCTTGGAGTCTCTAGCAGTGCTGGAGAGAGGCGATAGACCTCAGTCACCGCACGTAGTAGCTCCACTGGAAGTGGCTCCGGTCCACCGACCGTGCTCAAGCAGAGTTTTTTGAATTGATCCCGGCTCTGCTGTTTAGCGTCTTGCAAACCCGCGAACCATTTGGACGAAAGGTAGTGCTGTCTCAGAATTTCCTTAGAGAGTGGTCGACCGTCCAGTGTCAGCCGAATTTCGTCGAGCCCCAAACTATCCACGACTTGAAACTGACGAGTCTGTTCGTCATCACGAGCGGCGGGAAGAAAAGCGATTTCGATCTTGCCGTCCCAGAGTTCAGCGCCGTTCTCCGCAAATCGTTCACGAAGTATGACGGCAACTTGAGATGCGAGAGACTGTAGTCCATTCCATTCGGCATCGTTTAGATGGGCGATTTTTTTTGCTTCGGTCGCGTCGACGAATCGATCCGTCGGTTCCCACTTGGTGGTGCATTCTACGAGTGGGTGCGGGAGTTTCTCACCTTCACTATACGCTCGATCGAAACCGGCTCTCTGCCAGTCCTGAAGCGTCTTGTATCGTTTCAAAAGTGACGAGCCGACCGGGACACCCAGGCGAAAAATGACTTCGAGTGGAACGAATGCGTGGGTGGGTCTCGATTGGAAATACTCCGGATCGTTCCGATTCGATTCGGCCTCGCGCACGAGAAACGAATCATTTGTGGGGCCGCGGCCCAAGTAGTGGTGCGGAATTTTGTGCGCCTCGAGCAGTTCGAAAAACGCGATCGCGAACTGCGCGGACGCGACGCCTTTGCCGGGGATGGCGTCCGGCATCTGTCCCCAGTCGAAAATCGAATAGCGGTCAGAGAAACGGAAGAGAAGCTCGTTCGCATCGGCGGCGAAAATATCCTTAGTCGATCCGGTATAGATCAGCGTGCCGGGGCTGCGATGATCGGTCATGAATTCTCTCCCGGAGCGTTGCCGTGAACCGGGTAAGGATAATTTCCGGTGAGGCAAGCATCACAGAAATCATCTCGCCCCAGAGCATCTTTGAGGTCATTCAAATCCGTATAGAATATACCATCCGCACGAATCTCTTTTGCGATCTGTGGCAGCGTACGGCCAGAGGCGATGAGTTCTTCGTGCGTCGGGAACGCGATTCCATAAAAACACGGGTGGAGAATCGGTGGGCAAGTACTGGCGAGGCTCACTTCTTTGGCGCCGTGTTGCTTGAGAAGCTCGATGATTTTAAGCGATGTCGTACCGCGCACAATGCTGTCATCGACGAGAAGCACGCGTTTGCCGACGACCAGTTCATCAACCACGCTGAACTTGTTTTTCACGGCCAGTGATCGTGAGGCACTCCCACTCAAGATGAAACTGCGCTGGACATAGCGGTTTTTAATGAGCGCTTCGCGGAGCGGAATGTGAAGTCGTTCAGAGAGACCGATCGCGGCCGGACGCGAAGTGTCCGGGACGGAGACCACGACATCGAACCGATTCGGATCCGATTCCTTGAGGATCTTGCCGGCGAGTAATGCCCCTAAGCGGAGGCGCGCTTCGTAAACGTTTCGTCCCTCGAGTGATGAGTCGGCGCTCGAGAAATAGACCCATTCGAATTGGCAGGGGAGTGGTTTTCGGTCCGTAAGGACGGCGGTTTTCCATTCGCCATTTCGGGGAATGAAAATGACCTCGCCCGCCTTGATGTCGCGTTCAATCTCGAACCCTAAGAATTTCAGAGCACCGGTTTCAGATCCCAGCGCAACGGATCGGGTTCCATCTGCTTCCTTGCGGGTTGCTAGCAGAAGTGGGCGAATGCCGTGAGGATCACGAAATCCAAAAAGCCCCTCGTTGCCAAGGGCGCCGACGACGGCGTAACCGCCTTCGGCATGGTCGAAGACTGTTTTTACGCTGCGAACAAGCCCCTCAAAAGTGGCCGCTTTGGGATCGTAGGAGTCGGCAAAAGAATGGAGGATATCTTCGAGGTCATTGCCGCTCAGGTACATCCGACCTTTGGCTTTAGGGGCGGAACGTAAGTCGTCTTGGTTCGAAAGGTTTCCGTTGTGCACCATCGCGACGCCCGTCGGGTGTGAGATGGCCATCGGTTGCAGATCGCCTTCGCGAACGGCTCCGATCGTTGAGTACCGTGTATGCCCGATCGCACAGTCTCCGGGAAGGTTCGCGATTCGATCCGCAGTGAACACGTTGGCGACTTGTCCCAGTGCTTTGTGCAGGTGGAACTGTCCGCGGGTTGCGTCGACGCTCAAGATCCCGGCGGAATCTTGTCCACGGTGCTGAAGCATCAGCAGGGCTTGGTAGACGTCACGAGAAGCGAACTGGGGACCGATGACTCCGACAATGCCACACATCCATGAGCTCCTTGGCCTGGCTCCCCGAGTAGTTCAATACTGAGGGCCACGCGATGCCGTGCTGATTTTCAAAAATCAAATCCACCGGACAAGACGACGATCATTTTCAGGGTTGGAGCGTCTCACAAAAATCCGCTTTTTTACCCTTAAATGTTCGGAATCCTCCAGTCGAAAAGGTTCTCGAAAACTGCACGATGGGTGAGGCCAAAAAGTAAACCGCCCGGCGCTCCAGGTAAATCTATTTCTACTCCGTTTGGTGCAAAGTGCAGTGTGCTAGGACGACTCAAGGAAATAGATGGTTCGAAGGCTTCTTAGCTGATGCAAAAACGCCGCGAACTATACTATTCTCGAGCCATGCGGATCGGAATTTTAGGCGACGGACAACTCGCACTGATGCTGGGCGAGGCCGCTCAAGAAATCTCTACTGCTTCACCTGAAATCCTAACCGTTTCTTGTTATTCGTTCGGTCTGGATCCGCGCTCGAGTTTTGCTTCTCAATTTCCAAGCTGGCATCGCCTCTACAAGACCTTTGACGAACTATTGGAATCCGTCCGCCAGACCCGCGTCGAGGTCCTGATCCTCGAAAATGAGTTTTTCACGGCGGATGAATTGAGGCGGTTGGAGCGCGAAGCTTCGGTCCGGACGTTCCCGAATCCAGACGCATTTGAAAATTTTGAATCCAAGGAAAATCAACGCAAGCTTTTTGCTCGCCTAGCGATCCCGTCTCCGAAGTGGAAAATCATCGGTCGTGATCCGGTCGACGCCGAAGAGTTCCCATTTCCAGCCGTGCTCAAGACGTTGGCTCGCGGCTACGACGGATACGGAGTACGATTCGTTGATCGACGAGAAGACCTTTTGCCTCAAATGGAATCATTCAAGCGGAGTGAGGATAGTCACTTCCTACTCGAAGAACGTATTTCCCTGAAACGAGAGTTCGCCCAAGGTGTGTTGCTCGATGGCCAAGGAGGCGCACTCTATTTGCCTTGCCTGGAGTCCATCCAGATCGGAGCCACGTGCGGCGTCGTCTATTCCCGTTGGGAAGCGAGCCCAGGTGAGGGTGAGCGCATTCGAGCCGAGGTGCGGTCGGCACTAGAGAAATTCAGCGGGCTGGGTTGGCGCGGCTTATTTAACTTCGAGTTCTTAGAATCTGGGGACGGTCGCATCCTCATGAACGAAGGCGCGCCTCGTCCGCACAATTCTGCTCATCTAACCATCAACGCGTCCCCTCGGAGTCAATTTCGTATTTTGTTGGAATTGGCGTTGGGGCGCTCGATCGCAGCGATCTATCCACAAGCGGAGATGTCCGCAAAAAACGCCGTCATGATTAACTTGCTCGGCCGCCGAGCCGGACCCGTCGTGGACTCTGATTTTCCGATGCCGCCGATCGATCCGCCGCTCGAGATCGAGAAAAAATATTATGGAAAAACCGAAAGCCGCCCCGGTCGTAAACTCGGGCATGCGGTGATCGTCGATCCGAGCGATCGAGTCGAACTTCGTAGGCTTGTGGAACAAGCCGGCTATGGAAAGGGCACGTCATGAAAACACCATTGGTCTATGTGGTCATGGGAAGCGACAGCGATTGGAAAGTCATGAAACGCGCGAAAGAAGTGTTAGAGCACTTCGGCGTGACGGTCGAGGCACGCGTGGTCTCGGCTCATCGCACGCCTGAGGATCTGGGACCTTTCGCGGCGGAAGCTGAGAAAAACGGCGCGGCGGCTATCATTGCAGGTGCGGGTGGAGCAGCTCACTTGCCGGGAATGTTGGCATCGTTCACGGTGCTTCCGGTGATTGGAGTTCCAGTGCTGACGACGGCGCTCTCAGGCATGGATAGTTTGCTCTCGATCGTACAGATGCCCAAAGGCATCCCGGTCGCGACGGTTGCGATCGACAATGCGGAGAACGCTGGGCTGCTTGCGCTTCGGATCATCGGTGTATCGCACCCGGAAATTCAGAAAAAACTTCGGGAATACCGCGAAAAAATCGCGAACGAATCCCGCGCAAAAACAAAAAACCTCACCTAAGGAATTGCCGAATCCATGATTGCTCGTTACGAAGTCGCCGATATTTCGAAGCTCTGGACCGATCACGCAAAATTCGCCGCTTACTTAAAAGTAGAGGTGGCGCTGCTCGAGACGCTGGAGGCGCGCAAGATGGTACCCTCTGGTACGGCGGCTGCGTTCGCGGCTGTTCAAATCAAACCGGAACGCATCGACGAGATCGAGCGGGTCACTCGTCACGATGTCATCGCGTTTTGCACGAGCATCACCGAGCAAGTCGAGGAGTCGGTCGGTCGTTTTTTTCATTATGGTGCAACATCGTCGGACATCATCGATTCGGCGTTGTCGATTCAGATGCGGGACTCGCTGGCAGTTTGTCAAAAAGACCTCGACGCCTTGATCGCAACACTCGGGCAGCTCGCTGAACGCTACAAGACCCTGGTCGCCATGGGGCGTTCGCACGGGATGAACGCGGAGCCGATGGTTTTTGGCCAAAAATTTCTATCGTTCTACGAGGAGTTCAAGCGTCGCCGCGCCGACTACGAGTCGTTCGCTCAAAACGGTCTAACGGTTCAGATGTCTGGGGCGGTGGGAAGCTACACGATTCTGACTCCCGAAATCGAACGAGAAGTTGCGATCAAACTCGGATTTCCCGCGGAGCCGGTTTCCACTCAAGTGATTCCTCGCGATCGAATTGCCCAGCTCATCTCGATTGGTGCATTGACCGCTTCGGCGATCGAACGAATTGCGGTAGAGATCCGGCATTTGCATCATTCGGATATTGGCGAGGTCACCGAAGGATTCGCCAAAGGGCAAAAAGGCTCTAGCGCGATGCCGCAGAAGAAAAACCCAATCTCGTCTGAGAATCTGACTGGAATGGCTCGTATGCTTCGATCTCAAGTCATCGTGGCGCTTGAGAACTGCGCGCTCTGGCATGAGCGAGATATTTCTCATTCGAGTGCCGAGCGAATGATGCTCCCAGATCATTTTGGCATTCTCTCGTATTCACTGCGTCGTCTGAACGATTTACTCGGTAAACTCGAAGTCGACGAGGAGCGCGTGGAAGCCAAGTGGCGGGAGTCATTCGGTTGGATGTCGAGCGCGGTCCTTCATGATCTGATTCTTAAGAACGGCGCTTCGCGCGAGAAACTTTATGCCATCGTCCAAGAAGCCGCGTTCCAGGCCGAGAGCGTCTCTGATTGGCGCATGATTTTGACCGAGAAATGCGCGGTCGAGAACCTTTCGGTAGAGGTTCCAGATACTGAATCCATGCGTAAACGCTACATCGAGCGGTTCAAGCAGAAACTCTCGTCGGTTCAACACTCATGAGAAGGGGACCATTCATGTTGATCGATCGTATCAAGCTCAAGTTCTTGTTGCCGATCTTACTGAGTATTTCTGGCGTTCAGGCACAGGAATTGACACTTTCGCGCCATGTTGGAGGAATCGGTATTGGCGAGAGTGCACATGGTGTTCAGGCTTTTCAGCGCGAACAAATGAAATGGGTGCAGACTCTCGTTCAAGAACATGGATTTCGTCAGGTTTATCTCGAGAACGAAGTATTCCTGGGAAAACCTGCTTATGACTACGTTTTAAACGGTATTTGTGACGGTGACGGCACCAACGAGGCAAAAGCGATCTGGACTAAAACGGTAGAAGACCGCGACTTGATGGTATGGCTATGTCGCTGGAATCAAGTGCATCCGCGTGATCGTGTTGTTCTCAATGGAATCGATCATTATGAGGAGCCTGCCCATTTTCAAAAGCGTTTTGATCGCTTGAAAGGCGCTCTATCTGATCAATCTTTAATTGGCTCTCGGATCGAAGCGGTCAGAACAACTTGTCCGGGGCATTCGAGTACTTCAGAAGAGTGGGCCGAGATCATGCGTCTCGTGGGCGAGAACAAATTTGAGTACACCGAGCAGCAGTTCGAAAAATGCATGCTCGAATTGACTCGCCTACAACGATGGATCCAAGTGCACCTGGGAATCGTCGTGCGACTCTTGGGAAAACAGGATTCCCATGAACTTGTTTTGGCTTCGAATTCGGCTATTTCGCGCCAAGGACAACTCAAACGTGGGTGGCTCGAGCAAGATATGCTGGCAAACTGGAAATATCGAGACCGTGGAATGTACGAAAACTTACGCGAACAGCGTAGATTTTTCGGAAAGCGGCAAAAATTCGTTTTGATCATGCACACGAGTCATGTGACGAAGCGTCCTGAATTACCACGTTGGTGGACCGACCAAACCGGCATGAAGTCCGTCGGCGGATTTATCGAACAGGAAATCGGTGGGTCGAAGTATCAAACACTTTTTCAAACGGCGTATCAGGTTACTGGTCTGGATGGCGAGTATTTGAGCCCAGTCGCGAGCGAATCGTTTGAAAAACAAATGAACGATCAGAACGTCCCAGAAGGCTTCTATTCGTCAAATCAATTGCCGGTTCAGAATGCTCGGTATTTTTTCAATGAAAACAATTCGAAACGACCGAATGGGGTAGAGCTCGATCTCTCTCAGCATTTTGATTGGATCAGCTATGTGACAGCAACTCCGGCTTCGGCTCGTTTGCCGTAATTCGCGGAGCTCCGCTTTTGGAGTGTGTGCATTCTTAAAACCGAGTCTGGCGCTGATGGGTTTAATCACATCAAATCGCATCATCAACCCGAAGACTCGTTAAGCTGCGGTCGCTCTGAGCCTGACGTATGAGTGTTCAGGACGGAAATCACTTCCGTTACTGGAGCTTTAAAAATGCAGATTCAAAACGCTACGATCCGCAACACCGTCACCATTCCGCTCGATCAGGGGTCGGCGCAATTCTCGACTTTCAGTGGCTTGGCCGATTTAGGCGAGCACATCGCGCTTCGTTTTCCCGAAGTGGGTTCGAATGAAATACCACTGGTGCGAGTTCACTCTGAGTGTTTGACGGGCGACGTTTTCCAATCTGCACGGTGTGATTGTGGCGATCAGTTGGATGAAGCTATGACCACGTTTCGAGAGCGGGGTGGAATTCTGCTTTACCTTCGGCAAGAGGGGCGTGGAATCGGCCTTTATGCCAAACTGGATGCATATTCACTTCAGGAACGTGGCTACGACACTTATCAGGCAAACGAGATGCTCGGGCTAGGCGAGGACGAACGGGAGTACGTCGTCGCCGCGCAGATGCTCAAGGCCATGGGTGTATCTAGAATCCGACTTCTGACGAACAATCCGAAAAAAGTAGAGAACCTGGGAACGCTCGGGATCGAGGTTGTTGAGCAAGTCCCGACTGGCGTCTACCTTAAGGAAGCAAACCGGAACTATCTTCGAGCCAAATACATTCGCACCCAGCATCGCCTCGGCGACGGCTCTCTCTGGCTCTCGTAAACGAAGTAGAGAAAACCATGCGCGCAATCCGATACGACCTGAAGTGGGCGCAGACCATTGATGGGCAGCTTTGCGATGATACGGGAAGTTCCCAGTGGATCAGTGGCCCCGAAGAACGATTCCTCACGCACCAAATTCGTCGCTCTTACGATGTGATTGCAGTCGGTGCTTCGACCTATCTGAATGATCGTTGCCAATTGACCGTGAGAAACGGCGCGGAGATGGGACTGAGTTCCCAGCCGGCTCGCGTGATTATTGATCCGCGAGGTGCGTTGGGACGTTGTTGGGTAGAAGCGTCCGTTCAGGAACGCCGCGTGATTCGCGAGGATCTTCAAGGTGGGCAGCGAGATACGTATGTCGTGGGTGACGTGAGTGGACTTGCGGAACTTACGGGCGGACGCCTGCGTCTCGTCGAGGCTTGTTTAGATTTCTCGAACGACCAGTTTGGGGTGAGCCTATCCGATGCCTTGAGTGCAGTGCCGAATTTGAGATATGAGAGGGAACTCCGGGTTTTGATCGAAGGTGGTCCACGACTCTTGACCGCGATGATTCGATTGAACCTCTATGATGAGTTACAAGTGTCGATCGCTCCTCGCTTAACTGGGGGAGTAAAACATCGGGTAACGCCGCTTTTTTCATTGGCGAATGCCGCCTCGTTCGAAGTAGTGGAGCGACGTTTCGTCGGCGAGGATACGTTTCTCGCGCTCAAGAGAAGGAATCAAAACGATGTTTAAGGAGCGGTTGGTCCAAGCCTGGAGTTCGAACTTGTTCGCGTTCAAATTGTTTCGGGCGTTTTTAGCGTTTACGTTCTTGCACGCGGGCGTCGAGAAGTTAACTCAGGAAACACCAGATTGGTTTGTAGAGCGTTTTTCGTCCACTTTCTTCATTCATTTTCCAGGAGGCTTGGGAGTTACTTTTCACCTGCTCGGTGCGATGGAATCATTGGCCGGACTATTGATGGCGGTATCGGTAGTATTCCCGAGTCGATTCCGGGTTCGAATTTCCTATCTCGCATGTCTCACCGTTTTTTTTGCGCTGGGTTTTGGGTCTCGGATCTCCCATCAATTCAGTGAGGCGGGAATGCTTTTCAACTATTTCGCATTGACCTTGATCCTGCAAACGCTCGATGAGCGTGCGCATCCAATCACTGTTTGAGGACGTATTGAGTCGAGCGGCCTTTGCCCATGCGAACGAGTAGGTTCAGTTGGCGGAGTTTGGAGAGATCTCGTGAGATCGTGAGAGGCAAGGTCGAGAGTTCTCGTGAGAGTGAGCGAACATCGACCGTTTCACGTTTGCCGGCAAGGGTGAGGATCTTGCGCTGTCGGTAGTTCAGTGAATCCTCATGATGCGAAAGTTGATCCGAGATCTCCGTTTTTCGAGTGGCGCTCGATGTGGTCGTGAATTCGAGCAACGGATCAGCCTGAGGACGAATGATTTGACAGCCGCTCTGGAAACTGTAGCCGGATTCATTTGTGACGATCCAATTCGAGAATTCTCCCAGGATTTTTCGAACCTGGTTCATCGACTGATAAACGAGAGGATCGTGCCGGAGCGGATGGTATTTGTATTTCCAAATTTTTCGAACCAAGTCCTCTTTGGAGCATTCTCGTTGCGCAAGTTCGAGAATCAGTCGTCGAATCTGAGGTGACACGTGTGGAACGAGCGTGACGATCCCGCGGTGAACCAAAAGTATCGCCCCCGGGATGGGATCTAAGTATATTCCTTGAAACCCCCTCGGTATTTTCAGTGCCTTTGGTAGGAGTCCCAAGTACCCGGACTCCGCGCAGGCGACGATTGATTCTGGGGTCGGATCCACGAGAGAATCCAAAAGGTCGCCGAATCGGTCGACATTTCGTTTAAAGGTCCTGGTCAGCTTGATCTCCGGACAATGCCGGGCGATCTCTCGTCCCGCGAGCGTTCCCGAGTCGAGACGAAGTCGTTGAGCGGCGTTTTTCTTCAGGGACTCCAGGTGTTTGTCCCATCCGAGTTCGGTGCAAGCCTCGAGCTCGAGTGCCAGAAGTTCGAGCTCAAAACGAGTATCGATCCCAGGGTGCAGCAGCGCTCTTGCCGAGCGAAGGTAATTGAGCGCCTGCGCGGTATCGCCTTGATGAATGAGGAGCTCGCCGAAGCGGAGATTGAGAATGATTTCATGACGTCGGTTTTGGGTGGAAAAAATTACCTGCGATGCTCGGTCCAATGCTCGTTTGGCTTGGTCGCCTCGACCGCGCCACAGGTATTGTCGAGCAAGTTCAAGGAGGAGCGAGGATTCCGTATAGGTGTCTTCGCGGGAGATCTGAACGAGCCGGCTCTCAGCATGATGAATGGAATCAGCTCCTCCGAGGCCGAATTGCAATCGGTAGAGTGCTTGCGAGTTCGTCATGCTCTCGGAGAGCGAACCGTCCCCGAGTTTCATGCTGAGCTTCGTCGCGCGCTCTAGGAACTCTAGACCCGCTTGAATTTCGCCGCACTCGATCATTGAGTGGCCCTGTAGGTCGAGTGCTAAGACCCGCCCATAGAGAAAATTGCCTTCGGTCGCGGCCGTGTGGGCGCGCTCGGCGCGGACTCGAGCGATGCGAGCCTGCCCGGAAAAAAACCGGTAGAATCCGATCCCTTGCTCGATGAAAAAACGCGCGGTCGGTGAACGGGTTTTTTGTCCAAGTCGAAGATTTTTAGCGAATAGTTCGCGGCCTTCGGAATATTTCGTGTGACGTGTGAGCGTGACGGCCAAGAAAAACTGAGCGATGATGAGGAGTTCAGCCGAAAGCCGATTCTCGTAGCGGACGAGGAGGGCTTGCGCTTCTTGTGTCCGTCCGGTGAAACTTAGGGAGCCAACGACCCAGGGAATGTCATGAACCGAGATGCGGATTTTCTCTCGATCCACCGTCGCTGAAATGACCTGCTCGTAGTTACCTCGTTGAAATCGAAGGTAGTGCTTCGTTGATCGGAATTTGAGCGCGGTTCTTTTCAAGCGATGAGATTTCCGTCGATGAACTTATCGGTAGACGACAATTCCAACGGGTTCTTTTTCGAACGCGAGGGAGACGCGGCTTCTGAGCGCGGCTTCTCGATCCGAACGAGATACTTGTTGAATGCGATTCCAGACGGCACCGCGATTGATCACGAGGTTTTGGTATTGAACCTGACAGACGTACTCGTGCGTCGGAGTTTCAACGCAATTTGCAAATCCGTTATCCCCTTGTAGACGGTAAACGTTGTCACGACCTTTATTGCCATAAAATCGGATTTTTACGTTCGGATCACCCACCAATAGTTGGGGCAGATCGTAAGAAATGAACAAGCTCTTGTTTCGCTGATTTTCCCGCTGTTCGAAATTCTCCAAGGCGAAAGTGGCCAAAGGACGAAGCTGCTCCGGGACAGGTACTTGATAGATCGGCGGCATCGGACGAGGTGTGGGTGAGTCGAATGCACTCGCTTGATCGAAGAAGATCCCAAGGCTGAGAATTGCAATCCATATCATCGGTTTCATGGTGTTTGCGGATAGCATCGTGGGTCAAATCGGGTCAACGGAATATCCGTTCACGACTCGGAGGAGCGTAGACCCCGAGTAACAGCCCTGACCAGTCGGGTTAAACACATCAAATCGCATCATTTGTTTGAGGTAAGTTCAGTGTTGGTCGCGGGAGGGGCGCGGTAAGGATTCGTCATGGCTGCGCCGCTTTGAGTGTCAGCCGAATAGTAACCCACTAAAATAGTAAGGATAGAGACCATGATTAAAAGTAAATTCGGCTGGATGTTGGCGATGGCGTTGGCTTGGACGGCTCAAGTCGCCTCTGCCCATGAGCTCGCCCTCAAAGAAGTGAAAGTCGAGATCGGCGGCGCAGAGAAAGTCGCCTACGCGCTCACCGGAAAAGTCCTCTATACGTTTGAGAACGACGTCGCTTCCAGGTCCTCCACCTGCACCGGCGCCTGCGTTGAGATCTGGCCAGCTGTGCTTCTGAACGCCAAAGAAGTTGCCGAGCTGAAAAAGCACAACGGCGAAGTTGAAGTGTATGGTCTCGACGGCCAAGAATCCGACAAGTCCGGATTCGATGTCTTGAATCGTGGCACGAGATCCAAACCTCGCTATCAACTGACGTTCAACGGTTGGCCGCTCTACTACTACGCGTTCGATCGCAGCGAAGACGACGCCTACGGTGATGAGCACAATCCGGGCGGTATCCACGACTGGTACGCGTTTACGTCTGATTTCGCCGGACATTAGAAGAGATGATGGGGTTGGTTTCTCTCACCACAGAGACTCCAACTCCTCTCATTTCGTTAGCCAAAATTTCCTGTATTCTACGGACTCGGTGCTGCGGGAATTTCGGATTTAAAAAAGTCTAAGTAAACCTCGGCGCATTTCAGCTGATTCCTCAGCAGTTTGTCAGACCATTGCACGGAGTACTCATTCCTCTTCAGGAGGGCAAAGGCCTCTCGTTGTTTGAAAACCGGGGTCATGCGAACGTCATAATCGTCCTCGTATGGTTTTCTCCAGGCGCCGACGCCGCCCGTGCGAGTAATCCATCGAAATGCGCAGCTCTTGTGAGAGACGCTGTGATGAAAAGAAATCCAAAGATCGTCATTTCTTGGCGCAAGAACGTCTGACTGATCGCGAATGAGCTGGGGTATCCAGTTTTTGTACTCCAAGATTGGCTGAAGAAAATTCAAATAGTATGAGAGCGGCATTTGATCGCTTTGGATGTAGACTCGGTTGCCTTTTTTGTTTTGATCAATGTTCTCCATCGACTTCTTGAAGCTCAGCACAATCTGGTGCCCTAAATCTCTAAACTCGTTTGGTCCCCCCAGGGAGTCAAAGTGATGGAGGTGCTCATGAAAAGCGATTGAGACGAGATCGAAAAAATATGCATTCCGGGGTGCGCTCGCTATATGTAGAGCTGACCAACAGATCGCACCATTTCGGTCGTTTGGGTTCGCAGTGGCGTCTCTTTCTTGACCTGTAATATCCGTGCATTTCTCTTGAATTTGATAAGGAGACTTCTCGATATCTTTCAAGTATTCTTCAACTCCCACGCGATTCAATATTTCCCTAATACGGATTGAATCGGCGTCAGAGAGATTTGAATCGAGCAATGAACGGATTGATTTTTTGAGCTCTGATTTGAGCTGGGTCTTGATGACAGACTCAATTTCCGCGCGCCCCAAGAGCCGAATGTCTCCGGCATGACCCTTATCTCCACCCGCCAACGCCAGTGAATGAATGAACCCCAGTAATAGTACTGCAGCAAACCTCAGTGGAATGATTGAACGCGATTTCATTTTTTGTTCTCCGATGGAAAAAGAGAAATTTGTATTTCATAAACGGACTTTTTTTTGCTCGAGAGTTTCTTGCCGAGCACATCCAGGAATTCATCGATCAGCATTTTAGCCGTAGGAATCAGATCTGGATCGATGGCGATGGTCAGACTGTTGTGGCTTCTGCTTTCAATGGGTACGGTATCTAGGGCATGGAGAGAATGCTCAATGATTTGCTTCATTCTGCTCTTGTGGTGTGGACCGGTTTGGCTCGGGTCTCCCATGGTCAGTCGTCCATGAGTTCTCTTCCAGGGTAACGATTTGCGATCCAGCAGGCCTAACTCCTCTAGCGTCGACAATGCCTCTTCTGTTGTTTCGTGCGTGAGACCGAGTCGATCCGCTATCCAAGTAGAATCGCTGACGAAGTTTTCGGTCTCGGAGAGTTGAAGAATCGCAAAAAAGTACCAGTTCTTAAGGAAGGAAATTTGTTCTGGTCTAAGTTCAGTTTCTTGGATGTAGTTTCTTTTTCGTCGAATCGCAGTTTTTACGGAGAGAGTTTTGTGTCTCCAAGGTGTGCTTCCAAATGCGTCGGCGATGGATGCTTCGTATTTCTTGAGTTGGATGGGAGTCGGTTTGAGTTGCGAGAACACCTTTTGATTGAACGTCAGTGAAGGCAGTCGATTTCCAGAAATGACCTTCGAAAGAATGGAGACATCGACGCCGAGTTTTCGCGAGAAGCTTCGCATTGAATATGAGGGGTTTTTACCCTGTGATTCCTGGATCTTTCGCAGGAGGTAGCTTTGATAGTAGTAGCTGCCTGTTTTGGTGGTTAAATGACGCACGACTGTTTATTATCAATTATAAGTGTAATAAACCAATTTCAAATGGACTCCACGTCGTGGAATACGGTTGGAACGTTCTGTTCTTTTATTAAAGTGTGGCGTTCGAAACAGTCAGAGAGTGTGAGTGAGTAGGCGATTCTCGGCGTTCGTTTGGGAATGAGATGGTTTGATTCGACCCGGCTACTTGTGGGCGGCTCATGCAATCGTGTCAACAGTCTGTGTAATGCACCGCAGTAATTAAATTGATCGCGAGCGCATTACCCTTCAAGTTGCGAACAATCGATCGTTCGTATCGAAGGAGATGAATTCATATGTCTAAAAAAATAAGTGCCCGTTTTTTTGTATTTTCAGGAGTATTCTGTTTTCTATCGTCGATGTGTTTGGCAAATGCGGCCACGCACACTTTGTATTTTGACGACTATAGCTCTGAGCCTTCGGAGCCGGAGTTACCGTTGGCGAGCTCCCCCGATCGCAAAACATGGGACGGTTACACGTGTATTGAACAAGGTTCCGAGTATATCGCTCGAGCAATGGGTGTATCCAAACAGAATCCAGAGACGCGTCGACAAAATATTGGTAACTCTTTGTCGATTGAATGTGAGCGTTTGCCGGAAAAAACGAATGCTAGAAAAGCTCGTTTCAACCATCATGAACAATACACCTGTAAGTTTATTGTCAATAACATGCAGGAACTCAGATCATTCGGTTCAAATGTGGAGGCACAGATTCAACTGACAACGAATGAATCGCGTCGATTCCATGAGTTGTTTGGATACAGAAATTTCTGTTTTGACGGCAATCGAGTTTCGATGGCCTATGACGGCCAAAGTGTCGCGAGCGATGATGGTCGCATTCGATTTGTCGGACAGAGTAACAAGGTGTCTATCAATTTTATTCGCGAGTCTAATTGATTCTGTGATTTGAAGGTCGCGGTTGATCCAAGACATTGAAAGCTTTAAAAGCAAACGAGCCTCGCGTGAATCACGTCGAGGCTCGTTTGCTTTTAAATGGAGTAGTGTGATCCGAGACTAGTTCCCTTGACCGAAGTACATATCGACGATCGCGCGCATTTTCTCAGGAGTCGTGCCGTTCGCTTGTGCAGCTTCGTGCATCAGGCGTCCGAGGGACTTCTTGCCGTCGATCGTTTCTTTGTTTTTATAAGCAGTTTGGAGATCGCGGAAGGACACGGAGAGGGCTTGTCTCGAGAAGATCTCTTTGTCAGCAGCCGTCAGCTTACGAGCGTCTTCGAGTTTCTGGTAGTTGATCGCGAGGTTAGCCAGAGTGTCGGCGCGTTCTTCGGAGAGTCCGAAACGAGTCGAGATCTCTTGAGCAACTGAGAAACGATCGCCTTCTTCGATATCGGCGGCGATGGCGTCGAGGTCTTTGGAGGTGTCGGTTCTAGCGGAGAAAGTGAATCCGGAACCGTCGTAGTAGGTGACACTCCAAGTTTCTGTCGCCCAGTAACCTTCGACGTAATACTCGTCTTCGACGGATCCGATGTAGTTGCCGTCTTCGTCGTAAATAGGATCATAGTCGGTCGCCCAGTAGCCTTCGACCCAGTAGTCGTTGGAGTAAGTCTCGGTGCGCTGGGTGAGGTTACGTACGATATCGCCAGGAGCGGTCGCGATTGCCGTGAAATCGGAGAGCTTGGTCATCGTCTCGCGATTAAATTTGTTCAGGTTGTAAGCGACGTACTCGCCGGTCGACTTGTTTTTGAAAACGGTCGAGCCAGGGCGTTCGGTGTTGAGCTTTTGGATTTTGAATTTTTGACCGGTTTCGGCTTCGAGGAGTTTTTCGAAGGCACGAGCTTGCTTGCGTTGTGCGCTGCAGCTCATGAGCGTGAATGCAATCATGACCGACGCGGCGACTTTCCAGAATTTCATGTGGCGGACCCTCTCTCACTAGTATGCAGGGATCGTGGATTCGATGACCCTGTTGCTCCAAAGAGCGATTTTATGAGGTCTCGCTACAGCAAGAGGAATACCAACTCGTGGAGCTGGAGAAAAAAGTCAGTTACCCCGTCCAGAGCGGCTTAAAAACTCGTCTACGAAAATGAGCAAGTGCTGTTCTGCAACCACGCAGCGCGTGAGGTGTCGATATGACCTAGGGACAAATCGTCTAAATGCTTGAGAGTGGTATCCAGAGGTTACTGATTCAGTTCGAGTGGAATTTGTTTGAAATAAAACGCCTCGTTCTCAATGCAGAGCAGTCGAAGCACGTAAGCCCCGGCAACTGTACTGCGCGACGGCGTACGAACTGGGTCGACGATCCGGCACTGAGCAGGGATCGAGAGGTTTAAGTGCGCGCGACTTTTCCATTCGCCGTCGCCGACCGGAAGCACGGCGATCGATTCGGATTGAATCTGAGAGCGGTCGATGAAAAGCGCTGGCAACTCCCGACCCTGATCTCGGATGGAAATCGGGTAATAGAGCTCACCGAAGAGAAACCCGGGCAAGAAGCTGTAACGAATGAGGGGTGCCTGGGACGAGCGGATCTTGCCCGTGGCGCGGTCTTGTTCGACGGCGATGCGCTGGTTTTTTGAGAAGTAGATCGTCGTAAACGATTTCGGCGTCGAGTAGTGGGCCGATACCGTGAGCACGTCGTCGAGATCGAACGCGTGATCATAGCGGATCCAGGAATCCCTCGAGCGGGTGAGAGCTAGACGCGGAGAATAGATATCCGTGAATGCGAGATCGCTCTGGCGGGTGAACCCTCGTGAGTCAATCGATATGACCGGGAACACGGACATCGCTAGAATGCTTGCTTCGTCATCGCCGAGCGTTTTCCACGTTCCTTGGATACCTTCGATCGGATGGAGGCTACCCGTGAACGATCGCACTGAAACGAGCGCTCCTTCGCGTTTTCGGAAATAGGCACGGAACTGGTTAGCGGCGGCCTCTCCAGCCGACTGCGGCACGAGCGAAAACAAATCCAAGGTTCCATCAAAGGAGAAATCCTTGAACCGCTGTGACCTGAGGGAACGAAGTCGGACTGCGTTCGTCGAACCCGCCAGCTCCAACCAGTAGAGTTGGCGAGTCGGAGAGTTGATCTTCTCGCCCCAGACATCGCGGGGAAAATCAATGGTAGGACTCAGTCCCATGCCTTGAAAAATCGGGAGCAGAACGGGACGTCCGTTTTTCTCGGCCCTCTGGAAAGAGAACTGATCGAGTTGGAAAAGTCGAGTCAGAGGATCTTCAGGAGAATTAGTTGCAAGGCGGATGAACTGTTCTTCGACGGCGAGCTCAAGACAGGAATCTTCAAGCCGTCCATAGAGGGGCGCAAGAGTGGAGCCGTAGTAGCAGTAAAGAAACGTCTCCGTTTCGCCTTTTTTCAGGCCGCCTACGAGGTAGTCGCGGGTTCCGTCCAAGTCGAGGTCGACTTCTCGGATGCCGAAGAAAACCGTTTTCTCCGGAAGGGTAATCGGTGCTGTACTCGCCGTAACGTATCGATCGCCTTTTTGAACGAAGAGATGAATTTTCTGTGGCGCGCCCTCTAGTTTCTCAACCGAGAAATAGGTGGGTTGATCCGCCGATACAAGCGTTTGGATCGCAGGGAGGATCCGCCCACGCTGGAAATCACCGATGAGCGCCTTGGCAATCGAGGGATCAAAATCAATCCGCAGAGTCTCTCCCGAGTCTAATAGCGTACGACTCCAGGTGAATGATTTATCAATGGTTTCGATGCGACCGTCTGCATAACGAGTGATCGACCGAAGCGTTCCCTCGGCTGGGAGGTTTCGATCGGTGATCGCTCCCTGGATGGTGATTTTCTCGGAACGGCTATCGACACGGATGCCGAGCGAAGTACGAGTCTCGCCCAATACCTGTTCGCCAGAGCGAACTTGGAGTTCGACTTCAACGGGTGAGGTGATCGGCGTGAGGTTTTGAATGCTGATCTCATGGGAAAATGAACCGTCCGCCAAACGATAGGCGATCGTATCGAATTCTTTGACGTCGACTTGCACGAGTTCGAGCGGCTCGCGGCTGAGCGCCTCTTCGAGAGAGAGCTTGCCGTAGCGAACCATTTTTCCGGGACGAGCCGAAGTGTAAAGTCGGGCCTTGAGTCGATTCATGGAATCACTCGGGTAGACGCCTCGGATGAGCGCAGCGGCAGCGGCAACGAATGGCGCACTCTGGCTGGTGCCGCTCATGAAATCGTAACCTTTGAGCCGATAGAGTTCCGGGCGAATCAAGATCGGGATCGTGCTCAAGATATATTCGCCGGGAGCTGAGAGATCCACTTGCGGGCCGAAGTTTGTGAATGGAGTCGGACTACCATCCACGCTCGTCGCGCCGACGCAGATCACTCCGGAGTAGGCGCAAGGGAACTGGGTCTGATCGTGACTGTTGTTACCGGCAGCTGCGATGATGGGAACGCCCGCCTCGATCGCGAACTGGACCGCCTCGCGCACATATGCGGTGTCCATCGAGCGTGGCCAGCCGAGACTGAGGTTGATGGCGTCGGCCTTGTTTTTTACGGCGAATAGGATCGCTTGTGCGACACGGTCTGCGAATGCGCGAGCCGGTGCGGGATCACCTGCGCGCTGTTTGAACAGCACCTTGATCGGCATGACCTTGATGCGTTTCGAGACGCCGCGAATTCCGAGTTGATTGTCCGGGATCGCCGCCAAGATTCCCGCGATATGGGTTCCGTGCTTGAGCGTGTCGGAAAGGTTGGTATCGCCTTCGAGCGCAGGAGTGGTGAAATTTCGGCCGGTGACGGAGACGCCCTTGAGGTCTTCGTGAGTGGTGGCGAGACCCGAATCGACTACGGCGACAATGAGGTCGCGCGTGAGTTTCGGTTCGAACAGCGCGGGAACTTTTTTCCAGTGGATGTCTTCGCCCGGAATCCCGCGAACGGTTTGTGTGTGAAGATCATCGATCGAACGAAGGAGCGTGTGACCTTGGTTCTCCAAGCTCCATTGGTAAGTCGAGAGGAGGTCGTTGCTGGGTGCCTTTGCAGTCGAGGGGATTTCGAGCGACTGGGCGTCGAACGCAGGAATCGATTCGATACGCGTGGCGCGAAGTCTCGGAAGTTTCGAGAGCGCGCGGCTGAAATCGCGTGGCTCAAGTGAGGACGTCACTCGAACGGAGGTTGCGAGCGGTGAGTGTTCAACTGCGATAAAAGTCTCGGCCGCTTGAATGCCGGGAGCTTGTTTAATCGCCTGAAGTTCGGCTGCTGTCGGCACTCTATCAAACTTCACGACGTAGTCGGCGTGAGCCTTGGGCGAGAAAACGCCGATGGAATAAACGAGGGCCAAGGATGATAAAACAGAGGAGGCCGACTTCATGGCGGTCCGCGTACCCCAGTTGGGACCTGGGAGGCAAGGCGTAATTGCGCGGCGCATCTAATTAGGTCAAGTATTCCAAAAATCCCCGTGAATTCCTGGGATTCCGCTCAATCTTAGAACGCCCGTTTCGTGATCCAAGAAGAGAGGAACTCGCCCTCGGTGATGTTCAGCGTCCGACGGATCGCCGAGAGCGGCCCGAACGAGCGAGGGGAGCCCACGACGCCAATCGTATCGGTATCAATCGGACGATCGCCGGCCTCATCGCCTTTGCGGAAACCGTTCATCGAAGCGTAGACGAAAAGATTATTCGCGCCACCCAGGAAATCAAAAAACGCCTGAGGCGTGAGCCACTTGTCGGCGATGGAAATCACCTTGAGCAGTTCCTGTGTATCGCGTTTTTCGCGGAAACGACGGAGGCGGATCGAAACTTCGCGCGCGTACTCGGCACCAAACTCCGGATCCGAAGGTACGAAATACGTGCGGATCTGTTCTTCGCTGAGTGTTCGCAGGCGCTCAATCGCCGGCGGATAGAGGTGAAAATAGAGGCCGATGTTGTAGAGAAAAACGGAGTCCGTATTTTCGAGCGCCGCTCGCGGGAAAATTTTCTTGCCGACTTGTGCCTCAATATCCTCGATGATCTTGAGTGCTTTTTTCTGGGAGATTTTCCAGCCGTTATAGACTTGTGAGACCTTGACGAATGGGTCAACCCATTCACCATTCGGATTCAACTCGGTTTCAAACTCGAGTATCTTGTTCTTGGCACGACCGAAAACGGTGTAACCCGGGTTGATCGTATCCGAGTTACCGAGCGAAACCGAGCGATAGGCGGCTCGTTCAGCGAGGAAACCTAACACGTCTGCCGAAAGATTCTCGATATCGCGTCCTTGCGTGATGGCCATGCTATCTCGAACAAATCTCCTTTCGGCGCCCAGTGGATGGCGGATCGTCAGGTCCATGGATGATCGAAGCTTACGCGAGCTGAACATCAAGAACTTGGAGGTGCGGAGTCGCTCTTTGAACTCGTTCTCGATCACAATCGGCTTGAGCTTGGATTTCAAGAACTCGGTTGAGCCGTTCTTGAGCAAACTCTTGAGGATCGCAGCCGCCTCTAAGTTCTCGTCTTCGTCGGTGTCGGGGCCGCCGAAGGGGATCGTATAAAACGACGTGCGCGCTTTGCCTCGGTTGCCTTGGGTCTTGAGAGTGAGAATTGGGAGTCTGGCCGACTTGATCGGATTTTCTCCCGCGATACCGGGTGCGTTCGCCGCATCGAGCGGAGTATCGATACCGACGGCGAGCGTGAAGCTCGGCTGTAGCGCGTTGCCGCGGTCCACGTACACTTGGAACGTATTCGCGTCCCTGCGGAAGAGGTGCAGACGTCGCATGAAGAGTTTCGTGAGAGCCGGAGCCGCATCGATCTCCACCACTTGATAGAGTTTAGCCTGCGCGACGAAAGAGGCGTTCGCGACGACGCTATCGGTAATGATGAATGATTCACCGATAGAAATCATTTCTCCCAAGCTCGAGATCACGCTCCGAAGTTCGGTCTCGCGTTCTGCCTCGTCCTTCTTGCCGAAACCTGGAGCAAGCACTTGATCAAGCGTTTTACCAAGCTTACGGGTCATGAGTGGAACGAACAGGTTCTTAAATGGATAGCGATTCGCGGCCTTGAAGCTCGTCAGTGGACGAACGTGAGTGTACACGCGTGACACGCCTGCATCGGCTGAACCACCCACGCCAAAAGGTTGCGCGACGCCGTTGACGATGAGTTTCGCTCCCGCGTTGACGACAACGCCGATGGAATCCGCCAACTGAAGCAAGTTGTCGGTACCGAGGTAACTGCCGGTCACGACGTCACGGCTGAGCACGAGGCTCCCGCTCACGAACGGGATCGCCCAAGTTTTCACGCGGTTCTCAGACACCTTGCCGGTGCGCTCGAATTCTTCGAGTTGGCTCAGGAATTCAGTGGCGCGGCGGTCTTCGATTTTTTCATCGATATCGGTCTTGAAGTAAGGAAGGTCATTCAGGACTCCCACGGCGTTCTCAAGCGCGATCGAGATCAGACGCGAGAGACCGAATCGACCGAGCTCGCCTGGAGAGAGTGGAGACTCTGGATCACCGAATGAGAAACGAGTGGAATAGCCGGGCCAACGTTCACGGGTGACTTCGCCTTTTGCAAGATCGGGAGCGAGAGAGATTTTGTAGTCGGGTTTAGGAAACTGGCGTTTCTGGTCGAGTTCTAAGAATTCACCCTCGATACCGATTTTTTCGAGGAGCGTTGATCGACGCGAATAGAGTTTCTGAAGCACGAGTAAGCGAACGGCCTCCGGTAGCCTCGCGTACTGCGTGATTTTCTCCCAGTCTTCCTGACCGAGGGCAGCGATCCGGCGCGCGATCCAGCGAACGTCATCGATGGACGGGCCGTATTCAGCGCGGTTCGGGTATTGAAGGCTCAAACCTTCGTTCACCACTAAGGCGCCTTGCCACTCGAATAAGTTCACACTCTCGGGAACATAGGTCAGTGAAAACGGAACCAGGAGTGCCGAGAGTAGGCGGCGATTCTGGATCGTGCTCGAGTAGAGGTTACCCTTGGCGAGATCGTAGATGTCGTCTTTGTCTTCGGTTACGAGCACGTCTTGAAGGGTGAGGGTGGTCGGAGTCTCGCCCACGATCCAGCGCGACTGCACGTCTCGAAACAGCTTGAGTTCAAGGTCGGTGAGAAACGCCTTCTTGTCGATTTCGGATGGGAAACGGATTTTGATTTGATCGACGACCGCAGAGGGCGCAATCTCGTAGCCGATTTTTGAAAGTAGTGCTTTGCGGAGGAGAATATTTCGAATGAGTGGGTCGAGCGATAATGCAAGCGCGACCGGCCGGTTCTGTGAGTCTTTGGCTCGGACAACGAACTTAAAAACTTCGGATGGTGCTGCCGCCGTCGAGAGAAATTCGGCTTCGGTGGTTTTTGCGAGTTCGATCTCGCGTTCACTCACAGGAATCTCCCCACCGATGCGGTCTTGCCAGATGTTGGTATTTGGATCTGGATTCACCTGGGACAGGTCTTGTCCCTGATTACGGAGCGCGACTGCTTCGGGCGGGGTTAGGATACGGCCCTGATAGTAAAGATCGGTCGAAACCGGAGTCTTGCGTGTATCGAGTGGGATAACTCCCTCAGGATTTGCGCCGGATGCATTCGAGGCGGTGAGAAGAATCGCGAAAAACGCGTGAATACCGACGTGAGAACGAAGGGAGGAGAGCAAACCCATGATCGCGCGATACTAAATCGATGCGACAGACGAGCGTAGGAAAAAATACGGGTCCGCGATCATGATTTATTCATCCCGATTGTTGAACGATCAGTGTTTCATCTCACAAATGTTCCGAGTGATTCAGAGAACGGGTTCTCTTGGGTTCAACGACGGGGAGTTCTCAATTGGTTGGGCCTTTTTGATGAAATCGAATAGTGGATTAAGTCATGAAGCTTGCGGCGAGGGCCCTGATTCTTGGGGTATTGTTCATTTCTGAAGTTCAAGTGGTGCGAGCGAGAACGTTTGATGCTCCCTCGGTTCGTGAAACCTACGAACGACTGTTCGAAGAGACGAAGCAAGAATATCAGCGATATTCTCTGCAAAAACAGCTCAATCCTGCCTACCTGGCATTCTCCGATGATCGGTATCTCACGCCAGAGTATGACGAAGTGGGCGGATTTCGGTTATCTCTCTACGGCATCAAGCTGTACGGACCCGACGGAAACTTGAGCGGAAAATTCGCGACGGACTTGGGGTCGCTCGCGACGCTGTTTCGTCACGAGTTCGGGCATTTGGTTTTTCGAAGTTATCTCTCCGCACTCGATAGTGGATTGAGGGGTGTCTATAAGCGCTTGGAAAACTACGGCGCGTGGAGTGAGCTTGCCAAAAAACGTGCACTCACAGTCGAAGAACAGCGCAAACGCGATTCGGACTACCAGGTTTTTCGCTCGGATGAATACCGCGCTCAGGTAGCGTTTTTTACCAAATCACTGACGTATCATGAGTTTTTTGCTGATGCCTTCGCAGTGCTGACACAGGATCGAGAGGGCGCGGTCTATGATTTGTTTCAAATCATGGGCGACGGGCATTTTCAGATTTCAAGCGCCCATTCTTTTAGGAATACACACCTAATTCGTGAAATCCAACCGGACGCCTGCCAAGGCGACAATCGAGCGTGCCTGGGGGCACTGAAGCCGATGATCTGGAACGCCTACCTGAGAAAACAACATGCACTCTGTGGTGGTTCACGCTGCTCAAGAGATCAGAAACTACAAGTCGCATACAGTGTGCTCGATCGATTGGCGCGAACGCTTTATGAGCAGATACGTGATGAAGATTTACTCTACTGGGTGGTCACCGAGTCGCGGTCGCGTGCGGAGCGGTTGGAGCAGCGGCTGAGCCGAGTATTTTAGTTCGAACTCCCGTCCGGCGAATCGCGAGACGAGAGTTCGAAAATCTAGGCGTTATTGAATTTTCGTGAAAATTTCCGGATCGAGTTTCTCGGGGCGACTGTCGGGTTTCTCCGAGTCGCCATTTCCCAGTTGCAACTCGTTACCTTGGATACGAAAAATGTCGTAGTCGAGGGCGCCCACGGTGGCCACTTTTTCTTCGTTACAGGTTTGTCCTGAAACATCTTGTTCAACGTTCAATTTCCATTCAGTTACGTCGCAGAGCTGGGTTTCGTTTGCGATCTCAACTCCTTGTTCGGTGCCGGGAGTATAGGTGACCGCCGTGATGCGGGTGTCAACTTCGGTGCCTTCGCCGAACGTTCCGCCGATTCGCTCGACGATTCCCGACATTTTAATAGTGATGTAGGGCGCTTCGGAGCAATCAGCGGTCGCGTACATGCTCGCGCGAGTCGTGACATCGGATTTTCCAATTTCGGTGACGGCACGCATGGAGCCCCAGCTGCCTTGTTTCATGCAGGCGGTTTGGTAAATGCCTTGTTGTTCGGCGGTGAATTTTGGAGATTCAATTTTTGCGACATTCGTGGAGGTGTCTTTTGAGGCACCCGATGCGCTGGGCTGGGTGCCTTCGCTACTACAGCCAGCAACCACTAAACTCATTCCAGTTCCCAAGGCGAGCCACAGGTTTTGGTTTTTATTCATTTTTCTTATCCTCCTTCGGATTCATCAGTGTGGACCGCCTTCTAGAGGTTGTGATCTCTTGCGTCAAGCTAAAACTGAATGCAGCGCGTAATTAGATGAATTTAACTCGAAAAATGCCTGAAATATCGTCCTCTTGCTTGGAGAATGGGGCCGCTTATGGCAACGTCGGACCACTCTTAATTTATAAACAGAAACCAAATCGAAGGACGCGTCGACCATGCCCAAAGATTTAGAGAAGCTCGCTCTGTTAGAAGAAAAAAACCGCCAAGCATTCTTGGGAGGCGGCAAAGAACGGATTGAGAAACAACATCAAGCAGGCAAGCTGACCGCTCGCGAGCGGATAGAGACGCTTCTGGATCCCGGTTCCTTCGTCGAACTCGATCGATTGATGACCCACCGATGCACGGACTTCGGGATGGAGAAGCAAAAATTTCTCGGCGACGGCGTTGTCACTGGATACGGCACGATTCACGGCAAGACGGTTTATCTTTTTTCCCAAGACTTCACGGTTTTTGGTGGGAGCTTATCGGGCGCTCATGCTCAAAAAATCTGCAAGGTCATGGACCTCGCCATCCGTGCTGGTGCTCCGGTCATTGGTCTCAATGATTCGGGCGGCGCGCGCATTCAAGAAGGCGTGGAGAGTCTCGGTGGTTACGCGGAGATTTTCTGGCGCAATACACAGGCGAGCGGCGTGATCCCGCAGATCAGCGTGATCCTCGGGCCATGCGCAGGTGGGGCGGTTTATAGTCCTGCGATTACCGATTTCATTTTCATGGTCGAGAACTCCTCCTACATGTTTGTCACCGGTCCAGATGTGATCAAGACCGTCACGCATGAGGAAGTGACCAAAGAAGCGCTCGGTGGCGCCGAGACGCATTCTGAAAAAAGCGGCGTGAATCATTTTGTCTATCCAGATGAGCGCGCTTGTTTAGAGGGAGTTCGAAAACTCCTTTCGCTCGTTCCGATGAATAACCTCGATTCCGCACCTCGCGTGAAATCCGAGGACCCATCCAATCGCATTTGCAAAGCGATCAACGACATTCTGCCGGATTCTCCGCAGAAACCGTATGATATGCGCAAGGTGATCGAAGACGTCGTTGATCAGGGCGATTTTTTCGAAGTGCATGCGGGCTACGCAAAAAACATCCTCTGCGGATTCGCTCGCTTAGGCGGCGAGACCGTCGGTATCGTCGCGAACCAGCCTCAGCACTTGGCGGGTTGCCTGGACATCGATGCATCGCTCAAAGGCGCTCGTTTCGTACGCTACTGTGATTCGTTTAACATTCCACTCATCACTCTTGTCGATGTCCCAGGATTCCTCCCAGGCACAGCTCAAGAGTACGGCGGGATCATCAAACACGGCGCGAAACTGCTCTATGCATTCGCCGAGGCTACCGTGCCGAAATTGACCGTCATCACACGCAAGGCCTACGGCGGAGCCTACGACGTCATGGCCTCCAAGCACATCCGTGCGGATTTCAATTTCGCGTACCCGATCGCGGAAATCGCGGTCATGGGTCCGGATGGGGCGATCAATATCCTGTACCGTAAGGAACTCGCTGAGGCTGAGAAGAATGGCACGCTCGTTCAAGAGCGCGCACGTCTCACTGACGTCTATCGTAAGACGTTCGCGAATCCCTATAAGGCTGCCGAACTTGGATACATCGACGAAGTGATCGAGCCAGAAATGACTCGCACGCGTTTGATTCAAGGGCTCAAGGCGCTCACCGGTAAACGTGAAGCGCTCCCGAAACGTAAACACGGTAACATTCCGCTGTAAGGAGAGAGGACTCTATGAAAAAACAACACAAAGTCCTCATCGCCAATCGCGGTGAAATTGCGATTCGCGTCGCCCGCACCGCCAAGGCGCTGGGTCTTAAGACGGTCGCCGTCTACTCTGAGGCGGATCGTTTCGCCGAACACGCTCGCTACTGTGACGAAGCCTATTTCATCGGTGGTGCTGCACCCAAGGACAGTTACATCAACGTTGAGAACGTTCTTGCGGCCGCCAAAAAAAGCGGTGCGACCCTCATTCACCCGGGCTACGGATTCTTGTCTGAGCGTCCTCATTTCGTCGAAGCTTGCAACAAAGCAGGATTCACGTTCGTCGGACCCACCGCTGAGAGCATGAGGGTGATGGGCGATAAGATCACTGCACGTAAGACCATTGATGATCTCGGTCTCCCACGTGTTCCCGGCAGCCCAGGCGCCGTAAAAGACGGCAGAGAAGCTCAGTCGTTCGCCGACAAAATCGGCTATCCGGTTCTCCTCAAGGCCGCAGCCGGCGGAGGGGGCAAAGGCATGCGTCGCGTGGATAAGTCTGATGAGATCTCGTCCGCATTCGAGAGCGCGAGCCGTGAATCCCTCGCCGCGTTCGGGGATGGCGCGATGTACGTCGAAAAACTGATCCTGGAACCGCACCACGTCGAGATCCAAGTATTTGGCGATGGCAAAGGCGGCGCCGTTCACTTGGGTGAACGTGAGTGCTCGATCCAACGCCGTCACCAGAAAGTCTGGGAAGAGAGTCCCGCGCCAATCTTGAATGTTCATCCGAAAACACGAGAGAAAATGTTCGAAACCGCGCTCAAGATCACCTCGCACATTCAGTATGCGGGCGCAGGAACGCTGGAGTTCATCGTCGACGGACAAGGTAGTTTCTATTTCTTGGAAATGAACACGCGCCTTCAGGTCGAGCACCCGGTCACGGAATGGGTGACGGGGGTGGACCTGGTCGCTTGGCAGTTGAAACTTGCGATGGGTGAACTCACGCTCCCCAAAATTCCAGAGCGTCGGGGTGCTTCGATCGAAGTTCGTCTCTATGCCGAGGATCCGAAATCATTCCTTCCCGCGCCGGGCCCTATCGAGACCGTCCGGTTCCCGTCCGGCGCATTTGTTCGCGTCGATACCGCGTTCACCGAGAGTGGAGAAGTGAGCATGAACTATGATCCGATGATCGCCAAGATCTCCGTCTGGGCGGAGAATCGCGCAGATGCGATCGGACGGATGCGTGTCGCTCTCACCGAAACTCGAGTAGAAGCTCCACAATCGGCGAATGGTGAGAAAAAAGGTTCTCTGAGGACGAACCTCGATTTCTTGAGCCGTCTCTGTTCGAACCGCGATGTTCTCGAAGGGGATACGCCAACGGATTTGATCGCCACCAATCCAGAACTCGTCGCGCCCGCGACCGCCGAGCCTTCTGCAGAAGAAGCCCTGGCACTGGCGCTCTACGAGAGCTTGCTTGCACAGACCCCTGTCGCTTCCACGGAGTCTGAAATCGTCAGCGCTGGTTCAGTTTGGGCGAGAGTCGCTCGCGAAGAAGGAGTCCGTCGATGAGCCGGTACAAAGGATCTGTTGGCAAAATAAATGTAGAACTGCTCTCGGTTCCTCAAGGCAACGAAGGCAAGTTGCTCGCTCGTCTCAATGGTGAGCCCGTCGAAGTTCTTTTTCGCCGTGATGCCCAGGGCTTGATGGTTGAGTTTCCGCATGGCGTGTTTGAATTCGACTTCAACGGCGAGTGGGATGAAGGTTTAGGGAAACGCGTTTTTACGACGCGTCTCCGAAACTCGGATGCGTTCCAAGGTCCGTATCGATTTCAATCGTCTGAAGAAAAAACGATTGGCGGCGGTGCAAGTGGCGCGAAACGCGCGATCAAGGTCAAGGCGCAGATGCCGGGCAAGATCGTTAAACTTCTGGTCAAGGTCGGCGACACGATCGCCAAGGATCAACCGCTTCTCGTGATGGAAGCGATGAAGATGGAAAACGAGATCCGAGCTACGGCACCAGGAGTCGTCGAATTAATTGGCGTCGAAGCGGGACAAGCAGTCGAAACGGGTGCTGAGCTCGTTCGTATTCAATAACGAGGATTCATGGAAAAGAAAAAAGCCGAACAGCTCGAACTTTTCACCCGCTCGCAAGTTCCGGTCAAAGAACTCTACACGAGTGCGGATTTGCCCGCTGGCGATTCATCGGAGTGGCTAGGAGCTCCCGCGAAATATCCTTTCACTCGCGGTGTTCAAAAAGACATGTACCGCGGGCGCCTCTGGACCATGCGCCAGTATGCGGGTTTCGGAACTGCCGAAGAATCGAACCGTCGATACAAGTACCTGCTCTCTCAGGGCACGATGGGTTTGTCAGTCGCGTTCGATCTACCGACTCAGCTGGGGTACGATCCCGATCATCCGCGCTCCAAGGGCGAGGTCGGCAAGGTCGGGGTATCGCTTGCGACCTTGGATGAGATGCGGACTCTGTTTAACGGAATCGATCAGGCCAAAGTATCGACCTCGATGACGATCAATGCGACCGCAAGTACGCTGCTGTCGTTCTATATTCTGGCCGCCGAGGAGAACGGCGCCAAGCGATCTGAACTGCGTGGGACCGTGCAGAATGACGTGCTCAAAGAATACATCGCTCGCGGCAATTATATCTATCCAGCCAAGGGTGGACTCCGTCTCACGACCGATATGTTCGAGTGGTGCTCGAAAGAGGCCCCCAAGTGGAATCCGATCTCGATTTCTGGCTACCACATCCGCGAAGCCGGTTCGACGGCCGTGCAGGAGCTGGCGTTCACGTTCTCAAACGCGATCACCTATGTTCAGTCCGCAGTCGATCGTGGACTACCTGTCGATCAATTCGCGGGACAGCTTTCGTTTTTCTTCAACGTGCATTCGGATTTCTTCGAAGAGATCGCCAAGTTCCGCGCCGCTCGTCGTATCTGGGCCAAGATCATGCGGGATCGATTCCAAGCGCAAGATCCGCGTAGCCAAATGCTGAGGTTTCATTCTCAGACCGCAGGATCCACGCTGACCGCGCAGCAGCCGCTGAATAACGTCGTTCGTGTTTCTCTCCAGGCATTGTCGTCAGTCTTAGGTGGGACGCAATCTCTGCACACAAACTCGTTCGATGAGGCGCTAGCACTACCGACGGAGGAGAGCGCCAAGCTCGCTCTTCGTACGCAACAGGTCATCGCATATGAGACGAACGTCAACCAGACGGTCGATCCGCTCGCTGGGAGCTATTTCATCGAGAATCTGACGAGTGAACTTGAATGTCGCGCGTGGGAACTCATCGAAGAGATCGATCGCCAAGGCGGCACGGTTCGTTCGATTGAGAACGGTTCGATTCAGAATCAGATCCTGAACAGCGCCTACCAAGATCAGCGCGCGATCGACGAAGGTCGCATCAAGGTCGTGGGTCAGAACTGTTTCCAAGAAAAAGAAACGACCAAAGTCGATCTGATGCGAATCCCAGCCGAGCTCGAACGGGCCGCGGTGGAGCGTATTCGAGCCTACCGTTTGAAGCGCACCCAGTCCGAGACGGATCAAGCACTCCGCCAACTCAAGGAAGCTGCGGGGGCGGACGGAAACCTTCAAGAGCGAATTATGCAGTCCGCCCAGAAAGGTGCCACGCTCGGCGAGATCTCCGACGCTCTCCGCGAAGTGTTCGGGCAGTACCAGGAATATTCCGGCTTTTGATAGTTCAGAGCTATGGGTGAACAGTCAGGAAACACATTTCACGAATATCTTTGAAAAACTCAAATGAGCTCTGGATCACAGAGGGTGGGCGTAGATGGACGAGATAGGCAGCTTCTTGCGGTAATTTCAGCCCTCGACTTTTCAGATCCCTGAAGCCTTGCAGGACGATCTCCAAGATTTGTTCTTGATTTTGAGTGGCTATTTTAACCGACGATTCGGGAATTGCCTCGAGTGGACGACGAAAATCGAAAACGATATCAAGAATGGTATTTACGTTCTTCATCAAGATTGATTTTTCTAACTCATCGGATGACATGTGACCGATCAGTTGATCGTTTATTGCGTATTTAATGAATTTCAGGTCGTCCGTTGAGAGCGGCTGATGGGTTCGTATTCTCCCTGCGATGATCAGCAGGCGTGGTCCATCGGTGAACCAGGATTCATGAAGTGGATCGATCTTGTGATCTAAAAAGTACTGGTCAATTTCTCGAATGGTTCGAAAGTTCTTGAGACTGAATACTTTTCTATTGGTAGGTGATTCTCGAATCCAATGTAACGGAGCAGATAAGGCTCCTTGCCGGGCAACGAACTCATCGTCCGCGGGGAGTCCATTCCAAATTTTTGTTTGCGCTAGAACACCACGTAAATGCGAAGGTTCTAGTTCTACGTGAGCGGCTACCTGATTTTCGATCCGGATCGAATTCTCACCAGTTTTTTTCAGATGCGAATCAAGCGATTGAGCGTTTTGTTGCTCACTCATCCGACTAAGAAGAATCGATATATCCTCTTTTGCGGCGAGCGTGGTCTCTAAATGACCGTAGCTTTGGATCAGATTGATGTGTCTCCGTATCGCTTGAATGAATGTTTCGTCTAGGAACGATATTCGAGTGAGTTGCTGGTAAATGTCTACGACCGCCTGTGCCCGTCTGATGATTATCGATGTCCAAGGTGAGCCTGGATGGGTCGAGGTCCAATCTTTCAAACGTCGCATCGAAGTCTTCATCCAAGGGATCGAGGACGCATTCTTCGAGATCTCAAAGGAATGGATCAAAACCGCACCCTGCAACACGGGGTGCAGAGTTTTTAATCCTATGTCATCGGAAAAAAGTTCAGTGAGTAACTTAGCCTGGGCATCAGAAGATCGAATACCTTCCATTGGCTGGAAAGTGGTTTCGACCAGCGTAAATGCCCGCTGAAAAAGTTTGGCATGGGCTATCGAGTCGAGAGGATCCAGTCGACCCGCTTCCTGGGTGATGATCATCGCTGACTTTTTGGTATCTTTGTACCAGACATCGTCCTCAGGTAGAAACTCCCAGAGATCCTTGGCGTTTGCCGCTGAAGTAAAAACGAAACCTAACATCAATGGGAACAGAGTCGATCGTTCAAACAGACGCATATAGGTTTATTTTCACAAGGATTGGCAATTCGCCGAGGGGTTCCCATAAGCTCGGCAGACGAGCTGCTTCACTTTGTAGCCATTCCAGTAAGGAACCTGCTGACCGTTCATCTCGACCGTTCCGTTTGGCGAGCTGACGTTCTTACAGATCTTGCCGTAGGTTGGATCGTCAAATGGCTTGCCTCCGTCCATACAAGAACACTGTCCGGCCTGCCAGAACATGAAAGACGTATCACACTCCGGTTGCTTCGGTACTTCGTCGGGCTTGATCGTGAGCTTGACCTGATTGAAGTCGAGTCCCGCTTTGCCTTCGACTGTCTTTGGGCAGATCGTGAACGGAGGCGTCGGTTGAATGATCGTGTAGCCTTCGCTTGATAAGTTGCCAGCCGCGATGGGAACCGGATTAAACTGACCGCCGACGACTTCGAGTTTGATCTGAAGGGCTTCGTTCACGATCGAGTTATAAGTGTGCTTCAGATTGAAATACGCTGTCTCGTTGGTTTTTGAGGTGTAGTTTTTCCAAACCTTGATCACCAGCGGTGAGTTCGCATTGGGTTTGTTGCATTCCGTAACCGTTTCCACTTGGAAATCAGGTGCTTTACATGCAGAGGCTTTTCCCTCGGCTGCTCGGTAGTCGAATACTTCGCCCGCTTTGCAAGCATAGCAACTATCGGAACCGGAGTCGTAGCCTTCGCCTGGACCGGCTTTGTCCGCGCACTTCTGGTTCGACCACTGACGGTCTTTGCAGGACTTCGTCGCTGGATCGAAACGTTTTTCACCGCAGGATTCGCATTTGTTCGTTTTCGAGTTATACACTTCGTTCGTACAGTCGTTTTGCGTTTTCCGAGTCTCGCAACCGGTTGGAATATTTGGGCTGAAGAACAAGTTGCCCGGGTCGAAACAAGTTTGTGTGGTCGCGTTGTAGCATTTAGTCGCCGCTTTACATTCGGCCTCCGAGTATTTGCGCGGTTCGCATTTACGATTGCCCGGATTGAACGTCTCCTTGGCCGGATCGCAAGCGCGGCACATCATCGGGGCGATCCATTGTTCGCCGTCCTTACAGTCGACGCACGCGCCGTTCTGATAGTTTTTGGACATCGCGTAGCACTCAGCCGGAGTTGGAGGACGCTTCACGCACGTGAGGCCGTCGTTGGTCTGCTCGCCGGCCGGACAAGCTTCGCACTTCGCGCCTTTGAGGACCTGTCCCTTGGCCTTGCAAGAGGTGGCGCTTTCGGGCTTGTCCATACAGAGTTTGGTGACGTCGTTGAAAATTTTTCCGGTCGCGGCGCAATCGACGCATTTTTCAGCAGCCGCATCGAACGCGAATTTTCTCTCATGGCAATCTTCTGCGGTCGGAGGGCGATCCGCGCAGGTGACGGTAGCGTCTTCGTAGATTTTTCCTGCGAGTTCGCAATTCACGCATCTTTTAAGAACCGGATCGAATGCTTGTTTGAGTGCTTTGCAATCGTCTGAGGTGATGACGGTGACGATACACTGGTTTGCGGTCGGGTCGAAAACCTCTCCACGGGTCGTGCACTCGTAACAGGCATTCAAAGAAGCATCGTAGCCTTTGCCATCGGCGATGCAGGCTTCATAGATCGCTTGGGATTCGTCGTAGTCTGGTTTGTTGTTATTCTGGGTGAAGCTTGCGACGCTTCGGCCTTTGACTTTGATGTTGGAGGACCCCATGAGTCCGCAACCTTGGGTGAAAATGATGACCATTGCGGCCGCAAGTACGCTTGAACCCCGTTTTAAACCCATGAAATTTTTCCCCCGAAAAATGATCACTTGTTAAACAGTAACACCGTGATTAAACACGTTTAATGGATCAAAAAAGACGCAGGGGGAACTGTTCAGATTTCAAAAAGGTTCAAAGATCCGGCAAATGAAACGGAAATTAGAGACGAACGAGCTCTTGGTTTTCAGCCCGTCCCACGAACGAGCGGATCTGTTCGCGGTTGGGTTTCTCATAAGGAATCAGGAATTCGTTCTTCAGCGCGTACGAACGTTCAGCAGCATCGATCACACGTTCCGGCGAGAGGGTCCCGGCGTCGAGGGCGCGGACGAGCGCAGTGTACGCGTGGCGCGCGGCCGGCTCGCTTCGATAGATGAGCAGATCGCAACCGGCCTCGAGCGCGAGCCGAGGAGCATCTTCGGCACCGTAGTGATCGGTGATGGCTTGCATCTCCAGATCGTCGCTAACGATGATACCAGTGTAACGGAGTTCGGTGCGTAGGATATCGATGAGCGTGTGATGAGAAAGCGTCGCTGGTACTTTTTCGTCGAGGTTTGGATTCAGCACGTGTGCGGTCATCACCCAGCGGCAGCCGGCTTTGAACGCTTTCAGAAACGGTTTGAATTCGCGTTCACGAAGCGTTTCAAGATCCGTATCCACGCGGGCGAGCGCGAGGTGAGAGTCAACAGTCGTGTCTCCATGCCCCGGAAAATGTTTCACGCATGCCTGCACGCCGTTCGTGACATGGCCACGGACCCAGCTACTGACCATTTTGCTCACGGTTTCCTCATCGGATCCAAAAGCGCGACGGCCAATGATCGGGTTCGCTGGATTGGAATCGACGTCAGCAACCGGCGTAAAATTCACATTGATACCGACCGTTCGCAGCTCAAGGGCGACCATTTCGGAGATCGAATAAATGAGTTTAGGAGAGTCCTTATCGGCGATGTCTCTTGCTTCAGGAATGAGCGTGAATCCTTCCTGGAATCTCTGGACTCGACCGCCTTCATGATCGACCGAAATCCAGAGGGGGAGTTCACGACGGCAATCCTGGATCTGCTCGCATAGATCGGCAACTTGGTTCGGGTTCTGGTAATTTTTTGCGAAAATGATGACGCCGCCGATGGACGCTTGGGAAATGAATGCCGAAGTCTCATCGCTGAGCTCCGTACCTTCGAACCCCATGATGAAACATTCGCCGAGTGCTTTTTTTGCTTTAGTGAGGAGAGCCGACATGTTGTTCAGGCTACCATGGCAAAAAAATGTGGAGCAAGTTCAATTGAGCAACGAGCAGTGGCGGGAGGATCGGCTATTTCCCCAGTGAATCCGCCATCAGGAAACGCCTTGCGATGGCTTCCTCGGCTTTTTCCACCAGGATATTGGTGCCGGGGCCGTTGCCTTTGAGTTCAATGCGTTCGATCTGCCCGGAATCGTGCACGTACCAGATGCCTTCTTGATCGTTGAAATGGACTGCAATGCGATTCGTTTTAGTCTTTTTAGCGAATTCGTCAGCTTCCTGAAGCGTGTAATGTCCGCTGACTGGTTGATAAGCGCGTTGAACTTGATCTTCCAGAATTGCTGAGAATGATTGTTTTGTGTTCTTCTTGGCTTTTTTGAGGTGCTTACCGAGGTAAATCGGGAAGTGGCTCGAAAGAAACGCCTTCTTGGCGACAGAGCGTTCGATCGACGGTATTTCTTTAGAGTTCTTCCGGATTTTTACTTTTAGTATACCGCTTTTCATCGTGCCGTCGAGATCGATGGTCGAGTCGCGGTAAAAACTCTTGAACTGAAAAAGCACCGGCGTCAGGTTGTCCGTATTTTCGGCGAACGCGATGAGCTGCTCTTCGTTGATGGAGCCTTCTTCGTTCTTCCAATACTGATTCTGGAACGCGATTTTGCCGTCTTTGATCTCGACTCGGTCGTGATAGTAGCCGAACGGGATACTACCGCCGACTTTGACGGTGTACCAGCTGTCCCAAAGCTGGGTTGCTTTGGTGGAGGTCGAATCGGTTACACCTGAACCGGCGGTGGGCGCGGTGGTAGCGGGAGTCGACGGAGCGACGACAGGCTTCTTGGGTTCCGCGGCGATAGTCAGCCCGCTTGAGAAGGCGAGCGCGGTGACGAAAAAGAATTTAAGAGACGCTCTGCGGACGAGGTTTTTTTTCGACGACATTTTCGAATCTCCTTTGAAGTACAAAACTGAATGCGGCTCCGGCGAGCACGACGAGCCAAGCGACGTAGATCCAGAGGATGAAAATCGGGATCGCGCCTAAGCTACCGTAAATCTTGTTGTAGGTGACGACGTGGCGGACGTAGTAGGAGTAGCCTGCTTTGGCGAGAATCCAACTCGCAGCCGTGGCTAGTGCTGCGATGAGTGCTGGGCGCCAATGAACGACCCGGTGCGGGATCCATCGATACATTCCGAAAAAAACGAAAATAAGGATCGGGAAAAGGATCCAACCACTCGGCAAGAACGAGGTGAAACTCATCGTTTGAGAGGTCGCCACGCCGATGGCGAACGAGAGTCCGAGTGGTCCGAGCGTGATAAATAGCCAGTAGCTTGCGACTCGTTGGAATAAAGAACGCTGGATTTTGGTTTTCCAGATGCGATTGATCGTCTTTTCGATACTTGCCAGCATGGACATGCAGGTGAGGATCAAGCCAATGAGGCCGGTCGTGCCGAGCGCACCGGCGTGGATGTTGCCGATGAATTGCCGAAGCGCGTTTAAGGTCTGTTCGTCGGAGCCTTCGGCCAGGTTCTCGAAAATAAACGGTTCGACTGTCTTGTAGAGTTGGTCGAGTCCCCCGAACGCTTTGAAGATCGATAGGCTTACGGCGACGAGTGGAATGACCGACAAGAGGCTCGTGTAGGCGAGCGACGACGCTGCCAAACTGAGGTCGGCGGTTTTCACTTCTTCGACCGTCTCCATCAATAAGTCGGTCAGTTTTTTGACGGTAATCTTCACGTGTCTCAAGATACCTCCCATTCTAACCGAAGAGTGTTTGGGATGGCTCATCATTTATTCGAGAGCGGAGGGATTAGCTCATGAAAATGCCTGGCTTCGGACTACTCTCGCAAAGCAGTCTCGATTTTACCTACCTAGCCGGACTTATTGGGATCTTTGTGGCCGTATTTATCATCGCTCATATGCTGATGAGCGAAGAAATCCGGTCGGCGGCCTCGGAAAACATCGCTGATCTTCGGGACCGCAAGGCTTCGAACGGCCTGGTCAAGATCGCGCGCCCGTTCATCACTCAGTACGTCGTTCCGATGATCCGTGGCAAAGCGATGTGGGAGTCGCACCGAATTCGCTACAAACGCATGCTCATTACCGCCGGGTTGTCCGAAGAGCTGACCCCGGACGAGTTCATCTCATTTAAATTTTTCCTGATCCTTTTTTTCCCGATCGCGCTCCTAGGTCTCAATCGCGCGGGATTGATGGATATCTCGCTACTCTGGGTGTTCGTGGCGGCGGTTGTCGGATTCATTTACCCGGATTTCTGGGCCAAATCGTTGATTCAGAGACGGCAGAAAGAGATCTTGAAATCGCTGCCGTTCATCGTCGATCTGCTCGCGCTCTCGACCGAGGCTGGCCTCGACTTTATCGGAGCGATGCAAAAGGTCGTCGAAAAAGCCAATCCGAGCCCTCTAGTCGATGAGATCGGACAGGTCCTGAAAGAGATCAAAGTCGGTTCCGCGCGCGCTGAAGCGCTTCGTGAAATGGCGACTCGGATCGGGATGCAATCGATCAATAGTTTCGTGGCGATCTTGATTTCTTCTGATCAGATGGGTGCATCGATCGGCAAGATCCTGCGTCAGCAGTCGGAGCAGATCCGCGCCGAGCGGATGTTGCGCGCGGAAAAAGCCGGCGCCAAAGCCGCGACTCAAGTCATGCTTCCAGCGATTTTCCTGCTTTTTCCGGCCATTCTTCTCATGGTCGGTGGCCCGTTCGTCATTCAGTTCATGAGTGGCGGCGGATCGGTGCCTTAAGGTGTGATTGTTACTACTGAACGTAGAACTCTTTGGCGCTTTTCTTCTTCTTGACGAGTTTGAGTTCCACGAGAGCGTCTGAAATCGCGTTCCATCGAGCATCGGTCATTTTACCGATTTCGGATTCTTTCATGCCTTTTGGGAGGACGAACGGTTTTTGCAGTTCTGCGATTTGATTGAAGGTTGCAAGCGTCATAGTGGGATTCAGTTTCGCCATGATTTCGTTCGAAGGCTTCGGATCTTTTAGGTAGGAGATCCAACCTTCGCGGACGGCTTCGACCATTTTTTTCACCAACTCCGGTTTCTCGGTCATCGTCTTGCGGCGAGTGACGAGGAGGGAGGCGTACGGATCGTAACCTTCGTCGGCAATCAGGAACGTTTTCACTTTTGCGCCTTTTTCCCGGGCGGCCAGGGGCTCAGACGTGACGAAACACTGTTGGCGAAACTGCGGATCCGCTAAGAACGTACCGACGCCACCGCTGTAGGGAACGATCGTGACTTTGAGGTCTTTTTTGAATTTGTTTTTGAGATAGAGCGTATAAGGCATGCCCACTGCGATTGCCATGTTGCCCGGCGTAGCGAACGCGTCTTTCATGCTCTTGATTCCCGACGCTTCGTGAACCATGACGCCTTGAGGATTCGAGATATAGCCCGTGAAAATAGCGACCAAGTCGCTGCCGCGATCTTGGGCGATCACCAGTTCATCGGCCGATGAGATCCCGAACTCGACCTTGCCCGCAGATACGATCTGGGCCACTGGGGTTCCGCCGCCGCCTTCGATGATTTCCACGTCTAAATCACGTTTGGCGAAATGGTTGCCCAGTTTCGCTTGGTAGAATCCGCCGAACTCAGGCTCAGGTTTCCAGTTCAGCGCGAGTTTCGTTTTCACCGGCGTTGAAGCGGCGAAACCAGAGAAGGAATAGAGAGCAAGGGAAACCAGCGTGATGATGCGTTTCATGCGGAAAGGTCCTTTCGTTCAGAAGCGTGCCAGCGGCCGAGGAACAACCGCGATAAGAGGTTCACTGCGGAGATCAGGGCGATACCGAGCAGTGCGGATGCGATGACGGCCGCAAAAATCTGTTCCATGCGTTGTTGCGCGCGAGCGGCTTCGACGAGACTGCCGAGACCGCCGCCGCCAATGAATTCACCGATGATTGCGCCGATGACGGCGAGTCCGCTAGAGATGCGGAGACCGGAGAAGATCTGCGGTAGCGCGGAGGGGATCCTACAGCTGATCAGCGTACGGAAACGGCTGCTTCCGTAGAGACGGAACAAGTCGAGGAACGTAGGCTCGGTCGATTGCAAACCGAGAAGCGTGCTCGCGATGATCGGAAACAGTGAACAGATGAATGCTGAGGCGATCACCGTCGGTCTCCCGAATCCGAACCAGATCACCAGCACGGGTGCCAGCGAAACGATCGGTACGGTTTGGAAAAACGTCGCGTAAGGATAGAGAGCGCGACGGAGAAATGTCGAGAGGCTTAGGAGGATTGCGGTACTGAAACCGACGATGAAACTGAGCACAAGCCCCACCACCGCACAAGAGAACGTCGAATAGATCGCCGGATAGAGGATATCCCACTCATCGACAAAATTTCGCATGACATCGAAAGGCGCCGGAATAATGAACGAGGGAACGATGTTCCGTCTCACTAAGAATTCCACGAGCGTGATCCAGACCAGGAGGGGCATCAAGGGGGGCAAAACTCTCGATAGGAATGACTTGAGTTTCATTAGAGAGGTGCCTCCGAAAACGGCACGCCGTCGTAGATTTTTTTCACTTCTGCCAGGTAGTCCGGACTCATCCGGAGCTGATGGTTCCGTTCCCCGAGAACAATCGTGTGGTCGAGTGCGATCCGTGCCGGGCGTTTAGTGAACACGATGACTCGATTCGCGAGGAATACCGCTTCGCTCACACTGTGGGTGACGAATAAGATCGTCATGCCGAATTCTTTCCAGATCGAGTGCATCTCACTTTGGAGTGCATGCCTGGCGTTTTCGTCGAGTGCCGAGAATGGCTCGTCCATGAGTAAGAGCTTAGGTTTAGTCACGAGTGCGCGCGCGATGGAAACTCGCATTTTCATACCGCCCGAGAGTTCGTGCGGGTACTGATCGAGATTGGAGCCGAGGCCGACTCGTTTCAGTTCCCGGACGGCACGTTCGCGGTTTTCGCTGGACCGGCCCCCCATGAGTTCGAGCGGGAGCATGACGTTTTGAAGTACGGTTCTCCAGGGCATCAGGGTCGCTTCTTGAAAGACGAAGCTGCGAAAGAACTTTTCATCCGTTGGGGTGACAGAAAATTGACCGGAATTCGGTTGATCGAGGCCCGCAGCCATGCGCAGAAAAGTAGATTTTCCGCAACCCGATGGACCTAAGAGCGCCACGAATTCGCCGGACTGGATTTGCAGGCTCACGTCGTCGACGACTTTCCCCGATGAGGAGAAAGAGCGCACGATTTTATCGGCGTGGATCTGTGAGCCGCGAGATGGTGCCATAAACGCCAGTTATACCGGCAAAAAGTCATTTCGTTAAAGGAAACCGTTCGGCTGTCAAAATCTTGTCCATGTTCTTGGCGCAAGACCGCCTTTATTCTAATGGGAGCCTTATGCCCCAGATCAAGATCTTTAAGGATGACCGTATTTTAGCCGATCAGTCCTACGTGGCAGACCGTTATTGGCGGCGCCTCAGGGGACTGATGGGCAAGCGCACGCTTGGAGACAGAGAGGGGCTCTGGTTTCCAAGATGCAACAGCATCCACATGTGGGGGATGTCGATGCCGATCGATGTCGTGTTTTTTAAGAAAACGACAGAAGATCGGATCTTCGAGATCACTTCGCTACACGCGGATGTAAAAGCCTGGAAATTAGTTCCCTTGTTCGACGCTCGCGCGACCGATGTTTTCGAGGCATCGGTGGGTTGGATTGAGCGATCGGGCCTAAAGATTGGGGACAGGCTTCATGTACCGTTTGAAGATCATCGCCGGACCTAAAAACTCGCAGCCCGCGGTGGGCTCTTCTTTCGAATTGAAAGAAGGCGAGCTTTCGATCGGCCGTCACTCCCAAAACGAGATTGTGCTAGCGAGCGGGAACGTCTCGAAGAAGCACCTCATGCTGATCGTGGATCATGGCAAAGTTCTACTTCAGGACAACGGTTCAGCGAATGGTACCTTCGTGAACGGCCAGCTCACGAGCCGTAAACAGCTTTCCGCCGGCGACAAGATCAGCGTCGGTGAATACGTCATCGAGTTCAAAGACAAAGAACGCGCCTCGAAACCTCGCTCTTCGTCTCGGGCGTCTGCCCCGTCCGCTAACGGACAAATCATCGCATTCCCATCCTCATCGTCACTACCGTCAGTCCCCACTGGCTTGACGAATGGGATCGGAATGTACACTGGAGCCGCATCCCCGGCGTACTCCAATCAACCGCTCCCCGGTCCCTCAACCCCAGTGGAAATACCGGAAGCAAAATCGCTCATTGGTCGGCTCAAGATCTTACTCGAATACAAGGTCTTGCCGTATTTCTTTGAGCTCAACTCCAAGTACGAACTTCGTATGATGGGCGTGGGCCTTGTCGGCGCATTTCTCACGATGTCGAGTTTGATTGGGGTCTATCCACTGATCGAAGCCCACGAAGATCAATTGCGCCGCGAGCTCACTCGCAAAGCAAAATTGATTTCTTTCGAAGTCGCCGATCGCAACAGCGCAGTCATGATTTCGAGACAAGACTCCAAGACGGACGTCGGCAATTTCGTCAAATCGATCGAGAACGGAATCAAAGGTGTGTTCCTCGTCGACTTGAACCAGAAGATCGTAGCGCCCGCCGAGCACGCCGGACAAATGTTCGCCAGCGGAGAAGAAGGCGCGTTCCTGACGGTCGCGCGAGCGGTCTATTCCAAGTCCGACACCAGCGAAGGTGTGGCCAAATTGCTTTCAGATGGCGGCATCATGGCCATCCATCCGGTGCGCGCGTTCAGTTCACAATCGGCAAAAAATATTACCGTGGGATTCGCAGTCACCATTATCGACGGAAGCGTCGTCTCGATGAGCGCGAGCGAAGTATCGATGCTCTATGGTTACGCGATGGTCATCGCGGCGCTGGTGGGAGCGCTGTTCTTCTACATTCTTTATCGACTGACTTTGCGCCCGCTTTCGGAACTCAACACCAAGGTGGACCAAGCGCTTCGCGGTGAAATGGTAGATTTCAAATTCTCGGGAAAATTCGAAGAAATGGATGAGATTTGGACCGTGATTGATTCGGCGCTTCGCCGAGTGCCTCGCTCCGACTCGCTCGAAGGTATGGGCAGCGGACTATCCGGAATGCAGTCCAGCGACTTGATCCCAACTCTCACGTCGCTTGCCGGTACGAGCGCGAACGCGATGGCGGTATTCGAAGAAAATCGCGCTTTTTCGATGGTGAACTCTGCTTTCGAAGAAGTGACCAGCATCCGCGGCGATAGCTGCGTGGGACAGACTATTCAATACGCCTCGGGCGACCAAGCGTTCACTCAACTGGTGGATGACTTAATGGCGCGTGCGATGGCGGGGGGGGCGGGCATCAGTGAAACGCTCGATTTCTCGGGAACAACTTACAAAGTAACTTTGTTGGCTTTTGGCGCGAACGGAGGAGTCAAAGCCTACTTAATGACACTAACGAAGGATGAAGCATTTGGATGAGTGATAAGGTCTCTCGATTTCGACAAGACAAGCTCCCCAAACAGGTTGGGGAGATCGCCAGACTGCGGGTCAAAAGTGGACCCGACAGTGGGACTTCTTTTGTCATCAAGAACCTTCCGATCACGCTGGGTCGAGGCGAGGAGAACGAGGTGATGCTCGCTGATCTTCGTACCTCCCGAAAACACGCACTTTTGGGTAAAGACCCTCAAGGCCGTTGGTTCGTTCAAGATATCGGAAGTCCGAACAAAATCGAATGCGACGGCAAGGTCGACAAGTATTTCAACCTCAAGCATGGCTCCGTGTTTAAGCTCGGAGAGACGCAGATTGAATTTGGATTCGCGGAGCTCTGGGCAGATCTTCAGCCGAAGAAAGCGGGAGCGAAACAACAGAACCTTCCTGCGACCGTGAATCCGCTTACGGGATTGCCATTTGCGCGTAATACTGGTGGTGCAGCTGCCGTACCGGCGATTCCATCGCCGCCACGCGTGGCGGCCTATACACCTCCGCCCGCGGGCGCGGTACGTAGGTCGGCCGGAAAATCGAACGGCTTCGAGTTTTCATTGGGTGGAGGATCGGATCCGAACGCGGCCGCAAAAAAACGCATACTGGTCATCGTAGGCGCGGTGGTTTTGGGTAGCGCGTATACGGTCATTGAGACTTCGAGTGTCGAATTCTCTCTGAGCCCTTTCAAATTTGTCGTCAAACCCAAAGAAGCGCCAAAAAAAGAGGAGAAGAAGGGACGTAGCCTTGCCTCTCTCCTACCTCCAAGCGTGAATTCCGATCGAGTGAACGCGGCCGACACGCTCTACAAATCCGGATATCGCGAGTATCGTGAACACAATTTCCTGCGAGCGAAAACACTCTTCGAAACGGTTCTGCAAGTGGATCCCGCACACGTACTCGCGCAGACCTACTTGGAAAACACGGAAAATCAGATCCGCGAAGAGGTCAAATTCCACCTTGCGACCGCAAGGCGCGATTTGAATAACGGTAAATATCGCTCGGCCAAGGCACACTACGAGGCCGTGACGCGTCTTCTGTACCGAAGTCAATCAGCCCCGGAATTCGTCGAAGCAAAAGATCAACTCGATAGCGTGACCAAGAAAATCAAAGGAGGCTCGTCATGAGCGCGCTTCCGTTTATTACGGTCACTAAAAAAGGCGAAGAAATCAAGTCTCTGCCGGTCGGCCAGGATATTTCCGTGGGCCGCGGCGATGGTTGTGTGATTCGCCTGGATGATAAGGCAATCTCGCGGCAACACGCACTTTTCAAAAAAGTCGGCGAAGAAATCCAAGTAGAGAAACGGAGCGAATTCGCGCCGCTCATCGTAAACGGCGAAGACTGCACTCGTCGCGTGCTTCAGCACGGCGACGTGGTTGAGATGGGACCTTATCGAATCAAGGTTTCGATCCCAGAAGCACCGAAGCCGGTCGAGGAGCCCGAACAACGACATGGTCCGCTGGGTGTGGCCTCCATCGACGGAGGAAAAATCGGCGACGCCGTCGATGCAAATAACGTTATCAGCTTTCAATCCGAAAATTCTCAAGCCGGCCAGCAGCCGGGCATGGATTTCTCCTTTGACCATAAAAAATCTCTGAAGCGAGTTCAGTCCGATAACGACTCGAGTCGGGCAATCGAGATCAACGGCGCAAGCGCGACGGCCACGTTCTCTGTCAATGCTCCAGAGGCAAACGAAGACGACCCAACTCGCATTCACATGCGCAGTATCGAAGCCAAACTCGAGATTCCGGTGGGTTATGCCAACGTCACGGAATTCGATTTGGCCGAAGGCTCATACATCATTGGTCGAGGCAAGGGAAGCGACCTTGTCCTGACTGACAAGAAGTCTTCGAGAAAAAATACGGAGATTCGCAAAGAAGGAAACCGATTCATCGTTCGCGACTTGGATTCGGCAAACGGCACTTTCGTGAACGGCAAGCCGATCAAAGAACAAGAACTCAATCACGACGACCTTGTTCGCGTGGGTGAGGTACAGATTCGTTTCGTCGCGCTCAACAAAGTTTTCGAGAAGAAGAAAGACGCGCTAGCGACGGGGAATTCAGAAGTACCTTCGATGTCCATGGATATCGGTACTCAGAGCTCGATTGGTTCCCCAGCGTCTCCGATCGAAGGTACCGATGCGAGGTTCGAGATCGAAGGCGGTCCTTCGGCGTTGTCCCAACCGATTGCACCGATGTCGATGGATTCCGGACTTGGGGCAGGAGTTGATCCAGGGCTTGCGCCTGACATGGGTGAGGAGCACCTCGATCAGGAGCCGGCGCCCGACGTTTCGGAACGCAAAGGCATCTTTAAGATCTACGACCGCTACATCAAGAACTTTAAGACTCTGAAACCCATTCAGAAGATCTTGGTCGTCTCGGCGGTGGTGATGTTCGGCCTTTGGTATATGGAAGAGGATCTGGTTCCTCAGAAATCCGCCAAGCCAACCCCAGCGGCCACCGGGGCAGCAGTAGCTGCTGGGGCTTCAGGTACCACGGGCGGCGTGAAAACCTATGATACGCTGGCTCCTGCTGATCAACAGTACGTCGATACGCAGATGAAGATCGCGAACGACGCCTATCAAAATCAAGATTACGACAAAGCCCTTTTTGAAATCGGTCGCGTCTTCCAAAAGTTGCCGGACTATCCTGCGGCCAAGGAGCTCGAGTACTACGTCAAGCGTGGACGCCGAATCGTAGAAGCTCAAAAAGCCGAAAACGCCAAAAAAGAAGAAGAAGCCAAGATGAAAGCGCGAGTCGCTGAGCTCGTCGATTCGGCACGCGCAGCGATGGAAGCCAAGGACTACGAGGCCGCCGAAGGACTGTTTGACGAAATTGTCAGCTTAGATCCCGAGAACGGCGACGTCGATGTTTGGAGAAAAGAAATCGAAGCCGTCGCCGAAGAACAGCGGCGGGTCGAGATGGAAAAACGAGTGGTCAAAGAGACCAATCAGATGGCCGAAGAAATCTACCGCGAAGGCATGGCGCTTCAAAAAGCATCTCAATACCATGATGCGATTGATACCTATCACAAGGTGCTCGACGCGAATCCAGCCGATCAGAAGATCATCGCGAACGCCAAAAAACAGATCAAAGCGTGTGAACGGACGATCCGTGCGCAGCGCGATCCCCTCTTAGAAAAGGGCCGTGAAGCGGAGAAGGCCGGAGATTTCACGACCGCCTACGCCTCGTTCCAAGAAGCGACGCAAGTGGATCCACCTCATCGCGAAGGCTACAAAGGAATGGAGCGGATTCGTGACATTCTCGAAGGCAAGGCCAAGACCCTCTATACCGACGGCGTGATCGCGGAGAGTTACAGTGATTTCAAGGGTGCGCAGTCCAAATTTCATGAAATTCTTAAGACGGCGCCGAGAGATAGCATTTATTTCGAGCGCGCCGAGCGTAAGCTGAAAAACTACGAGCATTATCAGGCCGAGGAGACCTAAGCAGACCATGTCGACGTCATCATCGCTGATCAAAACATTCACTCTGTACTCGACCCAAGGCAAGGCGCCTAGCCAAGAAGATTGGGTGATCGGAAAAAAAGAACGCGGTCTATTCGTGGTCGCGGATGGGTTTGGTGGAATGCCAGCCGGAATTGCGGCGGCTAAGACCGCCTGCGATTCTGTACTAGGATTTCTCGAACGCGAAGCCGGTGACTTGGAAGCAACCCTCCCGTTCATGCTTCGGAGCTATTTCTCGTTGGCTGGTAACGTGCTTTTCAACGCGCTGATTTTCGCAAATCGCAAAGTGTTCGATATGAACAAGAACAAGAATGCGAATGAGCGAGGCGGTTCGAGCGTGGTCGCTGGATTTTTGGACGAAGACCTGATGGCGCTTGCGAACGTCGGTAACTGTTCAGTTTGGTTGCTGAGACAGGGCAAACTCAAGGAACTCGTCACGCCACGCAGCTATTCGCGATTGGTGGATCCGTTTGCGGATGATCCGGGCTTAGATCGAGCGATTCCTCTGATGGCGATGGGGATGAGTGAGGACTTGGAACCGGAGATCATCGAGTTTCGCGTGCGCAAAGGGGATTGGTTGATTCTGCAAACGGACGGAGTGACGACTCAAGTCCGGGAAACGATTCAAGAGTTGCAGCTCAAAGGCGAGATGCAGGTGGAGAGCCGTTTGAATCAGCTGCAATTCGAAGAGAACGGTACCTTAGCGTTGATACAATTTTGAGGCGGACAGGCAATGCCGGCGTCGGACCCTGTGTGCTGCAATAGATGCCACAAGACTTGTTGGCATTTGGCCCGCTCGTTGCCCCGGTGACCCTTTTCCGCGCTTTACTGGATCGCGCCCAACGCGATTGTACTCGCGAGCAGCATTCCAGAAAATGCGAGACTGATCAGTGCGGCGGTAAAAAGTGATTTAAGAGCTTTCATACTTCTACTCCTTTTAAATAAGCGTCTCGGATGGGGCTTTTGACTGTGTCGGAAAAGACCACACTAGAGACCGACTAAATTTATCAGAAATAGAATCCTGAGCAATGAATTAATTGATAAAAATTATCAACAATTATTAAATAGGGAAGTTAATAATTTCAGTTATTTAGTGGTGTTGGCGTCTTTTGTGGAGGCCTGAATAATAACTTGACCATAATGGTCGTATATAGAAAAATGATCGTATGGGGTTTTTGGGAAAATACCATTTTAAGTTTTTGAACGCCTCACCCGAAGAGAAGGGTGAAGGAATGATGCCGCCCATGAATCGTCTAAAATCGATCATTACCCGATTCTGCAAAGAAGAGAACGGCCAGAGCACGACGGAATACATTCTGATCTTGGTGCTCGTGTTGATGATCTTCAATAAGGTGAAAGAGAAAGTCGTCAAGGCGGTGGATACCTCCGCTGGCAGCTTCGAGGACAAACTGACCGACGCGCTGAAATGAGGCGACTCGATGTCAGGTGCTCATCTCTTAGTTCTCTCAATTAAATTTTCAAAGTATAAAAATACAAAAAGCCTTCCGTTCGGCAAAAAATGCCGCGTACTCTCCAATCAATCCGGTCAGGGAACGTTGGAATACATGCTACTTCTCATCATCCTCGTTGTCGCAGGAGCCTCGTTTACTGCTACAATCTTAAGAAGCGTGGATGATCAAATCCTCGCTGTCGGGGGGCGGCTGGAGAAACAGCTGAAAACGGGACGTGCAAACGTTAATTCCTGGAGAAATTAATATCGCTTCGCTGGTGATCGGTCTGATCGCTGCGATCTCCTTTTATACAGACCTCGCTCATCGAAAAATCTACAACGCCGTCACTGTGTTCGGAATGCTGACGGGTCTAGGGCTAGCTGCCGTCTCGGGCGGATTTTCAGGTTTTATCTCGGCGATTCTTGGAATGGGAATCGCGATTCTCATGTTCGGTTGGCTTTTCGTTTTTCGAGTCCTAGGTGCGGGAGATGTGAAACTGCTGATGGCGTTCGGCGCGCTCGGTGGAGTTCGTTACTGCGCGGAGACGGCGATTTTGAGCCTGATCGTTGCCGCAGCGTTTGGTGTCGTGCAGTTGATCTACTTGGGAAAAATGCGCATGTTCGCGCAGAAATTGAAACGGTTCTTTCTGGGGCTTTTTTTCAAAGAGCTCGTCTTTGATTTGCCGCCGGCAGATCCCTCGATCACTTTTCCATTTGGGGTCGCGATGGCAATCGCCTCGATGTGGATGATGCTCGAAAACCCATTCATCCGATGGGGGATCGCACTATGGAGCTAGATCGCCGATTCAGCTCAAAGTCCGGGCAGTCCACGCTCGAGTATATTTTGGTTCTCGTTCTCGTGATCGCGATTTTTACGGCCGTCGGTCGAGTGTTTCAAGCAGCTGGAGTCGTCGATCTGATGATGGCTCCGCTCAAGAAGGAATACAAAGCGGTCTACAAGTACGGGCACGTCGATGCAGAAGGGCCGGACGAAGGCTCGAGAGCATTTCACCCGTCGGCTCTCTACGGGCAGCCGGGACGGACATTTGTGAATCCGCAGCGCTAGAAATCAGTCGAATAGGGGATCATCGGGGTGGGATTGAGTTCGAGACGAAAAAATAATCAAGCCGAGAGCGGACAAGCGATCCTCGAGTTCGTGCTCGCGATGTTTTTTATGTTCTCGGTCCTCTTGTTCACTATTCAGCTGACGCTCTTCATGGCGTTCGGAAACTATATTCAATACTCGACCTTCATGGCGGCGCGCGCATTTCAGTCCGGTGGACTGAATCCTGGGGATCAGGTGACTCGCGCTCAAAACGTCTTGAACCAAACCGTCAAAAAAGGCGGGACGGATCGCCTTTCGTCAGTCGTAACGGGTCAAACACCTGACATTGGACCGGGGTCAATTTTCGATCGGGACTCATTAGATTCAAGCTGGCAAGAGGGTGTCCGATATGACTTTAAGGGCCGTCTATTCATTATGTCGCTTGGACCGATTCGGGTGCCTGCGACGACGGGCGAAGTCGAGCTGACGAGTGAGGCTTGGTTAGGGCGTGAACCGACCTGGCAAGATTGCATGAATCAGATGGGGACAGGAAAAATCGATAATGGTTGTTAGTAGGACGCGAGACAAAAAGAAATCGGAGGCAGGGCAAGCTCTCATTGAGCTCATGCTCATCATGCCGATTTTTCTCGTCGTCATCTATATGATCATTAAGACGAACCAATCGATCCAAGTTTCGATCAATAATCAAAAATACACACGCGCCGCTCTCACTCAACTCACTTACAACAATCCTTGGTTCTACAACCGAACGCTGGCAGGTGGTTCCGTCTACGGTACACAGGTAGTTGGTCAAGGGCATCAGCGTTTGACTTATGGAATCGGTAACGATGCGATCAGCCTCACTAACTCGCAACCCGTTGCCACCACCCAACGCATCACCCGGAGCGTGACCGTTCGAGGGGATGACGGGGCCGGAGAGGTCGATCGCAGGTCCGATGTGCGAGTTCGAAACACACTGACACTTTGTGGTCCATGGGTCGTCGCCGGACCAGGCACCGAACTGACCAACGCTACGCTTACCGAAAGATCTCAATTCGACATTTGCTCCGGCCCCGCGCCGGTGGAAGGAGGCTAAGTCATGAATAATCGCGCTATGACGATGGCTCTCATCATCGCTGCATTCGCAACTATGCTCGTCTGGAGTTACATTGACGATGTCGAGATTCGCGCGCAGAAACAGTTCGGTTCTAAGATCAACGTCGTCGTGGCAAAACGTCCAATCGACGAAGGCGCCACCATCGACGAGACGATGATTGATCTTAAGGCGATGCCGGAGACGTTTAAGGAACCGGGTTCGATCGCGTTTGTCAAAGGTAAGGACGACGCCGAAGTCCAAAAAAGTTTCCAGTCCCTCTACAATACGGTCGCTCTCGTTCCTCTCAAAGAAGGCGAGCAGATCTCTTTCACCAAGGTTTCGGAACCAGGAGTGCGCACGGGTCTTTCGCCACAAGTCGCTCCAGGTCGTCGCGCGATCTCTGTCAGTGTTTCCGAGCAAACAGCCGTGAGCAAGCTGATCAAGCCGGGAGACCGAGTGGACTTGATCGCCGTTCTCGATAGCGGTGGATCGAGTAAGCGTGAAAAACTCGCCAAGACATTGTTCCAAGATATTGTCGTACTCAGCGTTGGTAAGAACGTGACGAACAACATTCCTCGCGAAGTGGTGCTCGAAGGCAACAAGACTCGAGTTCGCACGCTATCGAGCGATACGACGTACAATACCGTGACCGTGGAGCTTGAGCCGGCGCAAGTCGAGAAGCTCGCGCTCCTCCTGGCAAGCGGTGAGAACTCGATTCTGTTCTCGCTCAGGAATAACGACGACAACGAAAGACACAATCTTCCGGGCGCGACCTACTTCGAGCTTTTTCAAGGCGCGGAGTGGGACCGTATGAGACGCGCACCAGCAGGAGCTAACCGCTGATGGCATGGAGACGACTCCTCCTCATCATCGCATTCATGACCGGAAGCCTCGGGACGCGACTCGCGACCGCCGAAGACGAGGGCGCGGCTGCGCCTGCCGCAAGTACGTCGGATGAAGAATCCGACACTCAAGCTGCTGATGCCGCCGAAGTCGAAGGTAACGACAATATCGTTGATGAGCCGCTCAAAGAACCTGCGCGCTCACCGCGTAAACAAAACGTCAGGCGCTCTCGCTTAACGAAAGACCTGACCGAAGCCAAAGCGGATCGTCGCAGAATCGCCATTGGTGTGGCTGAGGATAAGATCGTCGATTTGGATTTCGATATCTTCGCGGGCGAACCTTGGCAAATCAATTCAAATGGAAAATCGGTCGGGCTTCAGCGAATCAAGACGGACGCCAGCGGTGGAAGACGTCTCGTACTGCGCGGCACCTCCAAAGGCGAAGCGACGATTTCTATATTCGACTCCAGCCAAAAAGTGAGTCTGATTCTTCTGGTGACCGTGACCGAAAAAAGCTTGGTCCGAAAAATGGATGAGCTCAAGGAGCTATTCCGCGACATCGAAGGCATTGAGATCAAGATCATCGGTGAGAAGATCGTCGTGGACGGCGAAGTGCTCGTACTCCAAGACTACGGTCGGATCGTTAGCGTGCTGACGGATGAATCCTACGGGAAAATCGTCATGAACCTCGTGGGTATTTCCCCCGTTTCCCTTGCCGGCATCGCCCGCGAAATCAAGCGTCAGGTAAATACGTTCGCTCCGAACGTCACGACCCGAGTAGTGAACGGTTACATCTTCTTAGAGGGCACGGTCGATAACCTGACTCAGGTAAAACGGGTCGAAGATGTCGCGGACACGTATCTCGCGCTTCCGGAGAACCGGTTGGTGAGCCCGATTGTCCGTAAAGAAGAGAGCTCCGCCCAAGTTCAATCCAAATTCAGAAAAACGTTTATCGTTGTGTCCGAGCCGCCTCCGCGTGGACAAGACAAGCTCGTGAGGATCACCGTTCACTTCGTCGAGTTGCTCAAAGACTATAACAAGTTCTTCGGATTCCGTTGGAATCCTGGATTCACAAGTGCTCCGAGCCTCAGTTTCGGGCAACAAGCGGATGGAAACGTCGGTACGAACAGCAGCACGTTCTCGGCGACGCTCTCCAATCTTTTTCCTAAACTCAATACACTTCAGAGCTCCGGTTTCGGCCGGATCCTCAAGCAGTTCGTCATGATTGGGAAAAACGGCACTGAAGTCTCTACTACCGAGGAGCGTAAGGTCTATAGCACGGTAGCGGGAGCGACAGGAGCCGCCGTTTCAAACAACGTTTCAGCGGATACTACGGTAACCGTCACGCCTCGGATTTTTAAGCAGACCGAGGACGTTGAGATGGCGATTCAGTTTAGCAAAACGGATTTCGAGAGCGGTTCCACTCAAATCACTCTCTCCAAGAAATACAAAGGTACGGTTTTCGTCCGTTCGAATGAAAGCGCCGCTCTGGCCGCGTCGGATATCTCCCAAGCATCGACCTCGTTTAACCGGGGTCCTGCGAACGATTCTGGGTCCGAAGGTACGGAAGCGATCTTCAACCTCAATCGCTCGAAGAACTACGTTAAAAACAAAGGGCAGATGGTGATATTCGTCACCCCTCAAGTCATCGAGAACGCCTCCGACGGCAGCGAAGATTTGAAGAAAAATTTCAGGATCAGGGTGAAATAAGATGGCTGGACACATCATCGCCGTGGTCGGCGGAAAAGGCGGAGTAGGAAAAAGCGTATTCGCCGCGAACCTCGCGATCGCCCACTTAATGAATTTCAAGCAGCGTCCACTGATTGTGGATTTAGACCTCATGAGCTTGGGAGACCAGAATATTATTCTGGGGCAGAACCCTCCGAAGTCGATTGTCGACGTAAGCCGTATGCCTCCGGGACCGATCGATCCGAAGTCACTCGCGCCATTCATGGTGAACGCGCCAGCGGGATACAGCTACATAGCCGCACCTCGTGATGCCATTGCCGCGCGCGATTTGGATTTGGACGGCCTGGGACGGTTCCTCAAGGCGGTTACTCAGGTTTTCCCGTTGGTCGTGGTCGACTGCGGCAGCGCCCAAGATCCTTCGGCGATGAAAGTGATGGAGTACGCGACGGCGATTTTCGTCGTGTCGACGGCGGATGTGATCGTCATCAATCAAACTCGCCGTATTCTTTCCCGGATTCAAGAGCTCTTGTTTCCTCCGGAAATGGTGCAGATCATTTTGAATCGTTTTTCTCCAAGCAACATCATCAATCCACAGATGATTCAAAAACAGCTAGGCCGAAACCTGCTAGAAGTTCTGCCGGAAGATCCGATGAGCTGCGAAGGCGCGCTCGCCAAGAGCGTTCCGATTTGTATCGCAGCCAAAGATTCTCCGATTGCGCGTAAGTTTTTTGATTTGGCTCGTAAGATTCAACAGACGCAGATGCTCGAGCAACTCTCTCGGTTGAAAAAACCGACGGGCGCAGCCGCTAAGATGCAATCGCTTGGTGCCCCAGCCCCCGCTAACGGAAGTTCAGCGGCTGGCAGCACCGGCGAGGGAGAAAACAACGATGTCGCTCCCGGCGTGACCGGTCCGGTCGATGCTTGGACGGCGATGAAACTTCGGATCCACCGCGCGTTGGTTGAGGCGATGGACCTCAAGAAAATGGATACTGAGACCAAGGACGCGAAACAGCGTGCGATCTTGCGCGAGAAAACTCATAAAGCCGTAGTCGAAGTCCTGACCAAAGAAGACACCGGCACGCTCCTCAGTACTCGCGAACTCAAAGCGCAGATGATCAAAGAAGTCATCGACGAAGCATTGGGCCTAGGGCCACTCGAAGACTTGCTCTCCGATGACAGCGTGACGGAGATCATGGTGAACTCGCGTGAGCAAATCTATATCGAGCGTTCGGGTAAAGCTCAGCTCTCTCCAGTGACGTTTTCCTCGGAAGCGCAGATGATGAAAGTGGTTCAGCGCATCGTCGAACCGTTAGGGCGTCAGATCAACGAGAGTGTTCCTTTTGTGGACGCTCGCTTAGCAGACGGGTCGCGTGTTCACATCATCATTCCTCCGCTTGCCCTCCGCGGGCCGACCATAACAATTCGTAAATTCCCCAAGAAACGCATCACCGTCAAAGATCTCGTCGCTTTTGGGTCTATGACCGAGGAGATCGCCGATTTCCTCCGCGCTTGCGTCGAAGGCAAGCTGAACGTCGTGGTTTCTGGTGGTACTGGTTCTGGTAAGACGACGCTCTTGAACGTTCTATCAAACTTCATTCCATCGAATGAGCGCGTGATCACGGTCGAAGATTCGGCCGAACTCCAGCTCGTGCAGGATCACGTCGTGCGTCTGGAAACTCGCCCGAAAAACATCGAAGGCTCCGGAGAAGTGACGATCCGCGACTTGATCAAATGTTGCCTACGGATGCGTCCCGACCGAATCGTCGTCGGTGAGTGCCGTGGCGGCGAAGCGCTCGACATGCTATCAGCGATGTCGACCGGTCACGCCGGTAGTCTTACGACCCTTCACTCGAATAATCCGCGCGAATGCATGCAGCGTCTCGAGACGCTTTGTCTAATGTCCGGGGTCGCGCTTCCGGCCAAGGCGATCAAGGAGTCTATCGCAGCAGCCGTGAATATCGTGATTCAGCAATCGCGTCTTCCGGACGGTTCCCGCCGGGTGACTCATATCAGCGAGGTAACCGGTATGCAAGGCGACGTGATCACGCTGCAAGATATTTTCCTCTTCAAGCAAGAGGGACTCGATAAAAAACGCAAGATCGTCGGACGTTTCGTACCGACGGGGTTCATCCCGAAATTCATCGAAGAGATGGAAGCCAAAGGAATGAAGATCTCGCGGGGGCTATTCGCGTCGAAATAGGTTCGCGTTTTTTCGCGAACGGAAAGGGGGTAGGTGATGGGTGGAGATCGGTTTCAGTTGTTTGGTTTGCTTGCGCTCTTTTTTGGGGCCGTGAGCTACGTCATGTATTTCTATAGCGAACGGTTTTTGGAATGGCTTCGGTTCCAATCGATCGGAACTCGCGACTATATCGTCGATCGTCTGGCTTTGATGTTCATAGAAGTATCCCCAAACCAAGTCTTGCTCGGGCAGTTTTTGGCGAGCTTCGGCTTGGGTTTCTTAGTGTTTTTCGTGTTTTGGATTTTTGGTGGTTTGCCGGTGGTCGGAGCGGTGTTCGGTCTGTTTTTGACGATGATCGGATGGTCTGTACCTAAGCCCCTCGTGAACTACTTTTATTTCCGTCGTGTCCGGCTGTTTCAAGAACAGATGATCGATGCGCTGGGACTGATGTCGAACGGAATGAAATCCGGACTGTCGACGGTTCAATCCATCGGACTCGTCGTCAAGGAAATGCCTGATCCGATCCGGGAGGAGTTCAACCTCGTTCTCAGCCAGAACCGCATGGGTGTTTCGGTGGAGGAGTCGTTTAACGGTCTTGCCAAGCGCATTCAGAGTGACGACGTTGAGATGTTCGTCACGTCGATCAACATCCTCAAGGATACCGGCGGAAATCTGGCGGAAACCTTCGACACGATTTCTTCGACCATTCGCGAACGCCTCAAGCTCGAGAAGAAGATCGACGCGATGACGGCGATGGGTTTCTATCAGGGTATGATGCTCCTAGCAGCGCCCTTTTTGATCGGTCTTTATCTTTATACGACCGACCCGACGATGATGAAGCCTCTGTTTACCACCAATATGGGCTGGGGTATTATTTTAGTAGTTTTGTCGCTAGAGGTAGTCGCGTATTTCGCGATCTCTAAAATTGTTAAAATCGATGTTTGATACGGAAACTTAAGGGAGAGACGGTTCATGAAACGAACGATGCAATGGGTGGTGGGGTTTGCGACAGCGATATTCGCTTTGTCGGTTGCCCATGCGAACGTGAGTATTCGTAACGGAAACTATTTCATTAGTTACACAGACCTGGAATATTCCGGCGGATTTGGAACTAAGGTTGACCGTGTCTACAACTCCAAAACGCCGTATAATGGCATGTTTGGATGGGGCTGGGGCAATGAGTACGAAGTATTCCTCGTCGTCTCCGCAGACGGTAGCGTGGTCGTTCACGAATACGGCGGCGGCGCGCAGAATCGTTTTGATCCGTCGTCGTTCAGTGCCGCTGAGCTGGGCAAAGCCGTAGACGTCATCGTCGACGCGGCCAAGAAGACCGGATCTATTTCGAGCGCCGATCAACTCGCTAGTTTTAAAACCCGTCTGACGAATGATGCTCAGTTTCGCAATGACGAGTGGAATAAGTACCGCCAAGCGGGCAAGGTTGCGGCGCGGAAACTTGCCGTCGGTTCTAAGCTGACCTCGAATCGTTTTGCGTTCCAGTACCTCGTTGTGACGAACACCGGTTATCAACGTATTTCTGACTCCGGAAAAGTCGAAGCGTTCGATACGAACGGTCGCTTGCTCAAGGTGCAGGACAAGGCCGGGAACAATATCACAATCACTTACACGAAAGACGGTCTTTGGGAAAAGGTCGTCGATAATGCTAATCGCAAAATGTTCTTCACCTTCAACAAGAACCGTAAGGTGATCAAAGTTCAGGGCGAGAGCAAGAAAATCGCAGAATACCAGTACAACGATCAAGACGAGTTGATTCAGGCCAAAGACGAACAAGGCAACGTCTATCGCTATAAGTACAGTAACGATAAACGGCACAACTTGGTCCAGGCTGATGGACCGGACGCCTCGATGCAGATTGCCTATTACGGCAAAGATAAGCTCGAGAACGTCAAAAGCATCAAAGACAAAGACGGCACGCTGACCGAGTACGACTACGAAAACGTCGGCGCCGGCAAAGACTGGCTCAAAGTGGGCGTTAAGGTCAAAGGTACGGACGGTAAGGTCATCACGCAGAGCAAATATGAGTACCAATTCCGCCGCAAACCGACGGGCGAGGAGTGGACGTACCGTTTAACAACGGACCTCGATGGGATGAAGACCGAGACGACTTACAACGAATGTTGTTCGCTTCCGATCTTGATTAAGCGCGGGACAGAAGAAACGACCTTCGCCTACGATCCGCGCGGTCGCTTGCTGAAGAAAGTCACACCGAACGAGGTGACCGAGCTAACCTACGACACTAAGGCGGGTAAGGTTGCTCAAGTCAAGACCGCTAAGAAGGGCGCTGGCGCAAAATCGGAATGGTCGCAGTTCAAATACGACGGCAAAGGCAACCTCGTTTTTGCCAAGAATTCAGCCGGTCTAGGCGTGCAGCTGCTCTATGATACCCAGAGCCGTATTAAGACGATGGTCGACCATAAGAAGCGTCGCTTGGATTTCAAATACAACGAGAACAACAAGCCGGTAGAGATTCGCGATCCGAAACTCGGCGCCATTGCCGTTACCTATAACAATGCGGGTGACGTGCAGAGCGTGGACTCCAAAGGCGGACGAGATATCGCAAGCCAAGTATCTGGCGCGTTTCAAAATCTGCTCGAGCTGATTCGTCCAGCCGGCGTGTCGTTATCTTTTTAGTTTGAAATAAAAGAGTAAGGGAATTTTATGAACACTCGATTGAACTGGACACTAGTGTTGTTAGCCGTCGCAAGCTCGACATCTGTTTTTGCCGAATGCGGCGACACGTCGGACGCCACTTACAAGGATTTGGAAGCCGCGGTGGCGGCGCCTACGACTGCGGAGTCCGGCACCCCGGCGACTTCAGGTGTCATTCAAGGTGACGTTACTCCAACCAATCGGCCAAGCCCAGTTCCTACGCACACCAACTAGGACCCGGGAACCAGTCGAGCTTCGAGTTGTCGAAGCGTCTGGCCGGTTTTTAGGAGAGTGTTGCGATCTAGTTCTGGGATGAATGATAGGCCGACGTCGAGCAATCGCACGTCGGTGCTGGAGTCGGACTTCGAGTTTTTGAGGAATGAATTTTTTTGATACGAGGACCGGCGTTTCAATCGAAACGCCGTTTCTATTTGAGTGAGTCGATATTGAAACTCCTCGATATCATCTTGTTCCAGGTGCATACGCCCCGGGTTGGTATTTCCTGCCGATGTCACTGGTTTGATTTTCAGCATGCAATTGAGCCTCCTTCTTCACATCAGATTGCAACGGAGAGGCCAACGAAACTGCGGAACCTTGCCCGATTCCAATAAAAAAAGCCCAGGTTCATGATGAACCCGGGCTTTTTTGCCGATGTAAATTGCCGCGTTCGGATCAGTATTTCACGCCGCAGCCGTAAGCCTTGGTTTCTGCCGTGGTGATCGGCTTTTTGGCTTTGAGTTCCTTAATCGCTTCTGCCACGTAGTTTTTGGACTTGGCGATGTCTTCGGCATCGGTCGACGGATGATCATCGATGGCGCCTTGATAGACGAGTTTCCCTGCTTCGTTGATGATGTAGAGGTGTGGGGTAGTCTTAGCGTCGTATTGCTTGCCGACTTTTCCGTCAAAATCCTGGAGAATCATTTCCGCGTTGGAGCCTTCTTTTTTTGCGGCTGCTTCCAGCTCTTTGCCCTCTAAGTGGCCTTGCTTACCCTTGGCAGAAGACAGCACAGAGAGCCAAACAACGCCGTCTTTCTTGGCATTCGCCTGCGTTGTTTGCATATTTTTGGAGTCGTAGTGTTTGCGTACGAATGGGCATTCGAAATTCACCCATTCCAGCACGACCGTTTTGCCTTTGAACTGGGCGAGAAAGTATTCCTTGCCGTCGTAGCCCTTGAGCTTGAAGTCAGGGGCAGCGTCGCCGTTTTTGACAGCGGCGTAGCTAGCGGTTGTGAGGATCAGGGCGAGGGAAGCGAGCAGCGTTTTCATGTGAGGGCTCCTGGAATGGCGTTGGTTTTTATTGCGTGAAATGATCCTTTCACGTTTTTTGACGGGGAGAAAGAGTGTGAAAATCATTTAATTCCGAGCGAAAAATAAAGAGAGATCTAATAGAATGAAACGATGCGTTTTGGTTCATGGCACTTAAAAACGTTGGCTTTGGGTGCTTGGTTCGCGATCGTTTTTATCTCGGTTCATCCCGCTTTTGCGGCTGAATCCTTCACGAGCAATTCCGTGGTGCCTGCTATTGGAGTCTTAGAAAATTGGAATCCAAGGTTTCTCGGTCCGAGTCTTACTTGCTCAACTGGCGAACTCCTCGATTTTGCCCGCCTGGCCTGTGCCCGATCGATTTGCGGTAGTGAACTGCCCGATGCAGATACGCGTTGTATGGACCAAGATGCAGCGATTCCAAATGATCAGATGCTCCAGGCGCGCGCCATAATCACCAAGCGCGTGGAGCAAGCCTTGGTCCTGTTTGAAAAACAAATTCATTCAACGCGTGAATTTAGAGCTGAACAACTCACACCGGAAGTGCGCGCAGTTTTTGGAATGAAGCTCGCCATGCATAGTTTTGATCCGCAAGCAGTTTCCGATATGGGGCAAATGTACGGAAAACTTGCAGTGCAAAAAATCCAGGCGGCAGGCATTCAAAATCCAGCATTCGTTTCGATATTTGATAGCGATGTCAGTTATGCGTTTAGTTTGGAGCCTGTTCGGTACTGGTCTTGGGTTGGCAACCGAACAGAAAACTATTCAGTGAGCCGCGAAGAGGCGCTGAAAAACTACCAAACCGCCGTTCGTTCACTGATGGCTGATTTGCCTAATATCAGAAGAGACACGATGGAATCCGTCATGCTTTCATCGAATAGTCTGAATTTTGTGGCTACTCTGAATCTCAAGAAGCCTCCTACGGAGGACGAAATGAAGCGTGTTCAACTGATTCAAGCGGCGCTCCGCTTAGTAAGAAACGTGAAAGCGAATCCTTCGGCGATGAAATCTGTCGTTGGACTGATCAACCCTGATCCAAAAGCGAAAGCCAATGATTTCAATTCGGGTTTGCCGCTCGCATTTCTCCATTTGACGGCAGAATCAATGGATGAAACTTATAGAGTAGAAAAAGAATACATCAAAAAGAATGTCATTATTGGCTGTTTAAACTCATACGAAGACTCTGTTAAACGAGCTCTTAAGCAATCTTGCATAGTCGAGTTTAAGGCCAAAGCTGAAGACGTTCGAGCCCAGGTGCTCAAAACATTAAAAAGTATCGTGCCGGAAGGTGACGCAAAAAAAATCGACGATCTCGTTTCAAAAGAAACGATTTCACTACCTCTGGATCGAGCACAGATTCATAAGAAGTTCCTGGATTCGATCGATGATGACTTTAGAAACGCCGAGCGTTCGGAAGATAATCACACTCAGGATATTGCAGATTTGTTGAGTTCGATGAATGCTCCGTATTTGAAACAGATCCTGGATGATTGCCGAAACCACATTCCGCCCATTGATTTTACAGATTCTTATTGGAGTATGTCTGGCAAGGTGAAGGTGAGCTTAGTGAGCGTGTTGACTCCAATGTTTGAAGGAGTGCTATCACATGAACTGGGACATACTTGGTCGACAGCGGCTCGTAAGAGTTCGCTGAGTGAAGTTGCAAAAAAGAAGTTGGAAAAGATACGAGATTGTCTGGCGAACCAGCATCGGCGCGCCGATCGAAACGTCGGGGCGCTGGACGCATCAACCACCTTCGAAGAGGATTTTGCAGATCTGGTTTCTGGAAATGCGGCACCGTCCGACTATAATAGCGGCTGTGAATTCATGTCAGAGATCTCATCGTCTGATGATCTGAGTTTTAGTAACGCCAATAAGTCCGAAACGCATTCAGCTGGATTTTTTCGCCTTTTGCATCTGGAGTTTCTATCCAAGGGTAAGTTGCCTGCTGCTTGTGCGAGTTTACCGCAAATGCATCCACAGCCCGTATTCGAGAATTGTCTGAAGTAGGGACCGGGTCACGGTCGACACGCTCTCACGAGATTGTGCCCAAAACGGCTTAATTTACTGCTCGCGCCTGGTAGAACAAGACACATTCCGGAACCGTCCGTCAAACTTTAGACTGTTTGAAAGGGGTTCATCGGGGATGTTGCTGTCTCGCCCAATCATTCAGTCCGGCCTATGGGCCGTCACGGCTTTTGTTCTCACGGCCTGCGTGCCGACTGAACAAGACGCGAAGAAATCCTCGTCCTCCGGACAAAAGTCCGGGCAGGTGAACTACACCGCTCTTAGCGTACAAAACAACGATGTGCCGACCCCGGACTCGGGCGTTTCCAAGCTCTCTGTCGGATATCAGCATGTCTGCGCTATTCGTAGCGGCAATCTTTATTGCTGGGGGCTGAACTCACATGGACAGATCGGTACGGGCAAAGACAACGCCGGCGTGCTCGAAGGTCGCAAAGATCCGATCACCGGTACGAAAGACAGTTATCAGTTGGCACTCTCGCCATCCGCAGTGATTTCAGACGGCTTAGTGACTGACGTAGCGGTCGGATATGAGCACACCTGCGTGATCCATCAAGGAACCTTGAAATGTTTCGGCTCAAACGCTTACGGCCAACTCGGTCTTGGAGACCAGCTGGAGATGGCCTATACGCCCACGGTCGTTCTCGCAAACGTCGCGCAAGTTGCGGCTCGCGGACGATTGACTTGCGCGGTTACAGTCGACGGTAAGCTCTTTTGTTTCGGTCATCGGCTTAAACACACGGGCAAGGAGCTCATCGCCGAAAAAGTTTCCACGACTCCAAAACTCCTGAACACGGGCGCGGTCGTGAAATCGGTTTCGATGAGCGCGACTCACTTCTGTTTCCTGACCAACATTGGTGCTCAGCGCTGCTGGGGACTCAATGTGACCGGTGAGATTGGTAATGGAGATACGAGTGGTGCTGACGTAGATACTCCTTTTGAAGTCTACGCACAGAAAGTGACACAAACTGCCCTGACGGACGGTCGGACGTGCTCGATGGTCAACGGCGCCCCAAAATGTTGGGGAGCAAGCCTCGGAGATCGTAAAGTTGATATCGCCAAAGCGACCTCCGGCTGGCATGTTCCGGAGTACTATCCGTACGATAACGTCTATTTTGCCAAAGCGTCGTCGATCAAGAAAATGAGTGCCGTGGGCGCGTTCTTGGGTGGGGATTCGAATCTCTATTATGGTTCGCTTTTCCACTTCGATGGATTGCCGAAGAAAATTGCCGATGGCGTCCACGACTTCGACTATTCCGAACGAGAGCTCGTGGGCTGCGTGATGTTCAAGAATCGTAAGGTCAAATGCTGGGGATCGAATACATTCGGTCAGTTCGGCAACGGTAAGCGCGGCAGCGCCGATGATACGCTCTGGTATCAAGCCGAAGACGTACTCTTCTAAACTGCTCTCATCGCAGAGATCTATTCCCGAATAAAAAGGTCAACCTAAGTGAACCTAGACTCGTTCTTCGGGCTATGCTAAACCTCGTTAAATCCTTCAACGGATCTATGGTGCGGAGAGGTGGGTGAGTGGCTGAAACCGCACGCCTCGAAAGCGTGTTTACCTTAACGGGTAACGAGAGTTCGAATCTCTCCTTCTCCGCCACTTTTTTCTAAAAATCTTCCAATTAAAATACTTCTTACGCGACCTATCCACCCATCCAGGGCACGGTCGCTAACGTACGTATTTTAATTGGAAGATTTTTAGAAAAAACTGTCGGTTGTAGGCGAGATTCGAACGAGATTTTCCCTTCCCTATGAAATGAGCTGGCTCTATCTTTCAAGGTTCTTATAAAGGGTTGGAATTTCTCTAAGAGTTTCATAGTTCTTCAGCTGGGTTAGTTCAACTCCGCCGGTGTCAAAGCCGGACCATGTGAAATCACCCGCGAAATAACCAACCGCGCACGCACCCATCATCTTTTTTTTGCTATTATTTTCTGCTTCTTTTCGAAGAAACTCGAGAGAGTCCTTGTACCTTTTTTCCAAATAATCGTTTGAAATTTCGAAGCGGTAGTTTCCGTAAAAAATGGCGTAAACCATCTCATTGGAGTTACTATTTTTGGTTTTCTCGTACGACATTGGACCGCAGACTCTGACTAGAGTTTCAGCGAAAGAATAAGCTGGATTCCCGAGAGTCAAAATTGCGAGGGCGAAAAATTTGTAGTGGTTCATGCTGATAACTCCTTTGTTTGAACTGTTACATATGCAGGTAAGCCGCATGACTAAATTGATCACAGCGACTCTACAAAATGGAATCTGCGCGAAATGTACCGATTCAGAATTGACTCGTAACAAATGTGACCAGTCAGTGTCAGGAGTTTACGTTTCTGTTCTTGGCCCGTTTTGGATGAGGGGCAGGCTGTTGTACTGTCAGTCGTCGTTCCGCCCCGTCTTGACGATGGGACGTGGTTGCTATGAGGGGTGGGCAGCGGCTAGTTGCCGTTTATAGTCCGCAGGAGTGAGCACAGGAGATCCCGCGTGAATTGTCGCCGTGACCAAAGAGAAGAATTCCCGCGGATTCACCTGGTTCAGTTTGCACGTCTCAACGACAGTGAACAGAATGGCCGCGGTGAGCGCCCCTTTTTCAGAGTGAGTGCCGTACCAGGTCTTGCGTCCGACGACGTGGCTGCGCAGTAACCGCTCCTGCAGGTTGTTGTCGATCGGTACCTCGGGATCGGTGAGGAACACCGTGAGCCCCTCCCAGTTTTCCAAAAAATACCGAAGCGCACGAGCGTACTGGTTCTTCGGGGGATATTGAGGGAACTCCTGCTGCACCCGCGCGAGTTTCTCTCGGATCTCTGATCTCACCTCCAGTATCCAAGCAGGAGGCTGACCTCGTGCATCTGATTCTAATCGGTAAATTTCGTGGTAGTGGTCTAGGTAAAACTGAGATCCCGGATACTTCGGATACCATTGGAAAAAATACCGCCGCGCATGTGCATGACAGTGCGCCGCCCGGATCTCCCGCATACCCAAGATTCTTTTATTTCTTACCAATGGAAATTAGAAACCAGCTCTACTTGCAACGTTTATAAGGTCGAGTTCATCATTCCCTGAATAAATGTTTTGGAGTAAAAATTTTTCGAATCGCGGAGAAGAGGGCGTGACGATTCAAGAGCGCTTCGCGCCGGTAACATGAGCGAAATAGACGTGAATGATCGCCTGAACCTCAGTTTACGCGATTGCCGAGCATATCCTCTGGTCGCACCCACTGATCGAACTGCGCCTCGGTCAGGTAGCCGAGTGCGATTGCCGATTGTTTGAGCGTTGTTCCCTCGGCATGCGCCTTTTTGGCGATCTTGGCGGCTTTGTCGTAACCGATATGCGGATTGAGCGCGGTGACGAGCATGAGTGATTTCTCCAGCAGTTCGGAGATGCGCTCGCGATTCGCAACAATTCCGCGCACGCAGAATTCTTCGAAACTCGCGCTGCCGTCTTGAATGAGGCGCACGCTTTGCAAAAAATTGTGGATCATCATCGGTTTGAAAACGTTGAGCTCGAAATTTCCGCTCGCGCCGCCAAAAGAAACCGCCACGTCGTTCCCGAAGATCTGCGCGCAGAGCATAGTCATCGCCTCACACTGGGTCGGATTGACCTTGCCGGGCATGATCGAAGAGCCCGGCTCATTCTCCGGCAGAGAGATCTCGCCGAATCCACAACGAGGGCCCGATGCGAGCCAACGCAGGTCATTTGCGATTTTCATCAGGGAGGCCGCGGTGCCTTTGAGCGCGCCATGGCCGTGTACGATCGCATCGTGCGCTGCGATCGCTTCGAATTTGTTCGGGGCGGTTACAAACGGTAAGCCAGTCATCGTCGCGAGTTCTTGCGCGACTTTCTCGGCGTAGCCTTTTGGTGAGTTGAGTCCCGTACCGACTGCGGTCGCTCCGAGGGCGATTTCATGAAGGTGCGCGCGCGAGGCTTCGATGTGGCGAATAGAATGATCGAGTTGCGCTACGTAGCCGGAGAACTCTTGACCGAGTGTCAGTGGCGTCGCATCCATCAGGTGAGTGCGGCCGATTTTGACGATGTCGTGGAATTCAGAGCTTTTCTTTTGAAATGCGTCCCTCAAGTTCTTAAGCGAAGGAAGCAATCCAGCCACTGCGCGCGCGGCCGCGACGTTCATCGAGGCCGGGAATACGTCATTCGAAGATTGACCGCGATTGACGTCGTCGTTCGGGTGTACCAAGCGTTCTTCGCCTCGCTGCCCTCCCAGGATTTCGCTCGCTCGATTCGCGATGACCTCGTTGAGGTTCATGTTCGTTTGTGTACCCGATCCCGTTTGCCAGACCGAGAGAGGAAACTCTCCTGAGTGTTTTCCAGAGAAGATCTCGTCGGCGGCTTGGATGATGGCCGAAGCCTTTTCTTTTGGGATGGATCCCATCTCGCCGTTTACTTGGGCACATGCTTTTTTTACGAGTGCCAGGGCAGCGATGAGTTCCGGCGATTGTTTCTCGGTTGAGATCGCGAAATGATGAAGCGATCGCTGGGTCTGCGCTCCCCAGAGTTGGTCGCTCGGGACGGCGATATCACCGAAAGTGTCGCGTTCCATGCGGACGTTAGCGGACGATGAACCGGTCGAAGTGGGTGCGTGTGCCATACGATTTTCGTATCAGCTTGCCGTTTTATTTCCAATGCCTCAGTACCGCCGCAGGTGCGAGTTAGGCGTTAATTCGAGTTACTGCGGCCCCATATGTGGCCAGGAACTTGATCATTCGGCAGGGCGATCCCATTCAGTCTTAAAGGCGTCAACGAGATCATCATTCAGCTTTTGGAAATCAATTTTCCACGGGAGTCTGAAATACTCGATTCCCAATCGATCAGACTCGCTTGCGATTGCGTTCAGGAGGGATCTCATCGCACGTCTTTTTCCAGTTGTCGTCTTGATCTGAGACTGGATGAGGTTTCCGATTTCTCCACGCGCAGGTGAGAAAACGATGTGCTGAATGGAGTTTTTCGCCCGAAGTTCAGACTGAAGTGTTGCAAGCCATTGGTTGCGCTCTCGCGCACTCATTCTGGAAGCGAATCCTCGGTATTGAGATGACCGCGTGCCGTCAGAGAGGAGCTTTGCGATCGCTTGAAGATCCTCCAGATACACGACAGCAAAGAGATCCGAGAAAATCTCCTGGTAGGAAAGTGATCCGAAGTTATAGAAGCCTCGGATTCGAAGCATCTCCTCCCAGAGAGACTGTTTTTTCTCGAATGCGGCTTGAAGTACGGCGTAGCTCTCGCGGCGATCAACTCGGAAATTCTCAGGATTTTGGTTGGGCATGAACCAAATATTTTCTTTTTCGAGTTGATAGAAAACTTGTGATGCTGTGCTGTATTCTTTCTCAATCGTCATTCCACGTTTAGTGGCATATCGCCATGTCGGCGAGATCTTCGATATCTCTGGATGAATCACCAGATGCCCAACCTCATGTAAGGCACCCGCTAGGGTGGTTTTGGGACTCGTGGTTTTTCTAGAGGTGTATTTCGGATAGAGCGACGGGAAGTGTGCGACCTGACTGATAGAATCCGCGATGGGTTCCGCATTAAAGGCTCCGAATCGCATTTCCATCCGCTCAGGTAGCTCCCACTGGTGGAGCATCATGCAAGCGCTCGTGACGTGTTTTTCGTAAAAGGGCTGCAACTTTGCAAACTCAGGTGGAACCGATACTTGTATCGGGTGAATCACGAGCGCCGGGCATGCGAGAGTTTCGATTGGGTCTTGGGCGGCGCAAGTGAGCGAACTGGTGACCGTTATCCAGCATATGATGAGCAACCTAACGAGAAAAATAGTGAAAGTCTCCGAGCCCACAATTCAATATAGTTCCAAATGGGCTCTCTGGCAGTGACAGAGTTTTGACTTTTACTCAGATTGCTTTCTACTTAAACAAACGAGCGATCAAATCCGCGCAACTTCAGGGGCGGTCGATGAAATCCTACTTAGTGGGCGGAGGCCGGCCCAGTTGTTTTGCCGTAGAGACGTGCCTCGACGAGATAGTAGTCGTTTATTTCGCCGTCCTCGCGCACACCCGTCGATTGAATGAATCCAGTGATCGGCACCACGGGGGTACTCCAGACTTGCATGTCATCGGTCGAGTCGCGAACGATACAGACATCGGTGTTTCCAAATGGACTGGCGACGGTGCGGAGCTCGCCACCGACGTAACGTTCACATTCTTTGAGGATATCGGCGTTGATTTCTGTAGCTCGCGAATAGGCCAATTCGTATCGAGCAATCGTTTTAAGTGGGGCGTCGAAACCGCATTGCTCGGTCGTCTTCAATTTTAAGACGTCATTGCGAATGGACACTGCGGTAACGATCATTTTTTGCTCGCAGACGACGGGGCCAGTCCCCGCTTTCTGACTGCGGCGCGCAACGCGATAAAGGAGATAATCGCCGACCAAAAGCTGAGGAGGTGAGGCGAGTGTGGTGCCAATGAGAGACAGAACGATTCCGAGGGAAACGACCATCCGGCTAAGCTAACAGAAATCAGCCATCAAGTTCGGGAGCGGGGCCCTTGAGGGCTGATTTTTTGTAGAAAAATGGGAAACTTCGGGACGAGCCGGAACACCCGAGTGGTCCAAACTGTTGAAAAACATGAAATTTGACCGAGATTATCCTTTTCAGGGGGGGGCCCTCCGAGAGTAGAATCCGAGCACGAACAAAAGGATCGGGTGGGGATGGAAGCAGTTCATTGCGATTTGTGCGGTCAAAAAGATGCGCGTTTTGAAGCGAAGCAAACCGACTTCATGCACCAATCGACAACAGAGGTTTTCTCAGTAGTCAGTTGCACTACTTGCGACCTGCACTACACGAACCCTCGCCCCACTGAATCAGAGATCGGGCAGTACTACGTCGGCTCGTATTCATTTCACAACGCTCCGTCGCAGTTGAAGCGGTACATCGACGAACTGCTCTATTTTTTCGCGAATCATCTGTTCTTCGTCTATTTGTTCAACTGGATACCGTTCGTTCGCGAAAAGCTGATCTTGCGAATTCGCCCTACCATCGCGGATCCCATTCGGGAATTCCTGAAGAAAAATCCGAATGCCAGTTTTATGGACATCGGCTGCGGAGCCGGTGAGCACGCTCATTTTTGGGGCCATCGTGGTAGTGTGACCGGCTACCGTCGCATGGGCGTAAAAAATGTCTACGCAATGGAAATCGCCGAAAAGGCTCGAGAATCGCTTCGCGAAAAAGGCGTGACACCATTCAAGTCTCTGGTGGATGTACCGGCGGACCTCAAGCTCGATGTGATTCGAATGAACTGGTCACTGGAGCATGTCCACCGACCTTCGGAGTATTTTCAGTTCGTTCGGCAGCATCTCAAGCCGGGGGGACTTTGTTTACTGACGATTCCAAACAACGATGGGATTCTTTACCGAATGTACCCGGACTGTTTGGAACTCCCGATTCATCTTTATCATTTCTCGCCGGATACGATTCACAAGTACGCGCAGAAGCACGGCTTGGTTGTTCAGAAAACCGAAACATTTTCCTATCCGGGTAGTTTCTATTTCAACGGGCAGGTGTATCCATCGAGGAGAGATTCCGAGAATGCGTCAGGACCTCAAGGGTTCGCGCGGATGTCGTTGGTGGAGGCGTACTACTTCAACCGCGTTTTGCAGCGGGCTGGAAACCATCTCGGTAACGATCTGATCGTCTTGCTGACCGTTTAAACGTACGGATCCTTTTGAAATCATTGGTGAGGCGGGAGCGCGTTTCGATTCGCTCCCGCCTTTTTTTACTTAGGCGACCTCAGGGGATGAGTGAGTTGAATGAAGGCCGTCCTTTTTGTTTTTTGCCGATCCAAGCCATTTCCCGAAGAAGCCCGTCTCCGGACTGCTGGAGATTTTGAGTTCGCGCGTTTTCGCGAGCTGAGCTTTCGGGAGATAGACGCGGATGACGCCGTCTTCGTGGTGTGCTTCGGCACGTTCCGATTGGATTCCGGGCGGTAGCTGGAATACCCGGTGAAGTTTCCCATTCCGTCGCTCGGAGTAGATTCTTCCGGATTCCTTCTTCTCGGTTTGGACCTTACGTTCTCCGGAAATGGTCAGATGTTGGTCCTGGAACTCGATTTTGATTTGGTCTTTTGGCACGCCTGGCATGTCCACCGAGATCAAATAGTGGTCGTCGGTTTCTTCGACTTCGCACGTCGGGCTAACAGAATCGATTTCCCGCGTGCGGAGATCATCAAAAAATCGATCCATTTCGCGATCCCAATTTGCAAACGCATTCCAAGTTCTCGGACGGTAGATGAGATGATTCATATCAGTTTTCCTCCTTTGTTACATAGATATTATTGAGTTGAGTCTTGTCGCTCACGTATATCCCTCAAAATGGATTCTAGGTTTTCGCCGTCAAGCCGCGGGAATCGGATTTTGTTGATTTTGAGAATGTAGCCGTTCGAGCGCGCCCGTGATGGAAATGTCGTCCAGTGCGTTTAAGACAGTTTCTTGAACTGTGCAGGCCGTGGACGAACCGCACCAACGGTGACTTCCAAAATGAATTTCAACCTCGCAGAAAAACGCGTTTCGACGCTCTCGATGGATTCGAAGCAGGTAGCCCGTTTGTCCTCGAATGGGCTTCGGAGCGATCTGGTCCAGCCATTTTCTGATCATCCGATCGGAGGCTCTCGCAATCGTGCGCGATGGATTCATTCCTGAAAAATAGATCTGACTTTGAAATTCGTTCATGGCGTTGCCTCGTACGAAAAATAGGGGAAATAAGGGATGAATGGTCCGATGAGTTCTTTAGACTGCCGGCGAGGTGGCAGTTGACCTTGCACCGAGTGTGACCACGCGGCAGCTAGGAGAGCGGATCCTACGATGATGGGATACGCTAGACGTCCAATTCGTTGCGCTACAGGAACAGGCATAACTGTGATCTCCTTTCTTTCGGTTATTCCGACCTCCCATTTGCGGACGGAAAGTTAGGTGGATCGAAGACGGACCCCCGGGAGGAGGCCTATTAAAAAGCTGGGATTTGGGTTTTTATAGTCAAGGGAGTGAAAAAAAATTTTAAAAACCCTTTTATAAACAAAGAGTTGTGACTGCGAGAGGACGCAATGCCTGAGAATCGTCTCGGCGGGTAGTGTTGCGTCATTTAGTAAGGATATCAAAACGTTAAAGGATAGATTTTGTCTATCGTTACGTAACTACTATCAATTTCCTCGTTTTGTTCATAAGCTGCATACTCAAAACTAACAAAGGAGATGTTCCCCATGAACACCATTATCAATACCAAGATCACCGATTTCAGCGTCCAGGCCTATGTGAACGGCGAATTCAAAACCGTCACCCAGAACGACCTCAAAGGTAAATGGTCGATTTTCTTTTTCTATCCAGCCGATTTCACGTTCGTGTGCCCAACCGAACTCGGCGATATGGCTGATAAGTACTCCGAATTCCAGAAAATGGGCGTCGAAGTGTACTCTGTTTCGACCGACACGCACTTCGCGCACAAAGCATGGGCGGATGCTTCGGACACGGTCAAGAAAATCAAATACCCGATGCTCGCAGACCCAACCGGTCACCTGACCCGCGCATTCGGCGTGCACATCGAAGAAGCCGGTCTCGCTTATCGCGGTACGTTCTTGGTCAACCCAGAAGGTCAGATCAAGTTGGCTGAAATCCAAGACAACGGCATCGGCCGTAACGCTGACGAGCTTTTCCGCAAAACCCAAGCGGCTCAGTTCATCGCTAAAAACCCAAGCGAAGTTTGCCCAGCCAAATGGACTCCAGGCGCCAAGACCTTGAAGCCAGGCCTCGACCTCGTCGGCAAAATCTAATTACTGGGTCGTGAAAACGGCGGTGCCTCTGGCAACGCTGACTTAAATCAAGTGCGCCGTTTTCGCGGCTCCACCGTAATCCTATTTGGATGGCGAGGGGAGTTTCCTCTCGCCGTTCGTTTTTTCAGACACTGATCTCAAGGAGGTTACTGCAATGCTCGACCATGACATGATTGAACAACTCAGAGGCGTCTACGCACAGCTCGATTCTAAAATTTCGCTTCGAGTTCGTAAGTCCAGTCACGAGGCGCAAGCCGAACTCGTTGAGATGCTTCGCGCTCTCGCATCCTCATCCGAAAAAATCGAATTTCAAGAACTCGATGAGATCTCGGATGCGCCCATGTTCACGATCGCGAGGAACGATCGAGAAACCGGAATCGCGTTCCGCGGCGTTCCCGGCGGTCACGAGTTTACCTCGCTCGTACTTTCTATCCTCTATGCCGACGGCAAAGGTAAACGCCCGGACGAAGGCATTCAAAACCGAATCCGAAATCTCAAGTCGCCGGTGCGTCTTTCGACTTACATCTCGCTCTCTTGCGAGAACTGCCCGGAAGTGATCCAGGCACTGAACCTGATGGCAACCATTCATCCGGATTTCCGCCACGAAATGGTAGACGGCGCAGTCGCGCCCGGCGAAATCGAGAAACTCGGTATCCAAGGTGTTCCCGCCGTGATCAAAGACGGCAAGCTCGTTCATTCGGGCAAGATCCAGCTCATTGATCTCCTCGCTAAACTCGAATCCGAATTCGGAACCACGCAAACAGGACCCACCGAGGAGCACCTCGGACATTTTGACGTCGTCGTGATTGGTGGCGGTCCTGCTGGCGCATCAGCCGCAATCTACAGCGCACGCAAAGGACTCACGACAGCGATCATCGCCGAGCGTTTTGGAGGTCAACTTCAAGAGACCAAGGGCATCGAAAACATGATCTCGATCCCCTACACAGAGGGCGTGAAACTCGCGGCTGAACTCAGTCAGCACGTTTCAAAGTATCCGGTAAAACTCTTCGAACACCGCCGAGTAAAATCGATCTCTCAAAATGCCATCAAGCGGATCCAGCTCGAAAGCGGTGAAACGATGGATGCAGGCACGGTAATCGTTGCAACGGGCGCTAAATGGCGCGAACTCGGTATTCCCGGTGAGAAAGAACACATCGGACTCGGCGTTGCGTTTTGCGCTCATTGCGACGGACCATTTTATAAAGATCGACGGGTCGTCGTGGTAGGAGGGGGGAACTCCGGCGTCGAAGCGGCGATCGATTTGTCGAGTATCGCGAGCGAAGTTACGCTCATCGAATACAATGATCACCTCAAGGCGGACGGCGTCTTGGTGGAGAAGCTCAAGGCGCTTTCGAACGCCAAAATCATCTTAAATGCCAAGACCACCCGAGTGGTAGGTGACGGAAAAAAAGTATCTGGAATCGAGTACCAAAGCCGCTTAAACGACGAGATCCACCAAATCGAAACGGACGGTGTATTTGTCCAGATCGGACTGCTCCCGAACAGTCAGTTCCTCAAAGGCATTGTGGACCTGACCCCTTATGGCGAGATCAAGGTCGACCACAAGGGCCGGACCTCGCTCCCGGGTATCTACGCCGCGGGCGACGTGACCACGGTGCCGTTCAAGCAGATCGTTGTAGCGATGGGGGATGGAGCAAAAGTCGCTCTTGCCGCGTTCGAAGACCGCTTGCACGCGGTTTCTTAAACAGGCTTAAACGCTGATTTTATAGACGTTCAGCGCTCCGTTCAGGTATAACGATCGGAGCGTTTATGAAGTCCGGAAAACGGTTCTCCAAGATCAACATCGAGATCAGCAATATCTGCAATCTTCAATGCAGCTTTTGCCCCGAGGTCATTCGCGCCAAGGGTCTGATGGAGACCGATCTGTTCCGTCGCGTGATCGAGCAGGTGTCTCCGCTAACTGATCAGGTTTGTTTTCACCTGATGGGTGATCCACTCGTTCATCCCAAACTCGAAGAGTTCGTTGCCATTTGCCGCGAGCATTCGGTTCCCATCTTCCTGGTCTCAAACGGGGTTCTACTCCGTGAGAAACAGGCAGCGCTTCTGCTGGATCCGGCGTTCCGCCAGGTGAACTTCTCATTGCATAGTTTTGTGGATAATTTTGGGGATAAAGATCCGACCACCTATCTCGAAAAAATTTTTCAATTCACCGAGCGAGCATTCGAGCAGCGTCCAGACCTGTACATCAACTACCGACTCTGGAACTTGGGCGAAGCGAGAGGCGAAGACGCCAAGAACCAAGATATACTCGCCCGCATCGAGTCACGGTTCGGCGTGAAACTCGGTAGAGATTTCGACGTTCGTCTGCAAAAGAGCCATCGAATCAAAAATCGCCTCTACCTTCATTACGATACCGAGTTTGTTTGGCCGTCGTTAGAGTTACCTGTATTGGGCACGTCGGGAACTTGTTACGGGCTCTCGTCCCACATCGGAATTTTGATGGATGGAACAGTCGTCCCTTGTTGCCTCGACAAAGAAGGAGCCATTCCGCTTGGTAAGATCCAAGAACGAGAACTCACCGATATTCTAGCTGACGATCGGGCTCAATCGATCTTGCGTGGATTTCGGGAACGTAAGCTCAACGAGAGTCTTTGCCAGCGTTGCCAGTACATCGAAAGGTTTGAAACCGCATGAATCAATCGCTCACCATCCGACTTGCACAACCCGAAGATTCGGCCGAACTCTCGCGGCTCGGTTGGAGAACGTTTTGGACGACGTTTATCGAGTCGAATTCCGAGAGCGATATGCAGGAGTATCTGGAAAAGACCTTTTTCCCGGAAGAGCAAAAACGTGAAATCGCGGATCCGGACCGAAGAATCTATCTGGCATTTAGCGGTGCCGAAATGGTGGGCTATTTGTACCTGAGGTTCTCTGAACCCCATGCCAGCGTGAGCGCGAGGGATGCGGTCGAGATTCAGCGGCTCTATGTCGACGAAAAGTTTTTTGGCCGTGGGCTGGCCAAGCAGCTGATGGAAAAAGCGCTGGAGACCTGCGAGCGGATGGGGCGTCGGACGATCTGGTTAGGCGTTTGGGAAAAGAATTTTCGCGCACAAGCATTCTACAAAAAATGGGGATTTCGTGTCGTGGGCGAACAAGGGTTTCAACTCGGTTCGGATCTGCAGAGGGATCTTGTTTTGGAACGCGCAGTCTAATCGAGATTGCCTAGTTGAGTTTCAAATCTTCGGCAAAGAGTTTCTTTTCAAAAAGAAACGGACCAAAAGGAATCGACGAAATCGCGCAGATCCAAACGAGCTTGGATGCAGGCCATTTGTGTTTCACTGACAATTGGATCGCCCAGTAGATGTACATCATAAAGAGCAAGCCATGAACCATGCCGACGATCCGTACCGCCAGAGGTAACCCTGCGAAGTACTTTAAAGGCATAGCGATAAAAAACAGAGCCAAGAGCGAGTAGGCCTCGGCGTAAGCGACGGTCTTGAAATTCTTGAACATGCCGAAGTTCTATCGGAATTGCCCGAGGGAATTCAAGTCGTGGTTCCGGATTGTTGCGCTGGAATCCTCAAGACGAATGAGGTGTGACCATTTTTTGGTTCATAACTCAATTCACCTGGGTGATTTCGGGCCAGATCGCGTGAGATGCAGAGCCCAAGACCGGTGCCAACTCCCAGGGGTTTAGTGGTAAAAAATGGTTCAAATAGACGAGCTTCGATTTCGGGCGGGATCGACGGCCCGCTATTAGTGACGCGGATTTCGATTTGAGTGCCTACCTGCTGAACATCGATTTCAATCCATTTGTTTTCGATGGACTGTACGGCATCCAAACTGTTGATGATCAAATTGAGAATAATCTGGGAGACCTGTACGGCACGGCAATCGGAAAAAATGGTGCCTTCGGCAGGAGAGACACGAAGGTCAACGTTTTGATTCCATACTCTCGTGCGGCAAAATGCGAGTGTCTCCTCAATCAGGGAGACCAAGTCAGTTTCCTCGGTCGGGTCTTGTACGTTCGTTCTCCCGAACAGATTGAATCCCCGTACGATCTTGGAGACCCGTGTGATGACAGCGTCGATCTTGTTCAGATCTTCGCTCAAATCTTTGTACTCTGGGGATTTGCCGAGCATCTGTTCGAGCTTCCTCCGGATTTGCGAGACACGGATGACGATGATGGAAAGGGGAGTGTTCATTTCGTGAGAAATCTTGGCCCCCATTTCCCCCAGTCGCGCGAGTCGATGGCTCTCCACGAGTTTAGATTGGTAGTCCTGAAGGGAATGTGCTGCTTCAAAGCGCTCGGATACTTGACGAGCGAGCGTTGAAAGAAGCAGTTTCTCTGGCTCAGTGAAGTTTCGAGCTCGTTGGTCTAGGACGCAAAGCGTTCCAAGGATGTTTCCGTTTTTCGTGACGAGTGGGGCGCCCGCATAGGAGCGCAGGAGTGGCCCCCCAAGGACCCAGGGATGCGCCGAGCTTCGGGGATCTTGGGTGGCGTCTTCGATGACGAGGAGTTCGGTGGAGTGGAGTGCGTGAACACAAAGCGCCTGTTCAATCGAGGTTTCGTTTCGATGGATGCCAAAACTCGATTTAAACCACTGTCTGTTTTCATCGAGCAGTGTCACGAGGGCAATCGGAGCGTCACAGATTCTCGCTGCTAGACGAGTCATCTCATCGATCAAGACGTCCGGCTCACTGTCCATGACTCGCAATCGACGTAAATCTTGAAGGCGTGCGGGATCGAGAAGAGCGGAACTCGCGTTTGACATCGTGAATAAGGTTAACGTCTTGCGCTAAAATGAGACAATTTAAGCTGTATTTAAGATTTCTTTACTCGACGAGTCGCCCGGGTGGCCGACGAAAATGAGATGACTTTGCGCGTCTTTGGTGATTCATTTTCAGACGGTCAGGTGGGAAATTTACGCGTGGTCGATAAAAAACGAAAAAGCATTTTTCACGGATTCCAAGAGCCTCCCATGAAGCGGTTGATCGACTTTCTGAGCCCGCTCAGTTGGTTATTTGTCGTCATTGCTGGAAGCGCGCCGTTGATCTTTATTCTTGAGCCGAGTCTCAAGGAATATTTCGTCGGCTTTGTAGTTGATACGATCGCGTATTCGATTTTTACGCCTCTCAGCTGGAAGCTTTTTCAGAAGTTCTACCCCGACACTCGAGTCTACCTAAACGGCTTGTCCGACGATCAGGTCGCTTCGCTCTCGCGAGCCGAGCGGGTTCAGTTGGTCGAGTCTTTTATGCTCTACCCGAAGCGAGCGGCCCGCCATTCATTTTTTGCGAGCCTCATAAAGGTACTTCCCGTTCAATTGGTCATCGTTTTCTACTGGCAGCATTCCGTATCGAATTGGACTCAATTCGCGTTGGCATTCGCAAGTTCGCTGACGACCATGACTTATTTTTACGGCGCCATGTTCCTCGAGGCGCATTTCTTTTTGAGTCGGGAGCTGGCTCGTTTGCATGAGAAGTTTGATTTTTCCGACGCGTTCCGCGATTGTCGCATCGTTGGTTCGAAGCGGGATTTCGAGTTCCAAGAAGGGCTCGCTCTCAGTCACATTCTCGTGATTTCGATGGGTCTTCAGGTGTTGACGATCTTGGCGCATCATTCCGAAGGTGCGTCGGCTTATGCAAGCAAGTTGATCCTCGTGGGCGCCATGAGCCTGATGCTTTTCGGGCGTATCTGGTACCTGGGAACTCGGTTCTCTCTCGGGAGCTTGGATCAGGTGATTTCGCGCATGACTGGTTACCGGCCGGAAGAGAACCGGCCGACGCTCGCGCTCTCGTCCGCGTATCATTATGCGCAGTTTTTCAAATCGTTCAACGAGACCACCGAACGATTGCGGACGATCGAGCGAGAGATGTCGATTCTCGTCTTCCGCGAATCGGATCGGAGTCGGTTTCGCGCGCTGGGAGAGATTTCGGCGCTGGTTGCGCACGATTTGAGCGGTCCATTGCATGTGACGCGTTACTGCGCGCAGGAACTCAACGAGGAGTTGGCGGATCATCCCGTCTACGGCAAGTACGTTCAAATGATTCTCACGAACTCGGAGCGAGCCAACGACTTGATTCTCGGACTTCGGGCTCGTCTACGGAACGAAAGCTCGAGTTCGCTGAGCTGCCATTTCGCCGAAGCGCACCATCACGCGTTGAACGTGCTGAAGACCCAATTCTCTAAAACCGAATTCGATCGTGTGCAGATCGTCTTGGAGCCCGAAGCGTCGAATCTCGAGGTGGGGATCTCTCGCGTCGATCTGATTCACATCCTGGACAATCTTTATAAGAACAGTCTTGGCAATATGATCGTGTTTCATGTTGAATCACCGGAGCTTCGAATTCGCTATCAAGACGGCGCTATTCTCATTCAAGACACCGGCACTGGTTTGAGTCGGGAGCGGTTCGAGTCATTGACTGCTTATCAATTTGAAACTCCCGGTAAGATTCAAGTGGGACTGGGATTGAGGCTCACACGACGATTGATCGAAGTGAACGGTGGACAACTCCAGGTGGTTGAACCGGGCAGCTCGGGACAATTGGCGGGCACGATCATGAGCCTAAAACTGAAAACGGTGGCCCGCGCAGTGGCTCGGGCGCCTCGCATGGAACTCCGGGAGGAGCCTGTTTATGCTGACTTCTGATCGTTTGCTCTGGATCCTCGAAGACGATGCGGACAGTCGATTCATACTCGAGGAGTCGCTCGGGATACGTTATCAGGTACGTCTTTTCTCTTCTTTGGCGGAACTGGATACGGCGTTGACCGCGGAAGACGAGCGACCATCGCTCTTGATCGCCGATCTCCGGTTGCCCGACGGAACTTTCGTTGAGTTTTGCGCCCGCAAGAAACAGCAAGGAGCGCAGCTTCCTCCGTTCGTCGTCGTATCTTCGATGGATGACCTGGATTTCCTGCGCGAGTGTTATCGGCAGGGCGCGCTCGACTATCTGTCCAAACCTTTTAGCAAAAATGAGCTGATTGCTAAAATTGAGCGCTGGTTGCCGGTGAGCAAAGTGACGCCCGATCCAGCCGCAGGCGTCTTACAGGGCGGTATCGTGCTTCATTCTCTTAGGCTTCGAGTCGAGGATGCACAAGGTCGTTCTCAGCAGCTCACTTCCAAAGAATATCAAATCCTGACGATCCTTCATCAGAGCGCCGGATTCGTCTCTCGAGACCTTTTGCAAAGGCGCATTTGGGGAGATGTGAGTGTGGCGGCAAAAACTCTGGACGTGCATATTTTCAATTTGCGCAAGAAACTCGCGGCGCTCAATCTACGCGTGAACTATCACTCTGATCAGGGGTTTCATCTAGAGGCGGTGACTACGCGATCGGATGGATCCATTCTTCCCAGCCCGGAGTTGATCTAGACCAACTGGGATCCATACCAAAGAATAGGCGTTTTTTTTCGGGAATGGATGCTTGTACCACAAATACCTTGCCCTCGAGATGGGTAGGCGAGAGGTCGATAAATCCTTCGCCTGACAAAATCGGCGCGCTCGAAGGGAGTGGCCGCACCTCTTGAGATGTTCGATCGCCGGCGAGCCAGCGTTCGATCCGATAGCGTTGGTCGGGGCGACGAAACCAATCCATGTGGAAATCGGGTGTTCCGGTAACAGGAGGATCGTTCTCGGGTAACGGTTCGTCCCAGAGAAAAGCCATGCGTTGCAACGCCTCTTTTTGAGCCTTGGCGAGCGATGTTTCGAGATCGCTGGCCGCGCTGAATCCAAAAACCACGGGCTGATTCCTCGAGTTCGGAAAACCGAAAACGCCTCCGACGAATACCGGAGATTCCGGTGCAGAAAACGCGAACGCTTCGAATCGATAACCGCCCCAGGACTCGATTTTAAGTGGTGTATTGAGACGCCGTGGGGCTATCTCCCCAAACCAGGATCTTAAGACCTGATCGCGTTCCCAGATTTCAAACTCCGCGCCGCGAATTGCTGAAACCAAGTCGGTATGGGCGGCGATGCCGTTCGAGCGTGACCATCTCCAATGAGGGTCGGAGTCGTCAAATGGAGGGAGGGTCGTTCGTTGATCACTGGCGTTTCCGCCACGATCGAGCACTCGGAACGAGTGCTGCGGGCCTCGGTCATCCGCTTCGAAAATCGCGAGTCTCTCGAGCAGTTCGAAGTAGGCGCGTACTCGAGCGGCTTCCCTGGATAAATCGACGGCACTACCGGTGAGAAGCCGTCCGTCTGCACGTTTGGCGGCGATTCCCGCCAAATGCAGGGCCGGGAGATCGATGTTGAGAACGTCCTCGAATGTCTCGATTTCCGCAGAGCCCGGTGGAAGCGGGTATTGCTGCAATAAGTCCTTCCACGCGATCATGCCGGCATTTTCTGCGCCGTTGAGATCACGCAGTTTTCCAAGAATCCGTGAACGTAGAGTACGGTTTCGTCGAGGGCAAATTTCATCCGTGCCTGGGTCTCGTTGGTGAGATTGAGCGTCGCAAGCAAGTCGAGCGTTTCCTGGGAGTGATCGGGATCGAGTTCGACGTGATTGCCGATAGCTGTCATGGAGGATCTCGGAATTCCACAGCGTTTTTCTAGCGCGTCGAGGAATCGAGGTCCCGCGAGCACGGTCATGTACTCGACGAAGAACATGTAAGACAGATAGTTTGCCGCATCTTCGCGGATCGCTCGATCAACGAAACGAAGGAGCGCCCGGAGGCTTGGGGATAAGTCAGATTCACTTACTTCGGAGGAGAAACCCTGTTTTTTAAGGTCGTTTTTGGCCCATTGATCATGTCCGGATTCCTCGGGGATCTTGTTTTTCATGAACTCCGCGAGTACGGGCTGACCTTGTTTTTGTGCCACATCATGAGCGAGCTGAAGAAACGGAGGCGTCCAAGAGAAAAGGAACGAGAGTTGTTTGAGGTAATTCTCGACGTCCATTCTCTGGAGCGTGCCATTCTGAGCGAGGAGCATGAGACGGTTGGTCTCGATGATTTTCTTGGTAGCGGACTCGGTTTCGGACTTGAGGTATTGGGCGATCATGAGTTTCAGTTCTCCGTCTGAACTTCTGTTTGAAAACGAGGGGCGGGTCGAGCGGACGCCGCCCCTCGGTTAGAAATGGATTACAGGCAGTGTTGGGCGAATTTCTTCTTCATACGTGCTACTCCTTTCTGATGAGTCGAGGTCCATCGCAGAGCTGATTGAGGAATGTCTCCTCGCACCGCGTATCCAAGTATTTACAAAGTCGAAGCAATGTTCCCCAGCGGTCAGAAGAGTGGTAGCCCGTGGGACGAAAACCGCGTTTACTCATATATTCGATCTCGACGTAGTTTCCGGGAGCGACGTCGACTTCGGCACGCAGGACTCCATGACTGCGAAGCACCGGGAAAAGTACGTCGAGCATGGCTCCTGTAAAACCTTGTCCCTGATGGGAGGGGAGTAGGCCGGATGTTCGAAGGTAGTAGGTGGACCAGTCGAGAGGATTTCCCACGAAAACTCCCACAATTTGATCTCCGTCGAAATACGCGAGGAAATCACCCATGATCTCGTAGTAGCGGAGTCGCTGCTCATTCATCGGCTCGACAAAAAATGGATGCGGGTGGCCGGATCTTAAGAAGATCTCGTCGTAGTGTTTGCCGTAAAAATCAAACACCTCTCGCGCGCTCGATCGGGCGATTCGGAGCGGCGATGTATTTCCGTTTTTGGAATTTAGCGTGATCGGGAAATGGTTGTTCCAGTCGATGCCGTAGAGCATCTGTGAGCCGTTCCAAGACGCTTGATTATTTTCTCTCTTGAGTGAAGCGTACAACGTGAGCTCCTTGTCCGATTCTTTGCAGGGAAAATTTGAACGATTCGTTCGTTATTTTGATGGTCGGATTTCGCTAAATGTTACTCAAGTTAAGTTGATTAAAGATTTCTTAAATACAAAGTAGGCAATAAATACTCAGCGAGCAAATATGGAGTGAAACGGAGAGTAGCCATCACTCTGCTTTGCTGTTGTGCGTCGCCAATGATGCACCGACCTCTGTGGCTTCAGTCGGGTGAGTCATTTTGCTTCGCTCCGCGTGATCGTTACGCGGACCTTTTTTGATGCTCCTTGGCGGGATTAGGAGATTGACTCGCTTGATGTGCGGTCATAAATCTTTTAGGTCAATAAATGTCCTGAAAGGGGATTCGATGAGTTCAAAGCTGGTGTGGGCGTTTGCAGTGGTAGTTCTGGTAGCGGGTTGTTCTAAAGATAAAAACGGGGGAGTTCCGGTGAACCCGACGACCGTCGTGGAAGGCCAGCTCCAAACCGAAGCCTGTGACTACGCTCCAGGCGAGGGTGATGCGGCGAGCGCTGCGATCTCCGACGACAAATTCGTTTCAACCGCATTCGAGAAAGAATACCGCGGTAATTGGCTGGACGATATCTCCTCGACATCGATCATCGATACGAGTCGCAAGATTCTTCAGGTCGCGCGAGTGGAGCTCTATCAGGCTGCGGACAAGGGACCGTCCCAATGCCGCAGTTTCGCGTTCTTGCCAACCATGCCACGCGACTTGGATACCTATTGGACTGGCGTCCTAAAAGAGGCCGAAGATCCGGACGGACGATCGTTTATTGCCGGAATCTACATTCCGCAAAATACGCAGTCTTCCATTGCGACGAACCGAACCAAATCGCAGATCATTTTGCGCCGCAATCAGTCACGTTGGACGCTGGTGCACGAGTTCATGCATCACAATTTTCATCATCGCGCAGAGGAGCTGGACAAATCGTACACCCCTCAAGACGGCGGACGTTTGAGACAGCTTCAGAACACCATTCGTTTTTCTGAATTCGAGCAAGCCCGTCGAACCAGAAACCAAGAGACGTTGACCAAGATTCTGGATGAACAGGGCGCGCTGATTGCCGAGTTCTTCGAGAACTTTGACGCTCGTTACGTCGATTCCACTTTCGAAGAGGTCGCCATCGAAAGCGAACTTCGTAAGCGCTATGACGACGAGACCTTGAAGTTTGTGCCGGCGAATTCTTATCGGAATGCCGCTTGGTACATTGAGAGCTCGGCGGACAATGCAAAAACGTTCTACACACAAGCGTTGATCCCAGCGCTGACCCAGTTCTACACCGAAGCGCAGACGCTTGGTCACCCCATCACCGCTCGTCTGGCAGCGATCTATGCAACGCTTCAGCAACACGTTCGTGATGCTGAACGACTCAAGCGCGAACATCCGCTCAGCATGGTGGATCGTTTGGCGCTCGTCAAAGAACTCGAAGACTCTCAGGGCGACGCTGATCGCTCGGCAATTCTTCAAGGCAGTTCTCCTTGCGGCCACGACGATCAAAAAGAATCCTGGGAAATCATGCAGTCGGTTTTGGATCAATTAGCCGGCTAGATCATCAACGCACGATCAATAGAACTGAAAAATGAAGAGGCGCCCCCGGAATCCGGCGGGCGCCTCTTCATTTTTTGATGATGTCGATTACTCCTCGTCCTCTTGTCCTGACTGGACTTGCTGGATTCTTCCGTTTCCGACATCGGCCCGAATCAGGAGCGCTTTTGGATCCGTACTTGAAGTGAATGGATCCATTTTTCCGTTCACGAGGTGAGTTTCATATCTGTAGGCGCGTGCCGTATCCGGCGCGATCCGAATCTGACCGTTCTTGATGTTCGCATCGACGTTCGATTGTACGCGTTCGATCACGATCCGGCCGTTCAGCCCTTGAATTCGCACGTCGATGCCGGACGGGACTGCGACTTCGCAGCGAGCACGCAGTGCTTGGTCCAACCGAAGCGAAAGCGTTGCGTCTTTTTCGGAGACAAACGAGCCATCAGGCTCTGCGCCGCTATCGAGTTTACATTTCCAGGTGAGACGGTTCGTCGGTGCCGTTGTGAGTTCAACTCCACCATTCGCGAACAGGATTTCGGCCTGGCGAATCTTTTTGGGGTCGATGTCCTTGTGTCCTTCGAATGTGCGGGACTCGCTGTGCACGAAGGATGAGCCGACTTTGACTTTTCCTTCTTTGCCGTTGATGTCGATCATTCCACCGAGAAGAGTGACGCGTTCAGATTTTTCGTCAATCGTGATGAGGGGGGAGAATTTCCATACCATCACGACGATGAACAAGAGAAACGCCGTGATCGTACCTAAAAATCCGATGACGAGCCATTTGATGATCGGATGCTTCGGTGGTTTTGCTGGCTTGAGTCCACGTTCCAAGAGGTACCGATTAGCGACGGTCTCTGCTTCTCCCATCGAGGCGAGGGTCGACTCGAGCGTCGCTGTAGAGTCTCGGGTGAGTGCTTCCAATATGTGACTTTTGATTTCAGTGACGATCTCGGCGCGGTCGCTGACCGGAATCGCGCTGAGTGCGCGATCGAGCGCAGAGAGGTATGCTTCTAGTTTTGGATCGAGGGCCATATTCGTTTCTCCTAAGTTCTGTACAGTTCAGTTCAAAGATTTGTAGATGCGGATCATGCGTTCGTACTCTTCATTCATTTCGTCGAGGAGTTGTTCGCCGGATTTCGCGAGGGAGTAGAATTTTCTTGGGTGACCTTTGAGGTTCTCGGTTTCCCAAGCCGCCTTGAGGAGACCTTCGTTGGTCATGCGGCTCAAGAGCGGGTAGAGGGTGCCTTCTTTGAGAACGATGTCTTGTTGGGCAAGTTTCTCGAGCAGATCAAACCCATAGACCCGCGTGTGCTTGCGGATCATCAGGAGGATACAGAGATCGAGGTATCCCTTTTTGATCTGGGTTTTCCAATTGTCGAAGGCGTCACTCATGGCCTCATACTTAGTAATGCTAGGTATAGTTGTCAACGCAATTTATCGCTTCCCGAGGTCAGACTATCCGTGCGGCGTATGTAACTATCCGAATTGTTGGACTATTTTAGAGAAGATTCGAGCTCTTGTTTTAGAGTGATGATAGCAGACCGAGCCGACGCAACGAGCGCAGCCCATTGCTCGGGGCTGGTGGAGAGGCGCTGAACTTCGTCCGGTCTTTCCACCAACTGGACAAAAAACTCGAGTCGCGTGAGCGCACTCCGAAGATCGTGGATTCGTTTTGAGTTCTGAGAGCTGTCCATACGTCGGTTCATTTCGTTTTTGGGGCGTACTTTGGTTCTATCGGCAGCTGAGGAAAAGAAACCGATCAAAAAGCGCCCAAGTCCAAGCGCTCGAGTTTAACGACCAACGGGTGCGCCATATACGTCTCAGGTCGAAGTCGCATTTTACCGATTAAATAGTGATTAAATATTAATAAAAACCAACGGTTAGGTGGGTCCCGGGTGACACATTTTTACGTGTTGGTCAGGTGTTGATACTTTTATTAGAGGCTGGTCTCACGGGGACGTTTGAGGGGATGACTATGAAATGGAATTGGATTTCAAACGCGGCTTACGCGCTGATGTTGACGGCTTTGGCCGGATGCTCCAATGAGTTCAAGTTCCAAAAGCTCGAAAAATTGGCTCAACAGGAACGCGGCTGCGCGATCACCTCTTGTCCTGCCATCGAAGTTCCGACGAAATGTGAAATCGTCGGCATGGACTTTTCAAACGGTTGTATCCAAAGCTGCGGTACTCTCAAGTGCCCAGCCGCTCCAGGGCTCCCGACAGACCTTGCTCTTGCTCAAGAAGACAACTCCATGAAGCTCTCTTGGAAAGCAGTCGAGGGCGAGGACGTCACTTATACCGTCCACCGACGGATCCGTCGCGGGCTTGCCTGGGAGACCAAGGACATCGAAGTTGTTCCTCCTCAGCTCGCGATCGCGGATCTGCTCGAGAACAATGAATTTGGAACCGACCTGGTCTATACGGTCGAAGCGAAAAATCCTTGGAATCCCGGATCCGTCAGCGCCGGCAAAGATTGGATCGCAATCGCTCCCGTCGAGTTTGAAAAAGTCGAAGGCCGCAAAGGTCTGATTCGTGTAGAACTCAAACCCACCGCAGGCGCACTAAAATATGAATACCGCTACGGAGTAGGTGCATTCACCAAAAAAGCCGAGAAGACTGAAGTGGTGGCAGACCTCACTGATGGTATCGAACTTGGCAAGTCGCACCAAGTTCAAGTAGCCGCATCCAACAGATACCACACGCGCTTCAGCAGTGTGCGCATGGCGATCCCCTATGGCGGATTCAGCGTCACGAGTGCAAACGGCTCTGATCAGAAAATCAGTGCGACTTGGGCAAAACTCGATGGCGCGACCTCCTATCGACTGAGCGCGACTTCGGTCGCAACTGGTACGGAGAAAAGCACACCCATCAATTCTTCAACGACACTGACCGGTGTGGTTTCTGGGCTGACGAATGGTGATAAATACACGGTTCGCGTCTACGCCATCGTCGAAGGCAAAGAAGTTCAAACCGAAAACGCCATCGTCGTTATGCCACTTGGAAAAGCTGTACTCGGATCGATCGAGTCGAATGCAGTACGCACGATGAAAGTGAATTTTAGGACGGCTAAGGGCGGCTCACGCTACGAAGTGAGTTTTACGCTCAAGGACAGCGGCACCGTTCAGAACCTTGGCTCCGTGGTCGTGAACGCCGACGTTGCCTCAGACGGTGCGCAGCTGAGCGCGACCAAAGGCGACATTCCAGGCGGAAAAAACATCGAAGTCCAAGTCGTCTCGAAAAATGATTTTCTCGGACAAGAGTCATCGAACGTTTTGACGGCTCAAACATTTGAACCGATTTTCCCGCCGGCGCTTGCGAGCGGAAACGCCGCTTTGGGTGTGACTTGGCAAAAAGTCGCCGGCGCCGAGAAATACCGAGTGCTCTCTCGCGCAGGCGCGACTGGGGCGTTTGCTGAATCAGGTGATTTGACGGCTGCGACTTACAATCTCGCTTCACTCGTGAATGGAACTGCATACCAGGTGAAAATCGCGGCGATCAACACCTGGGGACGAATTGAATCTACCGAGGCGACTGAGACTCCCGTGGGTACGTTCGATATCCTGGCGATCCAGGCTTCGGATTCCAAAGCGGATCTCACTTGGGCCGCGCTTCAGGGGGCATCAGCCTATGACGTGTACGTCAAGGGAGTCAAGACGCCTTCGGATCGAGATTTCCTCTCCGCTTCTGCTTATTTTCCCGTGAACGCCGAGAAAAAAGCGACGTCTGCAGGAACGACGGTTTCGGTGACTGGATTGACGAACGGTTATGAATACGCGTTTTATGTCGTTGCAAAAGTCGGCGATAAAACGGTGCAGAGCGTTTCTACTAAGAACGCGACTCCGCTGGGAACCCCGGTGATCAATGAACTCGTGGTGAGTGCTTCTCGAGCGCTTGAGGTCCGTTGGAACAAGGTTGCCGGCGCGACTGAATACATCGTTGAGGCTAAATCGGCTTCTATCCTACAGGTCTCGATTCGAGTCGAAGCGAGTGCGACAGCAGTACAAACCGCGACGCTCTCGAATTTAGTGGCGGGGATTGATTATACAGTGACGGTTACCGCAAAAAACTCGACCGGTATGACGGTGTCGGCACCGAAAACGGGGCGCACGATCGATACGCTCGAGGCTCCCACGCTTGCGGCGGCTGACAAAAAAATCACCGCGACCTGGAAGAGAGTCGAAGGCGCGGAGTCCTACTGGGTTTCCTACCGCTTGAAGAATACAGATGCGTATACCGAACGTGACGTCGGCCAAGCTTTGACGACGGAATTATCGGGCCTCGTGAATAATCAAGAATACGAAGTGCGGTACAAAGCCGTTCGATCCAACGGATCGTTGTACTCTCCATCCGCTTACGCGACTCCGATCGGAACGTTCATGCTGACCAAAGCCACGCCTGCCAGTGCTGCGGTGACGGTCGAGTGGAGCGCTCTCGACGGAGCAACGGGATATGATCTCTATTACCGAGTCAAAGAGAACCCGGGAATCCCCATCAAGTACGGAACTGACAGCGGTTCGTTTGTAGTATTCCAATCGAATATTCAGACCCGTTCGGTCAAAGTCACCCCGCTGACGAACGGAGTCACCTACGAATTTAAGGTCGTCGGTAAGGTCGACGCAAAATCCGTTGATTCCATCAACACATTGAGCGCAAAACCGGAATTGATCTATTGCGATCCTTTCTCAGACACTTTGGCGCAAAAAGGCCGCGGTCTCAAAGGTAAGATCCGCTATTGGAACTTCACTGAAAAAGAACGTCAAGGACAGTTAGAGACCTACATGGGGCTCTATCCGGGTACGACGGAAGCCGAAGGAACCTTGTTCTTGAATCAACTCAACGTTCCGACTCGCCGATTTGATACCGGATTCCCGGCCGCATCGGGGACGGTTCTTCAAAACGCCGCGAACGAAGATTTGATCGAGTGGTTCGGAATCAATCTCGAGTCGAAACTTACGATCGCCGGCAATGCCGCGAATCGTTCGCAGACTGTAACGAAAAAATACCAGCTCGCGATGATTTCCGATGACGGTTCGCTGGTCTCCATTCAAGAGAACGGCACCTGGAGGCCCTTGGCGAAGTATGCTGGTGGCCCTCCGCATTTTGTTTGCACCACGGAGACGGTGACCTTGAAATCAGGCGGCGATAATGCGCTCCCGATCCGAGTGAACTACTATCAGGGTCCTCGCTACCACATCGCTTTGATGATGCTGTGGAGGGAAGTCCCAGATGGTCAATCACTCTCCGATGAGTGGTGCAGCGCCGACGGGTCTCCTAAACTGCTGTCGAGTTACGACGGGGATTCGGATTGGTACGTGATTCAGCCGGACGGTAAGCCGAGCGCGGCATTCCAACGGATATTGGATTTAGGTTGGAAAGTGATTCCAACCGAAAACTTCCTGACCGACAACCCATGTGCTGAATAATTTATTCGGCCAGAGGATCGATTTCGTAGGCCGTGTCGCCCGCTGGCATCGGTAATGCGTCCTCGGAATCATCTCCGGGAACGGAATGCGCCGGAGCGCCGGCATCACCCAGCGGCATGGGCTGATCAAATGAATGGTCGTCCTCAGACGGCATCGCGCGATCGATCGGGCGCGGTGCGGGCGCAGTACCTGAACGACAGCTGTAGAGCGCGAGTTTCTGATCGTCGATGATCGGCGTGCCGAGGTTGGCGTCCTTGGCCTTGCCTTTGAGGGGCAGAAAAAGAGTTTTGAACTCTGATTCGTTCGGTTTCGGAAAACGGCTGTGATCTAAGCTAAAAACCATCGCTCCCAAATACTCGTATCCGATTTTTTTTCCGTATCTCACGCAAACGAAAGCGTTTGATAGAGGATCAATCGAGAGGCCTTGGCTCGCGATTGGCTTACGACTTTTGGTGAATCGTTTGACGAGTGTTGCGCGGAACTTCGCGTTGTATTCCGACTGTTGTTGGCAGTAGGCGTAGATTTCACTCGATTCGTCGTAGTTGATCCAAAGCGGTTCTTTTTCTTTGGAGGCGAGCACGCTGGCTTCTTTGGAGTCGAAATTGAAAGTGAACTTTTGATCGAAAGCAGTGCCTGAGTTTCGATTGCAATCGAGTTGATACCGAGGGGCATCCGCAGGGGAGCGTTCGATGAGCAAAAAGTGCAAGCCAATCGAGGCTAAGATGAGAAGGCTGACTGGTCTCGGATTCATTCTCGATGCACTCCTTGGGATTCGAGTCTTGAACGTGCGTCAGTGTAGTCCGGGCCGATCAAAGTAGTCAAGAATTCAGTTTATTTAATAAGTATTTAAAAATAATGACCTTTTCCTACGCCTTTGACCGCTTTTCCACCAGTTTGGCCTGGGGCGCCTCCTAGCCGGATTTCTTTTGGATGCCTTGATAGACCGCAAGCGTGAGTGCGTAGAGAATTCGCGCGCCGACGTTGCCATCCCAGTCGTCGTTTTCTCCGGGCGCGACTTCCAGGAGGTCGGCGCCGACGATCCGGCGTCCGGACTGCGTGATCGCTCGGATCAGTGCGGTCGCTTGTTCAAACTCGAGCCCTCCCGGAACTGGAGTGCCGGTACTTGGACAGAGTTTCGGATCCAGTCCGTCGATATCGAAACTCACGTACACGTCCGAAGTGAGTTCCGAAATGATCTGCTCCATGAACGCACGATAGCTATTCCCGTTTTGAAGATGGTCCTTGAGGTCCCAGTCAAAAAAGGTGCGAATCCGGGGATCTTGCTGGGTGCGCTCGACTTCTCCCGGAGAAACGTCGCGAATCCCGAGCTGAACGAGTTTTTTCACGCCCGTGGTCTCTAATACACGGTCCATGATCGATGCATGGGAATAGGTGAAACCCTCGTAAGCGATCCGCAAATCGGCATGGGCGTCGATATGCAGAATGCTTAGATTCGGAAATTTCTCGGCATAGGCTTGAATAGGACCCTCTGCGCAACTGTGATCTCCACCGACCGTGATCACGGCTCGTCCTGCTTGGAGTTGTCGAGCCGTCTGCTCGCGCATCTCTTGGTGAACGCGTGAGCATTCAGCGTTGAAACGGACGAGGTTTCTCTGATGCTCGGGACTGTCCTGGAGTTCGCCGCCTTGCTCGAGGAATTCAATATACTGCTCGGTTTCGGCGCGAAGCTGGGCGCTTGCCTCCCGCATTCCTTCAGGAACCGGAATGGTGGCCAGTTTCATCAACCAAGGCTTCTCGACGTCGCGGGAGTAGAGGTCGACTTGGGTTGAGCAATCAAGAATCAACTCCGGACCATTTCGTGTTCCCGGACGATAGGAGGTCGTAATGTCCCAAGGAACCGACTGAAAAACGATTTCAGCTTGATCGACCGGAGTATCGAGACCAAAAAAAGCGCCGTTTTTTACGCCAATCGCGTTTGGATCAAAATCGGGAGGAAGTGACATAGGTGGCATGTTGTCTCGTTCTCGTGCGTCAGGGTCAAGGGAGAATGATGGTTTTTATTCCTCAGTGCGGACCACGGTGTTGCAACAAAATGCATTTTTACGAGGTTAAAAGTGAAAAAATCCACATTGTGGACCGAAAAGAACGTTTCACGCCGTGGAACTTCCGGTGATATGAGGCGCCAAAATTCGCCGCGCTCCTGCGGCAGGAACTGTGGATCCTTATGACGTCACAACATTTGAAACTGAAATTCTCTTTCGAAAACGCTCTCCCGTTTTTCTACGCGATTGGGACGATGATCGCAGCGATGATCCTACTTCTTCAGCCTCTGCTCGCCAACGCGGGCGATCTTCAGCCCTGTGTTGGAGTGTTGGTGGGAACTCTTGAAGAAAGGCATAACTGGGAGGTGAATCTGGCCAAGAACCACCTCGTAGCCGCGGGCTGCGAAGTGCTCGATTGGACCGGGCACGGTTCACGCGACATTCCAGCTGACGTCGCTGAACAGACCAAAGCTGAACTGCAACGGGTACTCGCACAAACGATTCCGAACAACCAAACAGATCCAAGCAGGCGTCGGATTTATATCGCTCACATCGGTCATCAGTACTATTTTCGCAGCTACCACCAAGACGCAAAATTCGCCATTCGCGGCTATAGTATGAAATGGCGAGAGTTTTTCGATTGGATCGAACCGAAGCATGAGCTCCGGATTTTCTCGAGTGTTTGCGGACCGACCGTCGGACTAGCGCTCCAGGACTACCTCAGTCAACGTCCCGAGCTTGATGTGAACTGGTGTTCAGTGTCGTCGGCAGACCCAAGCGACTTGCATTTTACGCCGCCGAACTCAAGCCGGTCTTGGACCACGCTATCTGAGCTACTCCGAGTGAATTTGGAAGGTAAGTCGCTTTTACAAGCGAAACGCGCGCTTTACACTCCAGCATCAGAAGTCGTGATGTACCTCTCGCTTGCGATGCAAAGCTACAATGCGCGAGATCTGAGGAACTTCTACGACGGAGCATCGTTGAGCTCGGAGTCGTTTCAACTCGGGGACGCGTATGCACGCTGTAGCGAAACGGCAACGACCGTCGAGCTCCCAAAAGTTCGAGAAAAAGTCGATTTAGTGAGCCGAAATCTAGATCGCACCAAACGCTATTTACAAACCTGGATTCTGACCACGCGGGAGGAAGCGCAGGTCTATTCGATTCTTCCGGAGCTGATGTTGAACGCGAGTCGCGAAGACTGGCAGAGCATTCGCTCGGGTCTTGAGAAGTCATTTGGCGAACTCAAGGACGCCCTCTATTCGTTGAGCGGCGCGGACTGGGATTCCCTACCATCGCTCGAACGAGCGATGTTGGAAGATATCAAGCGCCAGACGACGATCATTCAGTCTGAAGGAGCTTACGCGACAGAAGCCCTGTGGCAGAAATCGGCTTTGAATTCATTTTCGAAAATGTTGCCTCAAGTCTATGGAGTTCAGTCTGCTTTGGAAATGACCGCTTCTAGTGCGCTCGAGTGGGCGAACGCGATGAAGAATCGTTTCGAGTGCAAATTGAATCCCGACATCATCTGTCAGTGTTCGAGTGATGATGCTCCGACCGCTTCGCCATTCAAGTGTACCGAGCTCGATGAAGTCATTCTGGCAGGTGGCGGGCAATCGGGTGGATCCATTGATGGCGGAGAAAATAGATCGTTCTACTCGGCCGACTATCAAGACCAATGGTTTACCGCGAGCACCAAGCGTTTTATCGGTGGATTTGCGCGCGCGCAAATCTCCAAAGCGAATGGTGGCGTATCGTCGCTCAGTTACGGAATTGCATCGGATTTTGCCAAATACGGGCGCCGAGCATTCGAGTACTGGCGTGTTTCGGATCAGGCGGCTTTCAAGCAGTTTAACCGTCTCTATGGAGATGTCGAGTCACTCAATTATCGGATCAATGAATGGAATGCGCTCAGAAACAAAAGCGGTGAGTGCATCAATCAGTTTCGTAAGACGCTCGAGCGTTTACGAAACTGCGAAGGGTTCCCTCAGTTGACCAAGTGATTTGAGCTAGGTTTTAATCAAAAAAGGCACCGGAAGAATTAGTCTTTCTTCTCGGTGTCTTTTGCGGTTTTTCGGACGAGGTTTCGGATGATGCGGTTGCGATTCGCGCCGCCGACGAGCGCTCGCGCATCCTCATAGAGGCTCGAATCGTTGACCAAAGCGCCAATCGTTCCCGTACCATTATTGATTTTCTCTAAGATGAGCGATAACTCGCGCAGAGATTTTTTCAGGTCTTTGCCGTCCAATTCGCCACTGACGCGATTCAAGTTTTTGGATGTCTGCGCTAGCTGTTCAGTGATGATGTCAATGCGATTGCCTTTTTCTAAGGTCCGAAGCATGCGATCCAAACTCGCCGTGGCGCTCGCAGCGTTCACCAGGAGTTGGTCGCTCTTAGAGATCATCTGAGTGATGTCGGTAGAGGCGATGAACGGAACCTCTGCGTTTTCCGCGATGAGTCCGTCTCCGGCTCCGGGGGAGAGCGCGAGGTACTTGTCTCCGAGCATGCCTTGAGTGAGGATCTCAACCGTCGTGCCGTTTTTGATCTGAGGCGCGTATTTTTTCTCGATCGCAAATTCGAGCTGAATGGAGCGAGTATCTGGATCGTACTCGATTGCGCGGACGTTTCCGACGTTGAGGCCCGAGAGAACCACCTTGGCGCCGTTCAAGAGTCCGGCCGCATTCGGTACGTGGGACTTATATACTGATTTTGAGGTGAATGCGTTCTCGCTGCCGCCGAGCACCAGAATTGCGATCATCGACATCGCCAAACCAAATGTGACGAATAGGCCGATTTTTAAATCTTGGTCATTCTTGAGTTTCATTTGTGAGCGGCTCCTTGGACGAAAGATTGGATAAAAGAGTCGGTTGAGCGTCGGATCACGTCGACGGTCTCGAATGCGTAGATTTTTCCGTCTTTGAGAAGCGCGATCTTATCGCAGATCTCGAAAGCGGCGGGAATGTCGTGAGTGACGAAGATTCCGGTCATGCCTTTTTCTTTGAGTTTACGGACGTTGTCTACCAAGCGCTTGGTATTGACGGGGTCGAGTCCTGCGGTCGGCTCGTCGAACAATATGATCTCAGGCTCTAAGATTGTAGCCCGGGCCATTCCAGCGCGTTTTTGCATTCCGCCGGAAAGCTCGTTCGGGAGTAGTAGGTTGGAACCTTTCATATCGATCAATGTGAGCATCCGTTCAACCCGTTCCTGGATCTCCAACTCGGAGAGCTGGGTGTGTTCGCGGAGCGGATAGGCGAGATTGTCCTCGACAGACATCGAATCGAAAAGAGCACCGTTCTGGAACACGAAACCTATTTTGCGACGGATAGCGGTCAGATTGCGCTCACTCAGTTTGGTCAGGTCCTGACCTTCGAACCAGATCTCGCCCGAGTCGGGGCGTTCAAGCCCGATGATCGAACGGATGAGAACGCTCTTGCCGGTGCCGGAACCACCGAAGAGTCCTACGAGTTCGCCGCGAGTCAGCTTCAGCGAGACTCCCGTGTGAACCTGTTTTTCACCGAAGGCTTTTGCGATATTTCGGATTTCGAGGGCGACGTTGGTTTCCATTAGTGAGGGTAGACCGTGAGGATGAAAAGTTTAGTAAGGAAAAAGTCGCTGACCATGATGAAGATAGAACTCGCGACCACGACCCATGTCGTCGCTTGACCGACGCCTTCGGTCCCGCCTTCGGCGTTGAAGCCTTTCCAGCAACCAGCGATCGCGATGAATACCGCGAATACCACGGTTTTTAACATGCCCGTAAACAGATCGACACTTTTGATCGTTTCTAGGGCCTTGGAGATGAAATACGCCTGACCGATTCCCAGTTCCGTTTTGCAAATCACCATCGCTCCCCAGAGCCCGATGTAATTCGCAAAAAGCGTGAGTGTAGGGAGGGTGACGACGGAGCCGATGAGCCGAGGGATCACGATCCGTTTGATGGGAGAGGTTCCGAGCGCCCGGATAGCGTCGATTTGTTGAGTGACTTTCATCGAGGCTACTTCGGCGGCGATTCCCGATCCGATCCTGCCGGCGACAAGAAGGCTCGTGAAAACGGGACCCATTTCGCGCAAGATCGTCAGGCTCGAAATTTTTGGTACGTAGAGAGTGCCACCGAATTTGGCGAGTCCGAATCCGAATTGCAGTGCCATCACACAGCCTGTTGCAAGACCGGTCACGCAAACCAAGACGAACGACTGCACGCCCATCACGTAGATTTGATCCAAGATCAATCTTAGGTAGAAGGGGCGGCGGAACATTTCGTAAATCGATTGTCGGAGCATCCGCGTGAAACCTCCCGCGAAATGCAGGAGCGAGACGCGCGAAGACTGAGGCATCATATAATGATTAGCTTAGCTGGGTTGCGAGAGCGTGTCTAACGCGATCCCAAGCTACTGGGAGATTCGCAGCGAACCGACGAATTGGGCAAAATCTGCCTCGTGCAAACTGAATTGCTTCGGATTCGAGATATAGGTCATGTCGTAGACGCAATCCTTCCAGGTGAGGACGATCACCTGAACTCGGGTCCACTCGCTCTCGAGTTTGCCCTGGATGGTACGGCTATAGGCGGGGGTCTTGTTCACTTGAGTCCACTGATCGTCTTGAAACTCGACCTCACGGAATCCGAGTGTGAGCTCTCGGGCGACGCCTGGGAGGTTTTTGACGGGCGTAGATTGCCCGCGTCTGCAGGCGGTGTTGAGCGAGATGATCGCCTGAGTGCGTTTGGACTGGAAAACGACATCGCTATGCTCGGAGCTGAATGCGTCGGACTCCTGATCGATTCCGGAGGAATTCGACGGCGCAACGCTTTCGGGCGGTAGTTTACTCCAGGTTCCTGGGTTCAGTTGCGCAAGATCAACGATGTCGTAGTGGTTTGACTTCTCGTCCATGGGTTTGACGTTTCCGACTAGGGTCGAGCAACTGGATAACGAGAGGGCACCTAGGCAGGTGAGGGTCTTGATGACCAGAGTGTGGACCCGGTTTTGGGACCGGTCGGTAGACGTGCTTTTCATGAGTTGAAAATAGCAAGATTGGGCGTCGGAGCGCTAGAGAATTTCGAGCGGCAATTGACGCTCGTCGTGTGCTCTCTGACGAAAGAGTCAAAAGTCACGGCGTCAACAAGCCGTGATGCGTTTCTTGACGTGGGAAAAAAAGGAAGAGAATCGGAAACTTCCCGCCGTGCAGGAATTTCCGTTGGAAAAAAACTGCCTGGCATCCGTGTTGCTTAAACAAATAATGGGTAAGAAACCTTTCGTAGGATGCGAAGGGGTTCATTGGGTCCAAGTGACCGAAGCAGGACGCGACAATGGCAGCAGGTTTTAAAAAATTTCTGATCGTCTCGGGATGCGTCGGTGCGCTCACCGTTTGGTCGAGCCAAGTGGCCGCCTCCGAGATCCGCCTAGAGACCCTGAAAAGCTTGTCCCGCCTCTCACTTGCGATCGATCGCCGTACTGAAATCGAATTCAAATCCAATTCAGAACGTTTCACCATCCGGGTTCCCGGGTTCTCCGCCGAGGACTTGGGCTGGAATGCCGCAAAGCTCGGCGAGCTCGCGGATCCACGGCTGAAATCTCTTCGCTTGAATTCTGACGGACGCGGTGTCGAGTTGATTGGTGAATGGGCCTATCCGCGAGGCGCATTGGCACCGGCCGCGCCCGCGATGGATACGTTTCCCTATCGAGACTCCAAGAACGGTCGTTTCGTTCTCGACTTCTGGGTCAAGAACGGTCCAACTAAACTGGAGTCGAACGCCAAAAAAATCACTCAATCTCGCGAACAAGCCCGGCGTGAAACCGAGAAGCTGACGAGCGAGCGACGAGCCATTCAAGACCGCGAAGCCAAGGAGATCGCAAACCTTGCCGACATTGGTCGTTTTTGCCAGGAGCCATTCCAGAGCGGCAAAGACTTGTTCTTGTCGTTTTACCCGCTCCACGAGCGCTTGAATTTGTCGAAGTTCTTACCGACGCAGGCACCTGACGAAAACTACCCGTACCTCCGCCCGGAAGCCAAGAATGAAGATGCTGACTACGCGCGATTGGCTTATCAGCTTTACGACAAAAAGAAATTCGCCCTCGTACTCAAGACTCTCGATTTCCATCGCGACGCTGTTCGCAAGTCCGAGTTCGCCCGCGATCTTCGGTTCTTGAGGGCGAACGCCATTTGGCAGTTGAATCAAAAACCTGAGGCGGAGCGGGAATTCGCAGCGATCCGTGACGAGCAAGTGGGGCATCCATCATCTCTTTTCTCCGCGATCTTTTTGGCTAACCAAGCTCGTGAAAAAGAGGATTTCCTTCCGGCCTACGAAGGTTACCTATGGATTGGCCAGAAATACCCGGAACACGAAAAAGCTTGGGTATTCCGTCTGATCGCGGCCGAGATGCTGTATGAGATGCGCCAGATGGACCGCGCCGAAGCGGAGTACGAATGGCTCATCAAGAATTCACCCACGCGCGAAGGTCGTGCGCTCGCCGCAACCCGTATCGGAAACGTTTTTCTCTACCGCCGTCAGTACGCCGAAGCGATCGCGGCTTATTTTCGAGCCCAGAAAGATTTTCCCGAGGAGTCCAAGAAATCTGCATTCCTCACGATGAACCGGGCAGAAGCACTGTACTGGATGGGCGAAATGGATCAGTCCGAGACCATCTTTCGCGAGTTCCTCAAGAAGTTCCCGGAGAACTCAGGTGGATGGCGCGCGCTGGTTCGCTTGGGTGAGCTGGCGGGACGTAAGGCCGTGGCGAAGCACGGAGCTGAATCTCGTTCTTTCTTCTTGGAGTCGATCAATCGATATCCGTTCAGTCCCGGCACCGTGCTTTCACGTATGCGTTTGATTCCGTGTGGAGATCACGCTGGATTTACGGCCGAAACAGCAAAACTTTTTTTCGAAGGCGATGCTCGTGCCTATGACGGTGCCGGCGAAGTACGAGTGGACGACTATCCAGCGATTCGAGCGATCTATCGGGTGAAATCGCTCATCCTTTTCAAGAGCTATCAAGCGGCGTTGGATGCGGTTTTCGAGGAAAAAGAACAGCTGCCGCGGCAGTCTCCCGTGGTGGCAAGTCTCGAAGATATCCAGCGTCGTCTGTTCCGTAAGAACATCGTCGAGTTGTTGGATGGTAACAAGACGTTCGAGGCGGCTAAATTCTACGACGACCGTATCGATCGTATGCCGATGTCTCCTCCAGAATCCGACGGTAGCGAGGCCATTAATCCCGAGTACTTGCTCAGATTGTCACGCGGTGTCTCTGCGATGGGGCTTGGAACGCTTGCACAGAAAATCTACGACAAGTACACCGAGCTTCAGACTGGTTACGAGGTCACTCGCTTCACCGAAACTCGTCAGGAGAAACGTCTCGGTCTTGAGGCGCGTAAGCAATCCGAGCGTGCTTACACTCTGGCCAAGGCGCTTGCGACCGAAGACCGGAAGAAAAACGCAGAAGAGATCCGCAAGCAATTGGCTCAAGTGTCCGGAGATTCTCCGTACTCGTTCCAGCGGTTTGTTCTTGAGAGCGTGATTGATGCCGACTCCGGAAAAACCCAATCAGCCTTGGCGGCGGCCGAAAAAGCCCGTCTCCTGCTCAGTGGACTAAAAGGCGAATACACGATCGAAGCGGCATGCCTGGATCAGTGGGTCGCCGACTTGCAGTTGAAAACGGGTGCAAAATACGCAGCGATCGAGATCTACGCGAAGATCGCCGCACGCTATCCAGAGGCGGGTCGAGAGCCGACCTCGTACGTGAGCGGCTGGTTGCCGCCGCTACAGCCCAAGGACCAGCTGATGCAAAACCAAGCGGATATCTACGCAAGTCTCGGTAAATGGGTGGACGCGGCGAATGTCTACGAGCGCGCGATGTCGAGCGGAGTGAAATCCAATCGGGTTCGTTACGAGTTCGCGCGCGCTCGCATGAAAAACAACCCAACAGACGCAAAAGCAATTGAAGTGTTGAATCAGCTCGCAGAGAGCAAAGAAACGGATTTCTGGACGGAACTCGCCCGCAAATCGATCGCGGGTCTAACTGCCAAGGAGGGCAATTGAAGATGGACGCAAGAATACTCACACAGGATCACGCAATGAGCGAGGTCGTGACTTTGGCGGGGACAATCGCACCGAGCAAAGCGTCGGTACTGATTCAGGCCGAACGAGGCTCCGGTAAAGATCTACTCGCGGAAGAGATCCACCTGCGTTCTACTCGTTCCGGTCGGCCCTTCATGGCGATTCGTTGTTCGGGCTCCCCATCCAACTTGATTGAGCAAGAACTCTTCGGTTACGAGAAAGACGCCTTCGCAGGCGCGATCACGTCAACGGCGGGAAAATTTGAACTCGCTCATGGCGGAACGCTGCTTCTAGATGAAGTCGGCGATCTGGACTCCCGTCTTCAGGCGAAATTGCTCAAGGCGCTTCTAGAAAACGAAATCGAACGCATGGGAGCGCGACGTTCGGTCAAGGTTGATGTGCGAGTGCTGGCGACTTCCTCGCGTAATCTTTCGGAAGCAGTCAAGCGCGGCACGTTCCGCGAAGACCTTTATGCGCGCCTCGCAGTCGTTACGCTTTCGATCCCCCGACTTCAAGACCGTCCGGGTGATGTCCGTTTCCTGGCCGAACAATTCATCCGCAGTGCCGCCGACACGTACGGAAAACCGGTGAGTGGGATCTCGCAAGAAGCAGTCGCGCTCCTGGAAATGCACCCATGGCCGGAAAACGTTCGTGAGCTGAAGAACGTAATCGATCGTGCGGTGGCTAATTCACCGAATCTCCTGCTTCAGTCCAAAGATTTGGTCATCAATCGCACGCCCATCAGCCAAACAATCGATCTCATGCCCGATGTGACGGGTGCGGATCTTTCGAATAAGAACGCCTGGGAGCCAGGTGAGACGCTGAACGATATCGAGCGAAACGTGATCCTGCAGGCGTTGCATTTCCACCACGGGAATCGCACGCACACTGCCAAGGCGCTGGGAATCTCTATCCGTACGCTTCGCAATAAACTCGCGGAGTATCGCAAACTCGGTATCGAAGCTTAGTCATCGTGAGGGTGGATGACGACCGTAGGGGTCGTCACCCCCAGTAGGTCAAAAAATATGAGAGTCTCGGCAGAATCTGCCGTGTATTTATTATTTAGATAAAAATGTATTCATCGGCAAAAAGCTCTGAGAAACTTAAGTCAGCGCTACAGGCGCGGAAAACGAGGAGGAACGATGTCGTCAGGTTTCGATAACACGATCGGCGCATTGAATACGTCGCTGAACCTTCGGCTCATGAATCAGAACGTGATCTCGTCTAACGTCGCGAACGCGGATACGCCTGGTTACAAAGCCAAGCGCATGGAGTTCGAGGACGCGTTTCGCCAGACTCTCGGTGTCGACGGCAATTTGCAGATGGAAGCAAGCGACCCCGAACACATCGTTGTTCAGTCGACGGATCCGGTGACGCCCGGAATCGTCGAAGACGCGAATGGAGTGGAGTCCTTGGATGGCAACACCGTGAACCGCGGTCAAGAGATGGCGCGTATGGTGGAAAACCAGAAACTCTACGAGGCTTCTGCGGAGATGCTCAAGAAGAAACTCGGAATGTTGAAATACTCGATCACCGAAGGTGGAGGTAACCGCTAATGGATTTCTTTTCTTCGATGCGCGTCAGCGCAAGCGGGCTTGAAGCGCAAATGCGACGGATGAATACGATCTCGAGCAATATTGCGAACGCGGAGACGACACGAACCGAGGAAGGCGGCCCTTACAAGCGTAAGGACGCTATATTCGAGGCGAATGCCGACAAGGAGACGTTCGGTGAGATCCTGACCAACAAGATGGATGAGAACGTACAAGGCGTGTTGGTCTCGGATATTCAACAAGATGAGACGCCACCTCGCTTGGTTTACAATCCGAATCATCCAGACGCTAATGCCGAAGGTTACGTTGCTATGCCGAACGTGAATACGGTCGAAGAAATGGCGAATATGATCTCTGCCCAGCGCTCCTATGAAGCAAACATTACGGCACTCAACGCCGCCAAAGAGATGGCCGCTAAGGCGCTTGAGATTGGAAGATAGGAGCTAGGCCCAGATGTCTAACCTTTCGATCGAAAGACTGAACCTTCTCGTCGGCAACGGTGACCTCACCGGCGCGGCCGGCGTCGGAAGCCAATCACGTGCGACGTCCGAGCTCAAGGCGAACGGACTGACTCCGACGGATGAACAATTCGGCAAAGAAGGTGCCTCGTTTGGTGACTTACTCAAAGCATCGATCGAGCAGGTGAACACGCATCAAGCCGAAGCAGATCGCTCGATGAAGGAACTGGTTTCGGGACGCACCAAAAATATTCACGAAACGATGCTGACCATCGAGCGCGCGGATAGCTCGCTCAAGCTTGCGATGCAGGTCAGGAACAAGATCCTCGAGGCTTATCGCGAGATCATGCGTATGCAGGTCTAGTGGGTAAAAACTAAAAGGGAATTATGGCTGAAAATCAGGCGACTGGTACTGAAAATAAGAAAATCACCGATGACTTTTTTACTCGGGTGAGTAAGCAGTTTTCCGATTTCTGGAAAACGCTGAGCTTCCAAAAGCGCATCGCAATGATTTCGACCGCTACCGTGATTGCGTCCGGTATTGCAGCACTATTCATGTGGGCAGGGAATCGGACCTATGCGACGCTGATGACGAACCTGAATCCTGAGGATTCGACCCAGGTTATTCGCCTGCTCAAAGAGAAAAACATTCCGTTCCGTGTCGATAATGGCGGCAGGAACATCTCAGTCGCCTCAGAAAATATGGATACGCTCCGCATGGAACTCGCCATGGGGGGGATGCCTCAGACTTCGGTCATCGGTTACGAAGTTTTCGATAAGCAAAGTCTTGGTACTCCGAGCTTCGTCCAGAAAGTGAATCAAAAACGCGCACTCGAAGGCGAGATTATGCGCACGATCAATTCGATTCACGGTGTCAAGCGTTCGCGAGTGCACCTCGCGATTCCGCAAAAATCGGCGTTCGTCGAAGATCAGAAGAAAGCGACGGCCTCGGTGGTGCTAGACATCGAACCCGGCATCACGCTTCAAGATAAGCAGATTTTCGGAATCGGGAATCTCGTTGCAAGAGCGGTCGAGGGACTGGATGTTGCCGATGTCGTGATCGTTGATTCCCTTGGCAAAACGCTTTCTCGAAATCAGTCGGACTCGCTGTCGCAGATGACCGCTTCGCAGCTCGATTTCAAGGCCAAGCTCGAAAAAGAATATCAAAGCCGTATCGAAGACATTCTCTCAAAAGTTGTCGGTGAGGGGCATGTCGTCGCCAAGGTCTCAGCTGATTTGGATTTCTCCAGCATTACCGAGACGCAGACGTCCTATGATCAAGATGGCGCTGCAGTTAAGTCCAAACAGACGAACAATCAATCTCAAGAGGGTTCGAAACCCGTAGCGGCCGGTGCGGCCGGTGCCCAAGCGAATACTCCGCTCCAGGGTGCGGGCGGACCTTCGTCGATCAAGATCTCTGATGTCAAGAACGCGAACGAGGTCACGAATTACGCGGTTCCCGAAACAACTCGCCGTGTGACTCGTTCACCGGGATCGGTCAAAAAGATGAGTGTTGCAGTCATGATCGACGGCAAGACCACCCGTACCAAGAACGCCGAAGGAAATTTCGAATCCAAAGCGGAGCCTTGGTCGCCGGAAAAGCTCAAAGAGTTCGAAGCGATCATTTCAAGCTCCGTGGGCATCGATCTTAAACGCGGCGACTCGCTCGAAGTCAGAAACATGGAATTTAAACAGGTGGACTTCACGGAGGCAGAAGCGATTTTGGCCGAGCGTGAGAAGAAGCTCTACATGCAGAGCTTGTTCGTTTACCTAGCGATCGCCGTGACGATCATTCTGTTTTTCTTCACGGTCGTTCGACCGTTCATCAAGTGGATCACCGACAACACGACCGACGGCGTGGATACGTTCTTGCCGCAGACCCTTGAGGAACTCGAAAAAGCCGCCGGTGGTGCACTTCCAGGAATGGAGGATGCGATGCCGTCTATGCCAGATCAGGTCGATCCGGAGAAAATCGAGAGCGAGATGGTCAAAGAGAAGGTCGTCGCACTCATCGATTCGAACCCTCAGAAAGCAGCGCTCATTCTGCGCGATTGGATCTTGGGGAACGATCTGGGTAGGAAGCCAAAAGAAGACGGACCTGCGGCTGAGGCCGAAGAAGTCGACGCCGGATAGTAATCGAGGGAGAGAGATACCATGCCATTCGTCAATACGCAGGAAATGTCGGGAATCGAAAAAGCAGCTTTGCTCCTGAACGTACTCGGGAACAACGTTACTTCCCAAATTTTCAAAAAGATGAAGGACAACGACGTCAAGCGCCTCGTCAGCGTCATGGGGCAAGTCTCCAAGGTGCCGATATCCGCGGTTCGCGAGGTGCTTGAAGAGTTCTATTCCGAAATTTCCGAGGAAGCGAATATCATTTTCGGTCATGCGCACGGTCGGGATTTCGTGCTCCAAACTCTCGGAGAAGAACGGGCGAAAACGGTCTTGGGTCAACTCTCCGTCGTAGAAGGCAGTCGTACTCTCGAGGCGCTTGAGCTCGTGGACTCCAGAACGTTGTCAAACTTCCTGGTGAACGAACACCCTCAAACCACCGCTCTCGTTCTCGCTCACCTGGAGCCGAACAAGAAATGCGATGTCCTCCGCAGGCTTCCCGAAGGGATCCAGACCGAGGTCGTGCTTCGTATCGCGAACATCGATTTCATTTCGCCTCAGCTCATCGCGCAGGTCGACGAAGTGCTTAAACAGGAACTTGCGACGCTCGGTTCGATCGATACCCAGCAGCTGGGCGGTATCCAGCCGATCGCCGATATGCTCAACGTCATGGACAAGTCCAACGAGCAGAATATCATGGCTCGTGTCGAAGAGAAGGATCCACAGCTCGCCGAAGAGATCCGGAAACTCATGTTCGTGTTCGAAGACATCGTCTATATCGACGATCGCGGCATGCAGACGCTTCTCAAGGAAGTTCCGAACGACAAACTCGTGATCGCCCTCAAAACGGCTCCCGAAGAGATCAAGGACAAGATCTTCAAAAACATCTCCAAGCGCGCGGCCGACTTGCTTCGTGATGACCTGGAGAGCATGGGACCAGTCAAACTCTCAGACGTCGAGAAGTCTCAGCAAGAAATCATCAATATCGCTAAACGCCTCGAAGGCGAAGGCAAGCTGATGATTTCTCGTGGTGAGGGAGGAGACGCTCTCGTCTAATTGATGAATGTTTGAACCTAAGAAATTCGGTAATCAGAAATCTGCACAAGACTCCATCGATTCGAACATCCGTTCCTACGATGCACGCGATATTCGAACGCCAGGGCCGCTCGCCTACCAAACGCCGACGATTGCCTCGAGAGCCACTGCAGAGGCGACCCCGGAGCGCCCGAGTTCATCAGTCAGAGATCGTCGATTTCAGATCGATCCGCTACTGAAGAAAATGGTCGCGATTGATGAAGAAACCGAGCGGCGCATTCAAGTTGAAGTCGAAGAGCGCGTGGCGAAAATCCAGCAAGAAGCATTTGATGATGCCCAGCAAGAGGGATTCAAGCAGGGGTACGCGGTTGGGCGCCAAGAGTCGACGGACAAATATCAAGCGGATGCTCGAGAGCGGATCGAACAAATCGATGCTTTTCTAGCCAATGTAGAGGCGACGAAGTCCGAAATGGTGGAGTTTCACGAAAAATTCATCCTGGAGCTTGCACATCGAATCGCAGCGCAAGTGATTCGCGGAGAAATTTCGCAAAATAATCGTGTGTTCCCGGAGATGGTTCGAGGCATCGTCGAAGAAGTTGGCCTACGTGAGAGCCTCAAGATCTGGGTCCATCCGGAACGTTTGACGGAAATGGAATTGATCGTACCTGGGATTGAAAAGAAATTTTCGACTTTGAAGAATGTCACCGTAGAAGCGCATCCGGAACTGGGTGCACTCGACTGTGTCGTTGACACGGATTTTAGCCGCGTCGACGCATCGATCGACACCCAGCTCGCGCGATTGCACGAGCGCTTGCACCTAGACTCCAAACCTCAGGGACAACCAGATGATCGATCAGACGAAAACGCTTGAGCGCTTGCACGCCGATGTGCCTTACGCGATTTTCGGCCGGGTGACGAAGTCTGTGGGCATGGTCTTCGAGGCGATCCTTCCTGGTGCGGCACTCGGGAGCGTCTGTCGTATTCTCGCACATGACCCGCTTTCGCCCCCTCCACTGAAAATCACGGATCGTGTCGATGCCTATCCCGGGGTAGATGCCGAAGTCATCGGTTTTCGCGACCGTAAGGTCGTGCTCATGCCGTTTTCAGATCCCGTCGGTGTGTCTACGCAGAGCTTAGTGGTGATGAAGCGTAGCAGTTCCACGTTCGATGTCAGTCGCGCGCTTCTCGGCCGCGTGATTGATTCCGAAGGCAATCCGATCGACGGCAAGGGCCCCATCGATTGGCATTCGTTCGAAACTCCCGTAGCGCGAAACCTCTACGAAATGCCTTCTCATCCGCTCAAGCGTACGGTGATCGAAGAACCTCTGGACCTCGGTGTCCGAGCGATCAACGGGCTCTTGACCTTGGGGCGCGGTCAGCGCGTGGGAATCATGGCCGGTTCTGGTGTCGGTAAGAGCGTGTTGCTCGGTATGATGGCGCGGAACACGACCGCCGGAGTGAACGTCATTGCATTGATCGGTGAGCGTGGACGCGAAGTTCGCGAGTTCATTGAACGCGATTTGGGCGAAGAAGGGATGAAGCGATCAGTCGTCGTCGTTGCGACTTCGGACAAGAGCCCTTTGCTTCGGGTGCGTGGCGCAATTTTGGGTGCCACCATTGCAGAGTATTTCCGAGATCAAGGCGAAGACGTCCTACTACTCATGGACTCGGTGACGCGTTTTTGTATGGCTCAGCGAGAGATTGGTTTGAGCTTAGGGGAGCCCCCGGCCACCAAGGGTTATCCACCCAGTGTGTTTGCTGCGCTCCCGAAACTCATGGAGCGGGCTGGAACGGGCGAAGGAACCGGCAGTATTACCGCCCTCTATACCGTTCTTGTCGAAGGTGACGACATGGACGATCCGATCGCAGACTCCGCGCGTTCGATCTTGGATGGGCACATCGTTCTTTCGCGAAAAATCGCGCAGCGGAACCATTTCCCTGCGATCGATATCATGGCGAGCGCCAGTCGTGTCATGCGAGCTGTGATTGATGATGATCATTTGCGTTGGTCAGGGCTGATGCGCGAATGGATGGCGCTTTACCAACAGGCCGAAGACTTGATCAACATTGGTGCATACGTCAAGGGCGCGAACCCCAAGATCGACCAGGCCATTCTAGTCAATGATCGTATTCAGTCATTTCTTAGGCAAAAAGTCGGAGAAAGTGGAAACTGGAATGAGACTCGTGCGCTCATGCAGGGAATCGTTCGCGCCGCGGGTGCAAACTAACCGAGCTCGCGGAACCTACTTGATAGCGAGGATGATGTGAAAGACGAAGAAAAGTCTCGGACGATTCGAGTTCCAGAACTAGAAGGGTTAGTCCTGAGTGGTGAAATCAATGTTCAGCAATCGCGCCATTTGGAAGAAGACGAAGAAGACACTCGTATTCCAGCGGTGGTGATCGAAGGATTTGGAAAACTTTTTTTGATGCGCAGACGCGAGCTTCGCGGAAAAAATCCGATGACCGGCGAAGAAGTGGTGATTCCCAGTAGGGTGACGGTGCAGTTTCTGGCGGATCCTTCACTTATCGAGAAATTGAACCGCTCTTAGCGGATTTTTTCCGAGCGGTTTTGAGGCGAACATTGCCTTGTTTTATTTGAGACTCGTATTGATCGGTCACGATCTCAAAGATCGTTCGCGCGCGCGAAGTGTGGATTCCGTTTTCGAATCCTGCGACCGAGGCCAGTTTCCTGCTGTAGGAGCCCGAAAGATCGAGGGTTCCCGAAATCGAATCGACGCTCGAGCCGGATCCAGATCCTCCACCAGATCCCCAACCCCCATCTCCCCCCGGACTCGAAGAATTTTGCGATGCCTGCGTAGAATCTCCGACTCCAAGTGAATATTTTTTTTCTTTTTCCGGCGTGACTGCGTCTACTGCTTTTTGAAAAGAGCCGAGCTGTGCGTCGGTCATGTTCTGATTCATCTCTCGTAGTGCTCTGAGTGGATTGTCCATATTTCGATCGAAGGCCGAGGTGATCTCCTTGATTCGTTCCTCGGTCGCGGTTCGAGCGGCTTTTTCTTTTGCGGTCAGGTTGGAATACGGCTTTTGGTCGACGTAGGTGATTTCTCTGCTATCGACACCAGAGGCGCCGCCGATCGGATTTGAGAGCGAGTTTTCCCCGGCATCCGGATTTAATCCAAAGTTCGGCGAGAATCCGGCACCTGCACCGCTGCCGGTTCCAAGCCCGGTGCTCGCGCCCATTCCGCCGCTATCGTCTCCGGAGGTCGAGCCACCCGGGTTGGTTGAGTTCCCGGGACCGTTGTTGCCGATGATCGCGCTAGACTTGGTCGGGGAGGGATTGGGTCCTCCCGGTCCGTTCGGGTTTACTTGATTCTTGCAGCCGCCCGGCTGGAGTGCGCATGCCATCACGATACAGGCGCTTAGTTTTGCGCTCTTGTTTTGTGCCGTGGAGAGAGCGCCCTCGATTTGGCCGCAAACTTCGGTTTTGGTTTCTTGAATTTTTGAGCGTCCATCGACCGCTTGGAGCATTCTCCACATAATATAGGCCGCGGCGGCACACGGGCCCGGTGCGATCAATTTTCGAACGGCGAATTCAATGCCTTTTTTTCGAGCGGCTTCATTGATGATTTCTTCGGTCAGGCTACCTTGCGTTTTTTTCGAGACGCTGTCTTGAAATAGTCGGCCTCCGCCGAGTGATTTGATGGCATCGATCACTTCGGGGTCGGTTGCGGCTGCTTCGTTCAGTGAGTTACGAGCCGCATCGATTTCCATCGCAGTGATCCCGAAATCGAGGAAGTCGCAGAAAGGATCCGAGAAAATTCCGAGGGATACACCGCATGAGAGCGCGCAGGTTGCGAACGCGAAATGGTAGTGTCGCGAGAGGTTCCGGCTCTCCGAGAGCGCTTTCGTGGACTGTTGATAGGCGTTGCAGCGTTGACCGAGTTCTCCGATGTGAAGCGTGTTGGTTTCGACGCTATCTAGGACCATGGCGGAGAAGGCGAGTCGGCACTGCGCGCAGCTCGGTATCGACATGCAGACAACATCTTTTAGGATGAGTTCCAATTGATCGCGTTTTTGAGCGCAGTAGGCGCTGCAGGTAAGATTTTCGGTGACGGTCTCTCCTGCGAGAGTATCGATTTGATTCTGAAGATTGGTGATCTGGAGATTCATCTGATCGATCAGTTTTTTGGTGTCTTCTTTTTGGTATTGATCGGAGTCTGAATCGTCGTATTCTGCTTGCTGTTTATCCCGTGCATCCTTGAGATCTCTCAACATTTCAATGAGGAGTTCTCGTTCACTGGTCGAGGTTTGAGTCGTAGTCTGAGGAACCCAGTTCGGGTCGTTCGTGTTGGTCCCGGTGGGGGTTGGGTAGGTCATTCCGGGAACCGGAGCGAGGTAGAGCGTGTCTCCCTCTGCCCCGATGAGAGAGTTATTGTTTTCGAAATCGATTCGCCAGTCTTCGAAACGCGCGTAAGCGCTGGGTGCAGCGACCAAGAGAATCATCGCTGAAAAAATGATGGATTTGATTTGATGGAGAACAGAGTTCTGAAGCACAGAAACTCTTCGGAATTCCAGCTGTTTTCACTTAGATTCAGGCAGGATCTCGACTCGGCGCCTAAAATTTGGCGTTTCTATCTTTGGCGTTTCTGCGAAAACGACAGACTGCTGACCTCGAGGTCACTGAGTGCCCGAAAATCTCCTGCTCGGAGACTGCCCAGGCCGAGGCGTCCAATGCGAACCCGAACCAAGCGGGAGACCTCGTTGTCGAGAGCGGAGAACATCCGTCGGATGAATCGGTTACGTCCTTCGCCGACGATGACTGAATAGGTGGTGTCTCGAATCAAACGAATCGATAAAAAATGGCCCGGGCCATCTTCCAAGCGGACCCCTTGAGTGAGTTTTCTCTGGTCCGCCGGGTGTAGCGGGTTTTTGACGGTCACTTCGTACTCTTTTTCGACTTCGTAACGAGGATGCATGAGTTCGTTTGCCCAGTTTCCATCGTTTGTTAGGAGTAGGAGCCCTTCTGATTCGAAATCGAGTCGCCCCACGGGATAGAGTGATTGGAACTCTGCCGGAAGCAGTTCCATGACCGTCGGGCGTCCCTCAGGATCCGAACGAGTCGTAACCACGCGACGAGGCTTGTGGAGCAGAATATAGTGAGATTGATCGGGAACCTTGAGCTTCTCGCCGTCGACTTCGATGACGTCATCGAGAAGCGACGCTTGCGTGCCTTGATCAGATACGATCACGCCATTCACCCGCACGCGACCTTCGGCGATGACTTCTTCGGCTTTACGACGGCTGAGGCCCGTCGCTTGCGCGATGCATTTCTGGAGTCTTTGTTTCACGTTGGCTCGCAGTCTAACCGCTTGGTAAAAAAGCGGCAAGCCGCGACTCGAGTGGTGATCCACCGAGTACCGAATCGAGATAGTGGTGGCCGTACGGTAACTGCCTGTAAGTCCAAGAATAATTGCTGATGATTTGGGTCCAGGCTGTGGTCCAAGCGGAGAAGAACCCGGGAAAGAAAAAAAGGCGAGAACGGGATCGTCTTCGCCTCATCGTGAATCACAAAATCATCGGAAACTATTTCTGAATTGCCGCCGCCATCTGGCTTTGAAGTCCATTTCCTTCGGGCCATTTTGGTTCCGCAAAATTCGCGCGGAGTTGATAGACACCCGGCTTTTTAGTCGCTTTGAATGAACCTTCTTTGGCTTTTTTGTCGTGAGCGATTTCGATGGTTTTGACTTTCTTGAGTGCTTCTTTGATCTCAGGCGTTTTAGCGTTTACCGCGAACTCGGTCATGGAGAAGAGAGTGGAACCCAGGTATTCAGCTTGTTTGCTGCTAGCTTTCTTGAAGCTCTTCCAGTCGACCTTGTAGGAAACCGTAGCCTGTACGCGGCTTTTCAAATCAGATTCATAGCTGGGCACATCGACATCGCGAATGTTGTCGAGACGTTGTTGAACGGATTCATCGGTCCCTTCGTGAGCAAATGAGACGGCTGGTGCGATGAGCGATAGGGCTAAAAAATATGCAAAAGCAGATTTCATGAATCTCTCCTGAGATGGGTTTGGTTCATTGTCCGAAGCCTCCGTTTGTTTAGCAAATATAAAAACGATGCTGAAGCGTGAGGATGTTGACGCCGATAGTTGCGCAAGTACGGCACAAAATACCCGTTAAGCCCCGATGATCCCGGCAAATCATTCAGTCTAGTGGGAATGGAATGAGACTGTTTTAATAAACAAAGGCGATGAAAAAGAAATTCCGTTTCAGACTAGAAACCGTAGAGAAACTTCGCAAACGCGAAGAGGACGAGCGCCTGCGTGCGCTCGGCGAGGCTCAGCAGAAATTCCAGTCAATGATCCGCAAGAAAGAAGATATCTTGAAATCACTGGACCAATCATTGGTCGAGCGCGAGAACCTGGCGGAAACCCCGCAGACGATTTACGCGTTTCAAGTCTACAACGATCATATTCTCGGATCCAAAGTGCGCGCTTACCAGGCGGAGATGCAAATCCAAAAAGCCAAGAAGGTGGTCGAGAAAACTTTGCGTGCTTACCTGGATGCCAAACGCAAGACTCGAGCGATCGAACTGCTTCGCGAAAAGGCGTTCGATGAATTCAAGATCGAGCTGCGGAAGAAAGAAAACAAAGAACTGGAAGAACTCTACGTCATGCGAGGCGCATATATGCGAGCGCGTGAAGAAGAGCTCAGGGCCGAAGAAGGGGAAGATATTTAATGAAGAAGTGGCTCTATCCGATCTTGGTGCTGAGTGTGGCGTCGTTCCTTTCGGGGCTTTCGCTGACAGTGCTTAGTGGCGTCGGCGACGAAACGCGCGCCGAAGAACCTGCTCCTGCTCACGCGGAGGGCGAGGAAGCCAAACCGGATACCACCCATGCCGAGGCTTCGCCCGCCAGCGATGATGCCGCGAAAGAAGAAGAAGCCGCGAAGCACGCCTCTGCTTCGAAACGAATTCTGTCATCCAAGTACGCAGGTTGCTTGACGGACGAGGCGGCGCTTCGCGAAGTCGAAAAAGCACGCCAAGAACTTGCGGTTAAGACGAAGGCTCTCGAAGCTCGTACGACTGAACTCGACTCACGTGAAAAGGCGCTCAAAGATGAGCTTGCGCGTTTGGATGAGATCCAGAAACAGATCAAGGTTTCCCAAGATCAGCTCTCCGCGAAGGACGAGGAGAAGATTGCCAAGCTGGTTGAGATGTTTGAATCCATGTCTCCAAAAGCGGCTGCGCAAATCGTTGGCTCGGTTGATTTGAAATTGGCCACGCAAGCGATGTCGCGAGTGACGCCGCAAAAACTAGGAAAAATTTTGGCTGCGATGCCTTCTCAGAAGTCGTCGCAGTTAACCGAAGCTCTCGCCGGAACGGTCCGGGCGAAAGTAGATATGCCTCCGTCGATAGACGGAGCGGTGACCGTAGAAGCAGGAAAGGTAGGTGAAAATAAAAATGCAAATAGCAACAACAACCCAATCAAACCAACTGACTCCGGGGTCGGAGGGAACCGCGAACCTGCGGGACAAAAACCTCCGCGGACTCCAGCCCTCTGATTCTGAAGCATCCGAAGACGGTCGAAAGAGTTCCGAAAACTCCTCTGACTCGTTTGCGGGAGCGATGGCTTGGATCGCATCGGGAATCAACACTCCGACGCAATCTACGCCAATGAATCCGGGCCTCGATGGTTCCGTGTATTCTCGTACCGAGGCTGGAAAAGCCAAGGGCGAAAACGGAAAAGTCGACGGAGCGGTTGAGATTCCTGCCGGCATGACTGCGGCGGGAAAACCGATGACGGCCGCAGAGATGGCCCTCGTTTCGAGGGCTTCCATGGCGGCGCAAGCTCAAGCACGTACGAACACAGGGGCGAAAGCCTCTCCGTTTCCGAACGTGAAAGCGGAGCTTGAGACGCGGAATGATATCCGTTCGAACGGCGTATTGACTGGTGCTTTGATCGCTGGACCCAGCGAGCCTTGGAAATCCAATTGGGTATTCGGAGATAGACTTTCCCAAGCCCAAATGAATGCGGATCCTAAGGCTGCCGCTTCCATGAATTCGATGCAGAATCTCGACATATCGAAAATCATGGAAGCGATGGGAGGGGATGAAAGCCAAATTCGAACAGGAGCACGCTCGCTTGAATCGCTGATGCAAGATCTCGATTCAGCGTCCGCTTCTCAAAACTCAGCGGGCAGTCGCATGATGGGCGGCGAGGATTTCTTGAACTCCCTCGCTCCCCGCAATCTTGCGATGAACCCATCGGCTCAACCGATTCAAAGAGGCGAAACGGGATTCGCGCCACAGCCGGCAGAATCTCTGACGTCGCAGACCGGATCGATTTCGATCGATCAGGGACGCTTAGGGGCGCTTAAGCCGAAAAACGGATCTTCTGATACGAGTTTCGGTAGTTCACTGAACGACGGTCCGAATTCCGCTTTGACGGCGGGAAGCTTGGCCGCGCTCGCGAACGGCAAACCTGAGAACGTCGCTCCGGCTCCGATCGTCGTCGCGGGCAACGTCGTTCCGGGTTCGATGATGAAAGATCGTCTCACTTCTGAGTCGCTCTTGAATCTATCGAGCGGAATCTCGAAACTGAAAGGCGCGGGGGGAGGCGAGATGAAAATCCGTCTGAACCCAGACCATCTCGGTGAGCTCGTGATTCGCGTGACCACTCAGGGCAATCAAGTCGGTCTCAAGGTTCAAGCTACCAAGAACGAGGCGAAACGCATTCTCGAAGAAAGCGTTTCCAGCCTGAAGGACAGCCTGATGGGCCAGAGCCTTCAGCTAGCTAAACTCGACGTGACGGTCGCGGCTCCGCAAGGCGCCTCGAACGATACGGCGACGAACTCGAACTGGAGCCAGAACCCCCAAAACGCCGGAATGAACGATTTCGGACGTGAAGCGTACGCCGATCAATCCTCGAGCCGAGGATCAGAGAGCGGACCGGGAATGACGACTAAACGCTCGAATCTCTCGAATGCGAATGATCCGACCTCAACTCCACGCGCGGCCGCTGGCCGCCTGGACGTTCGAGCCTAATTGAAATGGGGGGCCTGGATACTTAGGAATCCGGGCTCCTCCTTCAAATAAACGTCTCTCAGTTTTATAGCGGGGTTTTATGGATATCAAAGGTTCAGGCGCCATCAGTTCTTCGATCGCCACCGCCGGAAACGGCTCGGCTCCTTTGCTGAATGCTCAGAAGGACGCCAAAGAGGCACAAACCGACGCTAAGTTCGGCGATGTGTGGAAGAGCGTCCAGAAGCAGTACGGCGCGCCGGCCGATAAGCCTCGCCAGGTCAAGAAGCAGATGGACAAGGATGACTTCCTGAAGATCATGGTCACTCAGATGAAGCACCAAGATCCGACGAACCCGATGAAAGCGGATCAGTTCGCGACCCAGCTCGCTCAGTTCACGAGCGTTGAGCAGCTTCAGAACTTGAACGCGCAGATGAAAAAAATGGCAACGGCGAATCAGCCGTTGGAACGTCTTGCGCTCACCAATATGATTGGCAAAGTCGTCACCGTCGATCGCGACCGATTTACACATACGGAGAGCGAGACAAGTCCGCTCAGCTATGATCTCCCAGAAAATGCCAAAGCCGTGACAATCAACGTCATCAACGAGGCGGGCGAGAAAGTGTTTTCCAAGGAACTGGGCGCATTACCGGCCGGTAAGCAAACGTTCCATTGGGATGGAAACAAAGACACGGGAGAGGCGATGAAGTCCGGTGGTTACATTTTCCGCGTGCAGGCGCGCGGTGAAATGAATCAAGCGCTCGACATGAAATCGCAATCACAAGAACAGGTCGTCGGCGTGACGTTCGAAGGCGGCGAGGGAATGCTTCTCATCGGAGATGCGAAAAATCCTAGTAAAACTACGCTTAAAAACATCATTCGCGTCGATCAAGGGATGGTCGCTGCACAACAGATGGGTAGTCAGGGAGCGAAACGCACGGGACTTGATCCGAACGTACAAGCGCTTCTTCAAGCACGTGGCGGAAATACGATCGGCAATAACGACCCGTCTCAGGCGGTGGAAAATAATTACATAAATAATAATGAAAATATTCAATCTGAGGGCTTCCCAAACGGGATATCTTCAGGAGATGATCAGAACTGAGTTGTCGAATGACGACGAAAATCTTGAAGAAAGGAGGAAGATAAGATGACCACTGAAAAACCGTTTTTATACCCATCCGTATCGCAGTCGAGACCGATCCGCGAAACGAATGCAGAAAACGCGAATATCAAGAAACCGGGAGCCGGTGCGAGCGAGTTTGATCAAGTCCTTGATCAGATGAACACTCAAAAAACCGAGAGCGGAAAAGACCTGGCGCAAACCAAGTCTCCGCTTAAGCTCTCTAGCCACGCGAATCAGCGAATCCAGGAACGTAAGATCAATATTGATCCGGAGACCTGGTCCCGAGTGAATCGCGCGGTTGATCAAGCCGAAGCCAAGGGCATCGAGGATACGCTCGTTTTGACCTCGGATGCGGCGCTGATCGTGAACGTAAAAAACCGTACGGTGGTTACGGCAATGGACAAGGGTAGTTTGAATGGCAACGTCTTTACGAATATCGACGGTGCGGTGATTGTTTGAGATTGAGAAAGTAGAGTTGGTTTAGGTTTTAGAAATTTTTGGCAGAGGGAAGTTGGAGCGGGGCTGGACCTTTTAGGAAGCCTCCAAGTGGGAACCGTCCGATTGACGGGGATCACATCTCAATGCCAATCAACCGGTGACGTCCATGATGGACGGCGCCGATTAACAACGTGCATGGAGGCACAATGAGCATTCTTTCATCAATGTACACGGGCGTTACGGGTATGACGGGTCAGGGCGAGGCGCTCTCGATCTACGGTGACAACATCTCCAACGCCAACACGACGGGCTTTAAGGTCAGCCGCCCGGAGTTTACCGACGTTATCGCGAAATCCCTGAAGGGTGTACTCGGTGGTAACCAAATCGGCCGTGGTACAAAGCTCTCTGCCGTGAACCCGATTTTCTCCCAAGGTTCCCTCATGCAAACAGAGTCATCGACCGACCTCGCACTCCAGGGCGACGGTTTTTTCGTGGTCGAAGGCAAAGAAGGACGTTCGTACAGTCGCGCCGGTTCATTCCACTTCGACAAGGACGGTAAGCTCATCAACTCGGATAACTACCGTGTTCAAGGTTTCCAAGCTGATGAAAATGGCAAGATTACGTCCAAGATGGGCGACATTAGTGTGGATCGAACGGTGATCGATGCGAAACCTTCCAAGCAAGTTGAACTCTTCATGAACCTCGATCTACGCGCGGACAATAAGCTTCAGTTCGATCCAAAAAATCCGGATAAGACCTCTCACTTCGCCACAGGCGCGACCGTTTACGACAGCGCAGGTTCCCCTCGTACGGTCACGATCTATTTTAATAAAACGGATGATGGCCAATGGCAGTGGAAAGCGATGGCCAAAGGCGAGGAAGTCAAAGGTGGCGTCAAAGGTGAGATGATGGAACAAGCGAGCGGCAAACTCGTTTTCGACACCGACGGTAAGCTCATGGAGCAGACCATGGACAAGTCGGCGTTCAATTTTATCGGCACAACGAAATCTGACCAAGAGATCAAGTTCTCGTTCGGCAAAGCGAAAAAAGACGGTGGTGAGGGCACGTCCGTCACTCAGTACGGAACTGGATCCGAAGCCTATAAGACGACTCAAGACGGTTACACTGCCGGTACACTCGCCGGTCTTGCGTTTAACGATGATGGCATTTTGTCCGCGAACTACACGAACGGTCAGAATATCTCGCTTGCTCAAATCGCAGTGGCGAAATTCGAGAACCCGGAAGGTCTCTTTAAGAGCGGCAAGAGTTTGTTCCGTGAAAGCCGAAACTCCGGTCAGCCGACGATCGGCGCTCCGCAATCTGGCGGACGTGGATCGATCCTAGCAAAAACTCTCGAAAACTCGACGACCGATATCGCTGGTGAGTTCATTAACTTGATGACTGCCCAGCGGAACTTCCAAGCGAACTCCAAAGTCATCAGTACTGCAGACGACCTGCTTCAAGAAGTGATGAATCTAAGACGTAGTTAATAGCTGATAGAACGTAAGGCGAGACTTGATGACAAGTCTCGCCTTTTTTAATTAGAGTTTACGTTTAAAAATTTCTTCGGCAGTCGTCGTTGTGTTTTGGGTTCCACGTACTGAGCCGCCCACTGCAGAAATGTTGATAGGGCTTTTGCTTTGAAGACTAAATTGAGCCTCGATCTTCAACCCCTGAAGTCCGATACCCGTCACTCCGATCAATGATTCCAGGTCGTGAATTTCAACGTCCTTCGAGTTGGTGAGGTACATGTAGTTAGGATTGAGTCCCAAGACAAAACCTGCACCCAGAGCCGCTTTCCAGCCCTCGAATTTCGCATTAAACACGTTCTCGATGGAGCGACCTTCGAGCCCTTTGAATGAAACGTGATTATTGTAGAATGCTTTGGCGCCAAACGTCAGTCCAGTCGCACGTACTTTCATAGTGACCGATTCAATTCTGGTCGTCCGCGTAATCATGTCATTGTCATTGTATTCTTTGATCACAATGGATCCTTGGAGAATCCGATCTCGCGTAAATGAAGCGCCGATGAATCCGTTATCTCCGAAGATGGGGAGTATTGGGCAGCTCGTGCAGCCGACCTGCTCGGTATGGTTCGTACGAGGATTAGTGATCGTGTCGTAATAGAAATCGACGCTGACGAGTTTGAAGCCGTCGTCACCTGCTTGAGCGGAAGTCGCGGTTGCGGCAATCAGAAGCAATAGAGTTGATAGGGTTTTTTGGAACATGTTTGGTTTTCTCCGAGCGGCAGTAATACCATGGGCCCATAAGCTCTCCTGTGTGGAGTAATTATTATAGTGTTTCAGTGTTGCCATGATCTCTTAGGAAAGGTGTAGGGCCGCCCAATTCCACGTTTTTGAATGCGTGATCGGATGTCTAACGTGGGATGAGTAGCGGTTTTCTTTTTGTTCGCGAAGGGCGAATGGGATTGGGAATCGAGTATTTTTGATTCACGCTGACTTGTGCGCTGACGCCCCGATCCCAGAGCAGCGTTTCCAGTGCCTTGGGGCCCATTTCCGATCTAAAATTAACGAGGAACTGGCCGTTTCCTAGAAACTCGACGCGATCGTAGTCAAGGGTGCTCAGGGCGGCACGAAGTCGATCTTCTCCTAGATTTTTTTCACCGCTCACGATGAGTTCGTGACTGGATGATGGAGTTTCCGTCGATGGTCCGTCTTCGGTGATTGCGCGTTCTGGCGAGCTTGCGCAGGCCGTGAGAGCAAGTGTGAGGAGCCAGTGGATGGTTCGAGCGTTCATGGAGAAACCGCCGTGACGCTCGATGGAGGATTGATGTAAAGGAGCGCTTTGTATGCATCGACCCCTTTGCTGGTTGTTGATTTTCCTGAGAGCGCGGAGACCGTGTCACCTGAGTTTTTAATCGCGTTCACAACGTCGGTATACGTGAACGTCGGATTGTAAGCGAACAACATTGCTGCAAGCCCGGCGACTTGCGGAGTGGCCATCGATGTACCAGAAATCAAGTTGTAGGTAGTGGTGTCGTACGTGAGCGTATTGATGCTCATGCTGCCGACCAGAAGGCCGAAATCGACTCCGGAGGCATTGCTGGTCAATCGGTAGCCTACAGATGTTGTGGCTGATGCACAGCTCGTGATTTCATAGGTAAGAGTTTCAATATAGCCATCGGTGGACCCCGTGACCGCAGATTGAACGGTCGTACCGCCGGTGAAGGGTGATGTCCCGTCGTTCTTGCAGGCTACCGAAAATCCGTCGCCTGATGCGAGGTCCATAACGAGTCCGAATTCGAGCGTCGCTACTTGCGCGCCAGAGATGTTGAATGACTTGTAAGCGATGTCGTCGGCGCTATTGGCGTAAGTTGCGCTGGTCGAGTCATATGATGACGGATTCGAGATGCCTTTGATGTTTGTGAACGCGTTGTTGTAGGCCCAGCTCCCCGCAAGCGTCCACCCGGTCCAGCCGCTCGTATTCTCTGCAGTCTCAACGTTTGTACCGGGCCAGGTGCTTGCGATATTCACTCCAGGCGCGCCGACGTCGACGCTCGTCGATCCGTAGTTTGAGAAACTCGCGAGCCCATAGCTCTGCGTGAGTGCGGCGACGCAGATCACGTTGTCTTGCGTATAGTTGCAAGGGTAGGTGGGAGTGCCGGAGGCGTCATTGTTTGCTCCGTCGTTTCCAGCAGCGGCGACGATCACCACGCCGTTTGAGCGAGCATTGGTGATCGCGGTTGAAAATGCGGAATCGTAACCCGATCCACCGACGCTGAGGTTGATTACCTTGGCGCCGTTGGTTACCCCAAAATTCACGCCTTGGACGATGCGTGAGGTAGTGCCGGAGCCGGTTGCATCCATCACTCGAACTCCCATGATTTTTACGTTCCAGCACACTCCGGTTGCACCCTTGGCATTGTTGCCTGTGGCTCCAATGGTTCCGGCGACGTGGGTTCCGTGGCCATTGGGATCGCTCATGGCGTTGCTGCTCGAGACGAAGTCGTATCCGCCATTCGGATAAGATCCCACGTTACCATCCCAAATGTTGTCCACGAGGTCTTCTTGGGTGAAATTCACGCCGGTATCGACTACGGCGACGACAACTGAGCTGCAATCCGTGATCAAGTCCCAGGCAGCCTCTAAATTCATATCGGACCCGCTGGTCCCGGTGTTGGGGGTTCGATGGGTATCTAAACCACCGAGGCCCGTGTTGTTCACGGTTTGCCCCGTATTTTTCAGACCCCAGAGTTTTCCGTAGTGCGTGTCGTTTGGAACGGTCGCTAGCGTCTTGTAGATATAATTTGGTTGGGCTGTCTCGATGTTCGGATCGGCAAGAAATTCCTGAATGGCGATATCGACGTTTTTGCCGTCTGGAAGCTGTACTTGTTCGAAACCACTCGATCCGAGTCGTTTCACTCGGAATCCACCCTGACGGAAAATCGAATAGTTCGCGCTCGCGGTTGAAACGCCAGATCTGAATTTGACGAGAACTTCGCCGGGCACGGATGGCATGCTTGCCAGCGTCACCGCTGGACTCAGTCCCAGGAGAATCGCGATGAGGTGAGAAACAGCCCTATTCATGATTCGAGTGGCTCCCTATGGAATCGTGTACGAAACTTGTGTAGCCTCGCTCGTTTGTCCGCCACCCAGTGCCGAGTAGGCGATAATTTTAAAATAGTGAACTCCCGGGCTGAGTTGAGAGTAGGTATAGGTATTGGGTGCGGTCGCGCCAGAGACGTATGGGAGGTCGACGGGTGTGAGTCCGGTTAAGCTGAAGTTAGCCGTAGTGCTGTGGTAGATCCGGTAGCCCCCTCCCGCTCGATTCACGTCTTTTTCTCGGTTAGTCCAAGATAGGGTGACGTCAGCTGACACTCCTTTGACGCCCTTGGCTTCGATCTTAGAGCTACTGCAGCCGGTAATCATGATCCATGCAAATAGAGCGATGGCAGATAGCCGCATTTGATCGTTTAAACACATGGTTGATCCTTTCTCGATTACCGATCGGTCATTCCACGAACGGGATCGAGTGTGTCCGGATAAGAAAATGACCATTTTTATACATTAATAATGTAAGTAAATTAAGAAACCGTCAGCGAGTCGTCGTTTGCGAAGATCAGTCAAAAAAACCCCGCAAATCAGCAGGGCATTAATGGATAGTCATGCTTGCAGCGCGCAGCCGAGCCATGCACAATATTAAAAGATATGGCGGACGCGAAGGCGGAAACTTCAGAATCTGGTGGCGGCGGTTCTTCAAAACTTGTTGTCATCATTACGCTCGTGAACTTCCTCGTCCTTCTGGCGATCGGGGCGGTGGTCTTCATCTCTTTCAAAAAAGAGAACTCGAAGCCCGCCGTGACGGACATCCAGCTCGAGGGCGAAGACGGGCACGGTGGTGAGGCGGCTGGACACGGTGAAAAAGCGGACGCGCATGGCGGCGGTCATGGCGATAAGAAAAAAGAAGATAAGAAAAAAGACGCAGACGCGGGCAAGTGGATTGCGCTTGATCAATTCACGGTGAATTTGAATACGCCAGGCGGGACGCAACAGAAATTCGCCCGGGTAGCTATCTCGGTAGAGGTAGAGAACGAAGAAGTAGAGCACGAAGTTCAGGCGAAGATGCCTCAAGTGCGGAATTCGATCATTGATTTGTTTAATTCCAAACGCCCGAGCGATCTCGCTACGGCGGAAGGAAGGGATTTCCTGCGAGAGGAAATTCGGACGGCGCTGAAATCTTTTATCACGAGCGGAAAAGTGAAAGGGGTCTATTTCACGAATTTCGCAGTGACCGGTTAATGTAGGTTTTTTTGTTATGACGGTTTTCTAGGCTGGAAAACCGGAAATGACGCCAAGGACGGCAGGATATGAATCAGATTTTGAGTCAGGCAGAAGTCGATGCTTTGCTGAACGCCGTCTCCGACGGCGGCTCACTCACGCCACCACCCGCAAGTGATACGGGTTCTAGTGGCGCGGGTTTCAGTAGTGGCGGCGGCGGCGGCGGAGGTGGATCGTCCGGAGGTGGCGGCGGTTCTAGTTCCGCAAGCGGTCCGGGTGAGTGGGGCGGTACCGTACCCGAATCTGAAATCACCGCATACGATCTGACCAACCAGGACCGCGTGATTCGCGGTCGAATGCCGACCCTCGATATCATCTACGAGCGGTTCATTCGCTTGTACAGGATCTCGCTTTCGAACGCCCTCCGAAAATTTGCTTCGATCAGCGTGATCTCGACTGACCTTTTGAAATTCGGTGAGTTCGTCAACACGCTCCCGATCCCTTCTTGTATGTGTATCGTGCGTTTCGAAGCCCTCAAGGGACCGGCGCTCTTGGTGTTCGAATCCAAGCTCGCATACGCACTGATTGATAGCTTTTTCGGCGGTACCGATCGACCCTACACCAAGATCGAGGGCAAGGAATTCACTCGGATCGAGCTCTCGATCATGCAAAAAGTCATGGACCTCGCGATCAAAGATCTCGAGGACGCCTGGGGTCCGGTTCATGAGACCAAGATTTCGTTCGTACGCACCGAAGTGAATCCGCAGTTCATTGGGGTGGTGCCACCTTCGGACGTCATCATCTCGACGACCTTCGAAGTCGAGCTTGAGAATGCAACCGGCACGATCGCCGTTGTCATCCCTTATTCGACGCTTGAACCAATCAAATCTAAACTCAATGCCTCGTTCCAAACCGAAGGCGACAAGAGCGACAAAGAGTGGCTCATTAAATTGACCGACCACTTGAAACAAGTGGACGCGAACGTCCGTGTGAATTTGGGTAGCTCGTCGATCACGGTCGGGGACCTCGTGAACCTGAACGTCGGCGATGTGATTCCGCTTGGACAGGATGCGGATGGGGAACTGGATCTCTTGGTTGAGGACGTCGCCAAGTTTAAGTGTTTCTTCGGAGTATCGCGCGGTAATCGCGCTATTCAGATCACTCGCGAAATCGAAGAGTAAGAGCAGATTGATTCAAATTTGGTTCGTAATTCTAGGAGGTAGATGAAATGGCAGATTTAGCAGCGGCAAAAACTCAGAACGTTCAACCACCGGTTCAGTCGTTGGATTTCATCCTCGATGTTCCTCTCAAGGTGACCGTCGAACTCGGTCGAGCTCGGATGGCCATTCGCGAAATTCTCCAGCTGACGCAAGGATCGGTCATCGAACTTCAGAAGTTCGCGGGCGAACCCCTCGAAGTCCTCGTGAACGACAAACTCATCGCACGCGGTGAGACCGTGGTCGTCAACGAAAAATTCGGGATTCGTCTGACTGACATCATTTCCCCAGTTGAGCGCATCGAACAATTGAAGTGATTTTCAGGTCTTCGAAAAACCTAAGGATAAGGTCGACATGAGATTCTCGAGTTCCCGCACTATCATTGCCATCGTGGCGTTCGCGCTCAGCGCGAGCTCTTCATTTGCCGGTATCAACCTGAAATCGGTCCAAGTTTCCGAGGGCTCTCAGGTAGATTTCCTGTTCGATGGCAAGATCGAACCGGGGCAGGTGAAAACCGAATTCGTTCGTGAGCACATTCAGCTCAGCCTCGCGAATGTCGCCGTTTATCCGGCCAAGGTGAACCTGATTCAGGGGCGTGAGATGACCAAGGTTTTCGCCTATCAATTCGCGCCTCAAGTGGTTCGGCTCCGGGTTTCCATGAAAATGGACGCCGAAAAATATCAGAACCGGCTTCAGGTCAAAACGAATGGAAAAGTCCTGACTCTGAAAATCGACGGCGCAGATATCGTAGTGGGCGCGCAGACGGCACCAGCGACGGATAGTGTCAAGACGGCTGCCTCTGCGCCGGCACGTAAGGATGCCCCAGACAGTACGAACGATTTGAATGCCGAAGAGAAGAAACTCCTTGAACCGGTCCTGAAGAAGGAAACGCTCGGCCGAGAATCTAAGGAGTCCAAAGAATCAAAAGACGGCAAGGAGTCGAAAATTTCTCCTGTCGAAGCCAAGAGCAATCGCCTGACCTCTGGAAAAAACCCGGTGAGCCCCTTTCGTGCGATCGGCACTCTGCTCCTCGTAGTCGGACTCTTCGGAGTTCTGGTTTATTTCATGAAGAAATTTCGCCAAGATGCTTCGACCACAAAAGGAATCAAAGGTTTCTTGGGCAAGCTCGGCGCGAATGTCGGTCAAAAACGCTTAATTTCCGTTGTCGCGACCATGAGTTTAGGACCGAAGAAGAGTATCTCTGTAGTTCGCATCCAAAACCGCATGCTGGTTTTGGGCATGACGAACGAGTCTGTCAATCTCATCACGGAATTTAGGGCGGACGAAGAGAGTCCGGATGGTTTAGGCGATTCGATGAACCTAAAAGATTTTGCCGACGGCATTCGCGGTCTCGATGAACCGGCGATCGCGCCCGCACCGGCGAAACGAGTAGCTCCCGTGGCGACGGAGACTCGCCGTGCATCGATTGCGCCTGCGGAACCTCGCCACCCGAATCCGAACGCAGCGGGGAGTCGAGCCGTGAACTCCTATCTGAACGCCCGCGAATCTCGAATGCCGGTTTACGATGAACCAGCGGTGCCTACGTCGCCGGCGTTCCAAGAAGTACTGAAGCAAGAGAATGCAAAAGCAAGCGTTCGTGCTCAGATTCGCTCCAAGCTCGAGGGCCTGAAACCACTATGAAAAAAGTTTTCCCGGCCTTCGTTGCAGCGTTGCTCTTTGCCTTGATGGCGCCCGCGCTTGCGCTCGCCGTCGATGGCGGGGGACAGAGCGCGTACTCGCCGGGTACTTCGGGAATTTCTCTCCCGTCCCTTTCTCTTTCATTTGGTCAAGGGGGGGCTTCGAAACCCGCCGATACGGTAGCAGTCCTTCGCATCATCATGATGCTGACCGTGCTCAGCCTTGCGCCGGCTATTTTGATCCTGATGACTTCGTTCACTCGGATCGTTGTCGTGCTCTCATTCCTCAGGCAAGCGATCGGTACGCCTCAGTTGCCTCCCAACCAGCTCATTGTCGGACTGTCGTTGTTTTTGAGTTTTTTCGTGATGGCTCCCACTTGGAAACAGGTTTCCGCGAACGCGCTGGAACCTTATATGAGTGAACGAATCAGCCAAGAAGAAGCGTTCAAAGCTGCAGAAAAACCGATTCGTGAATTCATGTTCGCGCAGACTCGTGAAAAAGATCTCGAACTTTTTCTCTCACTCTCCAAAGAGGCTAAGCCGGCAACTCGCGAAGACGTTCCTACTTACGTGCTGATTCCTTCTTTTGTGATCAGTGAGCTGAAAAGCGCGTTTCAGATTGGCTTCATGCTTTATCTACCGTTTCTTGTGCTCGACATGATTGTCGCAAGCGTGCTGATGGCAATGGGTATGATGATGGTGCCTCCGGCCGCGATCGCGCTTCCTTTCAAGGTTCTGCTTTTCGTTCTCGTCGATGGCTGGGATCTGGTCGTCGGAAGCTTGGTGAAGAGTTTCGGATAAACGATTTTTCAAGGAGTGTGGGCAATGGGTGAAGAGGCAGTTCTTGCGATCGGCTCCGAAGCAATCAAAGTAATGATCATGATCGGTGGGCCGCTTCTGCTGGCGGCGATGGCGATCGGTATCGTCGTGAGTGTGATTCAGGCGATCACCCAGATCAACGAGAGCACGCTGACGTTCATCCCAAAAATGATTGCGGTGATCTTGGTGCTGGTGGCGCTTGCGCCTTGGATGCTCGAGACGCTTCAGACCTACACGATCGATATTCTGGGTAATTTTGGTGAAATGATCCGCTAGTCTTGACGGAGAACAGTTCAAACCATGGGTAGTCTTTTTCAGTTCAACGAAGAGGAGATACTGACGTTTTTCGCGGTGCTGGTCCGCTACAGCACGCTCGTCGCTCTTTTGCCGCTCTTCGGTGACCGATTCATTCCGACTCCCGTGAAAGTCCTACTCTCGCTTGCAATCACGGTGGCGCTCTATCCGGGCCTGGTAAAAACGGGTTTGGTCCGCCCTTATGAGGCGACGATTTGGTCGAAAACTGCCGGCGGAATCATTCTCACTATTGGTTCTGAGGCGTTTGTCGGAGTCACGATCGGGTTCGTGGCTAAACTGTTTTTTGATGCGATTTCGATGGGCGCAAACTTCATCGGTTCTCAGATGGGGTTCTCGATGGCGACGATCTATGATCCGCATCATGAGGCGCACACCAACGTCGTAGCTGAGTTGCACGTCGCGCTAGCTACGTTAGCATTTTTGGCGCTGGACGGACACTCGCTGATTTTAAAAGCCGCACTGGAGAGCTATCAAATCGTTGGTCTCGGTCAGGTTTCAATGACCGCGACGACGACCGCACGTTTGATCGAAATGGCCTCTGAAATGCTCAAGTTCGCCGTGCAACTGAGTGCACCGATCGTCATCGTCATGTTCATCGTGAACGTGGTGTTCGGAATTTTTTCTCGAACCATGCCGCAAATGAACATCCTCGTTCTTTCGTTTGCGATCACCAGTTTAGTGGGACTATTCGTTCTGTTCATTGGGCTACCAGAATTCATGAACGCCTCGGTCGAGATCATGGCCAAGAGCGAGGAGTGGATGACGGGAATCCTCTACTCCATGCGGGGAGGGTCCTAAGCGATGGCTGAGGGCGGAGACGACCGCGACACAGAAGACCTATTAGACGACCCCTCCCAATCGAAGATTGACGAACTTCGGGAGAAAGGCCAGGTAGCGCAGTCGCGCGAGTTGACGGCGGTGCTCGTTTTTTTGGCGACGGCTTCTAGTCTCTATGCGTTCGCGCCCGGAATGGTCCGCGACGTCATGGCTTATATGCGCGAGACGTTCGAAACGACACAATACACCAAGGTCGATTTCACCCAAGGTAACTTCATCGGTGAGTCCTTGCTCAAGGCGCTTAAGCTCATGGTGCTGGTGAGTCTACCGGTCGCTGCGAGCGGGTTTGTCGTCGGCATTCTTGCGAGCTTCGTTCAAGTGGGGTCCGTATTTACGGTTGAGCCGATCCAGCCGAACTTCGAAAAGATCGATCCGATCAAAGGTTTCTTCCGCGTTTTCTCCATGCGAACCATTTGGGAAGGCGTGCGTCTGGTCGTCAAGATGACGATCGCAGTTGCAATCGCAGTTTCGATCGTCAAGGCAGAGATTTACATCGCGCCCATGCGCATGTTCTCAGACCCCAAGAGCTTAATCAGTGCATTTGGCGAAAGCTCCAAGTCCGTATTTTTTGGACTGAGCGCGATCTTTTTGGTTTTTGCTGCGGTTGATTGGTGGATGCAGCGCCGCGAGTGGTTGAAGCAAGTCCGCTTGACCAAACAAGAAGCCAAAGAAGAAGCCAAGGAACGCGACGGTAACCCGCAGATGAAGGCGCGCGTTAAGAGCGTGCAGCGCGAGATGTCTCGTAAACGCATGATGTCGGCAATCAAGACAGCCGACGTCATCGTGACCAACCCGACCCACATTGCGATCGCCATTCAATACGACCGCGAAAAAATGGCGGCTCCGAAAGTCGTCGCCAAGGGCGCGGACCTCATCGCTATGCGCATCCGTGAAATCGCAAAAGAAGCTGGTATTCCCATCGTCGAGAACGTCCCGCTGGCGCGTACGCTATTCAAGAGCGTGAAGCTCAATCAAGCCGTTCCGCGCGCGCTCTATCAAGCCGTCGCCGAAGTCCTGGCTTACGTCTATCGTCTCAGAGGCAAGCTCTAATCGGAAATTGTGACTAGCGATGAGGTGAGGGGAGGCGCGAACCATACCAGGAGATATACTCGGGGAAATGATGGCGCCAGTAACCCACCTCATGTCCACCGATGCCATCGGTTCCCAGTGCGAATACGCTGGGCTGAGGAACAAGTCGCTCCAGAGTCTGTCCGAATTGGATCGTATTGGCCACGAAGGGATCACGCGCCCCGATATCGAAAAAGAGGGGCACGGAGAGCGCACGGGGATTCCGAGCGATCAGAGAAACGGGATCGCGATTCGCGAAATCATTGCCGCGTCCGAATTCGCCCGGGAAATCTAGGTAAGTTTCCGGTTCGGTACGGAACACAGGGCTATGCGCTCCCACAGCTCCGAAAACGCCGGGATAATTGATCGATAGTTGGATTGCGCCATGGCCACCCATGGAAATTCCCGCTATCACTCGGCCCGCCGGTGCGGGAATGGTTCTGATTCGACGCTCGGTGAGGTGGACCCATTCGCGTACGACTGCATCACCCATGCGAACGCCGTTGCTCGCGCCATTCATCCAGTAATAGTTCTCTCCATCCATCGCCACCATGACAAAAGGAGTTCCGCCGCGTGCGACGTGCATATCGAGTGCCCTACAGGCATCTACGTCCCGAAGCACGTTTCGGTCGCCGGTCCGACCATGGAGGAAGTATACGACCCCATAAGCGAGGTTCGGGTCGTATCCGTTCGGTAAAAGCGTCAACACCTTTACGCGCCAAAGAGCGCCGGGGCGCCCCGGAAGCACGGTCGATTCAAAAGACGATTCCCGCCATTCACATGCACGAGTGTTGGGCGTGAACAGAAGAGAGAGCAATGCAAAGCAAAAGATTTTCACGAACCGCGTTTATCGCAATTACAAATCGAGTGATACACCAAAATAAGCATTTTTCTGAACAGCTTTAGGTACGGTTCCACGATAGGGAGTGGGAATCGTGTCAAAAAAGTTTCGAAAATTTTGCTCGAAAAAATAGCCAATTTTTCAACATCACCGCTAAAACACCGTCGATTGCAGATGAGAAAGTTTTCAGGTTACCATAATGAACGATGGGTGCTTTGCTCGATAAAATCGGGAAAAATTCTGATCTAGGCATAGCATTTGGCCTCGTTGCGGTTCTTGCCGTACTCGTGGTCCCGATGCCGCCATTCATTCTCGACCTCTTCTTGGTGCTCGCGTTCGCGCTGTCGGTGATGCTGATGCTCACCTCGGTTTACGCGCAAAAAGCACTCGATTTCTCGGTATTTCCTTCGCTCCTGCTTGTGACGACGCTTCTGCGCCTTTCGCTAAACGTAGCGACCACACGAAAAATTCTTCTCTCCGGTGCAGAAGAAGGAACCGCGGCCGCGGGCGAGGTCATCAAAGCGTTCGGTGAATTCGTCGTCGGTGGAAATTACGCCGTCGGTATCGTGGTGTTCACGATCCTCGTCATCATCAATTTCATCGTCATCACCAAAGGTGCTGGTCGTGTCGCCGAAGTCGCGGCGCGATTCACCTTGGACGCCATGCCGGGCAAGCAGATGGCGATCGACGCCGACTTGAACGCTGGTCTCATCAATGAAGAAGAGGCGAGACGCCGGCGAACCGAGATTGCCAAAGAGGCAGACTTCTACGGAGCCATGGACGGTGCGAGCAAGTTCGTCCGCGGGGACGCCATTGCTGGTATTTTGATTGTTGTCGTGAATATCGTCGGCGGTATCCTGATCGGTACCATCCAAAAAGGTATGGATATCGGCCGAGCCGCCGAAGTTTTCACGCTCCTCACGATCGGTGATGGATTGATCACCCAAATTCCGGCCCTCATCGTCTCCACGGCCGCTGGTATCATCGTCACGCGTACTGCTAGTGGTACGAACTACTCACAGGAATTCACTCGTCAGTTGTTTATGAATCCCAAAGCTCTCATGGCGTCGGCCGGAGTGGTGGGTTTCATGGGAATCATCCCGGGGCTGCCGACGATTCCATTTTTTATCATGGGTGGCGGACTCTACGGCATCGCACGTCGCGTGAGCCGCAAAGACAAAGAAGTCGCAGACGCCAAGGTCCGCAAGGAAACCGAAGAACGCGCGAAACCAACGCAAGAAAAACTCGAAAACTTGCTTACAGTCGATACGCTCGAACTCGAAGTGGGGTACGGTCTCATCAACATTGTCGACGCCGATCAAAACGGCGACCTGCTGGAGCGGATCACGAACATTCGCAAACAGTTCGCACTCGACTTGGGCATCATCGTTCCGCCGCTCCGGATCCGCGACAACTTGGAGCTCAAGCCCGGCGATTACCAAGTGCTCCTCAAAGGTGTGCAGATCGGCACCGGTTCACTCATGGTCGGGCATTTGCTCGCGATGGATCCGGGCAACGTTTCTGATCCGGTGGCCGGTATTCCCACCAAAGAACCTGCGTTCGGACTCGATGCGCTTTGGATCACCCCTCGGCAAAAAGAAGATGCGAACTACGCTGGCTACACAGTGGTGGATCTCTCAACAGTGATTGCGACCCACCTCACAGAACTCGTACGTTCGTACGCGTCGGAATTGCTCGGGCGCCAGGAGCTTCAGCAATTGCTCGATTCGCTCAAGGCGACGGCGCCGAAAGTGATCGAGGACCTGATCCCGAACCTGCTCCCAGTCGGTACTGTGCTCAAGGTTCTCAAGACCTTGCTGCGTGAAGGCGTTTCGATTCGAGATCTCAAAACGATTCTGGAAGCACTCGCCGAGGCGGCACCTTCGCAAAAAGATCCGACGCTTCTCACGGAGCAGGTACGTACGGCGCTTGCTCGTCAGATCACCAAGAAGTTAGTCGGCACCGAGGGCGAGCTTCAGCTACTCACCTTGGATCGCAATATCGAGGAGACGATCGCGGGTGGAATCATCCATACGGATCAAGGCCAGCAGTTGTCGCTGGATCCAGAGTTTGTTCGTCACTTCATCGGGGATCTGAACTCACAGGTCATGGAATCGTCCCAGTTCTCCAGCCACACCGTGATCCTTTGCAGTCCGATGATTCGAAGCCACCTCAAAGGGCTCATCGATCGATTTATTCCGAATATAGCTGTGTTGTCCCACAACGAAATCACCCCCAACGTTCAGGTCAAGAGCCTGGGCACCGTGAGGTTGAGCCATGCAAGTTAAGAAGTTCGAAGCCCCGACCATTCAAGAGGCGCTCGATGCCATTAAGCGGGAGCTAGGCCCGGAGGCGATCATTCTTCAGACGAAACGGAACAAAAAAGGTTTCGGTCTCCTCAATGGCGCAAGTGTGGAAATCACCGCCGCCGTGAGCGAGCGGTCGATCCAAAAGAAAACCTACCTGGAAAGCCGAGTTCCCGAAGCAACGGCCGAACGAATCAAGGGCATGCCCGCATCTCAGCAAGCTAAACTGATGGACCAAGCCATCGAGCGCAAACGGCCCGGACAAAAAACCGGCGCCGGTGCGACAGCCGCGGCTCTCGTACGTGGACGTGCGTCGGCTGGGTACAACGACTCGTATGCGAACGGCGCCTCGGTTTCCGACGCTCCACAGGCTCCGACCCCGGAGCAGGCGGCCAACATCACGCAAAAACGCTATATCGATATCGACCCAGAAAACAATCCGGTCACGGTGACTCCGGCGCGCCCGAAGGCGGGACTCGGTCTCACCATGGAAGAAGAGCTTCGAGAGCTCAAGCGGATGTTAGCTGATCTTCAGATCTCTCAAAACGAAGCTCCGGCGCGCGCATCTGCAAACGAGGGTGAATCGTTTGATGAATCTCATCGTGCACTCAAAGACGCTTTCGAGCATTTAATCCTCGCCGGGATCGATCGCAAGCTTGCGCGTGCGTTCCTAAAACGCGCCGAATTCGAATTAAGTCCTGCGCTCGTTCAAGATCCAGATGCGGTGTTGGACCAAATCGCGCTTGAGGTGATGAACTCCGTCTCGATTCGCACATTCTTTGATAAAAAAGACGGTTCAAGCGGTCGCAAGGTGATCGCGCTCATTGGTCCGACGGGAGTAGGTAAGACCACGACGCTTGCCAAGATTGCCTCGCACGCGATTTTCGATCAGAAGAAAAAAGTCGGTCTCATCAATTTGGATACTTTTAAGGTGGGTGCGACCGAACAGCTATCCACTTACGCGAAGCTTCTCAATGTGCCGTTTCGTTCAGTCAGCGGCGAAGAAGAACTCAAAACGGCGCTTCAAGATTTCCAATCATTAGATCTCGTGCTCGTCGATACGACTGGAAGATCTCAGAGAGATCAAGACTCACTCATCGAGCTGAGGCGGTTACTGTCCTCGCAGAATGTAGAAGTCGAAAATCACCTCTGCTTGAGCGCGACGACACGGGACGCCGAAGCGCTCGATATTCAGGCCCGATTCGCGGTGCTGAAGCCACAGAGTTTGGTCGTAACGAAACTTGATGAGGCGATCACGCATGGGATGATTCTCAATGTCTCCGTTCGCGCCAAACTCCCGCTCAGTTTCTTTACGACAGGACAGCGAGTTCCCGAAGATTTCGAAGCCGCGACTAAGGAGCGTGTTGCGGCACTGGTCATGGATTTGTAGGGGTTTCATCCCTCGTGTCAAAAACGACACGCCGGGAAAATAAGGGTTAATGTCGAGATTGGGCTTGAGAATAAATATTGGATTCACCCCGATCACGACGAGAGAATAGTCTGATAAACTTAGGTGTAGAGTTTTGGCAAGCCAAGGATTAGGCGAGGTAAATCATGGGTCTCAGTCACGGAATTCAGAAATATCGCGATACAGCCAAGAAAACCGCGAAAAAAACCGCGGCCAAAGAAGAAGTCGCGGTTTCTAAAACGGGCAAAGCCGCCGCGGCCAGCGCAGCCGCCAAAGCCAAATCCACCAAGGCCAAAGAGCCGGAAAAAAACGTGAAAGCGGCGAAAGAAGCCGTTCCCGTCGCGCGTTCCAAAAAAGACGAGACCGCGCGCGTGGTGAAACCAGCAAAAACCAAGGACACTGAGACCAAGAAGTTGGTTGATGTTCGGGCGGCCGTTTCGATCGAAGAAGAAGTGATCGAGACCGCTGAGAATGAGCTGGAGAGCTTGACCGAAGAAGGTCATTTTGATGAAGTGTTGCTCGACGAGGAAGACGGCGAGCTCGAGCAAGAGCTGCAAGCAGAAGTCGAAGAAACCGCAGTTGCGACGGGTGCTTTGGTCAAAGAAGATTTTACCCCAGTGAACTCGACACGCGATCGCCTAGTGGTCGAATACGCTCCGCTGATCAAGTACATTGCGCAAAAAATCGCCGCTCGTCTCCCAACGAACATCGAACTCGATGACCTAATGTCGAGTGGGGTGATTGGCTTGATGGATGCGATCGAGAAGTACGATGCGTCACGTGACAACAAATTCAAAACCTATGCTGAGTTTCGTATTCGTGGCGCGATTCTGGACGAATTGCGCGCCCAGGACTGGGTGCCGCGATCCGTTCGCGAAAAAGCCAAGGTGCTTGAGCGTTGCTACGCTCGTATCGAGCAGAGCAAAGGTCGTCAAGCCACCGAAGAAGAGGTCTGCCTAGAACTCGGAATCAATCAGACCGAATTCCATGAGATGGTCAGCCAAGTTCGCAGTGTCTCGCTCTTGTCGTTCGATGACGTGAATAACTTCTCAAAGACCGACAAGCGTGCGCTTCATGGCTTCACGGATTCCAACAATTATAAGTCGCCGACGCCTTACAGTGAGGTGAACACGGCAGTGCTCAAGAAAATGATCGCTGACGCGATTCAGGACTTGCCAGAGAAACAACGATTGGTGCTTTCGCTCTATTATTACGAGGACCTGAACTTAAAAGAGATCGGGCGCGTACTGGATGTGACGGAATCCCGTGTGAGCCAGCTTCACACGCAAGCAATCTTGCGTTTGAAATCTAAGCTTCGCAATCATTGGGATGAGTTCCTGGTGCTCTTCGGCGCGTAATTTTTCGCGTAGGCTGTATTTTGTGACCGCGCCGAGCACTGCTCAGGCGCGGTTTTTTTATGACTCTGTTACGAGTTCGATTGAGCTAGTGCCGGAGCTTGAGGTAGGTGCTCAACCGGAATAGATCTCGAAACGAGACTCCCAAATTTGGCGGCTCGTAGACGGTTCTGATCTCGAGCTCGACGGCCTTGAGCGAAATGAGAATGTCTCGAATCAACCCGAACAGCGCGCCGATCAGGAGCATGAGCGCCAATACAAACGCGACGATCACGAAGTATGTTCCGTGAAACCCGAAAAACAACGTAGCAAACGCACCGAAAACCGTGAAAACGATCCCAACAATGCTGAGCGCGGCCATGGTCATCGTGAATTTCAGCGCGCGTGTTCGAAAGTAAAGGATCGTCAGCTGGCGTTCGGTAATCGCGCGAGTCTTAGATTCTACTTCGAGTGCTTTGATTTCCCGGATCAATCCACGAATGCGATCGATGCAACGGCCATATCGGTTGGCGAGAATGCTCGTTAAGAACGCGACGCCTCCGACCAGCGTCATAGGCGCGATCACGGAGGTGAGTGTAGTTTGAAAAAGCTGAAGCGTGACGTCAGTCATAGGGGAACTGACAGTAGCACGAGTCAAGCGTTTCGGGCACGCGGTCTTAACCAAGATTTGATTGGTTTTTGAAAAGGCCTACATGCAGTGTCGGTGAATGAACTGGTTGTGCCTATATGCCTTAAGTTTAAGTATCGCTTCATCGGGGGCAATCGAGCTTCCGAGAGGTCTACAGTGGGGAATCGCCACGGCGCCTGGACACGTCGAAGACGGCCTGAGTGATTTGTGGATAGATTGGGCCGCGCGTGGATATGTTTCTTCGTTCGCCCAAGAGGTCAATCCCGAGAAACGCCTCGAGTTCTGGAGTGCGCCGGATACAGAAATCGAGTGGATGGATCGTCTCGGTGTGCAGTGGGTCCGGACCGGCATCGATTGGGGTCGCATCCAGCCTTCTGAAAACGGCGAGTATGATGAATCCGCCATTCAAGGCTATGAGCGACTGATCACTCGATTGAAAAAGAATCATCGCGTGCTGCTCACGTTGTTTCACCACTCGCTCCCGGTTTGGGCGATGAAGCGAGGAGGTTGGTCTGAGCAAGCGGTACTGCATGCTTGGGAAAAATGGGTGCAAGCGATGGCGCGGCGATTCGGCGCTCGTGTCGATGGCGTCATTACCCTGAATGAACCGGTGATTTTTGTTTTGATGTCCGATGGGCTTCGCGAATGGCCAAACCCAGAATTTCGGAGGGGAGGGATCTCTCTCTGGGATTGGAATCCTTGGCCCATCGCTACCGGACGCGTTTTTCGGTCGTTGGAGAATCTGAAATCAGCGCATCTGTCTGCTCGTGCGGCCTTTCAGTCGGTGAATCCCGAGACGCCCGTCGGTATCGCGCATCACTACTCAAAACACCGAAATACCGGTCATTTTCTCGCGCGAATGATTCATCCAGTGATCGTAGATTTCATGAACTGGGAATTTCCGGAATCGATCGAAGATGCAGTGGATTTCGTTGGGGTGAACTACTATGGATCCGAGCTTTTTTCGGTAACCGGTCTCCAGGAGGATTCCGATCGAGAGGTGAGTGAAGCGGGACGCGCGGTAGATGCGCCCGGTTTTACAGAACTATTGGTGGAGATTCGAGACCGCATGAAGAGTCGCGGACGTTCGCTTCCGATTTGGATTACGGAAAACGGCGTTGCGGATCGCACCGATCAACTGCGTCTTCCGTATCTCTACGCGCACCTGCAGGCGATGAGTCGTGCAGTCGATCAAGGCGTGCGGGTAGAGAAGTATTTTCATTGGACGCTTTCGGACAACTGGGAGTGGGGAGACGGCTATTGCCCTAAATTTGGATTACTCGAAGTCGATCGAAACGATCTCAAGAAGAGAAAGCCGAGAGCTAGCTTCTACGCCTATCAATCCGTGGTCCGTGATCAACGAATCTCGGATGATCAGATCAAAGCCGCGCGGGACAGTTACTTAGCGTTGAGGGGGAAATTGCGCCCGATCTGTCGCGGGGATGAACCGACACGAGGTCTGAATCAACCCCGATGGGTCCCTTGGCGTGGCTCAGAGGTGAGTTTTTAACCTGAATCATAGAGCCGTTATTTGTATCTGCCTGAAATCACTTGAAAAATTGTTTCTATGAGCTCTTGATTTGTGCAGTGCGGCAATATATAAGCCAGCCGCAGGTCTCATGAAAACACCCGGTCGTGGATGATCGTCGCGTGTTTTTCTCGGATGCAGATAAGGAACCCCGCCATGCTGAAATGGAAGCACCTCATTTCGGTTTCGTTGATCGCAACTACCGCTTTGATTTCTGGGCACACGGATCCCGGAAGTTTCGAAGATCTTTTCACGCGTCGCCTAACCCCCGTTGAGTTCTCTCACTACCGACCTTGGTCTGAGATCTTAGAGTTGAACTCGAGCATGCCAGTCGCTCGTATGCGCGCCATGTCCGGTTGTATCAAAGGGGTAAATCCACGAGCACGCGACCTGTTCTTCGAGGTGTTTTCGAATCTAGTAGTCGAATACCCAAAAATGAATGTGGAACTGGCGGTCGCTCGATTCTCGAAAATTCTCGCCATGAGTATGAAAGAGTCTTCGGGTGTTTCGGCGATGGCTACGGATATGAAGCTTCGTGGATCCCGACTCTCCCTGCAGTCGTTTGTCCAAGATAATCGTGGACGTGAATGGGGTGAAAAGTACCGTAGCACTCTGGACACCTATCACAAATTGATCGATTCAAAATCGATCACGTTCAACCACCAAACAAATTTCGGTCTGCTGCAGATGTCCGCCGACCGCATGTATCCGAATTTTTTAGGCGATATCATCCAGAGAATGGCGCCGGAATTGAAAGCGCTCGCGGCACGGGATCCTCAGCAGCTCTATCAGCAATGTGGGGCGGTTTACATGTATCATGACGAACCGGATGCAGTGATTGCCGAATATGCGACTCTTGCTTCTTGCGACGTCGACTACCGTACTACAGACGGCGTGAAGTGTTTCGGACGTTGGATGATGCTTTGCCCGAACATGAACATCTCGCTCGCGCTTGCGACGACGAATCGATACTTTCAGACACGCAAAGCGGTCCCGAAATGTGCCGACTCGTTTCGAGTTCTTGCAAAAGCAATCAAACGGCGTTCATAAATTCTGGTTTGATCAAGCGGCTTTGTTCTCGGTTTCTTCGCTCGCGGTCGCCGGCGTCGCGTCTGCGGCCGAGGGATTTTCAGCCGTAGCCGTAGCCTCAACTGGTTCTTCAGCGACGTTAGGTACCGCTTTTAGAGTGACCGGCGTTACATCGCTCGTTTCCTCTTGGGCATTGAGTTCGATCGTCGGTCCACCTTCGAATAGCATTCGTTCGCTTGTGTAGCGTTCCGCCATTCTGGCGCAGAATTCTGCAAATACGGTCGTGCTGACCTCGGACGCGTGATGGAACCCGAGACCGATCCGATAGGGGAACGGTTGTTCAGAGATGATCTTGTTGCTTGTTGGCTGGTACTGGCACCAAATGACTTTTCCAACGAGTTCGAAGTGATCCGGATGTTTGATCTCGAACACCACTTCAAGGTTGGGAGGGAGACGCTCGGCTACGTAGAGGTAGAGACCTTTTTCTTTGAAGTCGCTCAGCATCGCTCGACCGTTCACGATTCTCTCTTCGCCATTCTGCATCGGTATGCGGATTTGAACGTCAGCGCGGCTGAGATGGATCGGTAAACCTAAACGAGCATGTTCTCGTTCACGTGCGGCGAACAGGGCCTTGATTCTTTGGTTGCCAGAAGTCCACATGGGCAGATTCCTCTCTAGGTCTCTTCGGCCACAGGTACAGGGAACTTGAGGTGCTTGATTTTTGACGGTCAATTCTGAATTGAGAAGTGCCGTGTTTTTTCCGAAGTGTTTGTATCGTGAAGGTTTTCCTGCAATTTTTTCTAATTTCCTTTGAATTGATCACCGGGGCAGCATCGGCCGACCAGATTTTCTATCCTGGTACGTTCGATCCTTTTCATCAGGCGCATTGGAGCGAAGTCCGGTTGATGAGTGAGAAATTCCCGAGTGATCACATCATCGTGCTTCCGATTCACGAGGCATTCTACCTCAACCTCGCGCCTGATTTGAGGATTCCGTCGCTCCTGACCTACAATGAGAAAATCGAGTGGATCAAGCGAAGCGTTGCCGACCTTCCGCGAGTGGAAGTGAGTCGCCTGCTCAAGACAATCGACGATAATCCGTTGGATGAAATTTCGGTGGCGGGCCAAAAATTTTCCGGAAAAACTCGAATCTTGATCGGCCCTGATACCCTCGAGAAATGGAAAAAGCTTCCGCAGTTTGAAAAATTCAAAAGACAATTCGAATTACTGGTGACGTCAGACGATCGTACGCCCGATCTGAATCGTGCGCTGAGAGCGGAATTTTTGGGTGATGCAACGATTCGTTTTTTCGACGAAGAAATCCCACCGATCCGCTCGGTATCAGTCAATCAGACCTTGATGTCTGGGGACGGGAGAAATATTGAAAATCTCTTACCTACTGGGGCGATTGCGTACGTAGCGAATAACGAAAGTGATTTCAATCGAGTTCAAAAACGGTTTGCCGGTGAATTGGAAACTTACGTCCGAGCGAATGCGCGCACGAGCCTACTGCCGGAGTTTGTCAAGCAAGGTCTACCTCAACCGATCGCGGATTGGATCTCGCAGGACCTGTCGCGATTGGACCTATTCGCTCGTCTTGGTGGAGCGGATCAAAGAAACCTCTCTCATGCAGCGCTTAAACTGCAGAGGCAGCTGCCCGTTTCATTGAAAAGCGAATTCACAAATTTCTTTCATGCTAATCTTTTCAACATTTCACTCAAACCTGAAGTACGCGCTAAAGTCCAGTTCCTGTGGGTCGCAACGAATATGCTCGATTCGTTCCGATCTTTCGAGAATCGTCCCGGACCGCTCAAAACGAAGACTTTGAAACTACTGAGCCAGCTACAGACATTGTCTTGGAAGGTGGTCTGGAACGTATACAAAGAGTATCGCGGATTCGCAAAGCGGTTCTGGACTGATGACGTGGCGTTGCTCTACCGAGGGGATAATTTGATCGTACCACCGCTGAGTTCCGACGAATGGGTCACGGTTTATCGTGGTGTTGCCCAGCGCACAGGATTTGATCAGATGTTGAAATCCTGGACTGAGACAGAGGGATTTATCAGTAAGACGGCGTTGCAAAGCCGTTTAGCCGGTGCAGATCTAGAAGATGCGATCGCTCAATCGGAGGCAGTATTCTCTCAAAAGCCAGTTGCTGGGCAAGTCGTTAATCAAGTGGTGGGAGATTGGGTGCACGACTCCAGTTTGATCTCGACGAGTTTCGATCGCGAGATTGCGGAACGGGCCGCGGGCATTGGTGGCGTGGTTTTCACGATCCATATCCCGGTCAGCTCCGGATACTTTGCAAGCGACACGGGATATTGGAAAAACACGCATTGGGAAAAAAGCGGTAATCCCAACGAGCGTCTTCATGAGTTCACGGTCAAGCACCGGATCCGTCCCGATCAAATCGTTTCCTTCGAGGTGGTAACCTCACTTCCGCCGACACCAGTCGCGGGCTCGTTCGATGCAACGTTCAGGTTGGTGCGCTCGATTCCGGAGATCATCGCGCGCTACTGCGGTCGGTTGATCGGCCGCACCCAACAACCCCTATAATTCAGCGAGCCCATTGATAAGACAATGAGAACGCGACTCGGCGTTGGAGCGCGGGATTCTCGAACCGACCTAAAAATGAGTCATCCATGTACTCCAGCGACGCAACCAGATCGGAGCGGAGCTGTACTTGGGTTTCCACGCCCACGGAATAGATTCGTTGCGAGGCGATTTTAGATTCCTGCCCACGTTGGGACGTCGCCCATCGCGACCCTAGATAAGTGAACTGGAGGGAGGTACCCACCCGTACCGGCCACTCCTTGAGTCGGTAGCCAGCGCCAACGGCTGAGAATGCGCGAGGCGAGGAGTCGGACTGAACATTCATGCCATCCGTTGCGCGTGTCGTTCTTTTCCATCCCTGACTGAGTTCGGCGACGAGAAAACTATCCCAATCTAACCAAAGTTTTTTTGCTAATCCGCCTAGCGTCGATTCGAATGCACCCGTAGCCGTGGCTTCGTTTCGGGCGCTGTCCTTGATTTCGTAAACGCGAGAGCCGGTCGGGAGCGCTAGTTCCGCGTAGATTTGCAAAAGCGGAGTCGGTGATCGATAGCCAGGGTCCTTCAAAAGGCGATAACCGCTAAAAATCGTGAGGTCTCCGACGGAGGTGGTCTTATCGGAAAATGGATCGTTGGATTTCTTGCGGCTGACGAGTGGGAGGGAGAACCCGGCCTGTAAATCCGGGAAAAAGAGATGCGCATGTCTCAGCTGGTAAATTTCGGTCAGGCTCGAGAGGCGAAGTGCGCCGAGACCAGGAATCGAAGGATCGGTGACCGTTCCAGTGCCGCCGATACTTGTGCTTCGAGAGACAGAAAATGAGATCTTCGAATCGGAACTTCCCGTCAGAAGCGCAGGTTTGACTGGATTCACAAAATCGACGTCCGCCGCGGTGGCAACTGCAAGGCTTGAGGCAAGTAATACAGACGACAACGCGGCGTACTTCGATCGTTTCATAGTTTAAATCGAGATGCTGACCCGCAGAGCGTAGCGGCGGTCTTCCAAGCCGCCTGGATTGAGAGACATTTCCTCACCATAGGTAGCGAAATCGATTTTCAAGAGCGGAATATCGATTCCGACGCCAGCCGTGAGGTAACCTTGATTGATTCCGCCGCGCACGAACAGCCAGTCCCAAAAAGTGAGCTCGCCGCCCATGTGAATCAAGCGGAACAATGAGCCGTTCTTGTTGTTGCCGATGTCCGTGAGTTCAAACGCGACCAGCGAGCGGGCGCCTTTGATGAAATTCTCCTTCTTGCCCGAGACACCCAGATTAAATGTACGAGGCTGTCGGATAGGTTTCGCACGAACCTTGGTAACCAGATCAGGGGAGTTACCGTCATATTTGCCGCCCATCACGTTATTGACCGCGAAACCGGATTCCAAAACCCATTTTTTTGGTTTCCAGGCGATTTTGTGAGTGGCTCCCAGGTCAAAATCAATCTGGCTGCCTTCGCCGGCCGCGTTCTCGAGGTTGAACTTACGACCGCTAATGTAGTCGATCGTCGAGTAGCTATTGTTCGTCGCCAAACGATAGGTGTAACGTGCGGTTGCCCCCACCGTCAGTCGATTCGGAATCAAGCGTCGCGCGTAGGTGATCGCCGGTCCAGCGTCGACCACGGTGACCGGATCGACGCTGAAGTTTTTACGAAGATCGAGGTCCACCTGCGTGCTCGAGATGAGGCCGATCGATACGGCATTTTTGGAGCTGAAGAAATTCGGAAAATAAAACGCGGGAAACACGGTCTGCACGCGAGCGTGATTGTTCGTGCCGGCAGTGTTTGCGACGTTCTTGAGTTTATCGCCACCTTTGGTCAAGTCGCTGACGTTTTGAATAGCGCCACTGTTGAGTTCCACCATGATGTGGAACACGTCGATCCGCCACTTCGGATTATCAGCCGCTCGTGCCGGGTTGCCGAAGAAGTTTTCGTCGTAGAGACCTGTCGTGTAACGGACGCCGCCCATGCCCGCGGAGCGAGCACTTTGGTATGGGCGGATGATCTGATCCAGAGCGTGTGAGTTTGCACTCGTGAGCGCAAGTGCAGTGACACCGCATGCGATGAATTTTTTCATGATCGACCTACTCCGAGTCGCTCAATGAGCGTAGCGCGCAAACACTGGATCTCAGCCGCGCTTCCGCTCGTGAACGACACTGTCAGGATCTGATTCACCAGCGTGAGCGAGTCACCGGTACTCACTCCCATCTCGCTAAGGCCCTGTTGCGCTGCTTGAAGCGAATTGATGAACATCCAATAAGTCGGGGAAGTTCCTCCGAGATTGATGCTGGTCGAAGTATTACTGGTGTAGGTCGATTGATCGTTCGAGCCACCCGAGGAGAAAACTGTGGGCACTGGCTCGCCGCAGTTCGTATTCGCTACGCAAGAGGCGATCGTGCAGCTTGTGGTGTTTTGGACGATATCTGATTTATTCAGCTGACCGTTCGCTTGCGCTCCAGAATGTTCGGCGAGTGTCGACGCCGCAATGGCAATTGCCGTAATGAAACGAGTGAATCCGCGGAGCTGCTTCGTTTCGATTCCACCGACCTTGGCGAATGCTTGCGCAAGGAGAGTTCGACGTGCGACTCCGGCTCCAGAGATGAGTGATTCGGAGAGGTTCGTTAGAATGGATCCGACGCTTTCTCCGTCCTTGATCTTAACGGCCGTAACGAGCGCGGACATGGTAACGCCCGCCTCATTCAAGTAAGTGAACGCAAGTTCGCTCTCGGCCGAGTCATTGTTCCCGAGCTGTGCGTAGTATTCCCGGGCCAGGGCGAGATCGCCTTGGTCAAAAGCGGCGCGGGCCGCGGAGAGGAGTTGTGCCTCGCCGCTCGGGGAACTCAGCGGATCAAAAACGTTGGGACAGGAACAGAGAAAGAGCAAAGAAAAGCAAGCGAGCGCCGAACGAGCGCCAAGAGAGAACTTCATGCGATGACCTCCATGTCATGAGCGAGAAACTCTATCTTAGCGGGAAAGGGAACGTCGCTGCAATGCGGAGTTCATCGAGGACTTGCGATGTTTTCTTCGAAAGCGCGTCCACGGTCCCATCATTCCGGATGATCCACTGACTAAAGGGGTATTTTTCCTCATCCGTCATCTGTAATTGGATCGCTTGGCGTGCCTGAGACTCATTCCAGTTGTTGCGTTTTGCCAATCGTACGATTCGATCATCGATTGGCGAGGTAACGAGGATGATACCGTCAAAATCCTGATAGCGCCCGGTTTCGATGAGAAGGGCCGCTTCGTAGATGGCGAGTTCGTGTCCTTGGCTCTTGAACACTTGCAGTCTCTGTGAGGATTCTTCGCGGATGAGCGGATGGAGAATGGCTTCGAGTTTGCGCTTGTTCTCGGGATCTTCGGACAAGAGGCGTCTCAACTGAAACCGATCCAGTGTGCCGAACACATTGAGAATCGCGTCCGCCGCTGCGCCCCCGGGTTCTCGAAGTTCGCGTGCAATCTCATCGGCATCGACGACGGGTACACCGAGTTCGGCAAGAAACTTTGCAACGGTCGTTTTGCCGGAGCCGATGCCGCCGGTCAGGCCATAAATCTTCATTTACCGGCGCGCTCCAAACGCTTCGCCTCGTCCCAGAATTCATCCATCTCGGCGAGCGTCGATTCCTCGAGTTTTTTCCCGCGTGATTTGATTCCCGCCTCAACATGATTGAATCGCCGTTCGAATTTTGCGAGTCCGGACCTGAGCGCCGAATCGGCGTCGATCTTGGAGAGCTGAGCGATATTGATGGCGCAGAACAGAACATCAGCGATTTCGCCTTCGAGTTCGGCTTGAGAATGTTTTTCCACGAGCGCTTGTTTCAGTTCGCGCACTTCTTCCTCGAGTTTTCCAAATGAATCCAGTGCGCTTGGCCATTGGAATCCGACCTTTGTGACCTTGTCGATGATCTTCTGGGCTCGTGGCAGAGTCGGAAGCGAGCGAGGCACGGTATCAAGGAGGTGTTCGGGTGCGGCTTTTTCTTTTTGTTTGATGGCTTCCCAATTCTTGATCACGTCTTCTGATGTTTCGGCGATTTCAGTGCCGAATACGTGTGGATGGCGACGGATGAGTTTATCGCGCAGACTATCCATGACGTCTTGGATCGTGAATGTTCCGTGACCCTCGGCGATTTCGGAATGCAGGAGAATCTGCAGGAGCAGATCACCGAGTTCTTCGACCAGGTGGTTTTTCAAAGGGATATCTTGCGAGAGGAGTTTATCGTCATGGACGCGGTCCAGAACATCAACGACTTCACTCGCTTCCTCGATGGAATAGGGGCGAAGGGATTGGTGCGTTTGTTTTTGGTCCCAGGGGCAACCATCCGGGGCGCGGAGGCGACGAACGGTTTCTTTGATGGCTAGGAAGCTTTCGATCAGACTTTCGCTCATAGGTCATCTTTTACCTGTTCTTTCGCGTCTCGGCGAAAGAAAATAAAGGACGTGAAAATGAGTTTACCTCTCGATCGAGAAATTGCGCGCACACTCAAGAGAATCCGGACCGATCACCCCGAATTACTCAAAAAAATCCGCTATTCCGGCACTTTTCCTTTGCGGGTTGAGGGGCAGTTGGTCACAGGACCGCGTATGGCAGCGCTCAACAAGAGCTACCGAGGCAAGAACTACGACACGGATGTACTATCGTTTCCGGCTCCCGCGCTTTTTCAAGAGCGGGGTGTACTCGGAGAGCTCGTCATCTCCAAAAAGAAACTCAAGGAACAGGCGCGCGAGCAGGGGCATTCCGAGTCCAGTGAGCTGCGAGTGTTGGTCGTTCATGGGGTCCTTCATTTACTGGGATTGGATCACGAGCTGGGACCGAGACAAGCGGCCCGTATGCGCAAATACGAGCTGGCCATCGTGGGCCGCGCTGGACTGATTGAACGCGCGAAGAAATGATTTCAGGCGGATTCGGGATGAACTCTCAGGTCCGGGCGTTCCTGAATCAATTGAAAAAATCCGAAGTCGATGAGGAGTTCCGAGCCGAGCCAGACGATGCCATGAGTGTGATCCTGAAAATCGTCGCCCGTGTCGCGATGGACGAGAACGGATAAATCACCTCGGTGAGATTCTAGCCAGTTCATCGCATGATCGCGACTGGCATCCGTGAAGTGGATCTCGATCATTCCGGTTGGGTGGGGCCCGACCGGTCTCTCGTAGACCTCGACACAGTCGAAAACACTCGAGCGTCGGGCGTCGTTCGCGAGCGTTTGGGCCAGATCGACAGACTCGGGTGGAAAATAGATGTGAGCGTGGAAACGTTCCATGGGGGCAAGCATGATCTCAATGATTGGACCGGTCAAATAGGTTGAAGCCTCGGATATGATAACCGAAAACTTATGGATTCGTCTGGATGATCGATCTACACTTTTCATATGGAACAATTCTTCGGTCCCGGTTGTCCTTGGTACGACTGGTTTGAGACGTTCGGCGAGCAAAATGTCAAATGGTGCGAGCAGACCCTCTGTGCTTGGATCAACGAACCTGCAAATGCCTGGAGCAATCTGGGTTATTTCATCGCGGCGGCTTTGATCGCCCGCGAGGGGATGAAACGATATGCATCTGCCGTTTTTGTCATGGGAGCGGGGAGTTTTTTTTACCATGCGACAAATAACTATTTCACCCAGATCCTCGATTTTATCGGCATGTACGTGTGGGTCTGCTTGCTGTTGAATTGGAATTTGATTCGTTTGAAATGGGTTCCGGAGTCGAAGCGAGTCTACTCATATTTTGGAATGATTGTATTTTTTACGGCGGCGATTCCCATGCTGAGGTCCATCAACATCCATTATCAGATCATCATCGCCGTCCTGGGAGTAGCGATCATTGCTACAGAATGGATGCTGCGCTCGCGCGAGTCGGGAGTTCAAAAAGATTTCCGTCCGCTAGCCATTACGGTACTTTTCGTTCTACTGGGCGAAATGTTTTCGCTAGCGGACGTGAAACGCTGGTTCTGCGATCCGCAGAACCATTTTCTGCAAGGACACGCGGCTTGGCACGTTTCGAGCGCCATCGGCATTTATTTTGGTTCGAGATTTTATCGTCAATTTCCGCAACTCCGCTAGTTGTTCCACGGTGATGAACGATCACCTTCTCGCTGTATTTTCGAGCTGGCCTTTTTCGGGAGTCGGACTGTCTAACCTTTGAATATCGCGAGATTCTCCGGAGCATGAGATAACAAGTGGCTCATGCGTTGGTTGTCGTTACCGCGAAAATTCCATTTAAGTTCCGGACTCTCGGCTGGGTGCCTAGGGTGGGTCTGGATCGCGCTCTCGATGAGCAGTGTTGCAAGAGCCGATATTCGCTGCCAAGAAACACAGTCGATGCGTTCGCCGGTTTACGATGGTGCGCAATCTTTTGGAGTCCTCACTCGTTGTCATGATTCAAAAAACAGTGCGAGTCGTGAGTTCTATGTGCTTCGCACTGAGGGGCCGTTTGCAACTCATCAGTATCTTCATGGGGCGTTGCTCGGCGATCTAGTCGATCGAGCGGTGCAGCCAAAGACCACTGGCAATTCGCTATGGATCGATGAGCAGGATCAGTCGATCTACCAGAGTTTGGCAGCGACGGTCCGATGCGTTCAGGAGCAGATTCGTAGCAGCGCGCCCGTCGAGTGGCGCCGGGCCTATCAGCTTTTTAATTTTGGCTATGGAGAATCTAAAACCAAAAAAGGTTTTTCGCCCACGATCGGACTCTTGGATTTCGAGAGTTGGCAAATGGCTCCGGAAATTTATCGGGCTCTCGAGCATTATTTCGGTTCGATGAACGAAGGCGCTTATGCAAATTCGGTCATCGCACATTGTGTCGGTGCCCTCGATACCGGAAAACGCAACCGACTACGTGAAATAGTTGGGCGCTTGGAGCGTAGCGCTTATCGGGTTTCCACGGATGCGATACTGACACCACCGCATTTAGATTTGGGAACGCCGCTCTATCACGGAGCAAATTTTTCGGTCGCGGCCGAGTCCGATCCGCGCAACTCCACACTTTTGTTATCGATCGTCCATGAGGGTAGAGACTATCTCCGGTATCTCGGTATCAGCCGCGTCGGCGACTCCAGTCCTGCTAGCCTCGGGGGATGGAATGAGAGAGGTTTATCCGTTACCTTGCATCGCGCGCCCGTTGAGCAAGGGGAGTTCGGTGGATTTCGTTCAGAGCGCGCACCAGGCGCTTTCATCGCCCATCAAATATTGAGATCCGCAGGAACGGTTGATCAAGCGCTCGCTATCGCGGGCCGAATTTTTCCTTACAACTCTTGGACCCTGACCGTAGCGCAGCCGGAAACCGGAGACATGGCGACGATCGAAGTTTCGCCCAAAGGCTCAGTGGTTTCTCGGCGCACTCAATCGCGCTACCTCGTTCAAACTGAGCAGTTGTTTTCGCCACTCGTGTTGCAAGGGTCTCGTTATGAGTCCTACGACGAGTTGATGGCTTCGCGCTCGCGCCAGACCAGTTTTGAGCGCGAAGCACGTGCGGTTTTCCAAACCGGAGCAGCTTTTCGCATCGAAGATTTCGTTCGTTTTTTCGATCCCGTTCGATCTGAGAATGGCGCATCCACGGTCACGGGATCAATACTCGGGCGTATCGGACAATTCGCGCAAGTCGTGATGGCGCCGAGCTTGGGGCGAATTTGGGTCGGCACTGTTCACGCACAAGGATTGTCTGGATCTAATGACTATTCTGAGTTGCAAGTGGATCTTAAGTTCGGAGTCGTGAATGCGAAGAGTATTCTGAAGACCTCCGTGTCCGAAGGGTTAGTGCCTCGGTTGAATGCGCGTCGTTTTGCTGCGCAGGCAGCCCTAGAGCCCGTCCGCGAAGCTCGGATCAACAGTCTGAACAACGCGCGAAATGCGCTCACGATGGGTGACCAGCCGGATGAGTTTTCCTTGGACTATGCGCTCGCCCGATTACTCTTTGAGAGGAACGGCGCGGGGGACTTAGATCGAGCGATCTTGTTGCTTCAAGGGAAGTGGGGCGAGAGTGATTTACCGAGCGTTGGAGACGCGGGCCGCCGAAGCCACTTGGTACGACGGACGCTTTATCTGATGGACCCGATTCGATTCGCCTCGTTGAAATCCCAGTTGATCTCCGAGTTTTTGGCTTGGGGACAAAATCCTCATGCGGGCGCAGTTCAATCCGAGATCGAAGCTTGGGTAAAGAAAATGGAAATGGCCCCGAATTTAACTCCTCAAGAGCGGTTTTCCCCATTTGATTTTGGCCAGGTTGAATAACCCGCCCAGATCGGTTAAGTCTCTATCAACATGGCAAACTTAGGTACGCAGAGTCTTCATGAAATCCGCCAGACGTTCTCCTCGATGAAGGAGAAACTGGACTTCCTACGGGGGACTCTTTGACCTCCCTATGAAACGGAGGAGGATCGAAGAACTCGCCGATCTCTCGAATCAGCCGGAATTTTGGTCGGATAACCGACGCGCTAAACAACTCACACAAGAGAAATCCCGGCTCGAATCCGAAGTGAATGGGTTCGATAGCCTAGACCGCGCTTATCTGGACGCGACGACCCTATTTGAGCTCGCCATCGAGGCGGACGACGAAGGCACGCTAAAAGAAGTTTCGGACTCGATCGCCGGTCTTTCGCAATTGTTCGAGCAAACGGAATTCCAAAAGCTCATGAGCGAAGAAGCCGATCCGAAAAATGCGATCGTCACCGTCAACTCCGGCGCCGGCGGAACAGAGTCGCAGGATTGGGCGCAGATGCTCTATCGGATGCTGACGCGTTTTGCGCAGGACAAAGGATTCAAAGTCGGTGTGATCGACGTTCTTCCCGGCGAGGAAGCCGGTCTAAAGAACGTGACCTTTACGGTTTCCGGTCCGTATGCTTATGGCCTCCTGAAAAGCGAAGCCGGCGTGCACCGTTTGGTTCGTATTTCACCGTTCGATTCGAACGCGCGCCGACATACGAGCTTTTCCTCTGTTTTTGTGAGTCCCGAGATCGAGGACGATTTCGAGGTCGACATCAATCCGAGCGACCTTCGGATCGACGTTTACCGCGCCGGCGGCAAAGGTGGACAAGGTGTTAACACGACGGACTCCGCCGTTCGAATCACGCACTTGCCAACGAATCTCGTGGTTACTTGTCAGCAAGAGCGGTCTCAGATCAAAAACCGCGATTTGGCGATGAAGGTCTTGCGTTCCCGTCTCTATGAACGCCACCTCGAAGAAGAGAAGAAGAAACAGCAGTCGATCGAGGACGCTAAGCGCGACATTGCTTGGGGGTCACAGATTCGGTCTTATGTGCTTCATCCTTACAAGATGGTGAAAGACCACCGAACCGGGCATCACGTCGGTAGCGCCGATAAGGCGCTGGATGGTGATCTGGATGGGTTTATTAAGGCGTATTTGACCTGCAAGATTACGGGTGAGTGGGCTCGTGGCGGATCCGGAGACGACGTTTAAGCCTGTTAAGTCCACCGTGCGGAAAGCCTCCTCGACTGGGTTGATGGAGGCGGGGGTTTTGATCAGAAATTTGCAGTCCTGCGGGTTTTTAGGCGTTGACACTTTTTAGGGCCACAGGTAACTAATGGATCTCGTTTCTAAATAGTGCTGCGGGGGTGTAGTTGAGTCGGTTACAACGTCGCCCTGTCACGGCGAAGGCCGTGGGTTCGAGTCCCATCACTCCCGCCATTTTTTAAAAACGATATCAAGCCCCTCTCTGAGGGGCTTTTTTTTTGCCCTTTGATCCCCATCCCGATCGTCCTTTCGTCTGGTTCGATTCTTCCGGTTTTGTCCACCTGCTAAACATTCACGAGAACGGATTGCTGGAACAATGAGCGGTATCTTGGCGCATTATGATTAAGTCTTGTGAAGAATTCTCAACATCAGTAAAATTACTCCATCTGGTCCCCCGTGCACTCGAGCTGTAAATTCTGGGACCTTTTAGAACGACAACCGACACCTAAAAGGCAAGCTCTCTAGTGGATCACCGTTTCTCTCAGATTGACGCCTCTCGTTTCCGCTCGCTCTTGAATCGTGCGGTGGCCTTGCCCGTGCTTGCACTCTTGGCGTTGGCCGCGTTCTTTTTTTGGCAAACGCAAAATCTACGCTCTGCCGCACGTTTGACGGACCGAGCAGGGGAGATCATCGCCCAAGCCCACTTGGTAGAGCGCTTGGTGATCGATGGTGAAACGGGGCTGCGCGGATTCCTGATCACCGGCAAAGACGAATTCCTAGAGCCCTATCTCAATGCTCGTCGACGTTTTTTCCTCGAGAGCGATGAGTTGATCTCGCTCGTCGCCGGCGACCCGACTTGGACTCCAACGATCAAAGAGATCCGGGCGCGCGTAAACGATTGGATCGAGCTGGCTGAGGCAACGATTCAACACCGCCGTAGCAAAAAACAGATTAAAGAAACAGCACAGTCCGAAGCTAAGCGTCTCACCGATGTGATTCGAGCTCAGTTCGACGAATTGATCCGCTTGGAAGAGGGTTCGAGGCGAGCGCTGGCCGCTGAGTCAAGGGCGACTGCCCGTTGGACAGTGACCTCGAGTACGATTGCCGCCATTATTTTAGGTATGATCCTCGCGGTATATTCGCGCCGATTGCTTCTGCTGCTGACGGATTCGTACGCAAAAATCGTCGCAGATTTAAATCAACAAACGGGTAACCTCGAAAAAGCGGTTCGGTCGCGCGATGAATTCTTATCGGTCGCATCGCACGAGCTGAAAACTCCTTTGACCTCTCTTAAGTTGCAGCTCCAGATGACCCAGCGAGCGATCAAACCCGATCGGCAAGAAGCGCCACCGCTTGAGAAACTGAGGCGTGTCGTTGACATGTGTTTCAATCAGTCGCTTCGACTGACGGAGCTGATCGAAGAACTTCTGGACGTTTCGCGCATCCAGTCCGGAAAACTGAGTTTCAATTTCGACGAAGTGGACGTGACAGATTTGGTCCGTGAGAATATCGATAAATTCACCGAGCAATTCGTCGAAGCGAAAACGGAGCTCACGTTCGATGCCGGAACTTCTGTGATGGCAACTTGCGATCGTTTCCGTATGGAGCAGGTGATTTCGAACTTACTGAGTAATGCGCTTAAGTACGGTGGTGGTCAGCCGGTCAGCGTGAGAGTGACCCAAGACGAACGTTTTGCACAGATCATGATCAAAGATCGTGGAATAGGTATTGAAGCCGAAAAAATCCCAGTCATTTTTGACAAGTTCGAACGCGTGGCCGAAGGAAGCGGCATCGGAGGTCTGGGCTTGGGACTGTTCATTTCTCGGCAAATCATCATCGCACACCGTGGGACAATCGAAGTCGAGAGCAAACTCAATCAAGGATCGACCTTCACGGTTAAGATCCCTCTGAAATCCGATCAGGGGAAATTCACCAAGAGTCTACGGGAGCTTGCCGAAGCATGAGTGAAACTAAACGGATCCTCATTGTTGAGGACGACATCGATATTCAAGAAACATTCGCGGAGATCCTCAAGAGCGAGGGGTACGAAGTCGTCACCGCTAGTAACGGTCGAGAAGGGCTGCAGCGACTGGAGCAAAGTTCGGATTTCAATTTGGTGATTCTTGATTTGATGATGCCAGTGCTGGATGGTTTTGGATTCCGGGCTGAACAACTCAAGAATTCGGAATGGGCCAAGATACCGGTATTAGTTCTTTCGGCCGATGGGCATATCCACAAAAAAATCGAAGGAATGCCGGGGATCGCCTACCTAAAAAAACCGCCAGATCTGGATGTGCTTCTCGAGAGGACTCGGAAACATTGCCGATGAGCCGATTCGTCGCAAGCCTGGGCGAATTGTCCGGTTCGCGGGTCAGTGATTACTTCTTGGAGAATCCCGAATCCAATCACGTTGTCTTGGGAGTGGCTTCTCGCCTAAAACGCAATTCCTCTGCGCGGCCGATCTACGTTCAGGAATCTAGCGATGGAAAAATCCTAGGAATGGCATTGGAACAGTCCGGCGTCGTTTTGGTTGCGACGTTTGCGCACTCGGATGGTGTTAGAGAATTTTCTGCCCTTATCCGCGCGAGGTCACTCGGACGGCTGCGTGAACTGATGGGACCCGCCTCGGTGACCGACGTGCTTTGGACTGACTGGAAAACTGACCTTGAGCTCCGTGGTACCCAGCCTCATCGTCTGCATCGGCTGGATCGGTTGGCCGAGCAACCCTCTAGGAATTCGACTGGATTTCGGTTCGCCACACGCAAAGATCAAGATTGGATCCGAGAGTGGATGCGCCTGTTTTCGGCCGAAGCTTTTCACCCTGCCGACGATGCGAGTTTCGAGAGATCCGACGCTGAGGTAGCCACTTTGGTTCAGGCGGGAGCTTTTGGAGTGATGTTTGACGTGCATGATGGAAGACCCGTTTCCATCGGCGCGATTCGGAACACTTACGATCGTTATCGCAGGATCGTTTATGTTTATACGCCGGAGATGTTTCGGGGCCGCGGGTTTGCGGCGAGTCTGACTTGGGAGCTTTCGCGGTGGATTCAGCAGGAATCAGGCGGTGAAGCCGTTCTTTTTACCGACATCAGCAATGAGACTGCGAACCGGCTCTATGCACGATTGGGTTTCACTCCGATCGCGGATTTTGGTCGCTACTTGTTCGTGCCGAAGAGTTCTTTGAGATAGTCGATCCAGTTTTCGAGTAAGGAGCCCGGTCGTGTGCCTTGGTAGACGACGGTGTTGGCAACGAGATCGTGCAGCGCCTGTTTTTTTGGCGTGAAAAAATAGAAAAAGTGACCCACCACGATTGCCCCCGAGATGTAGCTCATGAGCGTTCTAACGATCGATTCTCGGAATGAGATACGCGAGCGGTCGAGGTGAGCGACGTAAATCCCGAGTAAGCGTTTACCGGGGGTTGCCTGTCCGGCGCATGCCTCGAACGTGATTCGATATCCTAGATAGACCAGTAGGAATCCCGCAGGGCCGAGCGTGAGCAGCACGGGAATGGAGACGATCAAACAGTCGAAGAGTACCGCAACCGCGCGCTGGAGAAATGTGGCGTAAGTGGCGGAAAGTGAGGATTCATTCGTCATGTGAGACAGATTGGCGTCTGAATGACCTGAATTCAATGCGAATCGCGACTAGTCCCGATCGCGGAATGGGGCGCAAAAACGCCCGATTTGATAGTCGAATCGTTGAGTCAGAGTGTTTTGGTCGATTTACAGGCTTGAAAATCGGCGTTTCCTGGATCAGTGTGGGAAAACGCATGAAAACTCATATCCGTTTAGAGAGAAAACCCGAATACGCGAACGTCATCACTTGTGGATCGCCCGAGCGAGCCGAGTGGTTCTCGGGATTTCTCGATCAGCCAAAGGTGCTCGAGCGGAATCGCGAGTATCACTCGTTCTTAGGTAAAAAAGACGGTCAGCCGATTCTTATTCTTTCTCACGGCGTGGGATCTGCCGGGGCAGCGATCGCGTTTCACGAAGTGATCGATGCTGGCGCAAAACGAATCATTCGTATTGGAACTGCCGGTGGTCTTCAGGATCACACAGGCATCGGCGATCTCGTAGTTCCGAGTGGCGCGATTCGACAAGATGGCACGTCTAAATTGTTGCTTCCGGTCGAGTATCCCGCGGTTCCGAACTTCGCGCTCACGATGGCCCTCATGAAAAACGTGAAATCCCGCCATCCAAATACGCACGACGGAGTGATCCTGACTTCGGATCTTTTTTATCCGGGCAAGCTACCGAGCGATCTCGCGTTTCATCGCGATGCAGGTGTCACAGCAGTGGAGATGGAGTGCGCGACACTCTTCACGATGGGATTCATCCACCAGGTTGCGACGGCAGCCGTAGTGGCACTCGACGGCAATCCACTCAAGCATCAAGAAGGCGTGTACGATCCAAGTTTCGATCGCATGAAGCAGTCGCTCGAGAACGCCTTTCATGCGGTGGTCGACACGCTCATCAAGAACGCCTGAGATCGGGTAACAAACTGCACAAGTGAGTCAGTTCTCTCCCTCGAAAGAGGCACGGCCTTTTACGAGTCGGAAATATTTACCCGACTCATAGCGTTAAATAGTTAAATTACATTAAGCACTCGTTCATTGGGTCCGATTGGTACGTCACTGGAACTAATTTCTTCCGAATAACGCTCCGCATGGGGTGGACGCGCTTTTGGAAGAGGATAAGAGAAACCCGATGACGAAGATGAAACCCGTTCAAAAGAAGCTCACTAAAAAACAAAAGGCCTTTGTTGCTACCCTCGTTGCACTTTTTGCAATCGGTGGAGCCGTAAATAGCTATGCGTTGACTGCGTCGACGACGGCCAAAGCTAAGATGAAAGTCTTGGCACTCTTCAAAATCACCACGATCAAAGACCTGATTTTCCCGGATGCATACCCAGGCGCTGCGTCTGAGTCTGTCGCTGCTGGCACGGCCAACGCGGCTGAGTTCAAAGTCGAAGGCCCAGGCACTGCGGCTTTCACTGTGACGCTTCCAACGTCTGTCACCATGGATAAAATTGGTGGAACGGGCCTCGCTTCCGAAAAAATCGAAGTCACGAGCTTCGTTTCGAGCCTTCCTTCGAACGCTGGCGCGCTCGTCGGTGGCGTGAAAAACTTCACGGTCGGTGCAACTCGCGCTGCGTTGGCTTCGAACCAAGCCGATGGCGACTACGAAGGTACCTTCCAAGTTGATGTTGTTTACTAAGCGATAGTCATCGCTTTGACAGATTTCCAAACTTTGGGGGAGAGCGTCGATATTCGGCGCTCTCTTCGTTTTTTTTTCCACGAAAATTAATGATTAAAAATGAGCGAGCGTTGCTAAGATTTTTAGCATGACCCCGCTAAACATCGCTCGAGCGCTTGCGCTTGCGTTTCTGCATTCATTGGCTTCGTTCACGGCTGCCCATGCGGACCTTCAAGTGTATCCGCTGCGCACGGTGCTCAGTGACCAAAAACGGTCTTCGTCGCTGACGCTCAAGCACCTCGGAGACACCGAGGAAACTTACAAGATCAGCGTCGTCTTCTACCGCGAGAACGCGGAAGGAAAAATGGAGATAGTCCCCAAACCTGACCTCACTGATCGTTCCGCCAAAGAGTTCATCAAGTTTTCTCCACGCGAAGTCACGATGAGTCCTCGGAGTGAGCAGACCGTGCGCTTGATGTTGTTCAATCCCAAGCCTACCTCGGGTGATGGAGATTACCGCGCGTACCTGAGGTTTGAACCGGTGAATGGTTCCAAGAAATCTCTCGGTGAGAGTGGTGGCAAGCAGGCCGTGCAAATGGCACTCGCGGTCAAGCTCTCGGTGTCGGTTCCCGTACTCTATCGTCATGGCAAGAGTGAGAGTCACCTGAGTTTCAAAAACCTCAAGGTCAAGCCCTCGAACGACCCGCAGTTCTGGCAAATTGAGTTCCTCGCCGAAAAAGAAGGCAATGCCATGCCGAGCACGGACTTGCGTTTGATTCACATCTCACCTAAAGGCGAAGAAACCGAAGTGGGCAAGGTGACTGGCTACGCGTTCTACAACACCAAAAAAATCGTTCGGGTTCAACTCGCGAAAACGGGGCAGGTGCCTGAACCGTTGACGACGCAGAAGTTTCGCCTCGAAGCCAATGAGATCGCCGATGAAGGAGGCAAGCTGCTTTCGATCGTTTCCAACTCGATCGAATGAAGTTAAAGCCGCGTTTTCTCGCTTGGTTGTTTTTTGTTATCTTGAGGACTCCGGCTTTTGCAGCGGATCCGGCTCTGCTCAACCCGGACAGCGAGCGAATTATGGAGGTCCTACTGAGCGATCGTACGATCGTCGAGGAGACCCTCATCGTCTATCAGGCTCCTCGATTCTGGCAGCTGCCGCTCGTACAGCTGGGCCAAAGTCTCGGCTTCTCGCTATCTCCAGTCATCCAGCAAGAAGCGGTCGGTGGAACTTTGGGTTCGTCGGCACGACCGTTTCTTCTGAACGCACGTGAATGCTGGATCGAAGTGGAACGCAAAAACCGGGCAACTTATCCTTGTGAGTGGGTCATCCGATCGGGGGATGAGTACTACGTGAAATTAGAAGCGGTCGCCGAATGGCTATCGCTCAACATCTCGGTGAATTCAGCCGCCTCCACGATCGAAATCGAATCTCTCAAAGCACTTCCAATCGAAGAGCGTCGTGAACGAGAACTTCGCGCGCAAGAGCGCGAACGGGATACGCGTCTGACTTCAAAAACAATCCCAAAAGCTCCGGTTCGCCATCCGAAATGGGATGGGCCGGTGACGGATCAGAGCCTTCAGTATCGATACCGACGCGAGGGCTCCAAGCAAGAAGGCGAGTTTTCCGGTTATTCTCTGTTTACGGGAACTGCGATGGGGTGGGACTCCGCGCTTCGAATTGCCTACCAGAAAAATCAAGTCGACCAGGTTTCCGGCACGATTGAAAAACGTTCACGAGAGAGTCGGTTGTTCGGGAAACTCGGACTCACTCAATTCCAAGCGATCGATAGTCAGTTCGCGTCGACACCGCTCCTGACGGCACCTAAGACCGGATTTGGTTTCTTGGCTTCGAGCTATCCTTTTGAGTACCAGAGTATTTATCTGAATCGCGACATCCAAGGTTTCACGAATCCGGGTTGGGAAGTCGAACTCTATCAGAACGACCTCTATCTCGGACGACGCGTTGCGGATGCGACTGGACTCTACTCGTTCCAGACCATACCGCTGTTCTACGGTCAGAACCGATTTCGCCTCGTATTTTATGGCCCGCAGGGCGAGAAACGGACCCAGTTCCAGAGCTACTGGATCGACGGCGCACAGGTCAAACCGGGGCAGCTTTACTACCAAGTAGGGGCGGTTGACGTAAATCGCGACGCCCGCATGCAAGCGCGGATGGACTATGGGGTCACGAGTTTCTTATCCGTTTCAGCGGGGACCGTCCGATACAAACTCGCCTCGACGGACGAATATCGACTCGGAAGTTACGTACAGACGCAGAGTTTTTTTCCCGGTTTCCAAATCTCTACGGTGAGTGCGTTTTCTCGAGGTGAGTTACTTGCATCGGGGTCCGCGCACGAGTTCAAAATTCTGAAACCAATTGGTATTGGAACACTTTCAATCGGCGGGACGTTTCTTAAATCGTTTTACTCGGAGTCGATCAACCCGACGACGGATTCTGAACAGAAACGGATCTACTCCCTAGACTGGCTTCACAATGTGCCATTCCTGCCACGGCTCTTGATGAGTCATTCGTTGCAAGCACGTGAGTACATCGACGGGCTCAAGGATACGGGATACTTGAATCGTTTGACCACGCAGCTCGGCCCGGTGTTTCTGAACCATGATGCGAATTTCAACATGAGCAATCAGGAGGCTCGGCAGAGTTATGCGGGAGTCCTGAACTTGAATCTGCCGACCCGACTGGGCGATTTTCGTTCATTAAATAATTACGATGCGGATGATTTGCAGTCGAGCACCCTGGAGCTCAGAAAACAATTGAACGTGAATACGAATTTCATATTGGGCCTGAAACGTGACTTCTTAAAACGGGTGATGACCGAAAACATTCAGCTCACGCAAGCATTTCGCAGATGGAACGGTTCGTTGATCGCATCTTACACGAACCCACGTGATTTTACGGTCGGAACCCAATTCGGTTTCAGCGCATTTTTTGACCCGGTCGCCGACAAATTCCGCAGCGAAGGTGTTTTTCAGAGCGGACGCGGACGCGCGCTCGTTCGTGTATTCATCGATCGTGATGGGAACGGGAAATTTGATGAAGGCGTCGACCGCGCGCTCCCGCGCGTGGCGATTCGCATGGGACTCAATACGCAGACTTGGTATTCCAACCACAAAGGCGAGATCTACTTGACGGAGCTTCCGGTTTACACGGATCTGGAGATCATCTTGCTCCTGGATTCTCTCGAAGATCCGTCGTTTTTTCCTCGTTGGGAGCGGGTGGGTTTCTGGGTCAAGCCAGCGAACACCGAGACCATTGAAATTCCAGTGGCGGCATTCGGTCAAATCGAAGGCGTCGTTTCGCGAAAATCCAAGCAAGGCACGGAGAATCCCGAATGGGGTGCGGACGTGCGCCTGAAGGGTGTTGACCGAAATATTGATCGACGAACGCGAACCGATGCCGACGGTGCGTTTTGGTTTGAACGCGTTCCACCCGGAACTTATACGCTTGAGTTGCATCGACTCGAGAGCGGAGGTGATTTCGACGTTCGTGAAGGCATCCGGCGGATCGTCATTGATCCGGACGGTGGATACGTGACTGGGCAAGATTTCACCATCAGTCGAAAGATTCACGGGCGGACCAAGAAAACCAAAATAGAATCGGTAGAGTAAAACGACTCTGTCAAAAGCATGGTCGGGTAACTGTACATAGTTTCTATACTTAATATATTTATTGTCATTGGACTGGGTTCGTCGTCTATAATGGTAGGTACGGTACGTATTTGGATGATGTTCGAAAAGACATGCTCGCTTACGAAGTCGGGTTTACGATCGGGCGCCTGGTTTGGGTTGCTTCTAGGCCTATTACCGTCCATTGCCTCTGCCGACAATCTTGCTAACTGTTACGATCCTTCGGAAACCAAACCGTGCACGCCCGTTTCAACTCCGCAGCTCTATCCTAAGCCACTCAAGAAAGTCGGCACTTCCACTAAGGCTACCGCCGTCGCCGGCTGCTACTCGATGGACATGAAGTTAGTTCGCGAGCTCACCGATCCGATCAACGGAAGGTGCGAGACAGGCGACGCGCCGATTCGATTCTATCTCACCTACAAAACGATCTGCCCAGGTAACTTATCGGTTTGTTATTTCGGCAGCCAAGTTCTCGTCATTCCTAATCTCACCGTCGATGGGCCAAACCCTTTTGGCGACGGATTCAATCCGGATGTTTCGAGCGGTTTGCCGTTCAAGATCGCCAAAGGGCAGGCGGGTGTAAACGCACGTGAGGCGTGCGACATTCTCAAGAAACAAGATCCGAGCTACGAGTATCGCGCAGAGATCCAAGCCTGCATCAAGCCGTCATCTGCGGTTTGTACGGAACTCGGTTTCTATTGGAGTGCCGCTTACGGTAAATGTATATCGCAACGCGACCTTGTTTGCGCGAGTTGTCCGGATGCCGCGAAATATTGCCAAGGTCACACCTACGTACCTTCGGGAGCTCAAAATTGTTTCTGCATGGGTACGAGCACCACTCTCGAGCGAGACAACCAAGGACCTTGTCATTGGGTTCATTGGGAGCAGGTGACGAATCCGGTTTGTGATCGCGCATTCCAACATGATCCCAACTACAAATGGGTCGCTTATCCAGATCCGTCACAAGACCGTTGCTGCTTGAATGGCAATTGTTGCGATCCCGAGAAACCAGCAGATCAAAATCGGACCGTTACCGACAATTGTTCATTGCCGGTGAGAGCGAATATTGCGCCAGGCGGTCCAGTTCCCGCGGGAGTTCCTTGGTCTGCTGGAATGGGCACTTGCGAAGCAGCGGGTGCTGTGAATTGTGCGGTCGGTGGCACTGGGAGTGGAACAGGCCCTGGCCCCGGACCGGGCCCCGGCACTGCAACGAGTACGGGCACTGCAACGAGCACTGGAACGGGCACCGGAACGGGCACCGGAACGGGCACTGGAACGGGCACTGGAACGGGCACATTGGAGACCGCTTGTAATAGGACTTATTGCCATTTAGGTAAACAGTACTCGTGTACTCGTGATAGCTACGGCACCTTCTCACAACCGGTATTGGTGGGAATGAGTTGCAGTGATCCAGACGCAGGACTCAATCCTTGTGCTCAAGCGAACTGTCCGGTTTCGACAACGACGGGATGTACGGCGACAGACGTGAGTTACTGTTCTTCTTTTAACCAAGCGATTGGATATTCTCCATCAGCGGGGCTCTGTGATGCTGCTGGTAGCCCGGTTACTACTGATCCTGACGGAACAGGAAAGTGTGAGTGCAAAGTAACTTCTGGGACGGAGTTTAAGGGCTGTGGATTACCTTTCGGTGAGTCTTGTAGCAATCGATTCTGTTATCCCAAGTCCTGTCCAATGACTCCTCCTGTGGTAGCGAAACCCAACTGCGGTTGCACCGGTGACCTGATCTCTGTGAATGGCGTCTGCAAATGCCCGGAAGGTAAGTGGCTCAAGGATGGTAATAATCGTTGCTGTAATCTACTGGATACTTGGGATGCAGCAGCGCAAGTGTGTAAACCTTTTGAAATTTCCGTGGGTTGTGTTCCAGGTTCATTCGCATTCCCAGCTACGGATGGAACATGCCCAGCGGCGTTTCCTTGGAAGTCGTGTTCGGGTGTCGGCGAAGGCGCGGGTTTGGGAGTCGGATTCGGTTATATCCCGAATTTTTGTACCTGCCACTGTGCCGCACCTCCGACCGTGACTCCGACACCAACACCGACTAATGCAGGTGGAGGATGTGGCCCGTGGCCCGGTGGGGCTCCGGTATGGATGATCAACAATCAAATAACCACGTGTTGTCGATCCGGTTGGCAGCACGCTGGATTTGGATGTTGCCGCGGTCCGCGCGGCGGCGTAGGTCCAGACGAAGAAACCACCTGTATCTAATGATGAATCGGCAGTCCCAAAAATGGTGATTCATCCCTCCTAGGTGAAGAGGCAACTTCTGCCCGTTGAGAAGTCGATCTCAGGTTTCGATACTGAGAGTAGCTATGAAAAAATTCGGCTATTCTCGTTGGGGCATTGCGTTCGTGGTCGTGATTTCGTTTTTGTCAGCACCTGCATCGTTCGGGGTCGGATCGACCGCCAAATCGGTACAAAAAGTTTTGGCCGCTCTTAAAATCGAAACGACGAGCGACTTGGATTTTGGTGCAGCACCACAAGGCGATCCTGAAAAAACCGTACAACCGGGCGTAGCAGACAATAGCGAGAACGCCAGTTTCCTCGTATCGGGCGAGCCTGGAAAATGTTTCACGATTCAGCTACCGACTGAAATTTTCATGCAGCAGCGCGGCGGACGAGCCCGAATTCGAGTGAATCAATTTCGTTCCAATCCCGACTTACTCAGTACGTTGGATCCGGCCGGTCGGAGACAGATCCTGGTTGGCGCGACACGCGAAGCATTGGCCGCGACTTTACCCAGAGGCGACTACGAAGGCGTGTTTCAAGTTGACGTTGTGTACCAGTAGGTGTTTTCTCCAAACTCATGACAAGTGGTTACTGGGTTTGGGGAGCATTGTTGCTGATGGGAAATACTCAAGCATCACCGGGCACGGATCTTACGGGCGAGGTCTCACGCACCACGATTGAAAAACAGTCCTATCCTTGGATGAAAGAAGTATTCGAGCATGTTGCGCTCGAGTCTCCGAAGAGCCTCTCGAACGTCGATGTCGAAGTCTATTTCGGCAGTTGGTGCGGAGACAGCCACGAGTACTTGCCGCAGTTTTTCTCGCTGATCGACCGCACGGCCAAAAAAGCCGGAGTTCACCCCAAGAGCATCAAGTACTTCGGACTCGATCGCAAGAAAACCTACGAAGGTTACTCAAACACGCGTTCGATCGAGCGGATTCCGACATTCGTATTTCTCAAGGACGGCCGTGAGATCGGTCGTATCGTAGAGACTCCTCGGGTCTCCATTGCAGCCGACACTCAGGCCATCCTGAATCACCGTCGATAACGATTAAAATTAAAGCGAAGTACCCAGGAGGCTTGCAGCCGCGAGGTATTTTTCGTCCACTTGCGCCACCGGCAGCGCCGCGGCGATTGCGCGTTCTTTTTCTGCTAGCAAAGTTGAGAGATAGCGCTCGGTGTAGCTTGGAATGATCGCGACGATTTTCTTACCGGTGTTCTCCGGTTTGGCCGCGATTCGTAGCGCTGCCGTCACCGCTGCTCCAGAGGAGATGCCGACCGGTATGCCTTCTTCTTGGATGAGCCGTCTTGCCATCGTGAGGGCCTCATCACTCGAAACTTTTTCGATGCCGTCGAGGATCTGGGTGTTGAGTATTTTGGGGATAAAACCGGCACCAATGCCTTGGATCTTGTGGGGGCCAGGTTTTTCACCTGAGAGAACTGGGCTCTCGGTTGGCTCAACCGCGATCACTTGAATGCTCGGTTTTTTCTGTTTCAGGATTTCGCCCACGCCCGTTGCCGTGCCACCGGTTCCCACTCCGGAAACTAAAATGTCGACAGTACCTTCGGTATCACGCCAGATTTCCTCTGCGGTTGTCTTGCGGTGGATCTCCGGATTCGCTGGATTTTCAAATTGGCTCGGGACGAAGTAGTTCGAGTCGTTTTCTTTGAGCTCGAGTGATTTCGCGATGGCGCCTTTCATTCCAAGTGGCCCTGGCGTGAGCACGACTTCGGAGCCAAGCAGAAGTAGGAGCGTGCGACGTTCTTGCGACATCGTCTCTGGCATGACGAGCGTGAGTTTGTATCCTTTGGCCGCGCAGACGAACGCGAGCGCGATACCGGTATTTCCGCTCGTGGCCTCTAATACGCGCATTCCGGATTTCAAGGTGCCGTTCTTCTCGGCGGTCTCGATCATATGCAAGCCAATGCGATCCTTGACGGAGCCCAGTGGATTAAAAAATTCGAGTTTTAAGATGATCTCGGCGGGAAGTCCTTGGCCGATGCGCTGAAGCCGGATGAGGGGAGTGTTGCCGATCGTTTGGGTGATGCTGTCGTGAATCTTCATGATGTATTCTCTTTTCTCGGATTGCGAGGCCCGAGGAGATCATCCCTAAAGATCGATGTTTTGAGAAGTGATCAATCGGGAATCGATCCCTGATGCGCGCGTGAGCCCATCAGGGATCGTCCATGAGAGATTAACGGTCGAGCGTGCAGTTGTACTGCCAGGTCCAAGACAGCGTCCCTTGGCTGTACTCAACGAGGCGTGCGGTACCTTTGGCAGCTCCGCTCAACATGGATTTATTGACGAAAAACTTAGGGTACACGCCGTCCGTATTGGTCGTGGCGTAGCCGAAATTGTAACGTGAGTCGATGCCGGTCTCAGTCAGCTTCTCATCGAAATTCGCTTCGATGTCCGAGTCAGTCGTTGCGTCATGATCGCGATCTTGAAGTTCGAAGGTGGCGCGATTGCTGGTGAGCTTGAGTTTCATGTAATCGACGCCGTCGCACTCGACGCCCGTGTCGATGCACTCACAGCTGTAAGAGAGTGCGGGGGCGTTTGCGAATGCCGAGCTACCTGAAATCGCGAGAATGACCGAGAGAATGAGTTTCATAGAATGGTTTCCTTTGGCTAAAGTTCTATGATGGAATCGCTCGAGTCTTGAATCGAGAATTTCGATTCGGTTCCGTGGAGTTCGATTTTCAGTTTCGGATGTTTTCGCTATCTCGAATCGCGCTCACGATTCTGGCCGCGACTATATGGCGAAACGCCGGATCGTTGAGTAAGCGACGGCGCAGCTGATGTCCCATTTCAATTTGAACTCCCGCCTGTTTGCAAAAGTTGACCGGATTCTTGGCCTGAAGTCCCGCGTATTTCCCGCAGCAGAACTCACAAGTGCGCCAGTTTGTTTCTTGGGAAAGCGCCTCTAGGAGGCGAGCGCGGAGTACCTCGTTCTGACCACCGAGGCAGAAATCCGCTTCGTCGCCGTAGAAACCATGCAGCGAGAGGCAAACATTTTTATTCGGAGCAAGTCTCTCGAGCTCTGGCTCGTCGTAACGGTGACTCGTCAAATGAAGCCAGGGGTCGGTGAGACTGCCTTCGTCGAAATCAGGAGAGCGCTTGAGTGATTGAAATTCGTAGCGGCTAGATTCGACAGTGTCCGGAAGCAGCTTTTCGATTTCCTGCAATAACTCGGAGGTGCCGGGCTCCGTTTGGCCGCCGTGAATGGCGAGGAGGAGGAGCTCGTTTCCGCCAGATTTTGTGATGATCTCGTAGTCCGTCCCGCGTCTAGCGATCGCCTCAATTTCAGAAAAATGCTTGAGGCGTTGGTAGGCGGGATAGGGAGAGTTCTGCGTGGGCGAACTTGAGCAACCGCACAGAAGCAGGGCCATGAGTAAACCGCAGATTCTGTTTCTTCTCATCCGTCGATTGTAGAGGAGTCAGGGAGGGATTTTCAATGAATCGTCTTCATTTGTTTTTTCGATGATTCTGAATTAGTAATAGAAATATCCAATACACCGAAAGGATCTCATGTCCTCCATCCAACAACTCGAGTACCTGCTGGCCGTTGATCGTTTTCGTCACTTCGGCAAAGCCGCCGATAGCTGTCACGTTACCCAACCGACGCTGAGTATGCAGATTCAAAAACTCGAAGAAGAGATGGGCGTCTCCATTTTCGATCGATCCAAGAAACCCATCCTCCCGACCGATATCGGCCGCAAGGTGATCGATCAAGCGCGCGTGGTCGTCGCGGAGTTCAAAAAAATTGAGCAACTCAAAGAAGCTGAGTCCTCCGAGATCAAAGGCGTGCTTCGTCTCGGCATCATTCCGACGTTGAGTGGGAGCGTGATTCCGCTTTTCGCCGAGAAATGCCTAGAGAAATATCCAGACTTGAAACTCGAGTTTTCCGAGCTTCAAACGCAACAGTGCCTCGATAGTCTCGAGATCGATCAGCTCGACGCCGCAATCTTGGTGACACCGCTTCCGAATGAACAGTTCGAAGAACGCGTGCTGTTTTACGAACCTTTTTTCGTCTATGCGAATAGTGCGCATCCGCTCGGCAAACTCACGAAGGTCGACGAAAAAGACCTCGAAGCCTCTGGCCTTTGGCTGCTTTCGGAGGGCCATTGTTTTCGTAATCAAGCGCTGCGTATCTGCGGGAAAAAAGGCAAGGACACGGGGCTTCAATCCAAGATCAAACTCGAAGGTGGCAGCCTCTCCACCCTCATGAAAATCGTCGAGCGCCTGGGTGGGTTCACGCTTCTCCCAGAACTGTCTCGAGTGGACGCACGTGTCGGCACAGCCCGGGTCGTAGATTTCCGTCCGCCCTATCCAACCCGTGAGGTGAGCCTCGTTTATCGCCGTAAACAGCTCAAGGACCGCCTCCTCGCCGCTCTCCATGCCGTCATCCGGGAATCGCTACCTGAGTCGATTACGAGCTTAAAACGCAAAGATCTCCAGCTCGTCCGTATTGAGTAGAGGACGTTTTTAGCGGCTTTGAGGCCCCTCTGCCCCCACAGCGCTTTTTCTTCAAAAAAACGCGATTGAGTCTGCCAAGCGGATGCGTTTTCGCCCACCAGGGCGAAATGGCAGTAGGACCGGATGTCCGTCGAAAGCGCGTTTTTCTTTGAAGAAAAAAAAGGGCCTAGATCGTATGGGGGGGGGTGATCTAGGCCCAAAAGTGCCGAAGGGGGATTGGGGTGGCACTTGCTTCTATGAGAAGCAATCGTAGTGCCAAAATAGATGCTTTGCGTTAAGATATTGAATTATAAGAGTAAAGCCGCGATTTGAAATAAAGTAGTCAACTTTATGGTCACTGCCTGCCTATTCTTTTTTCGCACGGGTGTCGAATTCCTTAACAGCGAATCTCGAGAACCGAGAGCAGAACCCAGAGCCTGAATCACCGGTGGCTGTTTCAGTTTTGCTCATCGCGTGAGTCAGGCGATTCGCTTTCAATCTGGGACCCCAAGGTCCTCCTCATCGAACGCAGCAAACTCACGCATCGTCGTGGACGGCTCGATTCTGTTTTCAGTTGGAATGGGAATACAAAAAAGAGCCGACGGACTTCTTGATCTTCGGGTCATTGATCTCTGTTTCTGATGGTGGCTCAGGCGGTGAATCCGCGAGTCTTGCGCCGTTTCTCCCTCCCTGGCGAAGATTTGCCGTTCACCGCCTGATTTTTTTAACGTCGGCTCATCCTGAGCCGCCGCCCTACGGGTACGACTTCGTCGTATTAAAATTCGCTTTCCTGCGAATTTTGAGGGCCCTCCTGGCCACTGATCCTGGCTAATTACTTCGACAGTTCCTGGCCTTCGCTGGCCAAAACTCTTCGCCATTGATACGACTGTGAAACTATGAGCTTTCCAGTCCGTTTTGGGTCGATGTTCCTTTTGATTTGGGTCGTTTCTCCCGCATTCGCTCTGACGGGCGCGGAGGTGATGACCAAAAATGAAACTGCACGCAAGGTCGAGGACTACGCGACTGAGGCATCACTCGTCACCACTCGCAAAGATGAGTCGCCTCGCTCCAAGAAATTCAAATTCTGGCGCAAGATTCGCGAGGGAACGACTCGCTATCGCACGCTCACACTTTTCTCCGAGCCGGCCGAGATCAAAGGCCAATCCATCTTGTTCATCGAGAACGGCGAAGGCGCGAACGACATCTCGCTCTATCTTCCGACCTACAAAAAAGTTCGTCGCGTCGAGAGTGGGCAGCAGAGCGGTAGTTTCATGGGGTCTGACCTCTCGTATTCAGACATTACCGAAAAACACGTCGAGGATTACGACTACAAGCTCGAGCGCGAAGAAGCTTGTGGAAGTGGCCGCAAATGCCACGTGATCGAAGGCAAGCCTCGCACGGCGGGAGTTCGTGAGCGCACGGGTTATTCGAGATTCTTGATCTGGATTGATCAAGCAAATTTCATGGCAGTGCGTTCGGACTACTGGAATCTCGAAGGCGAAGCGGTCAAACGGATCGACGTTTCAAAGACCGAGGTAGTGACTGGCCTAGCGGGTAGATACTTCTCGCACGAAATCGTGGTGGAGAATCTCAAGAACGGCTCTAAGACGTCGCTATCGTTCGGTAAACTCAATATTCCGAGTAAGACGGACGACGCTTTCTATAACGTCACGAATCTTTCCAAAGTCAAATGAGAGGTCACATGAAGCGAGGCTGGCTTGAATCCTCGATCCTGCTCGGTAGCGCAGTCCTCGTGCTGGGCACGTCTTTCGCGAAAGCTGATGGATTCGTGCCCGATTGGGCGAACCTATCGGCGATTGTCGGACATGCGCAATCGGCTGTGACACCGACCCGGCATTCTCTTCAATCACACGCGATTCTCAACTGGGAGGCGCGTCCAACGTTAGCCCCGGATCTCGAATTTCGGACGTCGGGCTGGGCAGGTGGTTTTCTCAAGACGCCCGCGAAGTCTGTCTCGCATCTTCGAGGCGAGGTGAGAGAAGCGTCTTTGCAATACTCCTACTCTGGGCTTGAAACCGAAGCCGGACAACTCTTCTTGCCGTGGGGTAAGGCGGACGGCGTGAATCCAACCGACTATCTGACGGCCAAGGACTACACGCTCTATTCACCCGATGACCTTCGACGCAAAAAAGGTGCGCCAGGCGCACGACTGAAATGGACGCCCATGAGCGGTACGGCGCCGGTTTCGTTTGATGCCGTCTTCATCGCGCGGAATGCTCGAAGCACGTTGCTTTTGCCGGCGGATCGAGTGCCGTCGTATTTGACCTTTTCACCCGAAGCATCGAGTGATCCGGATACTGAAGTCGCGCTGCGGACGACCTATTCTGGAGAAAGCTGGGATGGGAGCGTCTCGCTGTTCCGGGGTTCGAACCATTTTCCTCAGTATGTATTGAATGGTACCCGGATCGAGCCGCGGTATTTCCGTCGCACGGCCGTTGGAGCCGATTTCTCTCGCTCGTTTCAAAATTGGATCGTGCGCGGCGAGGCGGCGTATTCGATGCAGGATTCACTCTCGAAAGGTCGGACCGAAGGCGATCATGTCGACGGCGTGATCGGCGTGGAGCGTGGGTTTGAGGATCGCTATCGGATTCTCATACAAGGTCTCTATCGTCGTTACACGAACTGGGAGAATCCAGGGCAAGACTACCTCGGAACGTCAGTGCTGGACCAAACCGCGAACGTCGGACTTGCCCGATTGAACGCACTTCTCGTGAACTACCAGAACCGCGGTAACCCGGGGCTCACGATGCTGTTCTCCTATCACGATGAGGCGGATCGTTTTCGCGCTTCGGTGAATTTGATCGGGAATTTCATTGGTCGAGATTTTTTGATTCGTCCCGAAGTTTCGCATTCTTTTTTCGAAGGTCATCGGTTGACGTTGGGCGCAGATCTCTATGGTGGGCCACGTGAACGACCACTCGGGGCGCTTCGTGATTTCAGTACTCTATTCGCAGAGTGGAAAGTGTTTCTCTGATGGGCCGTACGCACTCTCCGATGAGGTGCGAGGGATGCTCGATGCACCGCTCGCTCTGTCTTTGTGCAGAGATCCCGCAGATCTGGCTGCCGACCCGAGTTTCGCTGATTGTCCATCGTCGGGAAAACTCGCTGACGACAAATACGGCTCGTCTGGCGCATCAACTCCTCACCAATTCGGATTGGTTTGAGCGCGGAGGGGATGATCGTGTGCCGACCGAGGTGCCGATCGATCCAGAAGAGTCCACGCTCATCTTGTTTCCCAGTGAGGATTCGATCGATCTCGCGGATTGGAAACGTGCAAATCCCCGCGCTCACCGGATTCGTATCATCGTTCCGGATGGAAACTGGAAACAAGGTGCCAAGACCCGCAAACGCATCGCGGGCCTCAGTTCAGTACCAGCCGTGAAACTTCCGCCTGGACCTCCGAGCGAGTATCGCTTGCGCAAGGAACCGCGCCCCGAATGTGTTTGTACTTATGAGGCGATTGTCCGCGCGCTCGGTGTTATTCATGGTGAGACCCTCGCCGAAACGCTCATGCACTATTTCCGACTCAAGCAGGATCGGTTGCTGTATGCGCGTGGACTGCTTGCGCCGGAAAAAGTTTACGGCGGGCTGCCGACCAGTGCGCGGGAGTTTCGGGCGGTTGGAAGGTACGAGGAGTAAGGACATTCTTTTCCGGCCCTGAAACTTTTGCGTCAGGTCGTACGTACTCTGGGAATGCGTATCCTCCCCGGTTGCCTGATTGCCTTGATGTTTTTAGTTGGATCAGCCCGCGCGGACTTTCCGCGTCGAGATGAGTTTCGAGCGGGTCTGGAAGTCAATCTGCTCTGGATCTTGCCGCCGTTCCGAACCTACGAAGTTCGAGCGTTTGTGGGCGTCGCCTCGAATGTGGAGCTGTCTTTGGGCTACGGGCTACAGAAATGGAGTTACGCCGGTGATCAGCTCACACCCGGTACTATTCACTCGGATGGCCTCATCACCGGAGCGCGGTACTATCTGCCGCATAACCGCAATTTCTTGGACTATTCGGCGTGGTGGATGAAAGACGAATTTGTTCTCGTTGATGGTGAGAAGCGGAACGGTCCCGCTCTTTCTCATGAGTTTTTTGTGGGCCATCAGATCGGCGGAGGGCAATGGTCCTGGTCGCCTGGAATCAATTTTGGGTTTTATTCCCATCGCCCTTACGTCGCCCCTCGGGATGATCGCGGGATTTGGACGATCGTGCCTAAGATCTCCGGACGATACGAAGGACGGTAGTTTCTCGGGCTTCGCTCATTGGGCCAAAAAAAACGCGGACTCGATGAGCCCGCGCCTTTTAATGTTAGAAATAGGAACGTTGAGCGCGTTTTAGCCGCGGTTGCATTCGGTCGCTTTGCGCCCTCAAACGCTCCGCGCTCACTCGAAACTTTTAGTTTCTCGTGCCGCTCGCGTCCGCACCGCTTCAAAACGCTGTCGCGTTTTAGCCGCGGTTGCGCGGCTTGTACCAGCAGAGGGGGCGCACGCCGTAGTACTGACCGCGTTCTTGCGCACAAGCACCGACGGTCGGATCGCGTGGATCGAAATCTTGCGTGTAATCGACCCGGCAGTTGGCTCCGTTTTGATAGGTATCAACCCGGCATTGGTCTCCCGGATATTCCTCGGTGAGCGTGTAGCTGACGACCGAGCGATCAGAGGCCAAGATGCTTGGGATGGAACCTTGGCCACCTTCGGCGAGGATCTTGCCGAGCGCTTCGGCTGCCATAGCAGTGCGCTGGCAGATGGCCGCTTCGTTCGCGTCACGAGGGAAACTTCGTTGGCATCGGGTCGCAACACTCGATGGAACGTTCAAGTTTGCGATGTACGAGGTGTTGTTTTCATCTTGAAGAACGCGTCTCATGCACTTGGAGGAGGCGAAATAGTCCGCTTGTCCCTCAGATGCCATCACGTCGCCGGAATAAGTCGGCGCTCCACCGAGGTGGTGCCCGAACTCGTGGCAGAGGACGAGTGCGAATGAATCCGCGGTGGCCTCTGGGTGCCGAGCCATACCGCCGTACATGGTGACGATGTAGTCATTGCCTTCGCGGTGGGCAGAAGCGTTGACCTTAGGATTACTCCAGAGACGCTCGATGACCAGGTTGCCTCCGCGGGCTTGAATCAGCGGTGAATAATACGAAACGGCGCGATCGATGACAGAGTTGAATTCGGTTTCTCGGACAGATTGGACGGAAAAAGCAGAGACCGGATAGCTCATCGTATTTTCAGGCATGAAGCTCTCAGAGCCTTGATGCGAATGAGCGAATGCGGAAGAGACGGAAACGGATAGCAGCATGCATACGGATCCAGCTAGGTGACTTAGTGTCATATGAACTTCCCCCCATGGAAGTCCGAGGCTTCAATGCCTCGTGATCGAAAAATTACATTACCGAAATGGAACTTTGTAAAGAGAGAGATGGAGATTTTTTGACAGTGGGAGGCTCCAGAGCTCTTTTTTACATCTTATGTAGATAACGGTAAAAAGGTTAATTTATTTAGTTTAAAAGTGTAATGGTCTCGGGGGGGTAGCTAATGATTAGACAGTGACCGAAAAGACACCCCTTAAGTTTCAATGGGTTACGGGAAAAATTGTGGCCCAGGCCTTGAACTATATATCCGTATGGAAACGTTCAAAACCGCATCCATCGGGATCAGCATCGGCGTTATGGCACTCTATTCGGTTTCTGCTCAGGCAGTCCCAGAGTCCCCGACCAAGCGCATTCAGCACGCCCGAGAACTGATGGGCGGACAATATAAGAAGAGCGTAGTGAAGAACGGCGAGAAAGAGAAACGCATCGCCCCGTTCGTCAAAGCGCTCGTACAAAAATTCATCCCGAAGGGCGACGCCAAATTGGCCGTTCGCGTATCCCGGGCCATTTTATCTGAATCCCAGAAGCACAACGTCGATCCTCTTTTCTTGGTCGCGATGATCCAGAATGAGAGCAGCTTCCGCACCAAGCTCGTTGGCGGCGTCGGCGAGCGCGGGTTGATGCAGATCCGCCCGAGCACGGCTCGCTGGATCGCCGAGTTGCACAAGATCAAGTTCAAGAACGATGACGAGCTTTTTGATCCGGCCATGAACATTCGGATCGGAGTAGCCTATTTGGCTCACTTGAGAAAATCATTTAAACGCGAAGGCCAGCTCTATGTCTCTGCTTACAATATGGGCCCAACCAAGGTTCGTAAGCTCATTGACGACGAGATGAAGCCAAGTGTCTACGTATCGGCCGTCATGAAGCGCTACGTGGCCCTTTATCACGGCCTCAAGAAAAAAGGCGACCTCAAGGGCCGAATCAAAGAAGCTTACGAACGCGTTCGCCAAGTCACGGCGGCTCGCAAAGTGGCGTCTGAAACGGAAGAAGCCGCTCCTGCGCAGAACGCAGAAACGGCCCTTTCGATCGAATATTACGAAGACGGCTCTCAGAATATTGCCGACGCTGTGTAGTAGGCAAAGCGGCAACCAGGCAGTTGGGCAATCAAATCAGGCGACGATCGCTCTGCCACTGTGCCCGGCTGCCCTCGTTGCCCGGTTTAGTGGCAGCCTTGGCTCAATTGACCCAAGATGTATTTTCCAGCTCCGTACACTTGACCCACGTCCATTGGATTGTTCGGGTTAAAGATCGCAGGCATCGGGCGAGCGATCAGCTCTGGATAAGAGCTCACGGCGCTTGGAAGCGGTCCGTATGGATCGAGATCCACGACATCTTCTTCTAGACCTTGTACTTCTTCTGCGAGCGGAGGAAGCGACTGTACGATTTGCGATTGCGCGATTTGTGCGCGAGGCGTCGGCGCGAAACCACCGATCGATTGAGACAACCAGCGCAGGCTAGCTACTTGGCAAGCGTATGCATTGCGGTAGATGCCCGTTGCGATATCCATCGCGGTCAATTCCGCCATGCGTTTCACGGCGAGCATGAAACCGCGGGACGAACCGAGCGGGAATGCCTGGGTGACCGTGCGGCCGTAGTAGCTGCGCGTTTCGACCGGAAGAATGAGTTGTTCCAGCGGCAGCGCGAGCTGTTCGCGTGTGAATTCGAACAAGCTTGCTTGCAGTTCCGGACCGAACTGACCGTTACAACGATAGCTTGGGTAGCAGTTCGAGTAGTAGAACGGGATCATGTATGGGACGTCGAACTCGCGGGCGACGCGTTGGATGTAGTCGTACGACACTTTGAGGAAATAGAGCGTGGTCACGCGATCAGGGATCGCGACGCCGGTTCCATTGTCGTATGGGTGAGCAGCGAGATCCGCTCTCATTTCTTCGGCAACACGTTTCGTGCGAGCGATCGCCATATAGGTGATCAGTCCGCGGCGTCCCGAGTAGTCGCGAGTCGCCAGTGCGCGGTCGAGTCCTTCGAGTAGGGTATTGACGGCGGATTCGTTGCGGCCGGTTGCTTCTTTTTGGTAAGCAACGCCGCGATAGATTTCGAGATCGCGGGTCACGCTGTCGCACCATTGATAGAGGTGATCAGGGGTCGGGTTTTTCGCTTGCGCGGTGCCTGCGATCGAGATCGCGAGCAAGGCCAAGATCCAATTTCGTTTCAGCATTTTCATTTCTCCTTTTTAAAAAGCTTTGGGCGATTGAAAGTTGGTTTTTGATTTTCCATCGCTCAAGTGGAGGAATTACGGGAATCAATCCAAAAGGGCGACGCGAAAACAGCTCGGTGCGTTAGTTCTTGTAGACGAAAGGATACACGTCGCACTTCTATAACTGAGTGAGATAGTAAGGAGCATTCTTGATGCGCGCGACTCGAAATCTCGTAGGATTTTTATCAGTTACGCTATTCAGGAAATACGAAAAGGATCGCCTGGAACGGCGTCCGGGCCTGGGTTCCTGCGTTCGGAACTTGGGATTGGATCCACGTTGCTTCTGGCAACGGAAGATCGAAATAACGAATTTGGATTTCTTTTGGGAGCTTTGTCGCGTCGATCGGGCTTGAGCCTTCGTAGACGACGGGAATCCCGGAGAGGACTTTCATGATCGCTTCGTCGCTCAGTTCTTTTTCCGGCCAGACGTAGTTCTTTCCGGCTAGATCGCCACCATGTATGCGCAAGGTCGGGCCGTAGGGGAGGATGGCGCGATTTTGGTTGAGGTAGCGTGCGAGTACGAACGTCTCGTAGTGATTTTCAAGTTTAGAACAGCTCCAGCGTTTTACCGAGGGGATCGGAGAATCCGGTTCGTTTGAGATTTCTTGAAGTGCCCATGCGATCGTGCCGAGACCCTCATTCGGAGATTCGACGATCTTCCAGAAGAGTTTTTCGCCACCACAATGTTTATAAAGATGCATGAAATACAGGAACGATTGGCCGTAGCCTCCGAGCGTCGCCTCAGTATTCGCGGATAAATCAAAATCGGTCGCAAATCTTGATTGGATCATAAATCCGTATTTCAAAATCACGTAGCTCATGGCGAGTTTTTGGTTCGCCATCCACTCGAACACGTGCGCGAGTCCTTCGTTGATCCAAAGTTTTTCTTCGCGGTGCACTCGCGCATGAACGCCGTGAAAAATTTCGTGCGCGGCAAGCGTGTATGCCGCCTCTGGATTCATAAACGTGATCTCAGAAATCGCGACGTCGATGATCGGATCGCCGGCATCGAGCTCCGCATCGGTCTCCGCCCAGAGTGCGGCTCGCTTTTCATAAGGAGAGGGGAGCGTTGGGAACACCGTGATCGATATTTTGAGCGAGTCGATGTCGATCGCGTTCAGTTTTTTTGGAAAGAGAGGAAGAATCCGCTCTTTGATCTCTTTCCCCAGGCGTTCAGCAGAGGAAATCAAAGGACTGCCCTGTGTAACGACAGTTCCACTCGAGTGAATGGTCTGAATTGTGACTCGGTCGCTTGAAAACAACACCGAGGAATCGCTGTTTGTAGACGACGCGTACACGTTCAGAGGTGTGGACGCGAGAACGACGAATGGCATGAAACTGCAAGAAACAGCAGCAAATAGGCTATTTTTGTGTGTTTTCGTGTCGCGGCTCATGTTGACAAGAAGTTACAGAATGAATCGAAAAAATTCAAAATAATAATGCAGCGAGTTATACATCGAGTTATATCTGCACTCGTTATGAACAACGACGTAGTCAACAACTCAACTGAACTCGACACGCTCGCTCAAGCGAGTGATCGATCGTTCGCAGCGCCGACGGAGCATTCGTTGAACGCGAAATCGCGAGTGTTCAGTCAGCTCGTTGAAGAGTCGAGCGAAGATCAAAAGAGAAAAAAACTGCCGTCGGTATTCCAGCACACCGACTACCGCGAGTACCTCTCAGAATTTTTCGCGGTGAAAAAAGAATTAAGTCCTGCCTACTCCGCTTCCGCATTCGTCAGACGCGCCGGCCTGGGCGCGAACTCCCGCGGATATTTAAAACTCGTCATCGACGGCAAACGGAATCTCACTCCGGCAACCGTTCGCGCGTTCTCCGAGGCGCTCGGACTCACGAGTCAAGAATCGCTCTATTTCGAGAACCTGGTTCACTTCAATCAGTCTGAGAAGGCTCAAGACCGTAAATACTATTTCGAGCGCCTGTTGGTGGCGAGCCAAGGCGTTCGCTCCAAAAAACTTTTGGTTCTCGAGTCGCAGTATCAGCTCATGAATCACTGGTACATCATGGCGATTCGTGAACTCGTCGCCATCGAGCAGTTTGTCGAAGACCCGAGCTGGATCGTTCGCGCTCTCAAAGGCGGCTTGTCGACTCTGGAAGTCGAACAGGCGCTCAAAGCACTCATGAGTTTGGGACTCGTCACCCGAGATCCTCAGACCCGCAAGCTTAAGCAAAACGAAGGCTTGATGGAAGTGCTTCCCCATGAATTCAGCCCATTTCTCGTCAATTTCCACTTGGGAATGATCGAGCGGGCCAAAGAGGCGATTCGTGACGACGACTTCTCGCTTCGCACGGCCATGGGAATCACGCTCTCTTGCCCAAAAGAGAAAATGCCCGAAATCAAAAAAATGATCGATGAGTTCAGCGCGCAACTCCTCGAGAAATTCGGAACGCTGCAGACGGGAATCGACTCGGTCATCCAAGTCAATTTCCAAGCGTTCCACCTGACCAACCCACGTATTCATCAGAACCGAAAGGAACCGAAAAATGTTTAAGTTAGAATTGAAGCAAAAGTGGCTCTTATTGCTATGTGTGCTTCCAGGCATGGTCCATGCCTCGGAGCCCAATCATCCGTATCCTGGATTCCGATTGGAACGTCGAACGGTTCGCACGGCGGTCGGTACCCAAGAAAATATTCGTGGTTCTTTCTCGCTCCGGGAATATTACGTCGAGAAAGGCATGCCGATCCCAAGCTCCTTGAGCGTTGAGTCGCCTGCGGTGTCCTCAGAACTTTCACTGCCATCTCCAACGATCGAGCGTTCAGGAAACGCAGCACAGCCCGTCTCCCCAGCGTTTTCGGCTCCAAGCCCTCTCTTACAAGGACCGTTGCTCGCAGGTGGTGGTCGAGTGGGCGGCGGCGAAGGCCCTCGTCAATTCGCAGGACCGCTTTGGGCTCCTCAAGGCGAAGAATGGTGCCTAGCGCACACGTCGACGATTCTTCAGACGCTTCGCGAAGAACAAATGAAATCGGTCGAGCGCGGCCAAGAGCAAGCGCAGCTGGAACTCCTCGCATCGCTCCTTTATTTGATCAAAAACCGCCTCGAATCACCCCGTGTGGACGTGAACGGTGAAACTTATTCGTACACGCACTCCCTCGCTTACAAGACGGTGTTCTTCTTCACCTCGACCCTCGAAGAACTCCTCGAAGGTATCGGGCACGATCAAGCAAGTTTCCTGAATACTCTGAACTTCTTGGAGCGTGGATTCGAGTTCTTGGCCGCAAACGGTGAACTCCTGGATACCACTGACCGTAAGTTCTACATCCCTTACGTGATCCAGAACCATCAAGTTCCGGTTCTCGAAGCGGATCTCAATCGCCTGAATCTCTCGTTCAACTTGCTCGAGTGGTTTTTCGTTGGAGCTCGCGTTCCTGGCTACGATCCTGAGTGCGCGATGCGTGCTCAAGAGTTAATCGATAGCCGAGGACCGAACGGTTCAACCGCGATCCCTGCCAACTTGGCTGCTTGCTGGAGAGCTAAGCCAGTCTGGCTTGCGTCGCCTAAGAATCAAGGGTTCGTCTCGGCTCGTAACGTAGACAACGGCGCGTACTACTTCGCCAAAGGTTCCGACTTCGTCACACTTACGATCTTAAAGAGAATCTTCTTCACACTGGAGAGCGAACTTGGACCAGGTAGTTCTGTGTTCTACCGCCTCTACCAGTGCCGTATGGAATCGATGCTGCCGGTTCGTAACCGCATCATCAATTTCTACGACGGCGATCAAACGGTCTACCGCCAGTCCAAGATCCTCTTGAACTACGCGACCGCCGAAGCTCTCAGCTTCGTTCGCCCTGGTCCGAATTACCTCAAGCCTTGCAACTCAATTCAAGAGTTGATCCAAGCGGGGCAAACGATTCACCCAGGTGCAGCTCAGCCGCGCCGCTAAAAATATCAGGGGGTAGTGATCTCGAGCTTCTCGAGGTCGCTTCCCCAAAACTTTTAAAAATTGATTTACGGAGACTATATGAAAAAGACGATGAAAGTGATCCTGACGAGTTTTCTTCTGACTTCAATGATCGTTCCCATGATGGCCGAAGTGGCAAGCAGCGTGGCTCAAGCCGCTGATCCAACCCCGGGATTTCGTGTACCGGTGGGTGCCTACCGCGGACTTTATCGAGTGAACGCTGGCGACCGTCGTTCGACGGTTCACATGATGATTCACCCGATCGCTGGCCGTTCGGCAAGCTTCCTGGTAGTGCTGATGCGCCTCCCGGGCAGCGACTCCGGTGCGTGGGCAGAAATTTTCGTAGCCGACCCTAAAGAAGCAGGCAAAGACGGCATGTACGTCCTGACTCCGTTCCGCCTCAAAGCTTCGACGATCCCAGCCGATCTGAGCGAAGCCGGCAAGCCAGGCTACAAGTCCACCAAAGATGGCTCGGGCCGCGTGGTCAAAGTCGAAAAAGAAACGGACTTCTCAGAAATCGAAGTCACCAACGCTGCTCCGGCGTATTTCCTCTCGGTGGATTATACGAACGGCGTGACCGACCCACGTTTCGAAATCCAAGACGCCGGTAACGGCGTACACAAGATCACCTCCCAACTCGGCACGGCAGAGTTCCGCGGTCGCAACTCTGCGATCACCTGGAGCGATCAGATTTTCACGGGATCCTTCAAAGCAACCGGCGTTCGTGGCCGTGCAGCGAGCATCGCTGACTGGTCGATCGGCAAAACCGACCGCACTCAGCAAGCGTTCTTGAACAACTCGACGAACAGCCAGACGCTCGAAAACGGCGGATTCGAAGTTCGCGAAAAAATTCCCGGCATCTTCTCGGTGAAACGCGTTGTCGCTCGCGAAGACGCTGTCGCCACCAACGACGATAGCTCGGCGATTGCGTTCTTCTACCACGATGCGAACATGTTCCGTCGCGGCGCTCACAACCTCGTTGTGATGGGGAACAGCGCTTCAAATGCGGTTCAGTCACAACTCCTTCGTTTCTACGTATCTCGCGGTTACGACAGCGATGCTCGCCCGAACGAAGTGGCCGAAAACCTCTCGGCTCGTAACACGGTTTCGACTCAGCAGTGGTTCGGCGTTAAGCGCACTTACGCTCCTGGTTCCGCAAGCCCCGTGGAGTTGTCTTATCAATCGTTCTCGAACACTTACGCTCCCGGCGGAAACGGTTCGCAGATTCGCGTTGGTACGGATCTTCGCATTCCACAAGCAACGATGGAAAAAGTCCGCGAGTACGCGAACGAGTCTTCTCTTGCGCTTCGCCGCCTGCTCGAAGACATCGAGCTCAAGCCGAGCGCGATCGAGAAACGTGAACGTCTCTTGAGCGGTTTGGCGGCGATTTCCGCTCGCGGCTCTGCTTCGAACGTCAAGCTCCTGATGAACACGTACTTGAACGAGACGCTGAAGCTCGTTTCGATCATCGATTTCGAAAGTCGCATGAACGAAGGTCGCGATACACATCCAGCAGGTCTGATCGACCTCGAGGTTCGCCTCTTGATGCGCGCGGGACGTCGGGCGCTTCAGTACTTCGACAGCGATCTCTCCTACGTGAACGGTACCGCTCAACGCAAAACGGGCGATACCCCGAAGCCGGATTACTTCCGATTCCTCAAGTTCACGGCTGAATTCACGGATGAGACGCTCGATACCTTGAACTCCGTCCTCGATGCGACCGCTCAATATCATGTGATGTACGAACTCGCTAAGTTTCAGCGTTTCTACATGGCGGATAGCGAAACGAGAACCTTCACCGCAGGTGTCGCCGACGCGATCAGCGCGATTGACGATTCTCTGAAGGAACTTCCGGACCCAACCGCACACGAAGTCTTTGATGATTTCGCCGTCGAAAAAGTCCGCACGCTCCGCGGTATCGTCAAGCGTAGCCGTACTTATGTCGCTCAGTCCCTCAAGGACATCGTGGGCATCACGGTCGACGAGCAGACTCTGGACCGCCGATAAGTCATTATTAAATTGAAGCGAACGCGGCGAGCTGTGTTCGGTTTCATGACAGAAGACCTCGTAGCCCTGGGATCGGGCTTACGAGGTCTTTGTCGTTTTAAAGGTCGCTCAACTCAGGAATACTGAGAGGAATGAAATCCTACGTCGATGCCCACTGCCATTTTCAAGACCCGCGTGTGGATGATGCTCGTGAGGCCTGGTTGAAAGCGGCGGCTGATCAGGGAATAAGGCAATTTGTGTTCGGAGCTTATGGGCCCGATGACTGGGAGTTTCAGCAGGTGATTTCCGATCGGTACCCCGGAGTGTTCGCGCAGAGTCGGGGCCTTCATCCTTGGTGGGTATCTCAGGCGAGTGATGACGAAGCCAAACGAGCGTTCGAAAAACTCGAACAGGAATGGAAGGCAGATCATCGATTCGCGTTTGGCGAACTCGGACTGGATTTTCTCTCTCGTTTTTCTGCGGATGAGCGGACACGTCAGGTCCAGTTTTTTGAGGCGCAATGGGCGCTCTACCAAAAATATCCAAGGGGATCGTTGATCCTGCATGTCGTAGATGCGCACGATGAGATACTCGAGCGTTTGACGAAAACTGGGGTTCCACTTCGTGGAATCGTCCATTCGTTTAGCGGAAACTTAGAGCAGGCTCGCGCATATCGAAGCTTAGGACTCCACCTCTCGATTTCGGGTGGAATTGCGTCCCGAAAAACCGGTAAAGCCTTTAGAAAGCTTAAAGAAACTGTGGTAAGCCTAAAACCGAGCGATTTTGTCCTGGAGACGGATTTACCCGATCAACCCCCCGAGGATTTGAAAGGGGAGTTGAATCGTCCTGAATCCCTCATCCGCCTGGCCGAGCGAATTGGCGAATGGCGCGGAGAGGACCCGCAACTCGTCCTAGAACGTTCGTCGCAAATCGCTCGAGAGCTGTTTTTTTAAGTACATATTGAAGCATTAAATTATAGAACAAAGGTTTTACGCTCATGGAAGCCTCCCTACAAACCGCAACCGAACCCCGGAACATTCCGACAACCGAGTGGACCCAGGAGGAGCTGGATACCTATAAGCTCCATCGTCGATTCGATCGAATCGGGCGATTGGTCGGTGATCCGGCGATGAAAAAACTGATGTCGAGCCACGTCCTCGTGATCGGGCTCGGCGGTGTGGGATCTTGGGCAGCTGAGATGCTGGTTCGTTCGGGAATCGGAAAAATCACCATCGTCGATTTCGACGAGATCTGCGTGACGAATTTTAACCGTCAGTTGCACACCCTTCAAGGTTCGGTCGGCTCCCAAAAAGTCGACGTGATGGCTGAGCGCCTTTCCAAAATCAATCCCTCTTGCGTCGTGAAACCGATTGCGCGTTTCTTTAATGCCGATTCGCGCGACGAGATCTTCGCGGAGCGTCCGGACTTCGTCCTCGATGCGATCGATAGCATCACCGTCAAGTGTTTGCTCCTCGCACATTGCAAGGAGCAGAATATCCCGATCGTCACTTCGACCGGGTCAGGCGGTCGCATGGATCCGACCAAAATTCAGATCGCGGATCTCAGCGAAACCGAAATTGACCCGCTGGCGCGCTCTGTTCGACGAATTCTTAGGCAGCAGTACGGTTTCCCGGACAAAGGTAGTTTCGGAATTCCAGCCGTCTACTCGAACGAACCGGCAACCGAACCTGCGGAACTCAAGTACGATAACGGCAAAGGGTTCAAATGCGTATGCCCTCAGAACGACAACCCCTATTTCAATTGTGATAACCGCAACATCATCATGGGTAACGCGGGTTTCGTGACGGGCGCTTTTGGTATGGCTTGCGCGTCCTACGTGGTCCGCGAAATCGTCAAAGACGTGAAGTAAGGTTTCAGCGATGTCAGACGGTGGCCGTCTCCAGTTTCGCCTCGAGGCCCGAGCCTCGGGATCACAGGCGCGTGCAGCGCGATTTCGTACGCTTCACAACGAAGTGCTCACGCCGCTCTTCATGCCGGTAGCCACGCTTGCGACCGTGCGCGCCCAGCGTTTCGACGTTCTGTTCGAGGCAGGATCTCAGATTCTGCTCGCCAACACTTATCATTTGAATGAGCGTCCAGGTGTCGAAGTATTTGATCGCTTCGGCGGCATTCATGATTTTATGAAATGGCCTCGCTCGGTCTTGACGGACTCGGGCGGTTTTCAGATTTTCTCGCTCCCCAAGCAGCGCCAAATGACCGAGGCGGGCGCTCGGTTCCGTTCGCAAATCGATGGCAAAGAAATCTTTCTTTCGCCGGAGACGTCGATCGCGATTCAACGCTCCATCAACTCGGACATCATGATGGTGCTCGATCAATGCATTGATTCGACGTCCCCCAAAGAAGAGGCTGTGGCCGCGATGGAGCTCACGCACCGTTGGGCGAAACGCAGTTTTGAGGCGAGGGGGGACAGTCCTCAGTCGTTGTTCGGAATTGTTCAAGGTGCTTGCTACGATGATCTGCGAGTCGCAAGCGCTCAGGCAATATCTGAGATCCCGTTCGACGGGTATGCGATCGGTGGTCTCGCAGTGGGTGAAGGTCGTGACGAGCGAGAGCGAGTCACCGCGCTTACGACGCCTTACTTGAGAGAAGATCGCCCACGCTACTTGATGGGCGTAGGTACTCCGATCGATCTGCTCGAGGCCGTGCATCGCGGCGTCGACATGTTCGACTGTATTTTACCAACGGCCTTCGCACAGCATGGTGTTTGTTTTACTTATCGTGGTCGATTGATTCTTAAGCGAGGCGTCTACAAGTTCCAGAAAGGCCCCCTCGATCCAGAGTGCCCGTGCCCGACTTGCAAGACCTATGACCGTGCGTTCATTCATCATTTGCTCAAGGCCAAAGAGATCATGGGCTGGCAGCTTTTGGGTACGCACAACCTGTATTTCTATCACCGACTGATGTCCCGTATGCGCCAGGCGATATTGAACGACACATTCCTCAAGCTCTATCATGAATTGCGCCCGATCTTGCCGGCCGACGATCTGGATAACCCGGTCGAACGCCCGAAACCAAAACCCGTGGATTCGACTCCTCGGGAGCTACCGAAACTCGGGGACTATGAGATCATCGAATCTCACAAGAAGACTCATTTCTCGATCAAGCAGATCTCGAGCGGCGAGATCATGCATGCGGCGAGTGATCCGATCGTCGAGGCGTTCAACCTGTACGTCGATCAGCCTCGCATCATCGAAAAACTCAAAAATCGGAGCCTAACGATCTGGGACGTGGGCATGGGTGCGGCGACGAATGCCATGGCTCTCGTACGAGCCATTGATGAAACGCTCAAACAACGCCCGCTTCATCGCGTACGGATCGTCAGTTTTGAATGCGATTTGGATTCTATGAAACTTGCGGCGAAAAATGCGGAGCTGTTTCCGTACCTCAAGCACCCAGTGCCGCATCAACTTCTCAAGAATGGCTCAGTTTCTAATGATCGACTCGATTGGACGCTCCATCACGGCGATTTCTTAGAGCTCTTCGCGGACGCGCTGATGCCAGACATCATTTGGTACGATCCGTTCTCGCTCAAGGTTGACTTGCCACTCTGGGGCGTCGACGTACTCACCCGAATTCGAGAAAAATTAGGGGAGCATCGAGCGGAGCTCTATACCTACACCAGTTCCAATCGCGTGCGCTCGCGCTTGATGATGGCCGGTTTTCACGTCGCCAAGGGTATCGCCACCCCGCCTAAGAATGCGACCACCCGGGCGTCAACCAAACCGTTTCCGGCAGGCGAGGGGCTCGATCTCGCCTGGTTCGAGCAGTGGAAGCGGGGAGATACGTTTGTGCCGGAGTGGGAGAATCCAATTCGAGCGTGTATTTCAGGTTCACGGCAGTTGCCGTAGCCGCCCTTAAAACAAAACGTCTCGACTTTTGTGCAAGTCGAGACGTTCAGGTGTTCAATATTTCGTGAATTCTCCGACTATAATCGGGGTAATTCGCACGATTCAGAGAATCTCATCCACGATGAGTTCCGCAAGTTTCTTAGGGCTGTATACTTTGCGAGTTCCGTCTTTTTTCACACGGCAAACGGATTGCGATTCGTTCAGCTTGTTTGCAGCCACCGAAATCTCTTGAAGTGAAATCGGGCGAAACAACTGGATGCCCAGTTGAGAGACGCGTTCAGCCACCAGTGATTCCATTTGCGTTCTGCTGTCATTCGCTTCGCGAAGGAGTAATTCCATCTCCGGGGTAGCCGTACCGATGGTGTTTGGGTTGATGAGGGTCCAGAGGACAAATTTCCTGTATGCTTGCTTTCGTTCTGCCGCTCCAGAGATTCCGTAGACTGCTCCGGGAATCGCGCCAACAATTCCACCAACGATCGCCCCAGATTCGCCACCTGCGCTTGCGCCGGCCAGGCCACCGAGTCCGATGCCTGCCATGATCACTAGGTCAGTTGGAGATTTCTGTGGCTCGCTGAACTGAACTTCGAGCGAGCCGTCGGAGGTCAGTACCTCATAGGCCTTGGGGGCGTAGTCAGGTTTCAGGCATTGTGCATTTGCGAGAGGCGAGAAGAGAGGGAGTAGAGCGGCGACGGCAACAAGTGGGATTCTTTTCATGCGGGGCGTCTTACTAAACAGAGTCGGTCCATGCAACCTGAAACTCCTCCGGGAGTTTAGGGCGATTGAAAGGTCCACGTCGTGGATTGGGTTTTTCCAAGTTCCTGTCCTAAAGAGCATCACCTTCTACTGAATAGTCGTTTCGCTACCTTGATCCAAATGCACGTCCTCATCCTGCTTGCGGTCTTTGAGTTCTGAAGGGTGCTCTTGCTGAGTTTCCTGATGATCGAATGAATGGACGGTTTTTTGTTCGCTCTTACAACCGGAAATTCTGCGTAAACGAAAGTCTTTGGCTGAAAGGATCGGTCCGATTTCATTCTGCTGTTTCAAAAATATTTGTTCCGAAATAAATCCAAAACAATCACGAATCGTAGCGGTTTTTGTAAAAGTACGATTCGTAGACGGCATGTCTACATAAATAATATTTACATATAAGTTGTGAATGTTATTTAAAGCTCATTCGTGTAATTTGACCTCACAAAGAATGGCCGGATGAATAGGTGTTCGTCGAATTCCTGAAACATTCAGACCAAGAACAGGTGACTCCGTGAAAGTTCAGAAATTCGTAGTTCTATCGATTGTTTCGCAGATGATTCTGAATTCTTTGGTTGCTGTGGCTCAAGCTGAGTCTTCAGTTGATCCGGAACTTTCGGTGCTGGTTCTCGACTTCAGTTTAAATGCCCAAGATGCTTCCGAAAGTGAGCCGCTCAGTCCGCAGGACTATTATCCGCTCGGTATGGGTGTTCGAAAAAATGGCGACATTTCATTGATTCCCTTTTGCGTCGCCAAGAACCCGCGTGAGAACAGTTGTACCTACGCGCAGTATTTCGAAGTGAAATCTGGTCATTATAGCGATTCCGACCGGGCGATGGATATTACGCATGGCGCTCCAGAGGGCCGCATTACGGGTCAGAAAACTCCTTTTCATGGCCGCGCGATCGGAAAACCGTTCAGTGGTTACGTCTTCAGCGGTGGTGGTTACGAAGAGTTCGTTCAAAAATATGTTCAGTCTTTTGATGAGCCAGAGGAACATACGTACGAGGAAGTCTTGGATTGCGATTCCTGCCAGCCTGCATTTCAAGTGTTTGCTTTCGCGACGATCGGCGCGCTTGTGGGAGGTGCGATTTGGTCCGGGAAATTGGATGACCTCGGAGGACCAGGCATGGGAATGGGTGCGGCAGCGGGAGCTGCGATTCCGTTCGCGGTTGCACTTGTTCGGTACGGTTCGGAGCGACATCAGTTGAGAAAATTTAAAAGAAATCAGGTTCGGACTGAGTCGAGAATTTTAGATGCATTCTCCAAAAGTAAACGTCTGCGCGAAAACTGGACACTCATCAACGGATTAAAAGTCTCATCGAAAACCTACGACGCGTTCGTCGAGTTTTTGAATGCCGCACAAAACTAGGGTTCACTGATATGAAAAAATGTAAATTAATCTCTTCGATTTTAATCCTGTTCCTAGCTAATATTTCTCCTACGTGGGCAGATGAACCGGCCTATCAGAATGCTCCGCTGATTATTTTTGATTCCTCAGGAGAATCTACTAACGACCCCGATAACGTGCCCCTGGATCCCAAAAACTACTACCCACTCGGGATGGGGATTCGTAAGGACTCGAATACGAGTCTAGTCCCCTTTTGTATCGCTCTTCATCGTGTTGAGAAAAACTGTACTTATGCGCAGTATTTCGAGGTGGAGTCTGGTGAGTTCAGGGATTCTGATCGCGCCATGAATACGACCTATGGTGCTCCGAGAGATCGAGTAGCTGGTCAAGAGTTCGCATTTCACGGCAAGGCAATCGGAGTACCCTTCACTGGGTACGTCTTTGGAAGCGGAGCCTTTGATGAGGAGCTGCAGAAGTACCTAGCCGGCTTTAAACTACCCGAGAGCTTCACGTTCTTTGAGGCTGAAAATGATCTTGCTTTGAGCGATCCGGGGACTTTTGGCTTAAGTCTTTTTACAGGAATAGTCGGTGGCTTAATTGGCGGATTGTTTAAAATGCCTGCATATGGCGAATTTAATACCAGGAATATGGGACGAGGCGCGGCCATTGGAGCAGTCGCGCCTCACGTTGTAATTCTCGGTATGTCGATTCACAGTCAGCTCCACCTCAAAAAAGTGAAACGTCAAATTGCTCGGCGTGGTGCACGCATCCTCGATGCATTTTCCGAGAGCAAAAAGATCAGCGAGAACTGGACGCTCATCAAGGGAGTTCGAGTTCCCGAGAGAACTTACGACACATTCGTCGAGTTTCTTCAATCCAGGAAATAGGTTTGGAATTTAATATGATTAGAGTTCTCATGCTTCCTCTCATAGTATTCCTCTCTTTTGGATCATCCCTCCCTGGTTTCGCCGGGGAACTGGATCCACCTGAAAATTTGATGACGCTGATTTTTGAAGACTCCGTATCATCAGAGGGCGATAGCGAGCCACTGAGTCCGCGTGACTATTTCCCGTTGGGCATGGGAATTCGTAAGGACCGAAAAACGAGCTTGGTTCCGTTTTGTATCGCGATTCACCGTACCGAAAAAAACTGTGTGCTAGCACAATACTTTGAGCTCGAATTTGGCACCGTGATGGAAGCTGACCGAGTGATGAATGTAGACTATGGGGCCCCATCCACCGATGTCGCGCGTTCGGGCGGAAATTTCTTCGGTCGATCCATTGGTCTGGCATTTACTGGTTACGTGTTTAGTGGGGGCGGTTTCAAATCGTTGGTACAGAATCAAATTAAAAGCACGAAAATTCCTCATGCCAAGAGTTTTAGAGATATCGAGAGGACGGATTTTTTCGCCGGATCTGGAGCTACGATGACTTTTTTCACGGCTTTTGGGACGGGGTTTATCGCGTCCATGTTTAATAAGCCTGAGCCGGGTTCTCCGAATATGAAAAATTTTGGCTGGGGTGCTGTCGCCGGTGCAGCCGCTCCGCACATAGTCGCGATGGGAATCTCACTTCATAGTAAGGCTCAAGTGGCACGCATGAAAAAAATGCTACGTAGAAGGGAGGCTCGCTTACTCGATGCATTTACTACTAGTAAGAGAACTTCCGAAAACTGGACACTCGTTTCCGGTTATAAAGTTTCGTCTCAATCCTACGACGAATTCGTCGAGTTTTTGAATTCGACCGGGCGGTAGGCGTTAATAACAGCCTACATACTTGCATGGGTAGATTGAGGAGCTACTTCTCGACCCCGATATAAATTTCTGTTCTTAAGACATTATATTCCACAGGGTGGATCTAGCCATGCAGGTCCGTAATGATGATTAAGGTGCAAGTTTGGCTCTGGATGTAGATGAGTCGTCTACAGATATTATAAATAGACACAGAATATTGAATATATATTTCCAGACGGCGTGTATGTTTGAAACATTATGAAACGAGTCGTCGCTACCTGCTTTTTGGTTTTAACTTTGCTGACTTCCTCTGCCGCTTTAGTCCACGCACAACCGCTCGCTGGTGCCGAGTTCCTTAATGCCGATGGTTCAGAAGTGCTAGCTATTGTATTCAGTTCTCAAGCAGATTTGGCTGATAGCGTCCCACTTGAACCAAAAGACTATTTTCCGTTGGGCATGGGTATTCGAAAAAACTCGCGGGTTTCACTCGTGCCATTTTGTGTAGCTAAAAATAGGGCTGAAAATACTTGCACGCTCGCGCAATACTTCGAAGTGGTAGTGGGAGAATTCATTGATTCCGATCGGGTGATGGATACCCGTTATGGAGCGCCCGGAGACCGAGTTTCTGGACAGACGAGCGCCTTCCATGGGAAAGCAATCGGTAGTCCATTCACCGGCTATATTTTTAGTGGCGGAGGGTTCGGTGAGGCTCGTGAACGCTATATACAGTCGTTTGCCATTCCGAAAAAAGTTGGGTATGGAGAGGTCGCCAGTTCGTCCTTACTGATGGATATTAATGGCGCTGGGGGTGTCGCAGTAGTTGGCGCTATCCCGGGATTTTTGGTTGGTCTACTTTTGGATCGAGAAACTTCTGGGCCCGGCGGTTTGGAACAGTGGGATGGCGCATGGAAAGGCGCTGCGATTGGCGCAGTTTTTCCTTTCGCAGTTTATGGCGTGCAGACCCTGGCAAAAAATCGGCAACATCGACGTACCATTCGAGAGTTGGCAAAAAAGGAAGTGCGAATTGAAAACGCATTTAATCTCAGTCGCCAAATTCGAGAGAATTGGACGTTGTCCAAAGGTGCTCAGGTGTCCAATCGGACCTACGACGACTTCGTCGAGTTTTTGAATTCGACCGCTCGGTAGGTGTCGGCAGCATTCAGCCCTGGAGCCGACGCGCGAACGGAGTGAGGACCCGCTCTCCCCATATGTACTCATCATTCCAGTCCGAGAGCGTCTTACCCATTTGAAAATTCTTACGGGCCGCGGGGAACGACTCGAGAAAATCCTTCATCGCGCGCGAGTGGAGCTTCTGCCAGAGTGGATTTGTTTTCTCCGTGAATACCGGGTCCAGTCGGAGTGCTCGGTCGAGCGCGTGTTTACGTGCTTGCATCGGCAAGTCGAGGAGCGTCTTTTCACCCCAGGCGCGGATTGATTTCTCGTCGGCACCTTCTAGCCAGAGAAACGTCGCTCGCAAACAGACCTGATAGTAGTTCAATCGCTCCCTGGTTGGGAGTGGTGGACGATTCGTTCCGGGATCATACAGAACTCCCAGTTGATAGCCGATTGCGGAGCGAGCAGTACCGAGTTCGTCTCCGCACATCATGTCCAAGGTTACGACGAGGGACTCCACGTAATTGAAGTAACGTCGGACGGTTGCGCGATCGAGTCTCAGAGGAACGGGCAGCACATGCCAAAGGATGCGGTGATTTTGCTCGTGAAAAAGCGAGGTCGAATGTCGCGTAAGCTGTTCCAGCGCTCGTGGATTCTCGCGCGCGGCCCAGAACACCTCGTCTTCGTGCGGAGTGTAGCTGATATCGTTCGAAAGTAGGCCGGAGGACCGCAGTGAGCGTTCAGAACTCAGGAGACCTGCGTGAAAATGTCCACCCAGTTCGAGAAACGATTCTCGCGAGTATTGATAGAGTTTAGACGAATAGAGATGAAACGCGTCGAGCGGCTGCCCCGCGAGTTCGTGCTCTACTTGGGGCAACTCGTCTTGGACGGTGTGTTCAAAACGTTTGAGGTTTCGCGCGAGCACGTCGAAATGCTTTTTCCCGCCTAAGGAAGAGTATTCGACCCGAAACAGAGATTTCGGGGGTTTGCGCGTCCTGGATTTCACTTACTTCTTGAGACCGCTCTTCATACTAGCGAGCGCGGACGCGAATGGATTATTCGCGAACTGCGGACGAACCGGTGATTTGGCACCGCTCGGTTTCAACTCCGGGCGCCGAGCGGTTGCTGGGGCAGATGGAGTCGGAGCGGCTGGATCGCGAGGTTTGACCGGGCTTGGAGCGCCGCTTGGCTTGAGTTTTGGAGCTTCAGGCTTGCGCGGACGGCGTTCAGCACGCTCGCTGCGTTCAGCACGCTCGCTGCGTTCAGCACGCTCGCTGCGCTCGGCTTTCGCTTTGGCGGCTGGTTTCTCGGCTTTCGTTCCCGAGAGTCCTTTCATGGTGAAAGCCATCTGGCTCTTCTCGAGATTGACTTCGAGGACCTTGACCGTCACGTGGTCGCCTGGGCTGACTGCCTCGCGCGGGTCTTTGACGAAACGATCAGAAATCTGCGAGATGTGAACGAGTCCGTCTTGATGCACGCCGATGTCGACGAACGCGCCGAAGTTCGTGACGTTCGTGACGATGCCTGGGCAGATCATCTCCGGCTTGACGTCCTTGAGTTCGAAAATATCGTCACGGTAGCTGAATGCCACGAACGATTCACGTGGGTCGCGGCCGGGCTTCTCGAGTTCCGAGAGCACGTCCTTGAACGTCAATTCGCCGAGTTTTTCTTTGAGTTCGTTTGAGAATTCTTTGGAGTTACGGATCTCGGCGACGGCGTCGCGGGAGGCAAGTTCTTGGAGGCTCTTGCCCATGCGTTTGGCGATGTCTTCGAGGGCGGAGTAGCGTTCTGGGTGAACACCCGTGTTGTCGAGCGGGTTTTCGCTCTCCGGAACACGGAGGAACCCGGCCGCTTGCTCGAACGTTTTAGTACTGAAACGAGGTACGTCCGTGAGTTCTTGGCGTGATTTGAAAAGGCCTTTTTGTGAACGAACTTCGACGATCGATTTAGCCAGTGCCTCGCCGATACCGGATACGCGCTTGAGCAGGTGATACGAGGCCGTGTTCAGGTTCACGCCGACACTGTTCACGCAGGAATCCACAACGAGTTCGAGTGATTTCTTGAGTGAGTTTGGCGCAACATCGTGCTGGTACTGACCGACGCCGATTGATTTCGGATCGACTTTGACGAGTTCGGCGAGCGGATCCTGGAGTCGGCGAGCGATCGAAATCGCACCGCGGACCGTGAGGTCGAGTTCTGGGAATTCTTCGCGCGCAACTTCGGATGCCGAGTAGACCGAAGCGCCTGATTCGCTGACCATCACCACTGGAACCGTGAGGTTCGCTTCTTTTAAGACGAGACGGATGAATGCTTCTGTTTCACGGCCTGCGGTGCCGTTTCCAACGGCGATCGCCCTGATTCCACCGGTATCCACGATCGTCTTGAGGAGTTCTTTGGCTTTGGATTTTTGGTCTTCGGTCTGAAGGAAGATCACCGTGTCGGCAACGAACTTGCCGGAATCATTGACGACGGCGACTTTACAGCCGGTACGGACGCCGGGGTCAACGCCCAAGACAGCTTTCGGACCAAAAGGAGAAGCGAGCAGGAGTTTTTTCAGGTTCTCCGCGAACACTTGAATCGCTTCGCTGTCCGCGATTTCTTTCATCGCTTTGTGAGCTTCGTTCTCGATGCTCGGGAGGACGTGCGCCTTGAGGGCGAGTTTCGCCGCTTTGAGAAGCGCAGGTGCGACTTCGGAGTCTCGTTTAGTGCAGGCTTCTTTTTCAAAAAGCTGCACGAGCTCAGTTTCGAGTTCCGGGTGCTTGGTTCCGCCGCCCAGAGAGAGCGTCAGTTCTTCTTCCATCCAGCCACGGCGAATCGCCAAGTAGCGGTGGGAGTTTTCTTTTTTCTGAAGGTTTTCGATCTTCTCTTCGAACGTAAAGTACATCTCGTACTTAGAGTTCGGCTTGGCTTTCTCAGCCTTGCCTACGACGAGCGCGCCTTGCTTAAAGAGTTTCTCGCGAACTTCAGAACGAAGTTCTGCGTTCTCGGAGAGACGCTCGATCAGAATATCAGTCGCGCCTGCGATACATTTATCAGCGTCTACGAAGCCTTTTTCCTCGTTTTTGAACGTGAATGCCCAGATATCGAGCGTCTGACCCGGCTCGGGTTCGCGTACTCCATGGCCGATGTCCCAGATCCACTCAGCCAGTTCCGTAAGGCCCGCTTCTTTGGCGAGGGTGGCTTTGGATTTTTTCTTCACCTTGTAAGGAAGGTAGAGGTCTTCAAGTAGGGTCGACTGGAAGGTCGAGAGAATCTTGGCCTTGAGTTCGTCGGTGAGTTTCCCCTGACGCTCAATTTCTTCCACAATGTATTTTTGGCGAGACGTCAGGGTGTCGAAAGATTCCTTGGCGTCGAGCGCATTCTGAATCTGAACTTCGTCCAAGCCGCCCGTCGCTTCTTTGCGGTAACGGGCGAGGAAGGGCACCGTTGCGCCTTCGGCGCTGAGCTTCAGCACCGTTTCGATCGAGGAAAAGGAAACGCCAGGAACACACTTCGAAAACCATTGTTCAAGATTCATAGTCGAATCCCGAAGCTAGCATGGGTCGCAAAGGGGGGGAATGGGGAAAACCGTGGAAATTCCGGTGTCTGTGCCTCGCGCAATGCGTTGGGTGCGCGGGGAGTCAGTCAGAGTCGTTAAAAGGCGATCAAAATGGGCCGTTATGGACAAGTAGCGTCGAGTTGCAGCGTGGTTTCGAAGTAATTAGCCGTCGGTGAAAACTGGCCCCCGGAGACTTCGATATGTTCGTAGACTCGAACGACGAGTTCGTATTGGTAAGGAACCAGCGCATTGGTCGAAGAGTTGTTGTTGATGTATTTGAACCGGCACATGACCTGACCACTATTCCCGAGACTCGTCGTTACAGGCGTGCATGCCGGCGTTGTGCCAGTATCTAAGGTGGCTTGACTGAGGCCCGAGAACGCCAGGAACTTCGGCGTGATCGACATGATTTTGATTTTTGTCAGAGGAATGTTCGATGCGGCCTCTGCCACGTTGAACTGATAGTAGCGGTAGCTGCCTGCAGGAGCCAATAGACCCGGGTCTGAACAAGTTCCAGTTCCAGTCGTGGTCAATCCCAGTGGAACGTTCCCGCAACTGGCGAGGGAAAAAACACGCGGGTAAGTCGTTGCATACTGATTATCGATCGGAACCTCGTTATCTCCCGCCGTAATATTAGTGACCTTATGTCCGAGGTGAAAATAGAGAGCGTCGCCCTCGTCTTGATGGACGCTCGTTGGGCAAGGTTGTCCGGAGGGAACCTGAATGCCGAGAAGCTCGATGACGCGGTTTTCTCCGATCGGCGCGTCTTCGATGGTGAGCGTGTTACCGAACGCCGAGCGTTCAACGATCGCGGAGAATTTACCCGCGTAACTGCAAAAGTTCTTTTTGCCGAAATCCGCGAGCACAGCTGCAGTGGAACGTTCCGGATTGGAGTCCGTGTCCGGAATTCCTGGCCCCATGATATTTACTGCGATGCACTTGAAACCTGTGATGTCCTCCGGTGGGAGCAAAGGACTGGAAATGGCATTGATCGAGGCCAGGGAGGAGACGGAATAGAGTCGGTCTTCGTCTGGTAAGGCGAATCCAGGAATGACGACGTTCAAAGACGCGGTTTCGGGACTCCGATTCCCGCACGCGGTGAGTCCAATCGAAGTCATGAGAAGTAGTGTGAAACCAGTGCCTATTCCAATCCAAACACGAGCGCTCATCTGAATATTAAATATAAAAAATAGATAATGTTCAAGACGCGCAAATGACTCGGCAAATTCTGCCGGGTTAGTCACTCGGAACAAACAACCGGGTAGTACCTTTCTGATTCGAAGAAACGAGCGCCGTTACTCGCATCGGAGACTCGAACACGAATGTCAAATCCATGGGGCAGAGGAGCACCTGATCCCTGATACTTAACGGAGCAATTTTCGGTAGCACCATACGAGAGAAAATTGGTTGGTGTCGTCTCGTGAATGCAGTCGCCAGATACTGGACTATATTGAACGTTCGAAGTATTCGGGAATCTAGGTTGAATGGACAGAATCTTAAGCCCGACTTGAGTGCTGGAAGGTGAGTTGCCGGCGCTCCGAAGTTTGAAAACGTAGGTCTGGTAGCCACTGATCGTCGCTGGAGGTGTGGGCGTGACGCCGGTGCACGCAGAGACGGTCGGGGACACCCAGATGGGCACTCGGCCACATTCGACAGATGTGAAAATCTTGGGAGTGATCGACGAATATTCGTTCGTGATCGTGACTGAGTTATTGTCGCGTCCGACACGGACGTTTTTCTCCGACCCAATATAGTAGTAACGCGGACGGAGCTGTTCGTTGTTCTCGCCTCCGTCCCCATCGTCCCCAATCGACGTGGGACAATTCGTCTGACCAGGTGCGAGTTTGATTCCCAGAAGTTCGACGATGCGACCCTCGCCTAGCGGTACATCCGGAACGTCAATAACGTTGGTCTGTCCAGGAGTGAGTCGGTAGATCGCTGAAGTGATACCTTTGTAGCTACAGTAGTTCTTGGTTTTAAAATCCTGAAGTATTTGCGCATGCGAGAGATCTTCTGAGTCCTGATCCTTGGGGAGGATGTCTGGAGCCATGATATTCACCGCGATGCAGTCGAATCCTGCGATGGTTGCAGGGGGCGCGGCAATCAAGGCATGCCTCGGTTCGACGCGTTCTTCGAGTAGGGAGTTCGCTTCGGCGATTGGCGGGATGACGACTTGTACCGTAGTGAGCCGAGTAGATTCCAGACCACAAGCGGCAAGAAACGCGGCACACGCGGATAAACTGAAAATCGTTCCATGGCGAAGGAGATCCCGCTGCAACATGAGGTCTATTAAATAAGTTTTAAGAGGGGTCGACAAGTACTTTCCTGGTTTTTGAAGTCCCATGTAGGATGCAAAAAGATGTCTTCGAAAAATCACTCCGATTCCGCTCCGAAAAAACTCGTCGAAGGTGAGGACTACTATATCGACGAACTGGGGCGCTGGGTTTTCACCGAGAAATATCACCTAAAACGCGGTTCCTGCTGTAAATCCGGCTGTCGTCATTGTCCTTATGGATTTAAAAAGCAGCCGTTTCCGGATCTCGAGGACGACGAATGAGGATCGTATCTTTGATCGCTAGTTCCAGCGAAATGGTCGCCCGCCTAGATGCGCTCTCGGAAATGGTCGGCCGATCGCATGAGTGCGATTTTCCGCTCGAGGTTAAGAAGCTTCCGCAATTGACGAAACCCTCGATTCAGATCGAAGGCGCCTCCAGTCGTGAAATCGATGAACAAGTCAAAAAACGCGTCCGAGACGCGCTATCGATTTACGAGGTCGACCGGGAAAAACTGAAACTCTCGAATCCCGATGTGATCATCACGCAAACTCAGTGCGAAGTTTGCGCCGTCAGTCTCAAAGACGTCGAGCGCGCATTGACGGCTGACCTCGGAATCTCGCCCCGAATCGTATCGCTCAATCCGAACTCTTTGGCCGATATTGAACACGATTTTCGTGCGGTGGCGGTGGCCATTGGTCGAGTGCAGGAGGGAGAACGGGAGATCAGACGAATGCACGAACGCATGTCCGATGAGCGCGCTCGTGCGAAAGCACGTGGTTCGAATCCTCGCGTGGCGCTCATCGAATGGATCGATCCGCTCATGGCAGCCGGGAATTGGATGCCCGAGTTAGTGACGATGGCCGGGGGAGAAAATCTTTTTGGTGAGGCTGGGAAACACTCGCCTTGGATGACGTCGCAGGAACTCGTCGAAAAAAACCCAGACCTGATCGTGATCTCTCCCTGTGGATTTGATCTCGTTCGTACACGAGAAGAACTTCATCTGATTCTGGATTCGCCCTGGATCCGCAAGACGCGGGCCTTTGAAAAACGTGCGATTTTCATCGCGGACGGAAATCAGTATTTCAATCGCCCGGGGCCACGCGTTGTGGAGTCGCTCATCATTTTGAACGAGATTTTCGAGGCCGCACTTGAACCATCTCAGAATCAAGGCGAAGGCTGGGAACGCGTTTCTTTCGCTCAATAAAACGCTCAATAAAAAAGGCGACTCGAAAACATCGAGTCGCCTCTCTCAAGATTGGAATAGTTGAACCGATGGCTTACTGGAAGCAGTAAGCGCCGCGTGCTGCGCGAATAGCGGAGTTCAGGTTGACCACTCGGTAGCGGTACGTAGCGCCGGCTGGAAGGCTGCCGATGCCACCTGCGCGGACGACGGTCTGACGTGGATCAGCGGACTGAACCATCAGGTCGATCGCTTGGCGAGCTTTCAAGCACGGTTTTTCGATGAGCATTTTCGCCAAAACGTGGCCGATATAAGGAGCTGCCATCGAGGTACCCGACATGGCTTCGACTGCGCCTGCAGGGGCGCCTTCGTAGTCGCCTGGAACCGTGGAGATGATGTCTTCGCCTGGAGCGTAGATATCGACGAACTGGTTACCGATGTTCGAGAATTCGCTGATTTCGCCTTTGGAGTTGACCGATCCGACGCAAACCGCGTTTCCGGCGCGGACTTGGCAAGGGTAAGTCTTGTATCCAGACGAGACGTCTTTGGAGTCGTTACCGGAGGCGATCGTCAGGATCATTTCCGGAGCGGCGTTATTGACGTAATTCGTGAAATCGGCAAATGCGCGACGGAGGTCGGCTTCGCGGTATTCTGGAGGATTGGAATCTACACCGATGCTCATATTTGCCACGCGAACGCCTTGGCGTTTTGCGAGGTAGATCGAGTCGCGGAGCGTACGTCCAAGTGCATCGGCCAAAGTACGGGAGTCTACCACGGCTTCTCCAGCGACGCGTGGGAGGTCATTCTCGTCAATCGGAAGGATGCGGAAAGGGATCACACCGATGCGGTAATCGCGACCGGTCATGATGCCAGCGACGTGCGTTCCGTGCGAGAGTCCGGCTTGTTCTTCAAAACCGAGATCGCGCTGTGCGGTTTTACGTTCGACGACGCGGAAGGACGGGAGACCGTCTTTGCCCAGGAAGTCATATCCGAGGACGTTGCCCGCGAATCCATCGCGATCACGATCCGTGAAACGAGTAAAAGGAGCCACGGGAGCGTCAAACTCGTTCAGATTGAAGTGAAGGTTCGGGATGAGTGCAGGATGCAGGTAATCGATACCCGTATCGAGCACGGCAACGACAACGCGGTGGTTCGCGTTGTTGCGCTGAATTTCGTTCAAAGAAACAGGGAATGCTGGGTTGGCCACCGCGAATTCGCGGGTGTTAAAAGCAAAGTTTTGGTTTTCGTAAGTGTTACAGCCGGAACCGACTGCAATGAGAACAAGTAACGCAATGGAAACGCGAGACATAGACAACTTCATATTTTTACTACCTCAGGAACGCGTCTTTCCATAGTTGCGGATCGCTATGCAACGGAATTTTTAGATTTGAGTTGAAATCGAGAACGAGGCTTGACGGCATGGTGGTGTTTTCGGTTCACTCTGGGCCTATGCAAATACTCCGAACTGAAAATCGTGTAGGGCTCGTCGCTGTTTTGTGGGTTTTTGGTCTCATTCCTTGCGCAGCGCATGCCTGGAGCATCGATGCGTCTCGACTTTTTCTTGCACCGCCTCCAGTTTCCGGCTCCTTTGAAGAACAAGAGGACTTTCGGGTCCTGCATCGCTATCAGGTCACGCGCTCCGTGGATGATTGCCGAGCAGCGGATGCGGAGAGCGCGCCGCTTCCCAACACGCTTTTTGGTCCGCAGTTTCAGATCTTGAGCTCCAGTGAGTTTCGTCGAGTGCTCTGGTTCTCTGGCAAGGTGCTCACGCAAGTGGCTTCGGCCGTCGAGCCGTTCAAAAAACAATACCTTCGTCAGCGACCTTTTATCAAAGACCCCACCATCCTCCCTTGCATCAAGAAACCGGATGGCAACAAATCTTACCCAAGCGGGCATGCGACCATTGGCCGCGTCATGGCGCAAGTGCTCTCGGATATTTTTCCGACGAAACGAGCTGCGCTTTTGCAGCGTGGGGAACGGATTGCAGAAAACCGCGTGATCGGAGGCGTTCATCACCCAAGCGACATTCGCGCTGCCGAAATCCTCACCCAGCAAATCGTCGAGCAGCTCCGCTCCCAACCTGACTATTGGGATGAAGTTCGCGCGCTGAGCCGTTGATTCTCGTTTGATTTACCTAATAGAAAACGGGCGTTACGTTCCAATGGATCGTAACGCCCGTTCAATTTTTGAGAGCTCGCCTAGACTATTGAGCGCGGAGTCTGCGGTCGAACTCAGCAGATAGTCCCTGAATGCCCGCCTGCGATAGTGCAGTTGCGACGTCGGCACTGGGGAACTTTTTCGCCGCGTCTAGGATTGCGTTTTCCCAAGTGAGGCGCAGAAGCGCCATTCCAGGATTCTGCTCGAAGCTCGCTGAGTTGAACTTTTTAAAGGCGAGAGGCAAGAATGCCGCAAATTCTTCGGGGTTTCTCGCACGATTGAGGAAAATAGCGCCCTCTTCACTGGAGAAAAAGTCTCCCTCGATCGACCCCGAATTCATACTGCTCAAGGTGCGTGCGCGATCTACGCCGATCGCCCAGGAAACAGTCGGGTGATTTTTTTGCCAGAGTTGGTAGAGAAATAGCGGCATGAGATTACTAAACGACGGTGGTAGGTGCACCAGTTGATGGCCGACGAATGAGTAATTTGGGGGACGTTGCCCTGTACGAAAGAGGTAGTCTCCTGCTCGTGGAAGAAATACGCGTGCTTGGTTAATGATTTGCTGATCCGCTGCCGATGCAAATTGCGCATAGATTGCTCGAAGATCATTCAAGCGTGCTTCGGACTCGGTCAATACCCGGGTTTCGAGTTCCGTATAGAGTGGGCGGGTATAGTATGCGTCTCTTGAGAGGGCAGTGATATAAGGGTTGTCGCCCGTCATTCCGGGAGCGCCTTTTTGGTTCCACTCGTCGCCGCCGTTGAAACGAGAAGCGAATGCAAAGGATTGAAAATCAAAAAAATCCGGTGCTGTTTCAGTGATTTTCTCCTCAGTCCTTAAGATATGATGACCAATCATGCTCTCTCCGAGGTCGGTATTGAGAGTCGCAAGGCCAGCGTAAGTGAGTGAGTTACGACCGACGAGCGACTCATAAACCGTTCCTGATAGGTCAGCTTGAACAAACTGATCAAGCGCTTGAGTCTCGAATTCTGGACGAGGTAGGAGCGCCGTGCCACGCGAGGTGGTACCGTACATACGGTCGTTATCGTAACTACCGTATACGCCCGGCCAATGTGGGTAGGGCTGCCAGATAAATCCGTTCTCGGCAGTCGCGCCTTGAGAAATGGAATGGCAGTTCGCGCAGACCTGGGGATCTCGTTCAAACGTGACCGTGGATCCCGGAGTTCCCGGAAACGTGATCCGGAGGAAACGAGCCGGCTCTCGGCCGAACGTTTCGATAGCCTCGATGGTACGGTTGCCCTGGCGATCCGGAATATCTCCGAACGAGTAGGTCAATCGGTAGTTCGGATCTGTTGCAATCACTCGTGGTTTTTCAAGCGACGCCGCTTGTAGGCTTCGCGAGCGGTAAACGAGCGTGTATTTTTTTCGCCAGTCAGCCGGTAGTGCATTCAAGAACGAAACAATATCCGTGTTGGGCTGTGCTTGTACGCGGTTCACGAGCTCGTCCAGATAAGGTGAGTGCGACGAGACGGTGGAGGTTGACCAAAGGCGCTGGAAAAAGTTTCGGGCCTCAGCTTGCCACCATGCGAGGGAGGCAATGAGGAGCAGCGAGGACGTCACAATGAGCCGGACCGGTGTTTTCATGGTCCGGTTGTCTACCAGACCACTTGTAAATATCAAATAAAACCGAGAGCGATCAGCGCAACGACCGTTGGGACCAACGCCGCCTTCAGGAGTCCCAGTGCAGATACGGCCTGGCCCTCGAATCGGTCTTGTAGAATGGAGAATCCCACCGGATTAGGTGCGTTTGCAATCACGGTCAAGCCGCCCCCGACCACGGCTCCAGAAACGAGAGCATATTGGAACGAGGCGCTTGGTCCTTGAATGAGTGTTCCCAAATACGTCAGTGCTGCGTTGTCCGTGAACGCAGTCAGGCCGATTGCGATGAAGTAAAGCGCGCGATCACTGAGTGAGGTGAGAACGGGGGAAATCCACCACCCTTGGAGACCTCCCAGAACCACCAATCCAGCCAAAAAATAAGCGACCAGTAGGCTCTCTTTGATCTTGAGTTCGGTTTGGTATTCCTTGGTCACAACCGCAAATCCCATAAAGAAAAGCAAAATTCCCATGAATACCGAAGCATGATGGGCGGTCATGACCACTGATCCAAGAAAAACGAGGTGAATCAAGATGAGGAGGGCCGGGCTCCGCGTTTTCTTTTGATGGACCAACGGTAGCTGAGAGATCGGTTTCCAGAGCCACGCTACTAAGATCGCCGTATTGATCGCGCAGGCGATCGCGGCTTTGTAGCCGAAGTGAGTCAGCATGAACGCCGTATCCCATCCCCAAGGTGCAGCCACCATGAGAACAGGAGGTGCAGCGAAATGAGTGAGTACTCCACCGATGGAAACGTTCACAAAAAGAGTCGCTAGCATCGCGTATTTCATTTTTTCCGGAGCATCGGTTCTGAAATATCGATCTCGGAGCAAGAGCGCGCAAACCGTCATGGACGCAGGCTCGGTGATGAACGAGCCCAAGAGTGGTCCGATAAAGAGAATCATCGCAAGCTCCGCGTGTGCTTGCGGCATGGGTAACAGGCGGGCGATCGAGCGAATCAGGAGTGAGGCACCATCCAGGATCGGGCGAGTCGCTGCGATCGTCATGATCGCAAAGACGAAAAGGGCCTCTGTGTAGTTACGGGTATCCATGTACTCGTATGCAGCCTTGGATCCGTCGTGGAGAAAGATGACCGCAAAAAGCGCGGTCGCCCAGATCCCGAACACCACTTCGACTTCTCCGAACAGATGAAAAAAGTTCTCGCCGAGGCTCCCGTTCGGGAATCGGTGTGAGAGTCTACGAAGGCCGGCCGCGCAAAAGGTGTGGACGACGGCCAGAACGAAGAACAACGTACCGACGCCTTCGAGAAATGAGGGGGGAGCGAGGTTTTCGAGCATGGTGATCTTAAAACTAACAGAGAAGTCGGCTAGTTGTCACCTCGGACTGTTCCAGTTATAGTCGGCGCGCATGCATTCGAAAAAAGCCCTCGTCATCGGTACCGTTTGGCCCGAGCCGACATCATCGGCCGCCGGAGTTCGCACCATCGGGCTCCTCGTAGCGCTCCGTGATCTCGGGTGGCAGGTGACGATGGCGTCTTCAGCTAAAAACATCGAGTTTCGCGACCGCATCGCAGAACGGGGATTTACGGTCGAGACGATCGAGATGAATCATTCGTCATTCGATGAACTCCTCGCGCGCGAAAAATACGAGCTCGCTATTTTCGACCGATTTCTCGTCGAAGAACAATTCGGCGCACGAGTGGAGAGAACGCTCCCGAACTGTTTGCGGATCTTGGATACGATTGATCTTCATTTTCTTCGCCGGACGCGTGAGCTTCGGATCAAAGGAAAAATCTCCGAATCCGAACTCGATCAGGATACCTGTCTTCGAGAATTGGCGTCGATCTATCGGTCTGACCTCTCTCTGATTCTTTCTTCGCAAGAAACCGCAATTCTTCAGGAGGAATTCGCGATCCCCCATGGCCTGACGGCAGAGTTCGGATTCTGCTACGACGTTCCTGAGCTTACGGATTTACCCAAATACGCAGACCGTCCTCCACACTTGGCTTGGATCGGTAATTTTCGACATGCGCCTAATGAAGACGCGGTCCGCTGGTGTTTGCGGGAATTCTTGCCGGCACATTGGGATCAGATCAGAGCGCGGATTCCAAACGCAGAAATACATTTTTACGGCGCTTATCCTCCCAAGGAACTCATGGCGCTCGACCAGCCGAAAAAAGGCATTCGAGTTTTCGGACCTTGTGACAACGCCATTGGAACGCTCAAAAAATACCGCGCGATGTTTGCTCCGATCCGATACGGTGCCGGGATCAAAGGCAAAATTTCGGATAGTTGGGCGGCAGGGCTGCCGGTTGTGACATCTGAGATCGGGGCCGAGGGAATGGTCGCACCCGGACAAAGTTTCGCAGGCGTGATTGCTTCGACTCCCGAGGCGTTGCGTGACGCCGCAATTGAGCTGGTCCTGAATGAATCGGTTTTCGAGACACGGCAGGCGCAAGGATTACGAGCCTTAGAGGAGCTCTATTCCAGCACTCGTCAGCGGGAACGCTTGGGTGTGATTCTCGGACAGTTGGAAAATCGACCACGTCCGTGGATTCAGAAAATTCTTTGGCATCAAAATCACCGCAGCACGGATTTCTTCTCGCGCTGGATCGAAGCAAAGGAGTCAAAATGAAAATCGCTAGCTGGAACGTCAACGGAATCCGAGCGGCTGAGAAAAAAGGGTTCGGTACCTGGATCAAAAACTCGGGCAATGATGTCGTCTGCCTCCAGGAAACTAAATGCCATCCGGATCAGCTGGACCTGTTCTTACGCGAACAAGACGGCTACCGCTCATATTGGTCCAGCGCACAGAAAGCCGGTTACAGTGGCACGGCAATTTACACGCGCAAGGAACCCATCAACATCATCGAAGGCATAGGGCTCTCTGAAAGCGACAACGAAGGTCGCATCATCGGTCTCGAATTCAAGGATTCCGTCGTCATTTCCGCCTATTTTCCAAACTCTCAGCGTGAACACGATAGACTGCCGGTGAAACTCAAGTTTTGCGATGCCATTCACCGCTACTGCGACGATTGGGTGAAAAAAGGTAAGGCGGTCGTCCTCGCTGGAGACTACAATATCGCTCATCATCCGATTGACCTGCGTAACCCGAAGTCGAATGAAAACAACGCCGGATTCTTGCCTCAAGAACGCGCCTGGATGGAGCATTTCACCAAGAACGGATACGTCGATACGTTCCGCGAATTTGAAAAAGGGCCCGGACACTATAGTTGGTGGAGTTATCGCCCAGGTGTTCGCGAGAAAAATATTGGATGGCGGATCGACTACATCTGCGTGAACGAAGGGATTCGAGATCGCCTCAAGTCGGCTTGGATCTCTCCGGACGTCATGGGATCCGATCATTGTCCGGTCGGCGTCGAGCTCAAGGATTAGATCCCAGGTGCACTAGTTCGATTTGCGGGAGAAAATCGCATCGGTTTGTCGGACGAACGTTTCGACGTTTAGCGGTCTTGCTTCGACGGCGGTCGGTAGTCCATTTTGGAAAATGGCTCGTTCTCGGCGAGATGGTTCGCTCAAGTGATGGGCGGTAAATCCAATCATGAATAAGAGGCAAAAAATTCGGACGGTTTTGCGGGTGGTGTTCGGTCGAAACGCTCGAATGAAAATCCATACTGCGGCGCCGGTGATCAGGCACTCCAGCACGAGCTGAAGCGAGTAGAGTGTGCCGGCGGCGACTGTGCGCGCGCTGATGCGAAAAACCAACAAATCCTGAAGTTGGGTCATGCCGACGATCAGTAGAGACGCATAGAGCGCTGAAAATATCGCCGGCTTCGATGAGAAGTCCCGGAAGAAAAACTTAGAGAATGCAAAAATGGCGAGCGTGATTGGGATAGAGAACGCAATCCAACTCAGATCAAACGCAATCCATCCGCCGATTCCAAGAGACCCTTCGGAGACCTGTAGCGCGAGAATTGCGACATACAATGCACCAACCAGCAGACCTCCGGGCATCGCCTCGATGAAAGGGTAGCTCTCGTCTTCTTCGTCAATGGTCTCGCCGCTTTCTTCAAGTTCGAATACCGGAATGGTCGACCTTGCCGAGGCGTACGATCGAGGGGGTTTTTCGATTTCCATCGCTCGAATGGGATTTGTGACTTGAATGATCTTGCACGGCACGTCCCCGAGCATGATCTCGAGTCCTTCGGTCAGCAGAATCTCTTCTTCGATGGTGTTGTCCACACGGATCCCATTTCGGCTTCCCAAATCGCGTATGTAGACCGAGTCGTTCTTGACGTAAATCGTGGCGTGTTCTCCTGACACGCTAATATGGCGAAGAATGATGTCGTTTTTCTTGCTACGTCCGATTTGGCAAGGGTAGCGATCACAGGTCGCTGTGTAGGTGACTTCATCAGGGAGAGAAATCTGTATTCGAATCATTTCTTCTCCCATGACGGCGATTCGAGTGCGTACTGAAGCACGCTGCGCGCATCATCGGCCGTGATGCCGCTTATTCGGTAGTAGGAGAGAGCATTCGGCCCGTTTTCGCTCAGGGTCATTGCCTTGATTGCGAAATCGAAAAGGGTGGGGAATGCGCGATAACCTCGTGCGCAGATGTTCGCTTTCCAGCGAACACCAAAGGAGTTTTGGAGAGTTTGTGTGGTGCATTTCGGGGCGCTGAAACTCCCTGCCTCGTCTTCGGCGGCGCCACCGAAGTAGTCCGAAAAAACGGATTCTGGTAGCGAGTTGAAAACGTGGTCCATGCCGCGCTTCTGGGACAAGTCGAGTCCGTTTGAAAATATCGCGTAGCCCTCCCGCCAGGAGCCGAGTCTCATCTTGGCGGGGAGTGGAATGCCGCGGGAATTCGTGCAGGTTTGGAAAGTTTTCAAGTCGATGCGAAATCGCATGAGTGTTTGGTTGGCTTTGTCCTCGATTGGAACATCCCAGCATTTGACTCCAGCCGGAGTAAGGGGGGCTAGGAAATTTGCCACTCGCCGACGGTTCGTGGATCCTTTGGTCAATCGCACGACGGCTGCGTGCATCGAATCAGTGAGCTGGGTTTCGAATTTTTGGAACGCGCTTCTTGTGGTGAGCGGACCCATGGGACCGTTTTGATCCAGTTGTTCAACTAGCGCGTGGAGGTTTCGAGTGGGAACCACAAATGCGAGGTTTTGCGAGTTCTTGAGAATCGCGACGTTGACGCCACGAACCTGCCCTCGGTCGTCGAACGTCGGTCCCCCACTCATTCCAGGGTTGAGTGGTGCTGAGAGCACGATGTTTTCGCTGAGGAGGTCGATACTCGTTCCACCGGAATTGCCCTCGGTGACCAGCATCGATAAATCCTCGGGCAATCCGACTGAAAAAAGTTTTTCTCCCACCGATGGGAGTTCATCTCGCAAGACGAGTTCGCCCGGGAAGTTCTGGTCGACTCGCAGAAGCGCGAGGTCAGCGATCAAATCGAACGCAACGATCTCGGCTTGCACTTTTTTGCCGTCGATGACGAGGAATGGCTTGTAGCGAGTGGGCTCCAAGACTGCTTGAGAAACCACATGAAAATTAGTCGCAATCAAGCCGGTTTTGCGAATCACGAAACCCGTGCCGTAAGAGACCTTCGGCGCATCGAGGGTGGCCGAGATGTGTATGGGAAAAACGAGCGAAGAAGCGAGTTGGTAGATACGTTTCGCTTCGCGGCTCTCCGAATACTGCATTTGCGATGCGGTTCCAGACGTGACGGGAGACTGTGCACGTACGGGATGCACGAGTAGGGCGATGGAAATCAAGATGATCGTTCGCGCGCGTTTAGACATCACGGTGAGATCAATAGTGTATCACCCCGCATCGCAACGGGCTTGTGGCATTTCTCTGACGGCGGTGGCAAGTTTACGGAGTTAGATCGAGTTTCGCGACGGTGATGCCCACCGACTCCAGCAGCTCGACAGAGGCTCGGATTCGGTAGTCCTCGGCGTAAAACACCTTTCTTACATTTCCGAGGTTGATCAAGCGCTTCGCGCATTGCACGCAGGGCAGGTGCGTGACGAACACCACTTTCTCGACCGAGCGAGGGGAGTCGCAGTTGATGACGGCGTTCTCTTCACTGTGCAGGCACCCGCAATTGCCGGGCTCGTCGCGGTCGCAGCCGTTGTGCAAACCCGAAGCATTGCCGTTGTACCCGACGGCGAGGACTTTTCGGAAATCGGTGCTCGTGATCACGGTTCCAACCGACAATCGTTTGCAGGTGGAGCGTGAGGCGAGCGTTTTTGCGAGTTTCAGGTAAATTTGCTCAAAAGATGGGCGGCTGGACGGTTGTTCGGGCTGATGGGTTTCGCTCATGATTTTACCGCCGGCGGCTGAACGAATGAGAGGTAGTGTTTGAGTTCTGCGATGGACTCCAGAATGTCGCCCTCGGCCCGGTGCGCGTTTTTCTTCTCATACTGAACGGAATATTTATCGCGGAATATTTCCTTGAAAGAACTGACATCAATCATCCGGTAGTGCAGGAGCTTGGCAAATTCTTTCCAATATTCGTCGATGAAGCGGCGGTCATTGCTGATGGAGTTTCCGACGAGGACGACGCGATCTTGCGAAGAGTAATGTTTTTTGACCAGGGAGATGAGGTCTTTCTCGACTTCATCGGAGGGTTTGCCGTTCGGTACTTCGGCGGTCAGACCGCTTTTGCCGTGATTCACTTTGCACCAATCGTTCATGCCGTCGAGCACGCTCTGAGGTTGATAGACCACCTGGCGGTAGTTATCGATTGGCGTGAAGTCGATATTCGTGATCACCACGGCTACTTCGAGGATCTGGTCTTTTTTCTCATTGAGTCCCGTCATTTCGAGATCAATCCAAAATAGGTGCTTTTTCGCCATGAGGTGAGTTTAGCGCGAATCAGAGGTTCTTCAAAAGAGACATCCTGAAATCAGTTGCTCTCGTCACGAAAAAAGGGGATGACCCGTTGCACCATGAGAAAACCGCACCTCCAGAGTCTAGCAACGGGATTGATGATGCTGATGATCGGAGTCGCTTCTGCACGCGCGGTCGAGCGCCCGGAGCAGTTTGTTTTGCTTTCGTTCGACGGGTCCTATGACAACTCTTTTTGGAAGACCAGCCTTGCTCGGGCCGCGGAATACGGAGCTCACTTCACCTACTTCGCGAGTGGACCCTATTTTCTCCGGACTTCCGAAAAGAATCAGTACATTCATCCGGAGTTCGGCGCCGGTCGCTCGGCGATTGGATTCGGTAGCACGCCGAACGCGATCATTCGCCGAGTCGGTTGGGTGAACCGAGCGTACCGTGAGGGGCATGAAATCGGCTCTCATGTGAATGGCCACTATCAGGGTGGTTCGAAATGGACGCTCGAACAATGGGAGAGCGAGTTCAAGCAGTTCTATGGTTTATTCTTCGGTGTTTTTGCCAATAACGGCATTACCTCTGGATTTGGGCCGGATTCGACGCTTGAAAGTCCGTTTTTGTTCGGAAGCGATGAAATCATCGGCTACCGTGCGCCGTTTTTGGAAACCAACCCGTCTATGTATCAGGTGATGCGAGACTATCGCTATCGTTACGACGCGAGCCAAGTCACGGTTCGACAGGACTACTGGCCAGAGAAACGCGACGGTATTTGGAATTTCCCGCTCTCTCGCGTAACGCTTGCGGGCACCGGTCGGCGCACCATCTCCATGGACTACAATATTTATTTCTCTCACTCGAACGCTCAGGAGGATCTCGCGAACTCCGATTTTTACGAGAAACAAACCTACGAGACGCTCAAAGCCTATTTCGAGAACAACTATTACGGAAACCGTGCCCCGGTTCACATCGGATTCCATTTTGAATCCTGGAACGGGGGGGCTTACATGCGCGCGTTCTATCGATTGACCCAGGAGATGTGCAGCATGCCTGAGGTGAAATGCGTGACTTATCGCGATTTGGTCGGGTTCATGGACAGCACAACCGCGAGCCAGATCGCGCAGTACCGTGCGGGTCGTTTCCCAAAACTTGTCCGACCCATTTCGCCGGTCGCCGCGACAGCATCTTTTGACGGAAAAACGGTATCGTTCGAGATCTGGGATGCGGAGCTGAGCGCGGTCATTTCGTCCGACCAAAACCGAGTTCAAGCTCAGGTGAGTGGTCCGGATGCAGATCGTTTGAGAGGTCAGCTCGAGTTCACGGGGCAACTAGAAAACGGCGTGTCGACCGCAGATCATGTCGACCTCCAGCGCATGCCGAAAGCCGTGACTTCAATATTCTGGGACGTAAGCGCGACCAAAGGGCCCATGGAAATCTTAAAAGAGCAATTCCAACTGATTCGCGATCCCGCCGGAAATTGGTCGGTACGGCGCGAAGAAAATCGAGCACTCATGGGTGATTTGCCGGAAGCACATCAGCGGTAGTGATCCAGTGGATGGTTCCAAGTTTGCCTCCAAGGATCATATTTGAAACGAAATGCGATCGGGAAATTGCTCATTTCTTCGGAGCAGGGTAGGGGAGTCCAAATTCTTTTTGAAAGGACTACTGATGAAATCGAATATGAGCGTTTTTTCTGTTCTGTTGAGTTTGTTGGCTGGAGTCTTCAGCCCTGCTCAAGTGTTTGCAAATCAGGCGGCAAATGTGCCGGTCAATGTGCGCGTAACACTTGCGGATCGCGAACCAGGCGCTCCGGTCGCGGGCCCGGATTCATGGTTGAGCATCGGATGGGAATCCGTAGATACCTTCGCTCAGCTCTGCGGCATGTCCGTTGACTCATACTCGGTGCGCACTCCCGTACTCCGTGGGGATCAAGGCGACATTGTTCAAATGCAGACCGGACTGATCGAAGTTCAAACCAGTCGTAAATCTGGAGTCTGTTTGTCGAGCGTAGGAAAAGAATACGGCGACCTATCCTTTAAAGTGGGACGTAAATCTCCTGATCTTTCTGCGCCCGGATACTACGACGTCGTCGTGAATGGCCGTTATCGTGGATCGTTCTTTTTTAACATCGTCAGCGATTTCACTCAGGGGACGATTCGCTCCCCGAACTTCAGATTTTCGGCGACTGCGCCGGCTTTGCCGATCCGTTTTGCACCGACCGATCTCTATCGTTCTTCATTTTGAAGGCCGGTAGGACCGGAATTGAACCCGATTGAAGCCGGAGTGGTCCTGCTTAAGTCTTTGAAAAAACGAGTGAATATCGTTTTTTATGAGATCGATCCTGGGGGCTGAGGAGGATTTTCTCAGCCCTTTTTCCCACTTGCCAGGCAGGACCCCATCCGGTTAAATCTTGTGGCACCGCTTTGCGCCGTTTATTTCACTAAACAGACGGGTCTTTGGACCTGAACTGACGCCCTAGTTTTATTTCTAGCCGCGTATTTTTAGAGGATTGGTCGAGTTCAAAGGAAAGAAAGAATCCCGTTCGGGCGTTCGCTTGCGAGCCTAGAACGACAGCTTAAAGAAGGACTAAGACATGTCTGATAATCAGATTACGATGGATAAGATTCGGAATATCGGGATCTCGGCCCACATCGACTCCGGGAAAACCACGCTCTCCGAGCGGATCTTGTTCTACACCAACCGCATTCACGCCATTCACGAAGTCAAAGGCAAAGACGGCGTCGGCGCCACCATGGACTCCATGGATCTCGAGCGTGAAAAAGGCATCACGATTCAATCGGCAGCGACCTATTGTACCTGGAAAGACTACAACATTAACTTGATCGATACTCCGGGCCACGTGGATTTCACGGTCGAAGTGGAACGTTCGCTCCGCGTTCTCGACGGCGCCGTTCTCGTGCTTTGCTCGGTTGCCGGCGTTCAGTCGCAATCGATCACGGTCGACCGCCAAATGAAACGCTACAAAGTACCGCGCATTTGCTTCATCAATAAGATGGACCGCGCTGGTGCTAACCCGTTCCGCGGCCGTCAGATGCTGAATGACAAGCTCTCGCACAACGCTCACTTCATCACGTACCCAATCGGCGCTGAAGACCAATTCAAAGGCGTCGTCGATCTCGTTCAGATGAGAGCGTTCTACTTTGACGGCGAAAACGGCGAAAAAATCCGCGAAGAAGAAATTCCTGCGGAACTCCTCGAAGATTGCAAAAAATCCCGTGAGAGCCTGATCGCGGCGGTCGGCGAGTTCGATGAAAACGTCATGATGATGTACCTCGAAGGCAAAGAGCCAAATGTCGACGAGCTTCGCAAAGCGATCCGCGCTGCTACGCTTTCCCTCAACTTCACTCCGGTGATGATGGGCTCTGCATACAAAAACAAAGGCGTTCAGCTTCTTCTCGACGCAGTCACGTACTATCTCCCGAACCCAACGGAACGCGAGAACTTGGCGCTCGACCAAAACAACAACGAAGAGAAGGTCGTTCTGAAGAGCGACACCGCACTTCCGTTCGTTGCACTCGCATTCAAATTGGACGAAGGCCGCTACGGTCAGCTGACCTACATGCGCGTCTACCAAGGTAAGGTCGAAAAAGGCGAACAGATCATCAACTGCAACAACGACAAGCGCGTAAAAGTGCCACGTCTCGTGCAGATGCACTCCGATCAAATGACCGATATCCAAACGGCTAAAGCCGGCGATATCGTCGCTTTCTTCGGTGTCGATTGCGCTTCGGGCGATACGTTCACCGACGGCAAAGTGAAATACACGATGACCTCGATGTTCGTTCCGAACGCCGTGATCAGCCTGTCGATCGCTCCGAAAGACAAAGCCGGTTCGACGAACTTCTCGAAAGCTCTCAACAAGTTCACGAAAGAAGACCCGACCTTCCGCGTCCACCGTGACGAGGAATCCGCCGAGACGATCATCTCCGGCATGGGCGAGCTTCACCTCGAGATCTATTGCGAGCGCATCAAGCGCGAGTATAACTGCGAAGTGATCGTTGGTAAGCCACAGGTCGCTTTCCGTGAAACCATCACGAAAAAAGCCGACTTCAACTACACCCACAAGAAGCAGTCCGGCGGTAAAGGTCAGTACGCTCGCGTGGCTGGCTACGTTGAACCCCTACCTTCTGATGCAGTTCAGACGTTCGAATTCGTCGACGAAATCGCCGGCGGTGTGATTCCACGTAACTTCATCCCTGCTTGCGAAAAAGGTTTCGTCGAAGCCGTCAAAGAAGGCCGCTTGATTGGATTCCCAGTCGTCGGCGTTCGCGTCGTGATCAACGACGGAAACTACCACGATGTCGACTCCGACGAACTCTCGTTCCGTACGGCGTCCATCATGGCATTCCGTGAAGGTTACGAAAAAGCCGGCGCTTCGGTCCTTGAGCCAATCATGAAGCTAGAGACCCAAGCTCCAGAAGAGTTCCAGGGCTCCGTCATGGGTCAGATCAACCAACGCCGCGGTGTGATCATCTCTTCCGCTACGAACGAAGGCTACGCCATCATCGAAGCTGAAGTTCCGCTCACCGAGATGTTCGGTTACTCGACCGACCTTCGCTCCGCTACGCAGGGCAAGGGAGAGTTCACGATGGAATTCGCTAAGTACTCCGTCGTACCTCGTAACGTCCAAGACGAGATGATGAAGAAATACCAAGAGAAGAAGAACGCCAAAGGCTAAACGCCTCGTTCATTTCGCTGAAAATCAGAGCCCCGGCCGCGAATCGCGGTCGGGGCTTTTTCATTTTATTTGTTGCTGCCGAAAGGGCAGGAGCCCGGCAAACGAACAGGTGATTTTCGGTTTAGTGCTGAGGCACACCCGCTTCGCTGAATTTCAGCAAGAAGTGGTCGATCTTCTGATGGGTCTTATGCTGCAGGTTCGGCTTGTCGTAGTTGCTCTCGCCCGTCACGTAGTAGCCACCTTGTGGATTGAGCACCATGCCCCTCTGAATGATCGAAGCGTTCTTGAAGCCGACTTGGGAGCGCCAGATCGATTTGGCGTTCTTGTCGAGTTGCATGATGAACACGTCGCTCGTGCCTTTGGTTCCATATTGCTTGCCGAGCGTGCCGTTGGTCGATCCAGAGAGCGTAACTCCGCCGTTTTCCAGTGCCCAGGCTTTGAATGACCACTGATACTCCGCACCTTGGTTCGCGTTTTTGCCCGCACCGAAGGTCACGTGATTCAGGACCTTGGCTCCCGATGAGAGCTTGAATACCGTAAGATCGTGAGCGCTGCGCTCGCCATCTGTCAGTGGATATACGGCTTGTTCGTGCATCCCTGCGATCCAAAGGTTGTGATCATCGTCGAGAACCGCCGCAGAAACGCCTCCTTCGAGGCCTCCCATGCCGACCATCCAATCGGTTCGAGTGAGTTCCAGGTCGATACGTGTAACCTTGGTTTCCCATTCTTTTTTACAAGGGTACCCGGTCACGGAATTTGGTGCGCAGCCCGTGCCATAGCCAACGATATAGATCCAAGAGTTATCGTCGTCGATCACGATCGCAGACGGTAATTCCGACGCTTGAGAGCCGACGTAGGACGCTTGAACTGCGTCTTTGTACTGGCCGTTCGATCCGAATCTCCAAATCAGCGGAGTGACTGATCCACCCGTACCCGTACCGATATCTCGATACTGGTTCGCATTGAGAACGGAGCCAGTGACATAGATGTCGCCGGATTTGGCTCGGGCAATTTGCCGTGCGTGCATTTCCCAGCGTTGGTCGGGGAGCACGTCTTTGGCGCCCATGAGTTTGATGAAAACGAGATTCCCGTTTGCATCGATTTTGCCGTACAAGCCGGACGAGTGATCGTTCGTCTGCTGAGGGTCGCGGTGTTTACCGACGACGAACGTGCCGATGTCCGGGCTATTCGTGCCGCCCGTGAAATGGAGCGCGCCTGCCGGATCGAGGAGCGCGGAACCGAAACAAGCAGTAGAGCGACCGGCGCCGCCGCCGATCTGTTTCGCCCAAATCAACTGTCCCTGAGAATTCAGTTTGCTGATCAAGCAATCCTGCAATCCATGTCCGGTTCCGAGCGGATCTCCGGCATCCGACGCCGTTGTTGATCCGACGACGTATAGATTGCCTTGGGCGTCGGCGACGCTACCGCCTGAGATATTTTCTTTTGAGGTGTCCGACTTGGATCCCCACTGAACGATGCTCGGTGGCAGTTCTGCGGTTGCAGTCGCAGTTTTGTTCGCCTTGTCCGTGACTTTGATCACGGCGCTACTCGTGTCTCCAACCCAGAGTTTCTTAGAAGTGAAAACTCCGGTCGACGCGTCGATCGTTCCATATCCCGAGTCGAGCGTATACACGTAAGGAGCCGTGCCCGAGCTCGCCGTGTAGGTTTGCGAGCCGATGAGAGCAGGAACCGATGCAGTAGATGGAGTAAGCGTGAGGCCGGTGACGACCTTATAAATCGTCGAAACTTGAGCCCCGGATTCATCTTCGCATTGGACAGCTGCGGTCGTTGGAGTGGCCGGAGCAACGTACGTGCCCACGGGCTGTTCGTCTAGTTTTCCACCACCGGAGATGATCTTACAAGTGATCTTGCCTTTGTTGCCGGTAAACGTCGGCGTGAATTTTTCTCCAGTCGTGAGCGTCTTCTCGATCGGATCGACTTTGAATACTTCTGCGAGCTGGATTTTATAGGTTCGAGTAGCCGTATTTCCGAGGCTATCCTTGACCTGTACAACGGTCGTGCCGGCGACGTTTGGCGCCGTGAATAGAGCGGTTGTGGGATCAATCGTGCCTTGACCCGAGACCCGGGAATAAACGAGCGTAGGAACTCCGCCGGTTGCCGGAACCTGATGGGTTTTGCCGGGTTCGATGGCTACTTCGGCGGGAGCGAAATCCAGAAGCGGGAGGATTTCAATCGTTACCAATTCGCAATTCGTGATCGAATCACAGACCTTGATCGTAGCCGTGCCGGGCTCCGTCGGTTGATACAGACCGCTGGATGCATTGATCGAGCCCGGGCCATTTGACTTCACAAAATTATAGGGACCCACGCCGCCTGTCGCGCTGACGAGCGAGGTATTCTTAGGTGTGATGCGAGGAGGCGTCGCCATCGCTTTGAGGGCAGTGACGGATTCAATCGTCGTTGCCGCAAGGTTGCCGACGGCGTCTTTGCAGCTCACTTTGATCATTCCCACGCCGGTCGCGGTCACGACGTTTCCGGCAAGTGTGCCGGGGCCGGTGACGGTGCACTTAAACTCAGGGACGCCACCGCTGTGTTGAATCGCTGAGGTATTGCCCGGAGCGATTTTCGCCGGAGACGCGCTAATCGTGTAGTGAGCGACCACTTCGATCGATTGCGATGCAGTGAGACCTCCGGCGTCGACGACGGCCACGATCGGACGTCCAACGGCGGATGCTGTATAGACTCCGGTCGTTTCGTTGATCGAGCCAGGTCCGGAGAGCAATTTGTATTTGTATGGAGTAATGCCACCGATACCAGAGACTTTGGCAGTGTTGTCAACCGTGATCACTGGAGGCAACACCTGGATGCCGAGTTGATCGACGGTCGTTATTTTTCCGCGAACAGTGTGTTTAGCCGTATCGGAAGCCTCGATGACCGTATCGCCCAAGCCCGCAGTCGTAAATTGGCAGGTGTCTGGGTTAATGGATCCCGGGCCCGAGACAATCTTGCAAGTTTTCTTACCGACGCCACCAGTGACGGTAGGAGTGAACGTATCTCCGGTGCGAACGGTTTTTTCCGCGGGCACGAGTTTCAATCGTGGTTGGAGGATGAACGTCTCGGTATCGCAGTTGTTGATCGCGTCGCAAGCTTTGACTTCGACGGTCGTCGGCACGCTCACCTCTGGGCAATCGGAGATGACTCCCGTCTTCGAATTGATTTTGCAAACGGGGCTAATCGAGTAGGTGGTCTCACCGTAGCCGTTCTCGGCTGGACCGCCTCGGAGCGGATCGCCGTCTACGATCTCTCCTGGATTCAGGGGAGGCAGGCGAATCGGGAGATAAATCGCGTAGGGAATTTCATGAGTATCGCCGTTCACGGGATCCGTGATGCGCACCAGTGCCTCAGCTGGGCAGCCGGTGGTGCCGCAATCGGCTTTGTACTCACCCGAAGGGAGAACTTCTCCCGGGCCGGAGATCAATTCGATCTTGGCAGGGGAGTGAAATTGAGTCGGGATCGCAATTGGGATCGTCTTGCCATTTTCGATTGGAACGACCGTTCCTCGCGTGTTCTTAGGTCCTGTTGCTTCGTTGTTGCCTTGCCCGAATTTTTGGCCGCCCAAGAAGTCAAAAGAGTTCACGCGCTGAGAGCAACCCGTGCCTGCAATGGAAACAGCAAGCACTACCCACATCGGCTTCAATACAAAAGATATACGCGCGAACATAGAATCACCCCTGGTCATTCATTTTCGGTCTTTTTGACGGTGAAACGTAGTGGGTCCGGTTCGACCTGGTTTTGAAAAGTGGCCTGCTTGTTCGGCACTATAAGTGACAGCACGGATGAACGAAGGTTTAAGGGGCGCTGGAGCATGAAAAAGATCGCGAACTGAAAGGGGCTGTCGTCAAAATTTTTCTAAGTTTGGCGCAAGATTGTAAACTTTCAGGACTGGGTTTTCCTTGACCGGGGGTCGCGCGGCTGGCGACCAAACAAGATTGCTCAATCTATTCTTAGTTGCAGACCGAACATGAATCGTCTTGGAACAAGACATTCGTCTTCGTGGAGTGCTCATTCATCAATCATGTATTTAATAAACTTCATGTAAGCGTACGTAGGGAAGCTTGTAGTGCGAGCAAAACCGTTTATAGTGACGGGCTTGTCGTTCTAGATGGAATGACGAATACCAACCCCCCGCGTTTCTTGTTCGAGGAGTGAATTTATGTTTAAGCAGTCCTTGGTTCTCGCACTGTTCGCCGCTTCGGCTTCTAGCCAAGCTGCGGGCGTCGCTGATTTCAAGTTGGCTCAAAGCCACCTTGCAGCGATTCAAAAAATCACCGCAAATAGCATCAAAACCGGCAAGCTCGATATCTTCGCTCAAAATGCGATTAAAAAAAGCCAGCTGAAGCTCCGCACGATCTTCAACAACAACCGGGCCGAAGCAATTGAAAACGACGCGAAAATCGCGAGCGTGATCGGTCAGTCTCCAGTCGCTGCTGTTGATGCGAGCCTCAAGTCGATCAACACGATCATCGACTCCAACAAACTCTCCGCAAAAGCCAAAGCGGAACAACTCAACACCCTCGCCTCTGATGCTTCTAAAGCTCTGAGCTTGGTTGAAACCGCGTCCCGCGCGTTCTAAGAGGTGACTCACATGAAACCTTATTATTATAGCATCCTCTCCGCAGCGATCGCGCTCTCCGCGCTTTCTTCCTGTAAACAGTATGACGAAGTGAATCCTCGCACCTGCCAAGCGGAAACGACCGAAGGTCTTCCGCTTTTCAACAAGGGCAAGGACCGCGCGACGACCGATAACAAAACTAAGTACGACGAAGGTTATAAGGCCGGCAAAGAGGGCTTGACCCGTGAAAAAGGTTTTGCTGACGGCAAAGCGGTCATCTACAAACAGAAGTACGATGCTGCTTATTCTGCGGCCTATACTCCTGCCTACAATACGGCGTTCAGCACCGCCTACAACAATATCGCAAATTACAACCAAGGCTATTCGGTTGGTCAGGCCAAAGGCTCCGCCGAAGGCGCGGCGAATGGTTCTCGCGATGGTACGACCAAGGGATATAACGATGCCAAGGTGAATGCCGATTACGCTGCAGATCTCGACGCCAAAGACGACGGCTACTACTACGGCGTCAAGGAAGGTAACGACGATGGTATCGCCGAAGGTAAGTACTACGGCGCAAAAGAGGGTGCCGAGCAAGGTGCCGCCGATGGATATGATGACGGCTATGCAGATGGTTATGAAGTCGGAGCAGAGGCCTGTGACCTCAATGCTCAGTATTCGACTCCGAGCTCTCCGAATGGAAAAATTGTTCCACCGAAGATCGAAGACATTCGCACTCAGTGTGAACAAGTCGGTTACAATGCAACGGTTGCTCTCCAAGCGAACTACAACCAAGGCTATGCGGATGGAAAAGCGGCGAACACCGAATACCAGGCCGGCTACGCAGATGGTTTGAAAGACCAAGCAACGATCGATTCCGCAACGTCCTCTGGAACGAGCGTTGGCAAATCGAACGGTGAGAAAGATGGCTCATCGGCAGGCGCAACCAAGCGTTACAACGAAGGCTACACGGCTGGTTATAACAGCACCTATACGGCTGCATACAATGCTGCGTTTGGTCCTGCGGTTTCCAATGCTTATTGGGCTAACTACAATGCGCTGTACAACTCGTTCTACGCCTCGTACTACGACTATTACTACGAGTACTACTACACGGCGGCCTACAATCCGCAGTACTCCAAGTTCTACACCTCGTATTACAACTCGGCTTATGCAACGGCGTATGACGATTACTACGACGAAGGATATTACGATGGACTGGATGACGCTGATTACGACTGCTCGCTCATCGGCGGACGTAAAGCTGCGAAATCGACGGTCGCTCGTATCGAGAAGTCAAAAACGTTCTCCATCGATGGTCAGAAAGTCTTGATCAACAAAGAGATCGTTCTTTCGAACCGTATTCAAATCAGCGTTCAAACGGGCTTCGACTCTACCGGTAAAAAAGTCGTCGTATCTTCGACGGCTCAGTATCCGGTTTCGAACTTCAAGAACGTCGGCGTCTACGGACTCGGCAAGTACAAAGGATCCGAACTGTCTAAGCAGATCTCCGGATCGGGTGACGCTAAGAAAGCTGCGATCAAAGCAGCCGCCGAAGCGCTCCGCTCCGCCCGTAAGGCTCGCTTGACGGTTGATGCTCAAGCTCGCCAGAACGTGATCTTGAAAGATCGCCGAGATCGCGCAACCGCGAAATACAACGAGTTCTCGACCAAGTGGCCGGATCTCGTGAAGCAATTCCGCGGCCTCTACAAGAAAGCGGAGCCACAAGACCCTGTGGCCGTTCCTTACAAGTTCCATTGGGAACGTAAGTAATCCGTAGGCTGACTTAAGAAATAGAAAACCCCCGGGCGGCGTTACCGCACCGGGGGTTTTTTGTTTTAATATCGGTCTGGATTAGGGCGCTGATCCTGCCCAGCGAGCCATCTCGGCGGCGAGGTCTTGATCGGGCCCATCGACGTCGATAACTTTTTCAGATCCTGGCCACCAATGAGGGGCTTCAGGGTGCGCGCCGGTGATGAAAACTCGACCGCGTCCAAACGTCGCGCGCGCGGCACCCACCTGTCCGGAGTCGTAAGTCGCGATGACCTCCACCGACGGATGGAAATTTCGGATGATCGGGCCACCTTCGAAATAGATGTGCCGAACGCGTCCTGCCCAGTTCATGCGCTCGATCGAGACGCCGTGTTCGTGAGGAAATCTTTTGTAGTTGCTGTACAGCTCGGTGACTCCGGGGAATATCCCGAGTCCTGGTGTCGTCGTCGTGCCGACCATCGGAGTTGACAGGAATGCGCCCGCACAAAACCCGACATAGCCGCCGCCTTGACCGACGAAATCGCGGATGGCGATCTTGAGAGTGGATGTCATGGCGCGAGCCGCGGTGACAGAAACGCCTCCCGGTTGAATCCAGACAGCGACGTTTCGGAAAAACGCACGAGCTTCGCCAATGGTCGCGCCCTCGCGGAGGGCCTGAGGGCCGACCATACGCACCTGATATCCTACCTGAGTGGCGATGTCCGCGGCCGACTGAGCACAGGACTCTGGGCAGACTCCTGGGCCATCATAGACAAGCGCAATGCGGCCAGAGGCGGATGCCGTAGAAATACAAACAAAAGAGACCCAAACCCATCCCAAAATCCATTTTTGTTTCAGCATTTGTCTAAGGATTAATCATTGCTCGATCGCTCGCTCAAGTGAAATTCTACATTGTGGAATTCGGGCTCCTCGTCGCGATTTAAGGGGAGGTGTGTTACAAAGGAGATCTTGTGATGAAACCCGTTGTGCTCACCACTGTTTGTCTCATTTTGTGTTCTTTTTCCGAGGCTCGAGTTGCGCGAGTTGACGAAGCTTTTCTGCCTTGTCCAGGTAGTGAAGTTCTCGACGAAGCCTTCGTTAGAAACTATCAGCTCGCCCTGGAATCACGCGCTCCTGTTAGCTTCGATCCGCAGGTGAGGACGACGACTCGCACTCGTTCAAATTGGATGCATCGGTTTTCCGGCGGTGCATTCGATTGGACCTGGACGCATGGTTTTGACCAAAAACCTTTGACCACAGGGCAGGTTGTCGTCGTCGAAAAGGCATTTTATCTCGAGCGCGATGGTGTGCATTCAATCGCGATGGTTTTGGACGCTCGCACCTCGGGCGGTCTTGAAACGTTTACTCTCGATCTAGTCACGAGTTCCAAAGTGCCGCTCGCTTGGTTCGAGAAACGGCTTAAACTGGCTTTCCTTTGTAAAAAAATTGAGTGATGCAGCTGTACTACTGAGTCAACTGATGATCTCATATCGCAAATAAGTAGAGGACGACGTCATGAACGCGAAGATGAACGAATCGTTGAATGTGGATGTTTTGGTGATCGGCGGCGGTATTATTGGGATGACGCTCGCGCATGAACTCCAGCGATCGGGGCGCCAGGTGACCGTGATTGATCGTGGTGAACCGGGAATGGGTTGCTCGTACGGAAACGCGGGTTGGGTTACGCCTTGTTTCGCGATGCCACTTCCGCAGCCGGGCATGTTCCTCAAGTCGATCGGCTGGTTGATGGATCCCAACAGTCCGCTCTACATCAAACCGGAATTCAATTTGCGGTTAGCTCGTTGGATGATCGGATTTTTGGCCGCCATGAATGAGCGCCAGATGAGAGAATCCATCGAGGTTCTTGTCAAAATCTCCAAAGTGAGTCTCGATTTTTACAAAGCATTGAATGAACGCCGACCGGGCACGTTTGCTTTCGACCAAAAAGGTCTCGTCATGGTCAGTGGTACCGCTGACGGAATGAAAGCGATCGAAAACGAATACAAACTCATGGGCGAGCAAGGCATTCCAGGTCGAATGCTTTCGAAATCCGATGCGCTCTCACTTGAGCCAGCGCTGAAACCGGTCATCGAAGGTGGCGTGCATTTCACGACCGAAGCCTCGGTTGAACCACTCTTGACCGTGCAAGCCGTTGCAAAAGAGTTCGAGCAGGCGGGCGGTAAATTCCTGAATCGCGCTGAGGTCTATGATTTCGCGATCGAAGGCGACCGTATTTCCGAAGTGCACACCACGCGCGGCAAGTTCAAAGCCGAGACAGTCGTTTTGGCGACGGGCTCCTGGTCGCCGAAGCTCGAGAAAAAACTCGGAGTGAAAATTCCGGTTTTGGGTGGCAAAGGTTACAGCTTGATCGTCGACGAATTTGAGACCAAGCCAACTTACCCACTCATGATCGTCGATCGCAAGATTGCGGTCACTCCTCGCGAGAATTCCGTGCGCTTAGCCGGAACATTGGAACTGGTGGACGGGGACGAAAGCATCACACCTCGACGTGTGAACAACATCATCTCGGGATCGCACAAATACCTCAAAGTGGCCGAGAATCCTCGCCTCCATGAAGTGTGGCGCGGACTTCGTCCATGTACGCCGGATGGCGTCCCGATGGTCGGGAAATCCAAGAAAGTCTCGAACCTCGTTTACAATTTGGGTCACCAGATGTTGGGCCTCCAGTCGGCTCCGGGATCGGCGCGTCTCTGTGCCGACCTCATGCTGGGTCGTGAGCCGGTCACAAATCCACGCCCATTCCGTCCGGAGAGATTTGAATAGCCGCGAATGCGGGAACGCAAACGCAGAAAAATGCGAAGCATTTTCGAGATTCCGCAGTCCATAAGCTGCCCGTAGGTAGCGAATTGCGTATGGAAGTGCGCACTACGTATGGGCTGGCGCTACGCGAACTGGTTAGGTGAACAGTTCTTCGTTTCTCAATCACCAGACCTCGCCCCGAAGCGAGGGACTTAGCGTCCCGAGCAGAAAGGCTTGCTCCTATAGCCTGAGCGCGAACTGAGCGCCGACGCCGTTGATTCCGGTCGTGGAGTAAGTGCCTTCGAACGCGATAGAAAGCGCGGCTAAGTTAAGGATCAAGCCGCCGAAAGCGTTAAACGCCGATACCGCGCCTTTGGCGTTTACGGTGACGGCTTGACCAGCGATCGTGAGCGGAATGGTGAGGGTGCCTTGAGTGCTCGTGTAACCGACGCCTACAAAAGGTTCGAAGAACAACAGCGGTTTCGAGGCAACGAGTCTCGGGCTCCAGGTTTGGGTTTTGACGAAACCGAGTTCGTTTTTCGAGTAGTTCACCCGGAGCGCGAAACTGGGGCCCTCATCGGTTTCCCAGGAAAACTGAGTGTTTGCTCCCATGAGCTTGAAATCGTCATATTTGAGGTAGCCCAGACCGATTGTCCAGAAGGACGCCAATCGCTGTTGTAGGATGATGTGTCCGGCTGGAAGGGAGGAAAACGGTGGTTTATTGTATCCGGCTGCCACGAGCGCATCAGTGAACTCGCTCGGTGTTTCGGAGACGTGAACGACGAGTCCTAGATTTGTTCCGGAGAGGCCGCCTGGGGGCGTGGCCCCGAGAATCGGACGAAATTCGCCGCTCAAGCCGACCGTCTTGATGACGGCAGCAACGGTTGATTCCACCAGAAGCGCGGCGGCGTTTTGAAACTCAGCCGGATCTAGGCTCGCAGAGCGAGCTTCCGGGATAAGTCCGCCTAAGAGGATCGAAAGGACAAGAGCCGAAAACGAGTGACCGAACTTCGGACGAGCTACGATCAAGGTTTCGCTGGAGCTGCTGGTGCCGCAGGAGCCGTTTGAGCGGCTGGAGCAGTGCCTGCAGGAGGTGCGGCCGCAGGAACGTTGGATTCAGTGGAAACCGCAGCGGGCATTCCGTCGAATACGCTTTTTTTGCTGCGATTTGACATCACCGTGAGCGTGATTGAAGTCAGCATGAAAATGCCAGCGAGAGCGAAGGTCAGTCGCGTGAAGAAGTTTGCGCCGCCGGAGCTACCGAAAACCGTTTGGCTCGAACCGCCGAAGGATGCGCTGATCTCGGCGCCTTTGCCGGATTGGAGCAACACTACGATAGCGAGCAGGACACAGGTCGTGAAATGGACAACGGTGATCAGAGTCGACATATCGGCCAGTCTAGAAGAGATGGGGCCTTAAAACAAGCCTAAGTGAAGTCGTCGGTAGGCTTCGAAATGAGGTCTACAGACTAGACCCAAAGTTCTGACTCATCGACTGAGCGCAAAACCGGTAAAATGAGGCGAATTCTCGAGCGGACACTTTAGGAACGATTAGGACGGCAGAATGTTAAAAGCGAAATTGATGAGTCAGGTATTTTACTTTGGTTTTGGGATGATCGTTTGCCTGAGTGCATTGGGTCAAGACAAGGTTCCCTGCAGTATCAAGGGAGTCAGAGGTTGCGAAGTGCAGCCGCTCATCACCATCGAATTGCGACAAGAAGATCCGGTGACATCCAATGATTCAGAGGTCATCAGCAAAACATTCAACTCGTCACTTTCCGCAAATTTGTCGAATCGCGCTCCTAAAGTCACGATCGATCAGGACAGCGACTGTTCGTTCAGTATTTCTCTACCGAATGGTGTCCCAAGTTGGATGGAGAAAATCGCCGATCTTCCGGACTACTATAGTAAAAATCGCGAAATTTTCCACACCTGCGATCGGACCTCACGTATCTGGAATGAGATCCGTGATCAGTTCAAACGGTCGCAAATGGGTTGCTTGATCATCGGTGAAGTTTTTTCAAACGGGCACTGGCAACAATACCGGGATGTCGTGGTCGTTTCACCGGTCTATTGCACGCGGTGAAATCAGAATCCGTGGAGGCGTTTTCGGGTGCCTATTCGGCAGAACGACTCGCCTCGACACCTTGCTCAATCAACGTGCGGAAACTCTCCGGCTTGAGACTGGCCCCACCCACGAGTCCGCCATCCACGTTTGGAAGCGCGAGAAGTGCCGGAAATACCTCTGGAGTCACGCTTCCGCCGTAAAGGATCGGGAGTTTTTCGGCCGCTTCTCGGTTGTAGCAGGTGGCCAAGCGGGCACGGATAAATGCGTGAGCTTCTTCGGCTTGTTCAGGGGTCGCCGTCAGTCCGGTTCCAATTGCCCAAACTGGCTCATAAGCGACGATCAAGCGGTCAGAATATTCCGTCGGCAATCCATCGTCGATTTGGCGAGCGAGAACGTTCTCGGTTTGATTCTCGAGGCGTTCCGTTTTGGTTTCACCGATGCAGTGAATGACCGTGAATCCTTGTGCAAGTAAGCTCTCGGTTCGGCGTTTTGCCGTCGCGTCCGTTTCGCCGAAGTACTGGCGACGCTCTGAGTGGCCGACGAGCGCCAGTTTTACTCCGGCTTCGAGCGCCATAGGGCCCGAAATTTCGCCCGTGTAGGCGCCCTTGGATTCAAAATGCACGTTCTGAAGTCCGATCTCCACTGGAAGATCGCCGCGCACGGTGAGTGCGCGGTCGATTGATAGCGGAGAAACGAAAATCGCCGTGTGCAAAGCTGCCGGTAGATCAGACTTCGGGAACGATGATTTCAACGCATCAAAAAATGCCTGCGTTTCAGCTCTCGTTCCGTTCATTTTCCAATTGCCGGCGATCCACAGTGCACGACGGCGGAACAATCGACGTTCGCTCATCCGCGGATTTTCTCGCGGGTGAGAGTCTGCGTGGTCTCAGGCTTGTAACGGTTCTTGAGGATATCAATCCCGGGAAGAGAGCCGTTCTCGATGAATTCTAGGACCGCTCCACCGCCCGTTGAGAGGTGATCAAACTTCTCTGCGAGTCCGCTCTGTTTGATCGCCGAAACGGTGTCGCCACCGCCGATGATCTTGACGGCACTGACCTCGGCAAGATTTTTAGCCACGCCAAAGGTGCCCGCTTCATAAGGCGATTTTTCAAACCAACCAAGAGGTCCGTTCCAGAACAGCGTTTTTGCGTTGGAGAGGAACTCGGAGAATTTCTCGACCGTTTTGGGTCCGATATCGAATCCTTCGTTCGTGTCGACGGGGATCAGAATCGGAATCTCGCGGCGCTTGGCGTCCGCCATGATCGACCGAGCAGCTTCTACGTCTTCTGCTTTCGGCTGTTTTGCGCCCTCTGGAATCGGTGTTCCTTCGACTTTCCAGAATGCGTGCGCCATCGCGCCGCCGATGCAGATGCCGTCGACTTCGCGCAGGAGCGCTTCGATCGTCTTGATCTTATCGGAAACTTTGGATCCGCCGAGCAGTGCATAGAACGGTTTTGCAGGACTTGCGACCAGGGGCTGCAAGTACTTCAGTTCTTTTTCGATCAAAAAGCCCATGCCTTTTTGGGAGGCGATTTGCGCCATGCCGTAAGTAGAAGCATGCTTACGGTGAGCGGTCCCAAATGCGTCGTTGATGTAGATATCGCCGAGGCGTGAAAGACGGCTCGCGAACTCAGCATCATTCGCTTCTTCTTCAGCGTGAAAACGGAGGTTTTCGAGCAAGAGGACGGTGCCGGCCTTCATGCCTTTGACCATGAGTTCGATGCCTTCGCCGATGCAATCGTCCGCGAGCGTGACTTCTTGCCCCAGAAGCTTGGCTAAGTGAACTGCAACGGGTTCAAGCGAGTACGAAGGATTTCGTTTGCCGTCTGGACGACCGAGGTGGGAGCCGATGACGACCTTGGCGTTTTTCTCGAGTGCGTACTGGATCGTGGGCAGAGCCTCAACGATGCGAGTATCGTCACCCACCTCGCCGTTCACGATTGGCACATTGAAATCGAGCCGCATGAAAACGGATTGGTTCGCGAGCGAAAAATCGCGAATTGAACGAATGGTCGGAGCTCTGGACTCCGTTGGGTTAGCCATGGATTAGAGGCCTTTCGCTGCGACGAACGCGGTGAGGTCGAGCATACGAGCCGAGAAACCGGACTCGTTGTCATACCAAGAGATCACCTTGATGAAGTTTCCATCGATCACGCTCGTGAGTTCTGCGTCGACCGTCGAGGACGAGATGTTTCCGTTGTAGTCGTGAGAGACGCAAGGATCGGTCGAGAATGCGAGTACGCCTTTCAATTCGCCTTCTGCGGCTTTCTTGAGGGCAGCGTTGATCTCTTCTTTGGTTGCAGGCTTATTCAGCTCGCCCGTGAAATCAACCATGCTGACGTTCGGAGTCGGAACGCGGATCGAGAGGCCGTCGACTTTGCCTTTGAGTTGAGGGAGGACGAGTCCGACCGCTTTTGCGGCGCCAGTCGTCGTTGGAATCATCGAGAGTGCAGCAGCGCGTGCGCGGCGTAGGTCTTTGTGAGGGAGATCGAGGATATTCTGGTCATTCGTGTAAGCGTGAACAGTGAGCATCGTTCCGCGCTTGATGCCGAAATTTTCGTCGAGCACTTTTGCTACCGGAGCCAAGCAGTTCGTCGTGCAGGAAGCGTTCGAAACGACGACGTGTTTGGATGGATCGTATTGCTTTTCGTTTACGCCCATAACGACCGTGAGTTCAGCGTCTTTGGAAGGGCCGGAGATGAGGACGCGTTTTGCGCCGCCTTTGAGATGGAGAGCGGCCTTTTCACGGTCCGTGAAAATACCGGTGCACTCGTGGACGACGTCGGCTCCAATGGAACCCCAAGGCAGGGCGGCCGGGTCTTTTTCGGCGAAAAGGGCGATCTTCTTCATCCCTTTTTTCGTCTCGATCATGAGGAAGTTGCCTTCGGCTTTGACGTTGTAGGGGAGGACGCCATGAACGGAGTCATATTTAAAGAGGTGAGCGATCGTCTGTGGGTTCGTCAGATCGTTGATGCCGACGATTTCGATATCGTCGCGCTCCAGCGCGAGGCGAGCGACTTTACGACCGATCCGACCGAAACCATTGATGCCAATACGAGTTGCCATAGGAAAAACCTCCTTAAAAGGGCGGGTAATTGAGGGTCAAAACTTGGGAATTGCCCCATGATTTACTCCTTTTGGAGCAGGGGCGCAAGGGTGGAGAGCTGCGCGAGGAGGCTGTCAATCGCTCAAGTATCGAGTGACAGGGATTTCGAAACTTTGAGAAGATCTGGGGATGAAAACATGGGTTTTTAGATCGATTGCAGTCTTGAGTGGAATTGCCGCCCTCGGGGTAGCCGCATTGAATCTGATTGTGATTCAGATCGATGCTCAAGGCGCTTTTTTGTTCATTGTGACGGTCCCTGTCATCGCGGGACTCTGTTTTCTTTCTTATTTCCTGTTTTCGCGGGATCTCAGGGTTTGGCGGCGAGTGGGCCGCGCGGCTGTTTTGGTTTTTGGCTTGATCCAAGCCCTGTTTTTCGCAGATCTCATCGTGCTCGGGGGGCGAATCTGGGCCGGTGGCTTGATCAAACAAAGCGCGACTGTTTTCTCCTGGTTTACGGGGTACGGACCCTACGCCTATTTTCGAAATGATCGCGCACTGATCGCTCGCTTGGACACACAGTTGGCGGGAGCCGGACAACGTGGACAGGTGACGGCAAGCGATTTTGATATCGGCAAACCGTGGACGCGTATTTGCCTGATGGGCCCCTATCTCGATGAAAAACAAGCAGCACGGATTCTCGGCTATTGGTCTGCCGGTACGCTTGATCGTACGCGCGCGACGATGGACGATCGCTACGTGGCGGTCGCGTTTATGGATGCTACCGATTCAGCGTCTCGAATCATCGATATCGAGAGAGCAAAACTTGATTTGGCCGAAGTGAGTGGTCGCTGTTACAAGCCCGAGGAGATTCAGTTTCGGGTCGAGTCCTCCGACGGGCGTCGAAAAGTAGCTCGACCCACTTGATTCTGCCGATGATTTGGCGCTCAGCTTACGGGCAGATGAAATTACTCTCGACGAGGAAACGCTTACACGCTTCTTCTGAGGCGGAGCCACCGTTGCCATACTCTTTGGCACTGAAGAATTCGGTCGATTTCGAGTTTGCGGTAAGAATCTCGAGAGCATAAGAAAGATGCCATCCTCTTTCACCGAGTCCCACGGGTTTAGCGTCGACAATTTCGCCGTTAAACCACCGACAAGCGCATGCGGTCTTCTTGGCGTTAGCAACACGTTGAGCGTAAAAACCTTTTTCAAAGGTGAACACCACTTCGTTAAAACATTTCGCGCGACTGTAGGCGCCGTAGTTGTCGAAAAACTGTGCACTGTAGTAGACGTTTTGAACGAAGGCATAGGCATGCCATCCGCGGCTGCCCAGTCCTTTGGTTGCGCCATCAAACCATCCGCACTGAGTGGTTGCGTAGGGAGCATTGGGATTATCTCTCGTTGGTGAAACCCAACCGGACGGTGGATAAGTTGTTGGCGTCCAAGAAGGCGTCGGAGTAGGCGTAGCGGTGACGAGCGGCTGAGGGTTCAGGTCCTCGGTTTCTAACCGGCAACCGGTGATGGCGATCAAAACGAGAGCGAGAATGGTGGGTTGAATCATGGATTTCTTCATAAATGCTCCTTCGTTTTAAGGGCGTGAATGGAGTCGAACACGGATCGACTTCAGGATAGTTCCCAAACGAGTCAGTTTTGAGCGAGCCGCTGAAAGAGATGTTTTTGCCGAAAGATCCTGTTCGATTTGGTCGATCGCCCAGCTCAAAGGAGCGGTAAATACCCAAGTCGTCGGGGATGATTGGAGATCGACGCTGGCGCGGGATTTTCGAATGACGAGTGCCAGCGCTGGAGAAGTCTTGAGGGTCTTGCCCGATTGAATCTCATGAAGAGCAAAAGCGATTCGTTTTTCATAGACTCGGAGATTTTCACTAGCAGACGCTGCTTCGGATTGAAATTCCTCCACGAAACGATCGACGAGTGATTGAACGCTCGACTGACTTTCGGCGCGAGCGCCGATCGAAGTCAAAAGAATCACGAAGAAAGTGAATGTGTTTTTCATAAGTCGATTTCCCTATTATTTAAGGACGGTTGCCTTATTGAACATGAAATTGAGGGAGTAAGTGAATTGGTCGTAGTCTGCGGCGGAAACTTTGTTTTTCTTGGACGGTAAAAACAGCGTCCAGTTTTCGTGTGTGTCCAAGCTCTTGAGATAGGCGCGGTACATTCTTTTGGCGGCGCGCTCTTTTCGATCCCCAGAGATCACGCGACGGACCATGGAATACAGGTAGGGCGCGGCTTGAACGGCGGGACCTGCGAAAGCAACGATTTTCCATTCATTCGGAAGCATGCTCCAGGGAACCGATTGGTCGTATTGATTCTTGGTGCTCAGAATCGAGATCCAATAGGCGGCGTTCGCTGCGGTCATCACGCCGTTCCAGATGATGTGGGCGCTCTTATAGGATTTGTCCGAATAGCTTTTGGCTGCGTCGCTCAATCTGCTTTGGAAATTCTCCGGGCGGAACTCGAAACCCTCGAAAACCGGTCCCACCGGAACGCGTGCGATTTTTTGATCCACGGTCTCATTCGGAGTTTTCGGCGCGCCAACGCTGTAGTCGATGATGGCATTCGCGTCAGATTTAGGGCCGATGGTCATTTGAAAATACTGAATATGTGCACACGGTTTGTTAGTCGTCTGGACCACCGCCACGCAGTAGGGAACCGTGAGTTGATTCGTGCCGCTCTTACGAATTCCTGCGCCGAGAGGGAATTGTTCGTTCGCGGAGAGCCGTACGATGATTGGATCCGCGCTCGCGCCAATGGATACATTTTCATCAGGCGCTACGACCGACCAGATGATGATTGATTCCGATGGGGATGCCTCGTCCCAGGCAGTTGCGATATTTGGCAACGCAAGCAAGGACGCAGACGCAAATAGGATCGCGGTAGCGACTGATTTAAACATAATCGCAATGTAATAGAAGGTGACTCGGTGGGTCAAATGGTGTGTAGGCGGATGAGTGGTTTTTGCGAACAAGTGTCTACAATGATTAATATTAAATAATAGTTATGTAATTCCACGTCGTGGATTGATCATTCAATAGACGAAACCCATTTCACACCGATCCGACAAGACGAACTGCCACCCAAGAATTAGTCAGTCAGTAAAATCACGGAGAAGTCTTTGGATTGCGACTTTGCGGAAGATTCGCCGACCGTCTTCCAGCGAACTCGAATGACATAATTGCCCGGGGGCGATTGGACGCCGTCTGAACGTCCGTCCCAGGCGAGCTCGCCGTTAGAGGGTGATCCGGTATAAATGAGATTGCCCCAACGGTTATAAACAGAGATATCCTGCCACTCGATGCCTTCGCCGGTTGGTTTCCAAGCGTCGTTGATTCGGTCGCCGTTAGGTGAAAATGCATTCGGACCAAATACGGAATTGGCGCACTTCTCGGGATCATAATTAAAGGACCGAATCCGTTCCTCCTCAAGGTGGGAGGTAGTCCAAAAGGTATGATAGAAGACTTCGTAAGTTTTCCCCGGTACGAGAAAATTGGGCCACATTTTCTCAACCTCACGGGTATCCGCGAGATTGTTTTCTGCAGCTGTATTTTCTGTGGTCCAAATGATTCGGCCATCGGCGTCTCGAATGCCCCATTTTTCCAAGCGTGGCCCCGAAGAGGTCGTGAGAGTGGATTTGGCCAGAAACGAATTCAACGGGCACCCGGTCGACTGGATCTGAATATCTGCGCACTGATCGGGATACTGGAATTCAAAACTGAATTTTCGTGCGGCATTTCCTGGAGGTTCGTTGGTTTCCAAATGTAGCGTAAGCCGGGTGCCTGCGTTGAAACGCTGATTCGGAAAAATGTCAGTGACACCCACCGAAAATTGTTTCTTCCCAGGGCTTAGAATTGAATCACTCCATTGGATGGGGGTCGGTCCGCTGGTTTGGATTCCCATTCGGTAGCTCGATCCATTTGGTAGATTCGAGATCAGTACCTCTACGGGATCCGAGCAGCCGAGTTTGGTTTTGAGTGCCGTGACTTCGGAACAAGTGATTTGTTCCGGTTTGATTGTCAGGGGAACTGGAGCGAACAATCGATCTTCTTCTTCGGGAATGAAATGAATCGAAAAAGGGCCATTCGCTGTCCAATCAAATTTCGAGTTCGGAAAAATTTGTGAGCTTTTGATTGAGTTTTCGATCTGACCTGGGAAGAAAGTAGAAATCTCGGAACGCGCAAGCTCGAGCCCCAGTGCATTTTTGATCAAAAATCGACCGTCGATGGTTTGGGTCGTCGAAGGGTTTTCAATCCGAAGTGTCAGCTCATTTTGACAGCTGGGAGCAGACGTCACTTCCCATTTCAATTGAGCGCAAGGAGTTTCTTCTTCTCGAATACAAAGTTGGGTATCGCACGAGTCGTAAGAATAGCCAGCAGGACAGATGCCATCGCTGTTTTGAGTGAGGTCCCATCTGGAGCCAAACCAAGCCGACGATTGAAACCGCTGAAACCTCAGCACGTCGGAAATGGCCCCTGAAGAAAACGTTTGCGCGACGGTTTCTGGCGGTGCGGCTAGGTCTATAAATGATGCGTAGTTGTAGCGCGGATACCAATCGGCGATTTTTGGATCGAGAACTTTTTGGAGGACGACCACTCTGTGTTTACCAGCCCGAACGGGTACGCCTAGGAATGCGGCCTGATTTTCATGCTTGGGTTCGGATTCATGATCACTATCGGCGATCAGTTTTCCGTCCATCTTAATCTGCCAAGGAGACTTCTGGGCACCGATGAGAAAAGTGTGGGTCTCGTCTTGATTGACTTTTAAGCAATAAGTTCGTCCCAACCAGTCGCCTGGCTTGACGGCGGAGAGATCTGGGCCAAATGCATTTGAATCTAAGTGCCAACTCCAGGCGACCGAAGCCATATATTCCGGGTTCTGGTCAGGTAGGTTTTTGTGCTCGAATGGCCAGCCCTTGACCAGTCCTCCATCTCGGTATCGGTAGGTGAACTGGGTCTCGCTACCCCGTTGCTCGTCCCGTCCATGAATGGGGAGTCTATTTGATTCAATCACTGATTGAGTGACGAAATTCAGCGTCCATCCTGGAGTCCAAGAAACTTGCCGACTAATCGATTGGTTTTGAATTTTTGCAGGCGCTTGAGAGATTTTCGGGGCGGCAGTCTCTCGAACATAGCAGCCATCGTTCTGAGTATTGACCTGACTACCGCTCGGGCATTCGCATCGAGGTGCGGTTCGACCCTCAGACGGTAGAATAGCCGCAGTTAGGGCGGTGATCAGTGCTAGGTTCAAACGCAATGAGTTCATGCGACTGAGATTCTAACGAAAAAATTGCGGACATGCTCGTTAATATATTGAAACTATTTAAAAAAAATAGTGACTAAGCTTCAGGCAATTGCTCAGACGATGGGCGCAATTTCGCGAATGCAGGCCAGTTGAGTTTAACTTCGCGCCCACCTGTTTCGACTATTTGAGGCGCGACGCCATTTCTCGAAAAGATTGTTTGAATTTCTTCCGAATCGATTTGTAGGGATCACTCATCGGGCATTTCGTCGTAACGATGAGCTCGATGAATGCCTGGAGTTTCTCAACATCCGTTCGGTGAACGAACTCAGGAGCTGGCCCGTTCGTAGGGCTTGCATCCGGGCCGCCTTGAAGCGATTGGTTGTGGTAGTTGCCAAGTGGCACGGAGAACGCGATCGTTCGCAGTCCGTAGGCGAGCGCGGCGGATGCTTCGCAAGATCCGCCGTCCATCACGCGTCTTTGTCCTTGGCCTGGATACTTGGATTCGATCGTATCACACATCCATTTCGTGAGGCCCGAATCAAATACGTTCATCCGGTCGCCTAAGCGAAGGATCGGGCCTTTGCCCAAGTCCGCACCCGGAAGCGTGCGGCTCGTTTCGAGCGAGACGACGAAACGCGGACGTTTTCCCTGTTTCAGATAACCTTCTTCGAAATGTCCGATGGCTCCGATAAATCCCACTTCTTCGGCGCGCGATAGGAGGGCGACGAATGGAGGTCGTTTCTTCTTTTTCCAATTTTGTTTCAGCGCGAGTTCAATGATGGCGTAAGCGCCGATCAGATCATCGCAGCACTTGGAATAGAGGATTCCGTTTTCTTCCCAGATCGGCGCTCGGAACGAGAGGTAGCCTGCCCAGTTTTGGGCGAGGGTTTTTTTCGGGAAATCCGGACCGACGCGAACGACACCACGGGCTAAGGCGCGGCCGTGGGGCGCCATTTCCGGTCGAGTGAGTGTGCCTTTGAACTCATGTCCGAGAGCATTGAACAGGGAGATGGTGGCGCCGTCTAAATGTTCCGTTGGTGAGCCGCCGAGCCATTCTACCGAGAGTTCGTTTTCGGAAATCCATTCGAGTCCTTGAACGCCTGGATGATCGAGGTGGGCGATGAAGATGCGCAGTGGTTCGGGGTCTCGGGATTTAAGACAGGATAAGTAGTCGGATTTTGATTTCGCGCCGACCAGGATGTTTCCAGTCCTATCCTCGAAAAAAGGCACACCGCCGTCCGTCAGCACACGTTTTACGTGGCGTTTGACGTTTTCTTCTCGAAATGGGGCAGTAGGGACAGAGAGGAGATCAAAGAGACGGGCGTCGTTGAGCTGAGGCATCTTGTGAACAGAATAAATCAAACTCAGCGAAAATAGAAACGCAGAGACGTGGTCTCAGTTTTTCTTAAACAAGATAAATTTCAGATGTCCACTTCCAATGGAGTCACCGACGGGTGATTTTTTTCCATTTAGCAGACCTACTGCGGGCTGAGAGTCCAGGGTGAGCGAGAACCCTTCTTTTGCCAAGGATTGAATGACTTCATGTTCGGTCAGATCTGAATAGTATTCGCGGGTATATAGGGGTTTGCCATTCAGGATAGAGACGTTTTGGAATCTGGGGTGATCCTTTCTGTGACTTTTTCTGTCCATCGCTTCGCTGAGGAGTGCTAGGCGATATTGCATGCGTTTGGTACCGGCTTTTTCGAATACAAACAGAGTGACAAAAACATCGTCTATGTAGGTGTTGAATTCTGAGATATCGGAAACCGGCGTAACGACTGGGTTGATCACCTCGTAGCCTTTTTCGGTCATCGTAGACATCAGTTTGTCTTGAGCGAGCGCTTCAGAGTTGAAACGCGGAAAAACCATGAATCTGGACCAGACGGGGTTGGTCTCAAAGAACTCATCTTCACAAAAAACACTGTAGTGGAGTTGGCTCACGTAGCTCACAGTTTTAATCGGAACTGCCATGCAGGTACCTTGCGCCGCGTGAGTCGATGGGGTGCACACGCTAAAAAGTAGGATCGAGCAAAGGATCGAGTGGGTGAAGGATGAGGCGGATTTCATTTTATGACGGCCTTTCAAGATTAAATACTTTTCTACGTGCGGACTTCGCTCATAGTCTCCGGTCGCCTCGTATCATGATTATTTTTAAGAGCATTCATAATCTTGATGTCACCTGATCGATTCAACGGTTTAAACGGGATTCTCATTGATTCCTGACCTAACTACGCTATTTCATAGGCACACCATGCAGATGAAGATCACCGCCTCGCAGTTGTCTAACTTACTGGAAGAAATCAAAACCCTCATGGAACTAAACGGAGAGAATCCGTTCAAGTCGCGCGCGTTCGGAAACGCCGCGGATAAGATTCGTGAGTTGGGCGATTCCGAGGACTGGGAAACGAGGACCAGGACCGGAAAACTCACCGAACTGCCCGGCATCGGCAAGGGGATCGCAGAGGTCATTACGGACTTTGTACAAAACGGTCAATCCAAGGTTCAAGCCGAGCTCGAGCGAGCGCTCCCCGAAGGACTCTTGGAGCTTTCGCGGGTCCCGGGCCTAGGCCCCAAAAAAGCTCGCTCGGTCATCGAGACCTTAGGAATTAAGACTCTGGGCGAACTCGAATATGCGTGCGCGGAGAACAGGCTAGCGACGATGAAAGGTTTCGGTGAAAAAAGCCAAGCCAAAATCCTAGAAGGCGTCCGGTTCCTGCGCGCGGGAGAGGGGCTCCAGCCGCTTCCAGTCGCTGAAGCCGATGGTTTACTCCTGGAAACGGCACTGAAGAAGCTCGCCGGTTCTAAAAAACGTGTGGAACTTGCGGGCGCTCTCCGAATGAGGAGAGAAGTGATCGACTCGATCGACTTCGTCATCGAAAAGGGCGCGGTGGAGGCCGCCGATTGGAAATCGAAACTCGATGAACTGAGTTCTCAACGTCAAACTCAGGTTCCGGTGAGATTGCATGAGGTGGCGGCTAAGAATTTCGAATCTGAATGGCTCAAACAGTCCTCCTCGCCCGAACACTGGACGGAACTGGGCGCAACGACGGGCGCATCGGAGCAAGCGATCTACGAATCAGCGGGTTACGCATGGGTACCGGCGGAGTCTCGTGAGTGGGCTTCGGATCTGGCGCTCTTTAAAAAGTCGAAACCGATCGAACTTGTTCAAACTTCGGATATCCACGGCGCATTCCATTTTCATACGGTAGCGAGCGACGGGGCGCTCACCCTAGAAGAGGTGATCCAAGAGGCGATTTCGCGGAACTGGAAATTCATCGGCGTGAGTGATCACTCGCAGTCGGCTTTTTACGCGCAAGGGCTCAAGTCGGACGCATTGAAAAAACAACGGGACGAGCTTGAGAAACTCCGCAAAAAATATCCACAGATCCGTATTTTCTGGGGAATCGAGAGCGATATTTTAGGAGATGGCGGCCTCGACTACGACGAGAGCACGCTCGGTGATTTTGATTTCGTGATCGCTTCCATTCACTCTCGTTTTCAGATGGATCGAGAGGCAATGACCGAACGTCTCATTCGAGCCGTCGAGAACCCTGCCACCACGATGCTCGGTCATTTGACGGGCCGGATTCTGCTTGGTCGCAAAGGGTACGACATTGATTTCGACCGTGTTTTTGAAGCCTGCGCGAAGCACGGCGTCTCTATTGAGCTCAACTCCCATCCGTCGCGATTGGATGTGGACTGGCGGCACGGTGAGAAGCTCCGCAAACTCGGCATTCCGATTTCGCTCAATCCCGATGCGCATGAGCGAGATGGGTTCAACGATATCCGCTACGGGGTGGATATGGCTCGCAAGGCTTGCTTGCCGAAATCCCAGATCATCAATTCGTGGAACGTAGAAGAGATTGAAAAATGGCTAAAAAAATAGCTAAAAAAATAGAAGATCCACGTCCCCGTATGAAAGAGGTGATCCGCCTCTTGACGCGTGAGTACCCGGAAGCGCATTGCTACCTGAATTTTGAGACACCTTATCAGCTACTGATTGCGACCATGCTCTCTGCGCAGTGCACAGATGATCGCGTGAACAAAACGACGCCCGAGCTGTTTCGCCGGTATCCCGACGCGAAATCCATGTCAAAAGCGAAACTAGCCGAAATCGAGAAACTCGTTCAGCCGACCGGATTTTTTCGCATGAAAGCAAAAGCGATCCTCGAAACCTCCCAGCGACTCGTCGAAGAATACGACGGAGTATTGCCAGCGAGCTTAGAGAAACTGACCGCGCTCCGGGGCGTAGGTCGAAAAACGGCGAACGTCGTGCTCGGGAACGCGTTTGATATCCCGGGAATGGTCGTCGATACGCACGTGGGGCGGCTGATGAGGCGGATGGGGTTTACGAAAAATACAGACGCCGTTAAGGTTGAGCACGACCTGATGGAAATCGTTCCCGAAAAAGACTGGGTCGTTTTCTCGCATCTGCTCATTGCGCACGGTCGAGCAGTCTGCACTGCACGTCGTGCGAAGTGCGAGGAGTGTTTTTTGACCGCCTATTGCGAAAAACGCGTAGTGTAAGCAACCATGAGGATTCAATTCACGGAAATCGATTTTACACTTCGGGATAACTGCGAGCTCATCGCCGGTTGGGAAAATGATCCCTCGATTCGTGTGCTGGTCGTTCCTCAGCTGCCGAACGGAAACACTCGGCCACCGGTCACGGTCGAGTCGGTACAAGAGCGCGCAACTCGAAATACGCCTGATCGAATACGAGTAGATCTATTCATCGTCGATGCTGTGACTCATGAGAAAATCGGGCTCTGTGATCTGTCGGTCAATCATCCTCAAGTGATCACTCGTGGCAATAAAGTCGCATGGCTCGGGCTATTGATCGGAAATCCCAGTTACCGCGGCAAGGGCGTTGGTAAACTCGCGGTCGCGGAATTGGAGAGGCGATCGCGTGAACTGGGTTGCGACTTTGTAGAAGCGGGCGCGTTCGAATACAATCTGCCATCTCAGCGTCTGTTTTTGAGCCTGGGATACGAACCTATTGGGGACAAAGGAAAGATCTTCTTTCACGAAGGTCGATACTGGTCCGACCTTCGGTTCGGTAAGCGTCTGTTGGAGTGAAGGAATGAAATGAATCGGACGGTGCTCATACGAGCAGCTATCCAAAGTACCATTTACTTCAACTGGATAAAGTCTTCGTAAGATCCATCGAATCGATCCACGCCTTTTGGGGATAACTTGATCACCGAACTTGCGATCGTCTGGATGAACTCCTGGTCATGCGAGGCGAAGAGCACCGTGCCGCTGAATTTGGTCAGCGCAGTGTTGACCGCCTCGATCGATTCCAAATCCAAGTGGTTAGTCGGTCCGTCCAGGATCACGACGTTCGATTCGCTGAGCATCATGCGAGCCAGCATGCAGCGGACGCGCTCGCCACCGGAGAGCACCTTGGTTTTCTTGAGTGCTTCTTCGCCCGAGAAGAGCATACGTCCCAAATAGCCGCGAACGAAGTTCTCGTTCTGGTCCGGCGAGTACTGCCTGAGCCAGTCGATGAGCGTGAGATCCATGTCATCAAAAAACTTGGCGTTGTCCTTCGGGAAATACGAGCGAGAAGTCGTCACGCCCCAGTGGAACGTACCGCTGTCGGCTTCCATGTCGCCGGCGATGATGTCAAATAGAGTAGAGACAGCGAGTTCCGTGTCACCGACAAACGCAACCTTGTCGCCTTTGCGCAGCGTGAATGAAACATTCTGCAGAATTTTGGTTCCGTCGAGCGTTTTGGAAAGGTTCTCAACGCGGAGGAGTTGTTCGCCGGCTTCGCGAGCGGCTTTGAAATTCACGAATGGGTATTTGCGAGAGGATGGCTTGATCTCATCGATCGAAAGTTTTTCGAGCTGTTTCTTACGAGAGGTTGCCTGGCGGGATTTCGAGGCGTTGGCGCTGAATCGGGCGATGAACGCTTTGAGTTCTTCGGCCTTGTCTTGGGCTTTTTTGTTCTTGTCCTGCATTTGCTGGAGCGCGAGCTGCGAGGATTTGTACCAGAATTCGTAGTTGCCGCTGAACAGTTGAATCTTGCCGAAATCGATGTCTGCGATGTGCGTGCAGACCTGGTTCAGGAAGTGACGATCGTGGGAAACCACGATCACGGTCTTCATGTAGTCGGCGAGGAAATTTTCCAGCCAACGGATTGCAGGTACGTCCAAATGGTTGGTCGGTTCGTCGAGGAGCAGGATGTCTGGATTGCCGAACAGTGCTTGAGCTAGGAGCACCTTGATTTTTTCGTTGTCGCGAAGCTCCCGCATTTTCTTGGAATGCAGATCCGTCGTGATGCCGAGGCCCTCGAGCATGGAGCCTGCGTTGCTTTCGGCTTCCCATCCGTCGAGTTCAGCGAATCGTCCCTCGAGTTCGGCGGCGCGCACGCCGTCTTCTTCGGAGAAATCGGGTTTGGCGTAGATCGCCTCTTTTTCACGGATGACTTGAATGAGTTCCGATTGTCCTTGGATGACGGTCTGGAGGACCTCGACATCATCGAAACTGAAATGATCTTGGCGAAGGAACGAGATGCGCTCGCCCGGGGTGATCACGACGTTACCCGTATAGGAATGGTTCTCGCCTGAGAGGATTTTCAGGAAGGTGGATTTTCCGGCTCCGTTCGCGCCGATCAGACCGTAGCAATTTCCGGGAACGAACTTGATGTTCACTTCGGAGAAGAGTTTGTGGCTTCCGTAATTGAGGGAGACATCGCTAGTTGAAATCATAGGCGTAATTCTTCTGTAAAATCGATTTTTAAGGGGATGAGCCCTTAGGTTTATCACAGGAGAAGCGGAGGGAGTACCGGGAACTTGGGCCTAAACCTGCGGACGGGACAGTTTTGTCAGAGTTCGGGCAAGGGCCTCCCGAATCGCCGCTAATTCCCCGGGTCGGGTGGCTAAAACGCTCTTAATCGACGCTCCCAGGATCAAGTCGTGGAGCGTGCGTGCGAGGGGCTGAATTTCCGAAAAAGGTAGGTTCCGAATCTCCTCGAGTAACAGTCTTTCTACTCGCGTTTCCGCCGCTCCGGTCCAGGCGTAAAAGAGCGCCCGATAGTCCGCATCCAGCGACGATTGAGAAATCAAGAGGAGGAAAAGCGGCGAAAAGAACGGATCCGAACGGTGAAGGAATAGAGCCGAGTCATAGATCTCGAGGAGCCTCTCTTCGAGAGTCGATTGGCGTTCCACTCGTTTCTGGGTCTGCGTTTGCGCGCGGACCAGGTTGCGCTGGATGACTTGAAGCGCGAGTACTCGTAGATCGGGAAAATAGTACCGTAGGTGGGACTTGGAGAGTTTCGTGAGGTTCTCGAGCGCAGTTAACGTGAAACCAAGTGGACCTTTTTCGGCCAGTAATTTCGTCGCGCATTCCAAAATCAGGTCGCGCGAATCCAACTGGGCGGATTTCTTAGGAGAGGCTTTCGCGCGTATTTTTTTTACCTTCATGTGGACCATTTTATTCGAAAAAATATTTGTACAAAATACAAATATTTTTGTTATAGCGCGCCGCATCTGGAATCCCCCAGTCAAGAAAGAGGTTTTATGCGTTCTTTTAGTTTTGTCGGAATGTTGTTTGCCACGTTGGGAATGGTGTCCGCTGCTCAGGCTGAGATGATCACGGTCAAAACGATCGAGCTCTGCCAACAAGAAGAGGGCGATCAGTGGGTGGAGATCGGTATCGTCAAAAATACCGATCAGAGCCTAGAAGCGATCGTCATCGAGCACGATGCCGATGATGTGGAAAAAGTGGATCTCCTCGCGAAAAGAAACGTTAGCAGCCGTCAATCTCGTTTCGATGTCATTTATTCAGATCGTCGCAATGACCTGATGCTTCGGGTCGTGCCTTCGCGCAACCCTCGCGCGACGCTCATGCTCGACCATTCGCCCGAAGTGAGCCGCCCAGGCGTCTTCAGAAACCGTCAGTGGGATAACCTTCACTGCTACGGGCCGAACGAGATCACGTATCCGAAAAGCCGCTAATTTCCTGACGCTCGCGCAAGTGGATTGTGAATTTTGCGCGAGCGTTTTTCCGTTATAATGAGGGAGATGCGGTTTCTCATCCTCCTCACCACGCTTGGACTATTCTCTGCGATCGCGCAAGCGGGGCCGGAGGAGTGGATCGACCCCGCGTTTCACTCATACGTCAGTCTGGATGAGGCCGATCTGCCGTACTCGTATCCGATGCATTTCACCCGGCTGAAAGTCGGGCTGGACTGGATGACGCCCGTGCGGATTGTCGGGGATCAAAACGGGCAACTGGACTCCGTTTTCGCCATCAGCGGCGAGCCGATCCTCCAAGGTAAAACGATTCGCTACACGCGAGACATGTTTCCGTTTCAGGTGGTGGAGCGTGATGGCGAGCTTTTTACCGTCCGCCAGGACCGCAAGGTTTTCCGCGTGAATTTTGATTCCGGGAGCGAGTTCACGTCGTTTGAACACGCAGTTTTTCACTACCCAATATTTTTTGCGCGCGGGAACGAGCGAATTCCGGCGCGATTTCTAGTGACGTGTCCGCACGGCGCCGAAAAAAAATCGAGTCCGTTCCAAGACGGCGACTGGAGAGTGGATCTTCTATTTGAGGACGGGACGCGCATACAACTCGGCAAACGCCGGGCGTTCTGGAATGTCATTCATGTACAAGAGGACCTAGCGCCTGCCGCGCATTTCGTGAACGGCAAGTGGCAGTTGCCGCTTTCATTCGGGAACTATGAGTTCTCGGCGTTTACGATTCCTGCTCCGAAAAACGCCCCGGTCGATCCTTCGCATCTTTTAAAAGCACCGAATACTCGCGTCGCCGTGCCAAAAGGCGGGCCCTCAAATCTAGAAGTACATTTCATGGGCGGAATTCTGACCGATCACGCAACCATCGAAGCGCGCGTGGGTCGATGGGTGGCCTCCAGTCCATCGACGCCCCATTTGAGTTCAATCTCGTACGCGCGTGATTTTCTGCAGGGACTTGAGCTCTACGGAAAACGCCTTTTGTCGTTTGTTTACCGGGAATATCAGCGTGTGAGGCGCAGCCGGCAGAGCACATTCAATCCGGATTTTCTTAAGGCACTAATTGATCAAGATCGAATGATCGCTCCCGAGCGGAAATTCTATTTTTTGTTCAAGGATCGTTTCTCAGGCGCTCCGATCGGATTCATTCGTGTCGTGGATGGGAGCCCTCATGCGGAACTTGGATTCGCGGAACTCTCCATGGAAACCAAGTATCGCCATCTCCCGATTCGTGATGATTCCGGTAGACGCGTGATGGAGCTGACCCGCTTGGCGATCGATTCCGAGCTCAGCGGAGAATTTGACCTGAAATCAATGATGGCTATCGTCGCGGGAGAGCTTACGCGACTGAATCTGATTGATACGGATTTCATGATCCACACGGACGCGATCGGTGCTCGTAAATACCAGAGCGATTGGGGCGCGAAGGTCCTCTATGGGGCCGAGCAAACCGGGGATGGAACGATCATTCTCAAGCTGACCGGAGAAACGCTTTTTGCCAAAGCACAAGCCGTAGGGGCCACGAACTACGAATTTCCCGCTGAATTTAAGCGCAGCAACGTGCGATTTACCCGCGAATACGGATGCGGCGGAACCATTCATCTCAAAGGTCGTCCGGATTAGGATCAATCACGCTGGTGATCAATCGGTTGAAATGACGTCCAACTCTATGAAATAAAAGCCGAATTACGATGACAAACCTGTGACAATTGCACTCAGGTTTGCGATTATCCTGAGATCCTCGTCATGTTGACAAATTGGGTGCTTTTTCACGAATCTCGCGACTCTCGCCAAGACTCGGAACCATTCTCTGGTTTCGCGGATGCTGCGTGGGCGTTTGAGACCTGCTTGCGCAAGATCGCGCTTTATCCCGTGGATACCATCAACGGTGAACCCCCGTCGATGAACGCGGAGATATTCGAAGGCACCGAGCTTGCGACTTTTTTGTCAGAAGTCGCCTGCGGATTACATTCGCCAATGGTGGGCGAGACCGAAGTATTCGGACAATTCAAGCGTTCTATCGAGAGCTTGCCCAGTGACTCTCCGGTGCTTCCAGTCTTGCGCTCAATATTTAATCTGGCCAAGAAAATCCGCCGGGAACACCTTCAGTCCTTAGGCAGCCAGACTTACGGCAGCGTCTCGCGGCGATTGCTCAAAAAATGCCACACGATTCACGTGCTGGGCGCAGGCAAACTCACCGAAGAACTCCTGCCTTGGTTCGAAGGTTTCGAAGAGGTCGAGCTGTTCTGCCGGACGACCGAGAAGGGCGAGCTTCTCAAGCGCGTGCTGCCGAAAATCCGCGTTTTCAAAATGGGCGAACGCATGGACGAAGAATTCGCTCGAGTGCATGCCGCTCATCCGCATCTCTCGGGTCTGGTGATCGCGGCGCCGATGGAAAACTCGGAGCTCGAGACTTGGATTGCTTCGCATGCCCATCCGTTTGAGATCATCGTGGATCTTCGTGGCGGCGTGGAGCCCATCAATTCCGATCAAGCGGCTTCCAGCGCGCAAGTGATCAGCCTTCAGGATGTTTTCGCTTCGATCGAATGCAATCGCCAAGAAATCGCCGAGAAGGTGGAAGCCGCGAGAGTCGCGATTCGTTCCGAACTCGAGAGTGAAAACGATCGCGCGCTTCTTCGGCCACTCGGCTGGGAAGAGATATGCGCTTAGACGAGGATCAACGCTCAACTCCCACCACGATTCGTCTTTCTTCTCGTAAGAGCGATCTTGCGAGGCTTCAAGCGTACGCCGTTGCGGATGCTCTTCGGTCGATCGATGTTGCGACCCAATTTCAGTTCCGCGAGTCGCTCGGAGACAAGAATTTATCCGACGCTCTCTGGAAGATGCCTGAAAAAGGCGTATTCACCGAAGATTTCTACCGAGACTTAGTCGAGGGCAAAACCGACTGCGTGGTGCACTCGTGGAAAGATCTTCCAATCGAAGTAAAGCCTGAAACCGAGATCGTAGCCACACTTGCGCGTGCGGCTCCGCATGACGTTTTGCTTTTAAAACGCGACCGTTTGGACGGTCCTCGCAGTCTTGCGATTTTTTCGTCCAGCCCACGGCGCGCCTATAATTTGAGTCGGACGCTTCCGGATCTCCTCCCGTTCGAAGTTTCTCGGGTTGAGTTTCATCCCGTGCGCGGTAATATCGCGACTCGGGTCCGCAAGTGTTTGGAAACGAACGAGATCGACGGGATCGTGGTCGCGCAAGCGGCTCTGGATCGATTGCTCACCGCCACTGCTCCGGATCTCGTCGCAGGCGGTACTGAACTTGCGGAAATGCTTCGCTCGTATCGGTTTATCGTGTTGCCTTTGAAGTTAAATCCAACCGCGGCCGCTCAGGGAGCGCTTGCGATTGAGATCAAACGAGATCGGGACGATTTAAGAGCGCTTTTTGCACGGATCGATCGACCGGATGTATTTGCGGCGGTGGAATTTGAGCGGCAAACGCTCAAGCGCTATGGTGGGGGATGTCACCAGAAAATCGGCGCAAGTTTACTCGCGCTTCCGTTTGGGAACGTTTTTTCCCTGCGAGGTTTGACGGACTCGGGACTCGTGCTTGAGGAGTTCTCTCTCAAGCGCGAACGGGATGGCGAACGGTTCGCACCTTCCGAAATTTTTCCTGCCGACGTAGGAACGGCAAATTTTTTTGAGCGCGAAGAGATAGAGTCCGGGCAAGTGTTGCGAGAGATCGCGGCTTCTCAAGGGAACAGCTTCCTCGTTTCGCGCGGCAATGCTTGGCCGCAAGGTTTTGAACCCGATTCAGACACGATTGTGTATGCGTCGGGACTTTCGACGTGGAAACAACTGGCTCGCCAAGGTGTGTTCGTTTCTGGCTGCCTCGAGGGCTTGGGCGAATCGACGCTCCCGGATCTCGCACCGCTTGCCGGGGGGGCAAGGCGCTGGGTCAAGTTTGCGCACGACCAATCTCATGTCGGAATGCCGCCGATTTCGACCTATCGATTGGTCGCTAAGCCAGGTGCCGGAATCATCGGAGACGAGATCCGAGCTTGCTACTGGATGAGCGCGTCGAGCTTCGATCTCGCAATGGAGCGCAATCCACGCTTGCTCGAAAAACGCCATTTCTGTGGCCCCGGCAATACATATGATGGACTCAAGCGCCGTTATGGGGACAAGATCCGGCTCGAGATCGAGCTCGGCTACGAAGAGTTTAAGAAAGAGTGGGTAAGACAGTGACCTTTGACCGAAGAATGCGCCTGCGTGCTTCCAAACACCTCCGTGACCTATCGAACGATACGGATTTCAGCCGTGCGAAACTCATTCAACCGCTTTTCGTGGGTGAGGGGCTCAAAGACGATCTGGAAATTCCGGCCCTCCGAGGAACCTTCCGCCAGTCGATCGATGGCGTATTGAAACAAGTCGAGAAGGATCTCGAAGCAGGAGTTTCGCAGTTTTTGCTTTTTGAAGTCCCTTCCAAAAAATCCGAACGCGATTTTGATCTCGCGTTCTCGGAGAAGGCGATCCATGCGATCAAGTCACGTTTCGGACAGGACCTTTTTCTCTGGCTCGATACCTGCCTCTGCTCCTTGACCTCACACGGTCATTGCTGCGTATTTAACGAACTGGGCCAAATTGATCTCGACGAGACACTTCCGGAAATATCGCGCCTGGCGGCTCACTACGCAGCGGCGGGTGCTGATGGTATCGCGCCGAGCGATATGATGGATGGACGCGTGGCGGCCATCCGCGAATCACTGGATGACGGCGGATTCGATCAGACGCCCATCATGAGTTACTCCACCAAGTTTGCAAGCAACCTCTACGGTCCGTTTCGTGTCGCCGCAGATTCGAGTCCAAAACATGGCGACCGCAAAGGTTACCAGATCGACGTTCGCAATCGTTTGGATGCGATCGAATCCAGTATTCGATGCTCGAATGAAGGTGCGGATCTTTTGATGGTCAAGCCTGGGATGACGAGCATCGATTTGATCCGCGAAATCGAAGAGAAAACCGGCAAACGGGTGGGTGCTTATCAAGTGAGCGGAGAATTCGCCTCGCTAGTCCTTTTGTCCGAGAAAGGTCTCACTAAATTCGAAGACGCCGTCCAAGAAAGCTGGCACGTTTTCCGCCGCGCAGGCGCGGCTTTTATCATCACTTATGGCGCGCGATTCGCGAAAGCCTGGGGGTATCCATCGTGAGTACTAAAAACTCTGAGTCTCTATTCGCTCGTTCCAAGGCCGTTTCTCCGGGAGGCGTTCATTCGCCGGTCCGCGCATTCAAAAGCGTCGGCGGTACACCCGTGTTTTTCGAACGATCGGAGGGCGCACACCTCTGGTCGGTCGAGGGCAAACAGTACATTGATTTCTGCCAAGCATTTGGACCGATGCTGCTCGGGCACCGAGATCCGGAAGTTGCGGCGGCTGTCCACAAAATCGTCGATCAAGCCTGGAGCTTAGGTGCTTGTGAACCGTTTAGCTTGGAACTCGCCGAGTTTCTTACGTCCCGAGTAAAATGTCTGGAGACCGTTCGATTCGTCAGCTCCGGTACCGAAGCCGTGATGAGCGCACTTCGGGTGGCGCGCGGAGCGACCGGACGAAACAAAATTCTCAAGTTCGACGGCTGCTACCATGGGCACGTTGATTCGATGCTCGTCAAAGCAGGGAGTGGTCTTGCGGGAGAAGTCGCAGCCGATTCAGCGGGTGTATCAAATGCACAGGAGACTTTGGTCGCGCCTTTGGATGATGAGGCTGCGGTCGAAGCGATCTTCAAAGCCCGAGGAGCTGAGATCGCAGGCGTGATCTTGGAACCACTCCCGGCCAACTATGGTCTGATCATTCAGCGCAAGGAATTCATCCTGAAAGTCATGGAACTTGCGAAGCAAGCGGGCGCGCTCGTGATTTTCGATGAAGTCATCTCTGGATTTCGCGTGCACCCCGAAGGAATGGCCGGGATCTTGGGCGTGAAACCGGATCTCGTTACTTACGGAAAGATCGTCGGGGGTGGATTTCCGCTCGGCGCGTTTGGCGGTCGACGTGATCTCATGGATTTCGTCGCGCCTCAGGGACCAGTCTATCAAGCAGGAACGCTCTCGGCGAATCCGGTTTCAGTCACCGCCGGCATTACCACTTTGAAAAAAGTGGAGCGCGAGAACGTAATCGAAAAGACCAATCAGAAAACCGAAGATTTCGCTCGTGCGGTAAACGCAAAATTTTCTGAAGCCGGGTTTCCTTGGCAGGTCATCAGTTTCGGGTCATTGTTTTGGATTCATCCAAAAACGGATCGCCCGATTCGGCGATTGTCCGATATTCCTGCGGTACATCGCGAGGGATTCCCTAAATTTTTCCATGCGGCGCTTGAACTCGGAGTTTACCTCGCGCCGAGCGCGTTCGAAGTCGGTTTCATTTCTTACGCGCATACGGATGAGATCCTGAAACTGGCGGTAGACCGTTTGGGACAAGCAGCCCAAAAGGCGCTCGCATGAGATCAAATTCCCTCAAGCTTGGATGGAAGTTTTGGCTCGGGACGGTTTCCGTCCTGTTCAATCTGTCGCTTGCGGGTTGGTGGCTTTGGTTCGGTTTGAATCAAGCGGAGATGCTTCGCGCTCCGAAGCAGATCGATGTTTCCGAGATCGTCCGCGTTGAGCGAATGCTCCTCGCTGAGGGTTGGATTCTACTGGTGTCGATCGCGCTCGGTGGGGGATTCCTGCTCTACTATATCATCAGTGAAACTCGGAGGAATGCACGGATCCGAGAGTTTTTCGCAAGCTTCTCGCACGAGTTGAAAACGTCCATCGCAAGTTTACGTGTTCAAGTCGAGAGTTTAGAGGAAGACCTGCGGGGAACGCCTTCGAGCCGTCTCCTCGAGCGTTTGAGTCGAGACTCGGTTAAACTTGAGATCCAACTTGAAAACTCTCTGGTCCTGGCGGAATTGGATTCCAGTCGATTGTATCTCGAAAAAATTTCCTTGGAAAAGATCGTCGCCAGTCTTGCACGTCAGTGGCCCGAGCTGCGCGTGAAACTCGCGCGCGACTCGGTTCTTCAGGGAGATCGTCGCGCGCTCGACTGCATTTTCAGAAACTTGGCGCAGAACGCATTGGTTCATGGATCGGCAACGGAGCTTGTGATCGACGTTGCGGATGCGGGTTCAGGGCAGATCCGCCTGACCTTTTCGGATAACGGTCGCGGTTTTCAGGGGCAGGCCCAAAATCGATTGGGTGAGCTTTTTTTCCGCCATCAGCCCGGCAGCGGAAGCGGCGTGGGCCTCCACCTTTCGCAGGAATTGGCTCGCAAACAAGGCGGACGATTGTCGTTTGAGTTGGGTCCTGACCGCAATTTTCTGGCGCATTTCAACGTTCCCGGACAATTGAATGGGGGAGCGTAGCCCATGACTCGGATTCTCCTTGTCGAAGATGATTCGAGCCTAGGCGAAACGCTGCGAGACCGATTGAAACGGGAATCGTTCGATGTGCATTGGGCGAAAACTGTCTATGAGGCGCGTTCACTGATTCGAACGAATGATTTTGATCTCGTCGTACTCGATGTTGGTTTGCCAGATGGTTCTGGATTCGAGTTCGCGTCCGAGATCAGGCGCCGTGAGAATCCGCCACCATTTCTGTTCGTAACCGCGCAAAACTCGGCCGAAGACCGGCTCAAAGGTTACGAACTGGGCGCTGAGGAATTCATCCCGAAGCCGTTTCATCTGAAAGAGTTCCTCATCCGGATCCACCATGTTCTTGAAAAGCACGTCGAATCTTCTTCAAAAGACGCGATCAAGCGCGTGAGTTTGGCAGATCGCACGATTGATTTCGAGAGTCGAAGCGTTCGTATGAATGACGGACGTATTGAGTTTTTACCTGAAAAAGACATCGCACTCTTGAAGTTGCTCGTGTCCGAGGCCCCTCGCGTCGTTTCTCGCGATGAGATGCTGGACCGAGTTTGGGGCGAAGGCGAGTTCCCCAGCACGCGGACGATTGATAACGTCATCGTACGCATCAGGCAAGCCATCGGTGATCAAGGCGGAGACCGGATTCGAAGCGTGCGGGGCGTCGGCTACCAGTGGGTTTTTGATGATCAGTCAGCAGTTTAGAGAGCAGTTGAGAGGAATGAGGAAGTTTCCATGAAGATTCGTAACGAAAAATTCGCGAATGCGATCGCAAAAATACCGCAAAGCACCCCACCCGTTTGGTTCATGCGCCAAGCCGGGAGATATCATTCGCATTACCAAGCGCTTCGTAAACAGTACTCATTCATGGAGCTTTGTAAGAAACCGGAGATCGCGGCCGAAGTTGCGCGCGGACCCGTCGCCGAATTTGATTTCGACGTTTCTATTCTTTTCAGTGATCTGCTTTTCCCCCTTGAGGCGCTTGGTCAGGGGTTGGAATACACAGACGCTGGACCGCGACTGGGTTTTCAGCTCGATTCCCAATCTATCTTGAAACTGAAAACGCCGGATCAGGCGATCGGTGCGCTCGAGTTTCAGGCGGAGGCGCTGATCAAGACTCGCGCGGTACTACCGGCCGACAAGAGTCTCATTGGATTCGTGGGCGGCCCTTGGACACTCTTTGTCTATGCGGTCGAAGGCGGCCACTCCGGATCATTGACGCTCTCGAAGTCCAATCCATCGCTCTATCGTTCATTTATGGAGATTTTGGTTCCACTTCTCGAGAAGAACATCGCGCTTCAGCTCGAGGCGGGCGCCGAGATCGTGATGCTATTTGATACGGCGGCGGGCGAGGTCTCTCCATCGTTTTTCAAGTCTCAGCTGGAGCCTGAACTCGCGCGTTTGGCCAAAAAATTTCCGGGACGTCTCGGCTATTACTCCAAAGGAACGCACGCAACTCATGTTTTTCGCCCGGAATTCTTGAATTTGCCCTGGACCGGACTAGGCGTGGATCATCGGTTCTCTTTGCCTGAATACCTTCCGCGCGCGGATCGTCCAGGATTTCTTCAGGGCAATTTCGATCAGGCGCTCTTGTTTTTGGAGCCTGCGCTTTTTGATCGCGCGCTCGACGAATATTTGGAGTCCTACGCGAAGCTGTCATTGAATGATCGCGCTGGTTGGGTTTCGGGATTGGGTCATGGGGTCCTACCGAAAACTCCCGAACGTAACGTGAAACGTTTCGTTGAGCGAGTGAGGGAGGCCCTTCGGTGAATTCATCCCAACTATTCAAGAAATATGATGTGCCGGCCCCTCGGTACACGAGTTATCCGACGGTGCCCTATTGGAGCGATTCTCCCAGTCGCGAACGGTGGCTAACGAGTCTATCCAGCGCTATGAAAAAACCGGACACGCGGTTCGCACTCTATTTGCATCTGCCGTTCTGTGAGACGCTTTGTACTTTCTGCGGCTGTAATACGGTGATTACGCGCAATCACCAAGTCGAGAACCCCTACGTCGAGCGCATCCTCAAGGAGTGGGAACTCTACCTCGCAGCCGTGCCCGAGATTCGCGAACGAGAGCTGCTCCAACTCCACCTCGGAGGCGGTACGCCGACCTTCTTGGGTGATGAGAGCCTCAAGACGCTTTTGAGTGGAATATTGTCCCGAGCTCATCGGAGTGGGGCGCGGTTTGATGGTTCGGTCGAAGTGGACCCAAGGCGCACGACTTTGTCGCAGCTCGAGATTTTCCGTTCGTTTGGATTCAAGCGTGTGAGTCTCGGCGTGCAGGATTTCGAGCCTGAGGTTCAGCGCTTGGTGAATCGGATTCAACCCTTTGAGATCACGCAGTCGATCACGCTTGAATCCAGGAAACTGGGATTCACTTCGGTCAATTTCGATTTGATTTACGGTCTCCCGAAACAGACGGCCGAGAGTTTCGAGCGGACCGCTCGAACGACGATTGGTTTGAAGCCGGATCGTATTGCGCTCTATTCATTTGCGCTCGTACCTTGGATCAAGAAAATTCAGCGAATCTTCAAAGACGAAGATTTGCCGACCGGCGAGGCGAAACGCGAACTCTATGAGATCGCCCGGCGGATGCTCCTCGAGGCAGGGTACGTTGAGATTGGCATGGACCATTTCGCACTCCCAACCGACGAACTGGCCATATCGGCGCGGGAGGGAACACTCCACCGGAATTTCATGGGTTACACGGAGCTCCGCACCGATGTTTTGCTGGGGCTTGGACTGAGCTCGATTTCTGAGACGCCGGATTGTTTCCACCAGAACGAGAAAGTGCTCCCCGTTTACGAGCGCGAGATCGATCAGGGGAATATTCCGACGTTTCGTGGTCATTTGTTGAGCGTCTCCGATCAAGCACACCGAGAGCAGATCTTGAATTTGATGACCCGATTTGAGGTAGAGTTCTCAAGCCCCGAGCAGCGCGAAGAAGTCCGTGCATTTCTTCGGGAAATTTTGGATGATGGTTGTGCGCTGATTCAGGACAATCGGATAGTGGTCACGGACCGAGGCCGGCCGTTTTTGAGAAATATCTGCATGGCTTTTGATGAGCGCCTGAGAGCGAAGCAACCCGAAGCCCGCGTTTTCTCGCAGTCCGTTTGATCGAGAAACGTGGGAAGCCGATAGAGGCCGCATGAAAAAATCGACGGAATCGAATTCCAAAAAACGAATCGAAGTGGTGGGAGCGGGGGCCAGTGGGCTTTTTCTCGCTCATGCTCTGAATGAACGTGGTTTCGAAGTGCACGTTTACGAGAAATCTTTCGAAGTTGGCGGAATGGCTCGAACGCTCGAGAGTCCGTTTGGTAAGATCGAAACGGGCGCGAATGCTTTTTTAGCAAGCCCGGAACTCGATCGCTTGTCGGCTGAAATTGGCTGTGAGCTGGTTCCACGCTTGAAGTCGGCTAAGCGCCGATATGTCTTCGATGGAGGTAAAGCTCGTTCAGTAGGCCCTCTGTCTCTCGGACTGGTCAAGCTCGCGCGTCTTTTGCCCCTCTATCTGTTTAAGCGCGAAAAGCTTCGACCGAAAACCGCGGAGTCGCTGCAAGAGTGGGGTTACCGAATCTTAGGCAAAGACAAATCAGAGAAGCTGCTTTTTCCGGCCTTTCAAGGAATCTATGCCGGAGATCCAGCTTCGCTGAGTGCGTCCCTATTGCTCGGGCGGTTTTTCTTGGATCCAAAGTCGGGAGCCGCGAAACCCAAAGCCCCGCTCAGCGTTGCACCTCGTGAGGGGATGGGGGAGTTTTTCTACCGTTTGCATGCGCACTTAGCTAAAAACGGCGTGAAGTTTCACTTCGGTGAAACAGCAACGGGAGCCCCGAAGCAAGATGGCGTGATTCGCGTCTATACGGGTAATCCCCGGTCGGCTTCCGAACACTTGAAATCCGTAGATGTGGAGAGTTCGCGCCTGCTCTCCAAAGTCGAAGTGCTGCCGCTTCAGACCATCACGCTTTTTTTTGCGAAACCACCTCCGTCACTTCGCCCCGGATTTGGGATGTTGTTTCCGAGGAGCGAGAATATTCGCAGTCTCGGCGTTCTTTTTAACTCGTGGGTATTTCGGGATCGTTCGAGTCATCATTCCGAGACTTGGATCTTGGGGGGAGCGCTCGATCGAGATGCCGCCAAACTCGAAGAACTCGATTGTCTCGAAGTTGTACTTCGAGATCGCGCGCGCGCCATGGGAGTTCGCGAGGAGCCGATTTTCTTTCACGCGACTCGGTGGGATCAGGCGTTACCGCATTTCAATCGTGATCTAGAAGCGTTATTGAACGAGAAAACATTTTCTCGACAAGGAAACGTCCGTCTGTTTGGTACTTTTCAAGGCGTATTGGGTATTGGGCGAATCTACGAGCGAGCGATCGCGTTTAGTCATCAGTTGGAGCATCAGCAGTGAGTTTAAAATCTAAAACGGGGATTCTACTCTTGAATTTGGGTACCCCAGACGATCCCTCCCCGGAATCGGTCGGTCGCTATCTCACGGAGTTTTTGAGTGACCCATGGGTGATCGATATTCCGGCGCCTTTGCGTTGGATTTTGATCAACTGGATCATTGTTCCGAGGCGAAAATTCGCATCGAGCGAAGCGTATCAGAAAATCTGGGGGAAACTCGGATCACCACTCAAAACGGCTCTGATGGAGGCAACTGAGTCGCTGCGCAAGCAACTGGACGATTCCTACATCGTTGAACCGGCGATGCGATATCAGAATCCATCCATTGAATCGGCGCTCAAGCGATTTCAGGCAGCAGGGGTGAATCACATTCGCGTGGTGCATCTCTACCCGCAGTACGCTACGGCGACGAATCGCTCGACCGAGGAAAAAATCAAAGAGCTCCTGCTGGAACTGAGTTATCAGGCCTCCGTGGAGGTCTTGAAACCCTATTACCGCAACCCGCTTTTTATCGGACCCTACGTCAATGCGATTCGCGAGAGCCTCGAGCGGTGGGAGAAACCGGATACGCGTCCGTACGTACTTTTTAGTTACCACGGACTGCCGGAGCGGCAGGTTCGCAAGGCCGACCCGTCTGGTTCTCATTGTTTGATGAGCGGGACTTGCTGTGATTCGATTAGTCCAAAGAACGAAGCGTTTTGTTATCGTGCGCATTGTTTTTCAACGACGCGTGAGCTTGCGCGTGAACTCGGTCTTGCGACTGACCAATATTCATTGTCATTTCAGAGCCGTCTTGGACGAACCAAATGGCTCGACCCGGACACCGTTCCGGTGGTCCAAGAGCTTGCAAAAAAAGGTGTCAAAGACCTCTTGGTCGTTTGCCCAGCGTTCACAGCAGACTGTCTGGAAACACTCGAAGAAATTGGCATTCGCCTGCGCGAAGAGTTTACCAATGCAGGTGGAGAGCGATTTGATTTTGTACGTTCTCTGAACGCGCGACCGGATTGGGTGCGTTCGCTCGCAGAGTTCTCGAAGTCGGGAGACTATGTTCCGTTAGCGAGGTGATCCCGACTGGACCGATCCCGCGGCGTTATTCCCGCCACCTTGGCGAGTGGAATCAGTGGGCGTCGTCGGTTGCGTGGATTTCGCGGCCGGCGTGAATTTGCCTTGAATTCCCGGAACGCAACCCGAGGCATCCGCTGCATTAAACCAGTTCGGCATGAGAGCTTGGAAGGTCTGGGTGTTTTTCTCTTTGTTCGCGAGTTGCCTGTTTTTTCCAACGATGTAGGTGCGACCGTAAATCGGCTGAGAATCGTCCGTCTGTGCGGGAGTGGAGTTGGTTCCGCCCACTCCGACCGTGCCGGTTGCGCGGTCGTATGTACCCGTTGGGATTCCATCACTCGAAGCCGTAGATGAACTGGGTTTTGTGGTCGATGGAACCGGCTTGCGCTCATTGTATGCTTTTTGAAAGGCTTCTGCGTGTTGGTTGATGGAACCTTTGCAAGCACCTTTGGTTACGATGAACGGAAGTGACATGATCTGATCGTTTGCTTTGGTCGCGAAACTGGGCGGTGAAAAGGCGAAATATCCGAGTTTGCAATAAGCTTGAAGTGAGATCGAGGTAGATGCCTTGAGTTCGTCTACGAGTGGTTTGAGATCTTTGATGTTGTTGTTTGGGCTGATGACCATGTCAAACGTCTTGTAGGTCGGCTCCGGTAGGTTGGCATTGAGTTTGTTCGCCTCTCCATAACCGTTCACCATCGAAAGAATAGCTTGGGTGAAAGCAGCGCCATCTTGAATCTCTACCCGACTGTTGTCCGAGAAGTCGCAAGCTTTTTGGGGTTTGGGTGGTTTACGAATTCCGTCGTCGGTGGATTTCAGCGCGGCTATTTGCGCGGCCGTAAGCGGAGTTTTCAAGAGGTTGTTAAAAAGTGCGGGGGCCGATAGAAATCCACGTTCATGATCGACGAATACGCAGGATTTCGCTCCGCTAGCATCCGTTTTTTCGATGAGTAGGCTGGCTCCGGTCAGTCCGGCGTTGCCGGCACCGGGAGGCGTGTAGTCGACGATTTTATAAGTCGTGCATGCAGGGTCTGCCCAGACGTTGAGGCTGAAAACTGTCGCTAAGATGATGCTCGTGTTTTTCATGGTTTCAGTCCTCTAGAAGATTTTCTGACTGCGACCGACGCAGGTGTCGATCGAGATGAGCGGGAGGTGAAGTTTCCGGGGTTTAGTGCTGTACTTGGATTCCGAGAGGAACTCCGTTCCAGGTTCACGGTGAATCCGGCATTTTTTCTTCTGGTCGATTTCGACGATGAAATTCGTCTTTTCAACCTGAAGAACTTTTGCGTTCACTTCGATATCGACCGAAGCGTGAGCGGCTGCGAGTAAAGTCGCGGATCCAACGATACAAAAAATCAGGCGTTTCATACGGTTCTGATCGGAAAAATCTGCAGTACTATCGAGTGATATAAAATTGACGGATTTTTAGGCTATTTCGATGTTAATGAGTCGGTATTTGTTCCCGATAGATTCAACGTATGCGGTCGCTTCGGCTGAGTTTCATTGCACTATTTCTAGTATTCCTCTCACCTGCTCTGGCTGTCGATGTTCAATGCGACGGACTATTGGGCAAGTATGTAGGTGAGGGGTGGAGTGGATCCGGAGGGGTGAGGGCCGCCACTTATGCGAAGCACGATAATATTCTGTTCCTGTCGGACGGCTTAAATTCAAAGAATCACTTAAGTCTCGGGAAAATCATCAGTAAAAAATTCCCTAAAAAAAACGTGGTGAGCACTGATTTCAATTACAGCGGGCCCGATTATATCGATTCGCTTCGGGCGGTATCCGTCGATAATAATCAAAAATTGCCATTCCAAGATAACGAGTTTGACTTGATCGTGCTTCGTTATGGATTATGCGTTTGCTACGATCAAAAATGTTGTGGAGGTTTCTCTCCGGAGAGTGACGAAGCACAGCAGTTTTTTTTCGAAGTGGCCAGGATTCTGAACCGAAATAATCCCAACTCGATGGTGATTCTCCACGGCGAAACAAGAGTCACCTCACTCATCCTAGATGAATGGAAGAAATTCCTGAGACGAGTTGAATTCAAATACAATGTCCGAGCGACTCTGTATCTGAGGCAGGACCTGTGGTCAGAAAAATTCTATACCATCGGCATCCGCCCCGGACCGCCGAACACGGATGATTTCTAGCGCGAAGATTCAATCGCGGACTGAACCGCTAGTTGCATCGCCCGTGCTGCCATCGTGCCCAAGTCGCCGATGTCGGTGTCTTTGGGCCTCTCCAGGGTTTGCGTCGAGACTGAGAATAGCGTGTCGCCGTCGCCGGGAGTTTGGAATGGATCAATCACGCGGCCCATCGCCGTGTGGGTCATGACTCCAATGCGACGGATATCGGCGTGGCTCATTTTCACGTTCGTGATCACGATGCTGATGGTCGTATTGCCTTTTTCTTCGACCGACGGGGTTTTTGATTTTTCAAGGAGTTGATCGGCAATCAAGCGGCGGTTGCCCGTTTTCGGGTCGCGATTCCCGGCGATGATATTGCCTTTGAGGTCGAGAATATTGCCGACGGCATTCAAGACGGTGAGTGCGAAGATTTTTACGCCATTTTTCTCGATGAATGCAGCGCCTTGGCCGCTGACTTCGCCAAACGCAGATCCGAAGTACTTGCCGACCGTGACGTTTCGTCCGGCACCCGCTTGGCCTACCCAAACCTGGTTGGTTTTCACTGCGTCGTAGCCTTTGCGACCCAGTTCCTTGTCTGGATATACGGCGGCGTCCTTGCGGTTCCTGAAGTCATAAACGATCGCAGCAGGAACCTGCGGGATATTCATGAAGTCCGTTTTTTTGCCGCGCACTTCGAGGAGTCGAGACATCACGCCGCTGGCGGCCTCTAACCCGTAAGTGCTGCCGCCTGCCAAAACGATCGCGTCTCCCATCGGCCAGGTGCTCAGTTCATCCAGGCTTGAACTCTCGCGTACGGCGGCTGCTCCACCACGGATGTCGACTGCTGCGACAGACGTTTCGGAAAACGTGAACACCGTGACGCCAGTCGGGCCTTTTTCGTTTTCAACCGTGCCGACGCCGAAATCGGCGAAGTCATATCGGAACAGTTTGCGTTTCGAGTCGCTATCTTTGGCCGGAGAAGAAAAAGCAAACAAAGACACGCTCGCAAGCACGGTCACCGAAAAAAATTTGTTCATGAAGACGGACGCTAAATCAGAGTCGAGGTCCCGTCAAGAAATGGGAGGATGGCCCCGTCTATTGTGGAGCGTGCTGGGTACAGCTCTGGCCCCCGCGGATCCAGCTTTGGGCGTCCTCGGTCAGACCCAGGCGTTTGCAAGCTCTTAAAAATCCACAGTCCACAGAGGCTTCCCAAATGCGGACCTTGGAAGTGTTGTTTTTATCCGCTTCGATCTCGACGCGGAAAAGCGCGACATCGACAACGCCGTCTTTGGCGTCGCGGATTCTGTTGACTGCGATCTCCTCGATCTCGGGAGTGAGGGTCGTGCGACTGATGATGACGCCTTCGGGGTAGAGGGGCGCTTCTTTTGACCAGCAGCGCTCACCCAAGATCTGAAGGCGCTCGGTGATCTTGCGTGCTTCTTCGATGTAACGGATGTCGTTAGCAGTTGAAACGAGAGTCGGAGTTGAGCAGCCGACGGTGAATAATAACGCGATTGATAGAGAGGCCAGGGTGGTCAGTTGCATGCTCACCAGTGTAGCTCGATTGTTTGAAACGGGTTCGGTAAAAAAGCCGGTCGATGTTTTGTGTCAGAGTTTTGGCGATAGCTCGCGTTGACAGAGCGAAGTGCCACCTCTCTAATAAAAAGAGAGGAAAATGATCATGGTTCGATTCGCGGGCGCACTTTTAAAGTTGCTCCAAAGCGCGCTCTTGCGACTCATTGCTCTATGTATCGGGAGTCCTCGGACCGCTCTTGCAGTCCTTGTATTCGTGGTGGGCATTTCATTGTTCTATGGTCAGCAGGTTCGAATTGCGATTCGAACCGAGGATTTCAACGACCCGAGTCTCCAGTCCTATCAAAAGATGAACGATCTCAAGAAACGTTTCCGTTTCGAGGATCGTTTGACTCTCATTTTTTCGAAGCCGGGAGAGTTGAGTCTGGACGACTACTGCCGGATCCAAACCTGGATCGAGAATATTCGGAACACTGTTCCGGGGATCGCCGAAGTTTCGAGCGTTTTCGATCTTCGCATACCTAGGTACGCGGATGGGCGCTTGCACTATCCGCGAGTACTGGAAGACGCGTGTTCACCTGCGGCTTCGATCAGTGGTCTCAAAGATGCGCCCGCGATCGAGCAGTTTTCTTCGGGATCGGGTCGGGATTCCTGGGTCCACATTCGTATTCATGAGTCTGAAAAACCCTTTCGTCACGGTGTCTATGATTATCAGGTGGTCGAAGAAATCGTAGCGCGCGCTAAGCAAGATCTCCCGGACTATGAGCTTCATGTTGGTGGCACGCTCTATTTTCAGGCAAAAGTTTTAGAAGGCATACGCTGGTCGGGCTACCTGAACATTCTGGCGGGGCTCCTCTTGTTTGGCGGTTTCTATTTTTTCTATCGTTCACTACGTGCCTCGATGGTCTTGCTCGGAGCTCTCTTGGTTGCTCATTGGATCGTCAAGGGTGGGATGGCCTGGGCAGGACACGCAATTGACCCGTTGTCTTCATGCATTTTTATGATGCTGACGGTAGCGATCATCGAAGACTATATATTCGTCTGTCACCTGATTCGGGTCCAGCGCGTGAGCTACGTCGAGGCAGCTCGGACCTTGGCGCTACCGAGTTTCTTGACCTCACTGACGACTGCGATCGGATTTGCGGCTCTCGCGCTCTCGCCGCATCAAAACGTGGTGAGATTTGGGCTTTGGGCCGCGTGCGGAGCGATGCTGGAATGGGCACTCGTTTTTATCGCGGTGCCTACGATCGCATCGTGGCATCCAAGATTTGAACACTGGTTCGATTTTTCTCGCGCGAGAAACGATCGTTTGAACTTCCAAGCAACGTTTAATCGACCGAGGCGAGTACTCGTCGTGCTCTTGACCGTACTACCATTCGTGCTCGCGATATTCGCATTTCAGAAAGAACCCAATTTGGGTTTTTCACCGTTTCAGATGTTTGAAAGTGATCACGAACTCAACCAATTCAGAGACTACGTGCTTCGTGAGAAAAAATCCGAAGGCGAGGTTAGTCTCTTGTTTCCACTCGGGCATCCGGAGACCGAAACCATTCTCTCCCAATTCGAGAAGGATCCGTTTGTCAGCGGAGTCTCATCCCGTGATCGCGTGTTGCGTGGATCAATCGCTCAGTTGCCAGAAGACATACGAGGTTTAGTGCGTGAAGATTTCAAACGCACCCCACTCGGGAAACTCTATTCGAACGACCGTCAGGACCGAGCGATCGTCTGGGTGCGGTCCTATGATACTACTCAAATCGAAGCGTTCGAGAAGAGAGCAATCGGATATTGTCGAGGCGTCTGCGATCTCGTGTCTGAGGTGATTGTTTCCAAGGACTATGCCCAAGGTCTCCTTCGTACGCTTTACGACAGTTTCTCGGCGAGTTTATTGCTCGTAAGCCCCGTATTGATCTGGGTCTGTATTGCGCTCCGAGCTCCCATCCTCGCGTCGGTGATCTCTTCGGGCTGGTCCGCGTTTTTCCTGCTTTCGCTCGTTCTGCTCATGAGTTTGCGTATCGACGTCGTGACTTCGGTGGCACTGTCGGTCCTCATCGGGATCACCGGCGACAACATCATTCAGTTTCTCTTATTCAAACCTGACCGCCTCTCCGAGTCCGTTCAAGATCATGGAATCGCGGCATTCCAGAGTGTTTCACTGATGACAGTGATCACGAGTGTACTTTTTTTATCTTATTTCCGGTCACCCAAGGTCTTGGCAGCGCTCCTCATTGTGGGACTCCTCCTCATGATCATTGGTGACGTATGGATCTTCAGCGGATTACTTGATCTTAAGTCACGTAAGAAGGTAAAGTGACTGCTATGATTTCGCGTTCAAAGTATCCGATCCCTCGCGTGCTCAACCTATTTTTGGCTCTGTTATCCATGAGCGCTTGCGTCGCTTGTTTGGCTTGGGCAAATCGTACCGTAGGGACTTATTGGGTGCTGGCACCGATGGTCGGATTTGGCCTATTCGGAAACATGGTTTTTAGCCTCCTACACGAGGCGACGCATTCGAGTTTCAGTCCATACCGGCGCGAAAACTGGTTTTTCGGAAACTTGCTCGCGGGTTTTTTTCCGACCGGATTTTCTTTTCAGAAGCGTTGTCACCTCAATCACCACCGCAACAACCGAACGGAGTTCGAACTTTTCGAAACTTATTCGGAGAATGACAGTCGCTGGGCGCGAACGATCGTTTTATACGCGGTTTTGACGGGCGTTTACTGGACGTTCCCGCCGATTGGCTCACTTTGGTTCATGATTCATCCTTGGAGCATGATCGGTTCCAAGTTCAGCGAACTTAAACCCAAAGAGTACATGGGGCGCACCGGCGCGGCGAGTATGCTGCGCGGATTCGAAAAAGTTTCGATCACCGAAATTCGTCGCATGCGGTTTGAAATCCTGTATACACTTCTGTTTCAAGTTGCCTTGTTCTGGGGGCTGGGACTGAGTTTCACGGCGTGGATCCTCTGTTACGTGACCTTTGCGTGGCTCTGGTCATCGCTCCAGTATGCCGATCATGCCTACAGTGCTCGCGACATTCGAAACGGCGCCTGGAACCTCCAAGTGACTCCGCTCATCAAGTTTTTCTTCCTGAACTACCACGACCATTTGGCGCACCATCAATATCCGCACATCTCTTGGGCGCATTTGCCCAAGCTCGTGGATGCAAATACTCCACGCGTGAGCTTCTGGAATATCTATCTGCGTATGTGGAAAGGGCCGATCAAAGCCGAGCGCGGTGTTGAGCTCGTTTTGGATTCCGAACTCGAGGAAATGATCGAGCGGGAGAATTTCACCGCTTAGATTTTTTGGATGACGATTTTGCGAGGTTCAAAAAGAACTTCGATGCGATGCCCGCGAAGTCGCGCAATCGAATCTCGGCGATGCAGGCGAGTTCAACGCCTTCTTTGTAGTTCGCGTTACGCTCGAGGAAGTATCGAATATCGGGATTCTTCATCTGTTCCGGGCTTGGATCAGCGAACGAGCCCTTGACTGAGCCGAGCGATGTTGGAAACGTGATGAGGCCGCTAGTCGCGTCGTAAGCATTTCCGAATTTGCGCTGGTAGTAGCTGTCCAGGATTTCCTGGTAATTGCGCGGAGTCTTACGTTTTACGTTCGGGTAGGACTGATTGAAGTTCAACCGCATCATCATGTAAGTCTTGAAACCTTTGCTGATGAGCATCCAGTAGACCTTACGATGTGGAGCCATGGTTTTCGTTCGGATGATGTATTTAGAGAAGCTCCGTTGCAGGATCTTGGAGCCCCAGCAGTCCTCACGTAGGACCGTATCGCCGGAGAAAATGAAAATCCCGGGAGCGACGTCTTCGATCCGCTTGCGGTAAACGGTACTGAATCCCACGAGTTCGCGAGTTTTGCGCTCGAAAAAAAGCAGCACATGCGTCTTCTCGGCAAGGTCCTTTTCGAAACGGGAGAACTCCACGTCGTCGTAGTATCGTTCCAGAAGCGCGAACATGCGCTTGCGCATTTTAGCGTCGATCTTTTTGACAGTTACCGTCTTGGAGAAAAGGTCTTTTTTGAGGGATGGATCAGCGACTGGTTTCATGTTTTCTCAAGCGGTCCAAAAACCGATCGTCATTGTTTAAACGATTCCTGTTTGTAATACTATGAAGAAATGACGCCAAGCAGTCAATGAGGAGGCCCGCGGTATGAACGTCTGGTTCTGGTTGTTTTCGATCCTGACCTGCGGGATCGCGTTCATACTTTTTTATCGGCAGAATCGCCCCGGGAAAATCGGCGGACCGATCGCTTTATCGAAAGCAATTTGGCTTCACTATACGCTCTACACTTGGTTCTTTTTCATTCCTTACGCATGGATTCAGTATGGCGCGGACTCAATCCCTTCGGGCGATCGTCACGTTTGGTGGATCTTGTCGGGATCCATGTGGGCGAGGGGAATCATCGAACTCTACATGCTTTTTGTTTCCAAGAACTGGACACCCGTCATTGGGATCTCTCACGACGTGCTGACTTTTGTAGGAATGGTCGTTGGGTATCTCTTCGGTGATCACGCTGGGTGGAGCGATCAACCAGCGGTTTTTGTTTTCACCCTGTCGCTCTTCGCTTCGCTCATTGCGGAAACGCATCATGCCGCGAGTTTCTATCTGTTGATGAAGGGGCGGACGCAAGGGGACGATGGGCTTTGGTATGCTCACAAAGGTGACCCGAGGTTTCTTCGGATCCTTCGGGTGACGACGGCTTGCAACGCCGGGCTCTATTCGGCCCTCGGTTATTTCATTTGGACGTGGTCCGCCCGTAGCGGTGGATAAAAGGAAAAAACGAAATGATCAGTTTCGAAACTGCGAAGTCGGATGGTTGGATCAAAAAGTTTCGGGATATAGACCCGCGTATTTTCGTCGCGGGTATTCTCTTTCTTTACTTGGTGCTCGGTCTGACGGTCTTGGGTTTCAACCGAAGCCCGATGCAAGCCGTGACGACCACCGTGCTTTGCTGCTCGCTTGATTTTTTGCTGACGCGGATTTTCAATGGAAAATGGGTATTTCCGCTCAGCGCGCTTATTACTAGTTTTTCGCTTTCGTTCTTGTTGAACTACAGCCATTCGTCGTGGATGATTTTGTTGCCAATCTTGCTTGCGATCGGCTCTAAATACGTTCTGCGTTTAAACGGTAAGCATTTTTTCAACCCAGCGTTATTTGGCGTCGCGGGCTCGTTACTACTTTCTAAAGAACTGATCACAGCGGCACCGGCCTACCAGTGGAATGGTATCGGCGCGATGTCGGCATTTATCGTCATGCTGGGTTTGATGTTCGTGATTCCCAAGGTGAACCGACATTGGCTGATTATCGCGTTTCTTACGACGTTTACGCTTCAAACAGCGCTTCGCGCATTCATCATGCGCCATCATCTCCCGTTTGAAACACTGTTCTTCGGAACGCTGAGTTCACCGTCATTTTTCATTTTCACGTTCTTCATGATTACCGATCCCGCGACTTCTCCCGCTAAGAAAAAAGATCAGATCATCGTTGGAATCGCTATCGCGCTGGTCGATCTGATTCTCCATATCCGCCAGAGTTACTATACGTTCTTTTTTGCCGCTTTGACGGTTGCGAGCGCTCGTTTCGTCTGGTTCCACTTCAAGAATCTACGTGCCCAGCGCGTTCGCGACTGGTTCGGTGAGCGATTCATCCAAAGCGGTTATTGGCGCGGTTCATCGACTTTCGCCGTTTTTTTTCTCGTATTCGTGATCACGTTCACTCAAGTGGTCCGGCCAAGCATCGGCAATGATCCTCAGAGTTTTCGTTTCGAGGCAGTGGATTCGAAGCAGAGTGGCTTAGATGCGAATGCGGAGGGAGATCTGATTCGGAAATTAGATCCACGCATTCAACACATCGCAAAATGGTTGATAGCCGAGACGGAGGGAGTTGCCGTAGGTGATTTCGACAATGACGGGCGTATGGATCTATTCGTCGCGCAGCCGCTCAAGCAGGAACACAAGCGAGCCATGCTCTATCACAATGAAGGCGGGTATCGGTTCAAAGAAACACCGATTTCTGCGATTCGCGAGTATGCGCTTCATCCTGAAAACGTCGGCATCATTACGAACGCCGTTTTTGTCGACTATGATGACGATGGAGATCAGGACTTGTTCTTAACGGTGGTTCATGGACCTTCTCGGTTGTTAAGGAACCTTTTGAAGGAATCGGCGCGACCAGAATTTGAAGACGTCACGCGTGAGGTTGGTTTGGATGGATTGAGCACTCAGTCGCTGGGCGCAACATTCGCCGATTTCAATCGAGACGGAAAACTTGATTTGTTCATTGCAAACGTTCTCGAAGAGAACCTGCCGGATTACGAAACCCCAACGCCGTTGAATTTGTTTCATCTGCCAGAGCCGAAGTACGCCGGTGATCGTCGCATGTTCAATTTCATGCACGCCTCTTGGAATCTGTCGGATAACGGTGGGCACAACGTCATGCTTTTTCAAACAGTTGATCGCAAGTTTGTTCGGCAAGACCCAGCGCTCTGGGGTGGTCTAGAATCGCGCTGGTCGCTCGCGGTGGGAGCTGCGGATTTGAATCGAGATGGTTGGCCTGATCTCTACGTGGCAAATGATTTTGGCCCGGACGAGTTGTATTACAATCGTGCTGGTCAGGGTTTTGAGCCAATTAAGGGTAAGATATTCGGTTCAGTTGGTTTGGATACCTACAAAGGGATGAACGTCTCGATTGCCGATTTTGATCGAACCGGCTGGCAGAGCGTCTATATCTCGGACGTTCACCATGCACTTCAGGCCGAGGGAAGCCTGCTCTGGTCGTTCGCTCCGAGCGGAGATGTGTTCCGCCCAAAAGTGACCGAGACCGCCACGCAAAAAGGCATTCTCAACGAAGAGCGATTCGGATGGGGAGCCGTGGCGAGCGATTTTGATAACGACGGTTGGGTAGACCTCGCGCAAGCAAACGGAATGGTGGATGACACTTACGACAAGCAGTTCGAGGATTGCCCGGACTACTGGTATGTGAATGAAAAAGTCGCGCGCTCTCAACCGTCCTACCACCGATTCGCCGACAAATGGGGTGACATCCGTGGTTACTGCATTTTCGGAAAAGAGAAAAATCGCCTCTACAAGAACCGGGGCCCAGAGGCGCGACCGCAGTTCGCGGATGTGGCTGATTTCGTCGGTATGACTGCCGAGACAAACTCTCGAGCCGCTGTCTCCGCAGACTTCGAGAATCAAGGGCGCCGTGATCTCTTATTCACGCATCCATTTTCGCAACCGACCCTGTATCGGAACATTTCGACTGAAACCTCCGAGGCCATGAATACTTGGGTCGGATTGTCGCTCGTTGGAAATGGTCGCGACTGCAATCGTGATGCGATCGGTACACGTGTAGAAGTAGAAGCAAAAACCCGCGACGGGGTTCGGGTCGTGCAGACGTCCGAAGTTCAGGCCGTGAGCGGATTTCTCGGCCAAAGCGATCGACGTTTGCATTTCGGTTTGGGGCGAATCGATCCTCCGGTCATCGCGAGAATTTTTTGGTGCGGTCGTACCGAACCTCAAGTGGAGACCATCTCTTCTGGCCAGTACCATGTCATGAGGCAAACCCCGTGAGTTTGGATCAGACGATTCGACAAGTGGATGGGGACCTCTCGCGCAATTGGTATATTGCGGCGTTGAGCGGAGAGGTGAGTGCCGGAAAACCGGTTGCTCGTACCCTCTACGGTAAGCACTATGCGCTTTTTCGCGATACCGCGGGTATCGCACGGATCGTCGAAGATCGTTGTTTGCACCGAGGCGCTCAGCTTTCGCTTGGAAAGTGCGAAGGCGACTATCTCCGTTGTCCGTATCACGGTTGGGCGTATGACGGTCAGGGATCTGTGGCTGATATTCCTTCCGAAGGCAAGGACTCACCAGAACTCAAGCGCACGATCGCCGCGCGCGGATGGAAAATTCCATCGCCCGCGATTTGCGAGCAGGACGGCGTGATTTGGGTATGGATGGGAGAAGATGCTCAGGGCAAGCCGACAGAGCCAAACCCCGCCGCGCCCACTTGGAGATTTCCGTTCGCAGAGGACCCTCGTTGGACCAGCTATTTTATGGTCACTGATTTTGAGAATGAAGTGACACATTTAGCGCAGAACTTTATGGATGTGCCTCACACCGTTTTCGTGCATGCCAAATGGTTTCGAGACAAGGCCATGATCGAGGTGCCCTATAGACTGGAAAGCGGAGGAGGACGGGTCAAGGCGACCTACCAGAAACCCGGAGACTCCATCGGTGGATTCATGGGACGAGTGATCAATCCCGAGGGGCGTGAGATGGTTCACACGGATGAATTCGTATTTCCGCAGATCACCCGGGTCGATTATCTATTCGGAGAAAATCACGGGTTCATCATCAACAGTCAGTGCACGCCGGTATCTCGATTCAAAACCCGCGTCTATACTTGGATCGCGTATCGTGGGAACTGGATCGCACCGCTTTTGAAACCTTTTATGCACTTCTACACGCGCCAAGTGATCGAACAAGACGTGGTAATCATGCAGAATCAAGGCGTCAATCTTCAGCGCCATCCGGGACGAACGGATTGGAAATCAACATCCGCGGATGAAATTCATATCGCCATTACTCGGGCAAGAGAACTGGGGATCAAAAATAGAGACGACGTTTACGCCATTCCTCAGAAAACGTCTCAGGAGAAAAGTTTTTGGATCTGACTCATGCCCTGGGGCGCGATACGCCGTTTCGAGAGTACCGACTCGCGGATGAGGCCGGGATCCATCGTATTTTCGAAGAGACACCGATGCGAGTGGGCGGCATGGAGCTCGTCTATGAACGTCGGCCTCGAGTTCAGACTCAGCTCGAGTATCAAGCCGACAAATATGGAATGCTCGTTGCGGATCGCGAAGGGGAGCTTCGCGGGTTTAGCTCGTTTTCCTGGGGACCTCGCTGGGTGGGAGGCAAACTCGTTTCGGCACTCTACCTGGGGGACTTTCGGGTAAAATTCGATCGTCGGATCGCCGCAGGATGGAGGTCGCTTTATCCACGTCTTTTAGAGACATTCAAAAAAGGCGCAGAATTCGGTCCCTGTGAGTGGTTTGTGACGGGGATTCTCAGTCAGAATACCGCTGCGAAAAAGAGTCTTATAGAAAACCGAAAAAATTTTTTCTATCACCTCATCGCGGCGCCGGTGATGGTAAATCTATTTTTTAGGCCAAGGACGCGAGTGGGTCAGTTTCTACCACAAGGAATTCGTGTCGTTTCGGGAGCTGATATCGATGAGAGTCGGTTGAGGCAGTTTTTGAACCAATGTCATCAACGACTTTTCTTGGGTTACGATTTTGGACCCGATGTCGGCAATGAATGGGACCGAAGAAAACGCGTTTGGCCCGAGTACGCGTCTTCCGCTTTTTTAGTAGCGTTGGACCAGGCAGGCGAGATTGTTGGATGCACGCTCCCTTGGGCGCCCACCCAAGCCAAACGACTTCGGGTGAATCGTCTCGGGAGGTGGGCGAGCATTGGATTTAAGTTGCTCTCGGTCGTCGGCGCAAAAACCCCGGAAATCGGTAAGCCGTTTACGACACTCTATTTAACCCATCTGACATTTCTTCCGGGCATGCCTCGAGTGACCAGGGCTGCGCTGATCGCCGCTTTTATCGACGTCATTTTCCGTCAGGCAAAAAAACGGGAGTTTCACATGCTGTCGTATGCGGATCCCGATGAGCTGCGGAAACTTGCGCCTTTAGAAAACTATTTCGCGCAGACGACCCCTGCCGAAGTCTATTTGGTTACGACGACGCCAGAACGACCTGAAGTTCCCCCGAATGATGGCGTAGTATTCGAAATGGCGATCATATGACGAGGATTCTCCCGACTCTCATTCATCGTCTCATCCAGTTTGGATGTGATCGAGAAGCGAAACGGTTTGAGAGAGCGCTCTTGGAGCCGGAAGTCGCCCAACGTACTCGTCTCCAGGAAATCCTGGGTACGATCTCCTCTACAAATTGGGGACGAGAAAACATGCTATCGCAAGTCTCCAGCTACGAAGCGTTCCGTGATCGCTTTCCCGTGACGGAGTACACGGATTGGAAATCGCTCATCGACCGCGAGCGGTTGGGTGAACGGGTGATCACGAATCAGATCTCTCGATTCGAGCCAACGAGTGGTTCAACCGGAGAACGAAAATGGATTCCCTACACGCCAGAATACCTCGATGAGATTAATCGTGCGGCTCGCGCCTGGATCTCGGACCTGTATACGAATTGGTCTGGGTTCTCAGGTGGTAGCCATTACTGGTCGCTCTCCTGGATTCCGACCGAGATGCGAGCCGTTCTCAATACAGATGACGTGACACTTTTTCCCTGGTGGCAGCGGGCGTTTTTGAATGGCGTGATGGCCAAGCACCCTGCGATCGCCGCGGCTGCGACGAGCGAAGCGTCCTGGTGGGCGACGAAACTTTTTGTCGCAAGTCAGTCTGACCTGAGTTTTATTTCCGGTTGGAGCCCGACTTATGTTTTGGGCCTATTTCGTGGGATCTATGAAGAAATAGATGAGATCGCCGATGCGTTGGAAAGCGGTCGATGGGGTCGTTTCGAAAATGAGTTAGCGCGATTCTCTCCGCCTCGGCGATCGGCGGTGCCTCGGAAATTCCTAAGCACCGAGCATTTCGTTAGAACGATTTGGCCCAAGCTCGCACTGGTGAGTAGTTGGGAAGCGGGCGCCTCACGTCCGTTTGCGCATCAGCTCCGGTCCTGGATGGGAAATACTCCGTTTCAGGCCAAAGGACTCTGGGCCACCGAAGGTGTCGTGACATTTCCCTGGAGAGGGGACTATCCGGTAGCAATTCGGTCTCATTTTTATGAATTCCGAAAACTATCGGATCCATCTCAAATTGTTCCCGTCTGGATGCTGGTGAAAGGCGATGAAGTACAACCGATCCTTACGATGAGTGGTGGTTTGCTGCGCTACGCACTTCCGGATCGGATGCGGGTGGTGGGTTTTGTCGGTAAAACGCCTAGCCTGGAGTTCCTGGGCCGGATCGGTGGAGTGGATTTGGTCGGCGAAAAAATGGGCGACGAAAAAGCCGAGCAGGTCCTGAGAGACCTCGCGACGGCGTTCCCCGAGATCACGCCGCTATTCTTAGGGGCCGCTCGAGTGGGAGATCGTGCTCAGTATACAGTAGTGGGGTTGGGTACGAGCGAGCGAACGACTCAAATCAGCGAGTTCTTAGAAACGCGCTTATTGGAGGTTCATCACTATGCACTTGCTCGCGAGCTTCATCAGATGCTTCCGGCGGGCACGATGCTCTATCGGAGCTCAGGTGAGATTGAACCGCTTCTTCAGAAGAGCGCCATCAAAGGCCAGAATAAGCCTCGCCCCATCGTCTTACTGGGAGAATAAATTTCACGCTTCGGTGAGCGTCTCGGAGCGCATCGATCGATCGAAGTCGCGCTTGAACATCCAGTCGATTCCGCGGTGAATGAGGCTGAACAGAACACGTAGCCACCAATGGTTTTGAGTGGACCGCAATTGCAGGTCGAGCAGTTCTTCGCGTAGCTCGGGTTCGTAAAAAAGAATCGAGCGGTAGAATAGGGTCGCGTCCATTGCGATCCGGCGGCGAACGAGTTCGCGACCCATGTATCGAGCCATTTTGCTCGCTTCCTGGCAGTCCATCGTGTCGTGCGCCCAGTAGGGAGAAACGCTGAACAGGTTGTCCATCGTGACCAGTCCAAATTTTTTTCGCTGGTCGTCTCGAAGAATCGGAACACCGGGCACGCGCGTGCTGAAGGTTGCGACGAAAAAGAAATCAGCCGGTGCCGTTTCCAGAAAATCAATCGTGCGATCGATGCTCTCCCGGGTTTCGCCTGGAAATCCGGCGATGAGACTGATCACAGACGTGAGACGATGTTTTTTGCAGTTGAGTAGCGCCTTGCGGTTCACTTCGGGAGATACCCGCTTATTCATGTTCAGTAGGATTTGCTGGTCACCGGACTCGATTCCGATCTGGACTTGAATACAGCCGGATTGAATCAGGAGCTCGACGACTTTTTCGTCCGCGAGATCGTCCGCGCGCGCGTAACAAATCCATTTTACTTTGACTTCGCGTTTAATCAGTTCGTTGCAGAACTCGATGAGACGCGGTTTAGGCATCGTGAATAACGAGTCCAAACAGGTGATGTATTTCACCCCGAGACGCTTATAGTAGTCTTCCCAATCGTCGGCCATTTTCTGAGCGGACTTGGTTCTGAACTTGGTGTCATCAAATAAATAGGGATAGTTGCAAAACGCACATCGGTACGGGCAGCCGCGAACGCTCTCGTAGCTAATCATCTCGTACCGAGTACCGTGTTTCTCCATCGCGAGACCCCAATCCGGCTTCTCGATGAAGTCGAGTGAGAGAGTCTCCGGACTACCGCTGAACATGAAGTGTCCATGCTTACGCCGCTCCAGGCGCCCGCGCGGAGGTGGCAGTAAGGTTTGGAATCCGCTTTTGATCCAGCGAGCGATGGGTGGGATCAAGAACTCCCCGTAACCAACGGCGATCAAATCGATCGACGGATGTCCGTCCCATTCCGATCCGAGTGTTCCCATGAGCGCGCCACCGACAACGACGCGATTCTCTGGGCGCTTCAGCATCTCCATCAAAGGGATCAGCTCGCTGAGATCTCGTAGAAAAGTGGACGAAGCGAATACGACGTCTGCTGATTCATGCTTGCGACGAAATTCTTCGGAGTTGGAGAAGAGGTCGTCATAAGTCGCAGTCTCGCAATCCAGCCCCTCTCGGTGGAGCAAGGTCTCGAGTGCGACCTCAGTGAGTTCGGGCGGATCTTCGTTGATCTTGCTCTCCAAAAAATGCCGAATTTGTGGACGAACCTCGTTCTTAAGGTGTCGCTTTTTTTCCCGTTCGCCTAAGAGAAGCGCTTCGCCGATGTTCGCTTTGATTTTGAGTTCGAGCCAGTGGTGCTCGGACATCTTGAGTTGCAAGAGTTGCTTCTTGAGGAGGCGGCTGACGGATTTATCTTTGGGGTGAATGACGCCGCCGGTGATGATCAGAAGCTTAGACATCTTGCTCCCGTCCAAAGAAAAATGGGATCAGCGCAACGGCTAGTCCGGCACCGGTGAGTACGTCGAACACGTGATGTTGGTGAGTGAGGACAACTGACAAGCTGATCAGGGCGAGCCATGCCCAAAGAAAAACGCGAAACGGACGAGATTCCACCTGTGTTCTCATCGCCCAAACGGCGAGCGTTGAGTAGGTGACATGAAGGCTGGGATAGAGATTGTGAGGGTGATCGAGCGAGTAAATCTGCTGAAAAATAGCCGACTGCGTTTCGCCCGACGCTCGTGCGAATCCGAGTTCGCCTGGAAAGAAAAAGAAGATCCATCCAGCAACGAACGCACCCGCGCAGAGCGATAGGCAGAGCGAGCGCACGATCTTGGCATCACGAATGACGAAGATGCAGGCGATAAAAAGTAAATTGAGAGAAATGTAGGGATAAACCATCCAATGGACGAGAGGGATATCGCGTTCCCAGTCTGCGTACAGCGTATAGCGTCCGGAAACGGTCGTCGCGCGGTAATTGGTATAACCGTAGATCAGAGTAAAAACGGCAGTGGCTAGCGTGCCGTAAACAGCGACCGCATAAGCGCGGGCTCGATCTGGAAACGAAAGTATAGGGGGGGCTGGGTGTTCGTTCATCCGCGCTCCTTGAGTACACCGATCTTAAGGAGTAATGAGACTAATTTCGATGGGAAAATCGGAAACGGTCCTTGTTCTGAACTGAGGACTTGAGAATCCCTCAGGAGGTGCGAGACGAGTCCCGCACAATTGTGATTGAAGAACGTATAGGTGCCAGGAGTGGCTGGATTTTGAGCCCAGAGACGGAGTGTCCGAAGGAAGAGTGAGAGTTGCTCGGGCGTGGTCACGAGTAGGTAAGGTGTGAAGGAACGATTTTCTCCCTGGATGTATTCATGGGCGGCCTCTCGATAAGTCACTAAGCGAGGAAGTACTTCGTATCCGCCGAAACTCGCTTTCCAGCGACTCACCGGGAAATCGGCGAAATCAGCGAGAAAGCTCACCACGACATCGTCGTCTGGCGTCGCGCCCGAGCCTCGAAGCCTCAGAAGAATGTGGCCCCACCAACTGAAGTAAGCTTTTCCGGCGGAGACGTAGATGAGGTCGAGCGAATCGAGTCGGAATGACTCGTCGACCAAGCGAGCAATCATTTCGTTTTGGTGGCGAGCGTTTGCGTCGTGACCGTTCTTCCACGCGTGATACGCACTGGAAGAACGGTCTTGAAACGGGGAGAAGATCCAGATGCCGGCACCGGCGATTGCCGAGAGCGCAAAAATCGCGATCCCGATCATTTTGGGAGACATCATCGTTCAGCCGTTAGTTAGGAAACTTGAGCCAACCGCCGGTCGCATGTGAGAGTACGCGCATCGTGCGAGGGATGTCGTCGGAGGATTGGACGCTCGGGAAGTACTTTTTGTATTCTTCGACCCGCCATTTCGTCGGTGCTCCAAAACCGTAGTTCCGGTAGTTGACTTGAATTTTTGTTTTTCCGTCCGTCGATGCAACCGAGCGTGTCAAGTTGTCGCGACGATCGAAATCAGTCGGAAGGAAGTTTTTTAGATCGAACGGCGGATTGGCGAAAAGCTCGCTGTAGTTGACCTTGACGACTTCGCCTGTGACCGAGCTTCGCAAAGACTCGACGCCTTTGGAGTTGAGGATGCGCTCGATGATTTCGAGGTTGTCCCCAATCTTATTGCGATCGACGTTGAAGTAGCTCGTGTTCACGAGATAGAGAGGAGCGTCTTGGCGTTCCTTAGTCGTGCTGTTCCAAGCGTCCTTGAAGGTGGTAAATGCTCTCAAGTTGGCCTCTCTCGACCGCGCCATCCAGCTTTTGGCGCTCTTGCGCATGCGGAAAAGTAACTCATAATCGCTTTTGAAAACGAGACTTCCGTCATCGTTCTTTTGAGAGCCTTTTTGGATGACTCGGACTGCTTTCATCGACGAGCCGCCTTCGATGTCGGCCAGAGGGCCGAAGCCGTCCATTCCGTATTCCTGGCCAAGATTCTTAGCGAGCAGGATCGTTCCTGCGGTGTTGTACGCGCGTTCCATGCAGATCGACGAGATGCCTTGGTAGATTCCCGAGAGCGAGATGTCTTTTTCGAATTCACCCACCCACTTGAATCGTCCTAAATCGTCGGCGAACGAGCTCTTACCGAAGATCGCGCGCTGATCCCATACGATTGCTCTGGTAAGGGAGAGGTTTTCCAAACGCTCAGCCGTTTTTGCAAGAATCGGTAGCAATTCGTTGGCCGACCAGAGGGCCAGGTCAGTCTCCGTTTTAAATTCTTTTTCGCTCGCGACCTTGCCGTTTTCGTTCAGGTACGGGAGCGTGACGTAATCGTAGAAAGCTTGTGCAGAAGAATGCGGGAGATAGATGTGCGCGCGGGTGGAGAGAATTTTAACCTGAGTGAGCAAAGCGGAGTGAATGAAATTCGATTTGCCCCGAACCAGCGGACGGAAACGGAAAACGATCCCGCGAAACGCGTGTAGCGGCGCGAATGTAGCGATGTAGAATTTTTTGTCGGTGGGTGCAGAAGCGTATTCTTTTTCCCATTTTTGAAAAAGAACTTCGATTTTTTCTGGGCTCTGCGCGATGTGGAGTTCTTCGAGCATCGCTTGAAGTTCCGGTGACATGTCTTTTTTGGAAGGGCCACCGCTTGCAAGCGAACGATTTTTTTCGGATTCCTTGCGTCGAGCGGCTTTTTCTTCGGAAGTGGGGACTTGAAATTGAAAAAGACTTTCGCGAATTTGCGCCTCTTCAGGCATCTCAGCGTCGACGACTTCTCCGGCAGAGTTCACAGAAATCTTGGCAGTTTTGGCTTCGGTTACTCCGACCTGGAGAAGGTTCAAGGCGAGCATACTGGAAAGTGCGAAAATCCGTTTTTTCATTGTCAAAGGTCTCCCGATAGTAAGTGTGGCGGGTCCACGTTTAACTTCAAGGGTGAACTTCTACCGAATTAGTGAAAATTTTTTGGTGATCGAGAGATCGTATGGGCACACGATGAAGATTGAAAAAATGCGAGGTCATTTTCTTGGCGATGAATCAGCAGTGAGTAGTGCTCAGCAAAAAATTGAATCGTCGAGCGAGAAGGTCCGTCGCGGTTTGTACTGATTCAGTACCGAACTACTGCGTATGTCCTGAGTGAGGGATGTCCGATCCACTTATATGAATTGTATCGGAATCTCATCGGTGGGGAATGTTGAGCGGTTCTACACAGAGGGCTTCACTCAAGGGTTTGAATTAAGTTGCGCACCGCGTTGTTCGTGGCTATTTTCCACCCATGAAATTCAATAAAATGATTCTCGGACTTTTGGTTTTGGCTTCGTCACCATCATTCGCGGCTATCGAGCATGAGACCTGCGAAATCGTCGCAAATTGGCAAGTCTTGATTTCACAAGTCAGCAGCGACCCAATTTTTACCGATTGGAGCAAGGACGGGACGATCGAAGGAAAATTCGAGAGCTGGGGTTACTTCTCGAAGCCTGCTCTCGCTGATCTGAAACAATTACCAGACGGCGCGCTCTTCACGAGAGTTGTGACTTCCAAAGGCGCCAAACGGACCTATAGCGGTATCGCTTGGTTCGCTTACACGATTATTCAGGTCAATCAGCGCGACTCCAAGGCGCCGAACGGATTCAAGCTGCTGGCAACCCACTCGAGCAATCCAAATGCATCTTATCTCGTGGGTGACTCCAATAAGAGTGTGTATCGATCGTTTGATGAAGCACTCTCTGGGCTGCAGCGTTGCCGCGTGAAACGCCGTCAGTAAAATACCTACCTTTTTGAGTGATCGAGCGTTGGGTGAGTCGTGAGTAAAATGACGCTGCCCAACGCTCGTGTCATTTCTCACGTTCCCCCTAGCGACGACCGATAGAGAATTACGATGTCTCGCGCTCAAGCGGTCCTAAAACAATTCCTCGAAGATGCCACTCGACTCCTCCGGGAGATCGATTTCGCATTTTCTGACTTCTCGGGGTCCGTAAAAACAGCCCAGGGCCGAGCGGTAGATGTGGAGTGCGAGTCGCTCCTGGCCCTTTACCGCCCCATTCATAGTCTTAAGGGTATCTCCTTGATGGTGGAGGCAGCCCGCCCTCTAGCCAAAGCACTTCATGAATTTGAGAACTGTCTTCCGCCACTCATCCGGTCGGTCGATCATGGCCCCGGATTTGATCCAAACTTAATTCCAAAGCTCGAAGCCTTGCTCGGGTGGTCGAAGCGTTTTGTCGCGCTTCTCGAATCTAAGCAGCAGCTGCTCAGCCGTATCTCGTGCGGCGTTCGGGGCGAAGCCGGCCTATCGTTTGCCTGGAATGGAGAGCGGATTTGGATAGGGCTCGAGGAAATTCATGGGTTTCAGGAGCCTCAGGTCCGCTCCGCGTTCCCAGGTGGTGACTACGAGTGGGGCGAGAAAACAAATGCGATCATCGGAATCGGCATTCAGGTCGACGAAGCCCATTGTCTATGGGTTTGGCTCCCCGAAGTTCCTCAAACGGCGAGTTTTTCCGAGGAAAAAAAGCGATTTCCTGCCCTGAAGCGGTTTCGAGAGACGTTCGAGTCGGTGATCCGCCGGGCGAGTTAAAGGCCCGAGAATTCTCGAGATTTTGCCCAAGAAAAAACCGAGAAAACGATACCGAGCGAGCCCTGGTTTGAATATACTGGGAGCACGCTATGAAAAAAGAATACGTCTCTTCTTCTGTCTTTAAGAAGTTCGTGATGGGCGCGACTGGTCTCGCTCTTCTCGGATTCGTGATCACGCACTTGCTCGGGAACCTGCTCCTTTATAAAAAAGACGGGACGGCGTTCAACGATTACGCGAACAAGCTCGCGAGCCTGGGCGGCTTACTCTATGCCGCGGAGATTGGGCTGCTTGCTTTCTTTTTGTATCACGCGTTTACGGGCATTCGTCTCGCACTGATGGCCAAAGAAGCCAAGCCGATCAAATACGCCGTGAAAAAGTCCAAAGGTGGCGAGAGCAAGTGGGGACTTGCCTCCAACAACATGATCATCTCGGGATCGGCGCTACTTCTTTTCGTCGTGCTCCATGTGCTCCACTTCAAGTTTGGCCCGGGTATCAACGAAGGTTACGTCACCGCGCTCTCTGATGGTACTGAAGTACGCGATCTTCAGCGTCATGTGGTCGAGCAATTCAAAAACCCGCTGATGGTCGTGCTTTACGTGGTTGCGATGCTCGGACTTGGACTCCACCTCAAGCACGGTATCTGGAGCGCATTTCACAGTTTGGGCCTGACCCGCGAAAATAATTCCAAGACGATCTACTGCGCAGGCGGAGCATTGGCCGCGATACTGGCGGTTGGATTTCTCTTGATTCCGATTTACCTCTACTTCTTCTATTAAGGACGAATCGAACTATGTCTATCACTCTTGATTCCCGCGCTCCTTCCGGCCCGATCGAATCCAAATGGGATCGCTACAAGGCCGACATGAAGCTGGTGAACCCAGCCAATAAACGTAAACACACGGTGATCGTCGTCGGAACGGGCTTAGCAGGCGCGAGCGCGTCTGCATCGCTCGCCGAGGCTGGTTACCAAGTCAAAACGTTCTGCATCCATGATACTCCACGCCGCGCGCACTCGATCGCAGCGCAGGGGGGGATCAATGCTGCTAAGAACTACATGAACGACGGCGACAGCGTTTACCGCCTGTTCTACGACACCGTCAAAGGCGGCGACTACCGCTCCCGCGAAGCGAACGTCTACCGTCTCGCGCAAGTCTCCACTTCGATCATCGATCAGAGTGTTGCGGCAGGAGTCCCTTTCGCTCGTGAATACTCCGGTGAACTGGCGAACCGTTCGTTCGGTGGCACACAGGTTTCGCGTACCTTCTATGCTCGCGGTCAAACCGGTCAGCAGCTATTGCTGGGTGCTTATCAAGCGATGATGAGACAGGTAGACGAAAAGGCCGTCGAGCTCAGAACCCGCACTGAAATGCTCGACCTCGTCGTGATCAACGGCAAGGCTCGCGGTATTATCACGCGCAACCTGGTCACCGGTCAGATCGAACGTCACATGGCCGATGCCGTTGTACTCGCGACCGGTGGTTATGGCCGCGTATTCTATCTGTCGACAAACGCATTCAACTCGAACGTTTCTGCAGCATGGCGCGCACACAAACGTGGTGCATACTTCGGAAACCCTTGTTTCACGCAGATTCACCCGACCTGCATTCCAGTGAGCGGCGAAGACCAATCGAAACTGACTCTCATGTCCGAATCGCTTCGGAACGACGGCCGCGTCTGGGTTCCGAAGTCAGCCGCCGATGCCAAGAAACATCCGAACGAGTTAGCGGAAGCGGATCGCGACTACTACCTCGAGCGCCGTTATCCGTCCTTCGGTAACCTCGTTCCTCGCGACGTCGCTTCTCGTAACGCGAAATACGTTTGCGACGAAGGTCGTGGAGTGGGTTCAAGTGGACTTGCCGTTTATCTCGATTTCAAGGATGCGATTAAACGCCTCGGCGATAACGTGATTCGCGAGAAGTACGGAAATCTTTTCCACATGTACCATGAGATCACGAACGAAGATCCGTATCAGGTACCGATGCGCATGTACCCAGCCGTTCACTACACGATGGGTGGGCTCTGGGTTGACTACCACTTGCAATCGAACATCCCGGGCCTCTTTGTGCTGGGCGAGGCGAACTTCTCCGATCACGGTGCAAACCGATTGGGCGCTTCCGCCTTGATGCAAGGTCTTGCGGACGGTTATTTTGTCATTCCATTCACGATGGGTAACTACTTGGCCGGATTCAAACGCGACGAGGCGACGACGGAATCCTCCGAGTTCAAAGACGCTCAAGCGTCCGCTCAAGGCCGAATTGACCATATGGTCGCTCTCGGTAAAAAAGGCGGCAAGCACACGACCCAGGAGATCTACCGTTCACTCGGCAAGATCATGTGGGACAAAGTCGGCATGGAGCGCGATGAAGCGGGGCTCAAGCAAGCGATCTCTCAGATTCAGGCGCTTCGACAAGAGTTCGAAAGCGGCGTGAAAATGCAAGTGCCGGAAGATCTCGGACGTTCGCAAGCGCTCGAAGTCGCGATGCGAGTCGAGGATCTCTTGGAGCTCGGCGAACTGATGGCTAAAGACGCGCTCGAGCGCAAAGAGAGCTGCGGTGGTCACTTCCGCGCAGAAAGTCAGACCGAAGACGGTGAAGCGAAACGCGATGACGAGAATTTTTCGCACGTTTCGGCTTGGGAATACAAAGGCGACGTCTCGAAGAGCGTGCTTCATAAGGAATCGCTCACGTTCGAATACGTCAAACCGACTCAGCGTAGCTACAAGTAGAGGATACAAAGACTATGTCAGCGAAAAAGATGACTGTTCATCTGAAGGTCTGGAGACAAAAAAACAAGAACGATGCGGGTCACTTCGAAGACTACACCGTCCAGGACATTAGTGACGATATGTCGTTCCTGGAGATGCTCGATCGTTTGAATGTGAATCTCCAAAAAGCGGGTAAGCTCGAAGTTGAGTTCGAGAGCGACTGCCGAGAAGGTATTTGTGGAACCTGTTCTTGCGTGATTAACGGCCAACCTCACGGGCCGGTGACTGGAGCGGCGACGTGCCAGCTCTACATGCGTCAGTTCAAAGACGGTGATACCATCGTGATCGAACCTTGGCGGGCCAAAGCATTTCCGGTGATTCGTGACCTCGTTGTCGATCGTTCTGGACTCGATCGCATCATCACGGTCGGTGGCTACACAGGCGCGAAAACCGGCCCGCACGCCGACGCAAACTCGATACTTGTCCCAAAAGAGAACGCCGAGAAGGCGATGGACTACGCGGCCTGTATCGGCTGCGGTGCTTGCGTGGCGGCCTGCCCGAACGGCTCGGCCTCACTTTTCACATCGGCCAAAATCTCGCACATGTCGCTGCTCCCGCAGGGCCATCCACTTCGCCAATCGCGCGTCACGCGCATGGTGAATCAAATGGACAAAGAGGGATTTGGACATTGCACGAACATCGGCGAGTGCCAGAGCGCTTGTCCGAAAGAGATCAAGATCGATTCGATTGCGATCATGCGTCGGGAGTTTTTCAACGCCGCGATTCGCTCGTAATCGAATTTCGTTGAAGCCTATTTTTAATCCGTTCTCTCGCGAGGGAGAACGGATTTTTTAATTTTTTGTAGCGTCGTTTGACGGTGACTCCCTACTTCAGGGGGTGATGTGTTTTCGACGAATTTTTTTCCGAAGTTTTTGTGGAACAAACTTCGTAAGAGATGTCACCCTAAGAAAAGCCATTCACATCTTAGGAGATCTCGTTAGATGAAAGCTTTTGCTCTCTCGCTTCTTTTTCTTTTGTCCCACGCATCGTTTGCCAACCCTTGTGCCAGCTACGTGAAAAAGTTTTGCGCGGACGTAGAAAAAGGAGGCGGTCCAGTGATGGATTGCTTGAAGCAACATGAGAGCGAACTCGGCGTCGAATGTAAGGTGAGCCTTTCGGCTCGGGACGAACTGCACGAAGATGCAAAATCCCTTCATGCCGGGAACAAGAACGAGATTCGTGAATTGCGCAAGGAACTGAGGACTGCTTGCAAGGATGACGTGAAATCCAAGTGCTTGGATGTTGCTCCCGGAGAGGCGCGTATTCTGAAATGCCTGCAAGAAAATGAAGCGACGCTCGCGGCGCCTTGTCGCGCTGAAGTGGCTAAGGTTTCCTCCCTGAAAGAAGAGAACAAAAAAGAATTCCAGGCTCTCACGGACAAACGTAAGGCTGCCCGCCAGGGCGTCACGCTCCCAGGCCATCCCTGAACTGCTCACCATTTTTGGTGAAACGATCGGAAACAACCATTCATCGCTCGGTCTTTACTGTTGAATTTTTGTCTTAATATTGTGGAATTAATCTCGTGACTGTAAAAGAGTCGAATGAGCTTTTTTCTGAAATCTACTGGCGTGGTGTTCCTGGTTTTGATGAGTGGCTCGGTCAGAGCGGATTCGATCCCAGATTCCATGCTCAACCAGTGTATCGAGTTCACCCGCCAGGTGATCGGAATCAAATCCGGTCATGGTGAGGCTTGCTTCATTGGGAAAAAAGCCGGGAGACCCTCGGAGTCTTGTTCACTCCGGATTGCTCGGGATTTTGACAAGAGAATCGGTGTCATCGTTCCCGATTGGTTTCCGATTTTTATGAGTAATGAGGACATCTATGTGAATCGCCGAGAAGGCGGATACACCACCTCTTATGGTCTCCGCTGCCAGATCAATCACGGTTATTTTTTCACGGCGACGCATGCGCTTTTCAACGTCGTCTATGAATCACACGCTCCGCGACAGGTTTACGGCGGACAATCCGACTATAAAAACGTCAGTCTCGACATCACGATGAGCTCAGGTGTTCCCACCGCGTTTGATTACGTAGCTGGATTCGAGGACTACACCCAGAAATACATAGACAGTCAGCCTGGGCATCGATCATGCGTCGAACTCAAGCGAGTCACCTGTGAAGATGCTCGTTTAGACTCTGTTCGACGCGCCTCTAATTTTTATTAATTCGTCTCGGTCCTACATCTGCGTCGGGCGAGGAATACCGAGTAGGCGCAGGCCTTCGTTCAGGAGTTTTCTCGTAGCATCGACTAACTCAAGTCGCGCCTCGGACAATTCACGGTCCTCAGATACCACTTGGCAGTCGCGGTAGAACGTACCGAATGAGCGGGCGAGTTCGACCAAGAAATGGGCGAGGGGGACGGCCTTGCGGGTATCGAGCGTCCGCTCGAGTGCTTTGGGGAATTGTCCCATCACGCGGACGAGCGCGATCTCCGAGTCTTGAGTGAGGCGCTTCTTGGCGTTCTCCAGCGATGGTTTGAGACCCTCTTTCTCTGCTTTGCGCATCAGGCTTAAGCAGCGTGTGTGCGCATACTGAAGATAAGGACCGGTTTCGCCTTCGAAATCCACGACGCGTTCGAGATCGAATTCCACGTCACGAGCGGGATCGGAGTGGAGGTCGTGGAACACGACCGCGCCGAGAGCGATTTTGGAGCTGATCTCGTCGAGCTGTTCAGAGGACAAACCTTCGTCTGAGCCTCGTTCACGCATGAGCGTCTTCACGCGGTCTTCCGCAACCGAGAGCACCTCGTTCAAGGTGACGAAGTTGCCTTTGCGTGTGGACATTTTGGCATCTTTGAATCGATAGAGGCCTGTCGGCACATGCTCGCATCGATCGACGAATGGAGCATTCAATCGGCGGAGTACGCCGAACACTTGTTGAAAATGGAGCTTCTGTTCGCCACCGACCACGTAGGTCATGCGGTCAAACTTGAATTGATCAAAGCGATAGAGCGCGGCTGCGACGTCACGAGTGGCGTAGATGGAGCTACCATCTTTTTTCACTAAGATGCAGGGCGGGAGCTCTTGGCCTTTGGCGTCGGTGACGTTTACGATCCAGGCGCCTTCGCTCTCAATTAAGATGTTTTGTTTTTTCAAATTCGCGATAAGGGTTGGGAGTTCGCCTTCATAATGACTCTCGCCCCAGATGTGATCGAAATTTACGTCCAACCGCGAGTAGAGTTTCTTGAACTCCTTCATCGAAATGTCGATGCATTTCTTCCAGTTCGCGGTGACAACCGGGTCTTTTTGTTCAAGACGTTTGAATGCTTCGCGAGCGCGGTCTTCGATGGTCGCGTCTTTTTCGATCGCTTCGTGGAGCTTGACATAAATTTTCACGAGATCATCGATCTGTGGATCGGCCGGGAGGTCAGCACCAAACAGTTCGTGAGCGACGAAAAGTTTTCCGAACTGCGTGCCCCAATCGCCCAGGTGGTTGATCGAGATCATTTTGTAGCCGCGGTAACGGCCGACGCGTTCGATGCAAGCGCCCAGTCCGGTTGGGCGAAAGTGATAGATCATGAACGGTTTGGCGACGTTTGGAGAAGAGTATTCGACGACCCAAGTTTCGCGCGAGTCTTTGGCCACGCGACCAAACTGGAGCTCATCGCCGGAGTTCGCGATTGGAGAGAGGACTTGATCGAGTAGTAAATTCGCGGGAACGGTGAAGTTCACATAAGGGCCAACCGCGCGAGCTGAGAGGCCACCGAGCAGTTCGGGTTTTTCGTTCAGCTTGGCTGCGACTTCTTGTGAAATCGCGGGAGGCGCTTTGCGTAATTCCTTGGAGAGCTTGAAGCAGGGAAACGCCAGGTCGCCCATCGTTGGATCAGGCGGTGTTTCCATTTCGGTGACGGAGACATCGCGTTCAAGTGCAGCGGAAAGGGCCTGGGCGGCAATCTTCTGAAAAGCTTCCATAAGTCCCTCAAATTACAGGGGATGACGCGTGAACTCAAGGGGAGTGTTCAGTTCTCCAGGAGGTCCAAGTATTCATTTTTATTCTATCATTTCCATATCTTGGCTAGCTCTCTGGGGGGCAGAGAGGCGGATGATCGAGCGGGCGTTCTCCGATTGTTCGGAGAGTGGAGGCTTCGTAACGATTCAATTGTTTCATCAGTAATCACGAGTTTTTTTATTCGATGCTTTCGCGAAGCTCGTCTTATGACTCTATGAGTTAATTAACCAGTCGCCTGAAAACGAGGATGTCATCATGATCAAGAGAGCGAACGTTCAGATAGTTTTGCGAACATTTTTATCGATGTGGGTCGTAACGACGGGGTGGGGCATCTGCGCTCAAGCGAACGTTCCTCAGACGGAGTGCGTTCAGGAGAACGTAAATTTTAACTTGGTGTTTAAGAAGGAATCACAGGAGGCGAAACTAGATTTACGAAGCTCAGGTCAACAAGCCACCCGAAGCTGTTCACCCGAGTGTATCGAAAAAAATCAGAAGCGCTGTGAGAAGCTTCGTTCTGTTTTTCTTAAGGCGAGCGCCCAGGCACGGTCCACGCATGATCTTCGTTTTTCTTGCGAAACCACGGGTTATAACACCTATTATCCGGACGAAGACATTGGCTTGCAGTTGATGATTTTCCCCGGCGATCGATACGACGTCCGTGAGGGTTATTCGATCTCAACCCTTGATCTTGCGAATGGAGCTGCAGCTCGTGTTCAAAACTGCGCGCAGCTCAAGGCGGATTTGACTCGTATTTTGAAAGATTTCTAGCAGAAGACCTTTTCGTGGTTTCAAGGACAACGGAGAACGAGTTCCTGGTCCGCTATCACCTGGCGAATCGTCTCCATTCGAGAGCCCGTTCCCGGGCATGCGAATGTGACGTTGTACATTTTGCTTGAGCCTGGAAGCGGATCATACCAAAGCGTTTGCGACGGAATGATTCGGCATTCGTTACCATGATTCGACTGTGCGCACTGATAGGCCGAGAGCACGGTCGAGACGACGCCTCCGTAAGAAGCTGCACGAACGAAGATTCTCGTTGGGTCGACTGGCTGCGGGCAGGCGAGGAGCAAAGGGCGATCTTCGATGACCTTTTCGACTCGAATCCGTTGGCGCTCTCCACCATCGCAAGTGTAGTCGACCTGAAAATATTTAGTGAAACCGGGAGCCGGATCTGGCCAGGTTTTCGATGGAACAACCCAACAGCCGAGCGGGTGAGGATTTGCGGTGCATTGATCTTGAGCCGCTGGCTTGGAATCGACGCCGTAATAACGAGCGTATTGGACTTGAACAGTGGGAGACGCTTGTGCGGACCCAATCGCGAGGACACCGGCGAGAAACCATTTCGTCAAAACCATGACTGCCAGTATCCAATGGCGCATTGCACAGGCAAGAGAGAAGAGCTCGAATCCTCTGGGTTACGTGGAGGTTTTGACTCTGCATCCTCACTCCAGATTTATTCACGTTTTGAAAACCAGTGTCCGAAGAGACCTTTGGTATGGAGTCTCAAGCAGACGGACTAAAGAAGAAAAGCTCAAGGAAACCCCTCATTGCGGGAGGCGTTTCGCTCATTCTCATTTTGATGGCGAGCGCGTTTTTCCTCGGAAAAAAACTCTCTCGTCCGGCTGTATCACCTTCACCTCACGCGAGCGAGAGCCATGAGCCGAGTGGCCGCGACCCGGCACACGATACCGCTCATCCCGAAGCAGAGTCGGGCGACGAAGTTGAAGAAAAAGAAGAAGAAATCGAGATCGAATTCGCCAAGCACGGCAAGCCGAAGAAAGACGAGCACGCGGTGTCTCCGATCAGCGACGCTCAAGCGGACGACCATGCGGCCGCTCCCAAACACGATGAGCATCACTCCGAGAAAAAATCCGAAGCCAACGAACCTCATGCGGACGCACATGTCGACGCGCACGCAGTAGCGCCTGTTGATTCGCATGCCAAGGCCGCCCCAGCTGAAAAGAAAACAATCCTGGAACGCTACGCCGATGCGTGGACCAGCTTTCAACAAAAAGTCGAAGCCGTACGCGTCGCCGACGAAGAAGCGATGCGCCTGCGCAAAGAAAACGCTTATCTACGGATGATGCTCGAAACAAGCAAGTTCTCGTGTCGCGTATCCGAACAAGCCGAGAAAGCAAAAGCCACTGCCGATCGCCTCAAAGCCCAAGCGGGCGCGAGAGCTGGTCGTACGTTGTCGGCGATTAAGTATCAGATTCCGGAGAATCTGCTTCCGGAGCAATTGAATGCGCTTGCGGTGAGCTACTTCAAACAAAAAGATGATGAAAAAGCCGTGACCATTTTCACGTATCTCTCCGAGCTCGAGAACGATGACCTCTATCGCTCGGCCGAGAACTATTTGATGACGGCGATTAGTTGGTATCGCTTGGAGAACTACGCGAAATCCGGCGACTATTTGGACATCATCCTCAACACTCCGATTGGCAAAGAGCGTGAGCGCCACCTGGTTCAAGCGAAACTTTGGAAAGCGCTCGTCGCCAAAAAACTCGCGCTCGGCGAGACATCGCAGCGTTGGCTTAAGAAAACCCTCGAGGCACATCCTCACGCCAGGGAAGTGCGTTGGGTAAATCCACAAGACGGCGACCGTGGAGTCGCTTCTCAACAGAAGGAAAAAGATGTTTCCGAAACGACGACGTCTGAGCACGAAGCTCCTGCTTCTCCTGCTCAGCACTCTCATCACTAAGCCGGCACTAGCAAGCACGGTAGCCGACGCCCCGACCACTGAGGTTTGTGGGTCGCTCAGTGGTTTTTCCGGCAATGTGCAATTGCTGGATTCGACGCGTTCGGATTTTCAGCCGATTGAAAAAGGCGGAGCAATCCACTGTGGCGATTGGATCGGTACAGACGATGGGGCTGTTGATTTTAAGCTCGCGTCCGGGATTCGAGTGATTGTGGGCCCTCGTACGTTTCTGCAAATCACGCGTGCGAACGCGACCTCGGAGCAGGACCCGATCGTACTTTATCGCGGTGAAATTTTTGTAGATGCCTCCAAGCCTGCATCAGTGGTTTCCGCCAATGCCCGTCTTCGCATTCAAAGCGGCAAGGCCGTTGTTCTATTCGTCGAAGACTCAAACGAAACTCAAGTCGTGAACTTGGATGGCAAGATGTCGTTTGAGAATAGGTTTCTGACGGATCGTCCGATGGAACTCGCGTCGGGATTTGTTTCGATGTTCGGAGCAAATCGCGAACGAAGCGTGCCGAATGACCCGCGTCTCGCCGACGCAGTATCTCTGGAAAAACACCTCAAAACATTGGAAGTACCGAGCGCACTTCAGGAAAAAGTCATCGCTCAAGCCAAGGTTCGCGCGAAAACCCAGACCGTCGTTAAGTTCGGCGATTTTAGCCGACCCACGGCAGTTGCTGCGGAACCGCATCACGCAGCACCCGCAGGCGGGAGAATGCCGGCATCCGTCTCTCATGATCACCCTTCGACCGTGCAGCACGCCGAGAGTACGAATCATGCGGAACATTCGAGCGCGCATGAAGCGGTTGAAGAAAAAATCGAGCGCCTTCCTGCCGCGCACAAACCTAAGCCGTCCAGAGCGTCCAAGTCTGTCGTGGACGCGAAAACGACCCAGAAATCGGATCTTTTGAAACGCCTTTCGGAAATCGACCCGGAGGTCGATAGCGAGTAGGTCAGTTGTTGAACGAAAACCCATTCATGAAAGAGGTGGGAAATGAAAAAATGGAATTTGTGGTCTCTACAAAAATGGATCCTGGCAGCGGCTATTTTTTGGTGCCTGCCGTCTCAAGCCCTCGCCGGGTATTGGGAATTCTCCCTCGGCTTCAATTATAATCGATCGGAATACGGGTCTCAGAGCTATTCCTGGTCGCGTAGGTACGGTTTAAGCGGTGGCTACCATTTTACGGATTCTTCTGAGATTGAAGTCGCATTCGTCGATGATTTCACGCGTAATCACTACGCGAATTACGAAGACTCGTTCTACCGAGATCGCGTCTATAGCGCGAACTGGGTGCAGATGTTCCTCGACAAGCAATCTCGATTTCAACCCTACATCAAAGCCGGCGTCGGACTACTGAATCGCGACGCAACCGTGTACGATACTTTGGGCCGAATCCAAATTTCGAAAACCGATCGGATCACGACTGTGGTAGGCGCTGGGTTGAAATTCTATTTCACCGAAGGTGTTGGACTAAAACTCGAAGGCACCAGCTATTTAACCCAGAACCGAATCGCGAGCTGGAGAAATAACTTCGCTGCCACCGTCGGGTTGTCGTTTTTGTTCTAAGCCACGGCGATTCACTATACGCTATTAGCTATGAGCTTCGCTGAACGTTCTATTGTCTTGGTCGCTCTGGTTGTCTCGTTTTCGGGATGTTCGTCGGTTCGTTATTTGAGTCAAGCCGGAGTCGGGCAGATGAAACTCTGGAACCGGTCAGTTCCCCTGAGCGAAGCTCTGAAAGATTCGCGCTTGAGTGTCGAAGAGCGCTCTCTCATCGAGCAGGTCCCGTCGATTCGCTCATTTGCAGAAACACAAGGACTTAAGGGCACTCAATCCTACCGTAAGTTCGTCAAACTCGATCAATCATGCGTCGTCTATGCCGTTTCCGCCTGCGCGGAACTGAAATTTGAGCCACATACCTGGAGTTTTCCCATCGCGGGCACAGTTCCTTATCTTGGGTTTTTCAAAGAGCAAGACGCCCGTGATTACGCTGCAGACCTCAAACAAGACACGGCTCAAGACGTCAGCGTTCGCTGCGTTCCGGCGTTTTCTACGTTGGGCTGGTTCGATGACCCGCTACTCTCAAGTATGATGGAGAGCGGTCCGGAGGGTATCGGGTACCTCGCGGAAACGATCCTGCACGAGAGTTTCCACGCGACTCTTTATATTCAGGATCAGAGTCCGTTTAACGAGGGCGTAGCAGATTTCGTCGGAGAAGGGTTAGCGAGGGTCTACCTTCGGGAGAACGAGTCGCGTTTGCCGGGGGCGCTGCAGGCATATGAGGCGAGTATCGCCCAGGGCGTTGAGTACCGAAAATCGCTCAAGCAACTTGCCCAATCACTTGAGGCAGTTTATGCATCGAAGGATTCCGACGACAATAAGCGCGCCAAGAAGTCGGAATTGATTGCGAGATTTAAGCAGTCGAAATCAGTTAGTCGAGAAATCAATAACGCCTATCTTGCTCAGTTCCTGACTTATACGAGGGAGAGTGAGGCGTTCGAAACTCATTTCAAAAAGTGCGGCTCCGACTGGAGAAGGTTCCTTTCCTCTCTCAGTCGGATTCGAAGGGAGTCGTTTCGAGAACCGCAGCAGGAGACGCTTGCTCCTATCTTGGAGTCGCTAGACTGTAACTAGATTCAGGATCTGAGAGTTTAGAGAGAAGTGCCGTTGGTCTGGAGGTCGAGCCGTCCATTGACCGTATGGTACTGATAGACGTCTTTGAGTGGGCAGACGTAGGTGGACATGTTGGCTTGAGCGGCCCACACGCAATCGGATGGCCAGTAGCGGTACTGGTTCACGTAGTTCACGCACTTGTTGTAGAGGTTGCAGTAGAAGTCCGTTTGCAGCGCTTGAACCTTGATTCGGACTTGGCCGTGCCCTGGGAACAGGTATGGCGAGAAATCGACATCTTGGTAGCTGACGCCACCCGAGCAACCGGCTTGACCATCTGGATTCAGGGTCGTGGTGATTTCTTCGGCGACTTGAGTCCAAGCGTTTCCGCTCTGGGTTTCGAGCGTCACCTTGAAGGTCGCGCAATTGTATTGAGCCGAGAAGTTCGTGTACTGAACAATGCCTTGGTTGCGAGTAGCCGCTTTGGCGCGGATACGAACGATCAGCAAGTTGTCCGTGGTGAGGTTCGGGGTCACCGTTTTAGGCGAGGCGCCGTATACGGAGAATTCGTAAGGCTGTGCGGATGGGCCTGTGGCCGTTCCACCGTTATTAGAGCCGTCGCCAGTCGTGGTAGTCGTATTCGCTTGTGCGGCGACTTTGGTATTCTTCTTTTCGGTGACGCCTTTGGATCCGCAGCTCGATAAAGAGAGTAGGATGCAAGCGCCGAGGGTGATGAGCCAGAGGCTCGGATGATTGAATCGGGGAAGTTTCAGTAAGCGTTTCATGTTCAGACTCCTAGTTAATCCTTCTCGCCCGATGACCTTCTTGGGTCGGAGAGACGGGGTTGTATACTGAGTATCTAGAGCAATCCTGGTGCCAGACCGACACCCTGCTAAGTGCCTGAAAACAGTGAATTTTATCTATTAAAAGTGTAAATAGTTTTGACAGGTGTCCAGCCACTGCTGGAGTTTCACTGTCGAAAAATCCGTCGAATCGATTTTAAGTCCTCGGTAATTACGGCTTCACACGTCGTATTTGGATCGAGTTTTATCCATCAATTCCTTTTCCAAAATCGATGAAACGGGGGTTAAATGAAGGAAGATTTTTGTCTCGCTTAAACCATCCCTGAACCGAAATCGGTGCGCGATCTCGGTTCAGGTTTTTATCAATCATGAGGTCATGGATATGAATTCGAATCGTCGCGATTTTCTGAAGCAAGGTCTTTTGGCATTAGGCTCTCTTTTCGTCATCAAAGGTGGAATCTCCTCTGTTTTTGCTGCCGATAAAAAAGCCGCAGCCAAAAAAGGCGCCGCCGCCGACAAGGCCGCTCCGCTTCCGGCTGGCCAAACCGAAGTGCCAGCGACAGACGCAGTCGTTGCAGCCATTGGTTACAAGTCGAACCCAAAGGACATCGACAAGAAGAAATACGCTCAGTACAAAGCCGATCAAAAATGCAGCAACTGCGCGCTCTATACGGCCGTGGATGGCAAAAATTGGGGTAACTGCACGATGCTCGCCGGCAAAGGCGTTGTGAACGGCAATGGCTGGTGCGGTTCTTGGAGTAAGAAGTCCTAACTCTGACCGGTCTAGATCGATCAATATTCGGCCCCACTGTCACCTCGTTGACAGTGGGGTTTTTCTTTTAATGGGGCGGCTTCGTCAGTCGATGAGCAATGAATGATGCTCGTATGGTGGTGGCTATTTTCTGTCAGCGTCTCCTGGGGGGTTGAGGTGGGAGCGCCGTCTATCTGTTCTCCGCAACCCAGCGTGTTTCGTTCACCGTCGTCCGAGGTGCAGAATCAGGCGCGAGAGACTTCATTTAGTTTTTTTGGTTTTAGTGACGGTTGCCAAGCGTTTCGTGAACGATCTTCAGACGGCTTTAGAGAAGCCATGGTCTACCTCAAGAAACGTTTGCGCGAAGAAGATCTCGACGTTGAGGTTTTTCCGGTGATTTTTGCTCAGCTGGCGAATGAGTCCGGTTACGGAACCTCTTACGCTGCCCAGACTTACAACAATCTCGGCGGTTGGTATCAGTCAGGCCACACATCGGGTTACCGAACTTTTGGATCCACTCGGGAGTTCATCGATGAATTCATCGCCTATGTGAACGGACCGAAGTTCAGCGGTCAGTGTGTAGAAAAAAAACCTTCGATACTCAGTCGATTTAGCCGCGCGAAAACTTACGTGAAATGTATCTTGAGCGGCGCTCCGGACTGGCAAGAATGCGTGCTGAGTAATCGCACGTCCGGAAAAAACTGCTACTGCGCGAGTGCTTGCTCGGAGCTCTATCGTTTACCTCGATATGATTCAGAAGCCAATCTGCCGGATTATGGGCGTCCTTACGGAGTCTGGAAAAACTATCAGATTGGTCTGGCGCTTCTCGACGATTCCGAAGATTGCGGATTCCGGATCGAAGATTCGATCGTGAATCCGCGAACGACCGTCGTGGTCACCGGAAACCGCGGAAGTCTGCGAGCGGCTCCTCGATTGATATCGGTTGCGGAGGCGAGAGCGGGCGCGCTTCCGGGATGTCAACCGGATGAGCCTTGGCCTCCCGTTGGACGAGCGTGCGCCCAGGCGAGTCGTCGAGACACCTTTTGTTCGGGCAAGTATTCCTGCTATTGCCAATACAATAGTGCGCGGCAGTTGGTTTCAAACTGCTACGATGTGGGCCGTTGATGGTTGAGCGGTCGATTGTCTGAGTGCCGCCCGAAACAAAATAAACGCGAATCCGAGCTCTATTAAGAACCTCTTTTGAGAAAAGAGGAATGATGCCACGGTCTGCGTATCGCGATTTTGTCCTCCGAGCCCGCTCAGTACGATCAGTGCGATCCCGAACCAAGCTTCTCGTCGATAATGGGATCGCTTTTGGATTTCGCGGACTGAATACTCGAGCCAAAGTAAGGACGGCCAGATCAGCGCGATCAGATTGTAATCTTTGTTACGAGGGAGTGCGAGCGAGAACGCGACCCAGAGCACCGACGCCTGCCATTCGCGGGAGAGGGTTTGTAGTGTTTTTCTGTAGTAGAGGAGTAGTGCTCCGATTCCCAAAGACGAGAGCCAGCCGAGTGGTTGCCATACCTCGGTCTTTAGTCCCAGAAAGTCGTGAGTCAGCCGAAAGAAAAAATAGGGAAACGATTGGTGGCTGAAATCCTGGTTTTTCCAGGCCATCACGTCCATCTGCGGAATCTGACGAAATAGGGCGAGGTATGCATGGGACTCGCCTTGAAATGAGAAATAGAGGATGGCGAGCGAAACGGCGAAAAAACCTGCATACATTCCGACCATTCGTCGCGTGAGATTTTTTTCAGCGACGAACCACGCAAACGCATAACCCAGCGGTAGCATTTTAAAACTTGCGCCGTAACCGATCGCAGCCAGAGCAGGTGCAAGCCGTTCACGACTCCAGAGCATTGTTCCTGCGAGCAGGAGTGACCATTCGAGGGTGACGAAATTCCCGTTCCAAAAGTCCAACAAAACTGGTCGTCCCCAACTCAGAAATACCACTGCCAGTACAACGAACGTCGGAAGTGTTGTCCTGAACCTGCGCAAACAGCTCGTCGTCGCGAGAACGATCACAAAAGTTTTCAAGCCTAGCCAGATCGCGGTTGCGTTTGAGAGTGAGAAATACGCCGCCCAAAAGACCGAGTACATTGCGGTCGCCGGATAGAGCCAGAGAAGGGGAGGGTGTTCCGAAATTGTAAGCGGCGGATAGAGTGATCCGTCCTGCAACCAAATCCGGGCAGCCTCCCAGAATACGGCAAAATCTAGGTGAGCTGTTCCGATGGCGTTCGCGCAGACGTAGAGTTTGAAACCGATCCACGCGAATATGCAGATGGAGAGGAAGATATGCAGCTGACGAGAGCGCAGAAACGGGAGGAATGCCACGATTCCTAGGTTCTCGCCTTTTATCAGGAATTTTTCAATGATTCGATGAATGACGTCGGAGTGGCTCGTCCTTGCGAGGTGGTCGTCATCGCCGGAGTGCCAAATACGATCTGGTTGCAGGAGTTTTCGCAAGCACCGCAGCCGACGCAGGCCTCGAGCTTGACGTGCAGAGGACGGGTTGGCGTGAGTCCCGTCGGAGCGATTTCTTCGCTTCCGACCATGGCAACGCCCCATTTGTGCTGATTCTCTGGATTGGGTTCCCAGCCTTTTTTGAATTCAATAGCGTTCGTCGGGCAGACTCGCACGCATTCCGAACAGAACTTGCCTTCGGTATAGGAGATACAAGAAGCGGCATTGAATACGGCGGTTCCCGCTTTGAATTTGTATTTGTCCTCGATCTTATATTTTAGGATCGCGTCAGTCGGGCAGGCGACTGAGCAGGCATTGCACCCTTCTTTGCAAGGCGCCTCAAGGGGTGTCATGACCGGCGTCCAGAGCGAACGTAAACCGTTCTCGAGTCCAGATGGTTTGAGTGTGCCGGTCGGGCAAGCCTTCATGCATTCACCACAGCGGATGCAGCTCGTGAGAAAGTCGCTCTCCTCTCGCGACATGGGTGGACGAAGGAGGTGTTTGGAGCTACCAGGCGTTCCAGCCTCGAGTCGCATGAGTGGGGCGGTTGCGAGTGTGGCCACGGTGTTTGCCACGAATGCGCGTCGATCGAGCTCCACGACTTGGCCGTGTTGGTCGTTAGCTTGAAAAGGAGAGCGAATCGCAAAAAAGTTAGCGTCAACCGGGCATACATCGGAGCAGACGAAACATTTCACGCACTCGGACTCGGTGTAGACTTCTGCGTTCTTGAAATCGATAGCGCCGGTCGGGCAATTCGCCGAGCAAATATTGCAATGAATGCACTGGGCGGTTTCGCGACGGAGCATCGAGTAACGAGATGTGGTCGCAAGATACGCGCCGAGCGGGCAGGCCGTACGGCACCAGATCCGCGAGACCTTGGTCGTGTAGAACATGATGCCGATGAACAGAAACAGCGAACTGTAGCTGATGAAATAGCCGAGGTACTTGGGGTTTTCACCCACCGACCATTGCAGAGGAACGGAACTTCGTCCGAACGGTTGCAGTACCGCGGCCGCCACGCGGGTGAGGAGTACGACGGGATCCAAGCCAATCAGCGGACTGAATGAACCGAAGATCGCGAAAATCAGGATTGCGCCTAAGATATAGAATTTGGCTCGATACCATTTCGGAGATGGACCGAAGTGGCGGAGTTTGAAAAACGACATGACCCAAGAAGTGAAGTCAAACAACGCGCCGAGAGGGCAGACCCATCCGCAGAATACGCGCCCGAGAATGAGGCTTACGGCCAAGGTGACGAAGCCCAGCAGAAGTATGGTGACTCCGACTCGCATCCCTCCCATGACGACTGTCATGACGAGTGGGTCGATTCGCAAGAACAACGAGACAGGGATAGTTTTTGCGATCGCGCTTTGCATCGGGTAGTGGGTCGCGTAGATGAGCGCTACCCAAAGCGCAAAAAGCGATGTCTGAACAGCGATGCGAACTTTTCGAGTCGGAACACCCAGAAGAGCCATGATTCTATGCTCCTTTCTGCGGTGGTTGAGGCCCGGACTTCTGATTCTGTTTGAGATCAGAGAAGAATTGATCCGCTTCCATGCGCTTTCGATTGCCGCCGCGCCTTGGGACCGGCAGTAAATGGAGTCCGAGCAAAAACAAGGTCATCACCGGAAGCAATAACCAGAGTGGTGAGCGATCGAAAAGATAAGGATTAAAGCTATCCGCCTCGGCTCCGAGATCGAGCGCGACTTCTTCGCCTTCGGCGACGACCGCACCGCTCGATAAGTCGACCGCGCTTTCGGTTTGTTCGGTGGATTTTATTTCGACGGCTTTTTCTTCTGCTACGGGTTCAGGTTCAGGCGCAGGCGCAGGTCGAGGAGGAGGGGTGATGACGGGTATTTTGGCTCGCTTAGGCGCAAGAGCTGGTTGAGCGGTCGGTTTGATCGAAGGTCTGGTCGAGGTTACGACGCCGCTTTTTTTCTTGGCTGCTGGTTTTGTCACGGTCTGTGTTCTGTTTACGGAGTTCGCGAGTTTACGTTTTACCGAAGAATCATCTCGGGCATGCGTCGAAGGGAGAAGAAGTGCCAGAAGGAGCAGCGCATTCATTATCTTTGAATTGTATAATAAGAAGCGCATTTTGGAACCCCAATCGGGGATGTCAAAAAAAGAACGCACGAAAGCCTCTCGCGCTTTTGAAATCACGGAGGTAAACTCGGATTTATGTCGGAGTCGACTCATCGAAAACGGATTGGCGATTTCCTCGTCGAGCGCGGAATGCTTCGCGAGGAATCGATCGATCAGATCCTAGAATACTGCGAAGCGAAGCAGCTGCGCTTCGGTGAGGCGGCTCTTGAACTTGGGCTCATTTCCGCGGATGAGCTGAAAGAAGCGCTCGCTACCCCTTATCATCGCGAGATCGTATTTCATCTGGAGAGTCGGTATTTTCCGCTCGATACCAAGGAAGTGATCCCATTGGATCGCATCATTGAGTTCGGCGTGCTCCCGCTCGGTAAGAAGAAGATCACGAAATGGTTCACTCATAAGCTTCGACTCAACGTCGGTACGTTGAGTCCCGAAAATCCGACCTTTGAGGATTGGTGGCTGACTCGCCCCGAAGAGGAGCGTGATGCCTATGAGCTCGAGTTTTTCCAGGTTTTGCCCGGGCCATTCTTAGAGGTCCTAAAGGACCATTTCGGTACCACTGAATCTTCGATCAAGTCTGCCTTGGCTACGAGCCGGGTATCAGAGGTCCTCCGCGACTATATTGAGCGGGCTGACGAGATCTTGGTCGATAACGACTCGGCCCGCAAGGGTGCTGGTACCTCGGGGTAGTTGATATTAAACCAATTAAGTATAATTTAGGTCCTGGGTGTTTTTTGCCGATGAGCATTTGTGGCGAGGCGCATTTACCGCTGTCAGATTCAAGAAATCAAACGGCTTGAAGAAGGGCTCGTGATCCTGAGGTTTCGTCCTCAGGTCGCGTTCAATTTTGAGCCGGGGCAGTTCACGAGCTTAGAGGTCCCCGGACTGACGTCCGATCAAGAGACCGTCTGGCGCGCGTACTCGTTCGCTCTGCCCTATGAACTCTCTCGTGAGCACGGCTATGAGCTCTGTATCAAACAGCTCAAAGGTGGTCGCGCGGGAACCTACCTAGATACGCTCAAAGTGGGCGACTGGATCCGAATCCGGGCCGCTTACGGCGATTTTACTTTTCACTCCGGGAATGACCGCGGTGTTTGTTTTATTGGAACCGGTACGGGCGTAGCGCCGCTCCGGTCTATGGCGCTTTCACGGCAATTCCAAAAAGCCGATCTTTCGTTCGGTCTCTCGATCTTGGGCTACCGAGTGCTCGCCGAGGTTCCTTACATTGGTGATTTCGAGCGCATGGGTATTACCACGATCTACTCGCTCTCGCGAGAAAAGCTCGCGCTCGAGTATCCGTTCGCGCATGGGCGAGTGACGGATGTCCTCAAGCAGATGCGCGGTGATTTTCCGTGGTCAAATACGGATTTCTACATCTGCGGTAACCCCGAGATGATTCGCGAAGTCGTGCAGTTTCTGCTGCAAAAAGGCGTTCCGGCCGCTCAGATCATGAGCGAAGCATTTGAATCCTCGTCCAGTGCGACGGGCGTCAAGGCTGCTTAGCCATCCGATAAATGAATTAATATCGGCTGATCGTGTTGAACGCGTTGAGAAGTCTCAACATCGATGGAACGCAAGGCACGGCCAAATACTGAGTTTTTCCGCAAACGCGGTTGGCAATCTGTTTCTGGTGGCTGTAGTACTGAGTCCCCGGATCATCTTGGCAGGTCACTTCGTTCGGAACGAATACTCCTACTTTTTCGATCTCTGCCACGCACTGATTGATCTCTTGGACTTTCGTGATCTCGAAAATTTTACTTCGAGTAATGATCGTCTCAGTCGTTCCGCGTTTGCCTTCGGTTTTGGTCACCATGACATCGCCGTTTCCGAGAATCTCGATCTTACTCGAGACCGGATCGACCATCATACCGCTCGCTGGATTGACTACGGTCAAAAGCGGCGATGGAGGAATGTCTGCGTGAGCGACTGAAATGAATGAAGCCAAAAGTGTGAACACAGAGAGTATGTTTTTCATAAATTCCTTAGAAGCAACCACCGCGGCTATTGTTGCTGCAGGTTTGTCCGCGCTGAGCAGATTCGATGTCAGAGTGCATGAGCATGTATTCAGCGATTACATCGAGTGCATCACTGTAGGTCATCAAGCGGTTGCCGTTACAGAGCGCGTTGCCTCGGTCCAGGTCTGCGATGACGGCCACGAACTGGCTTGCGGTCGGTTTTAAGCCAGCGAATTTAACGGATTTACGTTTTACGGCCTTGCGCTTGGCGTGCTTCAGGATGCGAAGCTGCTCGTTGGTCACGCGCTTACCGTTGAAGTGGTTGAGTGAGCCTTTGATCAAGGATTTCGTGTAGTCTCGGCTACCGGTGTAGATCCATTTGAAGTGCTCGGAGCACGACGCCAGGCTATCGGACGCCGGTAGAAGGGTGGCTGCGGCCAAGAGGGCTGAAAGAAGAAAGGGGTGGGTCTTTTTCATACCCGAATTGAATACCTGACTTATTAAATACAGTAAAGATAAAAATGACGACCCCGATTTTTGAGCCGTATTTAGCCCTATTCTGGGGTTCTAGCCTTTTTTAAAAGGTCGTGACAGTCGGCAAACGTCCAAGGCTTGCGCATGGCTGATGTCCCTTGCACTTGATCGAGGAAGTTCCAAGCTTTTGAGCGCTCCATAAGGAGAAATAACGAGCGCACCTTCGGATGCTTCGTTGATCCCGTTGCGGAGAGTTTAAACTTGATCGAGGCATGATTCCCTTGGGTCGCATCAAATAGCAAATCCGCTAGGAGTGGTTCGCGACCGTTGTTGCCTTCATTGATCGCAAAACTCTCGGGTCCGAACCCCAAACTGAATTTGCCCATGTCAATTTGGTAGTGTTCCAAGACGTATCGAAATCGCGCGATCGATGGCGCTAAATCCTCGACATTAATATGTAGGGATAGTGGCCGATTTTCGACTTTGAGGGCAAACGCCTCTTTGCGACGGTCAAACTCCGATAGGCGACTGGCGGTGTCCACCTCGAGTTCACGTACGCGGGATTTGATTTCCTCTTGGTTCTTATTGAAGAGCTCATAGAATCCTGGATACTCCGTTAAGCCCGCGATCAAGGCTGTGCGAATTTCAGGATAGTTCGGTAGCTGACGGAGCTTGCCGAGAAGCCGATCGCGTTGCTGACGACCCAGTCTCAACGACATATGGGTATTTTTTTTCGAAAGTTTAGAGTTCTTGATCGCGTCCTCTAAGCCGATGAGAGCGTCGTAACGGGGGTTGCCTCGGCTGGATTCGAGAAACTCAAGTGCGGCCCCTCTTCTGATATCCCGTTCGCCGACATACTCGAAGCTACTGGCGTAGCCGTACATTCCTGGCCAGTCACTGTAAGGATCCCAGATCGGAACACCGTGATGGCACTGTGTGCAGGACTTCTCGTTTCTGTTCACGGTCGGAGATCCACGACCGGACTTTTTCGAGGCCAGGGCTTCCGCGGAGAAATCCAGCGTATGAAATCGATATTCAAAACCTTGTTCGTCGTACTGGATGATCTCCACTCGATCCGACCCTGGGCGATCCTGCGCGCCAGAAAACGCGATCAAGAGATTCCCCTGATTGGTCGATAAAATCACCCGTGGTTCGATGAGGCTTGCGTGCTGGACAGTGTTTCGTGTGGAGTGAACCAAGGCGAAGTTCCGGCGCATCTCCGCAGGTAGCGACGCCACGAACTCATCGACGCTGGAGGATTGTTTTGCGATTTTGAGGATCTGTTCGAAATCGATTTTGTTCGCGGGTTTTTTTGCGTGCGCGGACATGGGAACGACGGCGATTGCCGCTCCGATGCATAGAGAAACGAGGTAACGCGCAAGGTTTCGCATCCTAGTCTCGTATCGGTACGGCTAGGTGAAATCTCAATGTCAGTGGCGAAAACTTGACGAATTAAATTGCTGACTGGGCGAGACTGCGTTTCGGGCCGGGCTTCTCGCTGATACACCGAATGCCGAATTGGGAGCAGAATGCTTCTTTTTGCTCTTTTTGAAGATCCTGGCGTTCGGATTTCTGACGTCCCAGGAGTGCTTGGATTTCGGTGAGTTTTTTCTCCGGAGCGATCTCGGAATCCACAAGTTTACTCTCGGTGGCTTCTTGCTCAGCAGCGTGTAGCAGAGCGAGGGTTTCGAGCTCCTCGGCTTGTTCGGCCTCTAGGGCTAGGATTTCGCTTTCGCGGGCGCTTCGAATACCCCCCGGTTCCAAAGCAGGTGCAGTTCTCGTGACTGCCATCGCGATCAAGATACCTAATGCGAATCCGAAGAATCCCGCCCTTTTCATCTGTCCGTCCACCCCTGACTAGAATCATAGGGGCTCTTGAATGGCCTGAAAATGCGTCAAATGAGAGCTAGAAGCACGCTAGTCGAATCTGAACGAAAGTTCAGGATGTTGTCCAAAGGTTAGGCAGGCCTGAGATAGGGGCTTGTCACCACCCTGGAAGCCAATATGAGTGATTAACTCATTGAATTAACGAAGACTTTAACCCTTTGCCAACGCCTGGGTTTTCCCTTATTTTGGCCCCATGACTCCCGAACAGCTCAAGCAACGAATTGAAACCCTCGCTCCAGGTACGTCCGCTGAAATCATCGATCTCACGGGCACCATGGATCACTACCAAGCGATCGTGATCTCGCCCGTGTTTGAAGGCAAACGCGTGATGGAACAACAGCGCTTGGTAATGGGGATTTTGCAGGCTGAAATCGATTCCGGAGAAGTTCACGCGCTGACCATGCGCACGTTCTCGCCCGATCAGTACAAAAAGTACGTCGGCGAGGCTTAATTAGTTCGTTTATTAGGAGACCTGAATTTATGGCACATCCACTGATTTCCAAAGTCGAAGAAAAAGTAAAATCCGCTCCTGTTGTGATCTTCATGAAGGGCACTGCTCAATTTCCACAGTGCGGCTTCTCGGCTCGCGCGGTGCAAGTGATGAAAGCAAACGGCGTCGAAGGCATCGTCTCGGTCGACGTTCTCTCTGATGATCCGCTCTGGGACGCTCTCGAAGAGTTCACCAAGTGGCCAACGGTTCCGCAAATTTTCATCGGCGGCGAATTTGTCGGCGGTTGCGACATCCTTTCAGAAATGCACGAGCGCGGCGAACTTGCTCCGATGTTGAAAGACGCGAAAGCGATCTAATGCCAAAGGCGTTAGACGCTACGCGTGTCCGAGTGGCGAGAAAACACGAAGTGTTTTCGAGGTCACGGAGGACATGAGGCCACTCAAGTGGCCGAACCGCGTACGGAAGACAAGACACCCGTAAAAGCACCAAAAATTTCCAAATGAAAAAACACCCTCGCCCCGTTTTCGGAGCGAGGGTGTTTTGTTTTATGTGAAACACAGATACGTACTCACTTTGACGATCGCTGACTATTTCGTATCGAATTTCCCAGGGTTTTACCGTATGAGAGCGGCATGAAAACTCTTGCGCCGTTGAGCATTGTTTTAATTTCTCTCAGCCCGATTTCCGCGTTTCCGTGCAGCATGCCTTTTGGCACTTCGGTGACTTGCGGAAAAATCAGTGACGTAGCGACGAAGCCAAATGCCTATGGCCTATTCGTCGGAGTGAAAGTGGCAGGCTTGATCACGGCAGGTAGCCGAGACTCCGGCTGTACTTGGAGAGAGGACACGCGCTCATCTGGCGACGAGATTGTTCCGGTAGCGAGCCTCCCGAAACGCGCTGCTCGAAAGATTCGAAATACGCTGATCAGTGCTAAAGAACGTGCCGAAGAAGTCTGTATTTTCTCGACGTTCGGTTTGGATCCGAATTATGCGCTCGTCACTTCGAGAGCGGGTCGTACGACTCAAGAGATCAATAGCGAAGGTGTGGGAAAATTTTCTAAAAAAATTAAACGACAAATCGGTGAGTGAGACTTCTCGTAGGAACGCTTGGATTTTTACCAATAAAAAAGCCCTCGCCCCGTTTCCGGAGCGAGGGCTTTTATTTTTTTAAGGACTTCTTTTCTGCCAAAAGTAGCAAGTGAATAGGGTCAAGTGGTCGGAGGTGCGTCTCGTTTTGAGATAAATGAACCCATCTCTTCGGTCTTTTACGAATTCCACCAGTGCTTGAACGTCGGTTGATAAATCGATGAAGAAGCCAGCATAATTATTTAGATAGTTGAGTTCAGCATTCTGCAGTTTCTTCTCGCTAGCAGAACTCCAAACACTCTCGATTTCCTCAAGAGTCAGCCGATCTGTTGCTGCCGGGCCCTGGCTACTACTGACCAAAGTTGAGCGCAGGCCACGCCGGGTGAAACGAGGTCCGTTCTTGTCTTCGACGTAAGGGCGAATGGATAGAATCATGCCGGCGGCGGTATCCGGGAAATCTTTATGGTAGCAACGTCCACGGTAGTCTCCGTAGTTTTGGTACAGGTCGAGAGGGAGGGCAAGAGACGTGTCTTCGACCTCATCGAATGTTTTTTCCAAGGTCTTGAATTTGGTATCGGCATGCGCGGAACCTGCAGCGAGTAATACGCCCGCAATGAGCAATTGAATCATGGTGATCTCCGTTTGTTTACATGCCGTCATAGACGAACGGTTTAGGTTTGGGAACTCACCTGTGGATGTGTTGTGGTGAAACTGTTTCAGTCTCATCAGGTTGGGCAGTGTTTTCTAGCGTATTTAAAAACACAGGTCCTACCAGATGCGTTACATCCGCTACTGAAGAAAGGTCATCTATGCGTTTTTCGATCGGCGCCGAGTGGAGCGTGTCTTTTTCCAGTTGAGTGCGAGCGTACGTCCGTACGCTTTTTCGAACAGAGCTTTTTTCTGAGTAAAACGTAGGATCTCAAGATCTGGAATCTCGCTGGAGGTCACGTCGATGGTCACTACAGAGCGAGTGATTCGGACACGTTTGATCTCTAGATTCTCGGTATGGCTGCGATCGAGCGAATCCGCCACGCGGAGAATCGAGAGAAGTAGCTCGAATGCGCGTTTTTTGGCGCGAGAATCTTTGCCCACGAAATCGAGACTCGGCTGTTCGCTGCCGCGGTGGTGCAAACAGAGTTGACCAACAAACTCTCGTTCCCATTTGTCGAGGACGGCGTAGTCGCCATGTTTTGCAAAATAATATGAGTGATGTTCATGACGGGTCGGGGAGACGACTTCACCGACATCATGGAGCCAAGCTGCGGCTTCCAAATAACTGAGCCATTCATTTCCGAGTTTATGCAGGCGTTTGAGACCGTCAAAGAGGGTCGCGCTGACTTCTGCGACGAACTTGACGTGGGAGGCATCTTTGTAAAGTTTGCCGACATGCTCTTCGAGATCTTTGAGGTGAATGCCGAGAGAGCTATTCCTCTGTTCGCGGTAGAGTGCGAATTGCTCGGCCACGATCCCGTCCCGAAGGGAAAATTCGGTCGGAATGACTTCCTTTACCTTAAAGCAATTCATGCACTCATCGAGCAGTACCGCTCCCGAAAGGATCATATCGATTCGCTTGGCTTCCATGCCCGGAAGGTTCAGGAGTTCGGTGGGAGTCATCGTGCTCATCGCCTTGACCAGTTTTTTTAGTTCGGTCTTTTCAACGATGCGAACGTTTTTCTTTTTCTTGTTCAGGAGGCGTGCGATCGAGCGAATCGTGCCGCTGGACCCGTAGAACTTGGTAGCGGGTGGCCACTCTTCATCCAGGATCTTCGTGTTGATGGTCGTTCGGATGTAGCGACGCAGGTGCTCGACCGGATCTTCACCTCCCGGAAGCGGGCGTGGTGGATTGCCTTTGAGAAAGACTTGCTGAAGTTTTGCGGTACCGAGCGAGAAACTGTTACCGATGATGGGCTCTTTGTTGCGGCAGATGGTGATCTCGGTGCTTCCGCCGCCGATATCAATCAGGCCGAATCGACCTTTAGCCCGTCTCTCATTTTTCAGGACACCCAGCGCGATCAAGCGGGCTTCTTCGGCACCCGAGATCACCTGGATTTCGATTCCGGTTTTCTGTTTGATCATTTCCAGAAAGGGAAGTCCGTCGCCCGCCTCGCGCAGTGCGGCAGTACCGAAGGCGACCATACGGTCGACACGGAGCTCTTGGGCGGTTTTCTGGAAGCTCTGGAAGGCGAGGACCGTACGGCGAATGGCTTCGCGATTGAGTTTTCCGGTAGAAAAAACACCTTGGCCCAAACGAACCATGAGCTTTTCTCGGTGGAGAAGCTGCTGACGGTCCTTCGGGCCAAATTGATGAACGTCGAATCGTACCGAGTTGGTACCGAGGTCGATGATCGCTACGCGCATAGATTGATTCTCAACCGTCGCGTCAAGCGATCACAAGAGGCAATTAAGCCATTCGGTTATTTTTGCGGAACAGCGCTTTTTTGCTGCGCTGAACGGCGACTTTGCAGTCGGGCGGGTTGGTGCCTTCTGCATAAGCGCGGGCGCGATCACGTTTCAATTTTCTGTGCTTGGTCGAAAGTCTTTTTGCCATGCCCTTTAATTAACCGGAGTCGAGGAATCTGACAATGGAGAAGTCAGGTAAAAGCGGCAAAAGGCGGGGGTGCCGGGCTTGTATCGGGATGGTTCGGGCGGGGATCCAGAAGACCGCCCGATTCACTCGGCTAGCACACTGGTGCCGAATTTAAGGCGATTTTAGCCAGTTTATTGACGCTTTCGGAGAGGGATAGTTCGAGCGTGTGAAGAACCGCGAAACACCTTCAATCCAATCTTGTTGGTTCAATGGATGTCCCGCAGACTATTGAAGTGAGCTCTTTTTTGATCTGTCGTTGGACAACTTGGACGTCTTTAGCGCTGATTCCCTGGAGCCTGTCGGTCGCGGCCGTGGAACCGGTTACCGCCCCTGCACCCGATGCGGGGGGGCTGACACTTCAGGAGGTTATTGATCAGGGGGTACTCGGGCTCAATTTTGAGCCAGAGACGCTCCTGCATACCAAGGAAAATGCCCGCAAGCTCGCCGACCTTTGGCGCAAGCATCTGCCCCTCATCGAAGAGGAGTCTTGGAAACAGAGTTGTAAGCGAGATCCTTCGCAGGACGATTTCTGCCCGATCGTACTGGGCCTCTCGGCTCGAGAAGCGATGGAAGCCCCCGAAGACTCCGAAGTGAATGAGACCCCCGAACTCATCATCGAAGTCGTTCCACCGTCGACCCAAGTCGTGCTCGATGCGCTCAAGGCCGGCAAGGTAGATACCTTGGCCAATGCAACCTCAGTTCAGATGTATTCGGCTCTGAGACGCATCAAGAAAATCTCGGAACTGAATGGAGCCATTGGTGGAGCACTGGCCCTTGAGACGGGATTTCATTGCAAGAACCCGATCGTCGCGACGGCGATCGCCCAAAAAGTCGAAACGTTTTTTCCGGACGCCACGCTCAAGAGCACCATGTATTCGCTTTTCGACAAGGTCGCCTCGTGCCCGGATTCCGAAGCAGCAGATCGCGCGAGATTTCGTTCAGCCGTTCATCGAATCGCGGATGGAAATTGCACCGGAGCTCTACCTGTCCTGGATCGACTCTATTCATCCGGCAATGGTGAGTACGCCCCGCGCGCGCTCTACTGGAAAGCGCGCTGCGCGGATGCGAGAGGGGATAAGCTACAATTCTCGATGCTCCAGCAGAAACTGCTCAAAGAATTCCCGCTCAGTTACCACAGCATCGTACTGAACCGCTCGCAGCTCACCCGGCTATCACGTGTACTGGGTACCCACATGCCTCGCGTGCTGCTTCGGTCGCATGAAAATCCTCGTTTGAACGCTTGGATTCGCGCAATCGAAGGTCTGATTGCCATCGATTCGATTCCGTTCGCGCGCCGGGTGATGGCGCGTTCCATGGACTCGCTTTTAAAACTCGAACCTGAGTTGATGCTCTATCTAAGCGTACTTGCCGACCGCGTACGCGATCCGATTCTCCAGTTTAGATTCCTGGGCGTCGTGTTTCGTCAGGCTCCCGATCTCATCACGCAAGACACGCTCAAAGCGTTCTATCCGCTCAAAAATTTCAAAGCGATTCAAGAGTACGCCGGCTCGCTGGATCCGTTCTTCGTTGCATCACTCATTCGTCAAGAGAGCGGATTCAACCCGCAGGCGCGTTCAAGAGTGGGGGCGATGGGTCTCATGCAGCTGATGCCTCGAACGGCGTTCACACTCGAGAGAGTGAGTCGTTCGGCGCTACTCGACCCTCGTACGAATATTCGATTGGGAACTCGATACATCGGTGGCCTCGTGAACCACTACGGGAATGATGCCGAACTTGCGCTGGCGAGCTATAACGCGGGAAAACTCGTCGTAGACGCCTGGAAGAATCGTTATGCGGGCATGGACCGCATGGCGTTCCTGGATTTGATTCCATACAAGGAAACGCGCGACTACGTGGTTCTCATTTCACGTAACTATTTCTGGTATCACAATCTCTACGGAGAGCTTCAAGGCCGTCCGCTTAAGTTCAATTCGATCCAGCCGATCGCTAAAAACAAACGTCGTATGCCAACCGTCGAAGACGAGGCCCCGCAGGCGGCGCCTGGATACCGGAAGCTCGTATTCACGCTATTCGAATGATTTTAGACCCAATCGATCTTGGGCTTCCGCTCGTGCATTGACATCGAGGCGTCGCTTCGCATAATGGGCTCAAACCCGTTTTTTACCTGATCTTTTCTCTACAAGAAAGCGAACCTCTCATGTCGACCACTATGTTGCATCGTCTTGCCGATTGGGCCAAAGCCACTCCAAAAGCTCCCGCGCAACGCTACCGGGTCAAGGGCAAGGGCGATTGGAAAACCCTGACGGCGCAGGACTACCTGGACCGCGTTTTCTACCTCGCTTGTTATCTGGAGTCGTGTGGTATCGGACCGGGCAAGACGGGGGCGATTCTCTCGTACAATTCTCCCGAGTGGGCGCAAACGGAACTGGCGTTGATCTTGGCGCGAGCCAAATCGGCGGGCCTCTATCCGAACTCCTCATCCAAAGACATTCACTACGTCCTCAATCACTGTGAGGCGGCTTGCCTCATCGTTCAGAACAAAGACTATTTCAATAAGATCGTCGCCGACGGCGGCACCGTTCCCGAGACCATCCGATTCATCATCAGTATCGATGGTGATACTTCGTTTTCTCCCAAGGCCGTGGGCTACGATACGGCGATCAGCGAAGGGCGCAAAATCGCCCTCGGTCGCAAAGTCGAGGAGATGCTCTCGAAACTCGATCCTCTCGAAGCATCTTTTATGATCTACACCAGTGGTACGACGGGCAATCCCAAAGGCGCACTCCTCAGTCAAGATAACCTCGTTTTCACGTCTGATCTTATCATCCATCGTTGGAAACTTCCGGCCGCAGGTGGATTGTTCTCATTCCTCCCGCTCAGTCATATCGCCGAAAAACTCCATTCGATCGGAGTGGGTATTTCTCAGCGCTACGTGACGACCTACTGTTCGAAATTTGAAATGGTGGGCAAGGAGCTTCCGGACGCCGAACCGACGCTACTCCTCTGCGTTCCTCGCGTTTGGGAAAAAATGATGGAAGGCGTGATCTCGAAAATCGAAAAAGGCACCGGCCCTAAAAAAGCACTCGCTCTCTGGGCGCTCGGAGTGGGCGAACGACTGGCGCGCGCAAAATACTCGGGCCAATTCCCGAATGTAATCGATCTCGCTTCTCATCCGATCGCCGATCGTTTGGTGCTCTCCAAAGTTCGCTCCGCGCTCGGCTTGGGCAAAGCCCAACTCGCGGCCAGCGGCGCAGCCCCGCTTTCCGCTCACGTCGCTCGTTGGTTCCGCAGCATCGGCCTTGAAATTTACGAAGATTACGGATCGACGGAAACGACTGGGGTCGTGACGACGACCATCCCAGGAATTGATTGCGTCGGCACGGTTGGGAAACCACTCGAAGGCTGCGAGTTCAAACTCGCCGAAGACGGCGAAATCCTGAGTCGTGGACGTCACGTTTTCCTGGGCTACCTGAAGGACGAAGTAAATACCCGCGACGCGCTCAAAGACGGTTGGTATTACACGGGTGATGTCGGCGCGTGGACGGATACGGGACTGCTCAAGATCGTCGGACGCAAAAAAGAAATCATGAAGACCTCCGGTGGCAAAATGATCGCGCCCGTACCGATCGAAGAAAAACTCAAAGAAGCTTCGTTCATTTCTCAGGTTTGCATCGTCGGTGACAATCGCAAGTTCTTGTCGGCGCTCGTGACCTTGAGTGAGAGCGCACTCGCCGACTTGAATGGGCCCGGCTCGCAGTCATTCAAGGACGGCGTCCTCTGCGAAACGACGATGATCAAGCGTGTTCAGTCAGAGTTTGATCGCGTGAACAAGTCGCTGGCGTCTTTTGAGCAGGTCAAGCAATTCACGGTGCTGGATCGCGAATTCTCGATCCCAGATGGTGAGATGACGCCCACGATGAAAATGAAACGCGCCGCGATCGAAACGCGCTTTCGGGCGCTCATCGATCGTATGTACAACGGGTAAAAGAAACCGTGTCGGACATAGATTTTGGGACGCGAAAATCGGTCTTGTCAGTTCTGGTCTATGTTTTTCATGAGGACGAGATCCTTTTGATTCATAGAAACAAGCGCGACGCATCTAACGACGACCATGCGGGCAAGTGGAATGGCTTGGGCGGGAAATGCGAACTCGACGAGGCGATGGTGGATGCAGCGTCTCGGGAGCTTCGAGAGGAGTCGGGACTGGAAATGGACTCCCGACGTTTCTCTTTCTTGGGCTTCATTCAGTTTCCGCTCTTTAAGCCTCACAAAAACGAGGACTGGAATGTCGGAGTATTTGCGGTAGATGCGACGGATGCTGAGCATACGCAGCCGCTTGCTTCTCCAGACGAAGGCACCATTCACTGGAAAAAAATCTCCGAAATACCCAGTTTACCGTTCTGGCCGGGGGATGAGAGTTTTTTGCCCTATGTACTCAAGCGTGAACCGTTTCATGGTGTTGTTCGCTATGAAAACTTCCAGTACACGGGTGCCGATATCCGTTCGGCGCTCCTTTAGAGATTCCTGAACACTAAATCGGTAGTCTACATCGAGGAATTCGCTCCGTGTTTGCTCACGAGTTTTTCGCGTGTTAGTTGCGTACTCAGATGTTTTTGGTCACGTTCATCGGTCTCATTCTCTCCGCTCATGCAGCGCCCTTCGTACCGAAGGCGCTCTACCATTTCGGCTCCTATGAGCCGCTCATGAAAGACGTCGTCGCTCGCACGGTGCCCGAGGCCGATTGGCGACAGTACATCATGGGTGATGAAACCCGATTTGGTCAAAAGATCTATCGTCGAGGACTCTATGCGACTTCGCATCCCGGGTTCTCGAGTTACTTCGGTGACCGACTGCTCGAAAAAGAGGCGGTTCGTGCTCCTTGGATGATCCGTATCGCCGTGAAAGACGAATGTCGTAGGGAGGAGCCGCTGAATCTTGCGACTCTCTATTGGGATCCGCGAGTCGTTCGTTTCTTGGAATCACTCAAGGATCCGGAATTTCCGGACGTCGCGACCTTGCACTCCCGTTGTTACTACATCGACGACGAGACCGAAGAAGAAGTCGCCGATTTTGAGATGGTCACTGGAATCGGAACTCCTACCGCATGCGAAGCCATGGCGGACAAGATCTTTCAGGCGCTAAAACCAAAAATCGCAGTCGACTCCATCTGGCATCAGAGCTGGTACATTCGGGATCGAAGCTGCATTGAACGGATCGACGGATCGCCGCTGAGTCACTTGAAATGGATGACGGAAATTCCAGGTTATTGGATGGAACATCCGACGCCGGACTATCAGCGCAAGTGGAACTATTTTCAGAACTCTTCGATCGCCCTGATCTTGATGAGAGCATTGATTGAGGCTCCCGTGATTAACGATCGTTTATTGAACGATATAGCGGGCGAAGCCAAAAATTCTGACCTATCGAGCCCTGCCGCCTGGGTCGGTGCAAAAACTTCGTGGTTTCCGCAAGTGGTTCAAGCTTGGCTAGCGGATTACCGGGTTTGTCGGGATCGGAGGCGTTTGCGTGATTGGAAGACAAACGCCCGTGCTCATTACGATCTGTGGTTGGCTGCCGAGAATGCTCATGAGCTTGAGAAGAGCATTGAGGCCAGAATAGGTCGATCATTTTGTTCGGAGTAACCTGCCGACTAATACAGGACCTACGATCGTTGCTGTATTAGTTCTTGGCTTAGCGCTGGGATGGATGCCTAAACTCCTGAAGTATGATCTCAAGTTTAGAATCGATACACACAGCGAAACCCCGTGCGTCCATTTGGTCCCCAAACGAAGGAAGCCGCAGTATAAAGACCTGGGTAGGAATCGGAGCTTCCGCCTCTCAGTAGAGCGCGGCCAATGTGCGATGAGTCTAGATAAACCAGCCCTAACATACCGGTGGTCATGTCATTAGCTCCACCTCGCCCTGAGATATGCTCCCAGGCTAGATTTCCCGAAGATGAAAAAAGCGCGGAAAAAGGTGAGTTGACCGCCAGTGAACTCACCTCTTGATAGTTTATGGCGTAGTCCTGGCTAACGGTATCGGATGTGTACTCCATATTGCCCTCAATAAGGTTCCAAACTTCGGCGCCTTGGAGAGTCTGGAGAGAGGAATCATATTTTAGGTAACCGTATCCGCGCGTTCCCTGGGACCAATTGGCATCTACGTATTCTATTTCATTGGCCATAGATTCCCATTCTTCATTAGTCGGAAGGGAGTAGTTTGATCCTAATAGTTCACATGCGGTTTGCGCGTCTGCTTGAGAGATCGAGCTCGTTCCTCTAGCGCCACTGGCAGTTACCGAAGTGGTTGTTCCGTCCGTAGTCATCTCGTTGTTGGCGATGCAAAATGTCTCGTTGATCTTCACGAAATCGTCTGGGCAGTTTTGGGTGTAGGATTCTGGATCTAATTTTGCGACCGTGTTCACACGTAAGGCGAGCTTTTCCGTGACTGGCTGACAAGACGAGCTGACTGTCGTAAGCAAGCAGATCAGAATTAGTAGTTTTCTATGTTTTGAATCGTTTTTCATACCTTCAACTCAAGTAACGTTCTGAGGTTGTTGAAAAGTCTGACTTACTTAAGATGGTACAACGGCCGAACCGAGTCAGGTAAGTGTGTCCTTTTACGCTTTGATTTTTAGAGTCAAAAATGACCCAGTTTTCTCGCCCCGGTCTTTTTGAGAGACTAGCAAATGGGGTATCCGGTCATGAAAATACATCCTACCGTCTCGATGCTCGCACTATTTTTGGTCGCGACCTCTTGCCTAAAAGGTGAGGGGGGTGCCGGGAGTGGTTCTACCAAAACTCAAACTCAACAGAACGAAACGGTCGAACAGATCGTGACCGGAATTCCTTACGTCACCGAAGTGCAGATTCCGATTGAGACGATCCCTTCCTACGTCACGCTCGATTCAGTCGAGAAGTCTAAGCTTACTGGTAAGAAAGTCGCGTTGACGCTCTCGAGCCGAGATCTGGAGATTCGAAATTCCGTGGATGTCGTGCTCGAACGATGCACGGTCCCGAACGCGTTTTTTGAATTTTGGCTGACGGTCTATTCTGAGCGACTCTGTATACGCAGACCTGCAGTCGCTACCGCTTGCAAGGTCGTGACCTATCCACGCATGACGATTCAGAACACAAGAAACACCATCTTCCTGCATTCGATTCAAACCGAATGTTCCAAAGAGCGTGTGACGTTCTGTAATCAGCAAACGGACGAAGCAATGACCGCTTCTCTGAAAGCCGTGTTTGAATCGAGCGACTGGAAGAAGTGTATACGCGACCTCTAGTCGCGAACGCGGTTATTTCTTCTTCTTCGTTCCGCGAACTTCAGGTGCCGTCGTCAAGAATTTGAGTTTCTTGTAATTCTCCTCGGCCCAGCGGAGTGCCCAGTCCGATTTAAACAGCAATACTGGCAACTCATCGCGGTCGACCAGCGCGCGTGAGTCTTCGCGTCGTTCGAAGAAATCCGCGTCGTATCCTTCGCCAGTCACCCAGCGAGCGTGAACGAATCCCATTTTTTCGATCTTCGTATCGACGCTGTATTCCGCTTTCAGCCGGTGTTGAAGGACCTCGAACTGGAGAGCTCCTACGGCGCCCAAAACGGGATCTTTGTCGCCCATGCCGCGCTGGCGGTAGATCTGGACGACGCCCTCCTCGGAGAGCTGTTCCAGGCCTTTTTGGAGTTGTTTACGTTTCATCGGGTCCTTGATGGTGATGCCCGCGAAATGTTCGGGTGAGAATCGAGGTACGCCCGCGTATTCGATGGCAGGAGGCGTGCAGAGAGTGTCTCCGATGCGAAGCTCTCCGCTGGTATCGAGTAGGCCAACGATGTCTCCGGGCCATGCTTCGTCAACGATCACGCGCTCCTGTGCGAAGAAATTGAGCGGCTTGGAAAGTTTCACTTTTTTCTCGAGGCGAGAGTGGGTGACTTCCATGTTTCGTTCAAAATGGCCGCTCGAAATCCGCATGAATGCGACGCGGTCACGGTGCGCAGGATCCATGTTCGCCTGGATCTTGAAAACGAATCCAGAGAACTGTGGACTGAACGCTTCGACGACGTCGCCTTCGCTCGTGAGTCGCGCGGACGGTTGGGGAGCGAACTCGATGAAACGCTGGAGGAATCGCTCAACCCCGAAATTGTTCATGGCAGAGCCGAAGAATACCGGAGTGAGGAGTCCTCGGTTCACGAGTTCTTGGTTGAATGGATCACCGGCGAGTTCCAGGAGGTCGATCTCGTCTTTGAATGTCTGATAAAGTTCTTTGGCTTCGTCTTCGTCATTGCGAGGACCACCCAGGAGTTTCACGAAATTCGGGTCGTCGGTTCCGGAAACCTGGATCGCGCCTAGGCGGCCTTTTTGGTTCGCCTCGCCGTCGGTTTGAAACGCGAGGATTTCTTTGGAGGTACGGTCGTAAACGCCGCGGAATCGATCACCCTGACCGATCGGCCAACTCATGGGGCAGGAGCGAATGCCGAGCACGTTCTCGAGTTCCGCCAGCAGATCGAGCGGCTGTTGTGACGGACGATCGAGCTTGTTGATGAATGTGAAAATCGGGATTCCCCGCATCCGACAAACTTCGAATAGTTTTCTCGTCTGTGGCTCAACACCTTTTGCAGCGTCGATCAGCATGACCGCGGCATCGGCCGCAGTCAGCGTACGGTACGTGTCTTCGGAGAAGTCTTTGTGGCCCGGCGTATCGAGCAGGTTGATTTGATGACCGTGGTAATCGAACTGAAGCACAGAGGTCGAAATCGAGATCCCGCGTTGTTTTTCGATCTCCATCCAGTCGGACGTTGTATTGCGCTGGTTGGCCTTGGCGCGAACTGCGCCAGCCAAGTGAATGGCTCCGCCGTAAAGGAGGAGTTTCTCGGTGAGGGTGGTTTTACCGGCGTCCGGGTGGGAGATGATCGCAAAAGTGCGTCTCCGCTCGACTTCTTTTTTGAGTTTTTCTTGTAGGCTCATGACTGGTTCATCTCGTTTTGTAGTTCATCTAAAATCGGGTCAACGGCGAGCTCGCGGATCTGCATAGGATTCAGCGTCTGCCGCACGACGTTCTGCGAAGGTGCCGACCACGAGTAGTACCTCGGGTCGAAAATCACGATCGAACCGCGATCGGTTGCGGAACGAATGAGGCGACCGACGCGTTGCTTGAGCCAGATCATCCGAAGCGGGAAATCGTAATCAAAGAGCCCGAATCGGACGCGCTGCTTACGAGCTTCGGCGAGCGCTCCACGAGTCATCATTTCGTTCATCTTCTCGATGATGACCATCGAGAGTTGATCGCCCGGGATATCGACTCCCTCACCGTAACGTTCTCCGCCGACGAGGACGCCACGCGAACATTGTTTGAAATGATCGAGCGCTCGTTTGTCCGTGATGCTATCGAAAACCTCGATGCCGTGTGGTTCGAGGCGTTCGCGGAGTTTCTCAGCCGCGGCCTTCAGGCGACTATTCGCGCTGAATAGGACAAGCGTACGTCCACCCAAGATTCTGGCCGATTGCTCCGTGAAACTGATGACCTGCTCGAGATGTTGGGCACTTCCGGGGTTTGCAACTCCACGAGTGATGTAAACGCGCGCTTGGCGAGCGAGATCAAACGGTGACGGAAGTTTCACGAGCGGCTTTGAGGTCTCGGCACCAACGCGTTTCAAAAAGAAATCGTCGTTCGTTCCGGCCGAAAGAGTGGCAGAAGTGAAAATGGCGCTGCGGATCTCGGAAAAAAACTCGGATCCATGCGCGGCGACTTCGATTGGGAAAACTCGGATGCGCCAGAGGCTCTCGCGTGAATGCCAGAGCAGAAGACGCAGATCGTTCTCGTCCTTGCCCAGGGCGCGCTCTAGCGTGGTGATGATCTCTGCGAATCGACTGGTGTAAGGGACGATCGTGTCGATGACGGCAGAGCGGTTCTTGCCGCCACGCGAGCCAGAGTCCTCTAAGCGCTTGCGGAGTTCTTCGAGTTTATCTGTTACGGTTTTGAGTTTATCGCGGAACTGGGCGAGCACGGCGCTCGATGGATGCTCGGCGATCGTTTCCAAGCGGAGCGTGTCTTCGTAGCCCAGTGACTCACGATTGCCGCGCGCTTGAATGAGGGATGGAACGAGGCGGCCCCATTCCTTGAAGCTCTCGACCAGTTGTTCGAGCTGCTCTTGGAACGCGGCGAACTCTTCATTCGAATCAAATGCGGACGCAATTTTGGCGGCATCGCTATAAGAGCGTGGGCGTCCTTGAGAGCGTAGACGCTCGAATGCGTCTCCCAGTTCGCGTTCAGAGAGTTCTTCGGTATAGGTCTGGGTGAGTTGGTCTTCGAGGTGGTGGGCCTCATCAAAAACCACGCTGCGAAGTTTCGGCAGATGCTCGGGCCAATGAAACACCAGGCTATGGTTTGCGACGATGATCTGGCTCTGATGTGCGAGGCGCGCGCTATTGAAAAAATGGCAGCTCGAGTAAAACGGGCATTGCGGCCCGATCGTCGTTTGATGGTGTGATTTCACCCGCTCAAGCAAATGTCCCATCGGTTCGATTCGAGATCGGATGTACGCCGAAACTCGGTCGAGTTCCGCTAGCCGCGAGAGTTTCTGGAATGCCACGATATAAGCGACCGAGTAGCGCTCATGAATCCCGGCTTGAGTTGCTTCATCCGGCAATTCAATCGCGACTTGATAGAGCTTCCGGAGGCAGAGGTAATTCTCTTGTCCTTTGACGGTGGTTGCGGATGCTTGCGGTTGATCTGTGATCGCAGCCGCCGTGGAGAAGTCTTTGTCAAAAAGCTGATCTTGCAGTGCCTTGGAGTGGGTAGCGACCACGACCGGGAGTTGCGACTGCTCGGAGAGTAAGAGGCTCGGGACGAGATACGCCAGGCTTTTTCCGGTTCCTGTGGGTGCTTCGATCGCGACCTTGCCGCCGCGTTCGAATGCCGCGCGGATTTCATCCGACATGCGTTTTTGCGACGGGCGAATCTGGAGACCTGGAACGACACTCGGCGCGTTCTCGAAGACTTCGTCGAGCTGTTCTTTCGGGAGCTCCAAGAAATCGGGTGTCTCGCGCTCTTGGTCTTCTTTTTGGAAGGAGCGGAGGTCGCCTAGGCTTTCGCGTTGGAATAGATTCAATAGCGAGAAAGGTTCTTCCTGCGCGTTTGCGATCGGCTCAAAAAACCAATTCCACCACCAAGCTGGCATTAAGTGCTGGGAGAGTGACGCGATCCACGGGCGCTCCTGTGCACAGTAATGGTACGCGTACTTCATGACGAACAAAAGGTCGTCACAATCTTGAAGTGCGCGATGAGATTGGGCCGATGTTTCGCCAGCCCAAATTCGCAAGTTTTCTAGAGAATGCGAGGAGCGTTCCGGCAGAAGTAGTGCTAGCGGCTCAATCGAGTTGTGCACGGTGAACGCAAGCCCACCCAAAAGCGGACTGAGGTGCTGATCAAGAAAATCCTGCTCCATTTGGCTGTTGTGGGCGACGAGCGGGAGGTCGCTCAAGAACTCCGCCAACCGCGGTGCTAGTGCACTCAGAGGCTCAGCATGGGCGACCATTTCATTGGTGATGCCGGTGAGCTGAACAATCGCGCTCGGGATTTCTTTGGAAGGTTTTACGAACGTTTGGAATCGTTCGACGACCTCGAAGCCGGACATGCGAATAGCGCCGACCTCTATGATCTCATCCTGCGTCGAGGAGAGACCGGTGGTTTCGAAATCGAGCAGAATATAGTCCTGTTGAGGAAAGATCGGAGAAGATGGCATGAGGATGGGTGAATTTCACCTATTTCCCGACCGAATTCAACCGTGATAGGGGTGATTGCATGATTAAAGTCTACGAATACGAGAAATGCGATACGTGCCGTAAAGCGTTGAAGTTTTTGGAAGCAAATGAGGTCGAATACAAACGCATTCCCATCGTCGACCAACCCCCATCCGCCACCGAGCTTAAGAAAATGCTCGGGTATTTGAAGGCCCGTGGCGGTTCGCTCAAGAATCTTTTCAATACCTCCGGCGTTCAGTACCGTGAACTCGGAATCTCGGAGCGTATCAAAGGCGGTATGACGGAATCTCAAGCGATCGAGCTGCTCTCGAAAAACGGTAAACTCGTGAAACGTCCGTTCGTGCTGACCGGAGAAGATGGACGTGTCGGTTTCAAGCCCGAGGAGTGGAAGTCACTTCTTTAAGGACCGAAACTTTTAGAAACAGAATCCAAGAGGTCCTCAGTGTTGAATTCGATTATCTGATGAGTCTTCATCGTAGCGGGTGATAGAGGACCCTCGATGCGGATGACTCGTCTGAAAACGATGGCCGGCTTTTTTGGGTTTTTAATCGGTTCGTTGCTTGTTTCGGCGACGGATGTCCAGGCGGCGCGAGCGCCTTACCAGGTTCTCATCACTTATTTCGAGCCATTTCAAGGTGGTAGCGAGAACTCCGGAGATCGAATCGCTCACTTGGTCGAGGCACTCCTCAGGCAGCGAGCGAAAAAATTCCAGAAAATCGATGTCAAACTCTGCGTCTTGCCCGTTCAATACCGCACGGTACTCAGCCGACTTCAAGATTGTCTCAACGAATCGAGCCATTGGAGTCTGGTGCTCGGCCTCGGGCAAGGATTTGATTTTCGAATCGAAGAGCTAGGGCGCCTTCGTACCGCAAATATCGCCGACGACTCGCAGGTGAGTAGTGGCCCGAGCGATGATGAGGTTGGACTGAATGCAACCGAGGATTTGATACAGTATTCTCGTCGAGCGCTGGATCGTTTTCTTGATCTTCGAGTCAAAAAGCCCCGCATTCTCTCTTTCACCCGCTCGGATGATGCGGGCTCATTTGTTTGCAACTATTACGCGATGCGGGCGGCACATCGGTTGAGTGAGCAGAAAATCGCTTTCGCTTTTTTTCACGTGCCCTCTCCACACTACCTCTATGAAATGAAAACCGGCTGGGACGAAGTCGCCGAGGATTTGGCTGATTTCATCCAGATCGCTTCGCGTACTCGGCCCTCGACGTCGGGCTGAGGAGGTGTGTCCTGAAGGTCTCACCTTCATTGTTAAGTCCGTCACAGGCCTGACACCAAACTCCGAAACGTTTGTTGTAGAGAGAGGACCACCACCTCATGAGTGAAATGAAGACGGGCCAGATTGCTGTAGTGCTGACGGACGATGGCGGAGCCGAACGTTGGATCGATACTTTTTCCGATGAGCGAGAGATCGCTCGGCTGGAGCAAGCGATCGAAGGCGGTGAGGAGTTTCCCCTCGAGCAAGTCTATACTCTCAGGGAAAAACAGAAGAAAGAAGACGACTCATTCGGAGACTATGTTGAGTCGCTTCTCTCTCAGCCGTTTATACGCCCTGAGATCCAGTCCCATGGGGTTGCCTGGATGAAATCCAAACTTCGAATCGAAGAGTTCCGCAAACAGGAACAAGACGCCGCTCAAACGATCGCGGAGTTTGCATTGATTCAGTATTGGAAAAATCCGCAGCAATCGGATTTTACATTATCTGGGCGAGACGCCGAGGTGCGTGTCCGCATCTTTAAACTCGCCAAAGTGGTTCGCGGCGCGATGTCCGCTTGAGCTTGAGAATGATCCAGGCGAGTATCGGCAGCAAGTGAACATACTTCTGCTCAATCTTTGGTTGATGAAAGTCGGTTTTCACGGTGTTAGCCGTGAAAATCGCAGCCGAATTGAGCTTTTTCTCAAAACCGTTCAACGTGCCGACCTGGATGGCATTGCCCTTTGCGAAGTCTGGAACGCCGATGCGCGAGGCCAGCTGGTGCAAGGTTTGAAGGCGATGGGCTACCAGGTCCATCATACGCCTGCACCGTGGTTCGGCTTCGGTGATGGCCTACTCATCGCGACCCGTTTCGAAACGATTGAAATCAAGATCGCACGACCCTTTGTCACCCGCACTCACTGGACGGAGTATTTCGCTACGAAGCGCGCTATGGCCATTCGTGCGCGTTTGGGTGATGGACGCGAATTTTGGTGGGTCCATACGCATACCGGTGCGGTTGGGTTTCATCCCAAACGGGATTGTTTCGATCAGGCGGGGATCGCTCGTTTGGAGCGGCAATTCGCGCATTTGGCCGAGTTTTGCCGAGAATTGCGAGAGGCTGCACCGGAGCTTCCGCTGATTTTAACTGGAGATCTCAACTGTCATTGGTCTAGTTACGTGGGGGCCGGGAAGTTCGCGGATACGCTTTCAGGAGCGTTTGAAAAACTACTCAGCGGCTATGGTCATTCCTCGCTCGTTTTTGGAAGCCAATCTCCGAGTATACCGACTTTTTCTCGGAATAATCCCTGGGTGAAGGCGGGTTGGCACGCGGGATATCCGGATGAAACGACGGACTATATTTTACTCTCTGATCCGAGCTTTCGACTGAGGCTAAAAAAATCCGAAATCGTTTTTGATGGACGTGAAAGTGCGTTCTTCGGCGAGACCCCGATTGTGTCCGATCACTTCGGCATCGTGTCCAGTTTTACGTGGAATTCAAATACATGACATCGACTCGCCGTCACGAAAATGGCCGAACCTATTGAACTGCGTAGAGCGCTACGCAGTCTTCGCGATAGACACTGTAATCTCGACAAAATATCGGTAAATTACGCGCCGATTTCGCCTGACGACTCATTGTAGAAATCAGCCCAGACTCTAAAATAGAAGTATGGATGGTTTTCCTTACCGAATCGGCAGATCAAAAATTGAGATGACGCCCGAAGCGAAAAACCAAGTGCTGATGGGGTGGGGTGATCCGCTCCATCGCGCGAGACGAGTAGCGGCTCCTCTCCATGTTCGCGCTATTCGCGTACAAGACGATCGTGAGAACGTCATTTTTTTTGTTCAGCTCGATCTCTGTATGGTGAGTGAGTATTTGCATTCGAAAATTCTTTCATATGTCCGCGAGTCTAAAATTCCAGAACTAGCCTCACTCCAGGACTCCGAGCTGGTTTTGGCCGCTAATCATACGCATGCGGCGCCGGGTGGCTATTGTCGAGAGATCGTCTATCAAGTCGGTTCTCTGGGGATGGACGAGGAATGGGTGCAACGAATTGCGGAGCGAACTCGCACGGCTTTGGAGCAATCCTGTGAGGAGTCTGTCCCTGCGAATCTAGTTCGATTGACTGGCACTATTCCTGAGAACTCTCGAATTCAACACAATCGTTCCTTAGAGGCGTACTTACACAATCCCGACCGTCCGGACGACCGAGGTGTTGATCCTGAATTTCCCATTCTTCACTTCGTCGGGGATTCGCAGGAGTCGTTGGCCGTCATGAGTTTTCTCGGCTTGCATGGCACCTGCATTCATCAAGATCAGAACGTGATTCACCCCGATCACAAAGGGTTGGCTTCTCAGAGTATGGAAGCGACGGCTCTCAGTGATCGTTTCGTCGCGCTCTTTTTGCAGGGAGCGGCCGGGGATCAAACTTCGAATTTTCAATCGCACACGCCGAATGATTTTCATCGTGGTGTAAGTCCGAATGATTTCGAAAACGCAAAATACGTAGCCGAAGTTCAAGTCGAAGCGATCGGACGGGCCATCCATCTCCAAACCGGAGTCGAGGAAATTCGAGGCGTCATTCAATCGGTTCGCACGCGGGTGGATTTTTTTCCTCCCGGTTCTGAACAGGGGCCTTCAATAGGGCTTCCGATGGTGTTCAGTACGCAAGAGGGCCTAGCCCCCAGTCGTTGGCTGACTCAGACGCTGGGTTGGCTTCAAGGTCGTCAGCAGCAGGGGCAAACTCCTCAAGGACTTTTGCACGCAGGCAAAAATCGTGCATTAGATGGGTTCGAGAGAAGGATTTTTTGTTTTAGTCTGGACGGAGTAGCGCAGTTCAGTCGTACGTTTTTCTGGTTACATCCTGTTCTGAAACGGTTGCGTGAGTTATCGATGCGGGGTGAACTTGATCAACTCCCGCTCCTCCCTGAATACCAGTCGATTTCCGTACTAAGAATTGGACAGCAGGCGATTGTTGCTGCTCCCGGGGAGTTTACGTTGCAGGCGAGTCGGCGCTTGTTAGGGGAACTCGGTGAGGCACGGACCATTTTCTTGGGCTATGCAAACGGCTACGGAAGTTACGTGACTACTCCCGAGGAATACGATCTTCAACGTTACGAAGGCGCGAGTACGCTTTACGGCCGAGGAACGCTATCGACTTATCAAGCAGCGCTTCGTGAAATACTGAGACGGACGTTTCGGTTCGACGACGCAACCGTGGAGTGGACAAAACAAGCATGAGCACCACCGCCGGAACCTCTCTCGCGAATTGGGCGGCTACATTTGATTTTCAGCCTCAAGAATTCCACACTCCGAGCCAATTGGATGAGATCGCAGCGATCGTGCGTTCCTCGGCGCGGCGAAATGGGAAACTTCGCGTATTTGGCGCGCGTCACAGCTGGAATCCTTTGATCGCAACTTCTCAAACCAGTTTAAGCCTCGAGCGGTTCTCTGGAATTGAATCCGTCGATGGCTCCGCCGTTTGGGTCAAAGCCGGAACCACGATTCACGAGGTGGGAAACCTGCTTGCGCGCCTGAATCTTTCGCTCGAGAACCAGGGCGATATTGATTGCCAAAGTCTGGCCGGCGCGATCTCCACTGGTACGCACGGGACGGGGATCGGTTTTGGTCCAGTTGCTTCGCAGGTTTCCGGAATCAAAATCCTCCACGCCGATGGATCGCACCGTACCTATACCCGAGACAACCCTGAGTGGTCGGCGCTCGTGATCTCGCTCGGCGCCCACGGTGTCGTGACTCATTACCGGATCAACTGCGTGCCGATGGAAAACTATTCGATGCGCTCGGAGAAAATCTCGTGGGACGAATTTGTTTCGACCTGGGATTCGAGATCGTATTCGACCCGCAACTACGAAGCGTTCTGGTTTCCCAATCATGACGAAGTGATCGCCAAGATCACGGAGCTGAGTCAGGACACGAGACTCCAGCTGCCGTTCAATAAGTCCGGAGTCGGCGCACGGCTGGAAAACAGCGCCTGGTGGTTGCTCTCCGAAGTTTCACGTCTCGGCCCCAGAGGCGCCCGGTTCGCCGCTCAAACCGCGCACCGCCTAGCGAGTGATGAGCGTTGTAATGGCCCGATTCACCGAATTTTTCCGACTGACCGATCGGTCAGGTTTTTCGAAACCGAGTATGCGTTCGATTTTTCTGTCAGTTCGGACCTGCTTCGAGAGCTCAAACGTTGGTTCCAGGTCGAGATGCCCTATGTGCATTTTCCGCTCGAGATCCGTTCATGCGCCGGGGACTCGCAGTGGTTGAGTCCAACTCAGAATCGGCCGACCTTGTTCATCGCTGCGCATATGTACCGAAAAATGGAGTACCGTGCGTATTTCAAGCAACTCCAGGCGATTTTCGATCAATTCGGTGGTCGTCCGCATTGGGGTAAGATGCATGATTTGGAGGCGAAACAAATCAACGAGCGTTATCCGAGACTCTCGGATTTTCTCAAGGTTCGTCGTAAGCTAGATCCGAACGGTTTATTCCTGAATCCCTATCTGGAGCGCCTCTGGGGCGTGACTACATGATTGATCAAGAAGTCTTGGTTCGCGCCCTCAAACAATTGAACGAGACCGGACGTCCCGCGCTTTTTCTGGATGGAGCGAGATTTCTCAAAAACCTGTCGAAGGTGAATCAAGCCGCCCGCGATTCCGGGAAAATCATACGTTTCGCGACCAAATCGCTCCGCTCGAAAGATTTGCTGAAGAAAATCGACGTGAATGCCCCCTTGTTCGTGACCGGTCCCGAAGAAGCGGTCCGACTCCTCGAATCTGGATTTCGAGATATCTGGGTCGGTTATCCATTGGGTGCACCGCAGTTATTGGGGCCGCTTTTTGAGTTATATAAATCGATCCCAAACGCGCTGTTACGATTTACCGTCGATTCTCCCGTTCACCTCCAGTGGCTCAACGAGGCGGCTGTTCGTGCGCAAATTCCCTCGGTGCCCATCGTCGTCGAAGTGGATGCCGGGCTCGTCTGGGGGCCATGGCATATCGGAGCGAAACGCAGCCCGCTGCGCTCGGAGGCGGATGTGCGAGCATTTGTGGGTTCGCTCAGCTTCTATGACCGTCTTCGGTGGGATGGTTTTCTGTCCTATGAGTCGCAGGATGCTGGTTTGCCGGATGCAAGCCCGTTTCACCGATGGAGGAATCCAATCGCGCATTTCCTGAAGCAACGATCTCGGACGCGTCTTCGGACGTTTAGGCAGGCTCTGGGGGCCATCGCAGGAGCGAAGTCCAATACGTTTCTCCACAATGGTGGTGGCAGTGGAAACTTCAGGGCGGCGCTGACTGATCCGGGGCTTACGGAAATTACGGTGGGCTCTGGGCTGACTCAGCCGCATTTGTTTGATGGTTACCGCGAACGTTCGTTTGAAGCGGCGGTCTTCTATGCACTGCCGGTCTCTCGGATCCCGGCTCCTGGTCTGGTGACGGTTCATCGGGGAGGCTGGGTGGCGTCAGGTGCGCCCTGCGTTGACCGACTGCCGCAGCCGGTCTATCCAACGGGAGCGCATTTTTTATCGGACGAAGGTGCGGGAGAAATTCAAACGCCCCTCCGATTTGATGCACCTGCGCCGAGTATCCAAGTCGGAGACTGGGTGTTTTTTAGACCCGCAAAATCTGGGGAAATTTTCGAGATTTTTCCAGATATTTCTTGGATCGAAGGCGAACGATTGGAAACGCTTCGAACCTACCGAGGCGAAGGCTGGAGTTTTCTACTCTAGTACCCAAAATAAAACCCTAACAATACATCGGTTGTCAGGCTTTAATGGTCTCGATACAGACGTTGTGTCGCTATCGTAAAGAACTGAACGAGTATTGAACTCTGTTATTGAACTGAAGTGGGAATCCAGCGCGGGGGCGCTTGGGATTAAAGGGGAGATGTTCATGGGATTTTTGCGCACGTCTTGGCTTCTGGTTTTCTTAGCTCACTCTGTTTTTGCTTCCGATCTGACTCAGCTGCCAAATTGTGATGGTCCTCAAGGACCGATGCCTTTTATCAATCCCACCGTTCTGAACTGGAAAGCGACCAAACCCAACCAATTTAAAGCTCGCGCATTTATCGAAGGCGTTTTCGTTCGCGAAACGCTCGACCGCGATAGCCACTATCAATTCATCATTCAAATCGGACCAGACGCTCAGCGTGACATCGTCGAAGTCATCTACAACAAAGAGTTCGGACAATATCCGGTATTAGTACCGGGCATGCCAGTTGTAGCCTGCGGCGATTTTATTAATGCCTTTAGAAACGGTGGCGGTTATTCTGCAAGCCCGGCAGGCGCGATCATTCACTGGGTCCATTGGAATCCAGGCGATCGCGACGGCGGCAGACATCAACACGGCTTCATGGTGTTGGGCGGGCAAGTCGTCGGCTACGATCACGAAGCCATTGCTGCTCGCGCCCGACCTGGACGTTAATCCGCGCAGGATCCGCCTGAAATTTCTTTGATGAGAACTCGGGTGGTGAATGCTTTCACTCGAGGCAGATTCGACCACTCATGAGTTCTCTTCGCGCACCGCTATCCAAGTCTTCAGAAATTCTGGAACTCAGCCGTACACTCTCGAAACGCGATCGATTCGCATTCGATACCGAATTCATTCGCGAGAATACGTTTTTCCCGATCGTCGAGATCCTCCAGATCGCGACCGAAGACGAAGCCTGGATCGTAGATCTGAAGGCGTTCCCGGGGGAGCGTAGCAAAGAACTGCAACCACTTTGGGATCTGTTTCGCGACCCGAAAATCCTGAAAATCGCGCACGCGATCCAAGGTGATCAAGAGTGTCTTCAGACGTCGTTCGGCGTGCTGGCTAGTCCGACTTTCGATACGGCGACCGGAGCTGCGCTCCTGGGCCTGGGTGAAAATATTGGTCTCGGCAATTTGCTTCGAGAAACGATGGGAATCGAAATTGAAAAAGGCCACTCGCGTACAAATTGGTCGGTACGTCCGCTTCCAGAGCAGCTCATTTCTTACGCGCTTCAGGACGTCGAGCATTTGGTCAAATGCTCACAGCTCCTCGAAGAACAACTCCGTCAGAAAGTTCGTTTTGACTGGGCGTTGGAATTGTCCTCCAAGTGGAGCGATCCGAAACTTTATGAATCCGATCCTATCGGATTGTCGCAGAAGCTTGCCAAGAGCGTGCGCATGGACGCCAAAAGCTTCGGAGTGCTCGTCAATCTGGTCACCTGGCGCGAGAAACGCGTTCGTGAACTGAATATTCCCCGCAAATGGTTGGCGGATGACCAGGTATTGGTCGACTTGGCAAAAGTGAAACCCAAGGATCTCTCGCACCTCTCGACGTTCCGTGGATTGAACCGTGGAGAATTGAAATCGCAAGGCGCGGTGATCTTGGATGCGATTCGTGAAGGGCGCGAGAATCCGATCCCGGTACCGAAAGCGACGGGCGCGGGACAGAACCCGACTCCCGAAGAAAACTTGGTTCTGGATCTACTCAAGGCATACCTGGCGATTATCGCTCACCGTGAGAAAGTTTCGCTCAAAGTCCTGTTCACGGTTCCGCAACTGTTGCCTCTACTTCGCGCTAAGTTCGAAACCGAAGAAGACTTAGTGAATCTGGGGATTTTGACTCCGGAAGTGCACCGTTTGATCGGTCGCGATCTCGTGCTCTTCTTAAAAGGCCGTCAGTCGCTTTCCCTCGCTCAGGGTAAAATCGTCATTCAAGACATTGCTCAGTCATGAGCAACGCTTCGGATTTTCAAGCTGCTGTTCAAGCGTGTATTGCTGCGCTTGAGGAGCTCGCTCGAAATCCGGAAAAGTGGTCCCTGTTGGCAAAAGCTGACCGTGAACGACTGCTTGCGGCTGCCGGACGCGCTATTCATCCCGACACCGAAGCGGAGCGCAAACTCGCTCGCGCCAAGCGCCGAGAGATGAAACGTGAGCTCGAGGCGCGCGACCGCGAGCTCCGGGCGTCCGCGGAGATTCGCACCGTCCGCAAAGAAGCAGTGTTCGTCGCACCAGCCCAAAAGCTTCTGATCGAGAGCACGGATTCTAGCGGTGAAACGCCCGAAATGGGGCGCGCACGGAACTGTTACGTGTGCAAAGCGAGTTATCGCACCGTGCATTTCTTCTACGATTCTATGTGTGGTCCTTGCGCCGAACTTAACTACAGCAAACGTTTTCAGACGGCGCGACTCGATGGCCGAGTTGCGCTCATCACCGGCGCGCGTTTAAAAATCGGTTATCAGTCCGCGCTCCTCATGCTGCGAGCCGGGGCGCGAGTGATCGTCACGACCCGGTTTCCGCAAGACGCCGCGATTCGATTCTCGCGTGAGCCTGATTTCCCGGAGTGGGGGAGTCGAGTTCAGGTGTATGGCCTCGACCTCCGTCATTCGCCGAGTGTAGAGGCATTCACGCGCGAAATGGAAACGCGCCTGGATCGGCTCGATATTCTGATCAATAACGCCGCCCAGACGGTCCGGAGACCGCCCGGTTTTTATGCACATTTGATGGAGCGCGAACAACTCGCGCTCAAGGATTTACCGCAAGGCTCTCAGGCACTTCTGCTCGGTCATTACGATTTGCGTCGGAGTTTGAATGGGGAGACACCGAGCGATACTCGCTGGCTTTCGGATTGGCATAGGAGCACTGAGGTTCTGGGGCTCACGCATTCCGCCGCGCTCTCGCAAATTCCTTATCGTTGCGACGAGACCGATCAAGCGCAGTTTTTTCCCGACGGAAAACTCGACGCTGATTTGCAGCAGGTCGATCAACGTAAGATGAATAGTTGGCGCATGCGACTAGCGGATGTTCCGACGGCGGAGCTTCTCGAAGTTCAGCTCGTGAATTCGATCGCGCCTTTTATCCTGTGTAGTCGATTGAAACCGCTCATGGATCGAGATCGAACCGACGAAAAACACATCGTGAACGTCTCGGCGATGGAAGGTAAATTCACCCGGTTCACGAAGACCGATCGTCACCCGCACACCAATATGGCCAAAGCCGCACTCAATATGATGACGCTGACTTCGGCGAGCGACTACGCGAAGCATGGAATTTTTATGAACGCGGTCGATACCGGGTGGGTGACGGACGAGGATCCGGCCGAAATCTCCTCCCGGAAACAGGCGGAGCACGATTTTCAGCCACCGCTCGATATTGTTGACGGCGCCGCACGGGTTTGTGATCCGTTCTTTTCGGGCCTCATCACTGGGCAGCACGTGTGGGGCAAGTTTCTCAAAGATTACGCTCCCACCTCCTGGTGATTGAGGGGGGATGCCAGGTGGAAACACTCTGAATAGAACCCTGACAAATCGGACAGATTTAGCTGTTGCGCAAAACTCACCTAAAACGATAAGCCTTCGTTCGGTCCCAGAAACCAAAGCCTAACCAAAGGAGTTCAAGTAACTCCGAGGAGACTTTTCCATGTCGCAGTTTCTGCCGATTCTCTTGCTCTTCGTGGCGATTTTCATCGTCGCCGTCCGCCTTCCTAAAGTCGATGTCGGTCATAGTGCCGAGTTCAAGCGCCGCCGCTTGATGAACTGGCTACCGCTCGGACTGACCTACGCGTTTCTCTACATGGGTCGTTACAATCTAACGGTCAGCAAAAACGCGCTTGGCTCGTTGATGTCGAACGCCGACTTCGGAACCATCTTTTTTTGGGGAACGATCGTTTACGGATTCTCCTTCATCATCAATGGACCGCTCACCGACCGCATCGGCGGTAAAAAAGCGATCCTGATCAGCGCGACGGGTTCGGCATTGGCCAACCTCGCAATGGGTGCAGTGGTCTATTTTGGTTACACCGGTAACTTGGTGCTGACCTTCTCCGTGCTCTATGCGCTGAATATGTATTTCCAAAGCTACGGCGCCGTCGCAATCGTGAAAACCAACTCTGCATGGTTCAACATCCGCGAGCGTGGAAGCTTCGGCGGCATTTTTGGTATCCTCATTTCGCTCGGCGTTTATTTCGCTTACGACTGGGGCGCTCTCATTGTGAAACACCTTCCGGTTCAATACGTATTTTTCATCCCGGTTGCGATCCTTGCAGTGTTCGTCGTGCTGGATGCCATCATGATTCAAGATACGCCGGCGCAAGCGGGTCTCAAGAACATCGAACTCGGCGACGCGACTTCGGGCCAGGAGAACGCTCCTCCGGTTGGTGTCATGGCCGTCGCGATGATGATGTTCAAAAATCCAATCATCATGACGATCGCTGCAATCGAGTTCTGCAGCGGATTCCTGCGTAATGCGATCATGCAGTGGTATGTGATTTTTGCCAAACAAACCGGCCAGATGGAATCCTTCGTTCCTGCGAACTGGGGTCTTCTCCTCTGTGTTGCGGGCATCATGGGCGGCGTTTTTGCCGGTACGATCTCGGACAAGGTGTTTAACTCCCGTCGTGGACCGGTTTCCGGAGTTCTCTACGGGATCATGCTAGTTGGTGCGATCTCGGTACCATTTGCGCTCCTCTCGCCGTTTTTGGGCTGGGTAGTCGTGTTCATGAGCTTGGCTGTTATCGGTGTTCACGGAATGCTCTCTGGAACGGCGAGCATGGACTTCGGTGGCTCTAAGAACGTCGGAGTCGCAGTCGGCCTGATCGATGGTTTCGTTTACCTCGGCACGGCCGCTCAATCGCTCCTGTACGCGAAAATTCTTCCACAAGGAGACGCGGCCAAGGATCCAGCGAACTGGGCCAACTGGCCTATCGCAATGATCCCGATGGCATGCATTGGATTCTTCTTCTGCTTGAAGATGTGGAATGCGAAACCGCAGCCGAAAAAAGCCATCGTCGTAGACGAAGCTCATCACACCTCCGCAAAAGTCACCGTCGGCCTAAAGACGGGCGACTCGACCCGCGTGGGTGAAGTGGAGTCTTCGCTCTAAGCGATCGTTTAAGACAGATTCTGGGGCCTGCGAGACGATTCGTTTCGCAGGCCTTCTTTTTTTTGGTGCCCATTGATTTTCTCTCCGAATCCGCCTAGATACTGGGCAAAAATTTCGGGGGATTCGGCAGATGGGTGCGAGTTTGTTTCGTTGGACGACATTGATCATCGCAGTGGGTGGGTGGATGAGTGTTCGGACGTTTGCCGAGGAACGCGGATTCCTCTCCCTCTTCGTCGCAAAGGTGAGTTCGCAGGCCATCGAGGCGAGGAGCTCGCTCGATCGCTTGAATCCTTATCAAGCAGAGTAGAGTTTACTTCTTCTTGCGTCTCGCCCCGGATCGGGAAGTTTCGGAAGGTTCAGGAGCAAATGCGAGATTGATGATCTTCTGAATCAGATCATCATAGCTCATGCCTGATTTGGCGGCGCCGAGTGCGAAATCTCCGTCTTTTTCAATCGACGGGTTTGGGTTCGCTTCGATGCAGAAAATTTCTCCGTTCGGGGTGAGTCTGAGGTCGATGCGGCCGTAGCCGCTGAGTCCTAAAACTCGGTAGATGCGCTTGCAAGTGTCATCGAGTTTCTTCTCGATTTCTTCGGACAAGTTCGCCGTACCAGTCTTGATGCCCCATTTTTTTCGGTAGTCGTCGTCCCACTTGGCCTTGAAGCTCGCGAACTTCGGCTCGCCGTCGGGAACTTCTCGAAAAAATAATTCGCGAGCCGGGAACGAGGTGAGGCGCTCGTTTCCGATGACGCCGACGTAAAGTTCTCGTCCCTCGATGTACTCCTCCACAATGACGTCGGTCTCGTATTTACCCTGGAGGTATTTGATCCGATCAAGCGCGTCTTTCTTGGTCTCCGCGAACGAAAGTTGCGAGATGCCTTCGGATGCCTCCAGGTTCAGGGGCTTGATAAATACAGGAAGTTTCAGATCCCCGAGCGAACGTGGGATCACTGATTTCCGGATCATCATGAAATGAGGGACTTTGATCCGGTGATAGGAGAGGATTTTCTTGGAGAGCCCTTTGTCCTTGCAGATGTGCAGCGAGCGAGACGGAGCACCGGTGAACGGGATCGCCAGTAGCTCGAGTAGGGACGCGACCTGCGGCTCGAACTTTCGGTCACCGCGGAATGCTTCGGAGAGATTAAAGATCAAATCCGGCTGCTCTACCTTGATTGCGTTCAGGAGCGTATCGAGGTTGTCCTTGACTCCGAGGGGGATCGCCTCATGACCGAGTCGTTTCAGTGTGGCCAATATGTGCGCTTCGCTCGCCCAGTCATCGGTCTTGAGGTACTCGGCATAATCTTCTGGTTCGAGCGGAATGGTCAGGTCAAACAGTAGGATGATCTTCATCTAAACCGTCCTTTTGAACTTACCCGTAAATAGATAGTGCGTGACCAGGGTGGCGAGGTAAGCGGAGAGCTGAAGGTGAGTGTCGGCAGGTGAGCGACCGATGCGGAGTTCGAGTTTCTCGGCTCGATCGACCAGTTTTTTAACCAAGCGCTCGATCGGAAATTTGCGCTCGCCCGTCCAGTAGGCTACGGAATCGATCATTTCCTTGCGGGTTTTCGTCATGAATTTCGCCGCAGAAAAGTCGCGCTTTGAGAGCGAAGGATCTCCGTTGAAGATCTCGCGTAGATCGCCATCGAAAAAATCCGGGTACTCGGTCTCGTTCTCTTTTTTGCGTTTCGCGTAGTACTTGCCGAGCGTCGTTTTCATCCGCGCCGCTTGGTAGGGGAGCGCTCCGCGCTCGTCGATCGGTTCTTGAGCTCTCACTTCGGAGGCGAGGCGATCGATGTAGTTCAGTTTCTCAAGCGCGCCTTTCCACGAACGGTAGTGCTTCTTCCAGTCCGTATGCGGATTGAGCCAGACGGCGAACGTCTCGGCGAAATCTTCGTCCGGATGCGCCTGGGCGTACCAGTTGTCGAGGTGTTTCACGAACCCTCGCGAGTAGGGTTTTGGATGGTAGGTCTCGGGGGCGTATTCTACCTCAGGTGAGCCGAACACCTCGCGCCACTTGCGCCGTTTTGAGAAGCGATACGCGTGATCGAAACAGTGCCCCGCTTCGTGCCGGAGCAGTTTCTGGCACGACTCCGGCGTGCCTCCCTCAACGTCGAACATCAAACGATGTTCGAGCTCCTTGAGTCGCGGGTGTGCGAGGTAGAACGGGATCGAAATCGCGAGCATTCCCTCGGGGCTGAACCACTCATCCCCGAGATAGATCTTGGGACGAAAAATCAGGCTCTTGGCTTCGAGTTCCTGCGTGAGCTGCTCGACTCGGTCCTTGAGGTCGGACTCGTCGATCTTGAGTTTCAAATCGCAGATGCGGAGCTTGAGCAGCTCTTCGTCTTTGAGGGACGTCCAGGAATCAGAGGCCATGATTCCAGTCTAATGCGTGGCTTTGCGCTGGAATAGGGAAAGAAAAAGGCGCCTCAATTTTTACAATCGAGGCGCCAAAAAATGGACAGAAATTTGAGACTCACTAAGCAGCCCCGTGGCACTTCTTGAACTTCTTGCCACTGCCGCAGTTGCAAGGATCGTTGCGGCCCACCTTAGGTTCCTGACGGACGTATGGCCCTTGGTGGAGTCCGTGGGCGTCATAGAACATCCACTGACCGTTTTCCTTCTCGAAGAAGCTCTTTTCGTAGTGGTCATTTTCTTTGCCGTCGATCGAGTACTTAGCGTGGAAAATGATGATGCCTTTGTCGTCCGTCGCTTCTCCGGCTTCTTTGTTCAGCACCTCGAGGCCGAGCCACTGGGAGTTCTTGGACCATTCCTCGATCTCAGAACGTTTCACTTCGCCTCGGGTCTTGGAATGGTGGGTATTGACGATGTAATCGATTTCACCGAGTGCGAACGCGGAATAGCGAGCGCGGAGCAGCTCCTCGGCCGTTTTCGGCTGGGCGTCTTTTTTGATGATCGGCTCGCAGCACGCGCCAAAGGTTTTACCAGAGTGACAGAGGCAGTTTTCGGTGGATTTCATAGGGCTCAGTTTATCTCGACTGGCGAAATCGGCCAGCCCTTTTTGCAGGCCAAAGATTCCTTTTGGGGTCCTTTTGTGAGAAAAATGGGGCATGAACCAGCAGTTGAACGGCCAGTTCCGCGATGAGGCCCATTATCGGGATACCATGAAAACGACCCTGGATCGGGTGATGGACGCGTTTGATGCCATCGACCCGGACGTGATCGACAGCTCCTCTCAGTTTGGGGCGCTGACTCTGACGTTCTCGGGGGGGCGCAAGTGTATCCTGAGCGCTCAACCATCCGTGCAACAGCTCTGGATGGCCGTTGCCGCCAAAGGCATCGCGCATCACTTCAATTACGATTTTTCAAAGCAACAATGGTTCGATGACAAAGGTCAGGGGATCGAGCTTTTCTCGTATCTTTCGAGCCTGGTCAAAGAACTCTCCAGCGTCGATATCGCCTGGAAATAACCAAGGAGAATTCTCATGGGTGTCACTGTATATACGATGGATCACTGCCCGTACTGCGAGCGCGCCAAGGCGCTCCTGACTCAAAAAGGTGTGCCCTACAAAGAAGTGCGTGTGCCCATGGACGACGATGCTCAGTGGGATGCACTTGAGAAAAGAAGCGGTTTGAAAACCATGCCGCAAATCTTTAACGGTGAGGCGCTCATTGGTGGTTACAACGATCTCGCCGCCTTGGATCGCGCCAAGGGCCTGGATCATTTGAAGTAATCACGATTTCATGGTCTATCGATTTTTGATCTTGAACAGTTCGAGGTACTGATCTCGATCGATGAGATCTTTTGTCCAAGGCCTCGCATCACATTTCTGCACGAGCGTTTTCCACTGAGTGTCTGAAATATTCGGAGAGTATTTGCGCTCTCTGAGAACAGCCAACGCTGTTCGATCGTCTCGGGAAATACGGCTCTGGCAATTCTGCTTGAGCTCAAGTTCGTCGCGAGAAAGTGTGGAGATGAGCTGGATGATCGGACGAGTCTTGGGCGTGTACTCCAATCCCAGAACTTGCGCACAGGCGGCTTGGACTTTGGAGTCTAAGGTTACGCTCGCTCGTAGCTCCTGACTCCAGGTTTGGATGTCATCTGCGAGAGCGTCGTATCCTTTTGGATACTGCTGATAGAGTTCAGCCATGATGCGTTTTTGTACGCTTTCAATTGATTTCGGATCGAACTTGGCTCGATTCACTAGGCAGTCTGAGGTTGTCGTGATGTCTTTGATCGTAGACGATAAGTCTGCATGGAGCTTAGCAGAACGTAGCTTTTCGGGAATCGCGTGTTCGTAAGCTTCTAGCGTCTTTGGATCTTTTGGATCGATCTTGAACCCAAAATTCTTATCATATTGCATCGAAAACTTCACGGGTGAGGGGGGCGGTGGTTTCAATTCGGCGTTTGAATTCGCTTGGGATCCAGTAGCGGGTTTGACTGTTTGTTGCTCGGAAATTTTCCCAGACGATTCACCCTGGATTTGTTTCTCATCGCGATAACTGTAACGAGTTCTGAGCCAAATTTCGCCAAACCGGATCCCGGCGTATTGATTCGCCTTGAGTTCATTCTTGAGTAAGTCTGTGAGTCGGATCTTTGAGAACGAGACAGAATCTGTTTTGGGGCAATCATCACATTGGCGTGCCGTCGCTGAGCAAGCTTGAGAGGCTTTTGCCGCGGATTGCATCAGCGCTTCATAGGACGCCATTGTTTTTTGGAGATTCTTGAGTTCGCGATCGAGAACCGCGAGATCACCTTTGAGTTCGTCAATGGATTTATTGGCGTAGGCAGAGCTGATCAATTTAAGCGGATTGATGATGCTAGACTGATACTGCGTTTTCGAGCTAAATGCCGATCCGCCCGAGACTTCAGCAATCATACTGAGGAACGATAGGTCTTCGAGTTCCAAATGATAAGGGGAGGCGTCGTCTTTTTGGGCTTCTAGAACGGGCCGTAGGGTCTCCACGACGTCTTTTAACGATTTTCGTGAGAAGGAGTTTTCTATGAATGCTTGATGAGCCTTTTTAAAATCATCAGAGTTCTCGATGTTTTGAGCATTTAAATCGCGAAGAACGCCATCAATGACACTTTCGATCCCACGTTTATTTTCGTCGAGTGCCCGATCGTGTGAGGTGACTTGAGTTAAGTAAGCCCATGCCATGCGATGCAGTGTCAGCTTAGCCTGAAGATTGAAATATTTTTTAGAGAAGGACGGATCTTTTGCCTGTAAGTAGGCGAACATCTGGTTTTCGCAATCGCCCTCAGATCCGGCCCAAGCGAACGTTGGCGCAAGACTTAGGCTGAATAAAAGAGTGATGATTGTCAGGCCTCTTGTCATGGCGTACCCCCAACTTGATCGGGAAGGAGTAGGTCAGAATCGGGAGGGTCACGTCGATTGCGTTTTCTTTTGACGGTCTTCTCGCAGAGAGCGTTTCCGAATTTTCTAAAAAACTCTGCCATGGTCATGGGCACATTTTTTAGACCGTCGATGTCTGCGCGCACTTTCTCCCCAGGTGTAAGCCGGGGTGAGTTGTTCAAATCTACTTTTGGGTTCTTCAGGATCGAGATAACCTTGGCGCCGACCGCGAGTACGAATAGGGGGGCGTATTTGATGATGAACGGTTGACCTAAAGTACTAGCCGCGATGACCCAACTGAGAGAGCCCACGAGCATTCCATAGCTGAGCAGCTTAAAGGAATGGATGGATCGTTCGATGGCCCGGTTTCTGAGGATACGAATCATCAGAATTTCTTCGGCCTTTGCGCCAGCAGTAACCATTTTTTGCAGCTGAATCGTGTAAACGGCAGCGGCAAATTTGTAGTAGTCGCTCGCTGTATTGTAGATTTTTTCTAGAACCGTTTCCCAGTATCCTTGAGTGAGCATAGTGATGCCGGTCATCAGGCCAATATCCCGTATCACGGGTGAGAGTCTCATTTCTTCTGGGAGTGTATATCCCATTCCGTTCCAAACCATTTCGCCGGTGAACAACGCCGCTAGTACGAGAGGTCGTCCGATGCTCGTCACCGCATTGATCCCGACCTCGGTCAGCCCCCACTTTGCTAACTTGGCTCCACCTGAGCTCTTGACGACGCGTCCCTCCGCATCTACTGGGATCTCAATTAAGTCCAGAAGTGTAATATCTTTTTTGCCGCGGAGATTCGCATACTTTTGCGCTAACATGTTGCGAAGTGAGATCGGAATATTCCGAAGTTCCACTCTCAGGCGGTGTTCAGATACCAGCTGGAAAAACCGTTTGGTATGCCACTGGATAAATCCGGACATGAATGCGCTCAAAGATCCCATGGTGACCGATGATATTTTTGAATAGCCGGAAGTGGCGAGGCTGATCGATGATCCAAGTAGGCTGAGTCCGAATCTAGCCATAGTAAACTTGTATCGGAAGTTACCTTTGTCGATTGCGTGATTGAAAAGGTGATTCGCCAGTTGCTCCGTGGCATCGTGTTCCGCGAGTGACATTTGGCCAAAATCTAATTTTTCGATCTGTTGATCAATTTTTGAAAGCTCTTGTGAATTGATCTTTTGGTTTTTGAAGTCTTTGTCGTATCCAGCGAGTGGATCTTCCTTTTTAGCTTTGTTCGAACCCTCGTCAGCAGGAGACCGCTCCGTCAGAGTGGGCTTCCCCTGAATTCGACTCACTAATTCAAGATCCGCTGGGTCGACCGTTTTGAATATTCGCTCTGATTTTTCTGAGGTGGCGATACCGAAACGATCCAGAACCTGACGAATTTTGGATTGTTCGGATTGTGGATAGAGAGCTAGCGCTTGAGCGTCGGCTATTCCGCGAAGTGCAGCTGGGCTTTTCTTCTGAACGATCGTGAGCAGTGCTTGAAGCGCTTCTTCCGGAGTATCTCCTTCACCAATCGCGAGTTCAGCTTCTCGGTAGTTTGGATCATTCTTCGGCATGCCATACGGGGAAAAGTCTTGATAGAACGCGGACGAGTCAGCATGAACCGCAGTCGGCCAAGTAGTAGAGATCAAAATGAGTAGTAAGAAAATGGCGCGCATGTCCCTAAGAATTCATCGGCGCAACAACCGATAATCCTAAGCGCGTTATCAAACAAAAGCAGAACTGATGCCGTTCAGCTGACGCCAGGTCAGCTAAATGACATCCCCGCACTCGCGTTGCAGCTTGAGCTGAATCGCTTTGCGGAGTTCTTCTGTACGTTCGCCCACATAGAGAGCGGCTTTGAGGTAGCTGGGGTAGCCGGGGAAGTTCTTCTTGTCGTAGCAAACGAGTTGAATACGCACAGCTCGGCCGTCAGGCAAATGACCTTCGAACTCTCGTGAGCGACTGATTCCGGATTCAAAAATAGGCTGACGCTCAATGAGGGTTAGGTTTTTGACGGAGAACGATGGAATCAATGTCGCCGAATGTGTTTGTGCGACAAAATTTACCGACGCGCGAAGTTCCGCGCTGGGATCCAATTGGTGAATGTCGATACGCGTGATGGACGCGTCGTTACCATCAGATTCAGCGAATCGGTATTGGCCGGCTGGGGCGGGGAGTAGGCTTGATCGCGCGGAGATGAGTGCAAGCGCGGTTACTCCGATGAAGGAGCCCCAGAGACGGAAACGTTTTTGTTTCGATACCGTATTCGATAAATTCTGCATATCGATTATGTATTAACAAAAACCGAGCGTTCCCGAGTGTGGAATTTGAGAGAAAAAGCAGGAAGAAGGCGTTACTTCCGTTACAAATTCTCCGAGTGAGCGAACTAGCGGACGAAAACGACGAAATCAGCCATCGGTCCGTCGATCATGGATCCGGAAATCAACTCCGCGCGTTCCGTTGGGGAAACCAGCGCGGCCGACTCGATTCGTATAGATACCCGTCTGCCGGGGAGCCTGCGCTCCAAGCTCGCGTATACGCCGTCGAAATAGTTCGAGTGAAAATTTCCAACGATGAGGAATCGTAACTCGTTGCTTGGGTGGATTTCTATCTGGTGTGCGATCACTTCATCGACTAAGCACTGAGCGGCGAAGTAATTCTCGATAGTTGCAGGGTCTCCGTGGCCCCCCATCGCATCGATGAATCGACGACGGTAGCCTTCGCCACCCATGACGAATCCAGGGGGAAGTAGTGCGGGATCAAGCGCGGAAATGCCGCCTCGGACGACTGGGGCTTTTTCATTTCGGGTGAGGTTCGTTGCAACGAGGGTGCCTCGGTATTTTTTGATCGTGTCTAGTACAGGGCTATAAAGTCGCTCTGATCGACCTATGCCGAAGATCTGATCAATGGCTTGCTCCGAGGTGAGCGTATTCTGTAGAAAAGAATCAAAAATGGATTGAACGCGGGCTGAGTCGCTGACAGCGAGAAACTCCCAGAAGACTGTCGGACGAAATAATGGTTTCAACGCAGAGACATGGTCAATGATCTCGGCCTCGGCGCGCTGAACTTCGGCGGTCGCATGGGTTTCCCCGAGAACCCACTCCGAGAAAGGTTCGATCTGTTGGTAGAATTGAGCCTCGGTGATGGGTTGCCCAGTTCGCCCTTCGAAAATTTCGAGCTGCGCGCAAGCCAGGGTCGGAGCCAAGAAGAGGGCGATCTTTGCGATCCAATTGAGTCTCATCAACATGAGATGGATCTACCAAAAACCCTCGTCAAAAGATAGCGCGCTGGACCTACTTAGCTGGCCCGAGGTTTCCGGTAGTTCCAATAGGCCTTGAGGCGCCATGTCAGCCAGAGAATCGCTGGGATACCGACCGCCGCTGAAAACGGTACGGCCACCTCGATGGATTTCTTCTCGGCCAGGTACCCGAGCCAAGCGCCTCCGACTAGAGGACCTGTCATGTAGCTCAGCATTTCAATTCCGACGAATTTTCCGCGATTTTCCGGTTCGATTTGATCGTTCCAAATGGTTCCACGAAATATGCCGCTAATCATGTCGAAGAAACCAGCAATCACCAAAAAGAAGCAAGCCGCCGGGAGCCAGGGTGACAAGCCCATGCAGAGCACTCCGGCGCACCAAACGAGCGAAGCATAGGTGATCATGCGGCCCTGGAACTCGATGCGTTTGGTCCAACCGCTGAAAATACTCGCCAAGAATGCGCCGAGTGCGACGGACGAGTGCAGAAAGCCAAGTGCGCGGCTGCCGCCAAAACGTTCCGAAAGTGCCGGGAACAAAAGCGCCGGATAAGCGAAGCCCATCGCTGCAATATCGACGAAGTAGGTTCCAAGTAGGAGTGGGCTCTTCCAGGCGCGTGAAAAACCCTCGCTCCAGCTCAGTTCTATCTTGTTCGGATCAGGCACATAGGCAGGCGGCTTGATTTGGTAAACCCAGAAAATGGACAAAAGGTAGCTGCACGAATCGATCGCGTAAATCCACTGCATCGGAAACGCTGAGATCAACCAAGCCGCAAGACTCGGGCCGATCAGTGCCGAGAAAGTGAATCGAAATCCGTTCAGCGCGCTCATCGCCAGGTAATCGTCTTTGGGGACGAGCTGCGGGCCAAGAGCGTCGAGTGCTGGACGATGGAGTCCGGTAAAAAAACTCGAGATTGCGACGAATGAGTACAGTAGCGCGGTCGTTGCTTCTCCGCGAGCGGTAATGATTGCGAGCGCTCCCAGGAGAATAGCGAGCGCTAGTTCGAATCGAAGGATGAGTCGTCTGCGATCTTCTTGGTCGGCAAGTTTTCCGCCCAGGATTCCGCCCAGCGCGAGTGGCCCCAGTTGGAAAATTCCGATCATTCCCACCTGTGCCGTGGAATGGGTCAGAAGATGGATCTGATAGGGGACCGCTACCTGAGTGAGCGACGTACCGAAATACGAAATCATCTGCCCAGAAAAAAGCAGGCGATAATTGCGATGTTTTTTGAGTGGAGAAAGATCCAGCAGATAAGAACGTGCGCTCATAGGAAGTAGCGCTTGATTCTCCATCGGTCAAGACTGGGAATCAAGTACAGGCTATCGGTCCCGCCGATGGAATGCGAGATTGCGCAAACGAGGATAGCAAACGGTAGTGTGCCCCAACCGCCGAGGCCCACGACCAGTGCGATGGAGGCCAGTGGACAGCGGCTGGCCTGCGCAAATACTCCACCGAATCCGAGGGCTGCGAGTTGAGAGGCTGTGAATCCAAGCGGCATCCATTCGACGAGTCGAGACCCCGACGCGCCAGAAAACAAGCTCCCCAAACTGCTACCGATCCAGAGGAGCGGGGTGTACTCGCCTCCTTTGAGGCCGATGCCGATCGAAAACGCCGTAGCAATCGTCTTGATCAAGGGTTCAAACAACAGGGCCTGGGCTTGAAAAAATCGACGAATTCCTTCGACACCGAGTCCCTGCGAAGTTACTCCCCAGGGTGATGCGAGTAAGGCGGTGAGTGAAACTGCGATCAAAAAAATCCATGCCTGAGGGCGAGTCACTCGTTCGAGAAAACTCCGCAGCTTCTTCACGATGAGGTGAAATAAAAAAGATAAAGCGCCCGCCGTAAACCCGATCGCGACCGCGATGAAGTAGCGAGAAAACTCGGTCCATCCGAGTGAGTTCGTGGGGTGAACCGTGGATTGAAAAAATGGAAATGACCGTCCGAGCGCCACCCAGATACCTACAAAGCAGGCATAGAGAGCAAACGTACGCAGCATCGTCTGGCGTTTCAAATCTCCGGTTTCAATTGCTAGGAGAGCGCCCGCAACCACGTTGCCGGTGGCGGCTGCAAATGCGCAACCGACCAGGGAGGCAATCTCGTCCGATTCCGAGTCCTTCTCGTGTCGAACGGCGAGAAAGATAAAAACCGTGACGAGAATGACGACGCCTTCTCGCCCGACCGAAGCTCCGATTGAGTGACTCAAAAAAACTGCGAACAAGAACAAGATGAGCGGGCCGATTTTTCTGGAACGGGGTTGATGGGCGAGTCGATTTTCCGCATGAATGAGCGCGGAGAGACCGGGAATTCTCAACCGTTCATGCCGATCCATCCAAGAGAGGAGAACGGCGACGAGTGGAATGAAAAAAAGTGTCTGAGGCCACGCCTCGTGAACCTGCCCGGCGCTCTCGATGAATCGTCCCACAGCTTCGCTCACGAGAATGCAGAGGAAAGCCCAGATCGGTATTGCAGCCCAGCCATGCTGGACGCGCTTCGAAACATTTTTTTTTGAATTCGCTTGGGAACTTCTCCTCATGAAACAGATTGTTTCAAAATTCGGATGAGGAGAAAAGCGATATATCCGTGGTCAGTTCTCTCGTTGAGGCTGTTTTTTAATCCATTCTTGAATGATCGCTGTTTCCGGTGCCAAAAAAAGTGACATCGGAATTTGTAGAGAGGGAGCCAGCAAATACCTGAGCTCTGCCTTGACTAACTCGATTGGAAGCGCGGTAACATATGCGTCCTTAAATACGTAAGGTGGATTTGTTCTTCCATTGAAGTACCTTCCATAATTGAGTGCGATCACTTTGCCCGTTCTTGGATTGATGATCGGAGATCCGCTCGCGCCGCCGCTCGATATCATGTCGTTAAACGTATGGATCGTCGGTCTTTTCGACCACTTTTCGCGAGGTTGACTGGCATAGGTGTAAAACCGGGAACCTCGAAGACGTCCCCAGGATGCTTGTAGACCGTTGCTGTCGACATTACCGATCATCAGGTAAGGCGTACCCAGTGGTTGTTTAGTCAGCGTCTCAGTTTGAAAAGGGGGTACGATATCTCCCACCTGTTTTCCCTGATGGGTCGTTGCGATTTGAACAACGCAGAAATCTCGCATCGGATCGTACGGTGCATGACAATACAGGACACGGACGCAGGGTATCCATTCCCCTTGGAATTCGATCGCAAATTTTCGACAGCTCACCGTTTGAGCCTGAAAAGGATAAGGTTTTCCCGGCTCTGCTCGTGGCAATGATAGGACGTGCGCGTTGGTAAGCACCACAGATCGATCGATGAGGAAAGATGTGGCGTTGCCGCCGCCACCCGCGGAGCGCGTTCGGAAGATTGATCGTGCCCACCGCATTTCCTGTTCGTAGACGGAACGGTCGATGTTTTCGAATTTCTGTTCTTGAGAAAGGGAGAGTTCAAAAGAAACCAGGTCAGAATGGACGGGGAGATAGACGGGAACTTTTACACGAATATGCTCGGGCGAACCGTGAATCGCTTGGCCGGTTCCTAGGTAGTGGATCGGAGGAAGCTCGCGCGGCATCGGATCGTTGAGTTCGAACGCGGGATCTCCTGCATGCGTCTGTAGAATGGTGCCGAGCAGAGAGGTCAGAAGAATTGAAAATGTTCGAAGGAAATTACGCATGATTCGGCTACTTTCGCTTCTTGAAAATCGAATCGAGCGGAATGCTCATCGAAAAAGATCCAACCGCACCACCGAGCGATGTAAACACGGCATCATTCAGATCTGGATCGCCACGGCCGCCCATGTCTCGGAATTCCTTGAGTGCTCCCGCCGCCGAAGAAATCACGATGCCAGTGAGTGTGGAAATCCAAAAATTTTTGATTTTCAGACGACGGCAATGTTCGAGGTGCCAGAGTCCGTCGCAGGCGCGGGTAGCTGCGTTTCGGTCCAAAATAAATTCGGTCAAAGCGCTTGAGCCTGCTCCAATCGCGGCGCCCACTTGAAAATGAACGTCATAAAATTTGCTCCCATGAGGCAGAGGTCGAGAGAGGGCATAGGGGAGTGCAAAACCGGAGATCACGACTTGTGCGGCTTTTGCCCAGGTGGGTTTGCCTGCTTTTTTCTCATGGAGCGTCGAACGAATGTTTAGGACTTGTGCAGTCTTCGGATCGGTTTCCACGCAGGTCTGTGTGTAGGCGTCGTCCGAGAGGTTCTCATCAGCGCATTGGATCTCGGTTTCGGCATGAGCTGAACTCATCGTAAAAAGGCATAGACCGACAGCCAAAGGAGTGAGTTGACGTGCGCAAAACATACCTGATTATTTAAATCAGATTTAGGTAAAAATCAATTCGGATTTCGGTGATTTCAGCCGGCTTCGGTCAAGATACGTGTCTTAATACTGGTCGGAAGGGCCTCGATCTGGTTTTTAACGGCATTTGAGACGTTATGATCGAGATCCATGACCAAGTAACCGATTTCATTGTCGGTTGAGAGCATCTGGCGACGGATGTTGGCGTTCAGATCCGAGACGATTTTATTGATATCGCGGAGAACGCCTGGGACGTTGCGATGGATGTTCAAAATCCGGTGGGCGCCAGGATCAAATGGAGCCTCAACGCGAGGGAAGTTCACAGACCCCGTCGTCGTCCCTTCGTGGATAAATTTCCAAAAGCTCTGAGCGACCTCAACACCGATTGCGGCTTGTGCCTCTTCGGTAGACCCTCCGATATGTGGGGTCAGGATCACATTCGGCAATCCCTGAAGTTCAGATTTGAAGACTTCCTGGTTGCTCGCGGGTTCAGTCGGAAAAACGTCGATGGCCGCGCCGCCCAGGTGTCCTGACTTGAGAGAGGCTGCAAGGGCGGGGATATCCACTACTGTTCCGCGAGATGCGTTGATGAGGAAGCTGCCTGGTTTCATAGCCCCGAATTGGTCGGTGCCCATCATGCCTTTGGTGCTCGGAAGTTCGGGAACATGCAAGGTGACGAAGTCCGAGTTCGCAAGGAGCTCATGAAGTGAGCCGGTTGCCTTGACGTTGCCGATGCTCAGTTTCGGGGTGACGTCGAAATAAATCACACGCATCCCGAGGCTCTCAGCCAAAACGCCAACTTGTCCACCGATATGGCCGTAGCCGACGATTCCCAGGGTTTTACCGCGGATTTCGTAGCATTGATTGGCGACTTTTTTCCATTCTCCTTGGTGAACTTCGCGTGAGCGATCGCCGAGTTGTCGGGCCAGGCAGATGACTTCGGCGATCACCATTTCGGCAACGCTGCGGGTGTTGCTGAATGGGGCATTGAAAACCGGGATTCCGAATCGATTGGCGGCTTCGAGATCGACTTGATTGGTTCCGATACAGAAGCAACCGATCGACAAAAGTTTCTTGGCCGCAGCGAGGGCCTTGGCGGAGACATCAGTTTTAGAGCGAATTCCGAGGATGTCGACGTCGGCGAGTTTCTGGATCAACTCCGCTTCGCTCAACGAGGTTTTGAGCCGCTCGATCTGAAAACGGTGGTGTTTCAGGGTTAAGTCAGCGTTTGGGTGAATGTTTTCGAGCAAAAGGACTTTGAGCGGAGATTGAGATGGATTCGGGGTCACGGTGCGCTCCTAGAGTGGGTAAAGACGTCTCAAAATTGGGGGGGCATTGCAACGGCAGATCGATGGTCTAACCGGAAAATGATGAAAAAGTCCAAGGACTTGGATCCATTCGGCTTGCCAGACGCTCGATACATTCGACGCCCCTGGTTGAGTTCCCGAATGGTGACCACCGAGAAACGGGTCTGGGCTTGTTTTTCTATGGTTACTATTTATAACCATAGGGTGCAGTTTCGGACGTTTTTCAAACAATCTCTTTTCTCGTTCTGGCTGATGGGGGCGGTATCTGGATCCCAAGCGAATGAGCAGAATCTAGTGACGATCTTGCTGCCCGCACCCATCGAATCCGTGGACGACGAGTTTTATCCTCGTCTGACCTCGGCTCGAGGAATGGTGGACCTCCGGTTGAATGAATCGGTTTTTCAAGGGTTTGGTTTGAAACGTTCTCACCTTCAGCTCGAGAACGCGCGCACCGATTACGCCCGGATGCGCGCCATCGGATTTCGCATCGATCCCTGTTTCCGGTTCGTAGCAACGGACCGCTGCCAAGCGCAGCTGCGAGTCGTTTGGCAGGCGTTCTCGGATGGGATCGCTGATGACGTTGCAATGCATACGTTTCATCGCATCGAGAGCTTGGCCGATTTTAAATCGCTCTTGGATTCAAGTCGAGCGCTTGATCGGTCATCGAATGTTCAAGACTCCCCAGTGCACCCGCATTTCCTGAAGTATGGAATGGTTGAGATTCGGGGGCAGCGGTTTCTGCAGACGATTCGCCGGCTTGTCGCCGCATACCCCGCTCATGAAGTCGCCGTACAAACGCTTGAGGATGACACCTCAATCCATTGGGGGTTCCAGCACTTTAAAATGATGGAAGGACAATCAACCGGGCAACTGATCATTCAGAAGATCCAAGCGCTTAAACAGACCTTTAAAAATTGGGCGCGTCCGATAGATTTTGTTTCAGTGCTCGTGCCTCATATATCGCCCATTTTTGGAAACCTCGAGTTTTTTAAGAATAGTGTGGGAGTGCTACCCACGATGACGGTCAGTCAACGTCGACAGTTTGTTCGTCAAGTGGGACGCGTTCTCGATGCGAATCAGGAGCCTTTTCACGGCGAGATCGATTGCGTTTCCTGCCACATTGCCCCTGCCGTTCGGGATGTGCTGGAAAACCGCGCCGAAAGATCCACCGTCCGTTTGAGAATGCTCGGATACCACCGCAATCAGCCGGTGATCAGCGATCGAGTGCGTTCCGAAACTGATCGAATCCTTAGGCGATATTCGCGCGAATTAAACCCAAATTAATCCGAATTGTAGCCATGTTTTCCGGTATCGAATCCGGTGGTCTTGGACTAGGCTTGGCGCATGAATTCTGCTCGTCCTCAAAAACTCTCTACGAGAGCTCGACTCGGAATTGGGTTGACGGTTTTTGCGGTCGCATTGGCCGCGACACTTTGGCAGATTGATCGTCAATTGTACCAAGGCCCCCGAGGCGGTGATTTCACACTCGAGTCCAAGACGGGAAAACGTCGTTTAAGTGATATTCAAGACGGACGCCCCGCGGTTCTCTATTTCGGATTTACGAGCTGCCCAGATGTTTGTCCAATGTCATTGCACAAACTTGCGCAGGCTTTGAAACTATTGTCTCTCGAAGAACGCGAGAAAATCAGCGTTGTTTTCGTGAGCGTCGATCATCAGCGCGACACCGCCTCCAAAACTCAAACCTATGTTGAGGCGTTCATTCCAGGAGGAGTGGGCTTGACGGGTAGCAAAGCTGAAATCGATGCAGTGGTCAATCAGTACGGAGCCACGTATGTGATCGAGCCTGACGCCAAGAGCGCGCTTGGTTATGGTGTTCAGCATACAACGAGTTTTTTTCTCGTGAATCGTTCTCATCGTTTGGTGACGCGTGTTCCGGAACAAATGAAGGTCGAAGATCTAGCAATGAGTTTGAAATCCTTGCTTTAAGCACAAGAGTCAAAAAAACAATCGAATCAAAGGAGATATATTCATGCGTTTACTAGCACTTTTCGGAATGATTCTGTTTTCAGTCACCTCGTTCGCGGCAGAAACCAAAGTCGTCGTAGAAGCTCCTTGGGTCCGTGGGATCGAAAGCGGAATGGAGAATACCGCCGCTTATTTTACGCTCAAGAATCCGGGTGGGGAGTCTGTGAATCTCGTCCGTGTCGAATCCTCAGCCGCCCGAGTGGTTGAGTTGCACAATCATGTCCATAACAAAGACGGCATGAAGATGGAGCGAGTCGATCAAGTGACTATTCCGGCCGCGGGATCAGTCGAGTTCAAGCCGATGGGTTACCATGTCATGTTGATCGGAGTGAAAAAGAACTTCATGAAATCCAAAAAAGTGAAATTGAAACTCGTTTTCTCGGACGGAACCACAAAAACGATCGAGGCCAACAAGAAGAGCTACGAGGAGTAATATCTACCGGAGATCCACGGTTTCGGTTTGGAATGGGAGCGCGTGTCCGAACTCGCGCTCCATACCTTTTAAGTTGAAAACGGAACCTTCGGTCCGTGTTGTTTTCATGATCGAGAAATCGAGGTCGGAATAGACCCATCCGATCTGATTTTCCATACCTTCGGCAACGATGCCATCCTCGGGCGAGAATTTATCGGGAGAGGCATAGAGAGCGGCTTTGCCTGTATTCTGATCGACCGCGGAGCACCAGGCTGCTTCGCCGACCGTTTGAGAAACGCCAACCAAAATTTGGTTCTCCAGGGCACGCGCGCGAGCGCCGATGTGAACGCGGTTTAGGCCGCGTCGGGTTTCAGTACAGCTCGGTGCGACGAGTAGATCGATACCTTGGCGAACCAAGGCATGAGTGCCGGTGGGGAATTCATTATCGAAACAAATCTGTATTCCAAATTTGAATCCATCGTCTTGAAATACGCGGACGACGTTATTTCCCGAGCGAACACCCCAGGTCTCGTCTTCGAATCGGGTCATGTGCCATTTAGACTGAGAGCTCATTTTTCCCGATTTTGAGAAAACAAAAGCGTGATTTTCTATTCCTTGAGAAGTCGGGACCGGTACGCTGGGGCTGACGATGGTCACGCCGTACTCTTGAGCAAGTGCTGCATAGGTGGACTTAAACACGTCAAGTTGTTTGATCAAGCCCTCGATTTGTTGATGGAGGTTCAGTGTCTCGTATTCTGGTACGAGGCTGACCAGTTCTAGGCTACCGTATTCTGGAAATACCAAGAGATCGGCTTGACCGTATTCGCGTGCTTCGCGAACCCAAGTGCGGACGGAATTCTGCCAGGTCTCGATATTCTCATGACGAAGGATCGGATATTGCGCGAGGGCGATACGCTTCATAGTTTCCAGTCTTTGATCCAGTAGGAGAGGGTTTGTTCTGACTCTTGAGACGAGCCGACTTCCGGCCATTTGAAACGAGCCTGGATGTGTTCGTGTTTTTGGTAACCTCGAGATTTCCAAAATCCGTCGAGGGTTCGAAAGTTCTCGGGTTTCCGTGAGTCGTTTGCCTCTCGGTTGACCGCGCAGAAACTTGTGTACCGGAGTGAAGGACAAATCGCCCGGGCATGAGCTTCGCGCAGGTCAAAGAATTGTTTGCCGATTCCGCGCCCACGATATTCGGGGCGAAGAACGCTTTCACCGAAATAGAAGGTCTGTTGGATGGGATAGCCGGACTGGACCAATGGTGAGCGGAAATCTTCTTCGGCTTCTTCGAGCGGCAATGCCGTGGCCATCCCGATGAGTTGCTCACCATCGAATGCTCCAATGACGCTTGCCCCACGAGCATTGAAATAGGTTCGAAGGTAATTCGATTCGTAAGCTTCTGAACCAGCATAGAGGTAGGGAAACTCTCGAAACACCGAGATTCGTAGCTTCGCCATCTCGGTGAGCAAGGTCAGCCAATCCGTGCGAGGAATCTTCCGAACTATGAGGTGACTTGTACGGCTTTGATCCATTCGGGTAGATTGTAGTAGGTGGTAACGCGCGTGATTTTCCCTTGATGAACTTCGAGGAATGCACCAGCGCGGATCCGGTAGGTTTGGCCCTGTGCTTCGGGAAGCTTGCCGTCGGTTTTTAGGTACTTGCCTTTGACGAAGAATTCAGCCGCTACGCGACCGTCTCCACCATCGAAAAGCACGATGTCTTCGAGAAATTCATCGTAGCACTCGTTCATATGATCCATGAACTTCTTGAATAAATCGGAACCCACCTGGGTTTCGCCTTGGTTGAGTTCGTGGGAAACCTGAGGGGAGAGATGACTCAGCATCTCACTCCAATTTTTTTTGTTAAACGCGGTGTAGTAGGAGTCGGCGATTTTTATCGAAGTGGCCATGCAGGGAGCATGAGCCCAAATGGCCCGATTTTCAATTGGTGTGTGGTGTTTCCGAATTGAACTAGAAACCAAATCCTGGAGGTACCGCCATCATGCCCGTGCGATACAGTCCTCGTGGCGCCCCACCGTTTTGCATCGGATTGAACTCGGCCTGCTCGATCGTCTGACGATCCGTGAGTAAGCGGGTGCTGTGCGCTTCGGTCACGATACCGTATGAGCCCGGAAACACATGGTAACCTTGGTGTGCAGTTCCGACGAAAAATGGGACGTCTTTGAAGGTCTTTGGTGGCTCTCTGAGGAAATTTACCAGCGTCGTCGCGTCGTCAATCGGATTCCAGTAGTAAGTTGAGCGGGTCATGACTTGGCGATAGCGATCGGCGTGGAAGCCGCGGAAGTGTGTTTTATTCTCTGGATCGTTGTTTCGTTCAATCAGGTCCCATGCACTGTTCTGCGACGAGTCTGGGTTCCAATAGAGGATCTTCCAGCCGAGCTTGCGAAGTGCGAACTGAAGCGCCTCTCCGGAGACGCCGTTGAGTTTCGTGAAGTCGAATACTTTTTTCCAGGCGGTATCTTGTTGAGCTGCCTTGAAACCACGTCCCAGACATCTGAGCGTGAGGCCGATACAAGAGGTTGGGCTCATCTGGGAGAGGAGCGCTGGATCTTTGCCGAGCGTGCGCAAGAACTCTCGCTTTTCGGCGTAAGGGAGTTTTCCGAAACTGGAATTGTCTCCGTAGTAGCGAGAGAATCCGTAGCGATTGTAAAATCGGAGGTGGCTGTTCAAGAATTCCTGAAGACAGGCGGTGGCCTCCGTGGTGATGACTCGGATATCATTTGTGTGCGCGGTGATTTCGTCAGGAGTGAATTCCACCGACCCCTGGTAGCCAGCTTGGGAGGTCGCCGAAACCAAGCCCAAAAATGAGCAAACGATCGCCCAGTAGAAACGCGCGCCATGATTTTTCATGAGGCGCGTATTCCCTTAAATGCGGGATAAATTCAACGATCAATTACACAATGTGGACCCGATACAAGTGATTCTGAGAGTTAAAGACTGCCGGCAGGGACATTCGCGGTACCGCGAGACGGGCGTGATTTGTCCTGGCTCGGTTTGTCAGAACCCATGAGGTCTTTGTACAGATCTAGAGCTGAGTTTTTTGCTGAACGCGCGATTTGAGTGAGCATTTCGCTCATCTGGCGGTCGGTGTTGACGTCGGTGTCGATTTTAATCAATAGGGCCTGACGTAGGTACTCTTTTGCGGTCATTTCGCTGAGGGGTTTCTTGAGTTCGGCTTCGGTGAGCATTGAAAACGGCCGTTCAGCGGGCTTTTGTTTGGGTTGAGGCTTGGTTTGCGCGAATCCAGTCGTCGAAGCTAAAACAGCAGTTAAAAGAATGATCGTTTTCATCGGTTCGTTTCTCCCAGTTACTCAGAGGTAATTGCAGCCGATGTGCCACAAGGTTTCTCCAGTGATTTCAAAGGCCCCGGAGCTCTGGCTGGGGGCCGGCTCTTTTTAAAAAGGATCGGCCGTCACTCGTCTAAACAGGTCAAAAGAGACTCATCCCCCTAAATCCGCTCCGCGCTGTGGAAAATTCCACTTTGTGGACCGCGGGGTCCTTTGTTAGGTGCGCGCCCATGAATCGGTACACCCCTTTTTGGATCCTGCTTCAGCTCGTTTTTGCAGCCCCCGCCTGGAGCGAGGATTGTTCGGAGATTCGCCTAGATGCCCCGGGCGGTTCGATGGAACATATTCAAGGTCGGTCCCAAGCGTTCGGAACCTGTTATGCCGAGAGCGCAGTCGAGCTATTTGATGCCTGGAGGTTTAGTCATGGAGAAGACAACCATCAAGATCAGAGTTCGGCGGTAGAATTAGCCCTCCGTTACTCAGACAAATTCGAGCTCGACGGATTCGAGCAAGGTGGGACACTTGAGCGATCACTGAAGTTACTCGGTGAAATCGGATCCTGTAGTGAGGCGATGATCGATTCGAAAATCAAGAACCTGACTTCGAAACAATATGTGAAGTTAGTTGCCGAGCTCCAGCGAATGCATCGTGATCGTTACAATGAGCGTCGTTTGAGGAATGTTCCTCCGGCCTCGCGAATGGACGGATATGCGGCTCTGGCTGAGCAACAGCGCCGATCGATGGACTACATGCAGTTTCAGGTGGAAAACTACCTGCTGCTGGAAGAGTTACAAAAACTGTCCGAAATGGCTGAAGAGACTTCACCATCCATCATGCAGAAAAAAGCAAAACTTTTTGAGCAAACGGCCGCATTTCACTGCGAGGACTACGACCGTATGATTTCTCCTGCCGCATTCGATGTCGAGACACAAGGGGATGGCCGTCGTAGACAGCCGTTCAAGAAGCAGCTTCGGGATGCGATTGATCTTAATTTCTCGCAGTCTTTTGCGACGGCCCAGCCGGTGGCGATTAGTTACTGCGGGCGTCTCCTGGTCGACGGGCGAAAATTCAACGCGACGAATCCTCGCACCAGTTCAAATGAATGTGGCAATCACGGCTCAGTCATTATGGGCCGGCGTTTAGATGCTACGACGGGGCGATGTGAATATTTAATCTTGAACACTTGGGACGCCACAGAAGCGGCCAAGGTTTACCATAAAGATTGGGAAGTGTCCGAAAGCGGGTACCATATCTGGGTGGATCGAAACGCGATCGAGAATGCGACCTTCGGTTACTCGTATCTGAAGCCAGCCGGCTATCGGTGAGCTCAAGAGTTTTGCATAAACTCGATTCGATTGCCAAAAGGGTCTCGAAACTCGAACCGCTCGTATCCAGGGATCTTGATGCCATCGATGGCGTCAATTTGTAATTCTGTTTTCAAACGGCGACGCCAGTTCTCCAAGTCGTCCACCACGTAGGCGAGATGAGCCTTGGTTTTTAGGCGGTCGACTCCATCTTCGAATCCTACATGTACTTGGAACGATCCAACCTCGAGCCAAAATCCACCCCGTCCGCGGAGAGGCTCGGCTTTTTCGATTTCACGTATTCCGAGAAATTCGCAATAAAAAGCTCGCGCTTCTTTTTCCATTCCGAGAGGCAAGGTGATTTGAGCGTGATGAACGGTTTGAATCATAAAAATGAGATGCCACAGTTCTTTTCAACTGACTACTAGAGCCTCGAGTGCTTAACGAAATGACGAGCTACTCGACTAATCGAGGTAAGAATGCGAATGCTCCTCCTATAACGTAGATTGCGAGCGAGAACCCATAGATGATTCGACTCGTTTTTCTGGCTTGATCGCACGCTCGAGCTGCGTCTCTGTCGATCGGGCAGGGGAGATTTCTCGCCCGATATTGCGCAATGCCCGCGATGGTTAACATGACTCCAGCGCCGACAAAAAGCGCTGCCTTATGCTCAGATAACCAGATGAGCTGCGGAATGGCGGATACAAGCCCCGCGAAGGCCGCACCCATCCCGAGAGTTACGAAGAGAGCGGGTAGCGCGCAGCAAACGAGCGTACTGGCAGAGGTAAAAAGACTAATGAATGAAGTGAAGCGCGTTGCTCGCAAATCCATAGCTTAGTTCCTCTCGATTTTTTCGACCGTGTATCCTGCGTCGGTGAGCAGGGATTTAATCTTCTCATCCGTGAGAGGCTTACCGTCTTTGAGGGCGAGGGTCACTTGATGATCCTCGAGTTTAACGGTGACGTTTTCGACGGCTTCTTCGGCTTTGAATTTTTTCTCGATTCCTTGCGCGCAGAATGAGCAGACCATTCCATTGACTTGGATTTGAACCGTACTGGTGGCAGCGAATACTGCGAGCGGTTGGACGAGAGCAACGAGAGTGAGGGCGATGAATTTCGTTTTCATAGGGATTCCTTTTGGTGTTCGGGATTAGAGTTTAGAAGTGGACCATCAGGTTGAGGAGCCAATTTCCACTTGTGCTGGCCCCGATTTCCCAGAGCACGTTTTGATAAAAAAATCGTAGGAGCGGCGTAATTTGAATTTTTTCGAATGTTTCAGGTTGGCGCTCGACCTGGAGCATGAACCAAGTGTGGAGAGCGCCGTAGTCGGCGACGTAAGGTGCAATACCGGCGCGAATCATGGTGTAGTCGAGAGTTCCATCCTTCGAGAAACGCACCAGCTCATGTTTTCCAGCCAAATAGTATTTCCGGCTCTCCCAATCCGCCTCAAGCGTTCCGACCGCTGCCCGGCTGCTGATTCCATTTTGCCGTTCGATTCCGAATCCACCCATCGCGTAGAGATTGGCTTGGGAGTCTCGTTGGTTCCAACGTTGGATGAGGTAGTTCGCTTGTGGAAAAACGAGGGTTCGATCCCCTGGTCCCGATGCGCGGTCCGAGCGGAAACTCCAGTAGCGGAGAGAGGCCGCAAGCCGTGAACTCACCCCGTAAGTCAACCAGTAATCTGTCATCATGGGGCTGTTACCAGCGGTGATGGCGACGGCGTCCTTGAAAACGACGGGATGTGCATAGGCCCCCGAAACCCCAGAAATGGCGACAATAGCCGAGCAGATCATCAACAAGAGTTTCAAAAAGTGGTCGTTTGGCCTCATATTGTCCTCAGGGTGCCCGGTTCGGAGCGTCCTGATTTGCTTAACGAACGAAAAATATTTTTGTGACCGGTCACAAAAAACAAGCTCGACTCGTTAGACTGAGGAGGATGTCGCCCCGACCCGCAGATCAAGATCAAGAACTCATGCTCCGCTATCAATCCGGAGATGCGTCCGCGTTTGAATCGATCTACTCACGCCACGCGGGCCGGGTGTACGGATACTTGCTCAAGAAAACGAATGGTGACCGGGAGCAGGCGAGTGAACTTCATCAGGCGGTGTTTCTGAAGTTTCATCAATCCCGTGCAAGTTATCGCTCAGAGTATCCGGTTCTGCAGTGGTTGTTTGTGATCGCGAGATCCGTTTTTTTGGATCAGATCCGGAAAAATAGTCGAGAAGTTGACTCTGTAGGAGACGAAGGAATCGAAAATTTCGCCACTCCTGAGGAGGATCCGTCACAGGACTCAGAGCCGCCGTCGTTAGAGGGATTGACCAACGATCAGCGCGAGGCGGTTGAGGCCCGTTATCTCCGGGACGAGAGTTTTTCGGAGATCGCTCGTCGTCTCGGCAAGACTGAGGTCTCTGTTCGCAAAATGATCAGTCGAGCGATTCAGAAACTGAGATCGAAAAAAGGAGTAGCCGATGAAAACGCATAAAAACCTACCGTCGGAATTCCGAGAGTTCGCTCAGTCCGATGAAATGAGCCCTCCACTGGGGTTGTCGCGGTCCATCTTGGATCAAGTTCGCCAGGAGCTGAATCCAGGAGTGATCCCGGTTTTTTCCAAGCTGCTTTTTATCCATGCGTTGACCTCCATCGCGACGCTCTCGGTGTGTCCGCAGTTCGGTTTTCGAGTGCTGGGCGAAGGAATGGGCCTCATGCACTGGTTCATGCGATTTGGGGAATATGGTTGCCTGGTCGCCTGCGGAACGTTTTTCTTGGGAACGAGTTCGCTCATCGCTTCGTTTGCTCTACGCCCTGAGGAGGTTCGCAAGATTCGTGAGCATCGCGGTCTCGGGATCGCGACGGTCGCACTTGTCTCACTCGGGTTCTTCTTGATGTGGGATATGGAATTCGTACTTAGCTTAACGCTGGCCTGGTTTTTGGGAGCTTGGTTGGGTGCGGGAGTTTTGCTGGAGCTTGGTTGGCGGCTGAGGATTCAGAGGCTCCGCGCGAATCCCGTTTAGACTCCGAGATCGGCGTCGGGCGTTAAGCCAGTCGTTTATCCATTGCATCGAAGTAAAAGTAGAAACCCCCTGGCGTCTTTTAGGCGCCAGGGGGAAAGCTATGGGAGACGTATGGCGCATTCTCTCGGATACCCGTGATTCCGGAACTTACTCACAAGCTCCGATGAGTTCTGCGATGAGCATTTCCCGGTACTCATAACTCTATTTTCGGACGTTTCATTGAAAATGAGTATTTTTAAAAATAAAAGTACATTGAATTTGTAACAAAAATATCACCAATGTTTCGTTGTCCTTATTAGCCTGTTGAGTGGCCTGCCATCAAGGGATAGTCATTTTGAGTTCGCATTTGGCACGATACGTTCCCCTGACGAATAGTCCGAGAAATGAGCTTTGTTTGAAGAAGTGGTAAAACCCCATCGATAGAGTGTCCTTGTTTTTCTGATCTCTGACCAACTCTAGCTGATACTCGTGGTCAAAGCTGTCTTGATAGTCAAACTTGCGCTCTTGCAAGTCATAACTCAGTAAAGCTTTATGTTGATGGAAAACGGGCAGTTTTGTTTGAGTGACGGTAACCATGTCACTTTGGAACCTTCCGGATACCAAATAGATCTTGGCAAGAGTGCCACTGTAGTTTGGATCGTTTACGGTAATCGATTTGCAATCAGCTGAGCTTTTGATCTCGAGATAGCCTTTTTGTTTTCCTTCGATCGCGCCATCGAGACCATCGTTGCCCAGGTGCTCGACCTCGCTCTCACAGTACCTTTCATAGACACCGTCGAAATGGCTGCAAGATGATGCCACAGCTTCATGTTTTCCAGTATGAGTGATTGCAAATAAGAGGACTGCTAGTAGTGTGAGATAAACTTTTGATTTCATTTGGTGGTCTCCATGGGTTTCTGGGTGGAGCTCTGCACCTACCGAAATCCAACCTTCGGGGAAAATGGATTCAGCGGACTAACTGAAGAACTGTAACAATTGAGCGCGGTTTTCGGTTTTGAATATAGGTTCAGTCCATTCCGATACTGTACATGCGTATTAGAATCAGATCAGTGGAGAGTGGAATTCGTTCATCAATTTAGACCCCCATCACTTTCTGAATGAGTTTGTTTAGACGGGTTTCACTCAAGTGTTTTGAATTGTTCCTCCAGCCATAGATCGTAGCTTTTCAGTGGGGTGCGCACGCATGGGAAAATCGTTCTTTGTTTGTTACCGCTCGGTTTATCGCAGCGATAGAAAAATGGGCCTACTCGAACGGTCAAATTCCCCCGGATAAACGTTTCATTTATGTTTTGTGAGAAATTGGCGAATGATTCGGTAGTGAGGTGAGCGTCTCTCCAAACGTCTACGGTTCGTTTTTTTTCGAACGGAAGAGGTTCAACGATCTGTTTTGAGGCTTTGTCTTGGTTTCTTTTTGTCCACTCCAGAGTTTGATCTGAGGTCCTATGGATCAAACCTTCCTCGATGAGAGGTGAGGGTGGATGATTTGCGGCTCTTCTCTTGGTAGGGTTGTTTTGCAGTATTGATCGTGTCGATGATTGAAAAGCGTGGTCTGAGAAATAGACTAATTCGAATGCTAGTCGTTCGGCGAGTTGGGGAACGATGAATACGTTTCGGTAAGCAGATCGATCAAATCCCGTCCATGATTTGAATATGCTTTTTATTTGTTCTAAGCGTTTTGGATCTTGAGTCTCTCGATCTATTCTTTGTTCCTCATTTGTGATCTGACTGTCGCCGAGTTCAATGCCATTTTTACTGAGTATTTTGAGTAGTTGTTGTGTGCGCTTGATTTGTAACTCAGCTGCATTTCGGTCATTGAACTCGGGATAGAATGCTTGAATGGTTTTTATTTTACGTTCGATATCTAGGTTCGGATTACTACGTTCATGAAACAAAATGATGGACACTGCTATGACAAGACTGAGGCCGATAAGGATTTTCATAGCGAAGGTTTCCTCGCACTTTGTTTATTTCGTCAATTATGGGCAATACTGAGGGAAAACTGAACAGAACTGCCCATTGCTCGACCCCATGAAATGGGGTGGATCAAGTATAATATTCGACGGCGTATCAAATGTACCTCCGCCTGGGCCTGTGAATACTTGTTCCGTAGTCCATGGAATTCCACCTGGGCTTGTCGCCGCCGGAGAGCCAGCATTTACACGTGTAAGTGTTACAGACATGTCAACTTGCGCCCACACTCCACATGCATTTGCAGGTATTGTCGTCGCCCCTCTCGGTAGAGAGTAAGTACAATATTGCGGCGAACCTGATAGTTGATTTGTCCTATCAAAGGTAATTGTACAGGTGTCAGGTGATACGGTAAGCCAGTTAGTAAGAGGAACATCGGCGCTGAACGCGCACCACCCTGAGGATGCTGTTGTTGACGCAACCATTCTCGCCTGATTGACCTTATAAGTTACGCGATATGTCCCAGGATACGTGTTTTGGTATTGATTTTCGTTTTGGCCGCTTGGGTTGCTCCTTACCCAAATAAATGGGTGGACTTTGAATGCCCATTGCTGTCCTGAGTTCGCTTTGGCCATCTGATAAAGGCCCCGGTAGGTTGTGTAAACCATCGCGGTGAAGCTGGTCGGCAGCGGAGATGGAGAAGGCGTGAGCGTCGGAGTAGGTGTCGGAGTTGGAGTTGGTGTCGGTGTTGGTGTTGCAGACGCGGTAGGGGTAGGAGTAGGAGTTGCGCTACATCCATTTCCATATCTTCCTCCAGTATTAAATTGTGGCCCTGACCAGTTATTGGATTGGCCGATAGCAGCGCCTCCCCAAACCACCATTTCAGTTCCGGTCCAGACGGCCGTGTGAGCAGTTCGAGCGGAGGGCGCTCCTGCTGTTGTCATGGTGCGCCAGGTGTCTGTAGCTGGGTTATAGATGCCCCCATTGTTAAAAAAGCCTGATTGATTGTCTCCGCCCCACACGATCATTTCGGATCCCGTCCAGACGGTAGATGGATAGATTCGATTTGCGGGAGCACCCACTGTTGTTACGTTGGTGCTCCATGTGTTCGTACTCGGATTAAATCTCACGCCGGTATTAAGGTATCCGCTGGGTCCCCATCCTCCCCAAAAAATAGCTTCCGTTCCGGTCCATACCCCGTCAGATTGCACCCGACTTCCGTCCGGTGCATTAGGGATAGCGGGGCCCCAAGTGTCGTTGGAAGGGTTGTATCGCCCACCGTTTGCAAGTTCGGTGGATGAATTTCTACCTCCAAACACTAGTAAGTTCGTTCCGTCCCAAACAGAGGTTGCAAATCCACGGGCTAGTGGGGAGCCGACGGTGGACATGGTGGTCCAAGTGTTTGTTGCAGGATTGTATCGGCCGCCGTCATTTCGGTCTGGATTCGTTCCGCCCCAAACGATCATTTCGCTACCGGTCCATGCCAGAGTATGTCCGTATCGTTGTGCCGGCGCATTGGTGGTCGAGAGGAAAGGGCCCCACGAGTTTGTTGTTGGATTGTATCGAGTATAAACGTTGTTGCCCCAGATCAACATTTCGCTTCCAGTCCAAACTGATTTGATCAGATGGGCTGCAGATGGAGTTCCTGCCCCTGTCGACGTGTTGCCCGTCCACACATCGCCAACTACGCAAGGTGGTGCGATAGTCGCCGGACACGTTCCAGTCAATTGCCCACCGCTTTGTTTTTCAATGATCTTTGCTCGACTGGACATCGGCATGTGAGAGGTCGACATTGGGCTACCCCAACATTTCACAGTGCATCCAGCAGCGAGGGCGCACGCCCAAGTGTGGCCAGCGTTCACCTGACTGACGCCTGCTAGAATGCTATCGTCGATGTCTTCTCGGACATACTTTGCGGCGTCTGGATTGTCCCCGGGCGTGTCCTGAGTACCATTGCCTACTAGGTAGTGATTAGTGGCGACGTTTCCGCAGTTCAGTTGATCATTCGAGCGGATCACGCACCTGGCGAATCCCGTCGGTTCGACGCTTTTTGATCCTGTGTAGGCCCCACCGGTCATTTTCGTGACCGATTCCGACCAGCAGTAGAGATCGCCTGTGCTCACTTCTTTTGCGCAGGTAGAGCCGTAGCCGACTCTTAGATCCGTCATGACTCTAGATTCGAGTCCGACCGGATTTTTAGCGATTGCCGAATCGGAGCTGACTCCGGATCCTAGGCCGAGTCGTTTGTCCCACGATTGTCCTGAATGGCGTCCCCAGCACCAGGTCTTGCCGCCGATATCGATCGCGCAGGTGTGATCTGGGCCGGCCGCGATTTGAATGATCTGATTCAGTCGCGTTCCAGATCCGTCTTTGACGACATATTGTGGGAGTTCACCCCAACGAGTCGGACCTTGCATGGTATTGAAATGCCCGACCCCCATTTTTCCGTAGGAGTTGTCACCGTAACATTGGACTTCGCCGTTCGCGACGATGGCGCAAGTGTGATACTGCCCGCGAGCGCAACCCGTGGCGTTTGATACGGTCGTATAGTATTTGAAATCGTTGTTGCCGTTGTAAGGGGTGTCTCCATCGGAGGACCAACCACCGTTGCCGAATAGTACAACTTTTCCATCACTGGTGACTGCACATGTAGCGTCACTAACGCCGGCTGCATCGATATCGACTACGCCAGATAATGCGGTCACTTGGACTGCTTTGCCGCTATAGGAGTTGGTATTGCCCTGTCCGAGTTGTTTCTGTTGGTTGTCGCCCCAGCACCACACTGCTCCGCTATTGTTTAAGCAACCGTGGCTGGCTCCAACGACTAATTCACTCATTCCGCCAGATCCAGTGCCCGAACCACTCCCCGAGCCAGTACTGGTGCCTGAGCCAGTGCTCGTACCAGAGCCAGTCGCAGTCGTTGGTGTAGGAGTGGCTTGGGTGACAATGATGCCGCTACAGGCTTTGCCGTTTTTGTTTTTAGTCGTCGAGGTTCCCGTACAGAAACATTGGCCGCTCGGCGGTAGCGTCGATGGCATATACTGGTAGCCTTTGCAGTAGTCGTTTCGATTTCCGCAATAGCTGGATTGGTCGGTCACGGTGATGACACCATTAATGGTTTCGGGAACTTCCCCACAAGAGGTCAGGGCTGCATTGCACTTGCCCTCAGTATCGCTGGTGCCCACCCATTTCATTTTAAGTTCGTTTTCGCAGATGTATTTCGCTTTTTTGCGGCAAATGCGAGCAGCAGAGTCCCAGGTAAAAAAACTGCCGCTGAGGTTTTCACAAGCCTCTTTGGCTTGGTCCATCATGTTTTTGGAATTTACGTGAATGCCGATGTCGTCTTTGCTGTTGAAACTTCCGATGATTGAGCTGCTTTGATCGGAGATGATTTGTGGTTTGACCACGACGGTCGCGCCTTCGACACATTTCGAATTGATCGAGCTGCTGCAGATCGTTTTCCAGTTGAGACGGAGCCTCATGGGATAGGCTTTGTTTTTAGTGCATCGTCCGTTCACCATGCAGGTGGAGTCGTCCATGCAGCGTTCGAAATTTGAGCTATAGCAACCTTCGGCGGGTAGGGTGGTGCTCGGAATTCCAGTCGCGACGGGTTTCCCCTTGGCGTCGAATCCCATCGTGAGGGGATATCCCTCGCCCGGAATCGCATTTGCGCCAGGGCCGGAAATTCCTTCAGTGCATGGCGTGGCCGCGGTAGGACGAAAACAAGCGTTAATCGCAGACTGTTCCGAGGCCGTGAGTGCGAGTGCCTCGCTGGAGAGAATTAATACCAAAAACAGAATTGCCCGCATACGTCCTCATTTCATCTCTTACCCCTTCGGACATTCTATCGTTTGGAGTGAAGACTACGTGTGGATCAACGATGACTTGTGGACTGAAACTGAAACAAAAAAATGAAAATTGTTACAATGAAACATTCGAGAATGAAAATGGCGCAATACATTTCATTCGTTCCACTTTTAGGTGATTAGATTTTTCAGATACATTAGCACTATATATAAATGAAGAACGCTCGCATCTGCCTAGTTCTGGCGATTTCTGTTTCCTGGCTCTCGTCCTGCAGTAGTTCAAAAGTAAACGAAGCTACCTCAAAGAATGAGGCACCAGTGGAGCAGCGTTCCGAAGAACCCGAGTGTACTGATCCAAAACCAGTCATTGGGTACGACTTCTCTGAAAAGACCGTTCATAAAAAGAAGAAACTGGATGTTCAACCGGTGGTACTATTTCGTTCGATCTGCAGGGGAACAAACGGGCAGCTAGAGGTTCGCGATGAACGGGAGATAAAAATCCCGTCTTCGGCGGCCAATCAGTAGCTTCTCCAGATATCTCCGGAGTGTACTTGCACTTGCTTACCGCGAAATACAATTTCGCAAGAGGGAGAATCACAGGAAAATCGGTAAGACGATGCGCCGGTTTTGGCCTCGATGATTCTAAGAACTCCCTGTCCTCGAACACTGATTTCCACTTTGCGTGGTAGGGTCGGAAACAAATCGAGGGAGATGGTCTGGTCCACCCGTGCGTCTACTAGTTCAGCCTCGAATATGAAAATGGGTTTCAATTCGTTTCCGGCGCGTTGCAATTCATTCCTGAAATCCACGAAGAATCTGCGCAATGAAGGCAGGTTGAGGTTTTCACCCACTTGAACGCTGAACTCGCAATCCGTCGGGGATGTACAGCCACGAATTTCACGCGGAATACTGTAGTGGTCATGAAGCAGAGGTATTTCGGTCGGCGACAATTGAATGAGATCAATCTGCCCGACATTTGCATTAACTCGTGCATATTGGGAAACAAGGGCGGTTCCCTCGGGCACATTTTTGTAGCCGCGAATCTTGTAACGATTCAAGAGAGGTGAGGAGCTTGGGGTAGGGAATCGGTAGAGGATTTCTGTATTGGGGAGTACATAGCCCCCAAGTGGCGAAGTCTGCTCATTGATTCGAATGACCTGCGGCGAGCGGAGCCGAATGATGTCTTCATTGAATACTTGTTGATTCAATGAAACTCTATATTTGAGGCAGCTTTTGTTTCGAATGTACTGTGAAGCCACCGGCGCGAGTAGGTTGAAACTTCGATCATTCTGTCGAATGTCTTGGTCGAGAATGGGAGACAAAATCAATTGAGCGCATTCGAGGTCGTCGTTTGAATAGCCGGCTCTCGACAATGCGTTCATCCAAGCAGTGGAATTGATTCGAGTGGTTTCGGTAGTGGATAGCAGATAGTTGAGTTCACGGAGACCTTCGGTTTCAAGAATTGAAAAATCTTCGATGAAAATCTCCATGAGCGACTCGTGGCGAATCAGCGCTACTTGTTGATCAAGCGGCAATCGGTCATACCACTCTTCATTGACGATGATTTGACTCGTTCCAGAAATCGGTGACTCGGCCTGTATGGCGACTTGTTTGATGTAACAATGTTGAGGGATGGGTAGCGTGTGGCCTTCGTCGTTGATTTCAGGAACATCGGCATTGGTACCATAGCTGATGCTGATTCCAGTCATTGAGCGAAAAATACGCTGCGAGAGGTCTGGGTCGACTGAATAGTATTGATCCACATCTGCGATGGCCGAGGAGAGGCCTCCAGAAACTGCTCGGATTGAACGGAGTTTCCACGTAGGAAATTTGATCCGTCCCTCGAAAAAGTCGAGTAGCTCAACGGAGATCACCTGTGGTGGTGTCGTGCCTTTCTTGGGCTTTCCCTCCCGAGTCACCGCGCGATCCGTGCAAATCACGACATCGCCCCCATGTGTTCGACCTCCGGCAAGAATCTTCGGAGAAATCATTAGGGACAAAATGGTGATGGAGGCCAGATGAATGACGAGTGTTTTGAGGTGATTCATTTATTTATGAGTGAGATTTGTGAGAGGAAAAAGGGAGAGCTGAAACTGATAGAGTTCGGTTTTAGATGGATCATTTTCGAGCAGATCGCTCATTCGGTCGAGAAACTCCTCGCAGATCATTCTTGCTTCCGATATTCGCTCTGGATTAATTGCAAAACAAATCGCCGAATGAATTCGACGTTCGAGAGGAATTTCTTCGATTGATCGAATCGATTTCTCAAGTAACTGACGTTGGTGGGCTCGGTGGGCTTCTGAGGTTTTCTTTTTGTCCGTGGTTTCATAGTGAGGTGCGCTAGCGATGGTCCGACCCTGGACCGTCGAAATCAGCTCGAGCCTCATCAGGCGTTCAATCGCTTCTTTGGCTTGGCTAGGCGTGATGTTCAGACGTCCTGCAATCCAGTCAGCATCGAGTTTAAATTCGTCCAGCCGGGTCATCTCAACGATGGCGAGGTAGTACCATTCGGAAATGATCGAGAAATCTGCGGGCTCAAGTGGCTTGCGTTCTTGATAGCTAGAGCTGTCATTATCAAGAATTTTTTTCAGCCGATGATCCATTCGAATGACACCGCGATTACGTTTTGACTCCGCAACTGAGCGGAGAAATTGATGCTTGGCCGAATGCTCCAGTTTCATGGCGGTTACGATTCGGTCGGCGATCTTTAACGAGATGTCACGTTTACCGCTCAGGATTTCGGATAGCGGGGTAGGGGCGATTTTGAGAGATCTGGAAAATGCGCGAAGGCTATATTTTGGGTTTTTGGATTTTCTTCGAGCGAACTCAACTCCGAGCATTCGAAGATGAAGTGGAAGTTCGTGATTGGTCATATCGATGAAACCGTAGTCGATATGATCTGAGCTCTCTAGCAAAGTTGGCGCGCCTCGATTGGATGTGTCACATTTAAAAAGGTGTTTGGTGTTTCAACTGTTACCACAGTTTTTGAAACAGCCTAGCCCTGTGAAATCTATGCGCTTGAATTTTAATGTAACAAAATTTCATTTTTTGTTACGTGAACAGTGTGCGGTGTGCCGTAAATGTAGTCGCTTAATTAGCTACTTTTCACCTGCAAAATGACTTTTCCAATGTGATCACTTTGCTCCAAGTAGCGGTGTGCTTCGCCCGCTTGTTCCAGCGAAAAAGTCCGGTCAACAATGACCTTGAGTGTGCCGTTCTGGAGAAGTGGCCAGATTTCACGCAGCAGTTCGTCAGCGATTTCGGCTTTCTCGTCAATGCTTCTGGATCGCATAGTGGAGCCCGTGATGGTCAGGCGTTTTTGCATCACCTTAGCCAGGTTCACGCTGGCTTCTGATCCTTGCTGGAATGAGATCTGAACGAGGCGTCCTTTGTAGGCGAGTAGGTCAATATTTTTTGGCGTGTACTGGCCCGCGATCATATCCAGGATCACATCGATACCAGAACCCATCGTCGCAATTTTGATCTCGTCTACGAAGTCTTGTTCGCGGTAGTTGACAGCAATTTCAGCGCCGAGTGCTCGACAGGCTTCGCATTTCATCGGTGTGCCTGCAGTCGTGAACACCCGTGCTCCCCAAGCGTGCGCCATTTGAATTGCGGTCGTACCGATACCACTCGCTCCGCCGTGAACGAGAAACGTCTCTCCCGGTTTTAGATTGCCGAGCTGAAAGACATTTGCCCAAACTGTGAAATACGTCTCCGGTATGCCGGCGGCCATCTCGAAACTCATGCCATTTGGAATCGGGAGCGCGTGGTCCTCAGGCGTAATGCAGTACTCGGCGTAACCCCCTCCCGGGGTCAACGCACAAACGCGATCTCCGATTTTCCATTTAGAATCGGGCGCGGCCTCAACAACAATGCCGGCCACCTCGAGTCCGAGTACGGGGGAGGCACCGGGGGGAGCAGGGTAAGTCCCCATTCGCTGAAAAATGTCAGGACGATTGACTCCAGCTGCATACACTTCGATGAGGATTTCACCGGGGCCAGGAGTCGGCCGTAGCATTCGGCCCAAGGTAAGAACCTCGGGTCCGCCGGGCGATATGAAGTTCACGTAGCGCATTTCCAGAGTTGCCATACCACTAGTTTGCGCGAATGCAGGGGTGGCGCCAAGAGCGAAAGGACGATTTTCCTGAATAGGTCCAAGAAGTTGGATGGAGACGGGCCATTTTCTTTCCAATTGAAATCGAACATTTGAAAATTGAATCCATCGGTTCTATAGCATTGGCCGAAACCTATGATTCCTTCATCGACGGAAATTTTGAACTTTTTGGAGCTCTTCAACACCCGGCACCTCTCACATGCCGCGATTCGACTCGGAGTGACCCAGCCCACGCTGTCCCAATCGCTTCAGCGTTTGGAAGAAAAGGTCGGAGCACAGCTATTTTTTAGGACCAAGCGCGGTCTGATTCCCACGGATTTCGGTAATGAGTTCTACCTGCGGGCCAAGACGTTACTCGATGCTTGGGACGGATTGGTTCACCAGCCCAAAAGCGGTTCCCTGGGATTAGAGGGGCGATTCCGATTGGGCTGTCACTCCGCGGTCGCGGGCTATACGGTACCGAGGCTTCTGAAACGCATCAACGCGGAGGCACCTCGAATCGAACTTGAGATGGTTCACGACATCTCGAGAAAAATCACCGAAAAGCTGCTCTCGTTTGAACTCCATTTTGCCTATGTCGTGAACCCAGTTCGGCATGGTGATCTCGTCTTGGTCAAGTTGGGTGAGGATCGGGTGACGTTTTGGAAACGTCGAGGGTCGAAATCCGTTCCGCAGCGATTGATCCTCGATACGAATCTCGCCCAGGTAGACGACTTGCTTCGTAAGACTCGGAGCAAGGTGTTTCCCGAGTGGTCGATGGTCAATACGGGGAGCTTGGAGTTGACTAGAACCCTGATCGCCGAAGGGTGCGGGGTGGGCGTGCTGCCCGAGCGAGTCGCGCTGGCGGACGGTAGCGACCTTGAGATTTTTGATCCGAGTTTGCCGGTGTTTCGCGATGAGATATTTCTCGCCTACCGAAAAGAGATGATCCTCACTTCGTCGGGTAAGAAGGTCATCGAGTGGGCCAAAGGTGTTTTGGGTACTTCAAAAACTAAAGGTCTCTGAAAGGCGTCCCCATTTTCCGCGCATGGGTCTTGCTTTGAGTGGGGAAGGAGACCCTCACCATGGAAAAACCCCCTGTCCTGTTCTTTCGCGAAGGCACCTGCGCTCTCGGGCCGATGATCGCGTTCCTCATGTCCGGTCGACCGTTTCACATCTGTCGAGTGAGCGAATCGGATGGGGATAGCGATCAGTATCTTTTGCTAAATGCCTTGGGCCAGGTGCCCTTGCTTTATCAAGATGGCTTCATTCTCACGGAGAACGTTGCGATCTTGAATCATATTGCTCAGCTCGACTTAAGTAGGGGGCTTGGATTCCCGGTCGGAACGCCCGGTTTTGATCAGCTCAATCGTGCGCTTGGTTTTTTATCGAGTTCATTTCATATGTCCTTTGGTCCGATCTTTTCTCCCGAGTCTTTTCATGACGACCCGAAGATCCAGTCTGAAATCCGCGAAAAATTCATCAAAAATGGCCTGCACCTGATGATGCAACATTTGAATGACCACCTACTGGAGCAGAAGCTTTTGTATGATCATCCGACGGTGGGTGACTGCTCTATTTTCGCCATGATCCGTTGGGCAGAAGACCTCTATGAGATTGAAACGGAGTTTCCAAGGATTCATCGATTTCAACGCGCGATGGCCGAGCTGTTTGCAGTGAAACAAGCGCTAGCGCTAGAAAAGGATTCGGCCGCTGTAGCGGTGACTCCACTCGGTTATCAAGGAGAGATCAGGTTCAAAGAATTCGCATCCGAAGCGATCCGGCGCAAAAGGGAAGTTGATCTCGAGACTCGTCACGGCGATTTCACCCCTGGACTTGCGTCTCGCTCACGCAAAAGGATCAAGACTGATCGAGTACAGCGCGGATAAATAAAAGGAGTCGGTTCCTCTCGAAGAGTAACCGACTCCTTTCCAGTTTTAGAGTACCGAGCACTAAGGTCTGACGATCGAAGCGCAGGTGGACTTGCCGATGTCTTTGATATCGGTGCTTGCGATGCTAGTGATTTTAAAAGCACGGGTTCCAACCGTTCGCCGATCCGCTAACATGGGAGAGGAGAGAAAGCCATGCTGCGCCAATACATTTCACGAGAATTTCTCTGATTTAGCGGCTTGTCACGCACCGTCGATTCTGGTCAGATCGCAACGCTTGACCCTTCAAATTTCCAGAATCCTTCATGCCGGCTATTTTTTCAAAACGGGCGATACCCAAATCATTTTCGATCCGATCTTCGAAAGTCCGTTCAGCCGGAATTGCTTCGCTTATCCTGAGGTTCGATTCAATGAGACGAGGATCCGAAGTCTCAAACTAGATGCGGTATTCATTTCGCATTTTCACGATGATCACTGTTCGATGGAGAGTTTGAACTGGATCGACCGGGATACGCCGATCTACCTCTACTGCGAGTTTGAGGAATTGCGCGAACTCGTTCAAAGTCTGGGCTTCCGGAACGTACAGTCCCTCCAGGTTGACCAAGAAGTCATGATTGGGAATTTTAAGATCACTCCGCTTCTGGCACTTGATCCAGAGATCGACACGCTTTTTCATGTTCGGGTAGGGGAGCTCAATATTCTCAACGTGGTCGATTCGTGGCTGGATCCTTCGATTTTCGATCGGCTGAAACAATTCGCGCCTTGGGATCTCGTGCTTTGGCCGTTTCAAACGATGAGGGAGCTCGCGGTTTTGGATCCGAGGAGGGCAGAACCAGCTCCGGAAAATTTGCCTCCGGAATGGTTGGATCAATTGGCGCTGATGCGCCCTCGTTTAGTCATTCCCAGTTCCTGTCAGTTCGTCCATGAGGCGTGGTCCTGGTATAATCACGCGCTATTTCCGATCACCTACCGACAGTTTGAGATCGAGCTTGCGGTTCGTTTGCCGGAAACGCAGGTGTTGAGGTTGGATCCTTCGAAAACAGTGTTTTTTGAAGGACGTGAGCCAAGGGTCGGTGTTGCGCTGGATTGGGTAAAATTGGTCGAGGATACTTTGGTCGACTATGATTACCGACCAGGTCAAGAGATCCCCTCGACGTCGTCTATCGCGCAAAGGTTTCCCGATTTGACCAAACAGCAGAGAGATGCAGTGAGGGCATATTGTGAGGCCGGGATTTTGAAGCGGTACGCGGAACTCGGACCGACGAACTCAGGGTATTTCGATCCAGGTAGAATCTGGACACTTGCGGTTTACGATTCGAATGGGATCGCGACCCATTTTCAGTACCGCTTGCAAGCGGACGAGATCAAGAGACTGCACGGCGAGATCGTTCGGCCTGAATGGATGACGGAGATTTTGGCCGTTAAGCTCTACGCCGCTCTTTTCGAAGGAGAGGCGCTGAGTTCGATTTATCTTCGCGTGAATGATTTTTCTGGCGCACCCGAAATAGAAGACGCGCTTCGATCAGTCGACGTGCTCGAAGATCCGCTGATTCGTTGTTTGTACGAAGGTTCTGTGGCGAGCTATCAAAAGGCGCAGCTGAAGCGGATATTACGCTGAAGGCGCATCTGGATTCACTCGGCCCATCCTGGGCCTCGCCCCGTTGGGGCGCGTACTTTGTACGCGTGTAAAAATCGCTTCATGCGATTTTTGATCGAACCAGCCGCTTCGGCCGCGTATTGCTTTATTTTATATTTCAAAATGGGATGGACGGTAGGCGATGAACGAGAACTTGCTTCGGGCCTTCAGCTCCTGTTTCTCATCCAGGCTATCCGCGTATTAAAAAACAAAACGGGCAGACCCTTTCGGATCTACCCGTTTTATTTTTTAATGGTCGGGATAGCTGGATTCGAACCAGCGACCCTCTGCTCCCAAAGCAGATGCGCTAGCCAGGCTGCGCTATATCCCGTCATCTGGAAAGAGACTGGACGTTACGGGACGAGAGGAGAAAATGCTAGAGAGAAATGCTGAGGTGGGACAAAAAGTTGTCCAAAGCTTGCTGGGTACTCTGTCAATGATTCCAAATGATGAATGAGGTTTTTCTTTAATTATTACGAGTGCTTGGAGTCTCATTCCGCACTTGAGAATGCGTTTGTTGCTGCGCGTTATGAGTGTGCTATAGTGACCGGATTCGTTTGGTGTGGAGGCAGTCATGCGCAACTGGATTCTGATTTTTTGTAGTGTAGCTGCGCTTTCGCTACAGGCTTCGGCGACGGAGATCCCTTCACTGAACACGCGTCTGGCCGACATCGAGAAATCTTGTTTTGAGCGAGATTGGGCCGCGGTCCAATGTGAGTTTGAAAAAGGTGAAAACTATTCATCGGCTCAAGGAATTTACGCACGAACTCCCATTATAGACGACCTAGTGACCTTCGCGACGAGCTTGGTGAAGCGATATGGGATTGATTCTACGATTTATTACATTCGTCGATTCTCGGCCGAATCAGGCATGATCCCAGACATCGAACCGATCATTCGACGGGTCCATTTCGTTAAACTTCAAATGAGAGCGGCCCAAATTGCTGACGCTAAAAAACTCTCTGCATGCAAACGCGCCTGTCTGGCGAATTGTATTGCGGCTCACTCCATGGAGTATGTCGCTGAATCGAATATCCGATCACTCGTGCCTGCTGATTCGCTCGCCCGTGGATTTGGGAACTGCCAGCACTTCTCAACGATGTCCTCTTACCTCAGCCACTATCTAGGTAACCAATATACCTTGGCTGTGGGCTCACTATCCATGGGGCATCAGTTCGTAGCGACTCGGTTGAACGGTCGTTGGTGGTATTCGGAACCTCAGAATGATCAATGCAGATTTTTCCCAGCGAAATACCGCGGATTTTCGGTCGACTAGACTTTAAAAATAGTCAGGCCCCACGCCGAGTAGGCATGGGGCCTGAAAAATAAATTTAAAAGTCAGCTACTTGAACCGGAGCTATTATTTGCGTGGTCTTGGATAAGCACGATTCACGTCGACTGGCACCGTATAAGGAGCCGTCCACACCTTGTCGAACGTGATGAGTGCTTCTTGCGCTTGATCGCGCATGTTGATCACGAAATCCACGTTGCGTGTATTGAGGAAATAACCGCTGCTCCAGTTGCTGGTACTGAGCCAGAGCGCTGCTCCGTCGACAACCATGTATTTCGAGTGAATCACGCGCGAATAGGGCAGATAGACGCCACTTGCGTCGAGAGGAACCGTGGAGATTCTGACTTCGATGTTCGGAACTTGGCTGAGGTTCTTAAGAGAGGTGATGCCAGGTTCAGTGGTGTTCCAGTGCGAGACCGCCATTTGAACACGAACGCCGCGGCGTGCAGCAGCGCGGAGAGCGTCATCGAGTACGGTCCAAACTTTTTTGTCAAAAGACACGACCGAATAGTCGAGGAGCTGGATCTGAATCGATGTCCGTGCGGAGGCAATCATCTGCGTGAGTGCATCGATCGACGGCCGAACATTGTTTGGGTTCATCGACGCCGGGCTTGCGACGAGCTCGACACCTGGGGTGATCGTGCGAGGAGCGTTGATGAGCTCGGCTTGAGTCGGGAGGCGGCCCGAGCGGACGACTTGAATGTCCTGTTCGAAAATCGCGGTCAGACGTTCGGCGACGTTGCGGCTTTGGATTCGGACGCCGAGCTCATGGATCTCGGTCAGAGCTTTCCAGTCGAGGTTCTGGCTACCGACGAATACTTCGCGGCGATCTACGATCCAGAATTTAGCGTGAACGATTCCGGTCGTGAGGCGCTTCAGATCCAGCGGATAAAATTCGATACCCGGGATCGCTTTGAATCGAGTGATGCCCGGAATGTCGCTATCGAGCATGTGTGCTGAGAATACGGCGCGGATTTTCACGCCACGGGCTCCGGCTTCTTCCAGTGCTCTCAGCACCGCATCGAGTGCTTGTCCTGGAGTGTGGGAAATATACATTTGTTCGATATCGATCGACTGGCGTGCACCGCGAATCATATCCACCCAAGTCGCAGCGGCGTAGGGGAGGTTCGGGTTCGCGAGGTTGGTACCGGATGGAATGCTTTGGATTAAGGTCACTGTGGCCGTCTCGGTCGGGCCGGAAAAAACGGTGGCGGACGCGAAAAATGCGGCAAGGGCAATACCGACGGAAACAGACAGCTTGGACCGGGAAAACACTGGAAATCCTTGAGACTTCTTCATGAAAACCTCTCTGGTTAGGTGAAACGCTGCGGGCGGTTCTGGTATTCTTTTGGGAGTAATTCAACCGATCGAGTGATTCCACACCAAAGGCGTCCTTTACGAAACCCTGAAGTTTCGGTAGTTCTCTACGCTCCGCATGAACACTCCGGATTCGTCGCCGTTCGGCCAGCAAAAAAAGGCTCTTCTTCAAGGTATTGCCGCGCTTTTAGTCGCGGCTTTGATCTGCGCGATCATCTTGAAAGTCGCGGACTTTGATCTCGAAAAAGTTCGAGAAATTTTGCGAGGGAGCGAGACGCGGTGGGTCTTATTTGGAGTCTTGGGCAGTGTCGTTCTTCACTTCACGCAGGCGATTCGTTGGTGGGCGATTCTCCGGCCCGTCACGGGTACCGGAATCTTGCCTGTGTTCCAAAGCAAGTTCGTTGGTTTCGCCGCAAATTCGATTCTACCCGCGCGCGTGGGAGATTTTATCCGTTTCGAATACGTCTCCCGTCGTCTCGGTCTTCCTCGCGGCAAGATCATCGCGACCGGCATCGTCGACCTCTGGTTCGACAAGCTGGGATGGGTGATTTGTTTTGGCGTCCTCGCGGCTATTGAACCACCGGTGGACTGGGTATTCAAAGCCATGCTCGTCATGATGGGCATCATCTTGGCGGTGCTCGCGGTGCTCGTAGCTTTTTGGAAAAGCAAACTGGGGCGTTCGGAAAACGAGCCCGGGAAATTTCGCCAATTCCTGTTTCATTTTCGTTCGGGCTTGAGCGGGCAGAAACTTGGTCGACAATTTGCGCTCCAACTTTTGGTTTCGCCGCTTTCTTGGCTTTGGGAGACGATCGTCCTCATGCAAACCGCCAAGGCAGTGGGAATGCACCTCGGCTTCAAAGAGGCATTCACCTTGCTCACGGGATTCAACCTCGCCATGGTCATCCCGTCCGTAGGTAACGCCGGGACGTTTGAGCTGAGTTCGATGCTCGTTCTCGTATCCTTGGGGTATCCGCGTGAGACTTCGTTCGCGTTTGGACTGCTCTACCACTTGACCCAGCTGATTCCGGGCATCTTGCTCGGGGTACTTTTCTTCTCTCGCTTGAAATCGGCTAAAGGGGCCGCGACCCAATGAAAATCGATTATTTGAAACCCGAGCAATATGCCGAATGGGACGCGTTCGTCGCGAAGTTTCCCACCGCCAATATTTTCCACCTGAGCGGCTGGAACCGAATCGCCCGTCATTACAAAACAGAGAACACCATTCTCGCGATCCGCGACGAGTCAGGCGCGATCGTGGCAGGCTCGCCGCTTTTTGTCATTCGTCGCCCCAAAAGCCACTATGTCGTGAACGGCATTTTCGGATCTTATACTCCGATTTTAGGTAACGGGGGGGAAGCCGACACGATTTTCTTCGAAGAACTGAAGCGATTCACCCGCGAAAAAAAGGCGCGCTACTTCCATCTGAAAACGATCGAAGGTCCGACCGGTTTTCGTTCGTTCCAGGCGCCTGAATTCGTGCGCCAAGAGGTCTGGCTCTCGGCTTTTCTTCCGCTGATTGCGAACGAAGAAGAATTCTGGAAGTCGCTCCCAAGCACCATTCGTACAAAAATCCGCAAAGCTCAAAAGAACGATCTGCGGATCCAGTTCGGTAAGTCCGACGCCGAGTTCGAGGCATTCTATCAAGTGCTCTCGGACAACATGCTACGCAAAGGTTCTCCGATCTACGGCCGTGAATTCCTGCGATCGCTCTTAACGGAGTTGCCGGGCGCCGAAGTAGCGACCCTCTGGCTCGGTGATGAAGCGGTGAGTGGCGCACTGACCGTGAGTTATAACGACGTGATCATCGTGCCGTTCGTATCTTCGCGCGAAAAATATTTCCCACTCCGCCCGAACAATCTCCTCTATTGGGAGATCATGAAACGAGCCGGCATGAACGGCGTGAAATTCATGGATTTCGGAACCAGTCTCAAAGGCGCATCCACCCTCGAGTTCAAGAAGAGCTGGGGATCGTCACTCGTCGAATTGCCGTCTTACGTTTACTCGCCGACCCAAGAGTCCATCCAGCTCGACGGCGGACAAGGCGCGGTTCAACTCGGAGTCAAAATCTGGAAAAAACTCCCACCTCCCGTTGCAGAATGGCTCGGTCCTAAAATTGCACGATTGATGCTGTAATTTTACAGAGTCGGTAACTTTGGGAGATCTCCGCTCGTAATCGAGCGAAAGAAAGGATTTCATATGTCACTTTTTCAATCATTCTTGACCACGTTAGTCGTTGTTGCTGCGAGTTCGGTTTCCGCCTTTGCAGGCAAGCCCACCCCAGTTGCTCAGGTGGATCTGAATCGCTACCTGGGTACTTGGTACGAAATCGCTAGTATTCCACAATCGTTTCAAAAAGGTTGTCACTGCACACGAGCCGTCTATTCACTTCTGAAAGAAGACCAAGTTCGCGTGATCAACACCTGTAACAAAGGCGCCGTGGACGGCAAGCTCAAGCGGGCCCGCGGTCGCGGTTACGTGGTGAATCGCCAGTCCAATGCGGAACTCGAAGTTGGATTTTTTCTCCCATTTATCCCAGCATTTCGCGGCGACTACTGGATCATCGGTCTAGATGAAGATTACCGTTATGCGGTCGTCTCCAATCCAGAAGCGACGACGCTATGGATTCTCTCTCGCACGCCGGTCCTCGCTCCGGAACTATTGGAGCGCGCATATGAGATCGCAGAGCAAAACGGCATCTCGCGTGATCGGATTGTGCCTCAGGTTCAAGCCGGCTGTACCTATCCTTAACGACCTTGCCTTCGGTGGAACAATCCCTGCGTCCGTCCAGTCGTTCGACATGGACAGGCGCGGGGTTTTTTTGATTCAATAGCGCCATATGAAATATGTGCGCATGCCGATCGAGATCGAGTCGCCCGAGCAAATGGGCTACGACAGTATCCAGTACAATCTGACAGAAAGTTCATTTCGCGACGCCCGTTTGTCGGACTTGGATATCGACGTGAAATCGTTGCTGCTCTGCTATGGCGATCACCTCGGACTGAGAGAGCTACGCGAGTGGCTCGCACACGAAGAAAAAGTCCGTCCGGATGACGTCTGCCTCACGGTTGGTGCTGCCTCCGCACTGTTCATCGTTTCGACGTCACTCCTCAAAAAAGGTGACCGGCTCCTCGTACTTCGCCCGAACTATGCGACGAACATCGAAACTCCGCGCGCGATCGGTGCTGAGATCGATTTCATGGATCTAAAATTCGAAGACGGTTTCAGAGTCGACGTCGATCGCCTCATTTCGATGATTCGTCCCGAGACGAAACTCGTCAGTATCACGACCCCGCACAATCCAACCGGCGTGGTGATTCCACCCGCCGACGTTGCCCGTATCGCGAAGGCGACTGGCGATCGCGGAATTACCTTACTCGTCGACGAGACTTACCGTGAGATGAATTTCAATGGTGTTCCTCCCTCGGCCTGTTTGCTCGGCAAACATGTAGTCTCAGTGAGTTCGCTCTCAAAGACCTACGGACTTCCGGGAATTCGCATGGGCTGGCTGATCAACCAAGACCCAAAACTCATGGAGCTGTTCTTGGCTGCAAAAGAACAGATCTTCATCACCGGTTCGATTGTCGATGAGACGATTGCGCTTCGTTACCTTGAAAACCGCGCGAAGCATGTGAAACCGATCCTCGCGAAAATTCGCGAGCATTTCGAAATCACCAAGAAGTGGATTGAGGCCGAGCCACGCTTGGAATGGGTAGAGCCGAGTGGCGGCGTTGTTTGTTTCCCAAGGATCAAAGACCCGAAAAAAGTTTCGGTCGATAAATTTTACGAGATTCTCGGCGGCAAAATGAAAGCATACGTCGGACCGGGCCACTGGTTCGAGCAAGACCGCCGGTACATGCGGATCGGATACGGTTGGCCCACGACCGAGGAACTCCGCGGCGGACTCGCTGCCGTCAGCCAAGCGCTTCGAGAAGCGGAAATCTAGATTCGAGTGTCTCGACTTCGAATCCTCTATGAGGACGAGTGGGTAGTTGCAGTGGATAAGCCCTCGGGCTTTTTCACGCATCCTCCCGAAGACGACGCGCACTCGCGAATCCCAAAATCCGTGAACGCTCTCGCGCTCCTGCGAGATCAACTCGGGCTCTATGTTTATCCGGCGCACCGTTTGGACCGCGCCACGAGTGGAGTCCTCCTGTACGCAAAATCACCCGAGGCGGCGAGCAAGTTTGCGCAACTGTTTCAGGATCACCGAGTCGAGAAGACCTACTATGCGATCGCACGTGGCTGGATGTGGGAGCCGGTGACGGTGGACCGGGAGTTGGATGGAAAACCCTCGGTTACGGTGTTTCGCCCGGCGTTTCGAGCATCGCTGCCAACGACCATCGGTCAATTTCCCGAGCTTCGAATTACGCTGGTGGAGGCAAAACCCAAGAGCGGACGTTTCCACCAGATTCGCCGACATCTCCAAGGGCTGACTCATCCGATCGTTTGTGATTCACTGAGAGGAGATGGCAAAACCAATCGAGCGTTTCGTGAATCTTTTCCGAACAGCCCCATGCTCCTCAAGTGCTATCGGCTCGCGTTCCCGCACCCGTTTTTGGAAGAGAAAATCCTCTCGATACGCTCGAGGTGGGGAAACGAATGGCACGACGTTTTTGATCGTATCGGTTTCTGCGGATGGGGGATCTAGGTGATTCGCGAACTGTTTCATCCATCTGGTGGTTTGGGTTACCACTTTCGCGCGCTCCTTCGGTCCAAGCGTTATTGGAAACCCTTCCGGGATGAGATTGATCGGTTCTTTGCTCCTCCTGATTTTCAGGGGAAACATCTCGTCGTTTTTGGGTCGAGCGGTGGTTATCTTTTTCCTAAAATATTGTTCTCACGTTTCAAGACCATCGACTGTGTGGATTTCGATCCGATCTCGTTTTCGATATTCCGATTTCGTCATCCCGAATGGCGAGGACGCGCAGTGCGCGTGAATTTCTTAGATGAGTGGAAACATTCTCTCGGAGATCCACTCGTATTCCTCGATCGTCTCGGCGCGCCCGCGGACACGGCGGTTTTGTTCCTGAACGTGCTCGGGCAATTGACTAACCGAGAGCAGCTTTCGTTTTTTCCTGGGATGGCGAAATTACTTGAGGGGCGCGCGTGGGCGAGTGTGCATGATCGCCTCGTATTCGATCAGCCAGTCGAGTGGAGAGAGAAACCGGCACCCGAGTCTATTTCAGACACCCTACTAGCGAACGCGCTTCAGGACTCTCGCGGGCAACCACTTGCCGAGTGTGAGAGCTCGGGGGTGGGGAATCGGTTTCGGGGGGAGCGCCATGAGTATTTCATTTGGAGTCTGCGAGATCGCCAGGTGCAGGTGTGTGAGGCGGTTTTAAGTCCTCATTCTTAAAGGCCTAAGTGCTGAGAATAATGAGTAAAAACCAAGCCTTCGCCTGTTGTCCTCATTAAAGTATTGCGCATTGAGTCATTCCTCGATATGGACCGCGCTAGTCATTTCGGGGGTTTCAGATGGATGTAAAATCCGTTCAGACAAAAATATGGGGGATCGTTGCGGTCCTGTTGTGGGGATGTGGGAGCGATTCCGCACCGGCGCCAGAGGGAGCGCCATCGCGTTCGTCGACGGATCACGCAAGCTTAGGCTCATTCGCCGCGCTTCCCGAAATTGCGCAATCCAAGGAAGTCCGATTTCAGATTGAACGAAAAATCGATGGCGTGTTCTTAGCTCCGTTAGTTTTGACCAAGACTCTCGAAGGGAACGACGCGAACGGGATTTTTTTTCGCGAAGTCTACTCGGATCTAGAGTCCGGTGATGTGAAACGCGACTCCTCACGGTCTGAACCGAGCGATCGTTCTGTCGCTTGGGAGCAGGTGACGGAGGCGACCATTCAAACGCTTTGTTTTCGAGTGGGAGGTACTGTCGTGTCATTTGCGTCGGCTTATGGAGTGATACCCGCTTGCCGGACACAGCTATCGGAAACCGTCGACGGACAACCTGGTGTTACCACTCAGTGGTTGACGCGTGTTCGGTTTGGTTTGCTTGAGAAACATTGGTCAAGTGAGAACAAAACTCGGTCGATGCGACAATCGCTTTTTTGGGCGGGATCCAAAGGTAAATTCTAAACTGCTCAATAGACAAAGGCGAGAGTCCGGCACCATGCCTCGCTCCCGCCTTTCGGGTTGAACCCCGCACGACGCTCATCACCGAGGTGATGTTCATCGCGCAGGAGAAACACTAATCGTTTTCTTTTTCAGCTTCGTTCGGCTTGACGTACTCGAGTGCGGCCGGAGTAAAAATATCGTTCAGCGCCTGAAACTCGCCTTCGAACTTCATTGGTTCGACCGTCATGAGTTGTGATGGGCGAGGTGAACCTTCTTCAAACTCTCCGCCGATGATACGGCCTTCGCGGTCGAGTTCCAATCGGTAGCGGTAGGTGAGTGACACGATCTTCTGTCGGTCCGTCTCAATTGCCGGCAGCCAAGATGAACGCCCTTCGTCGACAAATTCGACTTCGGTTTCGATGGAATGTTCGGTCACGGCCTTTTTGGCGGCACCTTTGGTCGGCGTACGGCTTGGACCGATCACGGATCGATATCCGGCGATTGGCATCGTCCGAGTGCGAGGACCAATTTGAAATTCCGCCAAAAAACTTTGTTCCTGTAGGCCAACCGTGTTTGCGAGCAAGAGATGGAATGCGCCGGCGTTCACACCTTCGAGTCCATTTCCGATCGCGCGCGTATTGCGTTTCTGAAGCGCGTAAACGCCGTAATAGTAGGCCATGAGAGCTTTGACGTCGCTCGATCCAAACGGGATGACGATTTGGTCTGAATTCATTACGTTAATCGCGGCAGGTTCGGCGTGATTGATCGAAGCCGATGCCCAGCCCAGCATCACGCCGCTCCACTCGGGAGCGTTTTGTTTCGCGGTTCTGAGTACTAGATGCGTGAGCGGATAGTCGTAGCGACCGCGATAGAGATCAAGTTTCACGGTTGCCGCGAGTTCTGCGATTTCTTTGGTTCGAAGGGGGGCGCCGGATTTTGCGCCACGATTCGGTCCGAAACGGCCCTCGATGAGCTCGCTTCGAGTCGGCATGAGTGGGGCGCGTGGTTCGGCCCCGGGTAAATTCCATTCGTAAGCGACGCCACCGAGCGTATCGGGATACGGTCCATCGCTCCAGGGGAGGTTTGGTCCGTCGAGAGCGCCCGTATTGGGCAGCGACTCGAGTCGGCGACTCAGCGTAGGCTCGAGGGTCGTCGGATCACTGGATTTATTCCAGTCGCGCGACAAGCCAATCGATGCAAGTACGCAGGTGACGGCGACGGCAGCCGCTTTGTACGTGTTCCGTTTCATGATGAAAAATCTCCGACAAAAAGCCCCGCTCGACGTTCAGTCGGCCAAGCGGGGCTCCTTGAAACAAAAAGGAAGAACAATTCAATTAAGCGTCGTCGCCGGCTGCGTCGTCGAGATCGCTATCTGGCACGGTCTCGGTCTGAGCGGGAGCAGCCGTGGATTTAAATGCTGGAATTTCTTTTTCGATCGTTGTTTTCAAGACCGCGACGATTTCGTTCAAGCGTTTTTTCTCCGCTTCGCGATTTGCGTCGTCCATGCCGTCGATCTTCTGCGCAAGGGATTCGGAGATACGGTTCATGGAGTTGATTACGTTCGTGAGAGCGGAGTTCGCTTTGAGCTTGGCTTGTGCAAGCGCGGTTTCCTCTGGCTGAGCGGCTTTTGCTGTCTGCGCGGTTTTGAGTTCGCTCGAGTAAGTTCCTTCCATCATCTTATTGAACGCGTCGACGTTGAGTTCGTATTCAGATGACTTGCCATCTTTGATGACGGCGAATTTTTCGACGTTCTTGGTGCCTTTGATCACGACGATCGACTGCACGCCGGTCTCTACGTATTGCTTCGACAGTTCAGCCATCGCCTGATTCACTGCGCTGATTTTTGGTTCGAGTTTGGCTGGCTTTTCGTCTTGTTTAGCGATCGTGGTTCCACCGGAGGTGCCACTTTTGTCGCTTGAGCCAGTTCCTGGTTTTTCGGCGTTCGCAGCGCCCGAAGTTTTATTCGCTGGTGCGCGTTGTTTGCGTTCGCAACCGACTGACGCGAAGAGTAGGGCTGAGCCCGTTGCTAAGATGACGAGGGAATGGAAAGACCGTTTCATATTTTTGTTCTCCTTTTGTGTTTCAACCCGTTACATCTCGCCAGTCTTCTCGAGAGAAAAATGACGCTATGCATTGCGATGGAGGTTATTGCATTGCTGATTAAATAAGTCAACAATGCGGAGCGTAATTTTATTAATTAATAAATTCGGTACTTTACGACGCTTTTTTTGCCGAGCCAAAGGGGCCTTTTGCGAGACGGTCCCCTGAATGGAACTCAAAACCGCCTTGAATGAGCGTTCGGCGAGCAGCGAGTTCAAGGTGATCAGTTCATTGACATGATGTGTCAAATTCTTATACATTCCGGCCCTGTGGAGGCGGAATGTCGCGGTATTTAAGCGTTTTTTTGATCACTGGATTTTCTCTCCTGGCCACCTGGGGAACCGTTCGTGCAGAATCTTGGTCGCATCTCCAGAACCCGGCGAACTTCTTGTTTCCGGATGAGCGCCTAGAGACTCGGTTTGATTTCCTCCAAATGAGCGCTTCGGTATCGGGTGGGGTTGGCCACTTGCCCGCGTCTGATAGTTACTGGCCCTCCTATCTGGGGGGGATAGCCAATCGTTTCTTTGATCGCTCAGGCAATGCATTTCGTGATGCTCATCCGACGCTCGCTCAGCTTCGCAAGATGACGTCGTTACAGATTCGCGCGCTTTCCGCGACCGAGAAGTTCGACGTCTCTCAAGCGGACTACAATTACACTTTTACTAAACGCGTTTTGAACTCTGTCAGTCCCGACGCCTCCGGCTGGAAAGGACTTTGTAACGGTTGGGCCTCCGCCTCTGTTAATTATCCTGAACCTGAGGCCGTCGTAACGGTGAACAAGGACGGTATTTCAGTAGAGTTTGGTTCGAGCGATATCAAGGCCCTCCTCGCGTTCTATCAAGCCTATGTAGTCGGTGCCTGGAACGAATTTGATGAACAGAACTGGGGGTACGATCAGAACGGCAAGATTTGGCAAAAAGATGCTGAAATTCAGTACGCCGAGTACCGTGCCATGGGCAGTTTGTGCGACAACGTTGCTCAAGGCAGCGCCCCCGTTCGCGCTGGTATCTTGGGCTCGCTGTTTGGTCGGAACAAGGTTGATTTGAACGTTGATTGTAAAGGAGACCTCAATCCGGGAACCTTGCACTTGATTCTGGCTAACTTAGTGGGGCGATCCCAGCGATCATTCGTTGTAGATGTGGATCCGTCGGTTGAAATCTGGAATCAGCCCGTGGCCGGCTACGCGAGTGAAATCATCAGCGAGCGCTCAAGCGCTGCAGGTGGACGTGACTTACTGATTCACACTCGACTCGATTATGTGGTTGCGACGCAACCGGCGTTTGGGAAACAGGGCTCCCAATTCAATTCCAAAGACCTTTACTACTACCTAGAAGTCGATCGCGACGGCAAGGTAACCGGTGGACGCTGGAAATACGCAGGGCTCGCGTCCGGGCGACGTACGGAGTTTATTGATATGATGTGGCGCTCGAGTCGCGTGCCGTTCCAGAAGGAGTTCAAGGCGCTCAACTACCTGTACTACCCTTCGGTGAAACGCGTGAACTCTTATTCGTCTCGCTCGAATGCAACGCCGACGTTGGTAGATGTTGGGTATTCGCCTGCGAATGAGTGACGCAGATTTTATCCATTAGTTTCGGATGAGGTCGCCCTGTTCACGGATGTAGGAGATCGCGCGCTCCAGAATCCGGTCGCGTCCTTGCGAATACGCTAGTTCAGCGTCGACAGTAATGTCGGGTCGTACTCCGTTGGCCTCGAGTTTTGGCGCGTCGGCAGGCGGCGTGGCGACCGCAAGAAAAAGTGCAAATCGCTTTGGGACGATTTCAAACAACTGACCGGCGAGGAAGTAACCTTTTGTTTGAGATCCGATTAACGTTGCTCGATTGGTTGACTGCAATATGTTGGCAATCCATTCTTTTCCACTGCGGACGTTCTGATTGATCAGGACGATCATTGGCTTGGTGTAGACCGGTGAGATCTTTTTCCCTTCGCTATCATGATTGTAAAAGGGATCAAGAAACGCGGGATATGCGCCACCAAAGCCGTCCCGCAAATCCAGGATAAAATAGTCGGCAGCCTCATTTGCCTTGAGCGCCGCGTCTCGGAGGGCGTCTCTAAATAGATCGTGGGTGCCGGCCCAAAGGTGGAAGTAGGCAACACGCGTGTTTCCCACTGAAAATAATTTGAATGATTGCTGGGTTGCATTGAGCATCGTCCGTTGAAAACTCTCTTTTTTAGGGGAGACCCTGATTGCTCGAAATGCTCCGCTAGAAAGACTTTTTGCGGCAAGTTGCACGGAGGAAGTGCGCGCAAAAACGTCGATTGGCTGAAAAGGAGTTTTTGCACTCGAAGAGACTTCATCGCCACTAAGGAGTCCGGCTTTTTCTGCTGGACTTCCGGGAAAAACATTCCGCACAAACCACTTTTGATCTGATGATTGTTCAAACCAAGCGCCGATCTGATTCGTGGCGTTTGCGTCGATCTCGCCCGAGAAGATATTTTTAAGCGCCCAGTATTCCTGATCGGAGCGCGAAAAAAAATGGGTGTGCGAAGCGCCCAAATTCGCAAGGAGGGTATTGATCTCTTTTTTTAGCTTCTGATCCGAATTCGTAGCCTTTAGACGCGATCTAGATTCATGAACGAGGCGGCTCCAGTCGAGTCCACGAAACGTTCTGTCGTAAAAATTTTTGGTGATCAAATTCGCCGTTCGATCGTATATCGATAGCAAGGATTCAGCCCCATTCGCAGGCGAAAACGCGCTGAAAAGTCCGAAAAAAATAAAAATTGTTCGCATTTAGATCATGTGAACTAATTTGTTTTCGCTTGTCGACAGAATTCGAGTTTAGTTCGGAGTCGCTTGAGCCCATCGAGTCGGGTCAAAGGGTAGCAGAATGCCCAGAGCTTCGAGGTATCGAAGATTTTTTTGATTTTCCAGGCTCGGAACCAGTTCGAATAGATCGCTTGGGTCGAACTTCGCCAGACGTTCGCGCATTTCGAGTTCATGGAGGTAGATCAGTTCGTAACCCAAGTTCAATGCTTGTACGAGCGACGAGCACTCTGCGCGCAGGGCAATGTGCGCCTGCTTCTCGCGGATGAAACTCAGGCCATACGTGAAATCAGGAGTTTCGAGTTTTTCGCGTTCTTCGAGCGTAAGGATCGATGCCCGACCGTGTTCCAGTCGACCACGAATCAAGAAATCTCCCCAAACTAGGCCGGTTTTTTTGAGGTAAGCTTCAACGTTGAATCGTGCGTAGGGGAGGAAAGGGAGCCATTCGTTGACGAGATCAGGATCTTCGTTTCGATTGGATTTGGTGAGTTCCTGGAGGCGTTTCAGAAACGGATAGCGGTTCTGATGAAGCAGTCGCTTGAATTCAAGGGCGGTGACTTTCTCGATGGAAAAAGTCGGACCAAATGCGCGTTCGATTTCCACCTCGATCGACGCCCAGGCGGCCATCGCTAGTCGGCATTCTTCGGAGATTCCGTAGAATGAGCCCAGAAGTGTGTCATCGTTGGCGCGTTCCCACAACGAAGCAATCTGATGCCGAGCTTGTGGGGCTGGGACAGGTTCGAGGAATTGGAGTGGAAGCCGATCTCTCATTCGAGGTTACCCTATTTGCCGACTGGCGCTTTTATGACGCCCTGCGGAAGTGGACGGCTTGTACATAGAATGAGGGGGTTTTGTCGAGTACTCTGTCGAAAGTTTTTGCAGTTCCGATCAACTTTTTGTCGAAGGTTTCTACACGATGAATTCCCTCCCCAGGACCGCGTTTTCGCGGTAAACTCGGGGTATGTTTGGACTCAGTCTTGGACACCTTATTATCCTTCTCGTGGTCGTGCTTTTGTTCGGTTCCCGCAAACTTCCGGAGCTGGGTTCCGCTCTCGGTCGTGGAATGCACGCCTTTAAAAAAGGCTTAGAGGGCAAAGACGACAAAGACGATCAGAACAAGCTTTCCTAAACTCGGCTGATCGATGCTTCATCAACTCTTGCACGAGTGGATTCTCGCTTGGTTCGCTTTCATTGAACGCACCGGCTACTGGGGCGTTTTCTTTTTTATGGCACTCGAGAGTTCGATCGTTCCGGTTCCCTCGGAAATCGTGATGCCTCCCGCGGCTTATTGGGCATCCCAGGGAAAAATGAGTTTTTGGGGAGTGGTCGCCGCTGGCACCGGTGGCAGCTACTTCGGCTCCATCATCAGCTACTATGTAGCGCGCTTTGTGGGGATTCCATTTCTGAATCGTTTTGGAAAATACGTTTTCCTACCGGCTGAGAAATTGGCCTTCGCCGAAGAAGTGCTCCGCAAGCACGGCGTGCTCGGTGTTTTCGTTTCTCGTTTGCTCCCGGTGATTCGTCATTTGATCTCGATTCCGGCCGGAGTATTCCGCATGCCGGTGATACCGTTTTCGATCGTTACCACGGTCGGTGCATTTCTTTGGTGTACGGTCCTCTCGTGGTTCGGGTCAGCAACGATCGGCAAGTACCCAGAGCTGTTGCAATCGCCGGATCAGCTGATCCTCGTGATGAAAGCCGAACTCGCCAAGTTCGTTTGGGGAGTCCTCGTATTCGCAGCACTCTACGCGGTGATGGTGATTTGGAAAAAACGCAGTCGCACTGCTCAGACTTGATCTGCGTTTAGACTGATCTCGTTTCGACTTGAAACGACCTGAGAATCTCGCTCATTGGCTGCGAATGATTCTCGGCTGAATAAGTAGTCTCGAGGGTCTCGCGCGCGTTCTCGCCGGTTTTGCGCCTCAGTGCTGGGTCGCGGAATAGACGCAGAAGCTGCGAGGTGATCGAGTCGGCATCGTTCGCGATGAACAGATCATACGACGGTCGTAAGGTGAGTCCATCCACGGAACGTCCCGTAGAAACCACGGGTATACCGCTCGCCATCGCCTCGAGTACGTGGATACGGCTGCCCCGGCCTTCTTTGAGCGGGAATAGAACGACATCGCATTCGTGAAGGATCTGGAGGAGCTCGTCAGGCGAACGATAGAGTTTCATCTCCACATGTCCTCGGAACAAATCCGTCCAGTGCGAGCTTTTTTGCCAAGTCGAGATCCAGAATTCCGGTTTCTGTCCAAGCGCTTGTGCGAGTCGTGGAAACACTTCTTCGATTACCCAGGCGGTGGCCTGTAAGTTTGGCCCATAATCAGTGTCCGCGATGAACACGATGCGTTTTCGTGAGTTCTCCGCATCGGTTTCGCAAGGAGAGTATTTGTACTCCGAAATCGGCAAATGGAACGGAATAGTTTGGATGCGAGAGTTCGGAGAGATGCGACTCACTCGAGTGGCGTCCATGAGCGACGCGGTCACGACGACTTCGGCGACTTCGGTCAGTTTCTTCTCGTAGCGTGCGCACTGAATCGCTCGAACGGCGTCTCGCCAAGACCGAATGTTTTCGAACGCTTCGTCGAGCAGAACATCGCTTTCGATTTGATGCTCTTCCAGGACGGTTCGTAGCCCGAGTTTTTTCGCCTCGGGAATGTAAGCCGCCATCCGCAGGCGCGAGGCCCAGAGAACATCGCCTCGGACGGCGTCTTTTTTCAAACGCTTCAGAAGGTCTTGGCTAAACTCCTTGGCGAAGTGAGGTTTGAATCGTTCGATCGGTTCCCGCCAAAACGGCGTCTGATCGGCGTGATGAAAACTGAATTCCACTTCAAACCCGTCATCAGTCAGTTTGCTCGTTGGGTGCGAGGGCAAAGGTTCGCCCGGACTCACCACACACATCGCCCGCACCGGGAGGTGCTGGGAGAGTTCTTTTAGAATCTGGAACTCGCGCAAGCGTCTTCCGCCGGTGAGCGGGAAAATCGAGCCGCTGGAGAGAAAAAATGCTTTCATCTAGAGCGCGAAGCCAGAGGCGATGCTGTCCGATTTAAATGTCCGAACGGTGTCGAGGCAGAGATCCATGGGTGTCTTGCCTAGACCGGAGAGTTTCTTCAGAACATCAGCGGGAGCGGTGATTACTTTACAGCCGGTGTCGATGGCTTGCTGGATGTTGTACACTTCGCGCGTACTCGCCCAGAGTAACTCTACGTCTGGTCCCGCCCAGGCGCAGGCAGCGGCGCTCGCCGTTGCCAAGGGGAGTGGATCGATACCGGAGTCGGCTAGGCGACCGGCGAAAATCGAAACGAGAGACGGCGCGCCGCCCTTGAGGCTCTGGCAGGTTTCGAGGACTTGCTCGAACGTGAATAGAGCCGTGATATTGAGTTTCACTCCCGCTTGAGATAACTCGCGAACGATGGACTGCGTGGATTTGCCTTCACTATTCACGACGGGGATCTTCACGTAAACGTTCTTGCCCCAGGTCTTGATTTCGTCCGCTTGGGATTTCATGCCGGCTAGATCGTCGGCGAAAACTTCGAACGAAATCGGTTTCTCGCGAATTTTCTCGAGGACCTTCTTAGCGAAACCTCGGTAATCGGTCACGCCCGCCTTGCGCATCAGGCTGGGGTTCGTCGTCATGCCGGCTATCCAAGGGGTATCGTTCATTTCATAGAGCGTCTTTTCATCGGCTCCGTCGGAGAACAGTTTGATCTGGGAGGCGAGGCGGCTGAGTTCTGGTTTCATAGGATATTAGCCTAACCGGAGGATTCAACAGGGGCAAGCGAGGACCCGGGGGGGTAGGGGGGCGTAGCTCAGCGGATCGACTTGACTCTCCCCGTTGGTAACTGACCGAAACCCGAGGGAAACTTCGGTCGCTCAAATATTTATTTACTAATATTGTGTAATAATCTAAATCGATCAGATGAAGATCTTGACCTTTGTTGTCGTATCACTCGCGTTCGCCTCTTCTTCGGTCTTTGCCAGGAATACCATTACGAGTGACTACGCCTCTTACTCTCGTCTCTATCCGACCCACGTTGAATATTGCGCCGGAACAGCATTTCAGTTCATTGGCGGAGTCACGGGAGGGGTAGGTGGCCACGGTTTCACGTATGTTAATGGTCTCTGCCGGGATGATTCTAAGCCGTATCCTCAAGTCAAAATTTGCGATGGATCCGAGGGGTACGCGGGCGTCGGAATCAGCGTGAACTCCGATTTCCAAAACGTCAATTGGGTCGCGATTCCAAACCGTGCCCTGGTTTTGGACGGTGGAATTAAGAACGGCGAACGGATCACGACGGCGGTAGTCGATCGATTGGCTGAAGAGGCGATTCGACTGCGTGTTTTCGACGGCGTGGTGATCAAGCCGGAGTTGACCCTCGCGCCGAATGGATCCGCCTTGGAACCCGGCACGCCAGCTTACTTAGAGGCAGTAGCAAAAAACTCGATTGGCACCGACTATGGACTGCGGTTCGCGCGGAATCTGGAGTGCGTTCGAGTTCCATTCCATCGCTCGAGGTTGCAAGCGATTGCCGATCGACTGAATGCACTGAACGACTCTTATTTCCTGACTGGAAAAACGTACGTCTGGTCGGGGCTGACGAATAATTGCGCGCATGTGGCGAGTGATATTCTGGAGAACGCTGGCATTCGTGACGCCATTCCGACGGATAGTTACCTCAATCTCGCGATTCCGAGAAACGGCGTCTACACGCTTGTTCAAAAAGGTTTCTACGGTGCGACTTCTCCGCGGGACGTCTGGGTGAATGAATCGGATCGTGAATCGATTGTCTCGAGTGAACCTTCGATCGTCGCTCGTGTGGGGGTGTTGGCAAATACCTATGATGGTTTCGCAGAGAACGACGTGTTTGCTCTGAGTCCCAAGGCGCTCTGGATCATCCCGTCAGATTGGCACTATTTCTTGGAATCGCGTTCGGCGTTCAGTGAACCGAAACGAGAACTGAGTGATTTACGGGAGAATCTCAAGTTCTGGCTCGTCAAATACGGAAAAATGCTGGATGCGGTTCGCTCGGATCGCCTCTTTCCGACGTCCACCGCTTACGGAAACTTCAAAAGGAAGTACGCTGAGTACATCATCCGGCAGATCAATACGACTCGTCATTCGCTCACGATCTTGGATCGTCGCTTATAGATTAAGACAGAGCCAGGCGGAGTTTTTTTCGACGAATCCGAATTTCTGATAGAAATTTCGCTGATAACTCACTCTCTCTCGATTCGTTGAGAGGATGATGCGTTTAGCATTCAATTGGTGCGCATGGAATTTTACTTCGTTCAGCAGTTGCGTGCCCATGCCGCTCCCTCGGCATTCGGGTGCGATGCTGAGTTCGTCGATTTCAACGCTCGTGCCGGCAAGTCTAGGCAGTGGTTTACTCGAATAGAGCACATAACCAGCCAACAAGCCTGGACCTGCATCGACCACTTTTAAGAATAGATCGCGCCGCGAGAAAACCGCCTCTAAAGTCGATTCAACTTCTCGGCGGTCAAGGCCTTCGTAACCCAGGCCGGCGAGCAGCCGAAGGATCTCGGGACAATCACTGGGCACGCCCGGGCGAATGAAAGTGAGTTGGGGCATAGATAGTTGCTAACTTAACAAAAAGATAAGGTTTTTTGTCTCAGTTATTTCTTTGAAAGGAACAGATCTAAAATAGTTTTGACACATTGAGTTATGTCATGAGAGACGCCCGGTCCAAGGTGAGGACCGGGGGGTTCATGAGACCGATCGTGATAAAATTTTTAGGGGTGGCGCTAGGGATTCTGGGGTGTTTGGCCTGCGGAAGACCAGGGGACTCAGAGTCATCGGTGGGCGGAGAATCGAAGCTCCCCGCCGATCGATTCCCTCTGAGCTGCGGGGCTCCAGATCAGTACAATCTTTTTCTGCCACCGCTTCCGAACGTGGCCCCAATCGACCTTTTGATCGAGCCGCAGGATTACTCTGAGGAAGAGCTGCGTGCGTTTGCTCGCGCCGTCGAGGGATGGAATCAGCTTCATAAAAGTGTCTACGGCATGCGGCTTTTTCGCCTGCGTGAGTGGCGAGGTCCGGAGTATTCTCCAGCCGATCTCCTCGGATGTCGATTTGATGCGAGCAATCGGCAGGTCCCGATTTTTCGAGTGGGCTCGACGGCCGCATGGGCCGCCGCGGGACTCACGCCCGCTTCGCCAGCAGTCACCCTCCGATGCCGAAACGAGGTCGGAGGACTCGGGCGCCAAGCGCTCTTGTTGAACGCTCAAGCGCGCGGGCCATCCAAAGCCGAACAATTCGAAAGTATCGTGCTACACGAGCTCGGACACGTGATTGGTCTTGGGCATTCTTGCGAAACCGATGGCAAGGTCGAAGGGACTCGTTGCGATTCGACGAACGAAACGCACTCCTACCGACAAGCGGTCATGTATCCATTTTTAGATTACGACCGCCGAACCAATCGCGCTCAGATCAAAGAACTATTGACCGAAAACGATCAATCCCGCGCCCAGTGCATCTGGGGAGCTCGACGTTAATTCAGCAACTAGTTCAGTAGGCAGCTCAGTTCGTCAGCACGGCCCCAGATTCCTAAGAATCGGCGAGCTTCTGAAGTGGTGACACGAATGCGGCCCTTGTTCTTGCCTTCGATCTTGATCGTGTAACGACGGCGGCCCGTGTACTCATCGTCCGGCACGAGGACGAACGAAGCGTCGTAGGTCGATGCTTGGCGGTCTTCGAAAATCGCTTCTTTGGTACCGAGGAGATTATTGAAAGGGCGGAATTGATCCGGTACTGCGGTCACGACGACGCTCACACTTTTAAACGTCTCATCGTATCGAACTTGGACTTGGCAACGTTCGCCGTAATAAGTGCCGGGGGCCAAATAGGCTAAAATTGATTTGCCATCGTACTTGTCTGTAGTGGCCAAAACGTTCGTTGAAAATACCGCGAGCAAAAGTATCCAAGCTGATTTCATAGGGAACTCCTCAGTTGTCAGAGGTAAACTAGAGTATTTAACGCTAGTGGTCGAATTTAAATCGGGTTCCTCAGAATGGAGTCGAAAAAGATCGTCATGCTTCTGAAATCGGAACAAATTCTGGATGCAAATCGTGTGCATTCGGCGCTTTTCGGTTCTGGGGGGCTAGTGTAGGCTCCGGCCTACCGTTTTATGTGGATCATCGTACTTACCGCCTGGATGGTGGGATTTATTCATTCTCTTGCTCCTGGGCACTGGTTGCCTGTGGTGCTTTTGGTACGTGCCCGCCGCTGGAATGATCGGACCGCGTCGCTTGCCGCTCTCACGGCCGCCAGTGGACACATCTTGGTGTCGATCGGACTCGGAATGTCGGCACTTCTTTTGGGGAGCCGATTTCAGGGAGAGAACATTCACGAGCTCGAACAAAAAGCCGGCTGGGTGATGGTCGTATTCGGTATGGTGTATGCGATCTATTCCTTGATCCGTCACCGGAAATGCCACGGGCACGAACACCATGGTCCGGACGGTCGATCTTCGAAATCTCCCTTTCTGTTTTTGTTTTCCTTGGGACTCAGCCCTTGTTTCGCGGTTTTGCCTGTTTTCGCATCGGCGTTGCTCTTGGGATCTTGGACCCTGATTTCGAGCATGTTGGGATTTGCGTTCGGTGTTTCCGGCGCACTCGTGATGTCCAGCCTGGCCGTGTCCAAAGGGCTGATTAAGCTCGATACGCCACTTTTTGAGCATTACGGCGATCTTTTGACCGGCTTCGCGGTAGCCGTCATGGGTGTTTTTCTGTTAGTGTACCCGCATACCCACGCTCACGTTTAATTGCAGGAGGAATGAATCATGCCGATGTATGAATATCGTTGTGAAGCTTGCGAAAAAAACATGGAAATCGTCCAGAAGTTTTCGGATGAGCCGCTCAAGGACTGCCCGGAATGCGGAAGCACGAAATTCGCCAAGGTGCCGAGTTTCTCGTCCTCGTTCACCCTCAAGGGCACGGGCTGGTACGTGACAGACTACAAAAAGAGCTCGCCCCCGAAATCAGAATCCTGATTCGGATCTTTAACGAATTTCCGAAACCTTTGCGGCTCCGGCGTTGAATCGGGAGGCCGCTTGTCGCGCACGATTTTGCACGGTTGTAAATTGGCTGAAGAGTTTCTCGTGAGGAAGGTGTGGCCCGACCACCAATTGGCCACGATTCGGATCAATCGCTTCAAGCGACATCTCGAAATTCGTTAGTTCGTCGCGCGCCGCTCGGATCTCTTGAATCTCGGATTTCATCTGCGCGAGAAGCTCTCGTCGGGCGAGAGATCCGGTAGCTGCGATCTCTTCTTGCGCTTGGATGCGGTTTTCCGCCAGTTCGCATTGTTTCGAGATATCGGCGATGGCCGCTTTGAGTCGGTTTTTAAAAGGCGCGATTTCGATTGTGTAGATCGAATGATTCTTAGCCCATTCGACGAATTGGTCCGATTTTTTTTGGTATTGAGAGAACTGCTGATTGAGTTCGTCACTGAGCCCTTCGGAGCGTTTCACGAAACTCGTGACTTCTTCGAACTCTGGGTCATTTGATTTCAGACGGCTTTTGTTTTGCACTGCAAACGACACGCGGATGCTCTCGGTTCGAATTTTCTGACTACGCTTCAGCGCTTCGTTCCGCGTGCTCTGCATCGATTGAAATACTTCGGCCATTTCACGAAATGGTGAGCGGTTGAGATCGGCGCCGTTGGTTTGTACGCTTTCCATCCAGCGTTTTTTCTCTTCGAAGTCCGCATTCATGCGGCCAACATTCGAATCGAGTTCCGTCGTGAGCGCGGTGAGATCGCGATTCAGATCCGCGGTCTCGTAGTAGCGGCTGATCGAGCAGCTCGAGGAAGTGAATAAGATCAGGCTGATGAGGGCATAACGCGCGTCAATGCGAAGCATTTAAAAACGGTATCCGCTTCGCGCGTATTCGTCAAACGGGCGAAGCAGTTTGCCCGTTGATTTTGCTCATCGCGTAGAGTGAGTCGAAAGGGTAGATCCCGGTCCCGTGCCCGTCGGAAAACTGGATCTGGAGTGCATAGCGACCCACAGGGTGAGCACCTTTGACCCGGACTTCCTTAGACACTTGGTCGCGTTTGAGCATGCGGCGGCCGGTGTGCTCATCCACGCAATGGGCGCAAGGGCATTGGTACCGAAGCTCTTCGTAGCTGAGTCGGTAACGCTCACCGTTCGCCCACTCGAGGTAGGCTTCAAACGGGCTGAAAGGCTCAAACTTCAAAAGGTTCGGGGTATCGTTCATAAGGTGTGAACACTAACTGCGTATCAGAGCGTTTTCAAATATTCGATGAGTTCGTCTTTTTCGGTTGCGGGAAGAGTGGTCCCTTTTTCGTGCCCCTGGTTGGACTGACCTTGCAGGCGCGTATCGTAGATATCGCGATTACGCCCGCCCAGCAGATTTCGCGTGGCCGACGCGCGATCGCGGGATGTGCGCGTGAGTCCCATGTTTTTTGGGTCGAAACGAGATTTTTCGCCGGCGTTTTTGAGTGAGAAAAATTTCGGACGCTTCACCGCCGGTTCCAAAAGGTCTCGCAGCGTCGGTACCGAAGCATTATGCAGATAGGGAAACCGAGCCCAAATCGCATGAAGCCGCGGCGCTACCCACATGCGTTTACCCGCGTATGGAGAGAGTTGGATCAGGTCCGCGAGCGGACTTGCTCGTACGACCTCCAAAAAAGAGGCGTCGACGTAATCGAGTCGATCGGTATCAGTACCGACTTTTTCCCATTCCACCATGCGTGGTTCTTTGTAAATCGGTTGATCTGCGACGTCGCGTTCGTAAGTGCCGTGGCATTTCGCGCAGGTTTTCTCAAAAGTCGCTCGTCCGCGTTCTGCTCGCTCCAGATCGATGCCGAAAGGGTAGCGGGGGGGCTTGAGTTGTGCGATCAGTTCGGCCGCGCGCTCGATCTCGTGTTGGTAAGCGCGAACGTTTTCAGGGGTTTGCCCGGCGGTAATTTCCACCCCGATGATCCAACCGGGCGGATGACCCTGACCGATCCCGTCGGCGAATTGGCCGACTTTGAGTTTTTCTCCGAAACCGAACCATGAGGGAACCTTGGTTGCGCCTTTGAATCCGTGTTCCGGTAGGGGGCGACCGGCCATTTCATAAAACCAGCTCCCCACGAGCGAGACGGGGACGAGTCCTTGGGTCTGGGCACTTAATCGCGGATCCGCGAGTTTTTTCATCAGAACGAGAGAGCGATCTTCGATCTCTCGGTGTTCCGGAGTGGACCGTCCGGAGAATCGTTTGAATTCGCGGAACAAACTTTCGATATTCACTCCATCGATCCCGATTTGACCGGGGTCGATGTTCTTGTTCCCAATGCCGACGATGTGTTGGCCGGCGGCCTTGCCGCTGTGACAAGCAACGCATCCAACGACGCCGACGGAGAGATTCTGGTAGGAGACGTTTTTTAAGCCGATGAGTTCACCGCCCACTGATTGGAGGCCCCACCGTTTGGTAAGGGTCTGGAGGACGGTTTCATCTAGGCGCGTTCCTTGGATTCGGTGGCGGAAGCTTTCTAAATGATCGAGTAGCCCCGGAGAAAGATTCATCCCCCGTCCATCTCGGAAAAAATGGAGGGATTTGAGCTCGCTTGCGGGATCGGGCTCAGCTAGCGCGATCGAGGATGCGAGCGTCAGAACGAACAAAAACGGCTTCAAGGTCCACATGTGGACGGCTTATAGCGCAGGGGTGGAATTTTTCCACGGTTTAAACTAATGTACCGCCCTATGTCGAAAACTCAGCTCCGTGGTGCCGTCATCGGTTATGGTTTTATCTCGTCCAAGGGCCATATTCCCGCCTACTTGGAACGCGCGAAATCCAAAGGTGACGTGAAGATCGTCGCGATCGTCGATACCTGCGAAGCCCGGCGCGAAGTGGCGAAAAAGGCACTCCCAGAAGCCCGTGTCTATGCGACGGCTGACGAACTTTACGCGGCCGAGCAGGGGAATCTCGATTTCGTAGACATCTCGACGCCTCCCTGCGATCACGCGAAATTGGCCCATCAAGCTCTGGATCTTGGGCTTCACGTGCTCTGCGAAAAACCGCTCACCGCAACGCTCGATGAAGCGAAAGCCCTCCTTGAACACGCTACTCGAGTGAAACGCGTTCTATTCCCTTGTCACAATTACAAGCACGCGCCGGTCGTGAAAAAGATTCGCGAAGTCATCGCGTCCGGAAAAATCGGCAAGGTCCGTTCACTTACGCTCTCCACTTACAGAAACACGCATGCCAAGGGCGTCACTGAATGGAATACGCACTGGCGTCGACAGTTTCAGTATTCCGGCGGCGGAATCGCGATGGACCACGGCTCGCACAGCTTCTACCTAACGTTTGATTGGTTGGGCGCTTATCCGACTGCAGTTACCGCGAAAATGACAAACCTAGAGCCTCAAAAATACGACACCGAAGATAACTTCTCCTGCGTGCTTACTTTTCCAAACGGTCTTGCTCATGCGCACCTCACCTGGACCGCAGGCGTCCGTAAAGTGACCTACACGGTTCAAGGCGATCAAGGCGCGATTCGTGTCGAAGACGACGATATCGAAATCGCCGTCATGAAAAAAACCGATGGACCCGACGTCGCGCAAGGTGCGGTCGCGTGGGATTTCGAGCGCTCGACAATCTCATGGAACTGGATGGACGCCAGCCACGTGACTTGGTTCGACTCCTTGTTCACTCAGTTCGCCACCGCGATCGAGCAAGGGGAGTGGGTTGGCAAAGAGGCCAAAGAGGCCTACCGCTGCATTGAGATCATTTCGCAGTCCTACGCTTCAGCCAAGAACGAGTGCCGCGAGCTAAAACTCTCTGGAATCTAGAGGATTTGGATCGATTTCGCGAGATAGCGCACCGCATCCTTACTGGGTGTTGGGGGCTTCTTGTTTTGAAACATAAAACGAATAGATAACAGAGATCTATATTGAGGATGAAAGAGTGATTGGGTAGGGACGGGCCACTTTTGAAAAGGAGTCCCTATGAAGCATTCATTCGTTTTGTTTTTGATGAGTCTGGTTTCGCTCTCGCCACTGGTTCGAAATGCCGAGGCTAGCTTCGAGCATTGCCGAGGAGTCGTTCGTTTGAGCAAAAGCATGTCCGAAGAACTGAGTCGTGATGAACTCGAGATGATTTCAAGTGCCTTTGCCAAGAAGCGCTTCGTGCTCCGTCTGGCAAAAGAAAAAAGTGATCTGAATGGTCTTGCGACCCTCCATGAGTTCCAACTGCGACTCGGCAACGAACAACTCGGAGATGGCTACGAATCTGGCTACGGTGCAGGCAGCTATGAAACGGGAGGACTCGGCGCGAGTCCCGGTTACAGTGGATACAACAGTGGTTCAGGTTACGGCTCCTCGGGAGGATACGGCAGTGGGTATGTGGCTCCGCTCGGCGCGGAACCAGTACTCAGTCTGGTTTGGAATGTTCCTGGTTTCGCCTACGCCACTCGAATTCTGACACCGGTGATTTTTCAAACCTCCGAGCCACATCAATTGACTCGTTTGGGATGGTGGTTCGCCCAGGTGATCGACCGATACATCCCTAACTGCGAGGACGTGGTGAGTGGGCGAGCTTCGTATGAGGTAAAATCGGGCACCACTTCACTGGATCGAAAGCTGTAGTCGGGGCCTTTTCGTCTTAAAACCCTGGGACTGCATTCGAAGAAACGCCCATTTTCTCAGGATGCAGTCCCAAGGTCCGGTCTCTTGGGTACGGGGTACTTGCCCGATACCCGACCGTAAATGAGTGCAAGATCAGTGGCTTGCGCTTTACCCCTGAAATTTCAGCCGCATCGTGGGCATAACCCAGCAGAATTCGATGGTTTTTTGGGGTGGAATTCCGCCTGTTTTCGAGTTGTCAAACGGGGGTAAGAGGGAGTAATACGGAGCATTACCAAAATTCATCGGAATCTCGATAGGAGCGATGCGCTTTATGAGCCCAAACCAACAGAAAATTAATTTGGCCCCTGCAAAAGGAAAACTGGCGATCTTGACGCCTGGAATGGGCGCCGTCGCAACGACGCTTTATGCCGGTGTGATCGCCGTGAAAAAAGGCATCTCCCAGCCAATCGGTTCTTACACCCAAATGGGCAAGATCCGTCTCGGCAAGCGCACGGAAAACCGTTGGGAAGACGTGAAGAACCTGGTTCCTCTCGCTAAACTCGAAGACGTGGTATTCGGCGGCTGGGATATCTTCCCGGAAAACGCCTATGAAGCCGCAGCTCACGCAAAAGTTCTCGAGCGCGACCTCCTGGAACAAGTCAAAGACGAACTCTCTCAAATCAAGCCGATGAAAGCTGTGTTCGATAAGAACTTCATCAAGCGCATCGACGGCGAGAACGTCAAAACCGGCAAGAACAAACTGGATCTTGCCGAGCAACTTCGCCAAGACATTCGCGACTTCTTGAAAAACAACGGTTGCGATCGCGCCGTGATGGTCTGGTGCGCTTCGACCGAAGTGTACACGCCGTTCACCGCTTGCCACCAAACGCTCAAGGCTTTCGAAGAAGGTTTGAAAAACAACGACCCGTCGATCTCTCCTTCGCAGATCTATGTGTACGCCGCTTTGAAAGAGCGCGTGCCTTACGCAAACGGCTCTCCAAACCTTTCTGTCGAAGTTCCTGCTCTTCAAGAGCTCTCGATTGAGATGGCGACTCCGATCTCCGGATCCGACTTCAAAACCGGCCAGACTTTCATTAAGACGGTCATCGCTCCAGGTCTTCGTAACCGTAACCTCGGCGTTGCCGGCTGGTACTCGACGAACATCCTCGGCAACCGCGACGGCGAAGTCCTCGACGATCCAGGTTCCTTCAAATCCAAAGAAGTCACCAAAACGGGCGTTCTCGACGACATCTTCGATAAGACCCGTTACCCAGAGCTTTACGGCAACATCTCCCACGTGGTGCGGATCAACTACTACCCACCTCGCGGCGATAACAAAGAGGGTTGGGACAACATCGATATCTTCGGCTGGCTCGGCTACCCGATGCAGATCAAGATCAATTTCCTCTGCCGTGACTCGATCTTGGCCGCTCCGATCGTCTTAGATTTGGCGCTCTTCTCCGACCTCGCAAGCCGTGCCGGCATGCGTGGCATCCAAGAATGGCTGTCTTTCTACTATAAAGCTCCGGTCGTGAAACCAGGACTTTCCGTAGAGCATGATCTTTCGGTACAATTATTGAAGCTGGAAAATACGCTCCGTTTCTTCACCAACGAAGAGCTCATTAACCACCTCGGACTGACGTATTACGGCGTCGACGAAGGTGAGAACTAAGAGAGAGCGAAAAGAATGAACCTCGACTTGCTCGGCCTTTCGCAGTGGTCCTACAACTTGATGTCGTCATGGATCCTGCTGGGACTGGCCGGGCTGGTCGCGGTACTTTATCTTGTTCGCTTCGTTTTGAAAGGACGCGCTGAGTTCAAGCGCGTCGATCAGCAGGGCGGTAGCCGCCTCCTCAACAAAGGCGTGATGGAGATGGCCTACTGGTCGCTCCAACCACTGGGCAGGTTCTTGGTCGCCGCTGGCGTGACCCCGAATATGATTTCTTGGACCTCGCTCGTGTTCGGTGCACTTGCCGGAGCGTGCTTGGCTTACGGACATTTCGGATTCGGTGGCGCTTGCGCCATGGTTTCCGGATTCCTGGACAGCCTCGATGGCATGGTCGCTCGTATGAGCGGTACCTCCAGCGAAGCAGGTGAGGTGCTCGATGCGACGATTGATCGTTACGCTGAGAGTTTTTTCCTCATGGGCCTCGTCATTTACTACCGTGATTTCCCGCTGCTGCAATTAGTGACGCTTTTTGCCTTAGTGGGCTCCTACATGGTGAGCTACTCGACTGCCAAGGCTGAGGCTCTCCAGATTTCCCCTCCCAAGGGCTCTATGCGCCGTCCTGAGCGCGCATTGTACCTTACTTTGGGCGCAGTTCTTTCTCCCATCACAATCGCAGAGTTCGAACTCATTCGCGACTATCCGCTTCCGGTCGGCTACCCGATGTTGATGGCGCTCGTGTTTGTGGGCGTCCTTTCGAACGTATCGGCCGTTGAACGCATGTACGCGATTTCTCAGGAAATGCGTAAGCGTGAGCGCGAAGAAAAACGCCGTAAGACTGCCGAGCAACTCGTGGATACCGACGAAGACGCTCAAGCGCCTGTACGTCGTTAATGTCCTCGCCCATTCCTGTCTTTCTTCGGGCACAGGCCAGCGCGATCCTAGCGACGGCGGTCGACTTCTCTACGTTGTTTTTTTGTACCGAAGCCTTAGGCGTTTATTATGGCCTATCAACGGCCGTCGGCGCGCTTGCGGGGGCAGTGACCAATTTCCTCTTGAACCGCTCCTGGGCCTTTCAGGCGCAGTCTGAATCGGTAGGAAAACAGGCTCTCAAGTACGCGCTCGTTTCACTCGGGTCCCTTGCGCTGAATACCGGGGGGGTGATCGCTTGCACGGAGACCTTTGGATTCCATTATGGTTTTTCAAAGGTGGTTGTGGCACTACTAGTGGGAATTTTCTTTAATTACCCTTTGCACAAATACCTGGTTTTCAAGGCAGGAAAGCGCGCTCATGAGCTCACAGCCACAGAATCAAAAAGCTGAGATTCGAACCAACATCCCTGGACCGAAATCGATCGAACTGCGTAAACGCGAAGACGCGCATCTGGCGCCGGGACTCCAAGGATTCGCACTCTTGTCCGGCATTACGGTCGCCGAAGCGCGTGGCTCTACGGTCACCGACGTCGACGGCAATACATTCATCGATATCATCGGTGGTATCGGCGTGAATGGGCTGGGGCACAGCCATCCGAAATTCGTCGAGGCCATCAAAACTCAAGTCGAGAAATCCTCGGTCGGTAGTTTCACGAGCTCAGCGCGAGTGGAGCTGTTCGAACGCCTGGCGAAAAATCGTCCGTCTCCGAGTGTTCACCGTGCGCAACTTTATTCCTCGGGGGCCGAAGCCGTCGAGAGCGCTCTGCGCCTCGCGAAATGCTATACGGGCAAAACCGAGTTCGTGAGTTTCTGGGGTGGTTTCCACGGCAAGACCTCGGGTGTGCTTGCGCTGATGGGTTCTGATTTTAAAAACGGCTTAGGACCTTACGCGCCGGGCGCTATGCTCGTGCCTTATGCGAACCCGTATCGTCCACCCGTGGACGCGAGCCCGGGCATGCTGGTTGATGCGTGTATCTCGGCCGCAAAAAAACAAATCAAGATGCAGTCTGAGGGCAAAGTCGCCGCTATCATCATCGAACCGATGCAAGGCACAGCCGGAAACATCATCCCGCCCGATGAATTTTTGCCGGCGGTCAAGGACCTTGCAAAATCCATCGGAGCGCTCCTCATCGTCGATGAGATGATTACGGGATTTGGCCGTACCGGCAAGTACTGGGGTGCCCATCATTCCGGCGTCGAAGGCGACATCGTCACGCTCGGTAAACAATTTGGTGGTGGATTTCCGATGAGCGCAGTGATGTCGACGGACGAAATCACGTCGGCTAAACCCTGGTCGATTCCATCTGGATCCTCGTCCTCGTACGGCGGTAACCCGCTTGCAGGTGCAGCGGGTGCAGCCGCGCTCAAGATCATCGAAGAAGAGAATCTCGTCGAGAATTCCCGTGTGGTCGGCGCGCATTTTCTCTCCAGACTCAAGCCGTTCGAAGATCGTTACTCATTTGTGGGCGAAGCGCGTGGTCGCGGATTGTTCTTGTCGATCGAACTCGTCAAAGACAAGAAGACCAAAGAACCCCTGTCTAAGACGGCGACCAATCAGATTTTTAATGAATTCCTGAAGCGCGGACTGCTGACGATGGCTTATGCCTCCAGTTTCCGAATTCAGCCCGCGATGACGATCGACGCGGGAACCATCGACAATGTCGCAGAAATCATGCGCGAAGTATTCGACGTGGTCGAACAAGAGCGCATCTATCAGAAGTAACGAGGAGAAAGTATATGAGAACGATTACAGAATTTGTTGGCAAGCAACTCAAGGATTTCGAAGGCAAGCTCGCGCAGCTTAAAACCGAAGCAGCCAACGCGGCGACCGAAGCTCTTAAGGCCGAAGGTAAAACCGAAGAAGAAATCGCAGGCGCGATCGCGGAAAAAACGACCGAAACCCTGAATGCGAAAATCACCGAAGCAACCAAACTCGAAGGTGACAAGCTCGTCGCATTCTTGGCTGCCGTCGAACTCGTCGCCGGCAAAAAAGGTAACCTCAAGCGCGTCGTCGTTGGCGCTCTCAATGAAAACGAAAAAGCCCCATCCAGTGCGGTCGAAAAAGACGGCAAGATTTATGTTGTCGAATTTTTTGCTGATGCAGCTCGCGCAGCCGCACCTGCTCGTGACGAGCGCGGTGGACGCGACGGCAAACGCGGTGGTCGCGGCGGTAAGGGCGGCAAAGGCGGCGGACGTGATGGCAAGGGCCGTGGCGATAGTCGCGGACCTCGCAGCGATCGTAGCCAAGAGCGCAGTGGCGAGCCTCGTGCAGCGGGTGCTCCTGGCGCACCGGGTGAACGCACTGAGCGCGCACCTCGTCCAGCGCGTGAACCACGTGAGCCGCGTGCACCTCGCGCCCCACGTCCTCCACGTGAGCCACGCGAAGAAGTGAAGCATAACGGTTTGTACATCGGTAAGAAGAAGGGGCCAGATGCGGTAGCTGCTGCTCCTGCGACCACCGAAACGCCGACTGCTTAGTTCCCGTTGTTCAAAAATCAAGAGCCCGGCGCTTCGATTGAGTGGCCGGGCTTTTTCTATGGAGTTTAGCGCGTCTTTCGCGCAATGGTTCACTTATGACTTCTCTCAAATCCGCGTTCCTAAAATCCCTCGTCCAGAAGTTGAACGAAGAGCTCGAGATCCTCGCGAAATCCGCACAGGCGGCCCATGAAGCGGCTACTCACGAAGAGAGCAAGGCCGAAGATCAATACGACACGCGCGGATTGGAGAGTTCCTACTTGGCGGCAGCGCAAGCAGCCCGGGGCGAGGAATTGATGAAGCAGATTCAGTACTTCTCCGCGATCTCCGAGTCTGAACACTCGCTTTTTGAACTTGAGGACGAAGACGGCCAAAAGGTTCTCTATTTGCTCGCTCGATTCGGCGGCGGAACCAAGCTCTCCGCCAACGGTCGATCCGCACTCGTCATCACTCCCGAGTCCCCGATCGGAACGGAGCTACTCGATAAAAAACCTGGAGACGCGATCGAACTGATCAGTCGCGGCCAATCTCGAGAATTGACGATTACCTCGGTCCAATGAGTCGCTAGGTCTGGTGAGCTGCGCTCTTGCGCTCAGCCCACCAACGGATACCGGCGAATACGATGACTGTGTAGACGGATCCCCAGAGGATATCGAGCACGTAGTGGTGGTTCAGGTAGACGGCTGAGAAGCACATGATCAGATAGAAGCAGAGGCAGAAAACCCGCAGGCTCCCAATCTGAAGTGCGAAGAAAAACGCCATCAATGGATAGGCGACATGGAGTGAGGGGATCGCGCCGAAGACGTCAGCGCTCCGTCCGTACATCCCTGTGAAAAAATGAGTGCCAAGTAATTCATCGAAACGAATCGCGCCCGCCGGGTTTGGAAGCGTATCGAGTTTTGCTGGTTCGACAGGACCGTGGAGCGTGACGTACCAAGGTGGCGCCGCCGGGAACCAGTAGTAGGTCGTATATCCGATCCAATTCACGTGGAAAAATGCCCACGCCGTATACGGCGCAAAACGGCTTGCATGCCGACGAACAACGGGATCTTTGGAGCGAGTGGGTAGCCAGAACGTTTGATAGGCGGAGACGCCGACGTAAATCGCGATAAAAAACAGGTAGAAGAATCCAGTGATTAAATCGAGCACCGGATGAATGAAATGTTGGAGGAACTCGTTCGGCGTCAGTCTCACGCCTTGGTAGGTGATGCCAAAAACGCGTTTATCGAATTCGTAGGGAAAACGGACGTGGATTTCTCCTCGAATATAGTCCGAATAAAATCGCTGACTATCGTAGACGACGCCCGTCAGATAGAACGGGAGCAGAAAAGTCAGGACTTTAGTGGCAGTTCGACCGCCGTAAGCGAGAGACGCGATCAAGATCCCGAGCGCGAAATGTTCTACGCGAAGGCTATTGAGAAGTCCGATCACTACCCAGTAGGCGACCGTTGCGATCCAAGGGAAATGCTTGCGAAGTGCTGATTGCTCCGACCACCAAGCTGGCCAAGCCGCGCGTTCGCGTGCGAAAAATTCGGACAGATTTTTGAAAAACGCCATTCAGGTCATTCCGCGGCTATTCGCCTATTCCAGGTACTGAAGATCTTTATGGAACGTCTCTTCAATACGGTAAAGGGCTAATAACGCAATCGCGAAAACGCCGACTCCAATCCAGGAGGCGGCTGCAATGGTTCCTCGCTGTGGGCTCAACCATTGAAAAATCATCGTGAGTGGAACGACGGATCCGCGAACAAAATTCGGTACCGAAATCGCGACCGTTGCGCGGAGGTTGGTGCCGAACTGTTCGGCGGCGATTGTCACGAACAGAGCCCAATATCCATAGCCAATACCCATGAGTACGCAGACTCCATAGAATTGGTTGGTGGTGTATCCGGCTGATTGAAAATAGAGAAAGGTCGTTGCCGCTGAGATGATCATGAAAATGAGCGTCGCCCCGCGGCGGCTTTTGAGCCATTGGCTGATCATACCGGAACCCAGGTCACCGACGGCGAGTCCCGCGTAGAACATTAAAATACCCCGACCGGCGCTGACCTCGCCTTGCACTCCGATCGTGCGAGCGATTTCCGGCGAGAAGGTGATCAAGAGTCCCACCGCATACCAGAGTGGAACTCCGATCAAGATACAGAGCGCGTAGCGTTTGAACCGATCCCACGACCCGAGCAGGAGGACGAGGTCGCCGCGTTTCACATGATCGTCTTGTTTGACGCTCGAGTAGAGCGCGCTTTCTTTCATCTTGATGCGGAGGACGAGGAGCGCGAGCCCGAGCACTCCGCCAACGAAATAAGCAATTTTCCAATCGAACGCCTCGCCAATGTAGCCCGCCAGAAGCGCGCCACAAATACCGAAAGAAGCGACAATCGAGGTACCATAGCCGCGAAGGCGAGTCGGGAGAGATTCTGAGACGAGCGTGATGGCGGCGCCGAGTTCTCCGGCGAGTCCGACCCCCGCGATGAATCGAAGGACTGCGTAGGCTGGAATCGTCGTAACGAACGCGTTCAGCAGGTTGGCCGTCGAGTAGAGGAGAATCGATCCAAATAGAACGGAAATCCGGCCCTTTTTGTCGCCCAGCACGCCCCAGACGAGTCCGCCGACGAGCATTCCGATCATCTGCATATTGATGAGGAGTACGCCGTTGTCGAGGAGCTCTTGTCCCTCGAATCCAAGTCCCTTGAGGCTCGGTACGCGTACGATGCTGAACAGCACGAGATCGTAAATATCGACGAAATATCCTAGGGCGCCCACGATCACAGGAGCGATCATGAGGGGTTTTAAGTTTTTAAACATACGATGGGGTTACCACGAATTTGGCTGATTCGGAGCGAAAATTCCGGACTTTGTGCACGGCGCCTTTTAGCGTTTTTTGTCTTTTGGAGCCAGTGCGGCGGTCAGACAGAGGTCTTGGCAGAGCTTCTTGATCTGCTGAGGTTCTAGCCCGTTCTCATTGAACGCCATCGTCAATCCACCGGTCGTGATGGTGTGAACTTCGAGAGCGGTGCGCGAGACGTCCGCAGGTTTGAGTCCAAACGAGTCGGTCGCGATACCGTGAAAAAGGATCTGTTCGATCCGCCTGCGTCCGACTTGTCGAATCTCCGTGTTCTGTTCACGAATCGCTCGGCTAAAACTCGCTTGATAATAAAGGTAGAGCCAAACCGAGATGAGTCTCGGATTCTCGATTCCCCAATCAAAAGGCGCAGCGACGTAGTCGAGGAGTCGATCGGAGGCCGAGGTGCTTCGATCGATATATTCGATCGTTTTTTTCTTCAGCGACTCGAGGACCTCATTGAATACGGCTCGAGTGAGCGAGTCGAGATCCGGGAAGTAGTAACGCATGAGCGGGTGGCTGACTTTGGCCTGGCGGGCGATGTCTAGCATGCGGGTTTCCGCAAATCCGTCGCGCGTATAGAGCGTGAGTGCAGCCTGTAAAATACGGGTTTTTGGATCGGTCTTCGTTGTGGACTGTTTCTTTTTAGAAGGCATATCGATTTTTGATCATTATATTTTATAAAAAATTTATTTACAAAATGTAAAAAATGACACATAACGCAATACGTCAGTTAGCCCACTTAACTTTTAGAAGGATGTCGAAATGAAACAGATAACGTGGTTGGTAGGTTTGGTTTGTGCAGCGCAATTTACTTTGGCTCCGTATGCAAAAGCCGTGGACGTGATTGGCACGAACACTGCGATCGTGATCGAGAAAACGAAACAGGCGAAGCTCACTTTTAAGCTCTGCAATTTTAAGATCAAGAAATGTGAGCAACTCGGGAAATCCACCGGTTACACGAAACAAGAACTTCAAGATCAGAGACTTCAAGAGCAGCTCGAGGCCGCTGGTGTGACGGTACTCGCAGTAGGTGCGGTCGTTGCTATTCCCTATATCTGGTTCTACGGCGGTCTAGCGACGGTCGCAATCGGTATGAGTACCGGCGCTACCGCGGCTCCACTCTTGCTGACTTTTGGTGGAATGGGTGGCGCAGCCTATGGGGCTTATCGTGGAGCAAAATCTGCGGTCGGACAATTTCGCCAAACACGAGTCTTGCGCGATGAAATCATCGAAGATCGAAATTTCAACGAAACAGACGAAAAAATCCTCCGCTTGGCTGATGATCTGAAAACCGTTTTAGAAAAAATCTAGTAGAGGATCCATTTATGAAAAAGACTATTTTTGTAGCCTGTTTGATGTGGGTCGGTCAGGTGATGTGTGCGGCAAATGCAGCCGAGGTTGAGATCATTTCGGCGCAGCTGGACGGGACGAAGAAGAATATTCTGGTCAACGTGTCCTACTATACGGGGTGTGGTGAACATGAATTTTCACTTGAAACAAAAGGTTGTTTTCGAATCAAAGAGCAGCTCGAGTGCCACGCAGTTGTCATCCATAAATCGGAAAATATGTGTGAAATGGATGGATCGCAGACCCTGAGTTTCCCCTTGAGCCGCTATGGTTACCATAAGACCGAACTATCGGGTGCCAAGCTGACCATTTTCGGAACATGGGACCACCGCAAACAAGCTCTCTCCTCGGTTTCCATGTACCTGCCGACCTACCGCTAGGAGTGGGGAGTTTTCCTCAGTAGATCTTTTGAGGGTTTTGCGTCAATTGAACGACGTAAAACCCTATTTTCATTTGAGGGAGCAGAAGTCCCACTCACTCATTCGTCAGGGTTCCGACGCAAGTAGCGGTTTATCCTCAGTCTCTGGGTGTTTTACACCGATAAAATAGAAATATGGAGTGGTCCAAATTCCATTTCAAATTCCTATTTTTTGCGCTGATTTGGGCGGGGAGCGCGCACGCGGGCTCGGGCATCAGCTTGATCCATCGCTACGTCGAAGGCGGAGTAAATGGCGGCACGAGCCCCTGGAACGCCCAGTACGGGGACTGCACCGTGCTTTTGATGAATCGGGTCAAAGAAGCGTTCTATTTCTCGGATCTTCGCCGAGTCGCGATCGATCCAAAAACCCATATTCGAAATATTGATGATCGAGCCTTAGATCACATGGTGGTGGCGCAGACATTGACGTCTGAGCAACGAGAGTTCTATCGCCACACGACCGATGGGACCGATCTTGAACTGTCGACTTACATCGAAACATTCGTCCCGATTCAAGAGAGCGAACGAACCGCCGATAGCGTTGAATTCGACGGGAAGTGGTACGAACCGGCGTCCATTTCGCGAAATGTCAGCGCGCAAAAGCCGCTGGAGATGTCGGCGGATGGCCGCACGGTGAGCAAATCGCAGTTCATCCTACTGCCTTGGATGCGGGAGTTTCCCGAGTACTGGGAAAAACACAAAAATAAATTCAATGGCATGTTCCTTTTTGAAGAAGGGCGCGGGGCCGGGATGCAAAAGGGCGCGTTCAAGCGTAATCGTGCGCTGAATGCTTATATGATGCTTCGCGAAGTTTTAGCTTTTTTGCCGGAGAGTGAGGTTCTTGCCTCAGATTCATTTTTAGATCGGATCATCCTGTTTGGTCATACGACTATCGAGGAGAATACTGCTCGATTCACGAGTCCCGGCTATGGATATCAAGCGATGGACCCGATCGCACCAAACTCGAAACATGCCATTTTGTACACGACGCTTCGTCAACGTCTGGAGCAGTACCCGATTCTCGATGCATTGCCTGAACTCAAAACGGCATTCCAAGAGAGTGGAGAGTCGACGTTGTATTTGTTCTTGAAACGTTACGAGAACGCTTACACCTATCGGCAAACGTTCCTGCGTTCGAAAAAGCAGTCCTTGGTGGAGATTCAGGATCGAAGTATCGCCGCGTTCACGCAGCTGTATTATTGGGGACAGTCCCAGTTACGTACGGCGATGCAATTCTATAAGATGGCCAAACAGGACATGGATCGGGGTATACTTCCGATTGAAAATGGACTCAAGAAACTCATGAAGTCACTACCGCCATTGAGTTTCGCTCGGAGGTGGGTGATTCCGAGTGCCTGTTTGGGCAGCATGAAAAATTGCAGTGGAAACGACTGGCTGATGGCGATCTTTCAGTCAGATGACTGGGGTCGTGCCACGTTGAATCGTTCGTTTCCCAATGAAGGTGGAGACGTCGCCGAGCACCTGCTTCAGGATCTCAGTACGCTCATCTTGGTTCCCGAGGACCTACTCAGGAGTCCGATCTGGAGCGGCTACGCCAACCGAAAAATTCATGTCGAAAATGGTTTTGCGATTCTTCGGCTCAGCATGGACGATATCAAAACGCTCAGGAAAGCCTATCCGTCTGATGTATCGCGAGCCAAAAACGATCCACTCAGTCTCGGCGTCGATGACTTGAAGAAGCGCCTGATGTTGCCGGCGTTGATTCCTGGGCTACTACTTTTTTAGAGATTATCCCCGATCTCGCGCTGGTCGGAAAAACAGCAAGAGTGAGGGCAGCGAGAACATGGCGGCGACGAGGCAAGTGATTTCACCGACCACGGCGAGCACACCAAAACTGACGAACGCTTGATTTTGCGCGATCAGAAGTGATCCATAGCCGATCGCAGTCGTGAAACTACAGAGCATGACTGCACCGCCCGTGTCGCGGAGTACTTTGATCAAACTATCCGGACCTTCTTCGCGATAACGGCTGAACACGTTGACGGCGTAGTCGACTCCGATGCCGAACGTAATCGGGAGTGCGATAAAATTTAGGAAATTCACCTTATACCAGAAGATCAGGATGAAGCCGACGAGCCAGCCCACGCCCATGATGAGTCCGAAGATAATCGGAAAGAAAATCGACGGAGAACGAAACAACACGATCACCAAGACGACGACCGCGATAAATGCGAATAGAGTCGCTTTGGGTCCATCCTGAATGATCGATTCGATCATGTCGGACGAGATGGGTAGCGTTCCGGCGACAGGTGCGCCCGGGGACACGGAGTCGGCCGTATCTCGGAGTTCTTTAATGAACGCGATGAGCTTGTCGCCGTCCTCTGAGACGTTCCCGAGAGGAGGCTCGACGACCACTAGATTTCCGATTTTGCCATCTCGTTCGGTGAACTTGCTCCGCACCATGGGCGGCAGATCATTCATACCGAATGGTTGCCGGGCGTTCGGTCCCGCCAGTTCACGCGCGAGTTTTCGTTCGGAGTCGGGCAATTCTTTCAGGATAGATTCCGGGAGCATCCGCTGGATTTCGCCCAATATTGCGATTTTTTCCGCCTGTTTCGTTGGGATGAATTCGTCAATGGTCTGCACGCTAGCGATCAGACTCTGGTCGCCTTCTTGCTCTTTTTTCTTCTTGAGGATGTCGGCGATCTTGAGCGCGTCTTCGCGATTGTGTGGCAGGATCACCATTGGGCTCAAGTAACGCTGAAATACTTCGTCGACGTATTTGGAATAGTAGCCAGAGCCTTTTTCGATGGACTCTTTGTTGCGGAGTTTAGAAAGGTCGGTTTCGATGATCGTCTTATTGTATCGCGTGACCGAGAAAATCGAGATTCCCGTCAATACGAGGCTTGCGATGGCGATTGGCCGTGCATGGTTCTTTACTAGATAAGCGATGGAGCCGGCGATCCAGGAGCGCGGAGGCGCTTTGGTCGGTTTCAAGGAGCGTGTTCGGTCAAACAACGTCAGAATCGCTGGCATCACCGTATAGGACGCGATCCAGCAGAGCACCATCCCGATCAGTCCGATGATTCCGAACTGCCGGAAACCTCGGAATCCGGTTAAGGCGAGCGACCCGTACGCGAGGCCGGCCGCTAAAGCTGCGGTTAGGGTCGCGATCGCGGTTTGCCGCATGGAGATGTCGAGGGCGTCCGAGTGGGATTTATCGGCACGACGTTCTTCGAGGTAACGCGCCAGCAGGATGATCGGAAAATTGATACCGTTGCCCAAGACGATCGAGCCCAAGAATGCGGAGTTGGCGTTCAGGTATCCGATCGCAAAGTAAGACACGCCGAACGTCCAGAAAGTTCCCATGAGGAGAGCGACAAAAAGAGCAATCGACGCGCGCAATGCGCGAAAAAAGACCCACATTGCGGCGCCCACGATGACCAATACAATCACGGTGGAGAGCTCGAGGTCAGCCACGAGGGCCGCTTGTTCCTCGATCGTGTTCTGAACGCCTCCTGCGTACTTGATGTCGAGGTCCGGAGCATATTTTTTAGGGTCCAGGCGCGCGACGATTTCTTCGACCGCCGACTTCATCTTGTGGATGTCTCCGCCGCCCGTGCTTTTGCTCGGTAAGTAGACCAGGACGATTCGAACTTTTTCGTCTGGAGTCGCGTAATAGCCGTCTGGGAAATGGGCGTACGTCGAGAGCTTGGAGTCGTACTTCGACTTCATCGCCTGCAAGTCGAGGGTGGGTTCCGGGATATTGATTTCAGCAAAAATGACGAGTGGGTTATAGAGCGTGGTCTCGTAGTCAATTTTCGCTTTGACGTAGTCGCGGATACGCACGAGTTCCTGAGTCTCGAGGTAGAGCGCTCGTCGCTTCATGAAGAACGCGAGTTCTTTCTGGATGTTAGTCTCAACCGAGGCAACGACGTCTTTCGGGAGTTTCAGGAGTTCGCGTTCGAAGTCTTGAACAAAACGCTTGGAGGCCGCACCATTTTCAGAAAGGACCACCACGGAAAGGTTATCGATCGATTCCAGGCGTGCGCCCACCTCAGTCAAATCCAGGACGCTGCGGGCGGTCGTGGGTAAGAGTTCTTCGAGGTCGGTCTTGAGGTTTAAATACAGTTTTGCTGAATAAAAAACCCCGGCGACCGAGAGCACGCAAGCGATCAGGAAAACGAGTAGGGCATGTTTCTGGAGGAATCGACTAAGAAGAATCATCTTGTGCTTCGCGTGAGCTTCATGTTGTATCTAATATCAACGTGTCTATTCAAGAGATGATTCAGTCCTCGCTTGCTCTTGCCGGGGAATTCACCCTTTTTATCGGCGATACGCTCAAGGCGCTCTCCCGTATCTGGTATCGTCGAAACATTTTTCTCCGACACTGCGAAATCATCGGCGTCAGCTCCAGTGGAATCATCGTGGTGGCGGCCATGTTCCTGGGCGGAGTTCTGGGTTATCAGCTCTACGTTTCGTTTCATCTTTTTAATGCCGAAGCGCTCCTGGGGGGCAGCGTCGGCGTCGCGATGTTTCGAGAACTCGCGCCCGTGATGACAGCGATTATGGTGACGGGGCGCGCCGGAGCTGCGATGGCCGCCGAAATCGCCAGTATGAAAGTTTCAGAGCAAGTGGATGCACTCGAAGTGATGGCAGTGGATCCGATTGAATACTTGATCACGCCACGCGTAGTTGCGGGCTTGGTCATGCTCCCGATTTTGAGTATTTTTTTCACCGCAGTTGCGAGTATTGCGGCAGCTGGTGTGGCTTGCGGGATCATGGGGCTCGACCCAGCCATTTACTGGGAACAGTATTCCAAGGTGGTAGATCGCATCGATTTGGTGCATTGTATTGTCAAAGGTTCCGCATTCGGTTTGATTCTGACGTGGGTCGGTTGTTTCAACGGATTCCGCGCATACGGAGGCGCTCGGGCAGTTGGCCTAGCGACTCGAAACACGGTCGTCGCGAGCTGTCTTTTGATTCTGCTCATCGACTATGTTCTCACTTCGTTCCTTCCGTTTGGCTTCGCGAAACTAGTCTTGAGTTAGGGTAAAAATGAGCGTCAACGATACGAATCAGGTTACACGGGCAAAAGTAGGAATTTTAACGGTACTCGGCATTTTGATCGTCGGTGTACTCACAGTTTTCGTGAATGACCGCCCGTACTGGTGGCGGAGTTGCGAACCGATCTACATCAACATCGAAGACGCGACCGGATTGAAAACCAAATCGCCGGTTCGTTCGCTGGGGCTGCAAGTCGGCTATCTGAGATCGGTTACGCTCTCCGAAACTCATGTTCGTTTGGGCATCTGTATCACCGCCCCGGTGGAGGTCATTCCGGATACCCGTGCCTACATCCGCGGTGAAGGTTTCTTGGGGGATAAGTTCGTTGAACTGAAGCCCGTTCGCTATGTGGGTAACACCGTACTGAAGGATGCCACCCCGACGAGCTCCTCGGGTGCAGGGCGTTCGCCTAGTCAGAACGAAATTCCCGCCGTGCAACTCAAAGAAGAAGAGGCCTCGCCGTTCTCCAAAGAGCAGAGCCGCCTTTGGAACTTCTTGATGCCTTCGGCTTACGCGGCTCAGGGCGATGAAGTCCCCGGAAAAGAAATCCCCGTCGGCAACCGCGCCGGTGACATGGATAAGCTCATGGAAAAAGCCGACCAGCTGATGGTCGAGCTGACCCAGCTCTCCAAAAACCTCAAAGAAGGTCTGGATCCAAAAGATCTTCGCGCAACCGTTCAGCAATTGAACAAAACGCTCGACAGCGTTTCTAAGAGTTTTTCGCCAGAAGGCGGCTTGAACTCGACGGCTCGTCGTGCACTTGCCAAGCTGGAAGCTTCCTTCGAAAACCTCCGTCAGATCATGGAGCGCATCAATCGCGGTGAGGGTTCCGTCGGAAAACTCATCAATGACCCGGCTTACGCCGAGGAAATGATGAAAGCGATGAAGAACGTGAACAAGTTCTTGAACAAAGCGAATGACATTCGTTTTGCGATCAATCTCGGAGCGGAGCAGATTCCGGTCTATGACGGTGGTCGTGGCTTCTTCCAACTTCAGATTTTCCCGAATCCGACTCGTTACTATTTGATTGGTATTTCGATGGACCCTCGCGGTCGATTGAACAATACGAATACGACAACGATTGCCGGTGGCCAAACGACCCAGACGCGGACCGAAGAAACCCAAGAAACCGGGCTTCTGTTTACGGCGATGCTCGGCAAGATATTCTATAATCGGTTTGATTTTTCTGCGGGCGCTCTTCATGGAGACGGCGCAGTATCAGGGATCATTCACCTCGGTCCTAAAGGACAAGAGGAAGCATTTCATGTTCGAACAGACATTTATATGCGGGGTGGTCGCGGAATATCGATCAATGACCGTTTGATGTTTCAAGTGCATCCTCTCATGAACTCCGATGTATTTAGATCCGTCTATGTCCGTGGCGGTCTTGAGTCGACCCGTAAGGTTAACGCAAAATATGCCTGGTCTTTTGGCGCCGGGATCACCTTCGATGACGAAGAAATCAAACTGCTTTTCGCTTTCCGTTAAGCTGCTCTTAGCGCTCATCTCGAGTGTTTCGGCCGAAGCGGGCTTGAGTCTCAGCCCGTACGGCGATCTTTCGGAAAAAGTGAAGACCGACGCCGTCTGGTCTCGATATGAGTCCGACGATAGTCATTTGCTTTTTACTGTTCGAGTCGAAAAAATCTCGATCCCCGATGGTAAAAAATGTTCGGATGTTTTGGATCGGGCGCGCGCCTATGCTTTTGGTAAGCCGCTTTTTCAAGGTTGGGAGCCGTACGAGAGTAAGGAACTCAAGACTATTTCAGGTTGCTCTGGGTTTCCCTGCAAAGTGAAACTCAATGAGCCCGAGAGCTTGAGTCTTGCAGCCAAAGCTGAAGACGATCGCTACGCGCATTATCTGAGCTTGGTAAAATCCCGCGTGGATCAGGCTCAAAAAGACGGACGTCGACGAGGGTATGATCTGACAGACGATGCCGTGGATGCCTGGGCATGGCTGAAGAAACGAGTGGATGAGGCAAGTCGTCTGGATCCACCCGCGTCCGGAGAAGTGGTGAGTCGTCGACTAGAATTTGCCAAGCGCGGCGGCTACCTGGAGATTCGCCAGGTACTCGATGTTCGTAAGAAACGCGACGGCGCGCGACTTCATATCTGGGTTCAAGATCTCTACACGGATCATTATTTCGATGGTTGGGCTGAGGAATACGACCTTCGGTGTGCGAGTGAGTCGAGTCTGATCTACTCACAGTTCTTGCCGGTGGAGTTTGACCTGCTCAAAAATACGGATTTCTTCTCTCGCATGATGCGGCCAAAGATGCGGACGTCAGTTCGCGATCAATCCGAACTTTATCTCAGGCGCGTTCGAGCCGAGATGCTCGGCCTGTAACCAGATACTTCCACATCCGAATAGAATGCGATCTTGCCGATTGATTGACGACGGTTTGAGGTACTTTCACGCCAATAGCGTGTGAACTGAGGCCCATGTACCGACCGTGAGTCCAAAAAAAAGCCCGATCCTCGCAAAAGGATCGGGCTGCAAGAGCTCTTTGTAAATGCTGATTAGAGCAGAACTTCTGCGATCACATACATGACGACTGCGAGCGCGACGCCACAGTGAATGACGCCTTTGACGGTGGTCAGAGGTCCCATTTTGCCTTTGAGCGCGTTGAGCTCGATTCCGATGATGATGATTCCGAAAACAACTGCCAGTGCGACAAAGTTAGAGGTTTCGCTGGTGGTGATGTTCAGGTTTCGTGCGCCGACCATGAAAAACAGCATCGCGAGGGAGAAGAAGACGTTCGTGCGAGAGGCGAGGCCGGCTTTTGCGGCCGCGCCTGGTGCTTCTGGAAGTGCCTGTCCGCCGCCCAGTACTTGGGTGGCCGATGCGATGACGATTTTCTGATTTGGCCAGATGATCAACCAGACGTTCAAGAACATGATCGTCGCCATGGACATACTGGTGAGGATGTTCACACCCCAGGAAGAAGCGAAATTGAAACCTTGGTGCATTCTTCCAGTGATGAGGCCAACACCGGTCAAGAACGTGAAAAGTGCGCCATAACGGAACCACCAGAGTGCGCGAGGCACGAGTTTTGTGATCGCGTTGTTCTTGGTGGCGGCGTCGGTTTCGGCGAAAAACGCGCCTTGTACGAAGTTGAAATAGTACAAGTGTCCGATCCAAACGATACCAAAGAAAACGTGCATCCAACGCAGCAAGAACATCGCGCCGTCGGCGGTAAGTAGTGCAAAATCCATGAGGATATCCCTTCAATCAAAATGATGGTTTAAATTTTGACTAGTTTGCCCCGACTTAACGAGGGCTTTCAATCAAAAATCGGCAGTACCGCCGATTTTCATGCCAGGCGACCGCTCCGACGTCCCCAGCGGATTTCCACCGAGCCTAATCCGGAACAAATCCGAGGAGCGGGATCAATAACCGGAGATCGCGTCGATCGAGTGCAAGTCGAGCCGCCTGTTTCACCTTGGGTTTTGCGTGAAAAGCGACGCCGGCACCGGCTTCTAGAAGCATCGGAATATCGTTCGCGCCATCACCAACGGCGAGTGTATCGCCTGCAATCAGTGAGAGTTTTTCTCGAAGTTCGATGAGTGCCTGAGCTTTGCGTGCAGCGTCGACAATGGGGAAAAGAGGCATTCCCGTCACTTGATCGTTTTTCCACTCCAGTCGGTTACAGACGACCCAGGAAATGCCCAGTCGCGCCGCGATCGGTTCGGCGAAAAAATCGAATCCTCCGGAAAAAATCGCGCTCTGAATTCCATTCCGCGACAAGAACGCGAAAAAATCCTCTGCGCCGGGCGTGAGTTCGATGCGCTCAAAAACCGTTTTCACTGCCTGACGTTCAAGGCCCTTGAGGTAGGCCACACGTCGAGTGAACGACGCCGCAAAGTCGAGTTCCCCACGCATAGCAGCCTCCGTCACTTGCGAGACGGGTTCATAGCAACCATATTCGCGAGCCAACTCATCGAGGCCCTCTTGCTCAATCAGTGTAGAATCCAAATCAAACGCGGCCATTCTGAGATCCTCAGGGATCCATCCGGTCGGCAAAAGATTCCACTCGTGACCATTCTCAGTTTCGCGGATTTTCAGCAGTCGTTCACGAATGCCTGTTTCGTCGATCGTTTGGGCCAGGACTTGGATTCGAGTCAAGACGAACTCTCGATGAGGTTCAGAATGGAGCGATACGATAGAATCCGCATTGAAGGGTTCCAGGAGTTTTTTCAGATGGTCGGCGCGAATCTCCGGAGTGAGCCCGGTGATGCGATAACCATCGCGAGAAAACGCAGTCGCGGGCATTGTCTGCGTATACCACTCGATGCGGTACCCTTGCGCGAATGAACGTTGGTCCCATTCCGCGCGAACGGAGTCCGACAGCGGTCCGGTTTTGAGCGAAAAGTACGCGGTTTGATCGACGCTGGTCGCACGAACGATGACATGAGGTGCGAGTTCCAAATACGCCAAAAAATCGCGGTAAGCGCCGACGGTCAGTGGCGCGTTTGAACTCCAGCTGACTTCTAGGATGTTCGAATCGCTCATCCGAGTTTACGGTGCGAGAGGCAGGGAAGGTTTTCTCGGTATTCCGCGAGGGTCGGAAAATTCAAATCCGCCCAGACTACGCCGTCGCCTTCTTTTCTTTCGGCTACGACGCGTCCCCAAGGGTCAATGATTCGCGTATGCCCAAAACAGGTACGTCCTTCGTACGGAGATCCCCACTGTGCGGGGGCGATCACATAAGAGAGATTCTCGATCGCTCGCGCGCGAGTCAACACATCCCAATGCGCTTGCCCGGTTTTCTGGGTGAATGCTGCAGGAATGAACAGCATCTCGGCGCCTTTTTTGGAGTAGTGACGATAGAGTTCCGGAAATCGTAAGTCATAACAAACGGACAGTCCGGCTCTACCCCAAGGAGTCGTGACGAGCGCAGGTTTTTTGCCAGCTTCGATGTGCGTGGATTCCTTGTAACTCTGGTCGCCAGCGACGTTGACGTCGAACAAATGGATTTTGTCGTAACGAGAAACGATATCGCCGTCCGGAGAAAACAGTAGGGTCGTATTCGTGGTCTTGCCGCCTTTGCCTTTCATCGGAATAGTTCCGGCGTGTAGCCAAACGTCTGCTTCGCAGGCCCATTCAGCGAGGATTTCAATCCATTCGCCTTTGAGCGTTTGTGCGTAGTCCTTGGCTTGGCGATCAGGCGCGAGAAACAGAAAATTCTCCGGGAACGCGACCCAGTTTGGGTCGTGTTTCAGAGCTTCTTGAAAAAGTGAGTGCGCCAGAGCGAGGTTTTCTTCGGGGTTAGGAGTGGAGCGCATCTGAATCGCTGCAACACGTGGGGAGGCGTAGGTTAGTTCTGATTTTTTGGAGGAAGAACGGGGCTTGGTTTTTCGTTTCATGCAAGATTGACTTTAACCAGAGAACGGGGAATTGTCGGTAAAAAATCGAGGATTTAAACTATGAAACCGATCCGTGGGTTTTTCGTTTCTGTCGCAATTTCGTCCGTTTTTGCTTGCTCGAGCGGACAAGTTTCCCCCGAAGTCAAGGCACTCGAAGCCGCGAACCATGCCGCTTACGGCACCTATCTCGACTGTTTGGACGAGAAATTCGAAACGCTGGTGAATACCAAACGCACTGCCGAGCAGGTGGCAGACGAAGCGCAGATCGAGTGCAAGAGCGAGTACCTCGCTTATATCAATTCTCGTGAGGCGCTCATCGATTCTTCCAATCGATCCGGTTTGGCGGGATCGTCGTATAATCAAGCGACCTACGGTGCGGAACAAAAACAGAAAGCCGCCAAATCGCGCCTGATAGAAAAGGTCCGGGTCTACCGTAGGGCCGGCGGTGAAACCGAGGCTCCGTCGGAGACTCCGTCCGGAGAAGGATAATCCGTACCGGGCGCCTTCGGTCCGTCATTGAACATTGGGGCCGCATTCGTTAAGAATAAGGGACCTTCTATGTCGTTCATTTCTACCCAAAGTTACAAAGGCACCCGCGATTTTTATCCTGATGAGATGCGTTTTCGCCGATGGATGTTCGGCAAGATGCGCGAGACCGCGCTTAAGTTCGGTTTTCAGGAATATGACGGGCCGATCTTGGAATCTTTTGAACTCTACGCTGCAAAATCCGGCGAAGAGTTGGTCAACGAGCAGCTCTATCATTTCGTAGACCGCGGTGATCGTAAGGTGGCCATTCGTCCAGAAATGACTCCGACGCTGGCGCGACTCGTGGCGGGCAAGTTCAACGAACTCCCCAAGCCCATTCGATGGTTCTCGATCCCGAATCTCTGGCGCTACGAAAAACCTCAGAAGGGCCGTTTGCGCGAACACTGGCAGTTGAACGTGGATGTGCTTGGTGGCGAGCGTTCGATGGCCGACGCGGAGACGCTGTATTTCGCTCACGAACTCATTCGTTCGTTCGGCGGCAACGCGCACCTCGATATGCGCATCAATCACCGCGGGCTCATGGACCAATTTTTCGGTAGCCTCGGTTTGGATGCCGAACGCGCGCACAAGGTGACCAAGGCCATCGACGCCAAGGATAAGATCGGGCCAGAGAAATTTCATCAGTGGCTCAAGGATCTGGGTTTGGGTGCGACGGAAATTTCGCAGATCGACGCTTTCTTTAATGAAGGGTTCGAAGCGATACGCTCCAAATTCGCGGGAGTTGCCGTCGACGAGATGTCGCAATTGTTTGATCGGCTTCAGGACCTGGGCCTCAAAGACTCCTGTCGATTTGATCCGTCGATCATGCGCGGTTTGAACTACTACACCGGTACCGTGTTCGAGATTTACGATACACATCCGGAGAATCGCCGTGCGATGTTCGGTGGTGGTCGCTATGATAATTTGCTAGGGTTATTTGGCAAAAATCAGCTCTCGGGTGTGGGATTTGGAATGGGCGATGTGACGCTCGAAGATTTCTTACGTACGCACGCGCTCGTGCCTGATTTTTCGTCTGCTCTCGATGTTTGGGTCGGCGTTCCGGATCGCGCTCATTGGAAATCGGCGCAAGAGATTTCCCGTACGTTACGCGAAGCAGGACTTTCTGTCGGTGTTTCGCTCGACGAAGCAGGGTTCGGCGCGCAGATCAAGCAAGCGCTCAAGCTCGGTGCGCGTTTCGTCGTTCTGTTTGGCGAAGAAGAGTGGAAGAGCGGCAAGGTCGTGCTCAAGAACCTCGGTAAAAACGAGCAGACGATCGTGGACGCCGCCGACGTGGTGCGAGTAATTCAGACCCAGTAGACGCGTCTTTTGGGTTGCTCCGTTTTAAAATTATTTCAAGAGAACGAATCGAAAAAGTTCGTTCTTGCCGAGCGAATCTTTGATGGTGATTTCGATCATCTCGGTGCTGCGCTTGGAAGTCGTGATCACGGTCGTCTCTTCGATGCGCTTGGTGCGAATAGCGCAGAGCCAACGATCATCCGTTCGAGCGACGCGCTTGATGGATGCCTCGTCGGTCTTAGAGGATTGACTTTGAATGCGGCAACCGCCGTCGGTCGGAGTTTTAGTACTCGCAGGCGAGCCGTTGATCTCCAGAAGCGGCGGCAAGAAATCCGTTCCGATCAGATTAGTGTCGCGTGCTTCGAGAATGGTGAGGAACAAAGTATTCGAAGATTTTTCGACTTCGATTTGGATCTCTTCGACGAGAACGTCACCGGGTGCTGCGGGCTTGCCTTGAAACTCGGCTTCGAAAAATTGGTAGTGTCCGCTAAATGCCTCGGGTTTTATCGGCGCCGCGCTTGCAAAAGAAGACAGGCCCCCGGTGAGGCAAACTAAAAACATCCAGGAAAACATCGTGTTTCTCGCCGACATACCGATTCGAGTACCAGATCGATTCAGTTGCTGCAAGGAAAGGGTGGCGTTTTCTTCGTGAGGTTCCCGTTAGGAAGTGGGAAGAGATTTTAACCAGTTAAAAAACTGCTCCATCGACGCACCAATCCAAACTGGTTTCAGATCTGGTCTTCCCGGAATCGGCGACTCCAGTGCCGACGCAGGATAGTTCGTGGTGACTGAGGCCGATGGAATCCCGCCCATGAGTGCGCTCTCAAGCCCAACCGGAGAGTCGTCGATTGCGAGGCAATCCGCAGGCTCGAGTCCCAGGACTTGGACGGCCGTGAGAAACGCCGATGGGTGAGGTTTTGGGTGCGGAACATCGTCTCTCGAGAAAAGATGTTCAAAATGGGGCCTAATTTTGAGGGTTTTTACGGAGAACTCAATTTCACGGCGCTTGGCGTTCGAAACGACTGCGGCGCGGATCCCGTTTGCTTTGAGCCACACCAAACCGTCCATCACGCCTGGATATGGGCCCAGACCCGTTGCGGCACTCTCAAGGTAGAAGTCGTTTTTTCTGAGCGCAAGTGCGTCGAGGGGATATTCGGCTTCGGTCCAACCCGGACGAGATTGATCCAAGATATGACGCAAGATTTGGGGGCTCGTTCGTCCTACAAAAGAGTGGAAAGGAAACGCGTCGATGGATAGACCTATGCTAGCCAATAATTTGCGCCAGGCTTCGAAATGAAGCGCCTCACTCGAAACGAGAACTCCATCGTGATCGAACAGTACGGCTTTTGGGCGGCGAATGACTGAATTCATGGAGAGAAGGACCTTTTGACTATGATGCATCTCAACACGACCCTGGAGCAACCCATGTCTGCCACTTTTGTGAATGAATCCGGACTTCCGGTAAAAAAACTGGTTTCTCACGCCGTACTTCCGACGAGAGCGCATCCGGATGATGCCGGTTTGGATCTCTACGGCCTTGAAACGGTGACCATCGCGGGTGGTCAAGGCGCTATGCTCCGAACTGGGATCGCCATGGAGTTGCCAAGTGCAACAGTGGGATTGGTCGCAGATCGATCATCGCTCGCCAAAAAAGGTCTGAAGACCGCCGGCGGTGTGATCGATGCGGGATACCGTGGGGAGATTCAGGTCGTGATTCGTAATTTGACGACGGAATCGATCGAGCTCAAAGCAGGCGAGCGCATCGCGCAGCTTCTCATTCTTCCGATTCTAACTCCCGCAGTAGTTGAGGTGAGTGATCTCTCGGAAACCAAACGTGGTGCGGGTGGATTCGGTAGTACGGGGAAATAGTACTTCGCTATAGGAGAGGCGCATTTTTGCCGAAATGCGTCTATGGTCCGCGGAACGCGAAAATTTTCTGTCACTTTTTTGGCTTTGGGTTTTTTTGCATCCATCGCAACAACAGTGGCCATTGCGGCGCCGAAAGGCACCGGCGCTGGAGACCCTGGCGTCAGTGTTGGCCGCAAGAAGCGTCCCAAATCCAAGAAAATCAAGGCATCGACCTCACCGCTATCAGAGTCCGTGGGTCATTTGCCATTGGGCGCTGTTTCTGGCCCGGCACTGCCAACTGCGGTTCCACCGTTTGGCGAATCCGCAACGATTGTTTCGGCTCCGACGGAGTGCTCGGTGGAGTTGAGTGTCGTGCATATTTTGTCCGACGCCGAAATGGAAGTTCCGTATGCCACTTATTTGAAAACAGAACTCGAGAAAATTGCGAAAAAGAAAAAAATCGCTGTCGAGAATGTCTCGTTGGAAGATCTAACGACGGACGACCTCGCTCGTTTTCAACTGATGCAGCAGTTTTTTGCTCGAAGAGTTCAGCCTTTGTCGAAGCGACCAGAAACAATTGCCCAATTGTCGTGTATGAATTTGCCGATGGGTATGTCGGCGTCTATTCAAGCCGTCGACTACTTGGCTCCTCTCGTTGAATTTGAAAACATCGTTTCGCGCGTGAAAGCACATTTGCCCAAGAGTCCGACGGCAACGGACTTGAAGATCGCGCTCGAAAAAGTCCTCTCTGACCGCGCGCGTGCATCGGGAACGCGCCTTCGTTATAACCGCGAATTTTCAAATGTGTTTGACGCCCTTCAGGCGCACCGGATCCAATGCAGCTCGGCGACGCAATTATTTCTCCAGATCGATCGTCGTATCAGAGGGGATCGTAAGGCCGAAGGTTCACCGCTGGTGATCTTTAGCCCGGGGCATGTGCAATCTGGTTTCGCATCCTGGACCGAAGGGTTTAATTCCTGGGATCCGGAAATTCAGGTCATGGAGCAAACAGCGACAGATGGTGCTTTGTTATCCCTGGGAAAAGCCTCTAAACAAGAGCCAGGAGAGCGCAAATTTCTTCTCGAGCGGGATTATTTTATCGGCCAATCGCTGAAGGACTACCTGAGGTCGTCGACTACCACAAAACCGAGTGGGTGCCTTGAAAACTCAAGTCTCACTGAAATTGGCGCAGGTCATCTGGTTGGACAGCGAGTTGCCGCAAGAACTGCTTCTGGAAGAGCTCGGCGCCAGGGTGACGGAATCGGAAGCGCGTTTGGGTTTGGGGACTCTCACCAGGAGTCGGGTGACTTCTCACGAGGCGCGACCTTGAGAAATAGAAATGGAGGATTGGCGGGTGATCTGAATCTACGCGGAGGAATTTCAGGTGGGCGATCGAGCAGTAGTTTTTTTGACGATGGCGAAGAGCTGCCTTCCGATTTGGAACTAACATCGCAGCGCAAGGACCCCGATGAACCGAAGTATCAGGCAACCCTCGACGAGGAGTCGACGATCTTAATCGAACTGGGAAACGATGCGGAAAAGATCGGCATGAAACCCCAGTACTCTTTAAAAACTATATTTGAAAAATATCGGATGATTCCTTCTTCAAAAGATCAAGAAGACGAGGGCCAAGGGGTCCGACCACAGCGCCCTGTTTCCGCGCAGCGGATGCCAGAGTCACTGGATGATCTGAAGGGGATGCAAGTTCTGGGAAAAACAATAGCGGCCCTGGAGGCAGAGTTCAAAGAGTTTGAAGCGAAGCGATCCGATATGCAAAAGGGCTCGCCTGGTAGATCAGTGGAAGAAAAACCCGAGATCAATTCGCCGATCCCGCTTTCTGTCGGAAATGTCCCGGAACCAAAACGTGATCCGAGGTGGACGAGTGTAGCTCAAGCAACATCGGCGCAAGCGGCAGGTTTTGAACGATTTATCCGAGAGAATCCACGCGCTCTCGCGGTTTTGATGGATGTGACCGAGCCGGGGAACGAGCTGTTGTTTGAAGTCGGCAAGGATGGAAAACTCAAGGCCGTCAAACTTGTGGTCTACGACGGTATTCAAGAAGTGCCTGCAGAGTTTTTGGCCGAGCTATCGTCTGATTGGTCAGATTGGGTGACTAGAAGTGGAATGCAGCTTGCCTCGCAAAAAAATGACGTATCTAAGAATATGGTTTTTGCCAGGAACCAAGAGCAATTCAGGGATCCAAAACTTCGGGATGATATTCAAAACTTTGTAGATGACATAGATGTCAGCACTCCTCTAGCAGCCGATCTCACTTATACTGCCTTCAAAAAGTTCGTCGAATCGCAAGGCGGAAAAGTTAGGATAGAGCTCAAAGGCAAGACGACTCAAGAACGACAAAAAGAGCGTTATGAGATCCTCAAATCAAACTTTGATCCCGCGACTTGGCAAAAACACCTGGGTTCAGGTCTGGCAACCCGCTACGAGTACATGCGTTTCGCAGGAGCAGCTCCGGACAAAGAACTCGTGCTCAAACTCGATCCGACATTCGAGGGGCATGCGACGACTGAATCAGAACTAACCGGGAAATCCGATGGCTATGCGAATACTTATGGCTCTGGGTTTGGGTCTAAGGAAGTAGATCCATCGTCCGAACGTCCAGTCAGACGATCCACACAGGTCGATGACTATCTTTCGTCGGTGGTAGATGAGCAAGATTGGGGACGACACGACAAGTTTTCAGACGCACTCAAGAGATGGAACTTTAAAAAAATCGCGGGAGTTCATCTCCAGTTTGAGCCTGGGATCGAAGAACTGCGACGTCTAGATTCGGAGCCAAATGAATCGAAGGAGCCGATGGTTTCAATTGCTGAAATCAAACGTCAAATCAATCTAGAAAGTCCTCGCGTACAGGAATGGTTAAAACAGAATCCAAACGCCTGGGCAGAGGTGTTTCGAATAGATATTGATGCAAAACTTGATCAGCCTTATTGGGACAAACTGACTGGAATACTGGTGGTCCCGCAGAAATCGAAATTCTGGTTTCCGCCTCGGTCAGGACAGGGCAAAGATTCAAACGGTTCGTCAGGTCCTCAAGCAGAAATAGATTCTCCTTCGATGATCCGGATTTCACCAACCGGAACACCGGAGCCCCAGACTTCGAAACCAGGAACGGAGTGATCCAATCGGATCGTTTATGTTCGATTGCTCTCGACGCGCGCCTGCGTGTCTTCTGGAAAAAATCGCGCGGCCACCCGAATATGCTCGACCTCTTCTTCGGCGATCACACGGAAAATCTCCGCACTGGCGGGGTCTGATTTTGCGAGCGTTTCATAGAACCTCACGCCCGCCTTGCGTCCGCGTTCTTCTGCTCCAGCCATGTAGGTGGCAAATCCCAGCGCGCTCTCGCAGGTCATGAGTGAAACCCAGAGCCAATCGGAAACCCCGCGTTCATCGACCGGTAGTTCGAGTTCGCCCATCCGACGGAGGAGGGAGTTCATGTGTCGCTCTTCGTCAGCGGCAAGTTTCCGCCACGCATCGGCCAGGCCTGGAGGTGCGTCCGTGAAACGATCCGCTGCCCAAAGAAACGCGTCCCGGGCTTGAATCTCGGCAAATGCGGCGGTGCGGAGTCGATCGCCGATTCCTTCGCGAGTTTTGATGTCTCGCGGCGGGGCAGGACGCTCATCACGCGGTAAAAGTCGAAACGGTTTCCAGTCTCTGGGCGAGGATTCCATGGTCTACTTCTTTTTGATTTTCACTTGGCTCGTCACGGGAGCTTTCCGGCGTCCCAGGCGGAGGATTTCCTCGAACTCGGCCTCGGTCACCGGCATACAGGACAAGCGAGACTGCTTAATGAGCATGAGGGATTTGAGTTTCAGGTTCGTTTTCATTTCCGACAAACGCACGGAGGTTTGGAATGCATTTTCGAAACGGATGTCAATTTGTACCCAGGTGCCCGGCGGAAAATCCGTATCGGGATCCTCATATTGTTCTTTGACGACGCTAGCGACACCGACGGCCGCGCGCTCATCGCCGCTATGGTAGATGATGACCTGATCGCCTTTTTTGGCGGTCTTGAGAAAATTACGCGCCTGAAAGTTCCGAACACCGTTCCAGTGCGTCTTCTTGTCGGAGCGAAGCTGCTCGAACGAGTAGGTTTCAGGTTCGGTTTTGAACAACCAGTATCGGGGTGAGGTCATGAGACCACGGACATTATCAGGGCCAGAGCTGCGTTGTCGCGGGAAAAGCGGGATTCAAGAAGGGGGAACCAAAAATCCCGTGATTTCAACGGTCCACAGGCGCAAACAGGGCGTTTGGCTCAGAAAGCTGTTGGGCGGCTGGGGTGCGCGCGCGAGCGCGTTTGGTGCTCAGGCTTCCTTGTTGGCTATAATCGAAGAAATAGGCCATGACGAGCATGGAGGCGACGGCAAAACTCCACCAGAGCTGAAGCGTCTGAAGTCGCTCTTTTTGGCGTTCAGCGCGGTCTTGGCGGAATTTCTTTCTCGTCGTAGGTTTTACCATTCCCATCCCGATTCGGTTTCAGGCGGATGAATCAGTCATCCGTCTGTTTATAGTATCGGAATTGAAATTTTAAAGACAACTGTGTCTTATTTTTTTCTTTTAGTTTTTTACGAGAAAAAAGCCCGGCATCAGGCCTGGCAAGCGCCTACCCAACGAGGGCGGCGCAGATTGTTTGGAGTTCCGCGTATTGGCTCTGTCTCACGGATCCGCTTTTCACAGCCAAAAACACGGGTTCTTCGTTTAAGACCGTTTTTTTCCACTCGATGATTCGCAGGTCACCGGCTTGAACCAGCGGGCGCGCCAGGATCTCTGGGAGACAGGCGAGTTGGTCGGTCCGCTTGAGAAGTTCGGCGGCGGAATCCGCAGTCGAGGTCTCATAGCCGCGGATTCTTTCTGAAATCGGTTTTGGGAACGGATCTGTACCGTGGTGAACGCCATCATCTGCCCAGTAAATGGGCTGAATGAATGGGTATTTGATGATCTCAGCGAGAGTGGTCCGCCTGGGGAGTGGGTGGTCGGTCCGCGAGTACACATGCCAGCGCAAGGTTCCGATCTTCGTCGACGTCCAGGTTTGCGGCCAATCGCGGGAGTTCGTATGCAGACAAACTTGGAACCCGCCTCGAAGCGCGACGGGAACGAATTGAGTGGGTGCCAAATCGAGTAGCCGAAAATTGACCTGATTTCTCCAGCGTCCCACGCGAGTAAGAAGGTCTGGAATGACGTGGTTCGTGAAAAAGGTCGTCGACGCAAAAGTCAGGGTCTCTTTGCGGTTGGCGGGCACCAGAGTCGCCGATAAGCGCTGCTCGAATCGCTGCATGTCTTCGAGGAGGGGGACTAGTTCCATTGCGTCCGCGGTCGCGCGTACTCCCGTCGCCGAACGTTCGAACAAACGGAGGCCGAGTTTATGCTCCACGCTCGTGATGATCTTGGAAACGTGGCTAGGTTGTAGCTTCTGCTTTCGCGCGACCTCACGGACCGAACGGATTCGGACGAGATCGAGGAGTAGCCGGATTTCTTTGAGTTTGAGGTCTTCGATGTTCATGGTGTGTTCCTTTTTTGGAAACAGGTGTTTCCGAATCACGACTTGGCGGAGCACTACCAATCATCGAAGTTCGAGAAAAGGAAAAAGACGCCCATGCTGTCCACTCCCTCTCCTGCATTTCCGGAAAAACTTCTTCGCTCCACGGAACCTCATCGGCCTGCGAGCTTGCTTCCGGACTTCAAAATTGAAGCCTTGACCTGCGCCGGGCGATCTATCGTGGTCGTGCGCGAAGACTTGCTGATCGGCGGCACTAAGCAGCGTGCATGCGTTCCCTATTTGGAAGATCTGATCCGTGAAGGCGTAGAAGAGTTTGTCTATGCAAGTCCGTTTGCCGGATTTGCGCAGGTCGCATTGGCTATTTCTGCGCGCTCACTAGGCAAATCCGCCACCATTTTTTGTGAGCGAGACGCGACTTATAGCGGAGCTCCTCGTCTCCACGAGTTTTCGAAATTGGCGATGAAACATGGGGCGCAAATGGTGCTCGTGGATACTTTGGGGCGGGCGAGTGCCAAAGCCGTCGCGTATGCCCGCGAACGAATCGGCCGTGCGCAGCTTCCGCTTGGATTTGATTGCGTTTCGTTTAGGAACTACCTCAAGCGCGAAGTGACGCGTGCTTGGAGTCAAATCGAATCGCAGGCAGGGTCCAATCGTCCGCGCACGCTTTGGGTTCCGGTGGGTAGCGGTACGCTCCTCAAGACATTCCATGAAATCCTGCCAGCAGACGTCCGTATCCGTGGTGTGAATGTTCGTGTCCTGGAAAACTCGGATCCCCGAATCGCTGGGCTTACGCGAATCGATCGATGTGAACTATTTTCGACGCCGGAGCGTTTCGAAGAACCTTCGAGATTGCTCCCTCCAGTTCCCTCGAACGTGCATTACGATGCCAAACTCTGGCAGTTTATGGAAAAGCACGCGGAGGCGGGCGACGTCTGGTGGAACGTTGCGAGATAATGCGACGAGTTATTGAGTAAAAGGGTTTCAATAACGCCTGTTTTCGACGTAAGGTGCCGGGACACACACCATTTTTTAGAGGACACCCATGAAACTCAAACCCGGCATCGTTTTCGGCTCCGCGCTTCAAGATCTTTATCAATACGCCAAAGAGAACCAATTCGCTCTCCCGGCGGTGAACGCCGTCGGAACGAACTCGGTCAATGCGATCTTGGAAACCGCCAAATTGGTCAATTCTCCAGTGGTCGTTCAGTTTTCAAACGGCGGCGGACAATTCTATGCCGGAAAGACGTTGAAACTCGCCAATGACCAGGCCGCCGCTCTAGGCTCCATCTCCGCTGCCCATCACATCCAGCTTTTGGCCGAGCATTATGGCGTTCCAGTGGTGATTCACACGGACCACGCTGCCAAAAAGTTACTCCCTTGGATTGACCACATGTTGGACGCGGGCGAGGCGAATTTCAAGGCGACTGGCAAACCGCTTTTCTCGTCGCATATGCTCGATCTCTCCGAGGAGTCACTCGAGGAAAACATCGAAATCAGCCGCAAGTATTTCAAGCGCATGTCGGCCATGCAAACTGGAATTGAAATCGAGCTCGGCGTGACCGGTGGCGAAGAAGACGGCGTCGACAACACCGATATCGACAACTCCAAGCTTTATACGCAGCCCGAAGATGTCGCTTACTCATACGAGCACCTCAAGGAAATCAGCCCGAATTTCACGGTGGCAGCGTCGTTTGGAAACGTCCACGGTGTCTATAAGCCGGGTAACGTGAAACTCTCTCCCGCGATCCTGAAAAACTCCCAGGAGTTCGTCTCCAAAAAGTTCAAGACCGGCGCTAAACCGGTTTCGTTCGTGTTCCATGGGGGATCCGGTTCAGAAAAAAGCGAGATCAGCGAAGCGCTGTCTTACGGCGTGATCAAAATGAACCTCGATACCGATATGCAGTGGGCTTATTGGGACGGCGTACGTGGTTACTACGAAGAGAAAAAAGGCTACCTCCAAGGTCAGCTTGGCAATCCGGAAGGGGCCGATTCTCCGAACAAAAAATACTACGACCCACGCGTTTGGCTCCGCAAAGGCGAAGAGTCTTTCGTGAAGCGTTTGAAAATGGCATTCGAAGATCTGAACGCGATCAACCGCAACGGCTAGTACTGCCCTTGCTAGAAGCACTGAACGGTGCTAATTCTTAAAAAGTTCGTAATCGGGCAATGCGCCCTTAGCTCAGCTGGATATAGTAGCTGGCTTCGAACCAGTTGGTCGGGAGTTCGAATCTCTCAGGGCGCGCCATACGAATACAAAGAAAGGCCTCTCACTTCGGTGAGGGGCTTTTTTATTTTGGGCCATCGTGGCCCAAAACCCTTCGGGCGCGCGCTTCGCACGCGTGATAAAAATTGTAGGAGCCATTTTTCACGGATTCGTTTGCGAATCCGCCCGTGAGGGCGAAGGGCAGGATGTCCGGAGTAAAATTCGCTTTCCTGTGAATTTCTTATTTTGGGCCATCGAGGTCAGAATATCTGCCCAACCAAAGTACTCCGCTCCAGATTGTCGCTTGCTGTCTACAGCTTTAAAATGACTTCGACGAACTGCGTTTACACGCCATTTCCCACGTGATAGTTCGCGGGCAAATCTACCCCGCTATTACTCGAAGGAGCATGTATCCATGTCTATTCGCACTCTGTTATCCCTCTGCCTTATGGCGAGTGCTGGAGCCGCCCACGCAGCCCCAGCGCCGATTGCCGCCACCTGTAACCCTGACAAAGCCGGCCTCAATCCGGAATTTGTCATTCGCCTCGAAAAGACCGGCACGTTAGTGGTCGAACAAACGGAGAGCTATCGCCCGGGTGAGACGCAGATCAATCGTTTCAAAATCGTCGGTAACACGTCCGACCCAAAAGAGTATAACGGCGCACTCACGGCCGTTCTTGCCGCCCGTTCCAGCGAAGGCAAATACCTCGTGCTCACGCTCGCGACCGAAGCCGCATCCGGCAAGCCGCTTCCAGGGTATCAAAGAACGGAAACGAGCTCTGGACGACTTCAATGCACGGCGGGCCCCGCATTTGAACTCCTCACAAAAAACATCCGCAAGGCGCGCGCATTGAGCCGTCAAGAGTACTTCAACGCGCAGGACACTGTACTCGCTGCGACCTGCAGTCTCCGTGGCCAACCTGGCACACAAACCCATGAAATCCGCGCAATGCATGACTCGTTCGGCGACATCGACCTTCAGGTCAACGATCTAAAAGAGCGGTTCTCGCGTTCTCGGTACAATCGGATCGAGATCGGCGCGAATGGTGTCTACGTTTTCAAGAACAATAAAACAGACATCATCCAGTACCAAGGCGATGTGCTTGCTCGCGCTTACGTGAATCCAAAACTGACTCGAGATTCCCTCGGACGCAAATTCCACCTCGTGAGCTTCGTTCCCGATCTGCTGAAACCTGAGAAGGGGATTATCGAACTGGAATGCGCCGAAGCGCAAGCATGGTCATCCATCGGAACCTACCTCGACGAGGTAAAGCAAATGCCGACTGCTCTCCCGCGCGTACCGGGAACCCTCGCTCAGATCAATCCGAAGCTCTGCGGTCCTCAGGGCAACAAAGAATCCAGCAAACTGAACCAGATGTGGTCGTCGTTGATCATGGATCTTCCGCTGGAAAACGGAATGGACATCACTTGGGTTGGACAGGGCATGAGCGATGACGGCAAACGTTGCCCGATTTTCAAGGTGGGCGTCTCCAATCAAGCAACCTTGGAATTTGTTCGTGCACGAGTCGGTGACTCGCTCGCCGGTATCGAAGTCAATTATGAGGCGGCAAGCGGTGGCGCTAGCGCTCTGTAAGCTACGACTCGAAAACTAAAAATTTCAACAGTTAGGAAATTAAAATGAAAAATAAATCTTCATTCCTTTGGGTCCTCGCTCTCGCTTCAATCACACCTTTCTTTGCATTCGCAGCAAACGAAGAATGCAAAACGGGTCCAGCCATTGTCGCTCAAATGACGGCTGCAGCCGGTGAATCATTCACCTGTTTGGATTCGGCGATCGTTGGTTCTCAGTCCCGTTCGCTCGTACTCTCCACTCGCGTGGAAACAACTCCAGCGGGTCGACGCAACGAGATTGAACGTTTGATCGTGGTGGATGCGACGGTTCTAGATGCAACGATTAAGATCGTGGCGACGCGTGTTTTAGAAGAGCCAACTCTCTATCCAAACGGCTGCGGTGCTTACCTCAAAGGCGCACGCGTCCTGACCGGAACAGATAAGACCGTCTTGATCTACGCAAAATCTCTGCGCATCGTTGACTTCTCCGCTTATCCGACCCTGGGTATTACGATCGCAAACGATACGAGCATTCCGGGCGGGGCATCGACTTGTGAAGGATACACCCCGAATTGGGACGCTGCTCGAGATACGGTCTCCGTGGACTTCGCCAGCCGCTCGATCACTCAGCTGATCCGCTCTCGCAAGAGCGTGGAGCAGCCGGAAGAGAAGCGCATTTCGACGCCCGAAGAGTTCGATTTCTATCGCCGGATATATCAGCTGGAATGCGAAGGTCGATCGACTCTTCACAAGAGCCAAACTTGCCGCGACCTGAAACGCGCACGTGACGAAGGAGTGTTCGTCACTCGTCGCATGGTCTATCCGATTGAGCCGCACACGGTTCAGTACTAGACCAAGTTTCAAAACGTAAAAATAGAAAAGCCCCGGTCGATTCGATCGGGGCTTTTTTTGTTAGAGGAGCTTACCGATGATGCTCTTGAAATAAGAAGCTTTGTCAGTCGAGTTGCGGCCGACGATCGTAATGATGCGTACGACGGCTCGTTGGAGTTCCCAGAGTGACGGCGCTTTGGTCGCCCGAGCCCACTTTTGCTGTTTTTTCTTCATCCATTTCATATCTCGGGAATTGAGTCTGTTTTCGCCCGGAAACTTCAACATGGCGTCCATGAGGAGTGAAATCTGGCGGCTGGCGGCGAGATAGTCGGGTTTTTGTTTTTTCTTCTCGATGTATCCGAAAGTCGCCGATGAGAGACGGGGGTAACTCCTCAGCGTATCGAGCACGAATTTCGAAGCCTTGGCGTGTAGTGCCCAGTCGATCGTATCAATCGTATCCGCGGCCGTATGGTAAGTGGCCGGCATGCCGGTCGTCAGGAACAGGAACGGCATCTTCTGAGATCTGAAAGAAGCGTAGTCCGAACGTGCGACGCCAAATACTTCGAGTACCGAGATCGGCGCATCGAGGATGGAGAATTGTGCGCCTTGGAGTTTTTTTCCTTCGGAGACGAGCTCGGGGAGACTCTGGCCTGATTCAGCTCCGAAGACAAATAGGTGGTTATCGAACCCTTTGAAGAAACCCTTGCCGACCATATCCAGGGTCATCGTGAAAACGACCTGCTGACAGGTGAGACCGAGCCACGAGGCGATTCGCTTGCTCCCGGAAATGAACGCTTCTTCCTGGTCGGGAAACACGATGTGAACGGTCGCTCCGAGATCAACCGGATTTTGGCCGAGGATTCGTGCGATCTCTAGGAGCGTTGCAACGCCGGTAGCATTGTCGTTTGCTCCAAGCAAATGGTCACCAAATAAGTCGCCGTAATGATCATAGTGGGCCGCGAGAATGATGCATTTCTCGGGATGCGAGCGCGACGGGACCTCTGCGATGATGTTTTTGATCGTAGATTTCCAGAACATCCACGGTGTTTTTTCTTCGATCCAGGTGTGTAGCCCGTAACTATCGAGTTGAGATTCGATGTAACTCACGGTCGTGTTATGCCCGGGAGATCCTGGTTTGCGGCCTTCGAGTTCGGGCGAGGCGAGGTACTGCACGTGGCGCTTGAGATTCTCGGGCTTGATCGGTAGCGGGGCAGGTTTCTTCGCGAAGCAGAGAGGGGCGAAGAAAACCGAGAGTGTGACCAGCATCACTGCTTTTTTCATCATTCGCGAAGAATAGCCGATTGACTTGTGACTTTTCAAATAGTTGCTGTTGATTTCGCGTAAACGTGTTTCGATCTTGAGAAATGCTGGTGATCCTCGGTGTGGACCCAGAATAGAGGAGTCATTTCATGAATATTGTACTGGCCGGAGCAACGGGATTGACGGGAGGGCTCGTACTCAATCGTCTGCTCAATCAAGACGGAGTCTCTCAAGTGATTTCAATCGGTCGCCGTTCGACGGGTGTCGACCATCCGAAACTTCGTGAAATCCGCTGGGATGGCCAATCGCCCTTGCCGGAGATTCACGCAAACGCATTCATTTGTTGTTTAGGAACGACTCGGAAAAAAGCCGGCTCAGCGGCTGCGTTTCGTCAGGTGGACCTGGATCTGCCGCTGACCCTGGCTCATGCGCTCAAAAAACAAGGTTGTGAAACCATGGTCGTCGTTTCGGCCATGGGTGCGGATGCGGGGTCGATGCTGCTCTATCCGCAGACCAAAGGGGAGCTTGAGGAGAAACTTGAACGGGTCGGTTTCAGGAGTCTCGCACTCTTACGACCATCCTTGATCGCTGGTGATCGCAGAGAATGGCGTCCGCTTGAGCGAGTTGCAGAACGACTATTTTCGGCGATCAAACCGGTACTGGTGGGTAGACTTGAGAACTATCGCTCGATCAAGGCCGAACAAATCGCGGACGCGATCGTCAAACTCGTGATCAAGCCGCGTTCAGGCGTGAACGTGTACCTCTCGGAGTCCATCAAGCGAGTCTGATTTCTAGTGAGTGACCCATCAACGCTGTTCGATGGAGACATTCCAGGTCTTTTGACCTGCGGTCACCGTCAAATCTCGTCCATTCGTGCGAGCAATCTGTTCCGCGGCCTCACGGGAGACTGTGAAACGGAGCTGCGAGAGTTTGCGCATATTCACGTAGCGCCCCTCTTGGGAGAGGGTCTTTTCGCCGAGTTTCAGTCGGTACAGCTCTTCCGAAGGGAGAAATGTAGAAGGAGACGCAACAGTGATGTCCACACGTCCATCCGGTTTCGTTTTCATCCCGGACGATTGCGCGGCGAAGGTCACTGGAGCTACTTCAGCCGTGGGTATAGTGGTCGGTTCCAGGCGAAGTGCGTTTGAGAGCAACAACGATGGGGGTCCAATTTGGACTGGATTCACATTTGCCGGCAGGTAGTTTTGCGAGCGGAAACGAACGTCGCTCATTTGCAATTTACCTTTTGTGCCGCGGGCAAACGTCAAACGTAGTCCACGCGATTCGCGAAGATCGATTCCGGTAAAGAGTGCGAGCGGGATGCGGGCCATGTTCATCAGAGTGTGACCGTTCGATGCGCCCACCAAAGTGATCCAGTGCGAAAGCTCGACCGGAGCCGAGAGCGTTTGGTTCGGGCCGACGATCTGAATCTGGAGCTCCTGCGGCTGGTTCGTATTGCTTTCTGTCCGTGAGAGGCGGAGTTCCACGAACGACGACTGCGAGAGGTCTCGAGGCGCTTGCGCTTGCGTGTCCCAGTAGAACTCGAGGAATGCGGATGCATTCGCTGGTGATTCCCAAGTCAGGCGTGTCGCTTGGAGAACGGAATCGTGTTCACGCACCGAACGCATCGCCTCAGCGGTGACGTTTGAAGTGAGCGGCGGGAAAAGCGGGCTCACGTTTCTACGGGTGATCGGGTCTGCAAAAAAATCGTCTTGTCCCGAAACAAAAGGAATATGGCTTCGTTCGAAAAACGTGATGCTAGCGAGCGAGCGAGGAAACGGCGTCAGCGGATCGAGCGGAGAGATCGAAGACGTCTGGCCGAGGATCGACGAAGCGAAGAAATCCGTCATCACCGTTTTTAGAATCGTTTGTTGTTCGGGACTTGGGTAGTTCGGTTGGAAAATCGGCGTGTGGCCGTTACAGCCGCTCGAATCGCTCACTTGCCATTCAGTGTTGAAATAGTTGTGGTTCGCGCCCCAGACGGAAAGGGCTGATTTCGGCGTCCTGTTCGACTCATTACCGAGCGCGTACATGCGATCGAAAACGCGAACGCCTTGAAGATTGGAAACGTCGCCGTCGCAGGTCGGGAGAAGGACGCTCCAGTTCACTCCGTCCGGGTTGAAAACGCCACTTTGGCCGTCAACAGGAGCGACCTCGTAAATGGCTTGAATATTGACGCCCGCAAGGGTGTTTTTCCAAGGCTTGGTGGCATCACGGAACTGAGTGAGTGCTGCGCGTGCGCCTTCGCCACCGCGTGAGTGTCCCATCAGACCGACTCGGCTGAAATCAATGCGGTCTTTGAGCGCCGGGATGATCAAGGTTTCGTTGCCTTCGAATCCTGCGGCTTCGGTTCCGTGGGCAACGCCTTGGTCCCAACCTTTGAGGAGTTCAATTGTTTTTAGGATGAGGCCACCACGAGCGATGTTGAGCGCGAAATCTCCGTTCTCTCCCCATCCGCAAGTGATCGAGCGGTTGGCGTTGATCGATACGACAATGAATCCACGATTTGCGAGATCTTGGGCGATGTAGTCGTAACCGCGGTGGCTCGGAGAAGGAATATATCCTTCTGAGCAAGTCCCGCTCTCGGTATATTCGCAAGAGTCATCGCGACGAGGTGATTCGCCTTTGCCGCAGGTGCCGTGATTCCCATGCAGGAATACGAGCAGCGGAAATTTGGTGACATTGTTCGGTACGCGTTCAGGCGCGAAAACGATTCCCCAGTGTTCGATGGGTTTCGTGGTGAGGATTCGAGCATCTTGTTCAGCTACGAATTTGTACTCGGCTTGAAACACTGCGGCGTTCGCCGAAGCGAGAAAACTCGAGAGCGTGACCAGACTAGCGCAGAACACAGTGAGAGGTAGAGACATAGACCATAGCTCGTATCTGGGCGGCCAGAGGTGAGTCAAGATCCAAGCCGAGTAGACAACTTGATTTCAAGAGGGGCTGCGGTTACTCCCATTCGTTCATTCAAGGTGTGAGAAAGTGGAGTCTAAAGATGACGAAGTGGGTTAAAAAAACGGTGATCGGATTTTTAGTGTTGTTGATTGCCGGATCACTCTGGGTCGGAAAAAAAGTCCTCGATCAACTCCCGTCTCAACAAAAAATTGCAGCCGCGATTCAAAGCGCGAAGTCACCGAATCAAAAGGATTCTGCGGCGTCATCGAATACACCCGTCTCAAATTCAAACTCAGCTCAGAAAAGCGATGCATTGCTTCAAGATCCTCAGTCCCGGGCGAAGTTGCCTGAATCCACGGTTCGTCGAACCGAATCTGCAGCAGAGCTTCTTGCCGTCGTCGAAGAAGATCCTCGAGATATCCGAGTGTGTGAAAATCTAGGGCGCAGTCGATTCAATGCTGATGACGCCCTGAGTTCAGGCTTGCAGTTTGACGCGCTCTTTCAATCTAAACGCGACGACTCGGTGATTGAGGCGGTTCGATTTCCGGTTCGAGCGATTTTCCAAGATCCCTCGGTCGCCAGTCTTCTTCGAGAACTCGATGGCTTGGAAAAAGAAGGCGTGACGAAACAAGACACCGAAAAGAAAGAATCTACCTTAGAGAAAATCGGTTTCTACGGGCGAGTGATGAAAGCGGGGTCGGCGCTCTATTTGAATCGTCGTCACTACGAATCCATCGGAGACCGGGCGGTTCATCTTCGTACGATCGCAAAATTAGCGATGATCTCGCCTGAAATGGCAAATAACTCGCGTGTTCTCGATTTCTGCCGTGAAGTGGAAAATGCAGGGGGCGAAGTCAGTGACTCTGCATTGCAAGCTGAGCGCACCAAATTGCTGGGTCTCATTTCCACGCTAGGACTGAAACCTGAGCAGCTCGGGTTCGATCCGGCCGAGCACGTTAAGTTTTCCGTTCAAGCGAGTAAGACGGGATTTAGTTTCAGCTTGTCGGATCGAACCGCGGCCGAGTAGATCGTTCGCGAAACAAAAAGCCACTCAATCGGTAGTCCGAAGGTGATTCACAGGCTGCGCCCGGATGGGTGGGCGCGTACCACCGAAGCGCGAAACCCTCTGAATGATCATCACCATTCGCGAACGTGGGATAGGCCGCGCGAGGTGTATTTGTCTCGTCTAACCAAACCGCACTCGTTTCGATCTCGCGTTGGTATTCGGGAAAACATCGCTTCGCCCAGAGTTGGCGTCCGCGCGCTTCATAGGCGTGCAAGCAGTCTCCTGTTTCGGCGCAGCTGCGGGGCTCTGGCGGAGCGTCCGCCCGACTGGTCATGATGGAGCAGAGGAAGGCGCCCAAAAGTACGGCAGCGAAAAAATACGTTCTCATGACATCATTGACCAGCAATCCAAGTGCCAGTGGTTGAGCGGGAGAAACGCCCCTCGGAGCCTTGTTCGCTACGGACTCCCAACGATTTTTACCATAGAGTGGATGCTCAGGGTGAATTCCCCAAGGTGGACGACGATATGGGATGGACCAAAGAGCAATGCTATCAAAATCCCAACGTCATCTTTCCGGCGATGCTCGAAAGTTTTCGTCATGCACGAAAATCCATCGATTTTGAGACCTTTATTTTTGAGCGAGATGAACTGGGCGAAAAAATCCTTCAATCGTTGATCGAAGCCGCTCAGCGCGGCGTCAAGGTTCGGCTACTCATTGATGGAGTCGGTTCTCCGCAATTCTCGACAGAGTTCCTCGAAACGCTCCGCGGTCAAGGCGTGAGGACGCGAATCTACCGTCCATGGGGAGGTTTCCTCAAGCGCGTACTGAGAGCCTTGCGACGCTTGCGATTTCGCGAGATTGGTCGCGAGGTCGTGAATATGAACCGTCGCGATCACCGTAAGATTTGCATAGTGGACGGCCGTGGCGCATGGGTAGGTAGTGCGAACGTCAGCGCCCGCCACGCGAATTGGCGTGAAACATCCGTCTATGTCGAGGGTCCGGACGTATCGCTCATCGCAAAAAGTTATGAATGGGTCTGGAATCGTTCCAAACCGCGCCGTCATTTTTCGTTTCGCGTATTTCCCGAGGATAGTGAGCGGGTGAACAGCGGGTATGGGTGGTCGGCCAAGCGCAAAGACAATCGATTTCGGCGTGAGTTGATCGAACGAGCCTCGTCACGTGTTCGCCTGGTGAACCCTTATTTCATACCGCCATTGAATTTTCTCCTCCCGCTGCTGCGCGCTTGCCGGGATGGGATTCGAGTGGAGATCATGCTGCCCAAGACCTCCGACTACCGGATCATCGAATGGATCTCCCGTACTTACTTCGAGATCTTGCTTCGAGATGGTGCGGTTCTTTACGAATACGGGCCGGGGATGTTGCATTCCAAAATCTTGATCGTCGATGAAGCGGCGATCGTGGGTTCATCCAATTATAATTTTAGGTCGTTTTATCATGATCTGGAGTTAGATATACTCGTGGATCATCCGGAGACGATTCAGTTGCTCTCTCATCAATGGGATGAGGATCTGAAACGAAGCGTAGCGGTGGATCTTGAGAAAGTGACCCGCAAGGTCTGGTTCGAAGGACCCAGGCTCTGGTTGTTCGCGATGATTCGTAGAATCATGTAAAAGGAGGCGACCTATGGATCTCTCGGTCATGACTTTCAACATTCACAAAGGTCGTCACGCTCTTTTGAGTCGCAAGACCTTGTCGAAAGTCCGGGACTTCCTCGCTGCGCATAGTGTGGACGTAGTTTTTTTGCAGGAAGTGATCGGCGCTGACCCGGGCGAAGATCACTATGATCAGGTCAAATACTTGGCCGATGGACTCTCGTCGCAATTCTGCTACGGCAAGAATCTCGTCACGGAAGCTTACCATCACGGCAACGCGATTTTGAGTCGATATCCGATCGTCGACTGGAGAAACGAAGATCTCTCCACGAACCGATACGAACGACGAGGCGTACTTGAAGCGACGATTCAACTCCCGAACCAAAAGAAGATCAAAGCATTCTGTTGCCATTTGAATCTACTGCGCGGTAGCCGCCGGACTCAGATTGAACGCATCTCAAGGATCATCGACGATCAAGTTGCGCATTTCGATGGCCCGTTCTTCGTTGCGGGGGATTTCAATGACTGGCTCAAAGACGCGGGGCGAGTTTTTCATGAGCCCATTTGGAAAGAGGCGGGTATCGTATCGGAAAAGAAGCATTTCCTCACGTATCCGTCGTGGCTCCCGAGCATTGCGCTTGATCGGATCTATTATCGATCCGCCGAACTCATGCATGCCGAAATCACCGATTTTGGGCGGTTTGGATATCTATCCGATCATTTGCCGGTGCTAGCTAGATTCCGGGTTTCTTCGGCATCCGCTCCGGTGGTGATCGAGTCTGGTCGCTCAGAGTGAGAATGAATGGAGGGAACTTCGTGGTCGAGTCGCTCATTTACCAGCGCTCGAAATTGATGTCCCATCTCGGTCAAGGTGCGTTCGTTGTGAAGATTTTTTTTCGCTCGCTTGAATAGGGTTCGCTCTTCTTCCTGAATGTGTGCAACCAGAGCAAGCCGTAGGTCCTCGAGACGAAGAGGCCAGAGATCGTCTTCGATCGAAATCTCTTCGAGATCTTTTAGGAGCAAATCGACTCGATGGTGCTCTTCATAGTTTTCTAGAACTAAGGTTCTGGCATCGCGATGCTGAATCAAATTTCTATAGAGAACGTCTTCCTCGGATCGGCTATGAGCTTCGATCATTTTTCCCAATTTTCTGAGTTCGCGTTTGCGCGATCGGTGAGAGGTCATTTCGACTGACTGAAAGAGCTCTAGAATGACTCGGTGATCGTACTTGATCTCGCTGAAAATCGTCATGATTCTCCTTTGACGCCGGTTTTTAGGCGTCTGGTTCATTTACTAAAAAATGAGCAAAGGACATGCCGAGGAGAATTGGGCCGCCCAGCCCTTCAGATAGCAACTAATCGAGGGTTTCCGCGTGCGGACCGATTTTCGCGTCCGTGCGGAGTCCCAATGCGGGAGCGCTCTCCGGCCAATGGTGCAGGAGTTCGGTCAAGAGCTTGGCGAGTACTGGACCTGTAAACACACCGAGAATACCAAAGAACTCGATATTGCCGAAAATGACAATGAGGCTGATGAGCGGATGGATATCGGATTTACCTTTGAGCATCCACGCGCGAACGACATTGTCGATCAGGCTCGCAACGACTCCAAATCCAATCATCACAATTGCCTTGCCGGGAGAGCCCGTCGAAAGCAAGTAGATGACGGCAGCGATCCATACCGGACCGACTCCGACGAGCGGAAACCAAGCAAAAATGAATCCGAGTCCGAAAGCAATTTCAGCAGCCGGAATGCGCAGGATCAAAAAACCGATGAGAATCACCGATGACTGGGCCAAGGCGGCAGAAAAAGTTGCCAGCGCGCTCGAAACGGTTGTGTCTTTGAGGGCTTGCGAGAGTTGTGCGCGGAACTTGGGCTCGAGGGGAATCCGTGGACCGATCCACGAAGAGAAACGTTTGCCATCAATCAAGATGAAAAAACAGGTAATGAGAGCAAGCGTGAGTTGAAGCACGAGACTGGGCAAACTAGACGCGATCTGTGAGAGCAACGCGGGCACCTTCTTGGCGAATTCGCCACCTTGCCGCTTCATCCAACCATTGATCGCTTCGGGGCTGTCGAACAACTTTTGGGTGGGCTCGAAGCTCCAAACGCGCTCGGCGAAGCCGTCGGTAGAAATGCCTTGGGAAAAATGTTGTTCGGCGATCAAGTTCACTTTGTGAACGGTGAGCGCGATGATCGAGAAGGATGGTAGAATGATCGCTAGTGTTGCGATCAATGTAACGACCGAAGCCGACAATCCAGGGCTCCAGGCTGGCTTGCCTTTTTTCTTTTCCGTCAGTCTTGAATGGAGTGGGCGCATGATCTCGGCAATCATCCACCCGAGGAACAAAGTGAGCAGGAATCCGCTGATCAGTACCAGATTGAGGACGGTCGCTAGAATGAGGATCGCAAGCAGTGCGATGGCGAATGACTTGGATGAACGTAGGGGGGACGGGTTCATGGGGAAATCCTTTTTTCTTCTTCATCAGAGAGGCATCGCTCGCGCGAAGGAGTTACGGAAACTTGGAGCGATTTGAGTTTCGGCTTTTCGAAGCAGAGATTCAATGGAAACAGACCGAGATAGAAACGCGCTTGACTGTCCGCTCCTAGGAGGTGCGCGGACCCGTCGATTGCGCCGCTGCTTGTCTGTGCATAGAGGCGTTTGATGCTAGCCCCGTTTCCGTCGGCATTGAGCTCGATTCTCGCCGCAAAACGTTTCATCGGATACACGGATAGCCCGATCGGGATCCAAAAATTGTCCGGCGCCAAGTATCGCAGTGGCAGAGCAAGGTCACTGAGCGTGAGACGTGCTGTCCCCCGGAGCTGAAACTCGGGACGCGTACGGAAGGTCCCCGGCTCGAATGCCCAAGAGAGATTCCATCGATCCCGACTGTATTCCGTTTCACCTTGTTGAATGATCCTGATTTTTTCAAGTTTGAGCTGGATCGTATCGAGATCAAAATCACCTTGTTCATAGCGGGTTGAGGAAAAGCGTACTTCGGTTTGTAGTGCACTCTTGAGTCGAGTTTTACCGGAATCGTGAGTGAACAGAAAATCCGGGGCGCGAAACGTCAATTCTCCTTGGAATGCTCCCAAACTGGGTCGTATCGTTCCGCGGAGTTTAATCTCACTTTTTTCGCTTCTGAATTCCACGGGCGAAGCCTCGTTCTTTTTCAGAAGGTGACGAAAAAGACCCGATAGCGAGTGGATCCGCGCATGCGAAATCAGCACGGCAAGTTCCAGATCTCCGAATGGCTCGATCAGCGATAGTTCTCGGGTACGTCCGGTGATCGAAAGGCCCGAGTCCGAAGACATGAGTGGCGCCGGTACCGGTTGAGACGGTGTAGATTGTCCGGACCACAAAACGTCACGTAATTGAAAGTTCAGGAGGGCTTCGTGTGTTCCCGTTTTTTCGTTAGAGACGACGTTCCAATTTAAATTGCCGGTGCCTCGCAGGGAGGCGCCGGCCCAAACGATCTCAGTCGCCCGCAGTTCGGCCGAGACTTGTGAACGAGGTTGTATGACGCCATTTTTGATTTCTAATTTTGAGAGGAGAGTCCCGTCGGATTGTCCAAATACGAGCGGTCGATAGGTGCTAAATGCGGCGCCTAGTACCTGCGCGTGTAGCATTTTCGCGCGAAGTTCATGGCTGATGTCTGTGAACTTGAAAATCTGAGAGCCGGATTCGTGCTTGAGATCAGTGGGGCGGATGATCACCGAGGTCGTCGCCTGGATTTTTTCGAGTAAGGTGTGTTCTTGGGCCAAGATTGAACCGCTTTGGATCTCCCATGCGCTCGATGGTATCGCGAGGCGAGTGCCGGGAGTGAGCGAGAACTCTCCGGTAATACGGCTCTGGCCTTCGAAACGGATGGATCCCGTCTGAATAAATCGAACGGGAAACAGCTCGATCTGGCCGATGTGCACACGGAATGGGTCCTTAGATTTCTGATCGTCGTCATCCTGGTCCGGGTGAGTGGTACGGTATTCGGCTTTGCGTTCGGGGCTGTGTGGAGTGATCCGGACTTGCACATCCTCGCCGGACAATTTCTTCACGCGAAGTTCGCGATCGAACAGGTTCCAAAACACCGGACGAAAACTCACGCGGTCAATGTTGATTTTCCAGAATACATTCGCGTCGGTTCCGTTCAGCTCGAGTCGACTGAGTTCGATCGATCGTGGATGCCAGGTCCAGGCGAAGCGATAGTGAATGTTAAAGGACTCGCCGTCTCCTTCAGAAATGAGCAGCAGAATGGCTCTCGTCAACAGCACCAGATTCATGGGCACGAAGTAGAGTCCGTAAAGGAAAAACGGGATGAAAAGCCATCGAGTCCATTGAGTTGTCTTCATTTTTGCAGAAATTCCCTGAAGCGCATGTTCCGCCTAATGAGCAAGCGCCGTACCGGAGACATTATTTAGTGGCGTCTACTACGCGATCCGCTTCGATCAGTACACTCTCGAATTCGTCGATTTCACCCTGGATGTTCGGCGTCGCCTCCGTAGCGCAGATCTGTTCTGTACGGAGCATCAGCAGTTCAAGCGATTCGAAGCCGAAGAGGCGAGCGCTACCTTTGATTCGGTGAGCGATCGACCGAATGGTTTCCGTATCAGATTTTTCGAAAGCGATTTTAAGTGCTTTTAAGTCTTCCTTGCGCCGAGTGAGGTACGTCGCCCTCCGCTCGGGAGAGATATTGAGCGAAACGTGGTGCTCGGTCGAGGGCTGCGATGGGGAGTCGTCTTTCGCCATAGTCTTTAGTTAGATGCAATTTGAATGCGAGGCAATGGGGCAAAATAGGCCAGACTCCTTGGCACCGCCCTTGCTCTACCACTACGACAGGAGATTCAATCATGAAAAACATCAATACTGATACGATCCAGGGTTCTTTGACGGAATTAAAAGGCAAAGCGATGAAACAATGGTCAAAGCTCACCGATAATGACTTCACTGAGTTCAAAGGAAATGTCCAGGAACTCAAAGGCAAGATTCAAAAAATCTACGGTTACACGAAAGAGCAAATCGAGGACGAATTTGCGAAATTCGTCGGGAAACCCGTCGAAAAAGCGAACGATAAAATCGACGATTTGACGTCGAAAAAAGACAACCTGAATTAGTCGAAGGGATCTTATGAGATTCGATCACTCGAAAAACTCTGCACGTTTGTCCATGATCGTTCTTGCGGCGATGGCCGCGACCAACGGATTCTCGGCGTTTGCCGAGGAGACGGCGGGCGAAAAGATCGAAAACAAGGCAGGCGAAATCGCGAAGGACACCAAAAAAGGTGCACGCAAGGCGAAGCGCAAGATGCGTAACGCAACTTGCACGGATGAACGCCGCGCCGCTGGAAAATGCGGAGTCAAACACGATGTCAAAGACTCGCTCAACGATGCTAAAGACGAAGTCAAGCATTCGGCCGACGTCTTAGAAAACAAAGTGGACTAACCCTGAAACCCAGGAATGAAAGGAGTTTGCTATGGCCACCTCATTCAAAGAAGAACTGAACTCAATCGTTGAATCTGCGCAGCAACAAGCTTTGGGACGTGCAAAATTTTACGCGCGTTCTTGGAAGAAAAGCTACGACACGCTCTCGGGCCGCGGACAGAAACTCGCGATCCATTGGATCGCTACACGTGCACAAGACCTCGAAGACGGCGTGGAGAAAGTATTCTGGAATCTGAGCCGTCCGATTGGTCTTTTGACAAACTGGTTCGAAAAAATGGATCAAGAGACTGAGAAGAAGCACGCTAAGAAATCCAAATCTTCCCAAGATAAGAAGATGGAAGAGCTGGAGATTTCCCGGTTTGCCGATGAAGGCGGCCCGGCGGTCGAGAATTTTGAACCCACTCCTATCCACTAGCAGCTAGTCGATAGGAGGCTTGCGCTTAGCCAGCGTAAGCAGACCCAAGCCCAAAGCCCTCGTTCCAAGCGCCCGGAACGAGGGCTTTGGCGTTTATGAACTCTGCGATCGATTCTCTATGGCTTCCAATTTACGATAGAGCGTCTTGCGATCGACTTGAAGAATCTTGGCGGCCCGGTCCTTGACGCCATTTACCTGGTCGAGCACGTATTTGATGTAACGAAGCTCGAGAGTTTCGAGCGGAACGAACTCGTCCGGACCCAAAAGATGCACGGAGTTTTGCGAGATAGTTCCCAAGCCCGCTGGCGACGGGTGGTCTTGAATCATCGTGCCCTCGTCGCCGATTTGGTTTTCTTTATCGTGATTCTTCAGCAACTGTTCGATTTGCTCAGCGTTGATTTCTGTTGAAAGCGCGGGAGTAACGTCGATCGAGGACGTTGGAAAAAGGAAATCCTTATCTTCGATCCATGGCGACTCGCAAAGCACGACCGCACGCTCAATCGCGTTTTCGAGTTCACGGACGTTGCCTTTCCACTCATTGGAAAGCATGAATTGCAGCGCTTTTTTGGAGAATCCTTGAATTTTGGATTCATTGCGGGTTTTGAAGATCTTCAGGAAATAGTCCGCCAGCGGTAGGATATCTTCGCGGCGTTCACGAAGCGAAGGGACCTTGATCGGAATCACATTCAAGCGAAAAAACAAATCCTCGCGGAATCGTTTTTCACGGACCTCTTCGGAGAGGTTCTTGTGGGTAGCTGCGATCAGTCGTACGTCGATGTCGCGATATTGGTTCTCGCCGACACGTTTAATTTTCCATTCTTGAATGACTCGAAGAAGCTTGGCCTGCAAAGGGAGCGACAAATCGCCGATCTCATCTAGGAAAAGTGTCCCGCCGTTTGCCTCTTCAAAAAGTCCCATTTTCTTGTCGTCAGCCCCCGTGAACGAGCCTTTGGCATGACCAAATAGCTCGCTCTCTAGCAATGCTTCGGGAATCGCCGAGCAATTGATTGCGACGAACGGCTGTGCCGCTCGTCTGCTCGTCGCGTGAATGAGACTCGCGAGAACTTCTTTGCCGGTGCCGCTTTCACCCGTGATGAGCACCGTCGCATCGCTCTTGGCGACTCGTTTTGTCAGGTCGATAATGGAGCGCATGATTTGGCTGCGTGCGATGACCTTGCCTTCTTGTGCAACGGAGTTCTCCATTGCGCTCTTGAGTTTTTGGTTCTCGCGCTGGAGTCGTCCGAAATAAACTGCACGCTCCATGGAGATAGAAAGCTGGGGAAATTGAATGGGTTTGACGACGAAATCAAACGCGCCTTTCTCGATGGCCTCGACAGCAAGATCAAGGCTTCCGTGCGCGGTGATCAGAATGATGGGGATTTCGGGCGCGACGCGCTTGAGTTGTTCGATGAACTCGATCCCGCTCATGTTGGGTAACCGGAAATCGGTCAGCACCAAGTCAATGGGATCGGCACTCGTGGATTGTTGGATGATTTCATTGACGCCTTGTTCGGCAGAGGTGTGGGCGATGATGTCGTATCCACGGGGCTTGAAATAGTCTTGAATCAGCTCCAGTAGGTCGAGGTCATCGTCCAATAATAGTACTTTTGCTCGAGTGATTTTAGCCATGGCTGTCCTTTTTTGTCTGTACTTACCCGGGCCCGGGTTTTCTTGATGTGGTCAAAGTACACAGTACTTGCAGTCTATACAAGGTAAATTTTCCAAAATGGGGCATATGCAGTTTGTTCTCTGTATTGTAGTGTCAAAAATATTGTAAAGTTAAGCGCTTAATCACTCTTTAGTACGTCTTATTTTTCCTGGGCATAAGCCTTGCTTCGTAGATTGTGAGGAAAAAGGGGATTTTATGACGGAAAAACTCATTCTCCAATCTGAAGCACCAGGCGCATCTGAAATCGCAATCCAGTCGGCCTCCCGCCTAGCGGTATGGTTGATTGGAACCCCTGCGGTCGCGCTACTCATCATTCTCTGGACCCGAGGATAGAACCGAAAATCCGAACGCTATGATGAAGAACTCTTGGGAAGGCAAACCAGCAGAGCCTTTCTCTCAGTCGTCCGTATTCGGGGCGTTGGGAGTGGGGCTGTTGATCCTGCTTCTCTACTTCGGGGCACCCATTTTGCTGCCGGCGATTTTGGCATTTTTTCTTTCCCTGCTCCTCGATCCAGGGGTCAAGCGTCTGGAAAATCTCCGAGTGCCTAGGACGTGGGCGGCACTTGCTTTGGTCATCACTGCTACACTGTTGTTCTCCGCAATCGGATACGCTTTCTACCATTCATTGACCCAAGTGATGGACCGCGTTCCTCGTTATTCCGAAAAAATTTCAGTGATTTCTCATCGACTCCATCGCAAAGCCATGAGCATTCAAGAGAGCACGGACCTCATTCTGGCGGGAGGCGCTCCTTCAGGCTCTTCGACTCCCGTTCAAAAAGTTGAGATCGTCGGCGCGAAAACGTCGTCACCGATCACCGGTTACATTCTGCGGGGGTTTAATTCGGCGTTGAATCTCGCGACGCTCTTGTTCTTCATCCCGCTGATCAGCTTCTTTTTACTCTGCGAGAAGGAGTTCCTGCGGCTTCGGGTGCAGTCAGTAGTCCAGGATACAGCACTATTTGAAACAATTTGCTTTGAACTTCGCTCAATGGCGCGCGGATTTTTCGTCGGTAATTTTTTCTTGGGAATGTCGATGTCGCTTTGTTTTGCGTGTTTATTTGTTGGCATGAAACTCGAGGATGCGCCAGAACTCTCTCTTTTGGCTGGATTTTTGAATTTGATTCCGGTTTTCGGAGCACTTCTCGGAGGCGTCGTGCCGGGAGTGCAGGCATTGCTTCAGTTTGATAGCCTCGCCCCTTCGATCTGGATCGCAGTTTCTTCGCTCGTGATCCATTTTATCGGGAACAATTTATTTTTACCCAAGCTACTCGGGGCCCGAGTAAATGTGAATCACACAGCAGCCGTTTTAGGGTTTCTGTTCTGGGGTACGCTGTGGGGTGCGATGGGTCTGTTCCTCGCTATCCCGCTGATGTCCATTCTGCGCCTGATCTTGCTGTCGCGAGAGTCGTGCATTCCGTATGCGAACCTCATCGGGCAAATTCCGGTGGTCGGCGCGCAGCGAATCTACACTCCCAGCTCGTTCCGCGACCACGGTCCGAGCGCGTAGCAGAACGCCTCGAGTATTTTCGGCATCGCATTTGCTTAGTCTATTACTGACATCCTCCATTGAACCTTGATCGAAAGGAATTCTTCTATGTTACGAGCTGCACTTGGTTTTTTTGTATTGGCCATCATCGCAATACTTCTTGGAGCAAATGGAATCGCCGGTGTGTCGCTTGAAGTCGGCAAACTGCTGCTCTTCGTCTTCTTGGTGCTCGCTGTGCTCAGTGGAGTTGCTGGCCTGGTCTCCGGCCGGTCCACCAAGCGACTACCGTAGTTAAATCCGTTGTTTGATCAAACACCCTATAACCGAAAGGAACTGAAAATGAACACTTCCACAACGCAACCGTCCTCGAGCTCCAATAGTTATCAATCGATGAAACCGGCCACAAAGAAAACGACGCCGACGTCCTCATCTGAATCGGATAAAAATAGCATACAGTCCGCGTTCGAATCCATGGATGCAGATGAGACGTTGCAGCAGCTCAAGGGCTACGCCAAAGTCGCCATCGATTTTGCTAAGAAACGACCGGTTTTGGTTCTGTCCGTCGCCTGCGCGATCGGCGCGGTCGGCTTGTGGGCCTGGACCGCTCAGAAACCTGCAGCCGAATCGTCGATCTAGTTCGGACAAAGAGTCGCTGACACCGAATCCCCTGGAACCTGATGGGTCCGGGGGTTTTCTTTTTTTGCTAGAGATGGAGGTGGGGTGGTAAGGCACAGAGTTCATTTGGACTGCGGTTTGCACTGAGTTTGTTCGAGGCTAGGAGAGCCCAAGGAGTGCATATGTCGAGTTCAAAACGTGCTTATGGAAAGAGCTTGGTGTTCATCAGTTTTTGCGTCATTCCGGCCGTTGTTAGTGAGCTGACCCGCGGTTTTAGCCCGAATATGCCTGAGCAAAGAAACTCGGCATTTCAAGAGTACCTCGCCCGCACTCAGCCTCATTTGGGTGCTTTCTTCAGAGTTCAGTCTGATTCGAAAAGTTCGACGGAAAAACCTGGATCTGTACCGGATTTCGAAGTGATGTTCCCGAAGCAAGTCGGTATCGCTTGGAGTCAATAGATAGAATATAAATTTAAAATCCCCTCGAGTCTGGAATGAGTCGAGGGGATTTCTTTTTAGAGCACTCGCGGCATGCGCTGATCTTTCGGCTGTTCTTGTCGAAGACGAAACCCACCTTCTTCTGGGTGTCGATGACCCAGGATGCCGCTCGCGTGGAGCGTATCTCCTTCGTCCAGCTGCTGTTCTATTCGTGCGTCATCTCCCGTGGTCTTCATGGATCTTCGAATGAGGCGATTGATCAAATAGATGACGCTGACGATCGCGATAGCAAATAAGATTCCCGAGAAAACCCCCACATAGATCGTATCGATGGATGGCATCATAAGAAATTCCTCCTAGTAATGATGGAGGTGCATTTCTTCGGCCAAGCAGCGGAGAAGGGATTCTTGGGACAACCTGGATGGTCTAGATCTTGAAATAACTAAGACCGATATTACCTAATAAAACCTGAAAGGAAATTCATCATGAAATCTACAACTGAATCGTCTTCCACCGAGCAAAAAAACTACGCCAACAAAACGGATTTTGCCGGCGGTCTGCAAGAAACTATTTTGAAACATGTAACTGAACTAGGCGATTTGTTGGAGCGTGCCGGCGAGAAAACAGAAAAAAATGGTTTCGAGAAAGTGGGCGAGGCCCTCTATCAGTTGGGTAACAAGATCGAGCACATCCGTGATCGATTCGATCACAAGGCCCCGTCGAAGACTGCCGCGCGCTCAGATGTGAGTTCGTCGTCGACGGATCGTACTGCTGCCGGTTCTGAGAAGCACTCGGGTGCATCTATGACGTCATCCGAAGGCCTACGCACCGATCAGTCGAATCAAAAAACCGATTCGATCCCGGTGGTCGAGAGATGATTTGAGGTTGAGTTCCTAAACCAGCGGTGTCTAACCACCGCTGGTTACCCTTGGAGGAGATCAAATGCGCGAAACCGAAGAAATCCTGTCACGCCGGCACGGCGATACGATGGACCACCTCAGGAGCGTGATCGAAGGCGTTGAAATCGCCATGATGACGACCGTGGGTGCGGATGGTAAACTATTTAGCCGACCGATGTTGACGATCGAATCCAAAGACGAAGAATATCTCTGGTTTTTTGCCCATGACTCCTCCGTAGTTGTTCGGTCGATCCTGCGTAATCCTCAGGTCAACCTTTCTTATATTCAGCTTAAGTCTGAGCGCTACATATCCGTGGCTGGCCGCGCGGAGCGAGTGATAGACCCACATAAGTCTGCTTCGCTTTGGGTTCCTAGACTAGAGGAGTATTTCGAAGATGGACCGAATGAGCCGGATCTCGTTCTCCTTAAGGTGGTCGTGGATACTGCCGAATACTGGGAACAGCCTCCTAACTGGTTGATGCGCGCCCTTCGTATCTCTCCATTGTTCGGAGAGCGGCAAACAGAGGTTTGGAATTAGCGATGCGTGAACACTCACGAGAAAGGTCGGATCGTCATGAACTCAAAAACTGTGTCTGGAATCTATCAAACCCCCATCCAGGCGAAAAGTGTACTCGAACTCCTGGTTTGGTCCGGCGTCTCGCGCGCAGACATCGCGCTTCGTGACGAAGCGAATTCCGAACTCGAGCGTTCTCGGGGAGTGGGCCTAGTGATTTTCGTTTCTGACTCGGAGACGGAGGACAAAACTAAGCAAATACTGCTCAATACCGGCGCTCGAGAGATCTCATCCCAAAATGGAAATCCGGATTGGAGCGAGAGAGTCGCGCGTTCCGAATTTCCTTGGAACGAGTCCGACGAAGAACTTCGATATCGCGTTTAAGGTGATTTAATCGGTGGATCAAAGGAGGGCTTATGAAATCAAAATCCCGAGATATGCAGGCTCCCCTGCGGGCTGTTTGGGCAGTAAACCCCTTCGAAAAAGGTCAAAAGTTACCCCGTGCTTCGCTCAAGGCGCTGCAGAGGTTTGCGGGGCGTGGTTCGGCAGAGGTGATTCCCGTCTATCTGCGCGAGGCGGCACTTTTTGAAACTCTGCAGGGACCCTCCGCCAGAGAAATCGCTTCGCAAAGAAACTTTGGACAAAAGAAGGTCGATCAGTGGACGAAACATTTTGCGATTGATTGTTGGCCGTTCCGAATTTTAAGTAAGCCGCACACATCGCTCAAAGATGCTGCGAGCCATCTGGTGCGATTTTCGAAGCGCGTGCGAGCAGATGTCATCGTCTTGTCAACGCATTCGCGCCATGGACCAGAAAAGTGGATACTCGGTAGTTTCGCAGAGACGCTCTCGACCTTGTCTGATATCCCGCTTTTGGTCGCCAATCCGAAGTCGCAAATTCTCGATCAAAACCGAGCGATCTTGTTTCCTACAGATTTCTCTCCAGCGTCTCGGGCAGGGTTCGATCGATTATTGGAAATCGCACGAAAGAGAAATTGGTCGGTCACTATTTTTCATCGTGTCGGTATGCCGGTCTATCCAGTAGACGAATTTTCGTTGATTGGATGGGACATGTATAACCAGGCGCATCGATCAGAAATAAAACTGGCGGAGGATCGCGTTCGAGAGATGCGTGATTACGCTACAAAATCGGGCGTTACTGCCGACGCCGTCGTGGACGAAGCCCGTCCCGGAAGCGTGGCTGACGCGGTACTAGCCTACCTGAAAGAAAAAAAACGGTACCTTTGGGTGGCGGCAGTCGCTCATAACAGCGCCGTGTCGCGAGTATTCATGGGGAGCACGACGGGTGAACTGATCCGTCGTTCGCCGATCCCGGTCTGGGTCGTTCACCCAGATGTGACAAAAACGGATATTTCTCGCGAAGCGCGTGATCGCGAACCTGTTGTGAAGAATCCTAAAAAAGGCGACGGCCGTATCTCAGAGCAAGTCGAACGGCACTGATGCGTGGTTTCTTTTCAATCATTTCGCTTATTTCACAGCTCAGATCAGTAGATTCATGCAAGAAGAAGGCGATCTATTTCGAGACGAAGGTTTACCCGCATCAGGAGAGTATTTCATGGGATTCAGAAGGGTTTCCTCCTCGGAGTCCGAGTTATCTAAAACAAGAAGAACGCCTACTCGTATTCAATTCATGGATCCAGGGACGCCGGCCTCGCTATTGGTGGCTGACCCCGAACCGAAAAACGATTCCGAGTTGGCATCGACATTGGACCGACTATCGGTACAGTTTGCTTGGACCAATTCTCCGGAAGAAGCTTATGTGCTCGCGCGATCACGGCGATTTTCGGCGATCGTGATCGATCTGGCTATTTGGGGAGCGGTCGGGGCTGAGTTGGCCATTCGTTTACGCAAGAATCCGGCGACCAGGCGTCTGCCTATTGTCTTTGAGATCTACCGAGATGCAGACCTGACCCACGTGCATTTCGAGGATTTCGATACAGCGTGGATTGATACGATCTATAAACCGATCCATTCGTTTGTTGTTGAAAGCAAAATCCGAACCCTGATGATGATTGAGCAGAAGGATTGGGAGATCGAAGGTCGCCTCGAGTTACTTCAATCCTCGGCGTTCTTGGATTCTTTGATCGAAAACTTGCCAAACATGGTCTTCGTCAAAGACGCGGAGCAGTTGCGCTTCGTCCGTTTTAATCGCGCTGGCGAGGACTTGTTGGGTTACTCCCGCTCCGAACTCATTGGAAGAAATGATTACGATTTTTTCCCGAAGGATCAGGCTGACGCCTTTACGGCCAAGGATCGGGCGGTTCTCAAGGGAAATCGAATCGTTGATATCCCCGAGGAAGAGATCTACACGCGTGATCAAGGTATGAGGGTCTTGCATACCAAAAAAATACCTTTACTCGGATTAGACGGAAGTCCGCAATATTTGTTGGGTATTTCCGAGGATATTACCGAGTTTAAACGTGCCGAACAGGAACGGCTCCGGATCATCGAAGAGCGCGCCGCGCACCGTGAGCGGGATCGTATCGCGGATCGAAGCGCGTTTCTCGCAGAAGCGAGTACTTTGCTAGCGTCGTCTCTCGATTACGCCCAGACTTTGGTGCAATTAGCGCAGCTCTCCAATCATCGATTGAGTACATGGTGTATAATCACGGTTCTGGGCGAGGACGGATCGTCGGAGAGAGTCGTGGGTGAACACCGTGATGCACGCCTCAATCCTGAGCTACAGAAAATTTGCGAATGGTTCAAATTTCAAAGTTATTCGTCAAGCCGCTTTTCCCAAGTGCTGCAACAGGGAAAGGCTATTTTTTCAGGGAGTTCCTCCTTTGAGGAATTGGCTCAGGCCTGGAGCAGTGCTCGTTTGCCTGAGGGAGTTCGAGTTCTGAGGGTGACCTCTTGGATGATCGTGCCAATCGTTTCACGTGGACGTATTCGTGGTGCAATCACGTTTGCTTGCGATGACGAATCAAAATCTTATGACCCGCAAGATTTGTCGATCGCGGAAGAGCTCGGTCGACGAGCAGGTACTGCGATTGATCACTCATTACTCTATCGAGCGGCTCAGAAAGCGATCCGTGCTCGTGATGAGTTTCTTTCGATCGCGTCCCACGAATTGAAGACGCCTTTGACCTCTCTCAAGCTTCAACTCCAGATGACTCGACGTCGATTGCACGACAAAGGTGGTGGACAGCCGAATTTCGAAAAAATGGCATCGACATTGGACTCGTCTGATCGACAAGTCACCCGACTTGCACAACTGGTTGAGGATCTTCTGGATGTCTCAAGAATTCAAAGCGGTAAGCTGATCTATTCCCTCGAGTATGTGGACCTGGTGAGCTTGGTTCGAGAGGTGATTGAGCGGTTTGTCGAGGATGTAGGTGCGGCCGGGAACACGATCAGCTTAGAAGGCCATCCCGAAGTGCTTGTGAAATGTGATCGTTTTCGAATGGAGCAAGTCGTAACAAATCTGGTGAGTAATGCGATCAAGTACGGAGCAGGCACGCCGATTCACCTCAACGTTTCGATCGAAGGTGATTGGGCCGCTATTCGCGTGAGTGATAAAGGCGTAGGGATATCGCTCGAAAAACAAACCCGTATTTTCGAGCGATTCGAGCGCGTCATTACAAACCCGAATATCAGTGGACTGGGGTTAGGACTTTTTATCGTTCGTTCTATCGTGCTCGCTCATCAGGGGCGAGTCCGGGTTGAAAGCCAAGAAGGACAAGGGGCGACTTTTGTGGTCGAGCTCCCGATGTTTGAGACGAGTTTAAAAACGTTTAGTGACAGAGGCTCTTTACTGCACTGATCAGCGTATCGATCTCAAAAGGTTTCTTAAGGCAGTGCTGAAAACCCAATTGCTTCTTTTTCGTTTCTAATTGTCCGTCTGCGGACATCAACATCACTGGAATTTCAGAGATACGTGGATCGAGTCTTTGTTCTTGGCGAAATTGGAAGGCATCTTTCACTGGCATCATCAGGTCGAGCAAGATGAGCTGCGGAAGATCAGGGCATGCATGCAAATAGTCCAAGGCCTCCTGGCCGTTCGAAGTTGGAGTCGTCGTGAAACCTTCGGTTTCCAGTAATTCTACGAGGCTCTCGAGGATGTCAGCATCATCTTCTACGATTAATACGTGCTTCGGACCGGAGATTTCAGTTTGCATCGCCCTCTAGTATTCACATTGAGTTATGGAGATGTCAAATCAGGTGGTGTCGCTCAAGAATTCAACTGCTTGTGAATTCGAAGCAAAAGGGCCTGGGCTTTTTTCCTCAAATGGTTTTGGCACATGGATTGCCCTTTATACGCGAGGTGAGCGGTGGTCCCCGCCCTTACTTGAGAGGATAGAAACCATGTTCGATTTGATGGGTCAAAACAGCACGAATACTTTAGCAACCGCGCCAATTCCTGCTGGAGCTTACGATATTGCACAGGGAGATGATTGGATGGTCGAGCAGCTCACGCGCTCTCTCGATCTCTTGTCTCGACTCTCGGAGAGATCGATTCAATTGGAGACGAGGTATCGTTATGGACGACCTATGGATGAGTGATCGTTTTAAAAATCGTATCGACGCAGGCCGTCTCTTGGCAGAGCGTCTCAAACACCGAACCTTCGACCAACCGCTTCTGCTTGCTCTCTCCAAGGGTGGAGTCTCCATCGGCTCCGAAGTGTCCCGCATCACCGGCATTCCACTCGATGTCTTGCTGATTCGTCCCATCAAAACACCTCGTCATCCAGAATACGCAATCGGTGCGATCACTGAGAACGGGTATTTTCGCGTGAATCCGCGACTCATGCGTCGGCTCGGACTTCAAGAATCCGAAATTGAATCCGTCATCGTACGCGAACGTGAAGAACTCAAACGACGTTCGATGCGCTACCGTACGGACCGGCCGCTTCCTCCGCTGGGCAGTCGTGACGTCATTGTTGTCGATGACGGCTTGATGGTCGGTGCCGTAGCAGAGGTCGCTTGCGAGTATCTGCGAGAGTTGGGCGCGAATCGCATTGTGCTGGCTGTACCGATCTGTACGCGTCGACTTGAGGTGCGGCTCAGAGCACATGTCGACGAGCTGCTCTGCTTGCGATACACCGAAGGGTTTTCTTCGATCTCATTTTATTATGACTCTTACGAGTATGTGGCAGATGATGAAGCCATTCGTCTTTTGGTCGTAGCGCGGGAACTTGGAGAGTCTCGCAATCTGGGAGACGGAACCGCGTTTCGTTCTCCCGGAGTGTTTTATGCTCAGGATCGAGCGGAGAGGTCGTGAGTGAAAAAAGAAAAATTTAGCCGTTCAGGGGATCTCGTCGGTCGCAAGTGGGCGTTTCTATCTCGGACGGAACAGAAATATATTCGAATCCGCAGGAAATTGGACGGGAGTTTTGCCGGTGCCTACCAAAAAGTGTTTGACGACGATGGATCGCAGCACTTCAAAGATCAGGTTTGTAGTTGTGGTGATTCTCGGAGAATTCTTGCAGAGTTTGTTCAATCCATTTCGCACGGACTGAAAACTCCGGTCACCTCCTTGCGATTGGTTTCTCAATTGCAGAAGCGAAAACTTGCATCAGGGGATCCATCGGTGTTTGACGAAAAATCAATGGCTCGTTGGATTGATCTGATCGATCGCCAGACAGCAAGGTTGAATCGTGTGATTGAAGATTTATCTAGCGGAATAGATTCGCTGGAAAGCGGCCTTACTCATCAGTCGGTAGATGAATCCAAGTCAGCTCGTGCTTGTTATGATGCAAATGAATCACACTAGAGTTCGGCAGGTTTTGAAAGCGTGAGATCGCCTCAAAAGACGACTCGCCTTTGAACTTGAGGGTGCAAACGCATTTCAATTTTGGTTTTATCGCCAGCCATCGCGTGACGAGCTCAAAGAGACGAGCTGGATCGCAGATCATATCCGACAGCAGCCAATCGATTTTTCCGTCCCAAACGGGTGCGAGCGAGAAGGCATCTTTTTTTAGGAACTCGACGCCCGGCATGCGGCTCACTTCCGGAGTGATCGACGCACCGTCAACGCTGTAGGTTTTCCCTGCAAAATGGGCGAGTACCCATGTCCAACCGCCTGGACAGCTCCCGAGATCCACGACGGTTTCGTCTGAACGGGGCACCGCGCCGATGCGCGTGAATGCTTCCCAGAGTTTTAAGTAAGCACGACTGGGTGGTTCTGACTTGTTTTCCAGAAACGTGTATTCGCCGAATCTTGCACGTGCGTTTACCGGAGACGAGTAGAAACCCTCGTCTCTCGAAATCAAACCGAAGTATCGAAATTGTGGAATGAGAGGCGCGTCTACAGTGGGAGGCGCAAGTGGAGTTTCAAAGCGTTGTTTGGGCAGCGCCTCGACGATGAGTTCTCCGCGCCGAAATGAATCAAAAGGGAGGTGACACCAGCGTCGATCAATCGACTTGAGATGAGTCGCCGATTTTTGAATGGATTCGATCGGAAAAAATCCTTCGATCCGGATCTTCTCTTCGCACCACACCCATAGACTATCTTCGGAGATCCATTTATTTTCTGGCCCGCGATGTAGCGCGAGGTTTCGGTAGCGCGCTTCGCGCTGAAGTTCGGTATCCAGTCGGTCCACTGGAAGGATCAGCACGGGTGCACGAATGGATTTGATGATAGAGGCGGGAGTAGGCATTTAACCTCATTTGAGCGGTAAAAACCCGATAAGTAAAGAAAACGCGCTTGAAACTCCAGTGAAATAGGCGCACATCTCGGGAGGCTTATGTATACGGAAACCACCGACCATTTTCTTGTCGAAGTTGAACCGGCCTATCTTCCGGATCAATCCAAACCAACCGAAGATCAATTCGTTTTTTCGTACGTCATCACGATTATCAATCAAGGTAGCGTACCAGCTAAACTCCGCTATCGTCACTGGACGATCACGGATGGTAACGGTGAAGTCCGCAAAGTGGATGGGCCGGGAGTCGTTGGCGAAGAGCCTGAGATTCTTCCCGGTCAGGGATTCCGATACGCGTCGTTCTGCCCGTTGACGACGCCGACGGGAAACATGCGGGGCTCTTACGATATGGTAGATGCGAACGGACGAACTTTTAGCATCCGTATCCCGCTTTTCTTTTTGCGAGACCTTCGCAATTTACATTGATGAAGTTTTAATGACCGGACGGATGGGATGTCTCCAGTCGACGAGTCCAAATTTCCGCGTTCGAGCCGTCGGCGTAGTAACCTGGGACGCCTCCATGAACTTGGAAACCAGCTCGTTGATAGAGTGTCCCGAGATTCGCTTCTGTTTCTGGTACGAACACGACCACTTCGGGGCCGATGTTTTTTGACCCTGACTCACAGAGTGTCTCTATGAGCGCTGGAAAAGTTTCCCCTCGAGTCTGTGCGCTACTCTCGAGAAACAAAATTTCAAACTGACCTCGTTCATCGACGTTTTTTTGTTTTCCGATCAAAACGCCTGCGATCCGAGCATTTGGACCGATGGCGATCCAGCCCCGATAAGCGGAGTCCGGGTTCTCGCATTCTTTGAGGACCCAGTTCAGTTGATCCGGCGTGAGCGTCAGGCGACCAGGCACTTCGGTCAGCGTCGCAAGCACTTGGAAGAAATCTGAGGCGAGGGCAGGGCGCACGGTGATCGGTGAGTTTGCCATGAGGGGTCATGCTCCTAAAATTCAAATGATGGCCCATTTTTAACAGCTAAGAGCCTGAAATAACAAACCAAAATTTAAAACTCAACATAGCATTGCAGGGCGCTACCACGCTGTGGTACTCCGCGTCGCACAACACGAGGGCCAAATGCACGGTCTAAAACGTGGGGGGAATGAAATCATGTCGAAAAAGCAGTTTTTTAGTCGATCGGCTTATCCACTGACCGCAGCCGCGCTGATGATGGGTCTGACCAGTTCCGGTGCCTATGCAGTTCCGACGCAGAAAATCGCGTATGAAGATACGAACCGTGGAATCATGGTCTATGCGGATAGCAATGACCCAGAAGTCTTCTGGTATCTGCCCCTATTCAAGTTCGCATCCAAAGACGGTAAGACCACGGTGAGTGCGATCGAACGCGCCAACGGCAATACCAGTTTTCGTTTCGCGCTGATCCCTTATTTCCCCGAAGAGTACAAAGAGCTGGTTGCGCAGAGTTTGCGCATTTCACGCGCTCAACAGCTGAAACCGGTCGTGGCCACACAGTTCTCCATTTCCGTACGCGACTTTAATATTCGCACGGACAGCGAAAAAGTGACGAACGTTGCTTACATGAATCGCTCCCATGTCATGGACGTGAATCTCCCGAAGGATACTGCGGCGGATTTCATGGCTCTTTTTAACAGCGAAGAAGGTATGCCAGTGAACATCACCATGGCGTACACCGGTGAAAAAATCCAAGACTACGTCGACGCGCAAGTGAGCTGCAAAGATGTCGCGAGCGCTTTGAACTATGGTGGTCAGGCAGGTTACTACTATACGGGCGCTGATATCGCCAACGCGGTCACTCGGTCCGCGTTCAACGCGAACGTGAAAATTGTGACCAAAGGTAGCCCTACGAATATGGGCGATCTGATCAACAAGGTGTTCAATATTTGTTTCACCCCGATTCGTCCGGACGCTCCTCAGGGGCAGAGAATGTCGGCGATTGTTTCGACGTCTTCGGCGCGTTTGGAATTTGCTCCCATCATCGACCGCGAAGCAGCGATGAAGTTTTACCGTGCGAAACGTGAACAATGGTGGGCGAGTCACGATGTGAATGCGAACCCATTCGCGGCAATGAACCGAGTTGCTCCGCAAGTCAGCCAAACGCAAACCCAAGACCCGATGGCTATTCCGACCACGACTCCTACGACCACTCCTGGTACCGACACCGGTGGTTATGGCAGTGGCGGCTACGGTAGCGGTGGCTATGGAAGTGGCGGCACCGGAGGTACTGGAGGTACTGGAGGTACTGGAGGTACTGGAGGTACTGGTGGTACTGGTGGTACTGGTGGCACCGGTGGTTACGGCAGTGGCGGATACGGAGACGGTGGCTACGGTAGTGGCGGCTACGGTAGCGGCGGCTATGGCAGTGGTGGATATGGTAGCGGCTACGGCGGTTACGGATCAGGCGGCTATGGTACTGGCGGCTACGGTACCGGTGGTTATGGCACCGGCGGTTACGGCACCGGCGGTTACGGCACCGGCGGTTACGGCACCGGCGGTTACGGCACCGGCGGCTATGGTGCGGGTGGGACAGGCACCGGTCCTGGATACATCCCGATGGGTCCTGGCGCTCAAGCTCGCTTTCAGTTCAAGAAAGCAACTTGGAACCGGGATGACCAAGTCGCCATCTCGCAAATTGCGATGGCCGATATGGAATCTACCTTCGTTTCTCCTCAGATCCTCTCTGCAACGGCGGCTTCCGCGATGGCGGCGCCGAAGGTGTTGAACCTCGGTGTGAAGACGGTTCGCGTGAAAGTGAACGCGACCGAGCTCAAGCCTTTTACGACCGCAGTCAACATTGAGCCAGGCGAACAGTGGACCATCGAGAGTGGATTCATATTCAAGGCGAAAAAGCTCACCTCCCCGGGGGCGGGCGCGATTCGCGAACTTCGCTGGGAACCTAACTGGCAGTTGCCTTACGACAACCTGATGTACCGCGTGGGCCTCGGTCCGTGGAAACCAGTCGGTAAGCGGACGGTGATCGGTTTGGATCAAATCGACAAAGGCCGCATTCAGTTCTACATCGATAAAGCTGCGATCTTCGATAAGATTGACCCAGAGCTCAAAAAAACGACCTTTGGCCTCAGCTGGCTGAGCATTCCGGTTGTACCAGAAATGTCTCTCGACTCCATCTTGCCTGAGTTTTACATTCAGATGAGTGGAAAGAAATACACCTTCTAGTTCGTTGAATCAGCCGATCTTCGGCGAGAATCCAAAAAGCGGGGATTGGGTCGATCTGAAGCGACTCGATCCCCGCTTTGGTTTGGATATTCGCTACGCCAGTCGTAATAATTTCATTGGTCGAATTTTTTATCCGAGCGCGGAAGCATTTCTTTGGGCGCCCGTCGCAAATGCGCTTCATCGCGCACAACTCGAACTCTGGGAACAAGGGTTCGGCATCATGGTGTTCGACGCCTACCGTCCGTACGCAGTGACGCGCGCGTTTTGGGAGGAGTGCAAACCGGGCGAGCAGGACTATCTAGCGGATCCTACACGTGGCTCGAATCATAACCGGGGCTGTGCCGTCGATCTGTCTCTCTATAGCCGTGACACTGGGAAACTAGTCGAGATGACGAGTGATTTCGATGAAATGAACGAAAAAGCTTGGCCGACCTACAAAAACGCTAGTGCGGCTGCAATTGCAAACCGCGATCGACTGATCAGTGCCATGCGGGCGCAAGACTTTGAAGTCGCCGGAAACGAGTGGTGGCATTTCAATCACCCGCTCGCGAGAACGGTTCCGGTTTGGGATCTAAGCTTTGAGGAAATCCGAAATCTGATCGGCTAACCATTCGGGAGCGTCGATAGAAATGTCGTGTCCGGCTTCGGTGTGGAGGCGTAAGGGTGCACCATATCGAGCGGCGAATCGGCGCGAGCATTCCACGGATACCAGGCGATCTTTTTCGCATCCGATGATCAGGGTCGGGATGGGAAGCGACTTCGGGGCTCTAAAACGGCTGGCCGCAAAAATTTGCGCGGCAAACGTATGGCGCGTGATGGGATAGTCGCGACGGATTTGGACGGAACGAGGTAATTGGAGATCGCGGAGTTCGGGGCGATTCACGGTGAGTTCCAAGATAAGTTTTTCGCTCGACTCATCATCAAATGCGACCCAGTTTTTTACGATCTTCGGCAATGCCCGTAGATTGAATCGTTCGTGTAGCCCGCCAATATCTCGCGCGCTTGAGTTCACGAGAATGAACTTCTCAAAATCATTCGGATAGTGGCTCACCCAATCGATGCCTACCATTCCTCCCATACTCATCGAGACGAGTGTCCAGTGACCGCTTGGAAACCGTCCGGATTCGATTTCTTGTCGGAAACGATTTCGGATGTCTTCGCGCATTCCCGAAATCGAAGCGGGCGATCGTCTTCCGGACTCGGTTCCCGTTCCGGGAAAATCCAAAAAGTAGGCGCGGATATTTGGATGGTATCGTTCGAGGGTTTGTTTGAAATTCCCCCAATGGAATTGCGATCGAATGAGGCCACGGAGCAGGAGAACGTTCATAGGCTCCGCGGATGGAGGAGGTGCGGTTACCACTGCGCACTGCCACCGCAATAGGTGAGCTCGCCGGCGAGCAGTTGGCCACTTTGATAGCGAATTTCGTAGGCACCACAACGCGGAAGGTAAGTAACTTCCATCGTGGCGGTCGACGCGCCTGATGGCTGGATGCGAAGTGTACCCGTAGTCGGGAAACAGCAATTCGGATCACCCCATTGAAGATTGGTAAAAGTTCCGAGTTGCACATCTGTTGCGCTACGAACTAAGCGCAGCTTGCCCGTGTTCACGACGCGAGCCGTGCGCGTGAAGTCTACAGTCGTAATCGAGAATTCGCTCCCTGTTGGTGTATAGATCGAATCGGAAGAGAGTGATACTAAGCCATTTTTCAGATCATAGTGAAGCCCGGAAACGCGCAGTTTCCAAAGGGTGAGGCCCGTATTGAGTGGAGACAGGACGACGCCCCCGCCAATAGCGTCACCGAGCACTGAGCGGACTTCTGAAGTAGATTGAAGCGTGAGCCCCGAGTTGAGGCTTTTTTGAAGGGACTGAGTGACGTTCGCAGATCGGTCCGCGGTACCGACGAAACAGCCAGCGCCATCGGAGTAAGAGATCGAGACAAATCCGACCATCGTATCGTAAGCGTTCACACAGTTGTTGTACTCAATCCGTTTGCGAGGTCGGTCGGTGGTGACGCAGGCGGCATTCACATTCGCGCGTCCGCAGCGACCACCTGGGGTGACGGTCGGATTCCACTCTTCGAGGGAGCCCACCAAGGTAGAGGTGAAAATCGAGACCGGGTCACGCAGTTCGGACTCGGCCTGAGGTTGCTTGCCACCGCTGCCGCCACCAGAGTTTCCTCCGATCGGATTTTTGTTTTTGAGTGCGTCGCAGCTCATAAAACCGAACGCGATAGATGCAATCAAAAAACTGACAGAGTGTCGGCGAAAGTGATTTTTCATGCGGATATTTAATCGAAAAGTTCGATTGAAGTAAAATCAAATAATATTAGTTTAAGAGTAGAGATCAAATGGTAATATCATAAAAGCGACGGCAACCGATGTGAGGCATCCGATGAGCGCTATCTACTTTGTGCCGGATCCTGAGCTTTTGCTCTACGATCGGCCGCTTCCTTATAATCTTTTCATCAATTCCTCGTCTGTTCAGGCCCGCGAGCATTTTATTCGCATTCTGCCACGTGGTGAAATTCTCACGCTCGAGGATTTCGAGGCGATGAAACATAAATATCAGCAAATTTATCTCTCCGAAGAAGAGCGAGGCGAGTACCTCAAGGGTGCATGCCAGGATCAGGGTAAAACCGAGAATGAAAAAGTAACGATTCTAAAATCGACTGCGATTTCTCACTTAGAGTCTCTTTTCGATACGAAGCGGGATCTGTCCGTCGATGTCGTGAATCAAACACTGGTTGGTTGCCGACAGACGGTCGAAGGATTCGTTTATCTCGTTAAGGACTACGACCTCGCCAAATTGCACGAGCTGATCGGAAATCTCAGTTTCCACGACTACTACACCTATGATCATTCGATCAACGTATCGATGTATTGCATTCTGATACACAAGCTCATTTATCCGAACGCGAGCGAGATCGAGTCAGTGAACGCTGGCATGGGCGGGTTTCTTCATGACATTGGTAAGATTCGCATCTCCAACCGTATCTTGAACAAGGTTGGGAAACTTTCGGATGAGGAATTTGCCGAGATCAAGCGCCATCCAGAGATGGGTAAGATTTTTCTCAGTCAGCAGGGCGTTCAAGCGCCCAAAGGTACAGAGATTGGAATCATCCGGAATATCGTCTACCAACACCACGAGAATTACGACGGCACCGGTTACCCGGACAAAGTCGGAGGCGAGAAGATTCATGAGATGGCTCGTATTGCCGCGGTTGCAGATTTTTTCGACGCTATCACGACCAAGCGTGCGTATTCAGAAGCGTTGACCGTAGAAGAGGCACTTCACGTGATGCGGAAAACGGTCGGGAAAAAACTCGATCCAAAAATTTTCGAATTGTTTTATCGGCACATGACCACGCGCTACAATGAGAAGGTCTGCATGCTCGATATCGCACCGGACTTTGATCCTTGTCAGCCTCACATTAAGCTCAAGCGCGAGAAACACGATTGAAACGCGAACGATAGCTACGGAGTGATTCGCATAAACGGGAGCCCCTCGAGCGAGTCCTCCGGCAACAGTGTCGCTGGGGGAGGGAGCGGAACTTGCTGTGTCGGGGGAGACGGTGACTCTTCGTCGAGTACGGGGCCATCTGATTCTTCGGTTTCTATCGCGTGCGGATGGGTATTGAGTCGCGCGGAGAGTGCCACATAAGGACCGTGATAGGCAGTCGTCATCCGTGACTGACCCGAGCTATCGGCCAGGTAAACGGCCGATCCTTTTTCGAGGTCTTGATAGATCGTGCCTTCGGACTTAGTCACGTTATAGCCGGTGGTTCCTTGTAGGATGTAGCCGAGACGTGCAGAAATTCCCCAGCGTTCCGAGAAACGAAATACGTAGGTCGCAAATGCATTGAGCTTGTAGGAGAGAGCTTGTGCTTTGAGGGATCCGCTTTCGGAACCGGACCACTCTTGGGAGACTGCCATCAAGCCTAGGCCGGGCTCGATACCGAAAGAAATGGGACGGTTTTTCTCGGTCCATTTCCTCGATTGGTAAACGAAGCTTGGGCCAATCGTCCAGCCGCCTTGTCGAGACTTTTTGGATACTGCCGTTTCACTGATCGGATAAGCTTTAGCCGTAGAAGTGGACGGGAGTATCCAATCGAGCGCAAGACCCGTTTGCCAGACAGAGGTCTTCGTGGAGTAGGCACGAATTGAAATTTCGTTGAGTCCGCTTAGTTTGCTGTGTTCTGGAGAGGTGGAGTAGTAGGAGGAATCACGCACGCCGGAGAACTGATCAAAAGATTTAGAGCTCGTGAATCGATGCCCGAATCCGAATTCGTACTCTCCGAATCCCCAAGCGTTCACCGTTGCGACTGCGGCTGCAGAGACTACGATCCAACATTTATTCAAGGACGTTGCCTCAGTCTACGGATGAAAAAAATGAGTGAACCGAATACCAGGTAACCAAATGGCGACTGGGCCGACGCCGCTAAACCGATCGGAGCCGCCGACGCCGCTGAAATACATCCTCCTGACGAGGTTTCTTCGGTGTTTCCCGCGATCGTGCGCGCGTCCCCTTCGGTCGAGCAGAGGTTGCCTCGATCTTGGGTGGGACCGCCCGATACGGTACCGTTGATGGCTGCGCCACCGTTTGTGCCGTGATAGGAGGAACATCGATTACCCGTTCGGAGTGGGCGTCCACGTTCGTAAATACAATCGACGCCGTCTTTGTCGTCTTGGTTGATGTCCCGTCGAGTCGTGTCGTTCACTCCGGTGACAGCGGATTGAACCATCGTGGCCTCGCGGAGAAAATCGTTCGTCGAATCGTAGTTCGAAGCGCCTCCGCCGGGTTCGATGGGATGATCGAGCCCGAGGCAATGTCCAATTTCGTGAGTGATGACCGAGACGAGGTCGTATTTGCCTGCGAGACTTCCGTTCACTCCGAGGCTCGCGTTGGTGTTCCCGTTCACGACAATATCGCAGTCCGCGAACTCAGTCCCTTGAATGACTGTAGTTGCGGCGGCGAGAATATCGCGGTCCGTTCCAAAGGTGTTGGTTGCGGTACTACGGTTGTCGTAAACAATCACGTTCGTGCCGTCATTGCCGTCCGCTTTTAGTGAGGTGGTTCCGTCTAGCTCGACGCGAAGGTCGGAGCGGCAGGCGGATGCCCATGCATTTACGGCACTCGTGATAGCCTCTTGAAACTCGGCGGCGGTAACTTTGTCGGGTTCGGAGCCGTTATAAGCGCTCAGGCTTGGGTTGAATGAAAATCGAACGACTCTTCCAGACCAGATGGGCGCTTCGGAGACCGGACGTGCGCCTTTGCCGTAGCGGGAGCCTTTTATATAGATGAATGCGTTTGCGTTTCCGAGGAGGAAAATCGAGCAGATGGCGAGCCCGAACGAAACTATCGACCGTTTCATGGGAGTGTGATCCCGTCAGAGAAACGAGTGAGGTGCCAGTCGTTTTCGATATGAGTGAGCTTGAGGATGTAGGTGACTCCGGCTTCGGGTTCATCGATGAATTGAGGGTAGATCGCTTGACCCATCTTCTCGTGCCACTGCGCGGGGGGGATGAATACTTCGAAAGACGAACCAAGCTCGGCACAATCTCCGCTGATCCGTAGGAATCTCCAGTAAATGCGGGTGTCGTGGCGAACGACTTGCGTGAATTTCCCACGCACGCGGCAATCGGATAAAGCGGTGACTTGGTCCTCTTTTTTTAATGTCGACGTGGCAAACGTAGACGGATTGAACCCAAAGATTCCGATGAGCGCAGCGAAGAGGAGACGCATGGTCCTTTTATCTTCACCTAAGTCCCGGATGAGCGGCTAGATATTTTCTTAAGTTGATGTGGCGATTTTTTGACGACAAGTTGAAGCGAGTTAGGCGGCTTTCTTCCTCTTCTGCAGAGTCCGAACAATTGCGGTCGCCATGAGGTCCAATGAGACTTGTTCACCGACTGCCCCGAGCTTAAACGCGGCTTGCGGCATCCCGTAGACGACGCAGCTATTTTCGTCTTGGCCGAGCGTCTGGCTCCCGGCGTTGCGCAACTCCAGTAGGCCTTGCGCGCCATCGGCGCCCATTCCTGTCAGGATCACTCCCACGGTTTTCTTGGCAACTTCTGCCGGGATCGAGTGGAATAAGTAGTCGACCGATGGCCGGTGTCGATTCACTTTGTCCGCGTTCTCGTCGACGCGAACCATCCAACGATTGTTCTTGGCGACGAAACTCATTTGAGTTCCCCCCGGAGCGATCAATACGCGATTCGGAAGGCATTCGTCGCCGTCTTTGGCCTCTTGCACTTCGAACGGGCAGAGTTGATCCATGCGTTCGGCGAAGGAACGCGAGAAGATCGGCGGGATGTGTTGAACGATCAGGATCGGAGGGATCTGATCCGGGAGTGCTGTCAGTATTTGACGAAGAGCCTCAGTGCCGCCGGTAGACGAGCCGATGACGAGGAGCTTATCTTGAGCTCCATATGCGTTGGAACTGTCCTTCGAAGTCCGGACCGAAGTGGACGTCGATCGCGATGACGTCGCGAGGTGAACTTTGGCAAGGGATGCGGACTTTACTTTTTCGAGAAGAATTGGAGTGATGGACTGGAGCTCTTCGAAGCTCGGTTTTTGTAGATAGTCGACAGCGCCGGCTTCGAGTGCGGAAAGAACGAGCGGACCTTCTTCGAGGCTGATCGAGCTGATCATGACCGTTGGGATGGGAAACTTGGGGAGATAGCGTTTGAGCAGTTCGACGCCGTTGAGTCCCGGCATGTGAATGTCGAGCGTGATCACGTCGGGCTGGTTTTTTGCGATGAAGTTTTCGACTTCGAGAGGATTCTCAAGCGCACCGATCACTTCGCATTCTGGATCCGAAGCGAAAACTTTTTGTAGAATCGTTCGAATGGTTTTCGAATCATCGACGATCAGGATCTTGGTTTTTTCTCCGGGTTTTCGGACCGGGCGGCGAGCGATCTCTGGTTGAGGATTTGCAGCGGTTTCTACGGCTGTTTTTGAAGTAGCAGTAGCTTTGAATGTCGCCCGTACCTTGCCGTCTTTGAGGGAAATCAATACCTCGGACACGTCTTCGAGTGCCTTGTGAGTCGCCTGATCGGAGGGTGGGAGATGTCGCGCAAACCGAACCAGAGATTCATGAGCTCCGAAAACCTTGACGGTGTTGGAACTTTTCACTTCCTCCCAGACCTTGGCGTCCATCGGAGGGAGGTTCTTCAGGTCCGCCGCGGGAATGCGCAGAACTTTCCAGCCGTGCGTACTCGTACGGGCCTGGAATACGACGATGACTTCGCGGTCGAACGCGAAATGCGCCCATTCGCCCGCGCGGCCGTCGATGATTTCTGGTGCTAGGAGCCGCTTTTCTTGCATAGATACTCCCGCGAGAGTGCCGGAAAGCTCGTGAACGGAAACAGATCGCTGGCGCGATCCGCGAGCGGATGACGGGCTTTCGCAGAGTCGGATTCTTCGAGAAGAATTTGGATCCCGCTAAATGCATTCACCTCGGTGACGACCGGTTTCGAGGGTACCCCAAGAACCATGAGGGAGAACTGTGGTCCTTTGTAGTGGGTGCCAAAACCGCGAAACGCGCTCTTGACGTCGGCGACAAAAATTCCGTTTTTCGGTAGCTTTTTCGCGGCGACAAGCGCCTCGACCTTGCGTCCGAAAAGCTCGCTGCATACTTGCGCAGTCTGTTCGAGTTGGGATTGAACGCCCTCGATCAGCAGTACGATCGGAACTTCGTCTTTGACCATTTCCTCGAGCAAGATCTTGGCTTTGGATCGATCGGAAAGTGTGAGGAACAGACCACGGCACTTGTTGATGGCGTCCGGTATCTTCTCGTAGGATTTGGAAAATGCCTGGTCAAGCGCGTTGAGCGAGATGGTCTGAGAACGGCTTTGGAATGCCATCCGAGCTTTTAGGCGAATTTCCTCGGCGCGCTCCTTGAGTTGGTTTAGCGCAGGTTTCTCGACGTAGTCCGAGGCTCCGAGTTTGAGCGCGCGCACGGCGAGGTCCGTGTTTTCGCGCGATACGCTCGAAACCATGACAACGGGAGGGTGCCCGGGCTTGAAAAATTTCTCGAGGTATTCGATGCCTGTCATTTCAGGCATGTGAATGTCCAAAGTGACGAAATCCGGTTTATGTTCGCGGATTGCTTTGTCGGCTTCGATCCCGTTCGCGGCGGTGCCGACGATCTTGAATCCTTCGGCCTCGACGAAAATCGATTTCATCAAGGTCAGAATCACCGGAGAGTCGTCGACGCAGACTACACGCAGTGGAGTCGCCGGAGCGATCGGCGCGGAAGTCTGCGCAGTTGGCGCCGGAGAAACGACTTTGAGATTCGGAGAGCGCGTATTCGCAGTTGCGGCCGGTGCAGAAGCGGATTTCTCTTTTTTGAACTGATAGATCGAAGGGCCCTGTGTATCGATCGGGAGTCCTAGGCCCTGAAGCGTCTCTGAAATTCCTACAAAGAGTGCACCGTTCTTGGATAACTTCTTCAAGAGATTCTGCGTAATTTCCTTAATCTGTTCCGGCGTGAAATAGATGAACACGTTACGGCAGAAAATGACGTCGTACTCGGGAAGTTTCGCGTATGCGGAACTAGTGATCAAGTTGAGTGTGAAAAATTCGCAATTTCCTTTGATCGAGTTTTTGATTTTTACGAAGTCAGCAATATCACCAGTACCCCGGATCCAGTGATCCGCAAGGTAGGCGAGGGGGACTTCCTTGATGTCGCGACGATGGTAGACGCCGTTACTGGCGATTTTCACCGATTCAGAGTCCACATCGGACCCGTAGATCTTGTAGTTAAAAGAGGCGTTTCGCGTTTTCTTGTAGTGTTCGAGGAACATCGCTAACGAATATGCCTCGTGGCCGCGAGAGGAGGCCGCCGACCAGATTTTTAGCGTTTTATCGGGGCGCGCCATGACCTCAGGTAGGAACGCCGGGAGGAATGTTTTTTCGAGGTATTCGAAATGCGAGAATTCGCGAAAGAAAAACGTGTGATGAGTCGTGAGAATCGAAATGAGTTTCTCAGTCTCGTCTGCAGTATGTGCTTCGAAATAATCAAAATAGTCTGCCCATTCACGGAGACCAAGTTCATGCATCCGTTTTTGGAGACGGGACTCCACCATGTGGCTCTGTTTTTCTCCGAGCTGCACGCCCGTAATTCGGGTCACCTCACTACAAATACGAGATAAGACGTCCTCGGGACGAGAAACTACCGCATGGGCTCTGGATTGAGACATGGTTTAGGCTGCTTTCTTGATGAGCGATTGATCCTGCAGATCGAGTGTCTTTGCGATATCGAGGAATAGAACCAGTTTTTCCTGAGCACGGTACACGGAGGTGATGTACTGCGCGGATTTGGACTGGCTCAGATCGGGGCGTTCGGCGATTTCATCCGGAGCAGGCGAGTGCACCTGATTGACGGAATCGACCACGATGCCGAGCTGGGCTCCGCCGATATCACAGATGACGACGGCATTTTCAGTCCCGGTTTTAGCGGTGATTCCAAGTTTTTGCCTCAGGTCGATGATCGAGATCACTTGACCGCGCAAGTTCATGATCCCGAGGTAGTGCTTGGGAGCTTGAGGTACCGGGGTGATTTCCGGAATCGCGATCACTTCACGAACTTTGAGGAGTGGAATACCGTACTCTTCTTCGCCGAGAGTAAATCCAAGATAACGTTCGTTTGCCTGGCTCATGCTGTTCTCCTTGGGGCAGTGGGTTCAGGTTTGGTTTTGATATCGTATTTTTTGATGAGTTCTGCGACCTCGAGGATGAGTGCGGGACGGCCGTCTCCTAAAATCGCGCTGCCACTGTAGCCCTTCATATGGGCCAGTTCAGTGCCGAGCTGTTTGATGACGATCTGACTTTGTCCGATGATGTCATCCACCAGGACAGCGAATGGACGCTCTTGGGTACGAACGACGATGGCGATCCCTTTGCCGTCCTCCACCTGTGATTTCTGACCGACCATGCGATCCAGGCGGTAAACCACCAAGTTTTCCCCGCGAAGGTTGAGTACTTCTCCAACTCCAGTGGCGTACTCCAGCTGGTAGGAGCTGGCTTGAAGTGTTTCGTGTACATGACCCAACGGTATAATGAATCGCTCCTTGCCGGTGCGAATGACCATGCCATCAATGATCGCGAGGGTGAGCGGGAGCAAGATACGGAACGTGGTACCTTCGCCGAGTTTCGTTTGGATTTGCACTTCGCCGCTTAAGCGCTCGATGTTCGTTTTCACGACGTCCATTCCGACGCCGCGTCCAGAGACTTCGGTCACTTGGGATTTCGTGGAGAATCCTGGATGAAAAATCAAATGGATCGCTTCCTTTTCAGAATAAGGTGCGCCAGGTTTCAAGATGCCTTTTTCGATGGCTTTCTTATGAAGGATTTCGCCAGGAATTCCGCCTCCGTCATCTTTGATCTCGATAACGAGGCGACCGCCTTCGTGAAATGCACGGAGGTTCACAGTGCCTTGTTCAGGTTTACCGCGTTGTTTTCGGAGTTCGGCGTTTTCGATGCCATGATCTACAGCGTTTCGGATGATGTGAACGAGAGGGTCACCCAGGTGTTCGAGCACGGTTTTGTCGAGTTCCGTTTCCTCACCCTGTAACTGAAGATTCACTTTCTTGTTCAACATCTGGGCGGTATCGCGAACAATCCGCTGCATCTTTTGGAAGGTCTGCTTGACCGGGACCATGCGCAAACTCATCGAGATGTCTTGCACTTCTTTGGTGACCTTGCCCAGTTGCTGCACGGTTTTTCGAAGTGTGAGTGTTTGAAACGCGCCCGACTGTTCCTTGAGTACGCTCTGAAGAATAACCATTTCTCCGACGTAGTTCAGGAGTTTTTCTAGGCGGCTCAGGCTGACGCGGATGGAGTCATCGGCCGGTGGAGTAGTACTTTTCTTCTGAGCAGCGGTATCCGAGGTAGGCGTAACGGCAGCGGCAGCGACCGGTGGAGGAGTCGAAGCGGCAACAGTTGCGACAGGTTCCGGCGCGGCCACAGGAGTCGGCTCCGAAGTTTGAGGTTTGGATTCAAATTCTTGTTGAGCTCGAAGGAATTGTTCTTCGATGGAAAGCGATGTTTGAGCGGCGAGCATTGCTCCGACGTCCTCGTTTGAGGAGGGAGCGGGCACGTCGGCAGGAGGTTCAGCAAATGCATCGGCCGAGGGAATGGATTCTGCCTCTTGATGTGCGATTTCTTCTGCGGCTTCTTCCAGAGCTTCCGCTTCCGGCTCCGTCACGGCTTCTGCTTCGGGTTCGCTGGGAGCTTCGACGAGTTCGCCGCGGCTTGCTGCTTCGATTTCGCTCATGAGAGATGAGCTGTCTACCTTGGCTTCGAGGTCCGCGGTGAGTGCACCGACCATTTGTTTCAAGTGGTCGTTACAACGGAGCAGAAGATTTAAAACACCGGTCGTCGAAGTGATGTCTTTGTTTTTAATTTTTAAAAGCAGCGATTCAAATTCATGGGTGAACTGTCCCATGGAGTCGAAACCGACTGCTTTTGAGCTGCCCTTCAGATTGTGGGCCAGTCGAAAAATTTTCTCGAGTAGCGATGCATCTTCGGCATTCGTTTCGAGTTCAAGGAAGCATTGTTCTGTATCTGTCAGCAGTTGTTCGGCTTCTTGAAGGAATCCGATTTTTAGCTCTTTCTCAAAGTCGTCCATAGGATACGGTGCTCTCCAAGGGACGTATCGGCGGTGACAGACGATAGATGAGAGCGCCGGTGACTTATGAAGCGGAATTCGTCATTTCTTGAATCAAGCTGAGGCAAGATTCAATACCTTGACGGTCGATTTCAGAAAAAGCGCCAGGAGAATGGCTATCCAGGTCGAGAACTCCGACTATTTTTTGACCCACCGAAACGGGTACGACGATCTCCGATCGACTTCGGGAGTCGCAAGCGATGTGTCCCGGAAATTGATCGACGTCTGGCACAATGAGCGTTTGCCGTTGATCAAATGAAGCGCCGCAGACGCCTTTGCCGGGTGGAATTTCAACGCAGGCCACGGGTCCTTGATAGGCGCCGATCCAGAGGCGTCGGGAGCCTGGGGTGAGTTCCCAGTAGAACCCAATCCAGCTGATCAGCGGATGGCGTTCCTTGAGTAGCGCGATGAGCGACGTTTCTGCAGAGAGCCGAGGGAAAACGCCCGTGTTTCCGATCAGTGCGCGAAGATCTCGCTCGATTCCTACGTACATTTCTTTTAAAGATGTCTCTGTCATGCTGGACTCCTTAGTAAACGAAATCGACGCGTTTGAGAACGCCCATTGCGCACCTATGATCGAGGCGATCGAGCGCGATGGGGTCTTCGTTGCGGAACGTGCGATCGACCCCGGCCTGATCGAAGCGATTCGAGTACAAGCTGAGGCGCAAGAGCATGCGTTCAAGCGCGCCGGAATCGGCGTTCAAACCGGCCATCAGCTCAATTCCGAGATTCGCCGGGATCAAACGAAATGGTGGGAACTCGAGGAGTTGTCGGATGAGGAGGCTCGCGTATTCGCACGCTTCGAGCGAATCAAGCAGATCTGCAACCGTGAGTTTTTCCTGGGCTTGGATTCGTTCGAAGGGCACTACGCAATCTACGAACCTGGAGCATTCTATCGAACGCACCTCGATCGATTCAAAAAAGAAGACACGCGGACGCTTTCGATCGTGCTTTTTCTCAATTCGGATTGGTCGGCGGAAAACGGCGGCGCTCTGCGATTGACGGATCGCGGACGCCAAGTGCGAGAAGTGCTGCCTCATGCCGGAACGATCGTCGTTTTTCTCAGTGATCAGATTCCGCACGAAGTCTGTGTCACTCACCGCAAACGATTCAGCGTCGCTGGTTGGTGGAAGCGCCGGGAAAATTAACGACGTTCCCAGTCGGGAGCCATTTCTGCAACCGCGTTCACGAGTCTATGGATGCCCTGAAAGATGTCTTTCAGGGGTGCGGCTTCTTCCATGTAGGCAGGGGTCGTGACCACTCGATGTTTTTCATCAATCACACATTCGGACGCCGAAGCGACCCGGTGAAACTGTCCGAGTTTTTCGAGTTCATCTGAGGCGCCGCTTTTTTGCCCGAGAGTCATCTCGATGCCTTTGCCGCGAAAATGGATGCCGAGAATGGCGGGTGCGATGCAGATGGCGCCGATCGGTCGCTTGAGTTCGTAGAACTGATCCAGCACTCGAGCAAGCTGCGGATGCACGGTACCCTTGGATCCCTCGCGAGCGAATGAACACAGGTTCTTGGCCGCACCGAATCCACCAGGAATCAAGAGGCCAGAGTATTGAGTTGGATTCAGCTCTACCAGTGGTTGAACATCGCCACGTGCGATTCTTGCGGCTTCAGTCCGTTGGTTTCGTTTCTCACCGGGAACGGATTCTCCCGTCAAACAATTCACGACATCGGATTGGTCTTCGTCGGGAGCAAAACACTGAAACTCTGCGCCGATTGTCGAAAGAGCATGAAGCGTGGCAATGGCCTCACGAATCTCCGTACCGTCTTTGAAGCCAGATCCACACAAGATGACCGCGAATTTTTTCATGAGGTGAGCCCTTTCGTATCGTTGCCCCGAGTTCATCACGTATGGGATCCCGGCACAATGCTGGATCGGCTCCTGGAGTTGACTGTATTGGGAATTTTCCTCAGACTTGGAGTACGGCTTTTTTCCTGCGAGAAAAATATGAAAATTGAACTGAATCGCTTCGTACAGTTTTGTGAAACGACTCCGCACCGCGAGGTGCTAAAGGTTCAGAGAAAGCGCCACCGCGACTTTTTAGAATCTTACCAAGGTTCCAGTACGAAATTCGTTAAGCCCGACGGTGGAGGCCTGACAGAAGAAGGCGAGAGCCTAATTCGTAGGCAAGCAGATGAGGCCATTCAAGAAGTGGCTCCGGACCTAGATCCGGAACGGCGTATTTGGTTACAATCGCTGTGTTACTCGACTTTGGTTGGGTTAGGACCTTTGGATCTACTTTTGGAGCTGGAGTCGCCGATTCTCGACCTGGTCCTGGAAGCAGATCGCCCTATACGCATACTAGAAACCGAAGAAGGCACTTATCGCGAACTCCCCATCAGTTACTTCGATCAGAATGATTGGCGGAGATCAGTCGATCGGATCTGCGCGCCGAATGGATGGCGAATAGATCAGAAACACCCCGTTTTACAGTCCAAGTGGCGTGGATGGACGCTCGAAGTAGTCTACCCATCTCCGTTGTTTGGTGGCGAGCCGAGAACTCCTTGGATGCGTTTGCACCGAGACGCCTGAAAGTCCAATGATACCCGGGGGTTTCCCGACCTCTCCAACGGGGGGTGACCCTCTAAACTTCGAAATTTTCGAACCTGCCACATTGACAACTTCCGGCCGTCCGACGTAAGTGTATGGCATCTCACCACATTGTTGGAGCGTAGCTCAGTGGCAGAGCGCCGCCTTCACACGGCGGATGTCGTAGGTTCAACCCCTATCGCTCCAACCATTTCCTTCTTCTTCTCCCCCTATTTATTGTTGTGACTGTTTAAGCGTCGGTTCTTGCTAGAACGTGGCTTCGCTTTTTTTTGGTGTAGGGGGAGAAGAAGAAGGAAAAAGTGGGTCGAGTAGGGGTTGTGGTTCCGACGTTAAAATATCGCTTCGCGATTTTTTTACGTCTCACCCCCGCGTCGCATCGAACGCCGTTGGCGTTCGCCGCACTCGCTCCCTATCGCTCCAACCATTTAATTTTTCAGAGCTGACTGATCAAACAGTCGGCTTTTTTATTTTTAGAGCCATTCGGGATCGGCCGGATCTATCTAGGCTTTTTCTATCACGGCGCGACCCGGAGGATTCGCTGCTTCGTCGGTTGAGTAATCAATAGTCCCGCAGGAGTAAGTGCAAGGCGCACCTCACCCGAAAGTGATGTTCCCGTAAAAGAGTAAGCAGTATCGGTTGCTGCGCTGACTGTTCCGTTTGTGACGGCTGTTGGTACGAATTTTCGAACGACGCTAGATCCGTTCACATAATAAGTGATTCCCGATCCAAAAACGCCGGAGATCTCGGTAGAAAAATCGTAAATGGCGTCTTGGAAGGTCGTTCCTGCGGCGAATCCTGTTGCCGTTCGGTAGTCGACGACGTCATAGATACAAGGCGCGGTTCCCGCAACGGGGCAGGCGGTTCCCGCTGTTTGCGACGCTATGCTGATTCTTCTTAAGAAGTTACCGTCCCAAATCATGAGGTCACCGGCATAGGTTCCGCTTGGAATGACTCGAACTATTTTCACGTTAAAGAGGCTCGCTCCAAGCGCGCTTTTTCCATGATCTGAAGCGGAATAAGTGGCAGTGCCTGTAGTGCCCGCAATTCGGGTAAGCGTGCTTCCGTTCGAGGAGTAGATAAAGGCGTCGTTATTTCCATTTTTTGCGGCGAAATAGGTGTTTCCGTTTGATGTGACTGCCGGAAAATTGTCCGAATCGTACATGACCGATGAACTTCTTCCGCCGCGGCCGCCGCTAATATATAAACCCGCCCCCGAGATTGACGCGCCGGTTGCAAGCGGATATCCGGGCTGAACCGTAGTGCAAAACCACGTTATGACGTCCGATATCGTACTAGTACCGACGATGAATTTCGTTAATCCAAGGTTAGCGGCGCAGCTCGAACCAGTCACAAAAGCACTGAAGTCCGGGTTGAACCCAACCCGCATCTTAGAGTCTGTGGTCATGGCGTACCATCGCGTCGATGTGACGTATGGAGTAGATGACATATTAATCGTGCGTTGGTGTCCGCCGATACTGACCATGAGTTTTCCGGTATTTGAGTCGTACGCGATGTCGATCAGATCACCGAACCCGACCAGTGCTGGATCGTTGCCATTTCCCATGGTAGCGAGGCTATTTCCAGCGTAGAGCGTGTAAGCGCTTGAGCTAGGCATCGCTGCGGCGTCCACAACATTTATTGTATTCAATGAATAGTGAACCAAGAGCCGCGTCGAGTTTGCACCGATGGCGAGGAATCCGCTGGAATCATTGTTGTCAAAAGGTACGCTGCTTGGGGTTAGAAAAGATTCGGTCGCAAGGTCGTAAATGCTGATGTTTCGACCGACGTGTCTCGGTGCACAGTAAATTTTATTGTCGAATTGAGTACCTCGGCAGAATCGGGGCTCATTTGTATCAGAATACGGAATTCCGGTTCTGCCGACTATATAGGTGCCAGAGGAACTCGAATAATCGAGGCGGTAATGTCGACTACCGGCGATCCATATTTTCGATGCTGTAGCGTCGGCGAACAACAGGAAGTGGTTTCCGCTTCCTGTTGCGGAGCCGATACTTGTGGCTTCCGAACCCAATGGAGGGTTCGAGGAGAGATTTGATCCGTCTCCATGAATCAGTACAGGCGTAGACCCGCTCGTCTGGAGGTCGAGCCGATAGAGTCGGGCATTCACAACCGAAGTGAAGAAGATGAGGTAGCGGTTGCCCGCGAGAAAATGATTCGGACTGGCGATAGCGTAGCTTGCAAGGTTCCTGACTTCCAGGACCATCGCGTCTGAAGTTCGAATGGAGAGTAAGTTGGTGCAACCGAGACTATAGACATACATGATCGTTCCATCGGCATTCATGCCGAGGATTTCTGGAAAAGTTAAGCCGTCGGTTCCAGCCGCGCTAGCACTGGCGTTAGCTGTGGCCGTGCATCCAGCTACTTCCTGCTTCCCTGCGAATTCGGTAACGTAGCCAGTCAGTCGATCGATCTTCATGATCGCGGAGGCTTTGCGGTAGTAAATATTTCCTTCGGCATCTCCCGTGATAGAACCTCTGGTACTCGCATTCGTGGTTACGTTCGCGATGCTCGCATTCACGTTTTTCTGGTTGTAAGTGGGGTCGCCCATGAAAACACTCCAACCGCCGGTCGAAACCATCTGAGAATAAGCGCTTTTCACGACCCCGGCGGCGGATTTACAGCCGACGAGAATGCGAAACGGTTTTCCGGTCATGCTCGTTCCGGTCGGCGTCGTCGAGGGTACGGTCCAGTTGTAAGAACCTGATAGGCCACCTCCTTGATTGTTCGTAAGGTTCGTTGCGATATCAAAGAATGTCGAACCGTCATCGATCGTATATCGGATGTATGGGATGGCATCCGTTGCTAGACCTTGAGCACTTTCGCAACGCCATTCGATCGGAACCACCTGGCCAGGAGTGTAGTTTTGGCTGGCGACAGGAGACTGGAGTGTAATCACCGGCGGTGTCCCGAAATCGAGATTAATGTTAGCGGTCCTGGCACTGCTGACGTTTCCGACGCTGTCGCGAACCCAAACATAAACCGTTTTTGCGTCACTTGTAGCGCTTAGGCTGAATGAAGTGGATGAGCTATAGCTCAACCAACCGCCGGAAACTGGGGAGCTTGATTCCGAAAGTTGCATGTGGGTAATCGCACTTGAAGTCCCACCTGCAACCGGGTCGGTGGCGGCGATGGCCACTGAAATCGACGGAAGCGCGGTGGTTGAGGATCCACCTGCGAGCGTAAATGACGAAACCGTAGGAGCCGTTGAATCTAGCGAGAAAGAGCCGCTGGTTTGTACGGCGGTATTGCCCGCTCGATCGACGAACGAAACTCTTAATTTTGCGGCATTGGAATCTCCGACCGGAACCGAGTAGCTCGCGAGTGAAAATGCCTGAGCGTTAAGACTTCCTGTCGTCGAAGTGACGCTTCCGATGTTCATCCATGCAGTACCGTTGTAGAATTCGACCACAAACGAATGACCGCTCGAGGCGTTCGTTTCTGTAACCGTCCAGTTTACTGAGCTAGTCTGAGCCCCGCGCAGCGCGCTGGGTACCGTGATCGCGATCACGGGCGCGACGGTATCAACCGTCCAACTGCTCACCGCGGCCGTACCCGTGTTGTCTGCGGAATCAATGGCGCGGACGCTGACGGTGTGCAGTCCATCAGTAAGTCCAGTGTATGAATAGGGAGAAGTACAAGCGACGTAGGCCCCAGAGTCGATTTTACACTCGAAGCCAGTGACTGTTCCGCCACCGGTATCAGTGGCAGTGAATCCGATACTTGCGTTTGTGGTGTTCACGTACGTGGCGGGAGTTGAGGTGAGTGTCGTCGTAGGTGCGGTAGAATCAATCCCCCAGCTCGAACTGACGTCTGTACCGACGTTTCCGGCAGTATCAATCGCGCGAACATAAAAAGTATGGGCTCCCGCGGTCAGTCCAGTCAAACTCTTGGGGCTGATGCAGCTTGAAAAAGCTCCACTATCGACTTTGCACTCGAAGCCCGCGACCGTGCCTCCTCCGGTATCAACTCCTGAAAAAGTGAAATTAGCCGTACTTAGGCGAGTGAGCGTGGCGGGCCCAGAGCCGATGGTCGTAGTCGGAGCTGTTTGGTCGATCGTCCAACCGTGAGTGATCTCCGTGCCTATGTTGCCGGCGGTATCTATTGCACGAACTCTAAACGTATGCGCGCCTGCGGTAAGGCTACTCAAAGCGATCGGCGAATTGCAGGCGGCAAACGTAGCGTTATCCGCCGAGCATTCGATGGAGGAGACGCTTCCGCCGCCCGTATCGTTCGCCGTGAAAGTGAAACTCGCGGAGGTCGAAGAGGTCAGCGCGCTCGGAATGCTTGTCAGCGTACTCGTAGGTCCAGTTAAATCTACGGTCCAAGAAACCGACGTCGCAGTTCCGATATTCCCTGCCGAATCAATTGCGCGTACGTCGATCGTATGCGGTCCTTGAACTATTCCTGAGTAGGCGTGCGGTGAGCTGCACGCAGTGTAAGCGCCATTGTCGATGCTGCACTCGAAACGTGCGACGTTCCCGCCTCCGGTGTCTGTTCCATTGAAAACTATTGAGGCAGTGGTCGTGCCCGTGAGACTCGGGGGGGCAGACCCGATTGTGACGGTGGGGGCTGCGGTATCGATCGTGAACGAAAAAGAAACGGGAATTCCCGGGTTTCCGTCGCCGTCGATCGGTCGCGTATGAAAGACGTGCGAGCCATTCGATAGACTGGTGTAGGTTTTCGGAGATGAGCATGCCGTGTAGGCGAAGGAATCGATGGCGCATTCGTAGCCGACCGCACCGGCGTCGGGTCCGGAGCTAAACGAGAACTGAACGGTTGTAAGTCGGGTTAACGCATCAGGAGAAGTATCAATCGTTGCACGCGTACTCGAAACGTCTACGGTCCAGTTTTTAGAAATCACGTTTCCGGTGTTCCCGGCAGTATCTATGGCTCTGACAGAAAACGTATGCGAGCCGTTCGAGAGGCCCGAAAAAGTCTGAGGCGAAGTACAAGGTGAATAGTTTCCGGCATCAATTTTACAATCGTAGCTCGCCACGGTTCCGCCACCAGTGTCCACAGCACTGAACGCGAATGTTCCGGTGCCTGCATAGACCAAGGCGGGCGAGAAACTGTTGAAGCTAGTAGTCGGACCACTCGTATCGATGGTCCAGCCGTAGCTCGAGGCGGCGCTGAGATTTCCAGCGCTATCGATCGATCTTACAGAAAACGTATGAGTTCCTGTCGCAAGTGAAGAATAATTCTTCGGAGACTCGCACTCGCTGTAGCTCCCGGCATCGAGCTGGCAAGTGTAACTTACGACGCTTCCACCTCCGGTGTCGCTACCAGAGAATGTAAAAGATGCACTCGCACTATTGTTGATGACTGCGGGTTGACTGGTTAGGCTCACGGTAGGAACCGATTGGTCGATCGTCCATGAATGCGAAGTCGATGCCCCCGTGTTTCCGGCGCTATCGATCGCGCGAAAAGAAAACGTGTGTGCGCCTGCTGAGAGTCCGCTAAACATTTTTGGACTCGAGCAGGTTACGTAGGCGTCCGAGTCGAGTCGGCATTCGAAACCGCCGATGGCTCCGCCTCCTGGGTCCGATCCCGTGAAACTGAATGAAGCGGTATTCAAGTTGGAGAATGCCCCCGGGCCGTTGACAAGAGTTGCGGAAGGCGGCGATTGGTCTAGAAAAAAAGTGACGACTGAAGGTTCGCTTGAGATAGCACCGGAAGCGTCTTTGGCCCAAATCCGAATCAAATGTAAGCCGTCGCTAGTATTGGCCAGTGTATAAGGAATTGTTTGGACACCCGCCGTGGTACAAAGCTGAGTGAACATCGAATCAGCCGGTGGTTGGGCATAGTCCTCGGTGATTGCAAGCCAGGAAAAACTTTGGCAATGAACGAAACCGGCTCCGGTCTGCATTGCCAGATTGAGTGAGGGGTTTGATACGAGGGAAACGTTTCCCGCGAGCGAAACGGAAGGCACGGTCGGAGGCGAGGTATTGGCTACCGTCAGGGTCTTTGATCGGTAATAGTATGGAAGTTGGGAGTCGATACCTCCGGAGCCATTGTCCGCTCCCACGTAGAGAGCCACCACGTGGTTTCCTTGCGCGTTTTTTCCAGGCGAATAGGTATAGGATGGCGACGTGCTCACGACCGCTCCGTCGACTTTCCAAAGGTATCGAATCGTGTATTGAGGGTTCCAGTGGCTAGCTCCTACGAAGAAACTTGCGGCCGAGTTCTCTGGAATTGCACCGGTTGGCCAGGTTGTGGACACGATTTGGGGTTGTACGTTTTGTAAGTCATTCAAAACAAAACGGTGACCGAAGCTGGACTCGAATTGGTTTTTTAGCGCGGAGTTCGCCGCCAAAACAGCGTACGCGCCTTCGAGCGAAGACTGATCGGAGATGGCATTCGAGAGTCGCTGCAAAAGGGTCGTCATTTCATCGGGAGGAAATTCGCGGAGGGACGCGCGAAGTTCCGGAGCGCCCTGGGAAAGCATTCCGATCAACGCCATGCTGGCCGTGACGTTTACGTCTCCGAGTTGAGTCAGGGGAGCGCGAATCTCGCCGCCAGTGCAACCGTTCACCGTAAGCAGGTAACCGATGCCGTTTTCGACTTTTTCCGGATCGACCCCAAGTTCGATCAGGTTTTCGATTTCGTAGTGAGCTTCTACGTCTAGCAACGAGGACGTCGCGATCGGATTGGCTCCTGGATTTCCACTCTCATCGAGGTCATAGAGATTTACTTGGATTTGCCTGTAGTCGCACGCGCTTGCGTAGGCTTCACGCGCCCAAAGAATAGTTGAAGGCGGGTCTTGCCGCGCCAGGAGGCCGGCGAGCGGCAAAATTGTGCCTCTGATATAGGCTTTGGTTCCTCCGGCCGAAACATCCGAGAAATTAGAATTGATGGCCGGTGAGCAGCTAGTCAAAACGCAAATCATCGCCGTCGCACTTAAGTGCGAAAGTAGCCGTAGGATGCGATATAAGACGACGAGTTTCATAGGTGCTTCCGAGAAACGTACAACGAGGAACGTCTCTATTTTTACATAGGTGTTTACACAGCGGAATGTGTCGAGGTGGACCCACTGGAACATGTTCTTTTTTTCTGATTCGCCACTCATTTTTAAGGGCATGTGGAGGAGTGACCAGGTTCGATCTAGGACGTTTTCTCGGAAATCATGTAGAAATAGCGGTGTTTTCTTAAAAGAAACGATCGTTTCTTTTGATTTTATATTTGTTAAGTGTAAAAGATTGTCTCATGCGAGCAATCGGACCTCTTCTTGGATTCTTACTGGCTAGTGCGGCATGGGCGGAAATCCCAGACGTTCTCTACCACTACGGCCAATACGACGTGCTGATGAAGAACGTCGAGGCTCGCACTGTCCCCCAGGAGGACTGGGATCGTTTCATCATGGGGGACCGCACCCGTTATCAGCAGAAATGGTACCGTCGAGGGCTGTATGGTTCCTCCCATCCTGGCTATGCAGCATGGTTTATGGACATTCGAAAACCTGGACAAGAACCCTGGTTCATGGCTATTCGCATGACCGAATCCTGCCGCAAGACGCCCTCTTACAATATGGCGAAGCTTTTTGCTGATCCGCGTGTGATCAACTACTTTGAAACGCGAAAGCCCAACGAATACAAATCCATTGATGACTATCGTGATCAGTGTTTCGACTCGATTACCGAATCCGGAGTGCAGTACTGGCACATGAAAGTAGAGACAATGGCCGGACGAGAGGCCTGGACGGACTGCGAGAAATTTGTCAATCGACTGTTCGATGGCCTTCACGCGCAAGTGATCGAGGATATGTCTTGGGACGAGAGTTGGTACATTCGCGACCGAGATTGCATTGAGTCGATCCAGGGCACTCCTGTTGAAGTAATCGAAATGATTTCGAGTATTCCTGGCTATGGTTCGGAGGTTTTGCCCAATGGAAACAAGCGAACACCGACCATGAACGCGAATAGCAGTCAGCCGCTGATCATTCTGAAAGCGCTGATTGAGGCGGCCGTGCTGGAGCCGAAGCAGCTAGCGAGGTTTGATCGAGCACTCGCTGAGTTCGATCTGATCAACCCGTCGTTTTGGAGACCAGACGTCAATACGACCAAGCCTCATTGGGTGGCAGATCAGACACGTCTCCTGGTCAAAGGATATCGACGTTGCTTGAAATCAGGTCGAATAGAAGCCTGGAAAACTCACGCACGTGGAGTTTACGAGAGACTCGTCAAACTCAGTTTTTCGGAATATGACGCCGCTATCGAAAAGACATTTGGTCAGAATTTTTGCGAACGCTAGTCGCGACGAACAAACGTTCCGGGGCACTGGGACTTGAAACTCTGCTCGCGGATCGATTCGGCGCAGCCTCGATTGGCCGAGTCGCTCTGGAGCGAAGCACAGAGTCCGTCCACTGAATCGAATTTATGTTCGCCCGTATCGCAGCCGTTGTAGCTGTACTGATATTTGTATTCTTGTTCGTCCTTACCGCAACCAGTGATTCCCAAAACTCCGATGATCGTTCCAATGGTCAACAACAGTTTCATACGGGGCTGACTACAACGATTTTCTGGAGATGAGAAGGTTGAATTGTTTTTTCCAAAAATTCCGAAAACGAGTCCGGACTTCAGACGGTGGGCCGATGCTTTTGGGCGATAACATTCAAAAGAGTGCCATTCGGGACAATCGCTTCCAGGGCTTGAGCATTCTGGGGGAGGGCCTTTCCGCTCAGTGTCCTGAAACGGTAGCCAAGACTGAGGAGTAGTTCGACGCCCGCCATGAACGGTTCGTTCGGATCGACGTAGTGATGAGGAGCGAGTTCTAGGATGATCACCGGAGAATCGCGTCTGAGTACTCGTTCTGCGCCTCTCAGAACTCGGGTTTCGAACCCGTCGACGTCGAGCTTGATGCCATCGACGCGGGTGATGCGGTTTTTTTCGATCCAATCGTCGCAAGAGATCAATTCCGCACCAATGGTCGAGTGACCAAATCCTTGATCACGAGGATTTGCATCGTTTAAATCGCGGGTGAGATCCCAGCTCGATGAAATTTTTTCCGGCAAAGGCGTGCCGCGGGCGTCTGATAACCCAGCCCGAATGGCTGTGATGCGCGTTCCGAGGTTCGGATTCAGTTCGATATTACGGAGCATTCGATCGAACGCGTAATCAGTGGGTTCAAACGCATAGACGTGCCCGGTTTCGCCGATGGACTGCGCGATGGTCAGCGTGTGGATGCCAGAATTCGCTCCGATGTCGAGCCAGGTTTGACCGGGTTTGACCTGAGTCCGGAGTTGTTTTCGAACTTCCGGTTCAAATATCCCGAGAAGAAAAATACCGACGTCGATCGCCTCATTCAAATGGAGTTGATAGGTGATGCCATTTCGTTCGGCAATGGGCTGGTTCGGAATTCCTAAGATGCGAAAAATAGCGGTGAGTGCACGATGGACGAGTTGCCCGATTCTCATCGCGGTTCGAACGCCTATTTTCATAGCGAGGTCCCAGAGAACGTATCGCCGCTTCCGTAGGCTGAAAAAATGGTGCGCAACTCGCGTTTGCCTTTGAACGGCGCACGTCCATGCGAAACCAAATAGTTGTCGAACAGTACGATATCTCCAGATTGCCAAGAGATCGCGAACGCGTTTTGCTTCATCTGCTCACGGATGCGGAGGATGTCGTCTTCTTTGAGGAGTTCTCCATCTCCATATCGGCAACTGACGAGTTCTCGACCGCACAGGAAATTCAGAACTCGATTCAAAACTGCCGCTAAACGGCTATGAACCCGGGCGGTGATGAAAAATACGGACGCCTGGTTAAACCAAACTTCTTCGCCTGTTTTTGGATGATGGCGAGTCGCGGGAAGCGTGGCGCCGAGATCGAGCCAATCGCCTTGCCAGCGGTAAGGGATTTGGTTCGCTCCATAGAAGCTCTCTAAGCTTGCGCGGTCTCCACTTGCAGACATTTCTTCCCAACCTTTGAGAATCCCCAATCGGAATCGTTTGGAAAATCGAACCACCCAATGGGCGCTCGGGGGAATGTTGCGCACATAACGGAGTCCGCGCTGCTTAAATGCGGAGAGTATCGCAGCAGGGAGTTGTTCGATTAGGGCGCGATTGTCCGCGAAAAGCGTCTCTCCCCCTTGTTGCGCAGCGGTTAAGCAAAAGAACCAACCGCGACCTGGAAAATAATTTGAATAGGACGTTTCCGAATGCAGAGGGATGTCGAATGGTCCTGGGATGGGGGTTGAGTCATAGACCTTGCCTTGAATCTGGGCTCGGTCGGTTTGGCCGTGATAGTGGCCGACTTCGGGGTCGATCGCTTGAGCGAGTTCTTGGAATCGGGAGAGGTCTTTAACCTCGAATCCTCGGAGAAGAAGGACGCCTTTTTGAGTCAGGAGTTCTAGCAATTCGGGCCCTTTTAAACGCAGCTCGTCAATTAACTCAGACCAAGTCGTGGCGGCAAACTGGGTGCGATCGATGGGGTGGGGAGACCGGATCATTGAACGATTCCTCGTGGATTTGGCTCGATAACGAGCCAATCAGAGGGTTTAACAGAACCGTGGGCTGCCGGAAATATATTGTTTAATTTATGATGTTTAAAATATCGAAAGATTGTTTTGATCCAGGTCGGTCTTGAGTGTGGACTATATGCGTCATGAGCCCTCAAATTACCGTTTCGCTCCCGAAAGCCCCGTGTTACAGTGCTAGTGTCATTCTGCTTCTATAGAGTTCAACGGCATAGTGCTTGAGACCCTCTTTAGTGGCCCCTGCACCTTTAGGAGGTATCTTGGGTAAGAAATTGTATGTTGGTAATCTTCCGTTCGCTGCTACTGATCAAGTTCTGATGGACACGTTCTCGCAATACGGAACGGTCGAATCCGCAAAAATCATCATGGACCGCGACACCGGCCGCTCTAAAGGCTTCGGTTTCGTTGAAATGGCATCGGACGCAGAAGCAGCCGAAGCTATCAGCAAGCTCAACGGCGCTGATTACGACGGTCGTACCCTCACCGTTAACGAAGCACGCCCAATGGCTCCTCGCGAAGGCGGCGGCGGACGTGGTGGCTTCGGCGGCGGCGGCGGTGACCGCGGCGGACGTGGTGGCTTCGGCGGCGGACGCGGTGGAGACCGTGGCGGCCGTGGCGGCGATCGCTATTAAACCAAATTTTCATCTTCATTCGTTAGAAGGTATCCAACTTGTCTAAAGACGATTTGATCCGAGTCGACGGTAAAGTGTCTGATCTCACCGGTGGTGGGAACTATGTGGTGTTGCTCGACAACGGCGTCACGGTTTCAGCAAGACTTTCCGGCAAAATGAAGAAATTCAAAATCAAAGTCCTAGTCGGCGATCGGGTTACGGTGGGAGTTTCCCCTTACGATCCTTCGCACGGCTTGATCACACACCGCCAAAAAGCGGGTTGATCACTCGGAGGAGCGATCCTCCCTGGAGAAAGTCGGAGGGGGGCTTGGCTTATGGCCAAGCCCTCTTCATTTTGTTTCAAGCTTTCGGGCTTGAGACGCGTCTTTTTGTAAATGAAATGTCGTCTCTGGTTCGTTCTGAGACGCATGGGTAACAGTCGAAATTTCGACTTTGAGTAAACGACCCGCAGCGGCCTGGTGTTGAGGCTGCCTCCCGACAAACGATCTTCAAGACTCCTCTTGAAACCGTGGTTAGAAGTAGTGCGATAGTTTTCTCCCCGGCATCCGTGTCTTCGGTGCCGTCGTAAACGAGATGACAGTCGCACCATCACGGTTCCGCAGCAGCCAATCCCGGCACGGGTCGGGCTTGCATGCGAGCTATATCAGGGCCTATTGCCCGGAGTTTTGTATGAATACGTTTCAAGATCTTAAACAACTTCCAGAAGGCTTGAAAAAAGCCCTCGCCGCACTCAATTTCCAATCCCCGACACCGATTCAGTCCGCAGCAATTCCAGTCGCCCTCGAGGGAGGGGATCTGATCGGATGCGCACAGACGGGTAGCGGAAAAACCGTCGCATTTGCGCTGCCGCTTCTCACTCGTTTGATCGAAGACCGTGAGTCCATCGGTCTCGTCCTCGTTCCCACCCGCGAACTGGCTTCGCAAGTCGTTGGTGTGATGGAGAGCCTCATGAAATTTAACGCCGGCATCGGCGTCGTCAGCCTCATCGGCGGCGTGCCGATGAATCCTCAGGTGAGAACGCTTGCCCGCCGTCCTCGCGTGATCGTTGCGACGCCAGGTCGCCTCATTGATCACCTTCAGTCGAGAAATCTCTCCTTGGGTCGCACTGCTATGCTCGTCCTGGACGAGGCCGATCGCATGCTCGACATGGGATTTGCACCTCAGCTCAATCAGGTTCTCAAGTATCTTCCTCGTGAACGCCAAACGATGCTTTTTTCGGCGACGCTCCCCGATGACATCCTGAAACTTGCGTCTAAATTCCTGCATGAGCCAAAACGCGTGCAAGTGAACGCTATTTCTCAAGCGGCGCCAGACATTCATCAGGAATCGCTCGTCGTTTCCGTCGACAAGAAAAATGAAACGTTGCTCGATCAATTGAACGCTCGCCAAGGCACCGTCATCGTGTTCGCTCGCACTCAATCGCGTACGAACCGTTTGGCGAAATATCTAGATAGTTACGGGCTTGGGGTCGCTCGTTTGCACGGCGGACTCACGCAAGGTCAGCGCACGAAATCGCTGGAGCAGTTTCGCAAAGGCACCGCTCGGATCATGGTTTGTACTGACATTGCCGCTCGCGGAATCGACATCGATCACGTCGCACATGTGATCAATTTCGATCTGCCGCAGGTTCCGGAAGATTACATCCATCGCATTGGACGAACGGGCCGCGCCGGACGCAAGGGTGAATCCTTGTCTCTCGTTACGAGCGAAGATCGCGCGCTCTGGCGGGCGATTGAAAAACTCCTCGCGCAGAAAGGTGGCAAACCGGTCTCCGCGCTTGCTCCCAAAGCGATCGACGCCGTATCTCGCCCCGCCACCGCTGAAGTTGCACCTCGGCCCGCGCAGCAGCCGGTGGCTCGTGTAGAGCGTACGCGAGCAGAACCGCGACGTTCTGCTCAGCCTTCGTCACGTCCTCAGTCTCGTCCGCAAAATCGTCCGCAACAAAACCGACCTACGCAAAAACCAAGCGGCGCACGCCCTTATCAGGCCCGTTCTGAACGAGCGCCGTCCTTCGAATCGAATCGTAGGACCGAGAGCTCTCCGTTTACCTTGGGTGGCGGACGCGATCGAGAATCCCATCGCCCGATTCGCGCCGATGACGGTCCAAGATTTCCGCGTCCTCGTGAGGAGTCTGAGTCTTCGGAAAATCGTGCTAGCCCCCGTAAAAATACGCGTGAAAACGAGTTTTCTCGCGGTCGTTCGTCCGAAGGTGCCGGGTCCACAACGCCTCGAAATAAAAATCGTCGTTGGGGCACGCGTTCCTAAAGGTACAGTCTGTGTTTGAGCTTCTCCGAATCGCTGCCCCGGTCTCCTTGCTCTATTTAGGCATCATGGCCATGGGGACTGTCGATCTCATGTTCCTGGGTCAGCTCGGCTCCGCCGAGCTCGGGGGAGCAGGGGTGGCGAACTCGGCATTCAATTGGTTCATGATTGCGGGCTTGGGCATTCTCTACGGCATCGACTATCCAGCGTCGTTCGCCGTGGGTGCTCAGGACCGCGATCGAGCCTATCGAATTTGGATTCAGGGAGTTTACCTCTCGCTGATTTTAGCGGCGATCTTGATGGTGATGATGGGGGGGACCACCGCATTGTTTCCGCTGATGGGGATTAATGCAGAGGTACTGCCGCACGCCTTGAGTTTTTGGAAAATCACGATGTGGGGTTTGCTCCCGGTTTTCCTTTTCAATGCGACACGCTCCTATCATCAAGCTCAGTTACTCGTGATGCCAGCCCTCTGGGTGTTGATCATCGGAAATGTGCTGAACTATTTTCTGGATCGAGCGTTGATTCTAGGCGATTTCGGATTTCCTAGAATGGGAGTAGAAGGCGCAGCGATTGCAACCGTCGTTTCTCGGGTTTTCCTGTTTCTTGCATTAGCCGGTTATACAATTTGGTACGATCGCAAAACCATCCGAGCGATCGGTCGCGTGAGTGCGGCGTTTGACGAAATGATTCAGCGAGAGATTCTGCGTCTCGGAATTCCTAGCGGACTTCAGATGTTGGCTGAGGTGGGAGTTTTTTCGCTTTCCACCATTCTTGCCGCTCGTTTCACGGCGGACTCGCTCGCCGCTCATAATCTCGTTCTCAACACGGCCAGCAATACATTCATGATTCCACTCGGAATCGGGATTGCGCTCTCGTCTATGATTGGAAACGCCATGGGCGAAGGAAATCATGCGCGTGCTCGTAAACTCGGCCAAGATGCGCTTCGGGTGGGGTGGGTGTTCATGGCCTTCACGGCGCTGGCGATGATTGTGTTTCCTAGGCCGCTCCTTTCACTTTTTCATGCGAGTGATTCGGTCACAGAAATCGCGACAACGCTGCTCTGGGTAGCGGGCGTATTTCAGTTGAGTGACGCCACACAGACGATCGCAACCGGCGCTCTCCGAGGGCTTGGTGAAACCCGGATTCCGGCGCTCGCAAATATTGTGGGACACTGGTGTGTCGGTTTACCGCTCGGGATCCTGTTTGCTTTCAAATGGGAACAGGGCGTACGCGGGATTTGGATGGGCTTGAGTCTAGGGTTAACCGTGGTAGCGGTGATCGTGTGGGCGACTTGGCGAAAACGCTCTATCCCGCTTTTGCCGGTGTAGAGGCTTTTTTTAGGCGGTCCCGGAGCGCGTAGAGTAGTCCGCCCGTACCATTCGGAATGGGCTCCGAAAGGATCAAATCCGCACCGCATTCGTCCAGTTCGCGTAGAGCGCGGAAAAAGTTTCGGGCCATTTCATTGGATTCGCCATCGCGGCTCAGAGAGCGGACTTCAACCGCGTGATCGAACATCGCTTCGGCGAGGTTCTCGGCTTGTTGGAGATTACCTTCCATCACCAGTACGCCGATTTTCTTGGCGGTTTGCGGAATCTGCGGCAGCGTCGTCAATCGATCCAAACGATGCTCCAGCACCATCAGAGGTGTTTTCGGCGCGTAATGCGACTTTAGCATCCCCGGAGCTTTGAGTGGTCCTTGGGAAGAGTCGAGCGCTTTCATTCGGATTTTTTCACCGTCGAGAGCCGCCTCGATTTCTTCGAGAGCCAGGCTACCGGGCCTCAGGCAAAACACTTCGGCGTCTTCATCGACAAGGATGATCGTGCTTTCGATTCCGCGCTCGCATTCGCCGCCGTCGAGGATCGAGGGGATTTTTCCATCGAGCTCTTTTTTCACATCCGCCGCAGAGGTCGGAGAAATCTTACCGAACTGGTTCGCGCTCGGTGCGCAGAGGGGAGAGCCGACGGCGCGAATGAGCTCGAGCGCAACTGGATGCGCCGGCATACGGATTGCGACCGTAGGCAAACCGCTCGTGGCGAGATCGGGCACCAGCGATGATTTCGGAAGTACGAGGGTCAGCGGTCCGGGCCAGAATTTGCGAATGAGCCGATCGATTTTTTTTACTGCGGCGTCGCTCAGTTCTTTTGGGTCGATGAGTTTTTCTTTCATCAGTGCAGCCGTCGATGGAGTTTCAAGCGCCACGTGCACAATGAGCGGATCCATCGTCGGACGTGATTTCGCCTCAAAGATCTTGGCCAAGCTCTCGGGAGCGAGTGCCAATCCAGCCAGCCCGTACACGGTCTCAGTGGGGAGGCCGATGAGCTCGCCCGACTTCAGTTGTTCCGCGCACAGACTGATGCTGTCTTTGGTTGGCTTGAGAATCACGGTTTTCATTTCACTCCGCTTTTTAGGTGCTCGAAAACGTCTTCCATCTTCATACTGCGTGATCCTTTGATGAGGATCGAGTCTTGAGGTTGGAGTTCGCGAGAAAGGTACCGAGCGGCTTCCGCTCGATCATCGAAATGAGCGAGCTGACCGGAGAACTGTTTTTTCTCGAGTTCGTCTTTCAGCCACTTCATGCGCGGTCCGTGAAGGACGACGCCAGCTAGTGAAAGCGGGAGAATCGCATCCGCCAATTCGCGGTGGAAGCGTTCTTCTTCGAGACCGAGTTCTTTCATGTCGGCGATCACGATCCACTGGCGCTCTTTTCCGCGCAGGCCGGCGAACGCATTCAGGCTGGCCACCATGCTCGAAGGATTCGCGTTGTAGTAATCGCAATAAACCAAGTGAGTGCCCAACCTTTGAATATCTGTTCGGCCAAAGGCGGGTTTGAACTGAAGGAGTGCCTCACGAATTTCCGAGATTTGTAGGCCGAAATCCAGTGCCGTTTCGATCACGAGCAGCAAGTTTCTGACGTTGTGAGCGCCAGGAATTGGGCTCTGAATCGTCTCTGACACGCCGTCGATTTCGACCTCGATCGAATTCTGAGCAAGTTCGCGCGCACGGTGGCGACCTTTGCCGTTCCATCCCGCGGCGACATAACGCGAGCGATCTTGGAGCGCATCGAAGTTTTGAGAGAGCAGTGGATCTTCGAGTTGAATGTAGTTTTTTCCGCCGATTCGCGCCGTCTCAGTCGCAATGATCCACTCTTCGCGAAGCACCGTGGGAACGTCGATGAGTTTTTCCAAGTGCTCGGGACCAATCGCCGTCAGCAGCGTGTGGGTCGGTTCCACCACATGGGCGTGCTCAATCATCGCTCCGATTTCATCGATGCCGATCTCGACGATGATCGCAGATGTATCCGCGCGCATTTGAAAAAGCGTCAACGGAATACCCAAAAATCCGTTCTGTGAACCTTGGGTAGAAGCAACGCGGGACCATTTTTTCCGAAGTACGGTGGTTAGGAGTTCTTTGGTCGTGGTTTTACCGACACTGCCGGCGACCGCAATCACGGGGATGTCAAAGGTCTTGCGCCAAGCATGGGCAAGCTTCCGGAACGCGCTCAAGCTCGAGGGCACCACGAAGAAAACCGCGCGGGCGCGCAGTGCCTCGCTTAGTCCATCCGGCAAGCGTTCGCAGACGACACCCGTCGCGCCTTTTTCGATCGAGGAGGCGATGAACGCATGTCCGTCGAAATTCTCTCCGGGCAACGCGACAAACAGATCTCCGTGGGCGATGTCGCGTGAATCAATCGAGACACGGGCGAATGTGGCACTCGAAGCATTTGGAAGACCTAAGACGCGACTGACGAACGAGGAGTCGAGAGAGCGGGCGAGATCACTCATTGAAATTTGGGCTCCAGATTATTTTGTGCGGCCTCTTTTTGACGATCGAACGTTCCGAGTTTGACGAGGTCGACGTAATAGACCTGATTCATCAGGATACGCGAAAACAGCGAGCCGAAAACACGTCCACGCCAGGTGGCGGTTGTCGCACGCGCAGCGCCCGAAGCGACCGACGTGAATCCTTTGGAGCGAATGTCGGCGGACGGTTCACCGACCGACAATTCCCATTCATAGTCTTCGAAGACGGTAGTGATCTTCTTCTTGGAATCGTCGACGAGTTTGACGCGAAGTTTTTTGCCCGGGATGTACTCGGCGATCTCTCCGGTGAGCTCGAAACGTTTCCATTCTTTGCCCTTGGGCTCGACGGAATAGAAAACACGGTTGCCGACTGCAATGGATTCGGTCGCTTGGCCGGTTGGGGTCTCAAAACGCACGGATTTCAAGGAATGGTAGTAGATGGGCCAGAGCTTAGGATCGTCCAAAGCCGCGGCTAGAGTGGAAACCGGAAGCTCCGAGGGGACGACTCGCGCCCAGTCGATCTCAAAGTTGGGACGGACTGCGCAAACCACAATTGGACTCAGGGCGAGGGCCAGCCCGAGGACCAGAAAGACGAGTTTTCGTTTCATACTTTGCTTTTATCAGACGGCGGGGACGGGTAGTATCGGAAAGCGATGAAAATGGGCGAGAAAATAGCGATAAAACCCGAACAAATCCTGCTCGAAACCGATCGGTTTTGGTATGTGAACAAACCCAGTGGATGGCCCACGATCCCTGGAATGGGAATTCCCCGTGGCGCTTCGCTTTCGGAGCGATTGCAGGCGCTCTGCGGCAAGAAAGCTTGGACGGTGCATCGCCTCGATCAGGGGACGAGTGGCGTGATCGTGTTTGCAAAAGACGAGGCGTCTCACCGCGAAGGTTCGCTTTTTTTTCAGAATCGCGAGACCAAGAAAAACTACCGTTTCATTGCGAGCGGTCAGCCGTCTGAGCCGATTTTCAAGGTCAATAGCCCGATCGAAGGAAAAAAATCGCTGACGCAGTTCCGGAAACTTAAGTCCGGTTCGGCTCACTTCGAAGGTGAGGCGATCATCGCGACCGGTCGTCGACATCAAATCCGTCTGCACCTCAAGACTTTGGGCTATCTCATCCTCGGCGATGAAAAATATGGCGGAGAAAAACGCAAGAATCTGGGGCTCAGCGCTGAGCAGTTTTGCCTGCATGCGGAAACGCTTCAGCTCCCAGGTGACCCACGTGTCATGGCTCCTCTGCCTGAATATTGGGAGGGTTTTTGCCAACGCTACCTCAGTTGAAAACAGCCATCGAAAAACGCGCCCCGCTTCTGAATGATACGGAAGCACTCCGCATTTTCCATGGTGAAACCGAGGGTGATCCGCGTATCTCGATCGAGAGTTTCGCCGGACATCTCTGGGTCTATGAGTGGGAAACTGCGCAACCTCGCGTGGACCAAGGACTGCTCGTCCAGGAGCTTCGCTCGTTAATGGAAGTTAAGAGCATCAGCTGGAATTATCGACCACGCGGAGGCAAGGCTCATGACGAGGCGGTCGCGATCGATGGTACGCCTCCTGCGTCGGTGATCGTTCGGGAGCTGAGTTCGAAATACGATATCCGTTTTCAGCAGGTGAGGCATGCCGGACTTTTTCTCGATCACTTGCCACTGCGTCGTTGGCTAGAAAACCCACCTATGAAGCTCGGGCGCGTGATCAATACGTTTTCGTATACGGGTAGTCTCTCGATGGCGGCTATGCAGGGCGGGGCGGAGTTCGTCACAACGCTGGATCTATCGCGACCGACGATCGATTGGGCTCGAAAAAACGCGGAACTGAACGGATTTCCCGCGGAAAAGATGAATTTTATTTTCGGCGACTATTTCGAATGGCTCCCGCGACTTAAAAAACGGGGAGAGCTGTTTCAAACATTCATCGTGGACCCTCCCTCGTTTTCAAGAGGGGACAAGAAGACCTTCAGTACAAAAACGGATTTGCCCGCGCTGTTTGATGCCGCGATTGAAATGCTCGACCCCAAAGGCGCCTACCTGATCGCTTCTGTGAACTCCGAGTTTTTGACACCGGAACAATTCTTACGTTCCATTCGAGAGGCGGCCGCACGCGCGAAGCGATCGTTGCAGATTGTTCAGGAACTCGTCGCAGATCCGGTGCAATTTCCAAACTCGAATCATTTAAAAGGCTGGATTGTCCGCTTGCGTGCCTGATACTTTTTCCTCATGGAAAAAGAACTGACTTTGTCAGATGTCGTCACCCGTCTTGATGCATTGACCACGCGTTTAGAGCGGCTGGAGCGGGGGCATCGTCCAGAACCCCCGGTCCCATTCAATACGGTACGTGTTGAAGAATCGCGGCCGAAACCGTCAGTTGCGGCATTGAGCCCGAAGAAAAATACTTCCGGTAACTGGCTGGGAATTTTGGGAGTGGGATGTTTCGTATTGGCCGTCGGTTATCTGATCAAGATCGGAGTCGACAGTGGATGGCTCACACCAGCCCGTCAGCTGATTTTGGCTTATACGTTTTCGGCACTGCTCGTTTGGCTTGGTAGTCGGTTTCGGGGGGGCGATTTTGAGTACGCTTCTTATCTCGCGGGCGCAGGCTTCGTTGGACTATTTTTGGCGACCATAGGTGGGGTGGTGATCACAGGCACGTTCTCTTCCGCTACTGGTTCCGTGATTCTACTTCTGTTGTCTTGGGCTTGTATTGCGGTGGGCGCTCAGTTTCATCCCTATGCGTACTTGGTGGTCGCGGTATTGGGGGCATACGGTGGACCTGTATGGTTTTTCGGAGACGGAGGAGGATTTCTAGTCCCTTACTATTGCGTAGCTTCGCTGTCGTTCTCGACTTTGGCGCTCATGCGCGGCGAACGATCCCTGAATTTACTTTCCGCCTACGGAGCGCTCTTCGCCACAAGTCAGGCGACGATGGGCACTGTAGTGGACGGTAGTTTTGCCATCGTTTCGATCGCAATGGTTTTTTTGATCCATCTGCTAGGAATTTTTCTTCACACCAAACGTACCGGCCATGGCCTGACTAGCTCTGAGGCATATGCCTACATTCCGCTCATCATTTTTGCGTACGCATTGGAGTATGTTCCATTCTCGAAATACCATCCAGAGCTCTGGGTTTATTTCGGGATCGGGTTCTCCGTCTCCTTGGTTTTGCTTCAGGAGATTGCGGCGCATCTGCTCAGGTTGGAGAAATCGAGTCCAAGTCGAGACGTTGCGCTGAGTGCCGCACTTTTGATTTTCACGCATGCAGTGATTTACCAATGGCTTCCGGAATCGTTTCATCATGTCTTGGGACTAGCGCTGGTGATTGCGTTGGCGGTAGCTCCGGTTAAAAGCGAGTCGCTCGAGGGTCTCAGGGTTTTTGGATGGGTGACCAGGACCTTGGGCGCGTTTTTTATTCTCTCGAGTTATTTCGAAATTTTTACTCGTGCGATCGCGGAAAATTCGTTGATTCATGCCATTCAGGCGTTGTTGTTTGGGGCATCGATCGCGGTGACCCTTTTGCGACGTGAGGCATGGATGCGGGGGTTTGGAAAAATCGGTGTCTCGGCATCGCATGCCATGATGCTCGCCGGATTTTATGGACTTTTCTCTGAGCAAGGCCCGCTTGCAGTGAGCATTTCTTGGATTGTTTACGCGTTTCTTTGTATCGGAGTGGGTTTTGTTTTCAGAAACACGGCTTTTGCGAGGCTCTCCGTTTTAGCGCTCGGCGCGATTGGCGGAAAAGTTTTGTTTTACGATCTCTGGAACACGGGCGCACTCGTGAGGGTCTTGATTCTCGCGCTCTCTGGAGCCGCACTGTATGGCGGAGGCTATGCTTATCGCCGAATCGGTACGTGGGAGAAAAAGTAAGGGCCAATAATAAAAAAAACGGGCACCCAGAGAGGGGAGGCTGGGCGCCCGTTTTTTTGGTCAAGAAGTTGTATTCGGCGGTTTAGGTTCCCGCGTAAGCCAGGTGGTGAGGGGAGTGGCGGAATCCGCGTTCTTGCTTGAATTTTCGACGTTTCACGACTTGGCGGCAGGCATCTAAAACTTCGCGAAGCACGGCCTCCGGTTCCGCTGCCGATTTTTGGATTTCGATTTGGCCAACTTCACGCGAGAATCCGATGACTTTGACGCGAAAAAGGTCTTTGCCGGCATGAGTGCGTTTATTGACGGCCTCGAAAATGACCTTGAGGTGCTGAAATACACGGCCTCCAAGTCGTTCATTGAGATCTTGAAAACCTTGGACCAAAGTGTCTTCGATCCAAGACGATTTTTGGGTATTAGCAAAATGGATCTGAAAGTGCAGCATGTCTGTAGGCTCCTCAGTAATGGTTCGGTACGCGCATCCCGTTGGTCGGGCTGTGCACCGATAAGTAGAGCGTGACACACGATCGTGAGACGAAACTGAATTCGATATTAAAAGGATTTTACCGAAATGAGACCATTACAGTCGCGTTATTTACTTTTGTTTTAAATACGAGATGATAGCGATTAAACGCGAGTAAAAGGCCCAAAGATGAAGTTATTTTCTTGGCAGCGATTTTTGATGGTAATTTTTTTCTTCGGTTCCGCACCGGTTTTTTCTGGCGTGATCATTGAACCGACCGCCGGGTATGAAATCGGCAAGCATCAACTCATCAACGTCGCGGGAGTGGATTATGGTGCCGCAACCACGGGACTGACGATTGGTGGACGCGCCGGCTATCGATTCGCAGAGTATTTTTGGGTGGCCGCTGATTTTCAAAGGGCAAGTGGCCTGAATTCCCGCGCCACCAATCACTCGACGGGAATGACTGGGAGCCTCGATCGCACGAATGCGTATTTTGATTTCGGCGTTGATTTTCCGTTTTGGCTCCGAGTTTGGGCAGGGTATGGGATTCTCGCTCGAGCCAAAGTTAAAGCGGACCCTTTGGGGACTGTGCTGCGTTCTAAGGGTACGTCGTGGAAAGTGGGCATCGGCGTTCAGCCCTGGCTTTTTTTATCAATCAACGCCGAATATTTTTCGAACAATTTTTCCAAGATCGATCACCCGACACTCGGAGTGGGAGATATCAATTCTCGCTATCCGACGTCGAACGACCGAGGTTTCGTGATCGGCGTCAGTGCGCCTTTGACACTCTAGTCATTCAATACATGAATCAAGATTCTCTGGCAGAGTCGTTGTCCGAGCGGCGGTTTGCGCGGGCCGGGTTGAAACAACTCATCCTCTGAAAGCGAAGTATCGGGAACAATTTTTTGCCACGTTTTTGGCATGAGCTTTTTCATCTCGGACCAATCAAGCTTGGACTGGGTTACGTAATGAAAAAAACGATTTACCCCCTGATCGATTGATTGAATAACTCCTGAGTTTTGGAACTTAAGTGGAGACGACAGAGTTTTCAAATAACGTACTCTTGCTTCAATGAGGTTTACGGTTCGTTTCAAGTGATTGAGATCTTGTCTTGGACGAAGGCAGCGGATTTCGATTGTGTCTTTGAAAAATTGTTTTTCCTTGTCATGGATTCTCACGCCAGAAACTGACAGGGCGGCGCCCTTTCTGAATCCTAGATGATTCTGCAATCTGAACCTGAACCACCCAAATTCGTTGAGAGACATTTTACCCGAAGCGAGTGTTTCATCGAACTCCGATAGCCATTCGGCAAATCGTTTCAATTCGGATTTGCTGGATAGAAGAGGTTTCGCGCCCTTAAACTTTGGATCGTAGTGAAGTGCACCGTAGTAGAGTTCGTCGTGATTCACCCAATCAACGATAAAGTTTCTGAACAGCTGGAAGTCGTAGGCTTTGTTTTTTTCATTCCAAAATAGACTGTCAAAATCGAGATGGAGGTGGCCCTCACCCATGAGGGTAGCAGGTCGTAGTCCGGCTCGTTGGGCCGTTTCAAAAATTGCTAATTGAAAGATTTTTCCGATCTCGTGATTTAATTCATTAGAAGTGAATGGAGTGGTCGTAATTTCAGTAACCTGTGGATCTACATTGATGTCAATGGAGGTAATGACTTTTCCGGTTGATCGACGAATCAGCTGAAATGTATTTCCGTTTACATCCTCCTTACCCCAGTAATTGAAACGAACGCATCGGTATTCGAGGTGGGTTGAACATGCGTTTGCGAGTTCGTTCAGATAGGCTTTTTTCTGCAGGCTGTTTGCTGCGTCCATGGCTATCAGTTGGGTGACTACGTAAGCGATTGGTAGAACGAACTCGTTTGAAACCCAAGGACTTGCGGCTACAAACGCCGCGGTTATGCCTAACATGCTACGTTTCATCCACGGTGATCTGTATTCTTCCTCGATCCCAAATAGTAATCGGGTTTGTTGTTCCTCAACGTCGATGGGATCTTCGGCAGCGAAGCAATCACTGGCGCATAAGGTGGTCCAGACCCCTATCGCGATCAATGAAATCCGAAGTTTGCCGCGGCAAAAACCCATGATTCACTATCGACTTCAGGGGTTTCGAATGTGAGTCTTTTAGCCGTCAAAGCATCGTCGCCGCTTGGCAGTCACGAAAGGCTCTTGGATTCCGGCAAGGTCGAAGAAAACTCTAAGAGTGCTTGGCTCATCGGGTGAGGAAACGCTAGAAACGCCGAATGGAGTGCGATCCGATGGGAAGTCCGGAGCGTAGAACCGCCATATTTCTGGTCACCGAATATCGGGAATTTGCGATGGGCGAGTTGAACGCGGATTTGATGCGAGCGTCCTGTCTCCAGTTCGATTTCCACCAGCGATGCGGGCTGACCCTCAAATGCACCAGTGCGAAGGCACCTTGCCGCGAGTAGAGCCTTTTTAGCGCCTGGAATGGGTTTGTTGACGACGCGAACTTCGTTCGTGCGTTCATCTTTGTGGAGCAGATCTTCCCATTTCACGGATTCCGGAAATCGTCCGGGTACCAGAGTTTGGTAGCGTCTGACGAGCGTCCCCGATGTGAGGGACTTCGTGAGGCGTTCTGCGGATTTCGTTCGTTTGGCGATGACCATCAGGCCGGAGACGTTTCGATCCAGTCGATGAACGAGTCCGACGTAGTTTCGTCCAAAATGCTGGCGACCCCAATCGACCAGGTTCCATTCGCCAGAGGAATCGCCTTGCGAGAGGAGCCCGGCGGGTTTCTCGACGACAATCAAATGCGTGTCCTCGAATAGGATCGAGGGGGAGAGTGGAATGGGTTGGGTCACAGTCAAATTTTTACCTGAACTCGCTAGTTTTCGCCATGCGACAAATGACAAAATGGAACGTGATGAAAGCTTATCTCGATCTGCTCAAACTCGTTTACGAAACCGGCGCTGAAAAAGGTGACCGGACCGGCACTGGCACCCGTTCCATTTTTGGCCACCAAATGCGTTATCGCCTAGCGGATGGATTCCCGCTGGTGACGACGAAAAAAACGCACCTCAAATCGATCGTTCACGAACTGCTCTGGTTCTTGAAAGGTGATACCAACATTAGCTACCTCAAAGAAAACGGCGTCTCGATCTGGGATGAGTGGGCGGATGAGGAGGGAAATCTGGGGCCGGTCTACGGTTCTCAGTGGCGCAGCTGGAAAGGCGCCGATGGCCGCACGATCGACCAAATCTCGGATGTGATCGAACAAATCAAGAAGAACCCGAATTCTCGCCGGTTGATCGTCAGTGCTTGGAATGTCGGCGAGATTTCCAAGATGGCGCTCCCGCCTTGCCATTGTTTCTTTCAGTTCTATGTTTCTGAGGGCAAGCTCTCGTGTCAGCTTTATCAGCGTTCGGCCGATATTTTCTTGGGCGTTCCGTTCAATATCGCGAGTTACGCACTCCTGACGTTGATGGTGGCCAAGGTGACGGGACTTGAACCCGGCGATTTCGTGCACACTTTGGGAGACGCGCACTTGTACAGCAATCATTTTGAGCAAACAGCGCTTCAGCTCTCGCGCGAGCCCCGGGCGCTCCCGAAAATGCTGATCAAACGCGAGGTCGCTTCGATCTTTGATTTCAAATACGAGGATTTCGAACTCGTGGGTTACGACCCGCACCCGGGTATCAAAGCACCGGTTGCTATCTAGTTTCGGAGGTCGAGATGCACGAGCCCGGAAAAATTCGATTGATTGCAGCCGTCTCCGAAAATGGAGCTATTGGCAAGAATGGCGAGCTGCCGTGGAAGATCTCCGCTGACTTAAAAAGGTTCCGTGAGCTTACGACGGGTGGGATCGTCGTGATGGGGCGCAAGACTTATGACTCGATTGGGCGTCCGCTACCGAATCGGGAAAACTGGGTGCTCACTCGTTCGCGAGGATTCAACGCACCAGGGGTTCGCGTGTTCCACGATTGGGAATCACTGAAAGAGGCCGCGACGAGTGCCTCGCTACCCGTTTGGATTATTGGTGGCGAAGAAATTTACCGACTCGCGCTTGCCGATGCCGACGAGCTATTTCTGACTTGGGTCGACCAGACGGTCGAAGGGGATGCGTTTTTCCCGGAGTGGCAGGCAATTCGCGATGGAAATGCGCCTTTTCAAAGCAAAAAAAGAGAGACCGTCCAACAGACCGGTCTCTCTTTTCATTTTCAAGATTATTGTCGACTAGGCCTTTCGTAAACGAAGGGCGTCGAAAACTTACTCAGCCAGGAGTTTCAGGGCCGACTTCACGAACTTCTTACGGTTCGCGGTCGTAGCGACCTGATAAGCCTGAATCACTTCTTGAAGTTCTTTGTCTTTCGCCGTGAGGGTGAAAGCCGAAGCGGCAACCGCAGTTTTGTTCTTGGACGATTTCACAAAAGTTTGGAAATCGGAGCGAACAGCGAGGTTGGCTGCCTGGAGATCTTCCAGAGGGATTTTGAGGTAGGATGCCACGAGTGGCAGCTTATCCCAAGGGAGCGGAGCTCGGCCGTGCTCGATGTTCGATACGAACTGTACCGAGCAATGGCAGGCTTTCGCCACATCTGCGAGGCCGAGGCCCTTATCTAAACGATTCTTCCGGATGAGGTCACCCAGGGGGCCGAAGGATCTGTTGTCGCTAGAGCGACCTTTTGGACGTCCACGTGTCTTCATAGGGTGTCAGTTAATAATGATCTAAATTCTGTTTGCCAATAGAAATATAAAAAATCTTCCAATAATTTTTCATTGACGGTCACATTTCGTATCCATTCGTGGTTAAATAGAAACAGTCATCTCAAATTTATTTAACTCTGACTGTAGAAAGTGAGCTTTTATGTACAGTTTTGCCAAGTTCTTTAGCGTGGTTCTTACATTATTGGCATTTAATCTTTCTGTTCCAGTGTTTCATGCCTCTGCTGGTCAAACCGAAGCTCCCGCCGGTGTGAATGCTGCGCCAGAAAAGGCCGCAAAAGCAGCGAAAACGTCGAAATCCAAAGAAGGCGGCTGCGAAAAGTGCCATGGCAAGAAAACCCATGAGTGCGAGAAGTGCCATCACAAAAAATGCAGCGATTGCAACGAGTGTGGCGAGAAGTGCAAAGACTGCCCGGGATGCAAAGAACATCACAAAGATCACCCAGAAGGCGAAGAGCACGCACACTGATTTTTTTGATTCAGATCAAAAAGAAAAGACCCCAACGATGCATTTCGTCGGGGTCTTTTCTTTTTGTAAACAGGACGCCTAGAGTGAGGAATTCGAAATAGGATTCGTCGTCAACTAGAGTAGTGTTTCGATGCCGCCTGGCTGAGGGCGCTGGGCGGGGTCCGCAATCGATCATCGAGGCCCAAGGCGACCCTTAGGCGGTTTCTTTGAGTGGCTTGAGTGACTCGAGTCCAGGCATCTCGTCAATCGCGCCACGATCGAGCCTTTTCGATTCGAGAAGTTGGAGGGGCGGCTTACGAAGGTCCCAAACCAGTCCTACGGTGTTGAACGCTTTAAGAATGTAGTAGGTGAAATCGTACTCCCACCAGAAGAACCCTTGGTTCGTAGAGCTCTGATAGGCGTGGTGATTGTTATGCCACCCTTCGCCCATCGTCACGAATGCGAGGAGCCAGTTGTTCCGACTCGCGTCCGTGGTCGTGTAGCGGCGGCTGCCGAAAACGTGCGAGAGGGAATTGATCGTAAAAGTGCCGTGCCAGCAGAGAACCGTGCTGACCAGAAATCCCCAAACCAGCGCCGGCATTCCGCCGAAAAGAAAAACCCCCACGCCGAGCGCGACTGCCGGCACCAGGTGGTAGCGGTTTAGCCAGACGAGTTCCGGGAATTTTTTAAGATCCGAAATCTGAGACCATTCCGTTTCATCGTATCGTTCACTGAGAATCCAGCCGACGTGTGACCACCAGAATCCGTCCTGAACCGGGGAGTGGAGATCCACTTCTTCGTCAGAGTGTTTGTGATGATGCCTGTGATGGGCAGCCCACCAAAGGGCGCCTTTTTGAGCGGAAGATTGTGCAAGCCAGGCGAGCGCGAATTGGAAAAGTCGAGACGTCTTATACGTCCGGTGCGAAAAATACCGGTGATAGCCTCCGGTCACTCCAAACATGCGAAGAAAATAAAAAAACGCGCAGAGTGCAATGAGGCCCCAAGTGGGCGGATAGAGAATCGCGCCGATCAAAGCGATCAGGTGAACAATAAAAAATGGAATCGACTTTTGAACTGAAATTTTTTTCATCTCGGCCTCTCGAGGATCAAGCGGGTCATGGGCGCTAACTGAAGGCCGGAAAAATACGGTATCTCGGCCCTTTCTCTTCATGATGCTTCCGAATGGGCTCTGACGGGTGTAAGAGTATTGTAAGAATGACCTCTCGCCATCTCCTCGACCCGGCTCATACGGACCCTACGCGACTGAAGCGTGAGCGCGAAAAAGCCCGGGAAATCAAGAAAACCGCATGGTGGAAAGCGCAAATCGCTCGAGGAGTGTGTCACTATTGTCAGGGTAAGTTCGCTGCCGGCAAATTGACGATGGATCATGTGGTGCCGCTCGCGCGTGGCGGAGAGAGTGTGAAAAGCAATTTGGTGCCCGCTTGCGGACCCTGTAATGAAAACAAAAAACTGGATACACCGGTGGATCGTCTTTTTGAGCAGCTCGAAGCGGAGCGACTCGCAAGAGGTGACACAAACGGTGATCCTGAATCCGAGAGTGAATGAGCCAAGCTTGGGGTAGTGAGCAGACGCAGTTTTTCTTTGAACTCACACCAGATCGCGTCTGTAGCGCTCTCGAAGAGAGAGGGTTTCTTCCGACCGGCAGAATTTCAGCACTCAACTCGTTCGAAAACCGCGTCTATGAGGTGGAGTTCGAGAAGCCCGATGAGTCGGATCTGCCGCAGAGTCACGTGTCTTTTCGCAAGGTATTGAAGTTCTATCGTCCGGGGCGATGGAATGAGGCGCAAATTCTCGAAGAACACGCGTTTTTACAAGATCTGATCGACGCCGAAATTCCTGTGGTGGCTCCGGAGAAAAACGCATCCGGCGAAACGCTTTACAGAAACGCGGATGGGATTTTTTTCTCTATTTTCCCGAAAACCGGTGGACGAGCGCCGGATGAACTAGATGATGAACAGTGTTTGAGATTGGGGCGCTTGCTCGCGCGAATCCATGTGGTCGGCAAAAAACGCCCATTTCAGCATCGAATCGCACTCAATGCAGTCACCTACGGACGTCAGCCGCTCGAAACGCTGCTGGCGGGTGACTGGATCCCTGTGCAGTTCCGCGAGCCTTATCGCGAAATCGCTGAAAAAATCATTGATCGAGCGGAACGAGAGATCGATCCACGCTCTTATCAGCGCATTCATGGCGATTGCCATTTGGGAAATTTGCTCTGGGGTTCGAACGGCGCATTTTTCCTCGACTTCGATGACGCGGTTATGGGACCGGCCGTGCAGGATTTTTGGCTTTTTTTCCGCGAAAGAAATGACGCTGCATTTTTGCGGATCCTCGATGGATACGAAGAGATCCTTGATTTCGATCGCGCGCAACTCAGGTGGGTGGAACTTTTGCGTTCTCTGCGCTTCATCCATTATACTTGTTGGATAGCTAAGCGCTGGGACGATCCTGCGTTCCCGCAGGCGTTTCCACAGTTTGGAACCTTCCAGTATTGGAAGGAAGAGGTTGAAGATTTGGAAAAACAATGGCAGCTCTTAGATAGGTCTATATCTTCATGAAGTTAGCAGCTGCGCTGTTCTTAGCGCTTTCCTCACTCGTGATTGGTGTGCCGCACGCATCGGCTGCAGCCCCAAGAACCTCGCCAGAATTTCAACCCTCGCGTCCTGAGAGTACCTACCTCTCAACGGATGACGGAGTGTCGCTCGAGTTTTGTGAAGAGTGGAACCCGGAGTTCGCCGCACAAGGTTATCAGTGTTGCGCGACCAAACAATTCGGCGGTGGTGGAAGACGTCGTCGGCGCGCGGCAGCCCAATGCGCCCCGGGACGAAATAATTATTCTCGCTGCTCGGAGCTCGAAGGTCCGGAGATGAAAGCGACCCGCGATTACATCGCAGACATTCAGACGGGAGTGATTCCGGCTGAATCGGTGCTCAACATCTTGACCCAAGAATCCGGGCGCTACGGCAATCAGTCGATGTGTACTGCTTCGAGTGGGTTTCTCGCTCACGGTCGCCCGCTCGTGCCCACGAAGATCAATCGCATCGAGCTTCGTGCTGCGGAACGCTGCGCGAACTTCGGCACCGATGCCCTCGTCGGCATGATGGAGTACCTCGGTAACGAGGTGTCCAAGGAATTCGTCGAAGGGGAGTTCGATAAAACTCGCATTGTTGTGGGGGATCTTTCGGCTCCGAAAGGTGGTTGTTTGGCAGGACGATTCAATCGTCGTGCACACAAATCACATACGAACGGCCTCGATATCGATGTCGCTTTTTTTAATCCGCGTGCGGGTCATCCGCCTGAGGAGCGTTTCACGAATACTTTCTACGTAGCCTCCAATTGGTGGTTCCTGAAAAAAATGGTGAGCAATCCGTTCGCATGCGTAAAAAATATTTTTCTCGATCGTAAACTCATTCGTCAGCTCGAGTGCTACGCGCGACAAGATCCGGATTGGAAAAAGATCCGCAGCAAACTTCAGCACGTCCGCGGGCATCGCAATCATTTCCATATTCGCGTGGGTACCGGTCCAGGCGAAGAAAACTGCCTCAAAGGCGGTGAGTTGGATCTTGAGGATGGCGGTGAAGAGGGCGAAGTAGAAGGCGAAGGCGAAGACTTCGAGAGTTATTCGCTTTCGAGCGCATTGAACGAGCTTGAGCAACAAGCCGGGACGAGCGCAAAAGAAGCCGAAGGTGTTCCGGGTGAATCGGATTCTGAAGAAGAAGAGGCCGTTGCGGCCGTTCCCCAGGTTGATTTCTCGAGCGAACGTCCGATCTCGGCGATCTTGAAGGCCGAGGCGGCGACTTCCAAATCTTTATCGGGTACAGTGGCAACTCGAGCGGCCGAAGAAGTTGCGGCGATCCGCCCGGACTATAAACTGGAGCCTTTGACCACTCAAACGAATGCCTGTTCCCGAAGCGGGAAGGTCAAAAAGAAGCGCGCTAAAAGAGCCGCCCGGTCGAGTTCTAAGAAATCACGAAAATCTAAGTAGTAAATTTTCTTGTGGATACGCATCCGAAGGGTCGAGGCCCACGATGGGCCGAGATAAAATCTGAGTGCCACCGTTTGCAGCGGTGGATTTAATCGTCGTTCCCGCCTAAAGTAGAGAGAGAAACGCCGCGTTTTATTTCGGCGTTGGACTCGTATTCCCTGCGGGTCCTGACATTACGCGTTAAGAAAGAATAGAATGAGCGCAACCCTACGCACTGTACGCAGCCATGACTGCGGTCAACTCCGGTCCCAGCATCTGAAACAAGAAGTCACCCTCTGTGGATGGGTCGCTAAGCGCCGAGACCACGGCGGCTTGATCTTCATCGATCTTCGCGATCGCTATGGCGTTACTCAGTTGGTTTTCGATCCCGCTGACCGAGCCGTTGGGGATGTATTTGAAAAAGCTTCCAAGCTTCGAAATGAGTTTGTGATTTGGGCCAAAGGCATCGTTCGCGCACGTCCGGCCGGAATGACGAACTCCAAGCTCCCGACGGGCGAGGTCGAGATCACTTGCTCCGAACTCGTGATTTTGAGCGAAGCGAAAACTCCTCCTTTTCAAATCGAAGACGATATTGACGTCGCAGAAACCATGCGCCTCAAGTACCGTTACCTCGATTTGCGTCGTGGACCTTTGCAGCGCAACCTGCTGACACGTCACAAGATGCTCTCGATCGTTCGCCGTCACTTGGACGAGAACAATTTTTGCGAAGTGGAAACTCCGATTCTTTACAAATCCACCCCAGAAGGCGCACGTGACTTCATCGTGCCGTCACGCACGAATCCAGGGACCTTCTACGCACTCCCGCAATCCCCGCAGACACTCAAGCAGCTCCTGATGATTTCAGGAATGGACCGCTACTATCAGGTGGCTCGCTGTTTTCGCGATGAAGACCTGCGCGCCGATCGCCAACCCGAATTTACTCAGATCGATATAGAGACGAGCTTCCTCGACGAAGAAGCGTTTTTCCCGATCTTGGAGGAGATGGTTCGGAAGCTCTGGAAAGAAGTGTTGGGTATTGAGTTGAAATCTCCGTTCCCTCGTATGCCGTACAAAGAGGCGATGGAGCGTTTCGGTAGCGATAAGCCGGACGTTCGATTCGGTCTCGAACTCCGCGACTTAACCAGTGTGTTCTCCTCGAGCACGTTCCAAGTTTTTCAACGTGCACTGACCAAAGACAAGCGCGGTTTCGCGGGCTCTATTCGCGGCATCGTGGTCCCAGGACAAGCTGAGAAATTTTCACGCAAGGATCTCGACGACGCTCAAGCGCACGCTGCGCTCTACGGCGCCAAGGGTCTTCTCTGGATTAAAGTTCAAGAGAACGAGCTTCAGTCGCCAGCGTCGAAATTTTTCACCGACGAAGAAAAAGCTGCCCTCAAAAAAGAGCTGAATCTCCAGGTCGGAGATTTGGTTCTCATCGTCGCCGATCCGAAAAACAAAGTCGTATTCGACAGCCTCGGCGCGCTTCGTCTCTACGTCGGCAACAAGACTGGCGTCATTCCAAAAGTGGGCGAGGGCGCACCTGCCTTCCTTTGGGTGATGAATTTCCCGCTCATGGAGTGGGATGATGAATCGGGCCGTTATTTCGCGTGCCACCATCCTTTTACATCGCCTCGTCCGGAGTACTTCGATGATTTCATCGCGGGACGCAATTTGGACGCGATCGAAGCATCGGCCTATGACCTGGTTCTGAACGGCGTCGAAGTCGGCGGCGGTTCGCTTCGAATCTATCGTTCGGACGTTCAAGCCGCGATGTTCAAGCTCTTGGGTCTGTCGGAACAAGAAGCCCAGGACAAGTTCGGATTCTTCCTGGAAGCGCTCCAATACGGAACGCCTCCGCATGGTGGTATCGCGTTTGGGGTCGATCGTTTGGCCGCACTCCTCTGCGGAGTGGGTCCGATTCGCGACGTCATCGCATTCCCTAAAACTCAGCGCGGGCATGACCTCATGGCCGAGGCGCCTTGTGCAGTACTGAAAGAGCAACTCGATGAGCTTGGAATTTTCGTACTCGACTCGGCGAAAAAATCTTGAGCGGTTCTCCCGCGAGACTTTTGATTTCTTGATCGTCGGAGGTGGGGTGACGGGCGCGGCATGCGCTCGTGACGCTGCTTCGCGCGGATTTAGCGTCGCGCTCATTGAACAGAGTGATTTCGCCTCAGGAACCAGTTCAGGTTCCTCCAAGCTGATCCACGGCGGGCTGAGGTATTTAGAGCAATTCGAGTTCAAGCTCGTGTTCGAGGCCCTGCGAGAACGCGCGTGGCTTTTGAAATACGCTCCTCATCTGGTGCGACCACTTAAATTCTTTTTGCCGGTATATCGCTCGGATCCGCGCGGGCCGTTCATCCTGTCGCTCGGGCTCTGGCTCTATGACTTACTCGCGCTTTTTCGCGCACCCGGGATCCATCGACGTCTTAAGGTCGATCGCTTACTCGAAGCGATGCCGGGCCTGAAGCGCCAAGGCATTCGTGCAGGTTTCGAGTACTACGATGCATCGATGTGGGATGACGTCCTTGTACTGGAGAATCTGCGTTCTGCTCATCAGTTGGGAGCCGTTTGTGTGAACTACCTCAAAGGTCGCCGTGCGATCTGGGAGAATGGTCGCGTCGTCGGTATGGAGACTGAGGACCAAGAAACGTTCGAGGCAGGGCAGGTCCGCGCGAAGTCTGTGATTTTCTGTGGTGGAGCCTGGACTGATCTCCTGGGTGAGCGCGTCGTTGACGGCGGGCATGGCGAATGGAAGTCTTGGTTGAAACCGTCGCGTGGGGTGCACCTCGTTTTCGACAAAAAAGATTTTCCAGTCGAAGGTGCGCTCCTGATGACCCATCCTGATGACGGACGCATCAGTTTTGTCATGCCTAGGGATGACTTGGGTTCAGGCGTTGTGATTGTTGGTACAACCGATGGACCATCGCCGCGAGATCCCGCCGAGGTCAAAGCAGAGCGCGAAGATCGCGACTATTTGCTGGATCTACTTAAACGCTATTTCCCGATTACTGCTCCCAAAGCCTCACAAATCATCAGCGAATACGTCGGCGTGCGACCGCTCGTGGGTTTGGGTGATGAGCACGGTGGCTCTCTCTCCAAAGTCAGTCGCGAGCACCACATCGACCGTGGTCCAGGAGGAAGCGTATTCATCGCGGGGGGCAAATACACCACCCACCGATCGATGGCCGAAGAGATCGTCGATTTCGCGGTCAGAGCCTGGGAAGAAGACTACGCCAACGACCGAGCTGCGCGCGTTCCACCGTACCGGATGCCTCGAACGAGGGAGAGTTTTAACGTCACGCCGATACGGCGTAAGAGTGGGCCACATGAACATCGATTTGGAGAAGACTGGTCGCAAGTTGAGAAGCTTCAGACGGAGTTTGGCTCGTTTCAGTCTGTTTCTGACCCATCGGGATTTCCGAATCTCACGGGACAATTTGTTTATTCGCTCAAATACGAGATGGTGAACCACCTCGAAGATTTTGTCTTGCGGCGTGCACCACTGTATCTTGCAAGACAGGACCATGGCGAACCTTGGTTCGAAGGTTTGTCCCAGGTTTGGGCGCGAGTGCTGAATAAATCTGAATCGGAACGACAAGCGGAAATCACGCGGCTTCGAGCTCGAATACTAAAAATGGAAGAGGGTTATCGATGAGCCAATTCAAAAGTTTCAAAGAATTCTATCCATTCTACTTGGGTGAGCATTCCAACAAGACCTGTAAGCTGCTCCATTTTGCGGGAACGACGATCGTATTCTCGATCCTCATTACGGCGTTCGCGACTGGCAACCATGCGCTGATTTGGTTCTGTCCATTAGCGGGATATTTCTTCGCTTGGCTCGGTCACTTCGTCTTTGAGAAAAATCGCCCGGCAACCTTCAAATACCCGTTCTACAGTCTGATGGGGGACTTCGTGATGTTCTTCCATTTGCTGACCGGCAAGCTCTCGTTCGAGAACGGCGCGAAGCTGCAAAGCAAGGTGTCCTAAGTCGAGCGGTTCGACGCTGTCGAGTTATCTGAGATTCTGAATTGCCGCTTGAAGCACGAGCTTCGTATTGGCAGCGGTCGTCAGGGAACCGCGAAGGCGCTGGGTTGCTTCGATCTTGGAGAAAATTTCATTCCCGGTCAGCGGCCCTTTTTTGGACGAGCGGCGTTTATCCAAGATTTTCTTTAATCGTTCGGCGAGATCGGAGTGGGTGAGCTCCGGTTGTTCGCTTTCGCCCGTGCGCGCGAGTTTGAACAGATCCGACAGAAGCGTCTCCGAAACTTCGAGAAAGTTTTCCAAAAATTCCGGTTCGCCTGTGCCTTTGTCAAACACGGCAGGTAGCGCGGATTCCGGATCTTGCAGGATTTCTGTGCAAGCCGTGCGCAGCGCCCGCCACTCGGGCGAAAGAATGGTTTTCAAACGATCATAGCTGCCTTCGCTCAAGTGCCAAGGCGTCGTGTCGGGCGCGTTCACGCCCTCTTCGCGAAGCCCCTGTTTGAGGGTTGCTTCGGGAAGCGCCCCCAGGCGGATGAGTTGGCAGCGAGAGAGTACAGTCGCTGGAATGCGCGAAACGTCGCTCGTTGTGAAAATGAATAGCCAACCTTCCGGCGGTTCCTCGATCACTTTTAAGATCGAGTTCGCGGCCTGAATGGTCATGCGTTCAGCATTGGCGATCGAGAAAATCAGAAACGGGCTTTCGTATGCGCGTTGTCCCAGTTTTTCTTTGATACGACGGAATGGCTCTACTTTTAGGGTTTCGCCCGGCGTATCGCTTTCGATTTCATACCAGTCGAACGGTTGCCGAGTTTCGAACCTGCGGCAACGAGTGCATTTGCCGCACGGTTCAAGCCGAGTAGGAGTGGTCTGGGCAGGCTCACTGTCCATGCCGCCGCCAAAGAGCGAACCAAATCCGCCATCATCCTGCGGTTTGAATGGAGACTCCTCGCACTGAAGCGCCTGCGCGAGAAAACGCGTGAACGCTTGTTTGCCGATCCCGTGGGGACCCGCGAAGAGCAGGGTCTGTGGGACGCTTTTTTTTGCTGTCCAGGCACGAAAAAGCGGCTCTACACGTTCACGATGAACGTCGATGATCGATGGAGGTGTGTACGGAAGCTCTCTCATCGGCGAGCCTGCATTTTTGTTTTGAGCGGCTTCAATTTCAGGCGAGCGATGAGCTTCTCGGCCATGGTCTCTGCCGGAAATTGTTTAGCGCGAAGTTTGATGAATCGTTTTGGATTCTTGCGGATCTGCTTCAAGAAACCACGTCGGACTTTTTCTTGGAAAGCAGTTCCTTCGCGTTCGAAACGGTTGGGGTTGGTCGCCGACTTGAGTCCGGCTTCGGGATCTACGTCGAGAAAAACCGTAAATCGCGGAAGGGTCTTCTCAGTAGCGATGTCGTTGAGTTTTGCGATGAGCGCGTCTGGAATTCCCCGAGCCGCGCCTTGGTAAGCGAACGTCGAGTCGATGTAGCGATCACAAAGGACGATGGCTCCGCGTTTGATCGCAGGCGCGATCGTCGTCGTGTAGTGCTCGGCTCGTGCCGCTTCGTAGAGAAAGAGCTCGGTCATCCGGTTCATTTCATTTTCCAAAATGACTTGTCGGATCTGCTCGGCGACGCGGCTTCCTCCGGGCTCACGTGTGGAGACGACGTCGTATCCGTGCGATTCGAGCTGGAGTTTTAGAGCTTCAATGAGAGTACTTTTGCCGGCGCCTTCGGTGCCTTCGAAGGTGATGAGGGTGCCTGGCGCACGGGATCGCGTCTTTTTCATCTGCGACTGGAGCTTAGCAGGCCTCGGTGGGGGAAAGAAATGCGAATTATTGACGATACTCGTCAGAAGGAGCGCTGTCGCCTACGTCCGCATTGCCTGGGCTATCGGTTTCTCGCATGGCGTCGGGATTCTCTGCAGCTTCGTCGTAAACGACTCCATTGAGTCGCTCGAGTTTTTCGGCTCCTTTGGTCCGGGCTCTCGCGTTTCGGATTGGATTTCCGCTGTTTTCGTTGTCTTGCTCGTAATTTTCGCGCGCCTCGCGAACTTCGTCGGCCACCTCAGGTGGGAGATCGTTTTCGTAAACAGCCCCGCCGTCGCGCGGAAGAGCCGCGGCTGGTTTGTTCACGGGAGCGCGGCGATCGATACGCGCCGGCGTAGTTTTCATCGACGTGTTTCCTTCGGAGAGTAGGCCGCTGCTGGATCGAGTGACCGTAGCAGATTTCGAAGGTGGTGGAGGCACAGGCTGCGTGGAGTCCGGTGTATTGATTTGTGAGATTGCTCGGGTCGGCGTCGAGCGGTTTAAAACGCGATTGATCGCGAAGAGCGCTCCTGAAATCATCAAGATCAATACGCCAATCAGTGCGAGTTGAGGGGAATATCCATTCGTAGTGCGATGAGATTTCGAAGTAGATTTTGTTGAGATCTCACTCGGTTTCGAACCGCCCGGAGATTTTGCGCGTTCACGAAGGTTTCGAATGGCCTGAAAAAGGCTGTCGGCCGGATCGAAATCGTTTTCACCTTCGACATAATGCGTTTGATTGGCCACCTCGATTTGTTCGGTCGGGCGTGGAGGAGGGCTGAAATCTTCGGACCAGGGCGATGGAGTTTTTTCGCTGAGTTCAGCGTATGCAGTCGAGAGTTCGGCCGCTTTGATCCATTCGCCGCCGAGTCTCGCCGAGGTCACTTTGGTCTCGGGAGAAATCTTGCCGATACGGAGCATCTCAACGACGTCCTTCGCGGCAAACGGTCCGGTTTTTGTGCCTCGAAGATCGAGGTACCACTCTAATTCGCGCATCCCTATCCATAAGGGTAAATCAGACGGATAAAACTGCAAAGAGCCGATTTTCTCGCAAAAAACGCCAAGATTCAGACGAGTTGGCGCGGGTCTATTTGCGAGTTTTTTGACACTTGAGTGAGTCCAAGAAGACACGTCGAATCGTGACTAAAACGCGAAACCCCCCGAGAGGCGATGGCCGCTCGGGGGTTCCACAAGGTTTATTTAAACCGTGGTCCTTAGAGAATGGACCAGTAGAGCTCGGCGCCCCACTGCGTCGTCTGCGCGGAAACCGATTTACCGGTCTGGAGGTTGAGGTAAGGCCAGAGGGTCAGACCTTTGGTGATGTTCCAGGTGAGTGAAGGTTCGAGGTAAGTACCGGCGTTATCCAGGCTAGTGATCGCGCGACCGTATTGATGAGTGGCTCGCATCCAGTAGCTGACCCCGATACCGAAGGTATCGTTGAACGTGTAGTTAAAGCCCGGATTCGCGGTGAACATGAACATGTTCAGTGCGGAGTCTTCGCTTTTCGGCTGGTAGCCGTTCGGGCGACCGTAGAATCGAACCGTCGTGTTGACGTCGAACGTGAGTTTCTCATTCAGCGTAAAGCTCACGTTTTGGCCCGTTCTGAGCTGGTGAACGAGACCCAGTCGTTTGCCGGAGTCTGCGTCGACCTCACCGCGCGTGTCGTCGGTGAGTGGTACGTAGTAGCGGAAGTCGCCGTTCCAGTTCAGGGTTTTCGTTTTTACAAACGATCCTGCGGAGAGGCGGAGGAACGGAGCGACTGGTTTAAACGTCGTGCCGTATTTGGCCGTATAGGAGTCGGTTTTGGCGTCATATTCGCGGTAGTTGGGGGTCGTCGCGAACATAGGGTTCAAGCTAAACGTCCAGTTGCCGTTCAATTTGTAGCCCAGGATGAGGTGAGTGGTGAGTTCCGTAGCACCCATGTCGAATCCCGTTGCTGGGTCGGGCTGGTAGCCTGCGAATGGTTCCACCATCGCGGAGCCGGAGTAATAGTTGTTGATGCCGATGACGAAGTCGCTCGGTTTCTCAGCCGGAGGCGCTTTTGGCGCTGCGGCGGTCGAAGTGCCTGTCGGCGCGGCGAGCTGAATTCGAGAAGCCGAAGACTGGCGAAGGCGCAGTTGATCGGTCGAAGCTGGCTTAGGGTTCGATGCCGTCGAGCCTGGTGTAAGTTTCTGCGCGGCGACCGGAGCGGGCTTAGCGGCTGTTTTCACCGGCGCTAGGGCCGTTGGTTTGACGGGGGCAACTGCCGTCGCTTGAACGGGGAGATTGGATTCTCCCGGAACCTGGTTAGAGATGAGTTTCTTATTCTTCAACTGCGCTTGTTTTGCGCGATCGGAGTTGGTTTTCTGAACCGCGATCGGAGCGGTCGTCGCCGCGAGCGCAGAGCTCGTGACAGTGGCGGCCAAAGCGAAGGTAATCCAATTTCTACGGTCCATAAGATTTTGCACTCCTAAAAAAAACTGAAAGCAGCGTGGCTGCACTTTCCTAAAACTGTCTTATTTAGTCAACTAAATAAAGTCTATGTAACGGACCTTGATTCAGTCGACCCTGTTTCCTCAATCGAACAATTCCTACTAGAGCAAGTGCCCTGCCAGGATTTTGAGCGTTTTCAGGAAAACTCGGAGGATCGCCTAAAATATGAAATCCGTAGAAATATAAGAGGCTTACAGATTTGGTATGTAGAACTTTTGGTCAGGGATTTGGCGGGGGCTTATTTTTATACTTTTCATGTGTAAACAAAATCAACACTTCGAAGCCGGCCAGTTGAGAAATACGTCCCAGGAAAATATTCCTAGTAGCGGGTGAGACTCGGGCAACCTTCGACTTCGCGATCGACGCTGAAAAACACGGATGGGCTGCTGTTACAAAGCCTGCCGATATCGATGTAGTGGGTGATCGGAAACTCGCCGCTCGGATCAATCGGCTGATCCAAGGAGAATACCAATCGAAGCTGCCGGATCTTAGGGATCACCCGGTCGGCCACTTCATTGATCACGAGGAGATTCGTCCCCATCTGTTGATCATACGTTGCGCTACGGCCTTCGTAGTCGAACCAGGGGGAGAGTCGCAGGCCGGTTTGTTGGTCGACGTAAGCGAGTTTCAAGGAGTAAAAACTGCGACCTCTTAAGAGCTGTCGTCCGCTCCAGATCGCTGCTCCAAATGCGATACTCTCTTGGGCAGAATAGTTGATGACGAACCTGGGCTCTCCGTCGATGTTGGTGAGCAAAAGGAGCTCTTCGGCAGGAATGGTGGAGGCGTGAACGCTTCCGAAGAAAATCGTAAACAAGGCGGCGTAGACGAGTTTTTTCATCGATGAAATAGACCCCTCTCCATCATGGGAGTTATTCGGGTCTACCCCAACTTTTGGAGTTTGTCTTGCCTTGAGAACTAGAATTCATGAACTGACTCAGGTGCGTCACCGCTCCAAAAACGGATTCGTTTCGGATAGCCATTCACATAAGCAATTTGCCATCCCTGGCTACCGGAGTGGTATTCCACCATTTTTTGGGGTCCGTCGTCGGTATCGTGCGAGAACCAAGTGGTGAATTTGCTTTGATCAGCAAACGTCGTTTCCTGAATCGAAAGGTCGCTGCCTGACTGATACCACTGACGGATCTCGGTACCATCCGAACCGACATAATGGGCTTGAAATGCACCGTCGTCCGTCTCGTGTTCTCGACGCCAGGTTTCATCGGGCGTGATTGCTTGGTCGTTGGCCTCGACGAAGCGGAGCGCTTCTCCGATTTGATCCTCCGTTGCGGGAATAGTCGAAGAGAGTGTTGCTTCCTCGGGTAACTCTTCGAGCCGACTCGAAGCGCTGGACGTGAGCAAGTCCGCTTTAGAAATTTGGACAAGAGGAGTGATTCGTTCTGTTTTGCTCTTGAGTTGGGCGGGGGCGCGTTTCGAACCTCGCGGTAATGCAGCGTCGTTCGGCTCGGTTTTCGTTCCGAGTCGATTCCAGCCTACCGTGGCGATGATGATCACTCCGATCAATAAACTGAGCTTCCTACCCAGCATCATAAAATTGTAGGGAATGCTCGGGGGGGATAGCAAGACTAAGCTCGCGGGCTCGATCAAAATGCCAGTGGTTGAGAACTGTGCTCTGGCGAAAAGGTGACGGTTTGATCGGTGCTCTTTGGATTCTATAGATATTGTTTATTGGGCGAAAATCAGATTGACGAAAAGGGTCCCAACCGTAGGAATTACCTCAGTGCCTTTTGAGCCGAGTTGAAAAGAAACGGGAGTGATCCGGCTGAGTCTTCATTTGCAGCGATGACTGGGATAGGGTCCGGAACGTTTGAAAAATCTTAGGGGACACTAGTCGATTTTCGGTGTGACTGATGCTAGGTCTCATTACATGCAAAGAGTGCGAGAATATGCCGGTTGGACATTGGGAATCTGGTGGCTGTTTTTCGGTTGTTCAACGGCGGAGCCGGTCCGGAAGAATTCCGATCCACAATACGTCGAGGACGGTTCATTTGCGCCCCGTGCGGTAAGTCCTGCTTTTACGGATCGTCACCCTCGTCTCTGTTTCGATCAAGGGCACCACAATCTCGCGATTAGAAAAGAGCGGTATCAGCCGATCCTCGGTCTACTGGAGAGCGATGGTTTTCAGATCCATCGCCTGGAGAGCAGTTTCCAAAAGAATGATCTCAAGAGCTGCGACATTCTCTACATTTCTGCGGCGCTTGGGTTCACGGACACCCGACAGCGAGAACTCGCGCGACGACCGGCATTTACGAAAGACGAGATTCGAGCGATTTCCGAGTGGGTGAAAGAGGGTGGCGGGATTTTTCTAGCCACTGACCACCGACCGATGGCTGACTCAATGGAAAGTCTCGTCGAGGCGTTCGGAGTCGAAGGAAGCATTCTCAGTGTCCGTGCGCCGCGCCCGATGGAGCCATTTCAAGAGAGCGGAATTTTTGAGATCTCAGGCGAGCAGCTTACTTCGGATCATCCGGTGATTCGCGGACGTGATCCGAGTGAGCAGGTCAAAAGACTTTTTTGGTTTTACGGCGGAAGTTTCAAACCGGTTCAGTCGTCGGATTCGATTTTGAGAATCGGTTCTGGATTCAAGTTCGTTGACTCGGAAGATGAATCCAAGAAAATCTCAGACTATAGCGCGCTCGGCGTTGCGATGAGTTTTGGCAAAGGTCGAATGATCGCGGTCGGCGATGGAACGATGCTGACCTCTAAATTCGATACGATCTCTGGTCAGAGAACGGGCATCAACCGACCTGGTTCCGACAATGTACAGTTTTCGCTCAATGCGTTTCGGTGGTTAGTCAGACTGTATTGAGGCCGAGAGCTCGTGACCGATTTCAGGAGTGGTTTACTCTATGAGCGTAAGGGAATCGTATGAATGACCTGCGTCTTTGAGTGGGACCGGTCGATGATCCATCCGTGAATGAATACAAAACGTCTGAAACGCTTTAGGTCGGCCTCCATTCGGTCCGCATCATCGACCTTGGAGTGTTTTGGTATGGTTTGCTCTCATATTTTACATCATTAATGTTCATTTCTGAAAAACGAGAGGCCGCAAATGAGAGTTTTTACGAGTTTTTTCCTGTTGCTAGTAGGAGTTTTGCCAAGCGCTCATGCGGACATCATCCTCGAAGAAGTGGACCCGACGACGGAGCAGGTTGAACTCGTGCGACAAGTTTTAGATCAGGTTCAGTCACTAGACTCTTCTTTGCCTGATCCTACAAATGAGACGATCACCCGTGATGATCCAATGCCTCGAAGTAGATTGAAGCCCTATTCTTTCTTGCAGCTGACTCCGGCTCAGCTTGCAGGTACTTCGCATCCAAATGTGAATGGAGGGGCTGTCGGGCTCATTGCATTAGGTGCAAATTTCGGCGTGAAAAAAGACGATGCTAGATTCGCCGCGAGCATCGGTTTGGACGCTGGACTTCAAACCTATATGATTTCTTATCTTGCGTCGGGTGGTTTTGTGGACCGACTAGCAAATCCTCGTTTCGGCGTTTCCCTAAACGTAGAAAAAAGTTTCATTTATGTGAGCGGACGATTTTTTATCGTTAGAAACAGAAATAATGGTGTCTATAACGAAGGCTCAACTGACCCCAATTACCCAGAAGGAAATTTTGTCAAGCTGGAGCATAGCAAGGGTATTGAGATCGGGGCATTTTTGCACGAGCTTGCGGCAATCGATTTCCCGGCAAAAATCGGGTTATTTTACGAACAAAGTAAAAATGGTTACACCCAAGGCGGTACTTCCAGAAGCTACAGCATGAAAGGGATCAGGCTCACGATCCTGTTTCGTTAAGGATCGCGTCCGTAAGAAGGGGGTAGGCTGAGTTTGCTGCCCTAACAACGAATCGCCTACTTCTTCTCGTCGCGTCCCGCTCCTCAAAAGCGTAGGCTCCCCTCGGATGTCTCAGTCGCACGTCGTGTGCGACTGTCCTCGTCACGATCTCCTCAGGAGATCGCGCCGCGGTCGGCATCCTCGCTTCGATTCGTATCCGATGCACCCTTCCGAATCCTCGCAAAGCGATGCTTTGCTGCGGTTCTCAGGGCCGCGTCTCATCAAACCCAATTCGCCTTTGGCTCATGCCCTCCGAGATCTCGCTTCGCGATCCTCTCGGGCACACGTCACGTCAAAACGCTTTGCGTTTTGCCATGCTCGTGTTTTCCGCGCTCGCGCTCCGCTCAACGAATCGGCGCTTCTGCCGTTCCATTCGGAACGTCATACGCGCGTCTCATCCTGCACCGGGAACGCCATATCAAAAAAAATGCCCTTCGTTAGGACGCGTGCCCTGGATGGGTGGATAGCGTCCGTAAGAAGGGCATTTTTTTTGATATGGCGTTCCCGATACGAATCGAACGTACGACCTTCAGCTTCGGAGGCTGACACTCTATCCAACTGAGCTACGGGAACATCTTTTTAAAGAGCGCCCTCATCGAATCAATGAAGGCGCTCTTTGAATTTAGAATCTGAGATTAGCGACGAGGTCCGCGTGGTCCACGATCGTTACGATCGCGGTTGCCGCCTTCGCGAGGTCCGCGGTCGCCGCCTGAGCTCTCACGTGGCACGAATCCTTCTGGAAGTGGGAGGAGTGCTTTGCGGGAGAGGCGGATTTTTCCGCCGCGATCCACTTCGAGCACTTTAACTTCGATCTCGTCGCCTTCTTTGAGGTAGTCGTTCACGTTGTTCACGCGCTCGTGCGCGATCTCAGAAACGTGCAGGAGTCCGTCGGTCGTCGGGAGAACGCCCACGAATGCACCGAACTCTACGATCTTCTTGACGATGCCTTTGTAGGTCTTGCCGACTTCGACTTCGGCGATGATCCCGCGGATCATGTCGAGCGCTTTTTGGCAGGCTGCTGCGTCGTTCGTAGCGATGTTGATCACGCCGTCATCGTTGATGTCGACCTTACAACCGGTTTTCGCGACGATGTCCTTGATGACTTTGCCGCCGGAGCCGATGACTTCGCGGATTTTGTCGACAGGGATATTGATCGTCGTGATGCGAGGAGCCCATGCGGACATCTCGGTCTTCGGAGCTTGGATGGCTTTTGCCATTTGTCCGAGGATGTGGAGACGGCCTTCTTTGGCTTGAGCGAGTGCTTGGCGCATGATCGCTTCGTTCACGCCTTCGATCTTGATGTCCATCTGGATGCCAGTGATGCCTTCGGCAGTACCAGCAACTTTGAAGTCCATGTCGCCGAGGTGGTCTTCGTCGCCGAGGATGTCGGTGAGGACAGCCACGCGTTCGCCTTCTTTGATCAAGCCCATCGCGATACCCGCGACTGGTTTTGGATAAGGTACGCCGGCGTCCATGAGTGCCATGGAAGTGGAGCAGACCGATCCCATCGAAGAAGAGCCGTTACTTTCTAACGTCTCGCAAACGATACGAACCGTGTACGGAAATTTGTCGTACGCAGGCATCATCGCCTTGATCGAGCGCTCGGCCAGGTTGCCGTGCCCGATTTCGCGGCGGGAGGTGCCGCCCATACGTCCAGCTTCGCCGACCGAGAAAGGAGGGAAGTTATAGTGGAGCATGAACTTGCGGTAGCCTTTGACGTGCATCGTGTCGACGATTTGTTCGTCGTCCGACGTGCCCAAGGTCACTGCCGCCAAAACCTGCGTTTCACCGCGAGTGAAGAGCGATGAACCGTGGGTACGAGGAAGAATGCCGGCTTCGACTTCGATCGGGCGAACGGATTTCGTGTCGCGTCCGTCGATCCGTTTGCCTTCGCTTAAGATCATCTCGCGCATCAGATTGTACTGGAGCAAGTCGAATTGAGCGCCTGCTTCGGAGAGCGTTTTTTTCGCTCCATCTGGATCCGCTTTTTTCTGAGCGTCGGTTACGAGGCTCTCGAGGAGAGCTTTTTTGGTGTCCTTAACCAGGCTGTAACGCTCGCCTTTGTCTTTGGTGCGAAGCGCTTGCTCGAGTTTCGCTTTAGCGAAAGTAGAGACTTTCGAAACGATGTTCGCGTCGACCGGAGCCGGAGTGAACACGCGTTTTTCGACGCCCGCTTGTTTGCGGAGGTCTTCGATGGCTGCGCAGACTTTTTTGATCTCAGAGTGCGCAAGCATGATCGCGTTCAGGGCGTCTTCTTCGGTTGCTTCTTTGGCACCGCCTTCGACCATCATAATGGCGTTCTTGGTAGCCGTTACGAAGATGTCCATGTCACTTTCGCCGCTCTCAAGCTGAGCCCAAGTCGGGTTCACGACGAATTGGCCATTCACACGGCCGATGCGGCATCCAGCGGTCGGGCCGTTAAATGGAATGTTCGAGATGTGAAGGGCAGCCGACGCGCCGATCGAAGCGGCCACGTCGATATCGCACTCGGGATCGACCGAGAGGATCGATGCAACAACTTGCGTGTCGTAGTAAAAGCCTTCTGGAAAGAGTGGGCGAATCGGGCGATCGATGAGGCGAGCCGAAAGGGTGCCTTCTTGCGTCGGGCGGCCTTCGCGCTTGTGGAAGCTGCCAGGGATTTTACCGGCGGCATAATATTTCTCGGAGAACTCGATCGTCAGCGGGAAGAAATCCGCGCCAGCGCGAGGCTCTTTGCTACAGCAAACGGTCACGAGAACGCGTGTGTCGCCGTAAGAAACGAGAACAGCGCCATCGGCTTGTTTTGCGAGTTTACCGGTTTCGAGGGTGATGGGCTTGCCGCCCATCTCCGTCGATACGGTTTTAATATTGAATAGTGACATGAGTTTTCCTCTTTAGATTCTAGACGACCCCTATGGTCGCCTTTTTGGATTGCTTGCCGTTAAAAAAATAGCAAAAAGCCCCCGGGCCTACGCGAAGATCGCGAAGACCGGAGGCTTTAAACACGAATAAATCGAATTTCGACTTCCGATTACTTACGGAGCTCAAGAGTCTGGATCAGCGCGCCGTAGCGTTTCGCGTCTTTAACTTTGAGGTAAGAGAGAAGGCGTTTACGTTGACCGACCATTGCGAGAAGTCCGCGGCGGCCGTGGTTGTCTTTTGCGTGGGTACGGAAGTGATCCGTTAATTCTTTAATGCGGGAAGTGAGAAGTGCAACTTGGACTTCGGTGGATCCCGTGTTGGTAGCCGTTTTTCCAAATTTGGAAACGATTTCAGCTTTTTTTTCTTTGATAATCGATTTTGCAGCCATTGCGTTCTATTGCCTTTGATTTACGTGTTAAGAGCCTATTCCTAAAGAAAAGGCGAAATTTTTTACGTGTTTAAGTCCCCATTCAGTAGCATGGGGGCATCCTCGGTGGCAAGCCCTTTCAGGTTGCGAAATCAGACCGGTTTGAGCTCGTCTCGGAGGAATTCTTTGAGTTTTTCCAAGACTTTGGCTTCGATCTGCCGGGCCCGTTCCCGGGTTAAACCATAGAGGTCGGCCACCTCTTGAAGGGTCTTAGGATCTTCGGAGAGGAGGCGTTCTTTGAGGAGCTTACGCTCCTTTTCGTTCAGAGTCTGTTCGAATTCCGGTAGTTTTCCTTCAAGAATTTCAAGCCATTGCTGTTTTTCAAAGGCGTCCGAGGCTGAAACTCGCTCATCCGGCAGAATGTCTTGGAGGGTGGATTTACCGCCATCTGGGTGAGTCGGAGTGTCGATCGAAACTTCGCCTCCATTGCCCAGGAGTCGCTGTTCCATCTCGATGACCTCTTTTTCTTTCACATTGAGACGGTCGGCGAGCAGTTTTGGGGAGGCAATCGCACCTTGGGCTTCGAGGCGTTCCTTTTCCCGGACCAGGTGAAAGAAGAGTTTTTTCTGCGCCTGGGTCGTTCCAATACGGACCATGCGGAAGTTATCCAGGAGGTACTTCAAGATATAGGAGCGGATCCACCAGGAAGCGTAGTAGCCCAGGCGGGCGCCTTTTTGAGGCTCGTATTTGGAGACCGCCTTCATGAGGCCGAGGTTGCCCTCTTGGATCAGATCCATAGAGTTGGCGTAAACGCTTCGGTACTCGAACGCGATTTTCACGACCAACCGAAGGTTTGCTTGCACGAGGCGTTTCGCTGACTCGACATCTCCGGTTTGTTGAAGCTTGAGTGCAAGTTCGAGCTCTTCTTCGGGGGCGAGCATGGGAATCCGACGGACTTCCTCTAGAAAACGGCGAAGTGGGTCGGTTGCAGAAACGGCGCGGAGCTCGGATTCGAGGGTTACGCTCTCCGTCGATTCTGGTCTCGAAACGGCGACCGAAGTACCCGGATCTTCTGAGTCGATTTCAGGATCGATTTCATCATCGTTTTCGATGGAGTCTTCGTCCTCGACCCATTCCGCATCTATGGCTTCGCTCTGTTTTGGAGCGGACGCGCGCGTGCGTTTCGGTTCCCGGTCTTCGGATGGAAGAATTTCAGGTTCGACCGACGGTTTGGATTTGGAGGGCGATTTTTTCGCGGGCTTTTTCACGGCCATGAGAATTGTTCTGTTTTATACTTGTTTCCGGGAGTAAACAAGCAACACCATGGCGCGCCGAAAACAGGCCCAACCCCAGTTTAAGAAGATCTCGCTTGGAAACGACTTGACCGTTCTTCTGGAGAGAAACGTCCACGCTATGGGACTCTCGATCGGCATCTGGGTCAAGGCCGGGACGCGGGATGAGAAATTGAACGAAGCGGGAATCTCCCATTTCTTGGAACACATGGTGTTCAAAGGTACCGAACGTCGGCGTGCGGACGAGATCACGCGCTCAGTGGAGCGCGTGGGAGGAGAGTTCAACGCGTTCACCGCTCGCGAGTACACCTGTTTCCATCTAATGCTCTTGAAGCGTGATTTTGAACTCGGCATGGACATCCTGAGCGACGTGGTTACTTCGTCGATTTTTGATGGCGTCGAGTTTGACCGCGAGAAAAAAGTCATTCTGCAAGAAATCGCAATGGTCGAGGACACTCCCGAAGAAGTTGCTCAAGATCTCTATTTCGAACTCATCTACGGCAAGCACGGACTGGGTCGAAATATTTTAGGAACTACCAATAGTATTCGCAAGATGAAGCGTGGCGACTTGATTCGGTATTTTCGCCGCTACTATCGACCCGAGAACCTGGTGATCTCGGTTGCAGGCGATATCACCGAGGCGCGACTCAAGCGTGCGCTCTCGCCGCTCAAGAAGAAAATTTGGCCAGGGAGAACTCAGCGATCGGTACGTCAAGAGCGAGTGCTGAAGCGTGCCCCCGCTATTCGGGATGGGGTTTGGTGGAAAGTCGACCAGACTGAACAAGCGCACATCGTTTGGGGTGTGGGTGCTCCCGAGTACGCATCGCGCGACCAGGCGGCAGCGCTTTTGATTGCGAACTATCTGGGCGGTGGGATGAGTTCGAAGCTTTTCCAAGAGATCCGCGAGAAAAGCGGGCTCGCTTACACGGTCTATGCAAGTCAGCAAGCGTTCATCGACAGCGGCGTGATGACGATCTATGCGGCGACCTCTCCCGGGCAAGTATCCAAATGCCTGGGGATGATTGAGGATGCCGCGCTTGCTCTTTGTGCAAAAGAACTCACTCCCGAAGAAATCCGAGAGGTCAAAGAATCGATCAAAGGCGCGTTGCTACTTTCGTCAGACAGTGTCGAATCGACGATGACCGCGAATGCGATCGATGAGATCTATTTCGGAAAATACTATTCCATCGCGGATATCTGCCGAGAGGTGGACGAAATCACGGCTCGCGATGTGATTCGAGTGGCCCGCAAAATTTTCGGAGCCGGCAAACGAAGTATCCTCGTTTACGGGCCGAAGCCGACAGCGGCCATGCGCAAGCGGCTTCAGCCCAAGATCATTCGTTAATTCTTGCGTAGTCGGAACAGTTTGAGAGCTCCGTTGATTTTTAGAGAGGCACCGACCATCGTGGTTCCGATCGGCGCGCGATCCACCGTCAGGCCGAAATCTACGCTGTCGGGAAATTCCGCGTTTTTGAAGATTTTGTTCGCGTTGATGCCGATCTCACCCTGTACGAATCGGCCGTTGTAATAATCAAATTCCGTATCGGATGGTAGGGTGAGTCGGTAGAATCCGCCTTTGACATAGAGCCAAGAAATCGGGCGAATTTTCGCATAGGTTCCGTAAGTCCAGGTCATGAACACGAGCGGAAAGGTGACATTACCAGCCTGGACGCCCGCTTCGACGGTGTCTAGGATTGAGATTCCCGCTTCGATGCGAGGGAAATGGATTTGTACCCATCCTGCGCCGCTCGGTAATGACATGCCCCCTGCGCTCGCGCCGATGCTGCCAATGAGGTAGACACCATCGCGGCATCGCTTGAGTGCATTGAATCGGGTGCGGCAGTCCTCTTGCGCATTTTCTGCGGCTTTTACGATTTCTTGAGGAGGAGTTGTCTCTGGCTCGCTCTGAAGGCTGATCGATGGTTCATCCATTTCGATGAATCCGGACTGTGCGTTGAGGGAAGCGGTGAGAGTGAGCGCGAATATCAAAGTTTTCATTTGTTCTGTTTCCTCTGAATGCCGAACCTACCTGGCGCACTTCGAGCTGAGAAATAAAGTGAGCTGAACAAACGGTTCCGAATCGAAGACTCGTGGTGTTTCACTCCTGATCGAGTTTAGGAGCGAGGTGGGCGTTTATTTCGTGCCGTTATTTAGAATATTGAGAACAGTTTGTGGGGTTTCTGAGCTAGTTGCCGGCCAGCCCGCATTCAAGCAATTGCGATTCCCTACCTTAATTGAGGAATCCAATAGAAGCTCAGAGCTTCATGGATCCTTTGCCTCTCCGATTCAAACGTATCCGGATGCTCACACCTATATTGCAGGAATTTAACGATTGTTTCAGTTTCCGCATAATTGAAAACTGAAAATCGTTCCGCAGAATATTGGAACCAGGTTTTCTGCCCGTAAAGTTTACGATTCACGGGTATGTCCCGTTCGGCGCTGGATAAGCCATGTATGAGGTGGAATACTACGTCGGCGTGTTTTAACCCGGCAGTGAGATCCGCCACCATATATGCTGGAATATAGTAACGAAACGCGGGTGATGAAAAAAAGCTGAGTGCGGATCCAAATCCGTCTGGCAATTGATCGACGAAATCGGAATCGAGTTCGGTCCATTCAGGAACGTGAGCGAGAGCTTGTTGGATCAGTCGAGGTTCATTGCCCTCTTGAGTGCGAACCAATTGATCCGCGGAGGGGCGTGGAGTTTGAGCAAAAACGCGATGAATCTCCTCAATGAGAGATGTACGTTTATTTTCATTCACTCCCGATTCGCTCATGCGAAGGTTTAAACTCCGCCCGATTTTTCCCGTAGCCTTAAGTACTCGGCCATCGCGCCTGCGATGTGATAAAGCGAGCTCGCCTTGACGGGGTCGCCCGTGAATGAACCGTCTTCCATCCACGTATCCCACCAGAGGCCGGGGTGAGCATGGTTGAAATACTGAAATAATCCCGAGACTGCATCGTCTGCTAACTTCGCGAAGTGAGGCGCGTGTGCGGCAGGCGCTTCGGTTGCGAGTTGAACCGCGGCCTTGATTCGTTCGGTCTGTGGCCAGAATCGCGAGCTGTATTTTTTGACTGTGAAATTGCTCCAGATTTCATCCATCGCGACTCCGCGCTCCGGATGAATTCCATGCTTCTCACCCAAGTTGTAGAGGGTGTGGCGAACGCTCTCAAGCCGCTTTTCGCCCGTGAGTGCTTGATAGTTACCCAGCAACCAACACCACTCGAAATGGTGGCCCGGCTCGAAAATAAATTGTCCGTCTGGGCGCTCGGGAATCCAGTTCTCGGAAAAATGTTCACAGAGCGCGCCAGTTTTCTCGTCGATGAACTTGTGCAACAACAACTCGACGATTTGATCGGCAGTCATTTGCCACTCGGGATCGGTGTCGGTGGCCATCCAGGCGATCGACGCCTCGAACAAGTGCATGTGCGGGTTGGATTGATAGAGGGTTTTGCCTTCTTTGATTTCGGTGTATCCGCCGCCCGGAGCGCGTCTCTCGCGATTCAGGTAATTCATGAGTTTTTTGGCCCGCGTTTTGTATTTTTCGTCGCGGGTCAGCGAGTAGGTCTGTGCGAGTGCGAAAAGCACGAATGCTTGAGTGTAGAGTTCGGTCGATTCATTTGAGATCTTGCGGTCGATGCCAATGGCGTGAGCGAACGAGCCGTCTTCGCGACCCACGTGCGCAATCAAGTAGTCCGTTGTAGAGCGGAGGATTCGGTCGGCGTCGGCCTGAGAGAGGGCGCCGATTTTCTCCGCAAGGCGAAACGAATAAATCTGGCGCGCTTGAACCATGGTTCGCTGCGCGAGTTGAGCGGGGGTCGTATCGTGGTTGAGTGCCTCAAAAAATCCGCCTCCCGTGTGATCGATCCCTTTTTGGATCCAAAGGGGATAGGAGGTGTCTAAGAGCCATTTTTTCACATCGGCGACGCGAGAGTTCATGATGGGTCCTAGACTAGACATTCTTGAGCGCGGGGTCTAGAGCGCAGGACGTAAAAAAACCCGGACACCTTGCGGTGCCCGGGTTAAACGGTAGGAGACTCAACCTTTGCGCTTTTTGAAGATGAAGAAACCAATCAATGCAAGCGCAGCTACGGCCAACATCAGTGTTGGATCCTCGAGGAGTGCCGCAATAGGAGATTTCTTCGGTGCAGCTGGCTTGTCGATTTCTGGAACATCGACTTGAGCATTCGGAAGTGGTGGAGCGATCGGCTCGACGCCGGCTCCGGTACCGGCTACTGGTACGGGAGGAGTGTCTGGAGCAGGGATTAGGCCGCCTGGTTTCCGGAACACCTTGAGCGTGCGAACCATGTTCTCGAACTCAGGGACGTAGGACTGATATTTCTCTTTGGCGACTGAGTAGGTGATGAGGACTGCAATGTCGTCTTTGACAGTCGCAAGATAGCGGGTGAAAAAGCCCGGGATTTCGCTCTCCAGATGGAGTGAGTCCGCCCAAATTTGGCCGTTCAAGTTCGTCGTCGTCGTTTTGCGTGGATTGCTCTTCATCGGCTTACCGTTCGGGGCCGTAAAGGTCTTCACCGAGTTCAAGTATTTGAGGTATTGATCGATGCTGTCGGCATCGCCTTTGAGTTTGGCGGCGAGCACGATGATCGCTTCTTTTTTCTTGAGTTCGTTAGTGCTCTGGCAAACCCATTCGGCACCTTCGAGTTGGCAAGCCCAGGACGGCGGCAGCTCAAATTCGGTGAACTGGTTCGCGAATTTCTCAGCGAACGCGGAGGGAATGATTGCGAGAGCGAACGAGGCAATGAATGCGAGTCGAGAACGGTTCATCACTGGGCAATTCTCCTTGCGACAAACCCTTGCTGAATCCAGGTTTGTTCGTAGTAATTTTGAATTCGGACGTTTGCGGCTTTGGAGCCGACTTTTTCTACTGTCCCACGCGCGACCATTGTGTAGCCGCCTTGTTCGTTCTTACGGTAGAAATCAAACGTTTGTCCCGCAGCCACACCATCTGCGGCGCCGCGGTCAATCTGTACGACCTTGAGTTGCGGTTTTGCGATTCGTACCGATGCTTGGAGGTCGTAACGAAGTTGTGCTGCGCGCGTTTTTCCGGCTGCGACCGCTCCGCGTGTAGCGCCACCACTGGAGGCAGCTTGAGCTTTGGCCCAACGGAACTGAGCGCCGACGTGGAGCGCAGTGAGTGCGGCTGTGCTTTTGCCCATCATCATATAGGTGATTCCGGCATAGTACTGAGTTGCGCCCGCAGATTGATATCCGACGATTCCGCGAAGGGCGAGATAAGAAGAGTTGAGGGCGTCGACGATGAGCGAGCCACCGGCGTCACGCGTGGTGGAACCTTCGGCCAGTTTGATTTCGCCTTCCTTGTCGGAGGTCATCGCCTGGTTGCCGTATATTCCGGCGCGTACCATGAAACCTTCGCGCTCAGGCAACATCGCTGCGGACAGCTGATAAGGGAGAATGGCGGAATAACTCTTGGTACGGGCCGTGTATCCCAAGCCACCGATCAAGTACCAGCGATTGCCGGGGCCTTGAGTGATCGGATAGGTAACGAATGGCCCGATCGTGAAATCGATGGTGCCATCGCCTTGCAGAGGTTTTTGTTCCTTGCGATTGGCGTCCGTGTTGTAGAGCGGAAAATCAATCTGAACCTGAAAATCGACGGATCCAGGGCGTTTTCCGGCGTCTTTGCCGAATTCCATGATTCGGTAGTTAGCTCCGATGGCCTGATCTCCGAGTCCGGCGGCAGAACCTTGGAGTCCCTCGATCGCAGCGGTTGCCTCTTGGCTGACCGTTTCGAAGGTGCTGGATGCGAGACTGATTCGCGCGAACGCGGTTAAGTCCGGAGAATATCCGTAGACGCCCAACAAGTCGATTTGCGTTCGGGTGTAGGAGCTCAGCTCTTGCGTTGATGTATTGCCGCTGTCGTCAACGTCGGTGCCTTCGGCTTTGAGTTTTTTGCCAGTCTCGTCGAAGTTTTGGTTGGTACTCATGTAGGTCAACTCGGGCACGACTCGAAACGCGCCCGCGTTCTCACGTCGGTTTTCCCAACGCATGAGAGGAGCAGAGTGAGCGTCACAAAGGGTAAGCGCGGTGACGGCAAACGTCATCATCACCAGCACAGACACCCTCATCCTTGAGAGTTGAAAGTCAACCATTCCCCTCAAGTCTGCCATCCCGTATCAAGATCATCAAATTATTAAATAGGCGGGTAAAAGAAGACAACGGGGTGCGACGAGTCGAGTTGAGAATGGGTATCTTTCCAATTGCTACGCGTTGCGCTGTCTGACATCCTGGGCGGAGAATTTCAAAAGATCGGTCGTCGTCGGGCTCCTGCCCTACTACCCATTCGCCCTCCGGGCGAACCGCATCCGCTTGGGTAGACTCCGTCCGACCTTCTGAAATTCTCCGCCCATGCAAGGGGGGCTCCTTCGCTCCCAGTTGCATGAGGATCCTGAATTCTGCGAGCGCTTCTGTACAAGCGTGAAGTGTTCCCGCCAGTAGGGCGGAATTTGCAGAAAGGCAGGAGCCTGAAGAGCGAACAGAAATCAGGAGCCGAATTTATGTCACTCTATCAAGATGCGCTCGACTACCACTCCAAAGGGCGCAAAGGTAAGATCGAGGTGATTCCCTCGAAATCGGTCGCGACCCAGCACGATCTCTCGCTTGCGTACTCTCCCGGGGTGGCCGAACCCTGCCGGATGATCGCCGAAAAAGAAGACCAAATTTACGAATACACCGCGAAGGGTAATCTCGTCGCCGTCGTTTCGAACGGCACCGCCGTCTTGGGTCTGGGGAACATCGGTCCTCACGCCGCAAAACCAGTGATGGAAGGCAAGGGCGTCCTTTTTAAAAAATTCGCCGATATCGATGTTTTCGATATCGAGCTGGATGCGAACGATCCCAATGATGTGATCCGCGCGTGCGAAATGTTAGAGCCGACGTTCGGCGGCATCAACCTCGAGGACATCAAAGCTCCTGAATGTTTCTATATCGAGGAGACACTTCGCAGCCGTCTCAAGATTCCCGTATTTCACGACGATCAACACGGCACGGCTGTGATCTCGGGAGCAGCATTCCTGAACGCGCTTGAGTTGGTGAAGAAAAAAATCGAAGACATCAAAGTCGTTTTCTGCGGTGGCGGCGCGGCCTCGATTGCGTGCGCGAACCTTTATGTCAACCTCGGCGTTCGCCTAGAGAACATCATCATGACGGATGTTCACGGCGTCATCTACAAGGGCCGTGAAAAAGACATGAACCCTTACAAAGAGCGGTTCGCGGTGGATACTAAAAAACGCACGGTCGCTGAGGCGCTCGACGGCGCCGACGCGTTCATCGGCTGTTCCGCCAAAGACGCCATCGACGCGTCGATGATCGTGAAGATGACCAAAGATCCGATCATTTTCGCGATGGCGAATCCGGATCCGGAAATTTCTCCCGAAGACGTGCTCAAGGTCCGCCCCGACGCGATCATGGCTACCGGACGAAGCGACTATCCGAACCAGGTGAACAACGTGCTCGGGTTTCCATTCATTTTCCGCGGCGCGCTTGATACGCGTTCGACGGCGATCAACGAAGAAATGAAAATGGCGGCGGTCAAGGCGCTCGCGACCCTTGCGAAACAAGATGTGCCGGATAACGTCTCGCGCGCGTATTCAGGGCAGCGTTTCCGTTTTGGTCGCGACTACCTGATCCCGAAACCGTTCGATCGTCGAGTGCTTCTTTGGGTCGCGCCAGCGGTTGCCGAAGCGGCGATGGCGAGCGGAGTCGCTCGTATTAAGCTTGATCTCGTTCACTACCGCGAGTTCTTGGAGTCGAAACTGGGCTCCATTTACACCGTCATGAGAAGCATCAAGCGCCGCGTGCAGAGCGCGGGCGGCGACGGCAAATCGCTTCCGAAACTCGTATTCCCAGAAGGCGATCATCCAAAAATCATTCGTGCCGCAAGCCAGATTCGCGAAGAAGGTATCGCGGAACCGATTCTGCTGGGAGACCCGAAAAAAATTCGCGAGCGCATGGAAGAGATCGGCTTGGCGGTCGCGCTCAAGGACGTGACGATCATCCGTCCGTCAGCGAGCGAGTACTTGGAACCTTTTGCGAAACGTTTTTCAGAGAAACGATCGCGCAAAGGCGTGACCCCGCAGATGGCGCTGACTCAGATGCGCCAGGTGAACTACTTCAGCACCATGATGGTCGAAGAAGGAATCGCCGATGCCGTATTAAACGGCGTTTCTCAGAGCTATCCGCAAACATTGAAACCCGCAATTGAGGCGATCGGCGTCAAGCCTGGTTCTCGTTTAGCCGGGATCTACATGTTCATTTTCAAGAAACGCGTGCTGTGGTTCGCGGATACAACGGTAAACATCGATCCGACGAGCGAGGAGCTCGCCGATATTGCGATTCAAACCGCCCGCTTGGCCAAGAGTTTCATGGTATCCGAACCCAAAGTCGCGCTGCTTTCGTTCTCGAACTTTGGTTCGAACAACCACCCAACCGCACTAAAAGTCCGTCGCGCGGTAGAAATCATTCGTCAAAATGCGCCAGACATCGTCGTCGATGGTGAGATGCAAGCCGATACTGCAATCGTGCCAGAGATCTCGACCGAGAGTTTCCCGTTTAACCGGGTCGCGGGTGATGCGAACATCCTGATTTTCCCGGATCTGCAGTCCGGCAATATCGCCTACAAGTTGCTTGCGAGATTGTCCGATGCCGAGGCGATCGGGCCGATCCTGGTCGGTATGAATAAGCCGGTGCTCGTGCTTCAACAAAACTCGGACGTGAACGATATCGTGAATATGGCCGCGATCGCGGCGATGGACGTACAGATGCGCAAAGGCGTGCTGGGCGGCCTGAATCAACCTAAGAACTCAAACAAAACCTAGAGGAGACTACACCATGAGCAAACAAATTCTTCTGACCGACAAAGCTCCCGCACCGATCGGCCCTTACAGCCAAGCAGTTCTCGTGGGCAATCTCCTGTTCTGTTCTGGACAGATTCCGCTCGATCCCGTGACCAATCAGGTAGTTGGGACGGATGTCAAAACTCAAGCTGAGCAAGTCCTCAAGAATATCTCCGCCGTGCTTGAAAAAGCCGGCGCAAATTTCTCGAACGTCGCTAAGACGACGATCTTTCTGAAATCGATGGGTGATTTCCCGATCGTAAATGAAATGTACGGCCACTATTTCAAAGAGCCGTTTCCGGCTCGTAGTACCATCGAGGTCGCGCGCCTACCGAAAGATGTGCTCGTCGAGATCGAAGTGCTCGCCGTGATCTAGCCTTTTTGGCCTATGAAGGCGCTCAGTCGTTTCTTCATCACCTTTGGGGTGATTTCGCTTGGACTCGTGATCGGTTTTCTCTTCTTCACGGGACTTAAGGCGGGATCCATCTACGACTACCGCGACTCATTCGACGGAGCTAGGCTTCCGGATGTGGATGCGATTGTGGTGCTCGCTGGCGCGCGCGGCCGCATCGCGGCTGGTGGAGACCTTTGGTACCGGTATTTCGAGATGGAAGAGGTCGACGAGGGAAAACACACTCCGATTCTCTACATTTCCGGCATGGGACCGACCTCGAGTTGGGCGACCTTCCAGGCTCAAGTGCGAGTAGGTGTCTCAAAAGCGTTCCGACCCTATGATGTGGTGCTAGAGACGGAGAGCACGAACACCGAAACGAACGCCCAGGTTTTCATCCGCAACGCGCGCTTGCGCGGTTGGAAACGGGTCATCCTCATGACGTCGAGCTATCACATGAAACGCTCGCGCATGATCTTCTCGCGCTACATCAACAAAGAGCGGGCGCCGATCGAGTTCGAGACGCTGTCTATTATTCAAGATCCGTTCAGTCGCGACGAGTGGTACGAGTCGTGGCATGGAATTCACGTGACGATTCTTGAATATCTCAAGTGGGTGTACTACTCGGCGTTTTGGGATCCGTAGTTTCTCGAACGATTGTTCACGATTGAATCGGGTGTTGCACAAAACAGTACACGGAACTGTCGGTACGTTTATGTTTTAGGTTTCTATTTTTATGTCGTTTCCATAGGCTTAAATCATGACCAAAACCGTTGTGATTTTCTTGGCCCTCGTCACGCTCGGAATGCCCTTGATTGGATCTGCTCGAGAGTGGAAACCTCTAGAGGATTATTCGCTTTCTAATGTTACGAATTCGAAGGATTGCAGTCTCCGTTTTACGGTTGGACGAAGTACTTATTATCGCGATCGGCAATTCATCGACGACGTGATCTCAAATCTCGTGGTCAAGGGTTTTACGCCGTATATTTGGGACTTTTACGTAAACAAGCGCAGCGAATTAGTCAGGTTGCCTTATAATCCTCGCCCATGGCCGGTGGACCTTCAGGCGAGCTATACGCTGAGGTTAGTGAACTTCGAATCTGCACCGGTAGACTTGGCAGATTACCGCGGTGGATGGGCGCTCGACTTAGAGCAAGTGGCTTATTTCGAGACTTATACGAGCTATCAAACGGTCGCTTATAACGAAATGGGACCGCAGCAAGGTGGCACAGGTAAACGGAAGCTTTTGCAAATGATTCGACTGCTACCAAATTGTATTGGGCAATAATTCATTCGATCGTAAGAAAAGTTAAAAAAAATGGCGAATCGCTCGTTCAGAGGATTCGCCATTTTTTTTGAGCGGAGGAGTAATTTTAGTTCAAGAACTTACGCGTTCCTTGGCTAACGATCGCGGCAGCCAAGCAGGATTTGATCAGGTCGCCGGGCAGAAACGGAAGCAGGCCGGATTCGACGAGCAACGAGCTTGGGACGAAGAACGAGAGCCCAATCAAGCCGAAGGTGAACACGCAAACCGAACCCGCGAAACAAGCGAGGAGCGCGGTCGAAAAACGTTTCGAGAATCCACGGTCCGAGAGTTTGCCCACGACAAAACAAGCGACACCCATGCCGACGAGGTAACCAAGCGTCGGGCCTGGGATGAGTCCGGATTTGCCGAGTGCGAAAACTGGGAGGCCGACCGCTCCCTCAGCGATGTAGAGAGCGAACGTCGCCATCGCGCGTTTGCTGCCCCAAAGGAGCGCAAGGATCGCTACGCCGAACGTTTGACCGGTGATCGGTACTGGCGTGAACGGGAGTGGGATCACAATCTGAGCGAGTAGCGCAAGCATCAGTGAACCGACGATCACGAGCGAAATTTCGGTGGTGCGGGAGGATGGACGATGGATCAGAAGGCCTGGGATTAATGCTTGGCTTGGCATGGGAGCTCCAGTCGATATGAGATAAAGTTTGGCTCTTGGTTTTATCCGAATTAGCCAGGAAATGCCACCCCGAGAGATCGTATCGAGGCGAGTGTGAGAAAAAAGGCCCAAAAGGAGCACGCCGATTGAGCCTTTTTCCTAGGAATAAACGTGTTTCCCTTATTCCGCCGTGCGGACATCAAATTGGTAAGACCAATCAGACGTCGGATAGAAACAGGCATCGCGGGAGCGCTTGACCGTGACGTTAGTCATGGTGGGCGAAGCCGCGCGGAAGAGTTTCGTATTGAAGTCACAAGCCGTCGAGCCAAAAGGTTCAGACTCAAACGAGTTGGGGCGAGTGACCGGGGAGTCATTCAAAACGACGCCGGTGTATTCCACCGTGAGCGAAATCGGCGACATCATGCCGCCGGGTTGGATCCCTCCGGAGCAGTAGCTGCTGATGCCGGTTACGCCGAATTTTGCGAAAAGTGTTTCGGCCTGGTAGCTCGCATAGTCGCACGACACCATCGTGTAGCCGCCCGAGTAGTGACCAAAATAAGTGAAATGAAAGGTCTCCGCTTGAGCAAAAGTTGCGGACGAAAGACCAACCACTGCCATCAAAGACAAAAGAGCAAGTTTCATAGCGGTTTTCTCCTGTTGGAGGTCCGTTTACCACCAATGACAAAATGCGGTAAAGACCAGCTGCGTCAACGAGAAGCTTCGAATTCTGGGAGCACCTCTTCGGGTCTCCCAATTTTTTTGACCATTCCGCGTTCTAGCCAAAGCACACGGTCACAAGAACGGATTGTAGAAAGCCGATGCGCAATAATGAGCTGAGTTTTGCCGACGAAAAATTCTTCGGTCGCGCGCGTGATGATTTCTTCGGATTTTGGATCGACCGCGCTTGTCGCCTCATCGAGAATCACGATCGGTGAGTCTTCGAGCAGGCAGCGGGCCATGCAAACGAGTTGTCGCTCACCTGCAGAGAGATTGCGGCCGCGTTCTTGGACTTCAAAATTGAGCCAGTGGCGATACTCTTCGTCAGTTGCTCCTTCACGGAGGAATTGAACACGTTTGAGCGCACGAATCAGTTCTGGTTCAGGGTATGCGCGAGTGGCGTCCAGATTGTCGCGAAGCGAGCCCAGGAACAGTGTCGCGTCCTGAGTGATGTAAGAGAGAAGTGAGCGATAGCGATCGAGTGCCAGTTTTGGATGGGAGGAGGGAGATGTGCTGGGCGCCCCGGTGCTCAAGTCGGCTTCATAACCGCCGATTCGAATCGTTCCACTTTCGAGCGGGTACAGCCGAAAAAGCGCCTGAACCAAGCTCGTTTTTCCACTACCCGTTCGACCGACGACTGCGAGGCGTTCGCCTTCGCGGATCGAGAGGCTTAGCGAGTTGAGCACGGGTTCCATCGACTCACGGTACCGGAGCGTCAGATTCTGAATCTCGATCGAAGCTCGAAACGCCGGTGGCGCATGGAGTGATCCTGCCGGCCGCTGCGTCTCAACTGGGTGTCCGGTTTGAAAACGAGTCGTGGCAGGTAGGCGTGCTCCGGGTTCGATCGGTAGCCTGAGGTATTCATTCATGCGCTCGAGTCCCGACATCGCTTCTTCGAATTGACCGAGCCATTCGAAAAATGATTGGAGAATTCCCGCCGCGAGCCCGACGTAGACGAATGCGACGCCAATGGCTCCGATCGAAACGAGGCCATGTTGAGACAGGTAGATGCTCACCCCGGCCATGGCGAGAAAGGTTAGCGCGGAGAGTACGTTCATCGCGAGCGAGAACTGTATGAAGACGCTCGTCGTAGTGAGTCGTTGATGCAAGTATTCGCCATTCAGTTTGGAGAAGCGATCTTTGAAAGGTTGTTCTCGGCCAAAAGAGCGAATCGTCGCGACTCCGCTCAGAGTCTCTGCGAAATGCGCGATGCCCGGTGATCGTTTCAATGCCAGCTCCCGTCGTTCACGTCGAAGCCTGGGCAGGAAATAGCGGTAAACTCCGTAACTGAGGATGGCTTGCGCAATCCAGATCAAAAGCAGCCAGTGGCTTGCGATCCCCATCAATACGGTCATTGCGATCAAATCAAAAACCAGGGTGGCAAACTCTGCGAGCGGTCCACCAAAAATTCGGAACACGTTGTTGTAGTCGCTGGAGAATCTCGTCATCACCCGGCCTGCTGGTGTGCGATCGAAAAACGAAATGGGGTAGCGAGACGTGCGAAGCGTCGTTTCGTCGTAAATTCGACTGACGGCTCCGGCAGAGAGCCGTGACGAACCGATCCGAAACAAGAGCGTCAGGAAGAAGCCCAGGGTCGTTAGGATCAAAAGTAAGTGAATAAAATTTTCGTGGCCGTAACCTTCAAAAAACGACGGAAGCGCACGGCACACTTTAGGTGCGTCACCACTTTTGGCAGCAAGACAGAGTGAGTCGGCCCAGTATCCGATGACGTTCGAGTTCCCCAGGAGTGCAATGCGCCCCACTAGTCCCAAGAGCAGAATCAATGCTCCCCGCAAATAGACGGGGCGATAGGCTTGTCGAATCGTATCGATGAGCGAGGCTTGGTATTTGCCTTGGAATCGCGTTTCCTGGAATTGAAAGCGATTTACGGAAGGTTTATCCATCGGTGGATTCCTCATTTTTTGGAATGCCTTCGACGAGAGAAACAACGGGCGGAGGCGGACTCGCGGCCAGTCGATGCTGGGACTCTTTGGGGAGCTCTTCGCGTTTCACGAATTTTCGAAACGACTCCTCGTTTTCATAGAGTTCGTCGAAGCGGCCTTCGGCTTTGACTTGCCCGTCTGACAAAAAGAGTATTCGGTCGCATTGCGGAAGAATTGTCATGCGATGGGTAGCAATGATTCGAGTGCGATTCGACCATTCGCCCGAGATCAACGATTCGATGAGGCGTTTTTCGGTGTCGACATCGACGGCGCTCAAACAATCGTCTAGAACAATGATGGGTCGATTTGCGAATTCCGCACGAGCTAAGCCGATGCGTTGGCGTTGACCTCCGGAGAGATTTACACCTCGTTCACCAATCTCGGTTTCGATTCCATCGGGGAGGCGCTCTTGAGTCGGAACGAATTGTGCGAGTTTAAGAGCTCGTTCAGTTCGCAGGGTCTCCTCGGCGCTGTAAACAGTTTCAGGATTCAAATATTCGAAACGAACGTTTTCACGAAGCGTCGCACTCATGGTGAATCCCTCTTGAGAAACGAACGCCATCAGGTTTCGGACTTCCGGATCCTTGGGGCCGATCGATGGTTTACCTTGAAGGGCGAATCGCTGAAACGTCGCGCCGGTGGAGCCAGTGAGAGATCGCAGAAGCAAGCTCTTGCCGCTGCCGACCTCGCCGACGATGGCCACCAATTCGCCAGTCTTCATACGAAGATTGATCGATTCAAGCAGGCGCTTGCCTTCGATTTCAAGGTGAAGTCCTTCGACCTCGAGTGCGAGTTCTGACCCACGCACCTCTCGTGATGCGGGTGAATGGAGAACTTCTGGATGAGAGATCGGTCGATCGAGTGCCGCTTTCAGTCGCTGCATCGATGTCCACGCATCCATCGTGATGACGATCGCCCAAGGGAATTGTCGAAGTGGTCGCGAGAGAAACACCCCGATGATCCAATAGAGTCCAAGCAAATCTCCAGCCGTCGGCGGATGGTCGGGGCCGCGCGCCTCGAGTAGCATCACGACCGAGAGGAGGGTAAGGATGTAAGTTGAGACGTTCGCGACGGAGTTCATGAGCTGCCCGTTGACGAGCATGATCATGCGATGACGTGTTTCGCGTTCCCGGACTTCAAAAAGTTTTTCCTCGGCGCTTTCGATCCAGCCAAGGATTCGAAGCGTCCTCAAATTTTGAACCCATTCGGAAACCAGCCCGGTCCGTTCGGCGGAGAGTTCTTTATAGCGGTAGAAATATCGAGACTGCCGATAGCCGAGCGTGATGTTGATGAGCGCGAGCGTGGCAATAGCGGCAAGCGAAGCAAACCAAGGAATTTGAAACAGCGTATGAAGCGCGATCGGCCCTGCGATGAAAGGGAATATGATCGATCCACACATGATGAGCGACTGATCGAGAAGAGCGCCGCAACCGGGGACGTCCACCGCAAAAAGCGAAACAGATTCTCCGACGGGGCGATTGCCGACCAGACCACCGGGACCCTCGAGCGCGCGATCCAGTGCGTGATCCGACAAATCGACTTGAGCGATCACGGATTCTCGAGTGGCCACCCAGGTCGTCAGTTGCGTGAGTACCAGCGCGGCAGCGGTGAAGCCGAAGGCCGCGAACATCCAAGTCAAAGTCGTATTTCCGGCGATCAGACCATCGGTGAACTGTTTCTGGGCGTAAGGTGCGGCGATTCCGAACACCGTCGAAACGGACGCAGTGGCCAGTACAAGCAGGCGAAAACCGATGCGCGAGAAAAGTAGGGTATTCAAAGGCGACCGAGGTCGCACGGAACTTTCGAACGATTTTGAGCGGAGAATCGGCGATTGCTCAGAGAAACCGGTCGTTTCAAAGGTAGTGGAGTCGTTCGATGGCACGCGAGTTTTTGAACCCGTGCGCGGTTGGTCCGGCATGGTATTCATCGTATCTGACGCAGGTTCGGAAGTCGCTAGAGGAGTGGCACCGAAGCGGCTTCGTCGCTATTTTTTTTCAAAGCGCCCCAACTGAAATCCGACTTGGCGTTGTGAGAAACCTTTGAGTATAAGCCTCTCATGAATCGCCGCGATTTCATTAAAACTGGTTTAGGAGGCGCGCTCCTGGTTGCCTCGGTAGCTGGTGGGTATCAATGGTGGTCATCCTCTCGCCGTTCAACCGCATGGGTGCTCGGGGGTGGGCGATTTATGCGTAACGGCAGAGTTCAGAACTTACTCGCGATGGTCGATCCTGCGAGCGGAAAGTCGCGTTACGTCGAACTGGATTTTCTCCCACATGGAGTGATCTTTGATCCGGTAGATCCGTCTCGCGCCCTCGTGTTTGAAAAGATCGGACCGGGTGCTTGTGAGATCAATCTACATACCGGCGCGGTGAATCGACTCATTTCCCCAGTCCACGGTCAATTGTTCTACGGTCACGGGGTATTTTCGACCGACGGCAAAGTTTTCTACACGACCGAGACCCGCATAGCTGATCAAGTCGGCGTTATGGTGATTCGCGACAGTCGGACGACCGAGGTCATCGGTGAGTTTCCAACTTATGGGGAGAATCCGCACGAGTGCCATTTAGTGGATCAGGGGCAGACCTTGCTCGTGACGAACGGTGGCGGTGCGATCGGCACCGAGAAGCGCGCGAATATTTCCTCGATTGATATCGCGAGCCGAAAACTCATCCGAAAATGGGTCGTTCCTAACGATGAATGGAATGCGGGTCACGTGGCGCCCTATGGAGATCGTACAGAATCTGGTTTGGTTGTGGTATCTGCGCCTCGACGTGGGCTTTCGGATCAGAGGTTGGGCGGAATCAGTGTTTTGGGTGACGACGGCAAACTAAAAGCGGTCGGCGGTCCCGAAGAGATTTTGAAGAAGCTGCAGGGCGAAGCGCTCAGCGTCTGTATTCATCACGAACGCGGGATTTTTGGGGTGACTCATCCGCTAGGAAACCTTCTGACATTCTGGTCGCTCGCAGACCATCGATTCAAAGCGGCACTCCCGATGGAGCGCCCGCGCGGTCTTACGCTCAACCGGAAACGAAGCGCGTTTCTCGTGTCGTTTGGAACTAGAGCGAGCTTGGCGGAAATTGATCCCGCCACGTTGGCCATTTCCCCAGGTTCAGAAATCCCGAATACAGGACTAGCCGGCTCACATCTCTTTCACTGGCACTCGTAAGTTTCGGGCGTCACTCTAGTTGAACGCGAATTCGAGCGCTTCGATCTCGTTTGAGGCGAGTGGCGAAACGTACCAGCCTTCGGAAAGCACCGTCTTGATGCGTTTCGGATCCTTGCGCGCGGTTCGTTCACGCAAGCAAACATTGTAACGCGCAAGTTGATCTGAGTTCAGGGATTTCCACTCGCGAGGGGGTTTGACCTTCGCGCAATCAAGCACGATTCCTTCGGAGGCCGGGGCGCGCATGAATTTCAGAACAGGCAACACCTGATCGTAACTCAGATTTTGTCCTGAAAGAATGGAGAGCGTCATGCGTGAGATCTGGAAAAGATCCACCTGGAGCGATGGATACTTGCCTACCAATGTTGCGAGGTTTTTGCGGATTTGTGGAATATAGTCCTTGTCTCGCTGGAATCGAGCCTTGTAAACGCCGAATGCGAAAAACCGTGGATGAGTACTCTTGAGAAATTCGTCGACTTCCACGGGCACAAGCGGAACTGCGAGAAGTCCATAGACGGTTGGATTCGTGAGCGCGCGCGGGTTAAGTCCGGCGTCCACGCGGATCAAAGTTGATTTGATCTCGTCCGCCTTGAGTGCTGTCGGAGTAAAAAACGAAATCCAGGTTGCCAAAGTCTCGGGATCGTTCCAGCGTTTGATGCCGTCCATATAGACGACGCCTTCGGCTGCTTGGTTGGTGAGGTGCTCTAAATGCGTGAGATCGCGGATCTCTCTCCACGCTCGAATGAGCTCAGGTTTGTCTTGTGCCGCTAGGAGTCCGCGGACCAAAACAGCTCGGTCTTTTTTATCGCCGATTTTTCCGAGCCAGCTGAGTGACTCGCGCATAGCGACGGGTGAAGGGTTTTTGAGTTGTTCGGTGACCTGTTTGTAGAGCACAAAATCGCCGGTCGTCATCAAGAGCGTGAATAGCCCGATGTAAGCAACCTGCCATTTGCGATGCAGGTGCAGTTGGTTGAGGGTGGTGCGAAGGATCGCTATCGCGGTAACAAGGCCGACTCCAAACGCAAAAATCAATTTGGAGGTCACAAGCATCCAGCTGCCTAGCGCCAAGATCGCGGCATATCCACAGTATTTCAATAAGTGGTCTCGTCCGAGTTGCCGGCCATGAGCGGATTGAACGCGAAAGAAACCCTTCCAGGCTTCCGTCCGACTGGGTGGGATGGAAACGCAAAGCGCAAGGCCAACGAATGCAACTTGAGAAAGGAGGATGAACGAGGTGGCGTAGGCGATTTCTCCGGTGAGTTCTTTCCAGATGTAACCGAGTGCGCCGCCCACGTGAGTCTGATATTTTTGAGCAAATTGCATCCAGGCGGCTACGGGACCGACAACCCAAGTAAAAGGTTTTGAATAGATCCAGTTCTCAAAAATCGCGATGGCGTACTTGCTCGATAGCGCACCAAGAACGGCGGTAGGTAGGAGAACAAATTGCGCGAAAAGCAGTCCGAATGCCGACACCGTCAGTAATGAACTACGTCGAATAGGGAGAGTGAGAATCCAATTCAGGTTGCCCTGAAGGAATTGCCAATGTTTGCCGCAAACAAAGATGGGAAACAAGGAGAGTGTTATCCCTAGGAAGAAACTCGACAAAGTGGGGTCTTGTCCAAAAATGAAATGCATGAATACGGCCAACAAAGCCGTTCCCATAAATACGACGGGTACCTGCCTCACGTGGTACCGGGCGAAGAGGCGAAAAAGAATTTTCATGCGGCCACCTCTTCGGGGCGTTTCGTATAGTAGATGAAGAGTTCCTCGGCAGTGATGCCTCGGCGATCGACGAGGCTTGCTGGAATAACGCTCTCATCAACATGCGTGCGAGGGATCAGGTAGCTTTGGGATCCATCGGAGTTCAGTGCGACCGAAACTGCAATCTCGTCGAAGTTGCGAGGAGTCGCGGTCTCTGGAGTTACGCGAAGTTTCACGAATAGCTGAGTCGCTTCTTCCAGGGGGAGATCGAATGCGATCCGTCCGTCAGAGAGGAGGAGCAGGTGGTGAGCGAAGTGCTGAACCTCAGAAACAATGTTCGTCGCCATCAGAACCGTTCCCCCGTCTTGGGTAAAGGTCGATAGCGCTTGCATGCAGAATGCGCGAGCATGTGCGTCAAGAACAGAGGTGATCTCATCTAAGAGGAGAAGGCGGGGTTGCGTCGCGAGTGCGAATGAAAGCGCGACCTGCATTTTCTGGCCACGGGATAGCTGGCTGAAATATTTGCGTGGTGAAATGTCGAGATGCTGAAGGTTCTCGAGCAGGATCGCTTCGCGAAACCTTGGATAGAGGGGAGCCAGTCGATCAAAGGTATCTTGGATCGTGAACGGGAGAAAGTAGTCGATGCCCTCGGAAACGTAGCCAATCTCGAGGTTGGCACTGCGGCTCTCGTCATCGAGCGGATGTCCGAGAATCAAGCCGTTCCCGGAACTCGGAATTTCCGTGCGCATCAAGATGCGCATCAGCGTTGATTTGCCAGAACCGTTTTTTCCTAGAAGCGCGTAGAGCGTGCCCGGTCGCAACTTCAAATTCACGCCATCCAGCACGATCTGGTTTTGGTAGCGCTTCTTGATGTCTTGAGTCTCCACCGAAAATGCGAGTGGCTTGGGAGGTTTTGGCGACGGAATCATAGCGTAGTACGCAACCTTTCAAACGAATAGATCGGTAAAAGCGAGCGGAACATTCAGTGGAATCCGGAAATAGGCTGGGGTCGTCACGAGCTTGACGAGGTGAGTGTGAGGCGAAGCGTAAAACGACGCGTGTGATCTGACTCACAAAGTCAGACCGGCGAACTTCTCAGGTGCGCGTTTGAAACCAGGAATGAGTCTTCATCAGAAACAGAGGGAAAATAGCGTGAGACACACAGCAACAGTCCTGAGGTGTTTCATCACAAACTCTGCTGCTCTGTTACAAGATGACGAAAAGTGAGTGGCAGCCCTTTGACACTCGAACTGTTGATGTTAGTGTCTCCGCAATAACAAGCGGCAAAAAATTGTCTAATCGCTGAGTTGTTTCGAATGTGGACAGTGCTCTGTCCTTTTATCCTGAGGGGGGTAAATCAGAATGAAGTTGGTGCACGCGTTTAACGAGGGTGGAGTATTCATGTATTTCATCCTCATTTTTGGATTGTTCTCGATCGCGATGATTATTGAGCGTTACATCGCTCTCTACAAAAAGAACCCAGAGCCGAGCGCGGCTTTCCGCAAGAGTATCTTGGGCTTCTTGGCTCAAGGAGACTTGAGTGGAGCTGAACGCTTCTCGAACGAAGACAATGCTCTCGCTCGCGTCGCAAAGCTCGGAATCACCCTTCGCTCCCAAAATGCTGGCGACGAAGAAATTCAAGCCCGCATGGACGAGGCTCTCAGCAAAGAAATTCATCACATCGACCGCCGCACTGGATTCTTAGCGATGTTCGGAAACGTTGCGACTCTTCTCGGACTCCTTGGAACCATCTCCGGGATGATCGGTTCGTTCGCAGCAGTCGCATCTGCGAACCCTGCTGACCGCGCCACGATGCTTTCCCGCGGTATTTCGGAAGCCATGAACTGTACGGCATTCGGTCTGATCGTTGCGATCCCTGCGCTCGTCGCATTCGCTATCTTTCAAAACAAAACCGATCGTTTCGTGAACTCTCTCACGACGATGACGTCGGAAATCTTCCACGATCTGCTTTTCTTGGTGGATACCGACCGCAGCTCTTCCCGCTACGCGAACACCACGGCGAACGCGAAAAACAATCCAGTTCACGTGAATTAAAAACCTCTCTCTTCTCGGAAAGTCGGGTTGGCCCCAGTGGTCGCTCGACTTTCCTTGAGTTCGGTTTTTGATTCCGTGTCGTTTTAGAACATCTTTCGTCTTTTGCGCTTTTCAGTAGGGGGGGATTCATGGCTTCAGCGAATATCGGTGGCGGCTCAAGCGGTCGTCGCAAATCTTTAGATGCAGAAATCAACTTAGTTCCGTTCATCGATCTTCTGTCGATGTGTATCTGTTTCTTGCTCATGACAGCTGTCTGGGTGCAGCTCGGCTCCGTGCAGGTGAAACAAGCAAACGGAACCGAAGGCGCCGCTGAGGCAAAAGACACCCTCGACCTGGACGTCAAGTTCCTGGCCGAGAACCAAGTCACGCTTTCGGTCAAAAGCAAAGGACGCGTCGTTAAGACCTACCAAGTTCAAGGTGCGACGATGGCCGACCTTGCTACGGCGTTCGAAAAACAAGTTCAGGACATTCAGGCCCAAATGAAATCACAGGGCGAAATTTCGGCCGTCATGCTGACCCCAAAAGCGGGAGTGAGCTACGGTTCGATGATTTCGATCATGGACGTCCTTCGTAAAAATCGTCTCGTTAATCTCGGCGTTGTGCCGGTCAATCCGCTTTCCGGGGGCTAATCATGCAAGTCGGTACTCAGGCGCTTAGACCTAATGTTTTCGCCAAGCACTTGGTGGCGCGTTCGCACTCTACTAAGAAAAATCGCCGTACGATCTTGGCGGCACTTTCGTTGACCTCAATGGTCGACATGTTCAGCTTGCTCGTTATTTTCCTGCTTCAGACGTTTTCGACGTCTCCAGAGCTTCTCGTGATGACCAAGGGCGTGCAGCTTCCGGTCGCATCGAGTGGCGCGGAAATCACGGACGCACCGATTCTCGCGATCGCGCAGGATGAGATCTTCCTCGATCAAAAGTCGGTTGGAACCGTAGTCGATGTGTTGAAGGACCCGAAAGGCCTCCTCGCACAACTTCAAGTTTTCCGTGAAAACTGGTCGAAAGCGCATCCAAACGAAAAATTCAAAGGCGAAATCAACCTGCAGGCTCACAAAGATGTGCCGAGTACGGTGATTTCTCAGATCATGGGCGTATTGCCTTCGCAGCAGTACGGTTCGATTCAGCTGATCGTCACTTCGGGCGGCAGCTGATTCTCGACGTGAGTGACTCGGTTCAAGGAATAGATCAAGAGATGAGTGGTACGGGGGAACGAGTGAAAAAAGCAGGGATCATCGTCAGTACGGTTGTGTTGGGTTTGGCTTGGGCTGGGCAGGTTCACGCGAACAATCGAATCGTCGTTCGCGAACTCACCAAACTCAAGAGCACGCTCGCGGTCAATGATCCTCAGCGTACGGAGCTGTCGCTCCGAATTGCTGACCGACTGGTTGATGAAGCGATGACGGTCAACGCGCCGATTGCGCAAGCGCAGAAGGACCGTGTCGAGGCCCTCGCTCTTTATCAAGAAGTCCTGCCGAAGGTTACGCCGGGCCGCCAGACCAAAGTCCGTTTCCAAATGGCCCGCCTTTACTTGGAACAAAATAATCCAAAAGCGGCGCAACCACTTCTGGAGCAAGTCTATACTCAGTCTGAACAAGTGGAACTCAAGCGTGAGTCTGCACTCCGATTGGCAGAGATCCTCGAAATCCAAAACCCGAAAGCTGCCGAGAATTACTACCAGCAGACATTGGCGATCTGCCAAGGCACCGATTCTTGCTCGTACGCCCACTACCGGATGGGTTGGATTCACAAGAACGCAGGAAATCGTCCAGCGGCGATCGAAGAGTTAAAACAGGCACTTTGGGATTCCAAAGGGCAGATCCGCGAAGAGGCCCTTCGGGACCTCTTGGTGGAAATGGGCTCGGATACCTCGACCGCGAATGTTGCCAGCCATACGGCGTTTATGGAAACGGTCGCTCAAAAAGCGAACAAGCCAACGCTCGTCAAGGAACTTGCTTTTGCTTACCTCGGCGCTGGTAACAAAGCCCCGGCCGTACAACTCCTGAAAACGGTGGTGGAGCGCGAACCTTCTATCGATCTCGAACTTCGTTACCTCGAAGAACTCTATGGCGTCGGTCCTTGGGATCAGTTCCAATCAGAAATGGCTCGATTCTCAGAATCGGTGACCCAACCAGCGTCCCCTCTTAAAATGGATACGCCTGAAGCATCCGAAAAAATCGCACTCCGAATGGCGATCCAATTGGATGGTGATCGTACGACGCGTCCGGAACGCACCGAAGCTTTCCAGAAAATCGCGATCGCTACCGTGACCCTGTTCCCGAAAAGCAAAGAGCGCATTCGTTTGATGGAAGGCTGGGCGGCCTCCGAACAGAACGTCGACGTGAAACTCGCTCAGCTCGCTAGCTGGATCTCTTCGCCGGTTTACGCTTGGAACAACGACGACAAAATCAAGCTCCTCGAGCTTCGAATCAATATCGCTCAAAAGGCAAACCGTTCGGATGATGCGCTTGCTGATTTGGCTGTTCTTCAGACGATCTCGCCGAAACGCGAATACCGTTATGCCCACGCCTATGCGCTTTATCAGAAAAAGGATTTCGCTACTGCGCTTCCGATCTTCAAAGATCTCGCCGCAGATCCGAGCAAACCTCAGGCGGTGGAAGCCCAGAACTTAGCGCTCGACATCTTGAACCAGCAAAAAGATCTGACTGCGCTTCAAGCACAAGCCAAGACGTGGTTATCGAATCCGACGATCGCCAAGAACCCCGCCCTTGCCAAAGATCTCGCCGAAATGCGTGAGATCTCTCAGCAGGCGGATTTCGAGCAGGCCGTCGCTCTCGGGGAGAGCGACGAAGCGCTGAAGCGTTTCGGAACGTTTTGCGAAGAGAAACGCTTCCTCCCTCGTTCATGCGAAAACGCAAAAACCTTGGCGATCAAAATGAATCGTCATCCTTACCTGATTTCCGCTCTGAAGCAGACCGGCCCGTCCGATGTGCTGAACTCGGAGTATGAGATCGGTGGCTATTTCAAGGAAGCGGCAGCTGGTTACGAAAAAGCGATCCTCTCGACGACGACCTCGTTTGGCGATTGGATCAAAGTCGCACTCATGTACGATTTAGGTGGAGCCCGTTTGGAGCGCGACCGCGTTCTGTCTTCGGTGATTCCATGGTCCGAGCGCAAAAAACTCAAGCCTTCCGAGGGCGAAGAACTCGCATTGGCATCGATGATGGCGGATGCGGGACTCTTGGATGCAAAACTCCTGAAGTCTAGCTGGAGCGCAGCTTTCAAAGCCCGTGTTGCTGAGAGCCTGGAAACGCGCGGCAAAGGCAACGCCGACACTCGCAAGATCCTTTTGTCTCAAACCCAGAGCACGGGGGAATCCTGGACTCGTGTGGTTCGGGAAGAAATCGATCGCCTGGTAAAACGTGAGCGGGCGGTTTCGTTCCACGGACGTAACGGTGAGCAGAAATTCCAAAGTCGCGTTGCGATGATCCGAGAGATCGGAACCTTGATTGAAAAATACTCTGGGGCCGCAGACTCTGACCTTCGTGCCTTCATGCTCGGCTCGCTCAAAACAAGCCATGATCAGCTGGCCAGTGAGATCATCTCGAGTCCGATCCCTCCAGGTTTGAATGCGGATCAAGAGACGAGAATTCGTGAGAGTTTGGCTGAGATGGCCAAGCCGTTCCAAGAACGGGCGACTGAGATCGGTACGATGCTCACTAACGAGAGCGCTAAGCCTAAATCAGCGACCGATCAAGTGGCGACGAATATGAGTTCTGCAGTCCAAACGACGGCCTTGTCGCCAGAACGCAGCGCTCTCATTGAGAAAATGCATCAGAATCCACGTGACACTATTGTGCTGAGCAACCTCCGCGATCTTCATCGCGGTGCTCATCAAGAGCGTCTCGCTCTGTATTTCGAAGGACGCATTCAGCAGCTTACAAAGGAAACCCAACCATGAAAGTGACCATGAAAAACAAAGTAGCAGTCGCGATGTCTCTGGGATTCACGATCTCGCTCGCTCAAGCCGTGGAAACGGCTCCTGCTAAAGACGCTCCTGCCGCCGCACCTAAGGTGAAATACCAAGCGGGCAAGGATGTAAACTTCGAAGAGTTGCTCATTCAGGGTCAATTTCGCCGTCCCGAGATTTCTGTGGTGACGGGTAACGTTCAGCAAGGCGCAGACGGTCTCCTCCGACTTCGCGACAATTTCACGGATCGTATCCAGATGGATGCGGGAGAGGACCTGTAAGATGTTTGCGATCACGACTCGCGAAGGCCGCTTACTCAAGACCTTTGCCTCGAAAACTCCGATCGAACTCGGTTATCACCCTCGTTTCGGATGGATCTCTGAAACGGGCGCCAAAGAACGGATGCATCGTCGTAAGATGAACGGGCTTTTCACAGAGCCGACCGATGAAATGCGTTTCCGTTTTGCGCTCAGCCCGTCTTCGAAAAACGACGGACTCGAAGTCGTCGCTCGCACCGGTTGCAGCGTATCTCAACTCGATAACGGTCAGTGGTCTTTGAAGACGGAAATGGGAGAGTTCCACTTGGGCAGCCAAGTGAACGCCTCCATGGGCTGGTCGATTCCTGAGCCAAAAGAAGATGACTCCGGACTCTGGAAAAAAGCTTCGGCGTTTGCGCTGGTCGTGATTCTCGCGATCATCTTGATTCCTCAAGAAAAAGCGCCCGAGATCGAAGTGCTTCCCGAACCCGTCAAAGTCACGATCATCCCAGAAAAACAAAAAGCCGTCACCGTTCCTAAGGCGGACGGACTTCAGGATCTGATGAAAGACGCCAAAATTGCAGACAAGCAAATGAAACGTGCGGTTCAGCAGAACCTCGGTTTCCTCGGCATGCTTGGCAAAAAAGATCTCAAGGGCGCACTGGGCGGTCTTCCCACGGCAGCGAAGAACGTTACCGCGGGCGCCGGACCGGGCGGCACCCAGGGCAGCGGCGGCGAGTACCTCGTGGGTCTCGGCCAAGGCGTGAAACGCGCGACGGTCGGTAACTCGGGCGTCGCAGGGCTCGGCGGTGTCGGCACCAAAGGTGCGGGCGGCGGAGCAGGCGGCTACGGCAATACGACGGTTGGTTCAGGTGAGGGGCGTTCGCTCTCTAAGATTGCTCTCTCGCAAGAGATGGTGCTCGAGGGCGGGCTCGATCGTTCGGTCATTCAAGCGACCATTGCTAAGTACTTGAGCCAAGTTCGTGCCTGCTACGAAGAGCAACTTCAAAAACAGGCAGGTCTCACCGGTCAGGTCACGATGGCATTCGCTATCGATGGCAGCGGAGCGGTATCTAGTAGCCAAGTGGCGCGTTCTTCGCTCGGCAACGCTACGGTTGAAAACTGCATCGCTACTCGCATGCGCGGCTGGCAGTTTCCGAAACCAGTCGGCGGCGTGACCGTCAAAGTTTCTTATCCATTCATGCTTCGTCCTATGGGGATTTAATCGATGAAACTCATCCAAAAAGAAATGATCGAAAAAATGAGCGCCGTGTCTTTGAAGAAAATCGCTTTTGCGACCGTGGGTCTGGCACTGGCTGCCTCTGGTTGTAAGCAAGATCCATATCCAGTGACCGGCACTGATCAGAAAAAACAAATCACGACGGAACAATTGGAGCCAATTCCATTCGACCCAGCGTATAGCGTGGATGTTCGCGAAGTGATCGAGTGCGAAGAAAACTCGGAATGCAAATTCACCATCGCGAGTCGCGTTCCCGAAGGTAAAACTCCAACGGTTCGCCTGAACGGTTTGCCAAGCGGTGCTACGTTCAATGCCGCAACGGGAGAAGTCAGCTACACCCCAGGGTTTGACGTCGTTGACTTGAACAAAGACATTCTCAAGCTCATGGAAACGTTCCCGGTCGAGGTGATGGTCTCGACCACAGAAGATCCGATCACTGTTTACGCAAAAACGTTCAGTATCGTCGTTAAAAACATCAATCGTCCTCTCACGATCACGCCACAAGTGGCGAGCATCGTGGTGACGGAGAACACGGCTGGTACGCAAATCGTTGATATCAGCAGCCTAGACGTCCCGAACGGTCCATTCACGGCCATGCTCTCCGCGCAGCCAGCTGGCATGGTGGTTGAGCCGGTGGCAGGTTCGGCGACTCAATTCCAAATTCGTTATTCTCCATCACGCAAAGTCGTGACGGCCTCGGACAGTTTCGAAGGTGCTAAACGTGTGAAGCGTTTCGCTCCGAAATTGACGATCGCGATGGGTAACGGAAACTCCGTGACGAGCGCATTGACCTGGAAAGTGGTCGACGACCGCTTGCCTCCGGTCGTGCTCGCGCCAGTAGCCGTGAGCCAAGGTCCGATCGTGAGTTTCTCGATTCGTGCCGAAGATCCAAACGGAGAGTCGATTCCTGTGCTGCGTTCGAGCCCTCGCTCGGTACCATTCGGTCGATTCGCTCTGACCCAAGTGGAAACGGGCCGTCCAAATCGCTCCGTACAAGACACATTCCCATTCGCGGTTTACACCGCAAACTGGGATCAAATTCGCTCGGAATCGATCGGTCAGACGGTTCCGCTGACGTTTCAAATCTGTACCTCCTCGGGTGGATACTATTGCGCAGACCACACGGTGACGGTCACGATCACGGGCAACACTCATGCAGCTCCGCTCGTCAATCGTGTTGAGTGGCCTCTGAGCAAAGTGGGCGCCCTCCGTGTCGGTGAAACCCTGCGCGTGCCTCTCCCGATTGCAGATGCGGAAGATGCAACTCGCAATCCGATCCGAGTTCAGATTCTGCCAGCAGAAATGGCTCAAGTCGTGAAGTGGAACAATGGCCAGATTGAAATCACCCCGACTACAGAAGGTCTCGGTCAATTCACTCTGATTGCTAAGAGTGTCTACGAGCAGACGACGGTCGAAGGATTTCTCTTCGAAGCGCTTCCGGCCAGCTGGGAGTCTCTCGCGATCATTTCGGGCTATGGACCATCGGCTGAAACCCTGGCGTTGAAAACGCTCCTGGGTCGTGGCGAAGTATTGTCGGGCGTTTATCAAATGAGCCCGAACATGCTTCGTCTCCGCGACACAGTGATTGTGACGTCGGATGCTTTGACGACTCCGGACGCGCTCAAGAATTTGGGACGTGTTCTCGGCGTGGCTAAGACGGTGATCTTCAACTCTCCGGAAATCAGCCGATCAAGCGAGCTGATGGCATCACTGGAGGCTGCAGGCGCTCGTTTGGGTAGCCGAATCACGGATTCCCTGGACCTTTACACGATGGATATCGATCCAAGCTCTCGATTGACGAGCCCGACGCTTTCTCCGGGCCTCAAAGGCAATACGACGAGTGTTTCGAAGAATCCCCAGCTTTTTGCTGAATCCGCGCCTGGTTCGACCTGCCAGCCGGTTCTTCGCCTCAAGAAGCGCCTTTTCTCCGAAGCCGTCGGCGTGAGCTGCCAGCAAACGAGTGGGCAAGAGCTGGTCGTGCTCGGATTTGAACTCATGGACCTCGAGACAGCTTCGGCCGATCGCCAGATCGCCAAGACCTGGATCGAGCAGTGGGTCCAGTAACCGAATCAAACCTGAAGAAAAGAAAAAGGACATCAGTACAAATGGCAAAGAAGTCTATGACATGGATTCTGAAGGTAACGGTTCTGGCACTTGCAATCGTTCCGGGCGCGGTTCGGGCAGAGGATGAGACACTGGAAAGCCGCTTGAATGAGCTCGAGCTTCCGTCGAACGTCGCCCCATCCGGTGTGACCCAAGAGAAGCTCTATTCTGTTCAAAGCCGTTATTCGAGCCTGAAGAAACGCAGCGAAGTCACCATCGGTTACGCGAAGAACTTCACGGGATCGAGCTTCCTCGACATGACCCAAGTTGAAGGTGCTTATCGTTTCCATTTCAACGATCGTTGGAATGCGGCCCTTTCCGGTGCCTATGGTTTCAACTCGCTGACTTCGGGTGGCAAGCGCCTTTTGGCGGAAGACGGTATCCTTCCGGATGCTCCATTCGTGAAATCCCGTTTCGACGCTCTCGTCGGATATAATTTGTTTTACGGCAAGTTCCGCCTCTCGATGGACAAAGTTCTTTATTTCGATCAGTACGTCGCTTTTGGTCCGGGTTACATCACGACTCAATACGCCAGCTCCCCAGCTGCCGTCTTGGACGTGGGTTTCGTGTTCTGGATGGGACGTAATTTCAGCTTCCGGTTTGGCGTGAAAAACGACTTCTTCAAAGAAGAGTCGCTTCGTGAAACCAAAACAGCTCACCACGCTCTCGGTCACTTGAGCGTCGGCTACGCATTTGGCAGCGGGGAGCGTCTCTAATGGGCAAAATCAATTCACTCTTTTCGATCAGCCTCGCTTCGTGCCTGGCCGTATCGACGGGACTGTCGGCGCAAGCTGCTGATTCCGCGTCGGACGCACTCCTCAAGGCATTGGGGGCTTCCAACGCTCCTGCTGCAAACGATGGTTCAGCTCCGACGGCCGCGTTGGCGGACATCCGCCTGTCGAATTCCGTTGCCCGTCAGCTTTTCGCTGATTGGAGTTCTTTGCCGCGAAACGCGACGGGAAACAGCGCTGAACTCAATCGCTGGGTTCAATCGTTCTTCGCTGATCAATACGAAGGATTCGCGCACCTCTGGGGCGTGATGGAAGACAAAATTCCCGCGCAACTCCAGAACTCGCTTCGCGCCGCCTATCTTTATTCGCTTCATGAGTTGAACGTTCCGCAAACGTTCTTTGACGAGTGGATGCAAGCGCTGCGTTCGCCAGGGTTCGTCGCTCATCGCGCTTCCGGCGCGCTGGAAGAGGCGCTCGGTACAGGTTTCGATGCCTGGTTCCTGCGTTCGGGAATCCAAGTTTCCAGTGAACAAGAATCTGTGATCCGGGCCATCGGTGTTTCGCGTAGCCCGATCTTCCTGAGCCTGAACGCATCCCTGATGCGCCGCAAAGGTGATCAGGCAGGTGAGCTGCTCTCCAAGCTTCCATTGAATTCGCCTTTTCGCCCATGGCTCGCGCAAACGGTTGCAGTCGGCCAAGCGAAGAAAGCCGACCTCGCTGGAGCTGCTCGCACACTCAAAATGTTCTATGAGCCTTGGTTGCAAGCGACCAAGGACCCTCGCAAATTGGCTCTCCACTACATGGAAGTCGCGCGTTTGCTCTATCAAGCCGGCGCAATCGAGGGTGCTATCGCGTACTACGAAAAAGTTCCGAACGGGATTCCAGAGTACCTGACAGCTCGCGAAGAGTTGACCTGGTGCTGGTTGCGTCTCGGTCAGAGCGAGAAGCTTCGCGGAAATCTCGAGACGCTGACCTCCAAGGTTCTGGCGGATCAATTCCAGCCAGAAGCTTACCTGGTTCGTTCGATCTCGAATCTCAAGCTCTGCTATTACGACGAAGTCGAGAAAGATTTTCGCGCATTCATCGGTGTGAACCGGGAATGGGCGAAGAAAATCGACGTCGCACTTCAGTCGGGAGATACCCCGACGCCTCGAACGGTCGACATCTACAGCGAAGCTGCTATCGCATCATTGGGCGCTCGCCAGACTGAGCTCGCAGTTTTGCAAGGGCTCTCCGAGCGCAGTATCTCGGCGACCATTCCTGCAGTCGGACCCCAGAAACACTGGGGCACGGGCATCACCCGTATTTCTTCCCACATCGAAGGCGCCAAAAAGCGTAAGAGCGATGAGTTCCGTCGTCAGTGGAAAAATGATCGCATCACGCTGAATGAAGCCATTCGTAAAATGCAATTCGTCAAAGTCGAGCTCTTGAGCCAAGTCTCCGAGCTCGCCGCAATGAGCGAAGGCAAAGGCGATGCGATTCAGACTTCGGCGTCTGCGGCATCGAACACCGTCGTGGTGTCCAGCGAACAGAAAAATCAAATGGCCAAAGAAGGCGATATGGTTTTCCCATTCGATGGCACGCTTTGGGCGGATGAAATGTTCAAGCTCAAGGCCATTTCCAAAGGCCGTTGCATCGGCCAATAAGGAGAATCCGTCATGACGATGAATCTAAAAAATCGAATTTGGCTAGCTGCACTTCCCCTGGTCGTTGCACTGGGTTGTGGCAAAGACGACAAGTTCGTCTACTACTCTGAGCAGCAAGATAATTTCATCAGTCAAAAGCCGATGATTCGCGAAGTGCTCGGTGCTTCGGGAGTCAGCGTTCTTTGGGTGATTGATAACAGCGGTAGTATGAGCGAGGAACAGCAGCGGGTGATCGACAATACCCAGCTATTCATGCGCGAGTTCACCCAAAACCGGATTGACTGGAAAATGGGCCTCATCTCCACGGACGAGTCCGAAGCACCGTATATCGGTTTCGGTACGAACAAGTTCGATTGGAGAACCGCGGATCCGGTGACCACGTTCCAATCGGCTGTGGGTCGATTGGGTACCGGTGGATCTGGTACCGAGAAGGCCTACGAGCCGATTATCAAAGCAATTCGTAGCGACCCGACTTTTCTGACCTCTGGACAACCACTTGCCATTATCGTGGTATCGGATGAAGAAGAACAAAGTTCATTGACGACACCTGCATTCTTTGCAGAACTTGCAAAACTCACAGGCCCAAAAGATCTCTATTTATATGCGGTCTACGAGGGATCAGATCTCGGTTGTGTCGGTTCTTCGATGAAGTATGCGGGTAGCAAGTACGAGCAGTTTGTCTTGGGTGCAAAAGTAGGCCGCGCCTATTCAATTTGCTCCACCGATTTCGGAACGCCACTTGCCGAAATCGGCAAAGAGATCGCTCAGAGCGTCAGCCGCTCGAAGATCTTCCTCACACATCGACCCAAGGTTGACACGATTCAGATCAAGTACAAGGGCACGGTTCTGCCCCCCGGTGAGAAGAGCCAAGGTGGGTATTGGTACTACGATTACGGCTTGAATGCGGTGGTTTTCTACACGCTCGAGTTTTCGACGGACCTGAGCGACTCCGTCAACTTGACCTACGAAAAAGCCGGCGGTCTGGCGCCTAAGAAATAAGGGTGTGATCGGAATGAAACCAATCAATCAGATGGCGTTTGTGGGTTTGGTTTGTGCGGCACTCGGAGTCAGCGCTCCGGTGCTCGCAAACGACGTGAAGGTGACTTCGGACTCGGCGAGAGCCGGCAGTGAAGACGTATGGGATGTCTGGGAAATTGAGTCGGAATCTCCTCATCCGCCTGGACACTCGGTTGACCTCTGGTGGGAGTTTTATTCTCAGGGAGCAAAAGCGATCAAAGTTTACTTTGAAAAAGTAGACACAGAGAGTTGTTGTGATGCTGTCGGAGTATACAACGGTATGAGCGTTGAAAAATCCGTATATAAAGGCGCACTGAACGGCTTTTGGAGCGACGCTGTTGAAGGGGAAATGTTGCGAGTTCGATACACCTCAGACTCCTCCGTTGATTCTTATGGCTTTAAGATCACTCAAATGGCTGTCCGATACTAGAATTTGAAAACAGGATTAGAATGAAATCTTCGTGGCAGTTTTGGATGCTTTCTCTTGGGCTCTTGGTGGGGGGTGGGTTGGTTTCTGCCACTCAGGCATCCGCTCAAGAGTCGGTGTTCGTGGGAATGGACGGCGATTGGGAAGTGTACGATCTTCTCGGTGTTGAATCCGATCACAGCTATGCCCATAAGAGCAGCATCTGGTGGGAAGTCGCTCACTATGGTGCACGCGCCATCAAGCTTCATTTCAAGAAATTCGAAATGGCCGATGCAGGTGACACGGTCACACTTTATGACGGCCAACAGGTTTCCATTCAAACCTTCAAAGGCAAAAATCCGAATGGTTTTTGGTCACCAGAAGTCCCTGGCGAGCGGGTTTTGCTCTATTTTACGACCAATAGCTTTTCTTCGGCCTATGGTTTCCAAGTCGATCAAGTGTCTATTCTTCGTTGATTGGTTTGACTGTTGATAAAAAAAAGCCCCGGACTATCAGGTCCAGGGCTTTTTTGTTTTCGTTGCCTGAATCGTTCAAGGTTTAGCGATTTGGATGCCGAGCTCTTTTACTTTTTTCATGAGTGCTTCGAGCGCGACCGCGCGGTGGGAGATCTTGTTTTTTTCCGTCTCGGTCATTTCTGCAAACGTCCGTGTTTCGCCGTGAGGGACGAACACCGGATCATAACCAAAACCATTTTTTCCGGATGGCACATTCGCGATCGTGCCTCGCAAGCGGCCTTCGGCTGAAATGAGTACGCCTTCGACAACAAGCGATAGGTGACAGACGAATTCCGCATGCCTGCTCGTTTGATTGGCAAGTGCTTGGAGGAGCTTGCTCATATTCGCTTCGTCCTGGGCAAGAGGCGATGGATATCCCGGGAGCTCGGCATATCGGCGGGAGTGAACGCCGGGTTTTCCATCCAGGACCGCAACTTCCAGTCCGGAGTCATCTGCCAGAGCCGGGTAGTGGCAGCCATGGTTGACCAGGCGAGCCTTGGCGGCTGAATTTTCAGCATAAGTGGAATAAATCTCGGCCGCACCGATTTTAGCGGGGTTTCTCAGAACACCCTCGGGCGAGACGATTTCGAACTCGGGATACTTGGCAAAAAGCGCCCGCATTTCGAGGAGTTTATGACCGTTCATTGAGGCAAAAATAATCTCGTTCGTCTTACGCATAGGACAAAATTAGCAGACGAGCCAGGGTCGGTCGAGCACATATCTCAGTGGCTCGCGGCCTAGCCGGCGGTTGTGTCCTCCGAGCGTTGCTCTCGGACCCGCGCGTAGCGCGGTTTCTATGCTTCTGACCAATAAAACTCCTGCTTCGTTAGTGTCCGAGCCCTGGATGGGTGGATAGGACACGTAAGAAGTAGGAGTTTTATTGGTCAGCGGTATTCCATGACGAGCCTCACCCGTTCCAGTTTTTCGATTTCAGGCACGGTCAGGAGTCCCGTCAAAACGAATGGGTCCAGGATTGAGTGAATCAGAGCGTAGTCCGCTTCGGCGCAGACGGAAGCGTCCTGGTAGCATGCCGAGAAAAAGTTCGTGAGAGCTTCCGTGCAATCGGTCGTCGCGGTGGCGGCCGTCCAAGAGTATTCCATCCCGTAGTCCAGGCGGAGGAAGCCGCGGGTCTGATAGCCGTTCCGGGTGCCTGGGCTTGCATTCAATCCCCCCTGACGGGTGACGTCTTCCGTCAGGCGGCAACCACTGACGACAACGTTTGCGGCTGATGAATAAAATACGGCCATCGACTGGGCATTTGCGTTCACCGAGAAACCTCGGTCGGTGCTGGAGACGTTTCGTATACTGGCGGTGCCTTTGATCGGATCTTCGAAATAGAACAGGATCGGATCGCTCATGACTTGGACGACTTCTTTGTAGGCGTAGGTGAATGGGATCGAGGCGACTTTTTCGGGGTCGCCTTTCAGTTTGACGGTCGCTTTTACGCTCTGAAGCGCGGTCGCATATTGCCCGGAGAGGGTGTCGTACCCGTAGAGCTGTGTGCTCTGTTCATTCTTCACGCGGCAGGCGGAGAACGAGAGGGCTAAACCCGTGATCATGACCAATCTGATTCCAACGGTAGTAAAACGGTTCATCACCTCATGGATCGGCTGAGATCCTCGGGCTTTAGATGAGAAAAAATTTCCGAGCTAGGTTGCAAGGTCGGACGGGGTATCCGTCAGGGAATTTACGGTGCACGTTCCTGCGCGGAACCGTTCAGTCGCAAGTAATAGATCGTCCCGCTCACGACGGCGACCGGAATCATGAGTCCAGATACGACCGGGAGCAAGAATCCGAGTAGCAGGCAACCACCGTAGATCAGTGAGCGCAGCGGGTAGCGAAACAGTAAGCGCGCGGACGCGATGGTTTCTTCGCCACGACGGGTCTGTGGGTAAGAGAGGAATTGATAGGCGATGAGAAATGCATTTGCCGTGATCGTGACCGCTTGAAATCCCGGGATGAAAAAGAAAATCAAGCTCACGAAAATCAGTCCCACTTGCCCGAATCCGGAGGCGATGGTTTTTTTCAGGTCGATCCACATCGAGCGAGCGAATGAGACTTCGACGTAAGGCGCGAGCTTCCAACCCCGGGCGACGAGTGCTTTTTCGGTAGCCTTGGAGAGCGGATCGTTGAATGGGATGCTCACCAGCGAGGCAAGGATCGAGTAAGTGAGCGCGGCTGCGACCCAGGCTAGGATCGTGAGCAGGATCTGCGCGATGGAGACGAACCAGCCGGCGTTCCAGCCGATCGTCGTCAGCCAGGCTACGAGCTGTGCGCCGAGATAGGTGCGCAAGGTGGTAAACAAAAAAGTCGTCAGCCCAATACTCAAGATCACCGGCAAGATGGAATAGGGCCAGAGTGCGGGGGTCTTCATGATGAGACCGATCGCAAGAGTGACCGAGCCGGGACCGGAGGAGAGCGCGAGGGGCTGGGGTTTCATCGAAACGTGTCCCCTTTGAAAATCGCCGGAATCGTGATGGTGAGTTCTCGGGAATAGGGTTGAAATGGAGCCGCTCGTTTCACCGCCAACAATGCAATCTGGTCGAGCCTCGGATCTCCGCTGGAAACATGAATTTCCGCATTCAAAAGTTCGCCACTGGGCGCGATCTTCATTCGAAGGCTCGTGGCTTTGGATCCGTTGCTCAAGGCGAAACCCGGGCGACGAAGGTTTTTTTGAATCGCATCACGAATCGTTTTGAGATGCGCGCCGAGTGGATTCGTTCGGTCGCTGTTTCCGATCGTGGTCTGCGTGGGAGTGGTTCCTATCCCGTTTTGGCCATCTTCGCCCGGAGCTGAATCTGACAGGGCGGACCCTGGATTCTTCGAAAGTTCGGATCTGGTGGCGGGATCTGTGACAGGGGCTGCTGTTGTCCGCGTTTCAGATTTAAGTCGGGTCGGAAGCTCGCTCGGCAAATGAGCGGGAATTTTTTCAGCAACGCGAGGAACGGGAATCTTCCGTGGTGTTACGGGCTCAGTCGCACGTTTTTGTGCAGGGGACGAGACCTCAACCATCACCGTACCTGAACGTTTGCCAGGACTACCTGCAAGGCCCGCCTCACCCTGGATGCGTGCCGTATTCGAATCCCATTTGAGCCAAATGAGGACTGCAGCGAGCAGCGTTAGATGAGTAAGAAGACTCCACGCGAACGGTCCCAGGTGACGGGAATTCGGCGCGACCAAGGATGCGGCGATGGGCGCAAGGTGAGGAGTGGAGTGTGTGGAGGATGTGCCGTTCACGGTGGTGGACTATCAGTTTAAATGCAGAGTGTCAATTTGGGTTCTTAGCCAAAGACAGCAGGTATTGTTTTAGGGCTAAATCCTTCTTGGGGAGCCAATCTCGGCTCGGATAGGACAAGAAAAGCGGTACTTCAAACGAGTAATCGCTGTGAATTCGGATCCGGTCTTTGTGCGGATGTGATTCCAAGCTCAGCGTCGGGGCAACACCCAGAATTCCTCCCGTCGCAACGGCGTCCAGGATCGAGCGGTGGGAATTCACGACAAAACGCACGTTCGGGCGTTTGCGTCTCGAGAAGGATTTCAACCAAAGGAGCGACAGCAGCGCGTCCCCATTCTCGTAGGCTGCAAATGGTGCTTCGGCGATCAACTCAGGCGGCGCCCGGTGCATCGCTGCAGGGACCATGAGCGAGATTTCTTGTTTCATGAACGGATGAACACGGAGGCGTTCCAGAAGCGGGGCTTGGCTCAAAATTCCGAAGTCGAGTTTTCCTTCGGAGAGTCCTTGGAGGATTTCGCTCTCATTCAAATACGAGAGTTGGATCTCGATACGAGGATGGAGTCTTTGGAATTCGAGCATTTTCTCGCAAACATAGGACTGTCCAAATTCGAGGAAGCAGCCGAGGCGAATGAGACCCTCTTCTTCGTGTTTCAGGTGGCGGAACGCTTGGAGCCGTTGCTTAAGTTCGGAAGTGACGGGGAGCACGGAGCGCTCGAACTCGACGCCTTCTTGGGTGAGCGACACGGCATGGCGGCTTCGCTGAAATAGATTCACCGCCAGGTGGTCTTCTAGAAGTTTGATCTGTCGGGAAACGTTCGATTGAGCGATGCCGAGTCGATCGGCCGCGGCCGAGAAACTGAGCGTTTCCGCCAGTGCGCGAAAAGTATCTACCCACTGCCAGTTGAACTCGCTCTGAGGTACGGTTTCTTTGGACATGATCTGGTCTTAGCGTCTCACGGACCGTAGGGGCTGAAAATGCCTTTTGGCTCAAAAGTCCCCGGGCTGCTCAGATAAATCAAAGGGGCAAATGATAGATTCTAAAAAGATCTATCGTTTGCGGGTCAATTTTTCCCGAATGGTCTGGGTTGTGATGATTTTGTTTTCAGTAAAAAGCCTCAGAATCTCCTGGATGCGTCTAAGCCGCGTGGATTCCGTTTTAGCCGACAATACTCGGTGGGCAAGGGCACGGCGGTTGCCCACCGTGAGTTTTTCCCAAGCCACTTTGTAGCGCCGGTTCGATTGGATAGCCTCTAGGAGCTCAAGCGGAGTGACTACCTCGTTTTGGTCGCTGACCCTAAACTCCAGTTGAGCCGTATCTCCGAGAATCAATTCCGCATTTTTTAGGACGCTCTTCGAAAGCATGAGAAACCATTTGCCCCGGCTCAGTTGCCACGCTCCGGTCAGGGGCTCACCATTGAGTTCGCCTTCCATTCGAACCTTCGGCTTTCCGATCGAGACCATTTCCTGGGCGATTTTTTCAGGCAAATAGATGACTGTGTAATGGTAGCGGCCAATCGGGAGATCGACGATCTCTCCTCTAAATCGAAAGTATTCTTTCATTTTCTTGATGGTATCCAAAGGACTGGAACTCGTCGTCTTTTGCTCTTGAGAGCTTGAACGAGCACTCATTAAACACTGAGCTGCGCTCCAAGCTCCAGCACTTGATTGCTCGGCAAATTGAAATAGTCCGAAGCTGAGCTGGAGTTCCGGCTCATCACGCTGAAAATAAACTGCCTCACGCGCTCGTGGAGTTTTGGGGAATCCACGATGAAAGTCTCCTTACCGAGGAGATAGAGCGCTTCGTCCTTCGGAAATGTTTTGCCACCCGTGAATTGGGTACGAGCGAGCACGGCTGGTACATCAGGAGTTTCCATATAGCCGTAGTGAATAAGGACTCGCGTTACCCCGTGGGTGAGGTCTGTCATGCGCACTCGTTCGGCTTCGCTCACATAAGGTTCGTCGTCGGTAAGTACGGTGACCAAGATCACTTGATCGTGAATCACGTGAACGGCGTCGACCAACCGGCGAAGCACAGGAGGGACCTTGTTTTCGTTCGATGAAAGTACGACGAGCGTCCCTTGGATCCGGCGAATCTTGCGCGCATCGATCTCGTCGTAGAATGCGTCCAAGGTTTTGGAGCGCTCTTTATAAAACTTGGAGAGTTTTGAGCGACCGAATTGCCAAATGACCATCGAGAGGAAAAAGAATAAGCCGATGAAGAGCGGAAGATAACCGCCGTCCGGGACTTTTTCTAAGTTTGCGGCCAGGAATGCGCCGTCCAAGAATAGCATCGCCGTAACGAGCGGCAGAGCCGTCCAAAGTGGCCAGCGCCAGCGGAAATGGCAGACATAGAAAAATACGAGGGACGTCAGGAACATCGTACCCGAGACGGCCAGGCCGTAGGCGGCAGCCAAGTTCGTCGATTTCTTGAAGAACATCACGATCGTGATGCAAGAAATGGCGAGCAGCCAGTTCATGAACGGAATGTAGATCTGCCCTTCGACCTTCTCCGATGTATGGATGATTTTCACGCGAGGGAAAATACCCAGGCGAATGGCCTGTTGGGTGAGCGAGAATGCGCCGGTGATGAGCGCTTGAGACGCGATGATCGTGGCAAGCGTTGCCAGGATCACCACTGCGTAGAAGAGTGGTCCCTGCGGTACCATGCTGTAAAACGGCCGATAGCTCGTCGATGGATCCATGAGGATCAGCGCGCCTTGGCCCAGGTAATTGAGCATGAGCGCCGGCATGACGATCACATGCCAGGCAAGACGGATCGGAACCCGGCCGAAATGTCCCATGTCGGCGTAGAGGGCTTCGCCACCGGTGACGGCCAAGATAACGGAACCGAGCACGCGCAGTCCGCCGAATCCTTCGTGATTGATGAAATGGAGCGCTTTTCGAGGATCAAATGCGATCAAGATCGTGGGGAACTTCAAGATGTGCTGGACGCCCAAGATAGCGGCGACAAAAAACCAAATCAGGACGATCCCGCTAAAGTAACGGCTGATTTTACCCGTTCCGCTTTTCTGTACGGAGAAAAGCAAAATCAAGATCACGATCGTCAGTGGAAGGACGTATTTCGTATAATCGGGATTGGCCATCTCCAGACCTTCGACGGCGGAGAGAACCGAGATCGCGGGCGTGATGATCCCGTCACCGAATAAGAGCGATGCTCCTGCGATGCCTAGGAGTGATGCCAGTCCCAGCGTTCCCCAGTCCGTGAATCGAAAAGGCAGTGGGACGAGAGACATCAGAGTCAGGATGCCGCCCTCGCCTTTGTTCTCGGCGTTCATGACGATCCAGACGTATTTCACGCCGACCATTAAGAACAAAGACCAAAGGATCAGCGAGGTGAGTCCGACGACGTTTGATGGCTCAACCGAGATGGGATGGTGCGAATTGTGGAAACATTCTTGGAAAGTGTAGAGAATACTCGTTCCGATGTCGCCGAATACGACTCCGAGTGCGGCGACGCCGATCACGGCGTTTTCTTTGAAACTACGAGGTGCGTTTGCGTGGCTCATGGGATCGCTTTCAGGGCTTCTAGGCTCGGCGCGCGAAGCGGGGCGTTGGTTTCGAGTTCTCGAGCCAGTGTGCTCGCGCACTCGGAAACATAGTGATGTCCGGGTAATATAATGCAGTCGGTGGGTAACAAACGAATGCGGTTCAGGGACAGAAACAGGTCTTCGTCGGAGCCGCCCGGCAAGTCGGTTCGACCGGAGTCGCGAATGAAGAGTGTATCTCCCGTCAAAAGATAGCGATGGGCAGAGCCTTCGACCAAATAGCAGTATTCACCGGGGCTGTGTCCAGGGGTATGTACCGCTGTGATTGCAACCGTTCCCAAGGGGATGTTCTGCTGATCTTCGAGATAGTTGACTTGAAATCTTGAGAGTGAGCGCTCGATTCGCGCGGCGTCTTCGCGTCCGAGATAAAGCGGAAGCTTAGGATAGGCGTCTGCGATCGTCGCGAGTCCGCCGACATGATCGTGATGCGTGTGGGTGAGGAGAACGCCACTCAGGCGGTAGCCGTCTTGGATCCAATCGTTTTCGCAGGTTTTCCACTCCTCACGTGGATCGACGATCCAGACCTCATGTGTTTCTGGACACGCGATCAAATAGACGAAGTTTTTTAATCGTCCGAGCTCGTATTGGTGGACGTTTGCACCACGAGTCCAGCCGAGTGCCTGCGCTTGGGATAAATGATCGGGTAACATTCTACTCAGGAGTCCTCATCGCCGCGCCAACTTTCGGGCGCTTTTTCGTATACTCAGCGTCAGAGCGCTTTTCAAAAATCCTCACAGCCCACAGTGGGGATGCTCCGGTTTTTGAAAACCCCTCTTCCTTGATTCTGCGCAAAATCGCCTCGAACCTTGCCGCGTCCATGAGGGCTCCTGAGTATTGATATCTCTCAGTTTTGGCAGGTTTTTTGGGGCTTGTACAGCGCGATGCGGTCACGATAGAACGAGGAAATATGAACGATCAATCCGGTTACGCGTCTGGCTTCGGCTGGGCCCAAGGCAAGTACTCCGCACAACCTCACGTCAAGACCCCAGAGGGGACCTATGAGGAGGAATTTGGTCGCCGAGGTTTCTTCGGTCGGACGACCCACCTTTATCATCGCCACCCACCGACGGGCTGGCTTCGGATCGAAGGTCCTTTGAAACCACATGCTTACGTGGTGACCAATCTGGAGGGGGGGAATGAGGGTCAGCCGGAGTATTTCCTCGAGAACTCGGATGTTCGTTTAGGAATCGCGAAACTGGCCGCCGCCATGGGCGTTTTCGTGCGAAACGGCGATGCCGACGAATTGCGTTTCATTCATGCCGGGGATGGGGTCGTTGAAACGGATTTCGGTGACATCAACTACCGCAAAGGTGACTACATCATTCTACCGCGGGGTACCACGTACCGGTTCGTTCCCCATCAGCCGAACATTCAGCTGGTGGTCGAGTCGAATTCTGAGTTCGAGTTTCCAGATCGCGGAATGCTGGGGCGTCACGCGCAGTTCGATCCGATGATTATGCGGACGCCGCTTTTGCCGAGCGGACCTCGTACGACCGGTAAAAATTCGCGCGGCGAATACGAACTTCGCATCAAGCGCGAAGGCCAGTTCACGAGCGTCTTTTATCCGTTTCACCCGATGGACATCGCCGGCTGGAAAGGCGATCTGACTGCGCTTGCGATCAACGTCGACGACATTCGCCCGATCATCTCACCTCGGTATCACTTGCCACCGAGCGTACACACAACCTTTGTTGCTCGTAATTTCGTGGTTTGTTCGTTTCTCCCGCGTCCGCTCGAAAGCGAAGAGGGCGCGATGAAAGTCCCGTTCTATCACCGCAACATCGATTTCGACGAAGTCCTGTTCTACCACGATGGCAATTTCTTCTCGCGAGAGGGTATTTCGGCTGGCGCCGTCACCTGGCATCCGCAAGGGATTCATCACGGTCCGCATCCGAACGCGGAGAAAAACGCGAGCGACAAGGAATTCACCGCCGAGATCGCCGTCATGGTCGATACCCGCTATCCGCTCAGGGCCACCAAGTCTGCAGAGCAGGTTGAGCACAAAGACTACGCCATGAGCTGGCGTGCCGATCAGGCCCGTTAACCGCAAGCCCGTGTCGAAAAAATCTGGTTTTGGACTTCTCGAAGTCTTCGTACTCGCACTGGTTGGCTGGATGGCTGCGCGTACATTCTCGCGCGGTGATGATTTTCGAGTGTTTTACGAAACGGCGCGCGGATTCTATTTCGGTTTCTCTCCGTATGATCTCGAAACCTACGGGAACATGGTATTCAAGTATCCGCCGTGGTGGTTGCCGCTCTTCTTTCCGTTTGCGGCGCTCCCTTATCTGATCGCCAAAGGCTTTTTCGTCGTACTTCAGGGAGCGGCGCTCTGGAGTATTTCGCGTAATCTTCAGCACATCTATCGGATCGAGAAGGCGATCTTGATCGCCGTGTTTGTGGCGTTCATTCCGCTCCTTTTGATTCAAGCGATGATTGGGCAGCTTTCCATTTTCTTCGTTTCGATTTCGCTTTTTTGGTTGGCACAGCCGAGCGCCACGACCGGCGGGACGATGTTTTTACTTTTGAGCTCAAAACTCGTCACCGTTTTCCCGCTCGTTTCGCGCTTCGGTGAGTGGAAGTTTTGGCGAGAGGCTGTCCTCAGTGGGCTGGTTTTTCTGCTGCTCTCCGTCCCGCTTCTTCTGCTCTACCACGGCGACGTTTCTGCGCTGCTTTTCGACTGGAAACGCGCGATGTTTTCCGGCACCGCTGTCAAAGACTCGGTCCAAATTGGATTCATGACTCGCGAGGCGCAAGGAATTCCGTCTCTCTTGCTCAAGGCGTTCCGTTGGGATGAGACGCAGTCGGCGAATGTAGCAATCGCAACGGGAATCGGATTTGTTGGAGCGGCCGTGATCGCCTTTGTTGCGACTTGGCGCCGTGAGAGGCAAGTGTCGTTTGCGGTCTGGTTGGCGATGACCCCGCTCGCACTCCCGCTTGCCTGGTTTCATTCGTATTTGATGGCGCTCCCACTATTTGCGATTGAACTGAAGCGCGCTCGAGATAGTCGGAGTGTAGGACGATCGATCATCGTTTTGATTTCGATCCTCGCACTCGTCGCGATCACAGAAAAAACCTTGGGTGAGTTCGGGCTCCGTTTGGAGCATTTGGGAATCAAAAGTATGGGCGTTCTTTTGCTTGTGATTCTGTTCTGGAGTGCATCTCTTAAGGATCCAGGCAAATGAAAGAATTGAAATCGATTTTGGGTTTCACGCTTCTGGAAATCATGGTCGCCATGGGGCTAGTCGCCATTCTTGCGTCAGTCATGATGTCCATGTTCGAAGCCCAAAACAAAGCCATGGCGCAGGTCGAAGAGCGAATGGAGCAGATGGACGTTCTACACGAGATTAAGGGTATGCTCCAGGATGCACCGACTTGCACGGAGACGTTTCAGTCCAAGAATGCGATCTCTATGCCCGAAGGCGAAGTGAAAATGCTCCGTGTTCCTGACGGCGAGCATTTTCGTCTCATGTACTCGAGCGATTCCGCGTTCGGTAAACAAGTCGGAATCCTGGGATACCGTCTCGAAAGCAAGGAGCTCGCGGACGGCGAATCGGGAGACGTGGCGGGATTCTATTCGGGGAGCTTGGACGGCTACGCGAATCTCTTCGTTCGTTTCGCTCGTAAAAATGGCGCGCCGATTTCCAAGAAAATTCGCCTGCGTGTTCAAACTGTATCCGCTACCGATCGCAAGGTCGGCTATTGCCAAGCGCTCGGCGGTGGCGGGTGAGGGTTCGATCTCGATCCGGAATGACTCTGCTAGAAGTGATGGTTGCAATCAGTCTTGCCACCGTGCTCGGCGGGGTGGTCATGTCGCTGTTTCATGCGCAGAGCAAAGCACTCCTGGCCATCGATGAAAGACTTGCGCAGTTTGAAACTCTCCAGGAAATCAAAACTCTCTTGAGAGAACCGATGAGTTGCTCTGCAACCCTCAAGGCATTGAATGCGACTGGGGTACCCGAAGGTCAGTTGACGACGTTAAAAATCGTTCGTGGCAGTCAAGTGGTTCCGGTTTTCACGATCGAGCCTGAGATGTCTCGGCGAACGGGCATTCTCTCTTACCGTTTCCAAGGTCAGGCACTTACTGAGGCAGACTCGGGAGACCTGCCGGGTCATTACGCGTATTCGAACAATGGATACGTCGATTTCTGGGTCAAGTTTTCACGAAAATCCGGTGCCCCACAGAGCAAACGCATTCGGATTCGCGCTGTCACGATGGCAGCCGATGATCCGCGCATTAGTTTTTGTTACGCGCTTGGTGGTTAGAGTGCCGTTTTGTTGAGCGCGACGATGAACGCGTCGACGTCTGCAGTGGTGTGGTAATAACCGAATCCCACCCTGAGATAGCCATCGCGTGCGTCCACGAAGATTTCTTGAGCGCGAAGCACGTCTACCGTGGCTTGCGCTTGTGGTGAACCGATGGCGAGAAAATTTCCCCAGTCGGTGCGAGTGCTGTAGCCTTTGGCTGGTCGACCGGATTTCTCCAGGAAGTAATCTTGTAGAGCACGGACATGTGCATGGATGTTTTCGGGAGTGAGTCCGATCTCTCTCCACCAGTTTTGGACCGCGTTCATTCGGTACCAGGCGCTTGGATCATAGGTCGCTCCCGCGAAACGAGCGCCATTTTCGGCGTAACGAACTTGCTCAGAAAGGCCACCCTCGAGCGCGTGGTACTCGGCCATCCAGCCGGTCATGACAGGGCGAAGCGAGCAGTGATCGGGCACCGAGAGGAAACAAGCGCCTTCGCCGGCAGTCAAATACTTGTAGCCTCCGCCCGTGAGAAAAAATCGGGTCGCATATTTGCCGAGGTCCACCGGCACCGCGCCCAGTGCATGGTAGAGGTCGATGATGACGGTCGTGTCTGCAGGCAGATTTGCGTTTAATGTATCGAGGAGTCTCGTCGCGTAGAACCCAGAGTTAAAAAATACCAGACTCGAGAACACGACGTCGTAAGTGGTTTGTTTTAGTTGATCGGCCATTCGCTCTTCGAAGTTTTCGAACGGTTGAGTGGAGATACGATCAATGGTGACGCCCTCGAGTTCGCTGAGTCTCCGGGATAGTCGCTCGAAACTGTAAAACTCGGAATCCGTCGTGAGTATTCGCAGCGGTTTCCTCGGGTCAAACGAGCTCAGCACGCGATAGACGAGTTCGAATGTATTGGTTCCCTCGATCAAGCGGCTCGGATCAGATAGACCCAGGAGCTTGGCAAGATGACTCCGAGATTCAGGGATAACTGTCCCGAATATTTTGCCCCATTTGGAATCGAGTAATTCTGTCGAATCCTGCCAGTATTGCGCATGGGCTGACTCGGTGGCGTCGGGCCAGGGGTGGTGGGAGTGCGCACTGAAATGGAGACGACCTGGTTTCAGGGAGCGGGTGAGACCGCGGCGGATCAGAGCGCTCTGTGAGTCGGAAAATAATTGCGATGCCATAGGGATTCCAGATTCACGGCTGGGTCCTGGAAAGTCAAATGGACTCAGGCGCTCTCGTTGACTATCATTTTGTTACTAAGCTTCTAAACAGTGGAATCCGTCCAAGGAGAGGACTATGCGGCTACCGAACGAGAACGTAACCCATACCTTCATTCCTTGATCGAGTCTGGTTTGATCCGATAGTTCATCGCAGCTCAGTAATATGTTTGCCCGCGAACTTGCTGCAAAACTCTTCAGAAGTATTCATCGACTAGCGATCGATCTGTTCATTCAGCAACATAAGATTTGAGTTACTTTCTTTAGTGAACTCTTCTTGGGGGGATTTGATTCATTTGAAACGATCGGATGTTCCTCATTGTGGACCTGGTGAGAATTACACTTGTGAATATAGTAACGAAGTGTAAAAAAGGTTTCAGAGGTTTACCGATGTTTAACACGCGTATATTTGTTGTTTGCCTGGTTTCGTTCGCTTCCACGCAGGTATCTGCATCAGTGGTATGTGAAAATTTCAAGCGTGGTAATGAGTGCCAACTGGAAGTTGTAGGGGCAGTAGTCGTAGGACTCTGTTCCACCGGTTACTCGCAAGAACCCCGTTTTTTTCAGAGTGTGAGAGCGCCGCGTGTTACGGCGCTCATTTTTGAAGATGAACGAGTGAAAGTGGAAATTGACCCCCCAGTATTCAAGCGAAACCGGAAGTCTGCCACATCATTGGGTCGATTTTATGACAAAACGACGTCTGGTACGATGAGCCTTCGTTGCGAGCATAACCGTTAATCAAGCAGTTTTACTTCGACCACTCGAGCATCAGCTCGAGCGGCTTAAGCGCGCGCAATCGCAAGTCGTCGGGAAGCGTTACTTCGTTCGTCTCATCACGAAGCGTGAGGTAGATTTTCTCGAGCGTATTGAGTTTCATGAACGGGCACTCGTTACACGCGCAGTTCGCGTTCGGGGGTGCGGGGATGAACTCTTTATCGGGCGAGAGTTTCTTCATCTGATAGAGGATGCCCTCTTCGGTGGCGACAATGAAGGTACGCGCGGGATTCTCGGCCGAGAACTTGAGGAGTGCGGAGGTTGAGCCAATGAAGTCTGCTTTCTCAAGTAAGGTTGGCTCGCACTCGGGATGTGCGATCAGGAGCGCTTCCGGGTGTGCGTGTTTGAGTTGCGCGATTTTCTTTTCTGAAAAGGTTTCATGCACCATGCAGGTGCCCTGCCAGAGGAGCATGTCGGTACGACCGGTCTCATTTGCGACATATCGACCGAGATTTCGATCGGGAGCAAAAATGATCGGACGATCCCGCGGGATCTGATTCACGATTTTGACTGCGTTCGAGCTAGTGACGATGACGTCGCTCTGGGCCTTAATCGCGGCTGAACAGTTGATGTACGAAACGACGAAATGGTCCGGATGGAGTGCGCGGAACTTGCGGAATGCCTCGGGAGGGCAGGAGTCCGAGAGGGAGCATCCCGCTCGAAGGTCCGGAACGAGGACCTTGGCTTCGGGGTTCAGGATCTTGGCTCCTTCGGCCATAAAATGAACGCCAGCGAAGAGGATGAGAGGCGCTTTTGCCGCCTGCGCCTTGCGCGCGAGTTCCAAGCTGTCACCGATGAAGTCAGCAATATCTTGGATTTCTTCCTCTTGATAGTAATGAGCCAAGAGCACAGCGTTTTTTTCACGCTTCAAGCGCTTGATTTCACTCACTAAGTCCTGGGGCATCGGATCGGTGCTTGCGTTGGCTCGCATGGTCATAGTACTAGGTTCATTCTTAGCCTAGTTTTTAGGAATAATCATCCATGTCCTTCTGGAACCGCCTTAAAGCTCTCTTTAAACCCAAAACTGCTGACGACTCATCCAAGCCAGCTGGATGGGATGGAGTGCGCGTGCTTCGCCACGGGACCGCTCAGCGGGTGGTTTTCTATTATCCGGGCGAAGAAGGGGCTTACGTCGACCAAGCACTGGTGACCCTTTTCGAAAACGGCATCGTGCACATCCGCGCGCGTTCCGAAGAGACGACGACTCATCTTTCTCACTGCGAGATTCTCTGGAAATTCGAAGCTGCCGAAGGCGAAGGCACGAACCACTTGCGCGTTCTAAAATTTCCAGACGCCGAACAGGCTCCGAAAAACCCTCAGCCCACCAAATAGTTTTTCTATTTTTCGCTATTAGCGGGTAGCGTGATCAGACTCTCCGCTTCTTTCAAGATTTCTTCGACCTTGAGTTCGTTGCTCATACTCAGGCGCCCGCAGGGGAATCGGTGTTCTGTTTCGACGACGATCGAGGTTCCGACCGGCGGACAAACGCGTTTGCATCCCGTGACTTCGAGTCTCCAGCCCCGCTCGCGGGTTTTCTTTTCTAAATCTTTTAAGAGGACTTCGTTGTCATTCGGGTCGCCGTTGATCCTCAGGCAACTTCGGCAAAGATAGAGCGTGGTCATGGGTGGCTCTATTTTGTCCCGGAACAACGCTCCGGCAAAATGGAATCCGCGATCGCCGAACGGATGAGTTCGATCAGATGCACAGGGTTTTCGGATTCAGAGCATATGGTCTGTGAGCTAGCTGACGCTGCGGGTATGGACTCGACGGCGACGGTGGCACAGGTTTTTTTCGCCCGCTTGTCATGGTCCACCCAAATGGCATGACGAAGTGTGGGAGTCTCAGAGAAATGGAGCTGATTTGAGATGAAAAGTGGAGCGAACAGCGACTTTTCCAGGCCGAAGTAGATGTACGCGCCCTCGGGTGGTTTCTTGTTTTTTATGAGGAAGGTGTGCACTTCGAGATTCGATCTGGTGAGCACGGTTTCCCCGTACTCGTCGAGCGCCTTGCCGAACGCGCGAGAGGCGGCCGGTGTGATGTAGAGAATCGGGCGAGCGACCGCGCAGCCGACCGGTTTGAATGGATGTGCAAGTTCTCGGACCTGTTCGGCCAGAATGTTTAACGGATTCTGAGCGAAACGGGATGAGTGTCCGTGAATCGCAGTGAGCGTCGGATCGTCTTCGATCATTCGAAACTCTGCGATCGCCTCCCAGAGATCACTCATGCGGTGATCGATGCGAATCTGGTGATTGAATAGAGTGAGGATTTCTTCGAATCTTTCTGGAGAAACTTCGAGCGGGTCCGCCGTCCAGTTTTCCCGTTCAAAATCAAACAGGGCTTGGAGTTCTCTCTTCTCCGGCACAAAATCTTTGTCCCCAGCCGAAAACAGAAACCAATCACGGAGAGACTGTGCTTGATTCTTGGGGGTGGAGCCGATGATCAGTACTGGCGGCGCCGTGAGTGGGGTGAGCGTCTCGGGATTGTAATCCTCGACGATGGCGAGACGGGCGAGATCGGTGCCCAGCGATTGGGCGACTAAGAGTCGATTGTTGGTGCGCTCGATGATTCCGCGACCGAGTGACTCAAATGCAAACGACGAAAACGTGAGGAAAAAACCGATGAATCCGAATAGGGCTGTGGATTGTCTCAGAGCGAACATAGTCGTGCACTATAATCGAAACTCGTTTCAATTCGTAGAGAGCCCACGCTGTGGACCAAAAAACGTGTAGACCGTGGGGCTACTCTCTTTGGCGATTCGATTGGCAGTCTGCTGTGCCGGTGCGCGACGCAGTGATGATGTCTCCATTGGCAGAAGGAGAGTAGGTGCAGTCTTCGGTTTTGCGATCCTTCAGGTCCACGTACCGAGTATTCTCTTCATTCAGGATTCGAACGCATTTCTGTGCGAGGTCAGCGATGAGATCCTGATGTGCAAGTACACAGGCCTCTTCTTCGGCCATTGTAATCAAGGTGCGGAGGTCGAATTTGGGATGTTTCTCCGCAAGATCCTTGAGGGAGGATGATTGGCCAATGCCGGTTCCGGCGACGCCTGCGAAGGCAGGAGCTGAGAGAAGAGCAAATGCGACGACGGCCAAGTGAGAGTGTTTCATAGGGGGTTATTTAATTTAAAGTGTGTAATAAATAAACTAAAAACTGCTCGACGGGCATTTTTTTAGACCTCAAGGGTGGTAAAACGCCGAGTTTTCGATAGGCTAGCGCGCATGACACTGATGATGATCGTATGGGCAGGGATGGGGCTATGGAGCGCTCGAGCGGCCCCTCCGGTCGTAGCCCCCAATAAAGAGGCGCTCACGGTTTATACCTACGATTCACTGATCGCCCCTGGGGGGCTCGGTGACGTGATCAACGAAGAATTCAAAAAGAAAACCGGCAAAACCATCCGCTGGAGAGCCGGCGGCGATGGCGATTGGATCGCAAGCCAGTTAGAAACCGATTTTAAGATTCGAAAAAAAACCGAAGCCGATCTGGTTCTCGGGGTTGATGAGCCGCTTTATTCGCGCTTGGAGAAATTTCTCAAGCCCATCGTCTCGCCGCTCAATCAAAAAAACTCCCGCAAGGCGATCGCCAAGCAGGTGTTTCCAAAAATGGCGATCTTCGATTACGGCTACTTCACGTTCATTGCGGATGAAGAAGTTCGTAAGGCAGAGAGTTTTCCGAAACACTGGTCCGAGTTTTTCGCCGAGTTGAACGGTCCGAGGTGGATACTTCAGGATCCCAGAACCAGTACGCCGGGCTACGGATTCTTAGCGCTGTTTGAGTCGCTCAACCCATCCGAAAAAACCTGGGAAAAACTCAAGATCCGAACTTTGACCTATGCGCCCGGTTGGAGTGAGTCCTACGCGGCATTCCTCAAGGGCAGCGCCCCGCTGGTTTGGAGTTATACTTCGAGCGAAGCCTATCACCGTTCCAAAGGTGAAACCCGCTACCGTGCCCTCATCATGAAAGAAGGCCATCCGATGCAGATTGAGGGCGTGGGAATGGTCAAAGAAAGCGAAGCCGCTCGAGCATTTCTCGATGTGCTCTTCTCAAAAGAGGTTCAGGAAAAAATTGCCGCCACGCAGTGGATGTATCCGGCTCGAGATGTGACTCTACCGGCGTCGTGGACGGCGATAACGGAGCCCGAAGCGCTCCCTCCTGCGCGCGAGATAAAGTCCAAGCGCGAACAGATTGATGAGTGGCGCGCCCGAGTAGGTATGAAGAATTAGTGGCACACGCGAGATTTCAGCTGTTTTAGAATTTGCTCAACAATGAGGAATTCCCACCATGCCACGAATGAGGCGTCATCCACGGTAGACGGGCTTAAGCACCTGTTTCCTGAATAGGGTTCGTAGATCTGTGGTATATCCGACGCCGTGTCGACTCGTGGGCTCAAGATCCTTAGTCTCCTGTTTTTCGTACTCTGGATCGGTATCGTATTCGCATTTCCAATTGCCAAAATGGCCCCCGTACTCGACGGGAGTGTTGCTATTACAGGGTCGAGCCTGGATGAGGTTTTCGGACGATTGCGCGGTCCGATTGAACTAGCAATTCTTAGCACGATGGTTTCGATCGCGATCGGTTTGGTGTTCCTCGGATTGTTTCCGAAGGTCGCGTCCGCTCGCTTGGATCATGCCTTTTCTTCTTTGTTCTTGCTCCCGACCCCTTTGACGATCGCGATTTTTCTCTGGGTCGGAAGAAAGCTCGATATTCATTTTGGGTTCGGTCTCGTCGTTAGCGCACAGGTTTTTCTGAACGCGCCTTATTTGGCACGCGAACTCTGGCGGACGCGACTATCGCTTCCGGTCGGCGAAATAGAAGTGGCCCAAACTCTAGGTGCGGGCCGGGTAGCGGTTTTTCGCAGATTCGTGGGACCACATCTCATCTTTCGGACCCTGCCAGTCGTGGTTCAAGTTTTTCTCTGGTGTCTGGGATCGTTTGCGCTCGTTTTGATCCTGGGCGGGGGACCTCCGGTCGATAGTCTTCAGACGGAAACATACGCCGCTCTGAAAGCTGGCCCCGACTCTTGGTCACTCGCGTTTGCTTGGATGTTCGCGGAGTGGGGCGTGGCACTGATTGCAATACTGTTGGCGCTTTTGACGGGTTCCGAACGCGAGGGCTCAATGATTCGCCCGTATCCCAAGAATCGCTTCGGAGATTGGCTCGCATTTGTACTCTTCGTGGTTCCACTCGTTTTGATCGGTCTGGATTTTTTTGAAGGATCGTTTTCATTCACGGAGACTGCATCGTTTTGGAGCGGGCAGGGAATTCAATCATTGGTCAATTCGACCTTGATGGGCGCCGCTGTAGCAGTACTGACGCTTTTTGGTGCGAGTTTGATTCTCTTGTCGATTCGCACTTATCCGTTCATTCGATTTTTTTTCTGGGTGTTTGCCGCGGTTCCCATGACAGCACTCTATTTTCTGTTTTGGGCCGCTACGGATTTCGAATCCGAGCTCGCGCATCCGCTCTTGTTCGTGACTTTGATCTCGTCGACATTTCTGTTGCCATCGGCCGTACGATTTCTGGTTCCCTATAGCCTGCGAATGAACCGCTCCGCCTATGAAACGGCGCTCACGTTCGGGGCCCCTCCGGTCCGGGCTTTTTTTTCGTCCGAGAGGCGCGCACTCGCTCGCGCGGCAAAACTCTGGTGCGCGCTTGCGTTTCTGGCAGGTTTTGCCGAGAGTCAGGTCAGCCTGTTTATGTCCCGTTCACAGCTCATCACGCTCCCGATCTATTGTCTCAGACTACAATCGCAGTACCGTTTCAGTGAAGCCGCGGTCGGGATGGTGATTTTGTTCATCGTTTGGTGCGCGGTGAACGTGGCTTTGCGAAGTTCCGAGGAAGGTTCGCCATGAATCACACGCTTCGAATAGAGGGTCTACGTTTTTGGATCGATACATTTCGCCTGGAAGCGGATTTCAAAGTCAGTGCTGGTGAGCGTGTCGCAATTCTTGCCCCGAGCGGTTCTGGCAAGACGACGCTCTTGCGTTTTATTCTGGGACTCGAGCAGAAAAAAAATCAGGACGAAGGCGAGTTGTATTTTGGCGATCAACGATTGGATAGCGTCCCATCTTGGAAACGAAACCTCGGTTATGTCCCTCAAGACTACGGACTTTTCATCAATGAGACGACCGCTAAGAACCTGGAGTTTCCGTTAGAGTTGAGGCACGTTCCATCGGCCGCTCGTCAAGAAAAAGTCAAAGAAGCGCTGACACGAGTTGGACTCGAAAATCGGGCCGAACTTCGGGCCTCCTTGCTCTCAGGCGGCGAAAAACAACGTCTCGCGCTCGCGCGTGCGCTGATTTTTGAACCGGCAGCGCTCTTGCTCGACGAGCCGTTTTCTGCCCTCGATCCAGAGCTCCGAGCCGAAGCGCGGGGATGGGTGCTGGACTTTCTCAAAGAACGATCGATTCCTTGTTTGCTCGTCACGCATGATGCGGCGGATGTCGCTGCGCTCTCCACGCGGGTGATTCGATACGAGAACGGCATGTTCAAGGGTTAAGATGAGCGGAGTGCACGACAGATCGTGAACGGAAAGAATAGAAGTCAAAGAGAGTCCATTTCGTGGTCTGAGAATGGTTAGTCTAGGAGTAAAGCTCGAACATTGGCTTTTCAGGAGGCTTCAATGAGAGCGATTATTTTTGGATCTATTTTTCTGTCGTTCATGAGTGCCTCTGCCGATGCGGTGAGTAGTCAGTCTCACTCTGTTAAAAAAGTGCTTGGACACTATACCAATCGCTCCACTGGCCAGCGGATCGAGTATCGGTGCGAGAAAGATCAATGCCAACGTTTTGATATTGTCTTGGTCAGCCCTAAAAGCGCCGAGCAGGTGATCGCTTCCGATGTAAATGTCGAAGCTTTGCGCACCCAATTCGAAGTGGCTGAGCACTATAGCGGTGAGCGTTGGTCGCCGAACCGAGTGGTTCCTTATCTCACGAACCGGTTCGCAGATTCGAGGGATTGGTGGGATGACCTTGGACCCGGCGTGGTGTTTTTGGTGCCGGTTTTTGTGGTCACGGGTGCGATTGATCTAGTGACCGACGTTCCAGTTCAGTTGGTGACCTATCTCGGTAGGAATGAACGAGACAAGCGCAAGCTTCGAAAGAAAATACTTTATCCAGAGGGCCAAGATCAGGCCTTGCCCGATCGGCTGTTCAAGAAGGTCGTAGAGGCGCTTACGATTTTAGGCGGACAGATTTCTACATTGGCTGAAATTGAGAAACACAACGCTCTCAAGAAAAAGTTCCAATCTGAACATCGTGCAGATGAGGACGCGTTGGAGACGCTTTCGAACTCAAAAGTCACGCTGCGAATTCAAGATTTGAAGTTTGCGAACGAACTCCTCAAACAGGGGACGCAGAAGTATATTTCTTTTGATACCTACGACTACTACTACCAGTATTTTCACTCAGGTCTCTATTACGGGAGTTTGATGAGAAATCCTTCGAAAGGCGCTCGCCCTTCATTTTACGCCAATGACGACCGCTCGGTTATGTATAGTCATCAAAACACTTATTGCGCATTCGAAAGCCTGAGTCAGAACGGAAGTTCTGCTCAGTTCTCAGAAGGCGAAGCATATGATTTGAAGTCAGTTACTTTTGACGAGACGACTTTTGGTATGGTCGTAGACTATGGCGACGCTTTCTATCCGAAGGTCAGTACTTCCTCGGAGGACCCATACCTGATGAGTCGGGCAGTTCTACGTTTCTCGGAAAAAAACAGCGGAGCGGAGTTCGTGCTCAATTGTGTAGCCAGGGTTAATACCGGGAGATTGCCCGAGGCTCCGGTATCGCGGCTGATGCTGACTCTCTATAGTCTCGCAAATATTGAGATTGAGCGAAACTAATCTGCTCTCCGTGCCCTAACGGTTTTCATGGAGCTAAAGGCACTTGAAGGTCATGGTGGTTTCGTAGTTCTCTCCACCCGTCATCACGGCGCCAACCGTTCCGGCTGCACCGACGACGTTACCGCCGTGGCGAACATCATCGTCGTCAGCGGATGTACTTCCGACGCCACCGAGTAAGATCGCGGCCGTCGATGCTTTGCGAACGGTGTCGCGAGTGTTTTCGTCCATCGTGGTACCGATATACCCAGATTTCTGCGTCAGGATGCCCGGGCGTTTCTCCCACTGATCGCAGTAGTCATCTGCTTGTGAGATAGCATTGCGCTCGGTATCCGTTTTTTCCGTGCCTCTGACGGTGACGCTATGGATGTTGTCGGCACCGCCACGCACGTCGCGATGATGGGCGCAGGAGAATCCCAGGAGCACGAGAGCGCAGGCGAGAGTCTGTTGTCTAACGGAGCGAGGAAACGAGAACGGTGCAGTGTGCTTCATATCGTCAAGGACCTTTCGGTGAGGAATTTCTCTGGTTTGACACGAAGTCTGGAGGGCGACAAGGCGAGAGTATGTCGCGGTGGGACGGAACGAGAATAGTCTGATTTTCGGCGGTTTTCGGATTGGGTTTGAAATCAGGGTCATTGATTTTACCCCCTGGAATCGAAATGAGTTGTCCAACGACAGAACTCAAATACCCAACCAAGCGCTGCCGGAGCGGGGGGCCGATCGGTTGAGAAAACTCACTTAAATCCGGCGTCGAAATATCATCTCTGAATGCGGGAGAACCCGCGTTAACTCGCTTCAAAATCAGGACTTATGGCGAAACTACCCATTGACCCCGCCCCCTCACGGTCTTAGAGTCAAACCAAACTAAAAATCAACCTTCTCTCCCTTTTTACACTGGAAGGACTTCGTATGTTCAAGACTCTGAAAGCCCCAACCACGGGCAGCCGCATCACGATCGAAAATGGAAAACTCAACGTACCGAATGATCCGATCATCCCTTTTATCGAAGGTGACGGCACCGGTCCAGACATCTGGAAGTCATCCGTCGCGGTTTTCGACGCCGCGGTTGAAAAAGCCTACGGCGGCAAACGCAAGATCAACTGGTTCGAAGTCTACGCCGGCGAAAAATCTTTCAATCAGTTCAACGACTGGCTGCCAGAAGACACGTTGACCGCCCTCAAACATTATCTGGTTTCGATCAAGGGACCTCTCACTACGCCAATCGGTGGCGGTATCCGTTCGTTGAACGTGGCGCTTCGCCAGATGCTCGACCTCTACGTCTGCCTGCGCCCAGTCCGTTGGTACAAAGGCGTTCCTTCTCCGGTCAAACACCCAGAGAAGGTCGACATGACGATCTTCCGCGAAAATTGCGAAGACATTTACGCCGGCATCGAGTTCGAAGCAGGCAGCGAAGCTTGCAAGAAAATCCAAGGATTCATCCGCGAGACGTTTCCGAAGGAGTTCTCCAAGATTCGTTTCCCAGAAACCTCTGGCATCGGCATCAAGCCGGTTTCCCAAGAGGGAACGGAGCGACTCGTTCGCGCCGCGATCGAGTTCGCCATCCGCGAGAAAAAGAAGTCCGTCACGATCGTCCACAAGGGCAACATCATGAAGTTCACCGAAGGCGCATTCCGCAAATGGGCGTACGCTCTGGCGGAACGTGAATTCGCCGCACAGACCTACACCTGGGATCAGTGGGAAGTGACCAAGAAGAACAAAGGCGAAGACGCCGCGAACGTCGAGATGAAAGCTGCGCAAAACGCCGGCAAGATCATTATCAAGGACGCGATCGCCGACATCGCTCTTCAACAAGTGCTGACCCGCCCAGAAGAGTTCGACGTCATCGCGACGCTGAACCTGAACGGCGATTATCTTTCCGACGCTCTGGCAGCTCAAGTCGGCGGCATCGGTATCGCACCGGGTGGTAACGCGAACTACGTCACCGGCCACGCGATTTTCGAAGCGACCCACGGAACGGCTCCGAAATACGCGAACCTCGACAAAGTGAACCCAGGCTCGGTCATCCTCTCCGGAGAAATGATGTTCCGTTTCATGGGTTGGAACGAAGCTGCCGACCTCATCATCAAAGGCATGAACGGCGCAATCGGCTCTGCAAAGGTCACGTACGACTTCGCCCGCCTCATGAAACAAGAAGGCCGCGCAGTCACCGAAGTCTCTTGCTCCCAGTTCGGCAAAGAAATCATCGCAAACATGTAATTCAACCCGAGTCGAGAGAGGGGTGTGGTCTGCACCTCTCTCGACTCTCCACTTAAGGACCCACCTCCCATGACGGCAAAAAAACGCATGAAAGTCGCAGTTACCGGCGCCGCTGGCCAAATTGGCTACGCCATTCTTTTCCGCATCGCCTCCGGACAAATGTTCGGAACTGATACAGAAGTCGAACTCCAGCTCCTCGAGCTTGAGCCAGCGATGAACGCTCTGAACGGCGTCGCGATGGAACTCGACGACTGCGCATTCCCACTGCTTCGTAAGATCACCTGCACCTCCGACCTCAACACTGCATTCAAGGGTGCAGACTGGAACGTCCTCGTCGGGGCAGTGCCACGCAAACAAGGCATGGAGCGCGCAGACCTCCTCAAGATCAACGGCGGTATTTTTTCTGCTCAAGGTAAGGCGATCAACGATCACGGCGCAGATGACACCAAGACGCTGGTCGTTGGAAACCCTTGCAACACGAACGCATTGATCGCAATGAGCCATGCTCCACGCGTGAAAAAAGAAAACTTCTACGCCATGACGATGCTCGATGAGACGCGTGCGCGTGCTCAGCTGGCTGCAAAAGCAGGCGTAGGCGTCGCTGACGTCAAGGGACTCGCAATCTGGGGTAACCACTCTCCGACGATGTACCCGGATTTCTACAACGCGAAAATCGGGGGCAAAAAAGTCACCGACGTGATCTCCGACCACGAGTGGCTCAAAGGTGATTTCATCACGACCGTGCAACAGCGCGGAGCTGCGATCTTGAAAGCTCGCGGCGTTTCGTCGGCTGCATCTGCAGCATCTGCCGCGATCGAAGGCGTGTACAAGCGCGTTCACGAGACGCCGGCTGACGAAGTCGTCTCGATGGCTGTTTGCTCCAAAGGCGAATACGGCGTCGATGCTGGTCTGATCTTCTCGTTCCCATGCCGCGTGAAAAACGGTCAGATCTCGGTCGTCGAAGGCATCGAGCTGAACGACTTCGGCAAAGAGAAGTTCGCAAAAACACTCGAAGAACTCCGTGGCGAGCGCGACGCTGTCAAGTCGCTCGGCCTCATCTAATCACGCCACAGAAGGAAGACCTGAGACCATGAACATTCATGAGTACCAAGCGAAGCAAATTCTAAAACGCTTCAACGTCCGCGTGTCCGAAGGACGCCTGGTCGAAGAAGGCCCGAACCTCGAAGACCGCGCCGAAGCTGCTGCAAAAGAACTCGCAGCCGAAGGCGCTAAAATCTTCGTCGTCAAAGCTCAGATTCACGCAGGCGGCCGCGGCAAGGCGGGCGGCGTGAAAGTGTGCAAAGACGCAGCCTCGGTTCGTGCAGCGACCAAAGACATCATGGGCAAAATCCTGGTGACCCCACAAACGGGTCCCGAAGGCAAAAAAGTCCATAAAATCTGGATCGAGCACGGTTCTGACATCGCCAAGGAATTCTACCTGGGTCTCGTCACGGATCGTTCGACGAACCAAGTGATCATGATGGCCTCGACCGAAGGCGGAATGGAGATCGAGGAAGTCGCTCATCATCATCCCGAAAAAATCGTTCAGGTCGGCATCGATCCAACGACGGGCTTCATGCCTTTTCACGGCCGGAAGCTTGCCAAGGCGCTGGGTCTCACGACCGAGCAGACCAAAGAGGCGGTTCCATTCTTCGCGAACTTCTTCAAATGCTACATGGAGATGGATTGCTCTCAAGTCGAGATCAACCCGCTCATCTTGACGACCGAGGGCAAACTGCTTGCGCTGGACGCGAAATTCAACTTCGATGACAACGCACTTTTCCGTCACAAAGACGTGGTCGAGATGCGCGATATCCTCGAAGAAAACGCCCAAGACGTCGAAGCATCGAAGTATGACCTCGCTTACATCGCCCTCGACGGCAACATCGGTTGCTTGGTCAACGGTGCAGGTCTAGCGATGGCGACGATGGACATCATCAAGCTTCACGGCGGCGAGCCGGCGAACTTCCTTGATGTCGGTGGCGGCGCTTCGAAAGAAAAAGTCACGCACGCGTTCAAGATCATCCTCAAGGACCCGAAAGTGAAAGCGATTCTGGTCAACATCTTTGGCGGCATCATGAAGTGCGATGTCATTGCCGAAGGCGTGATCGCAGCAGCTCGCGAACTCTCACTTGCGGTTCCACTCGTCGTCCGTCTCGAAGGAACGAACGTCGAACAAGGCAAAAAACTTCTCTCCGAAAGCGGCTTGAAAATCACGCCGGCCGACGGACTTGCTGACGCCGCCCAAAAGGTCGTCGCAGCATCGAAAGGAGCCCTCTAATGTCGATTTGGGTGGGCAAACAAACCAAACTCATCGTTCAAGGCATCACCGGTTCCCAAGGCTCGTTTCATGCTCTCGGCTGCAAAGCTTACGGCACCAACGTAGTCGGCGGAGTGACCCCGGGCCGCGGCGGTCAAACGCACGAAGGTTTCCCAGTTTTCAATACGGTCGAAGAAGCGAAGGCTAAAACCGGCGCAAACGCGACGATGATCTTCGTTCCACCTCCCGGCGCTGCAGACGCGATCTGCGAAGCAGCCGATGCGGGAATTGAACTCATCACTTGCATCACCGAAGGCATCCCGGTCCGCGACATGCTCGCAGTGAAACGTTACTTGGCTTCTACCAAGTCCCGTCTCATCGGACCGAACTGCCCAGGTATCATCACCCCAGGTGAGTGCAAGATCGGCATCATGCCCGGTCACATTCATCTTCCGGGCCGCATCGGCGTCGTTTCGAAATCCGGAACGCTCACGTACGAAGCGGTTCACCAACTCACCAAGCTCGGCATTGGCCAGAGCACTTGCGTGGGTATCGGTGGCGATCCGATCAACGGTACGAGCTTCATCGATGTTCTGGAAGCCTTCCAAAAAGATCCGAACACCGATGGCGTGATCATGATTGGCGAAATCGGCGGTAGCGCCGAAGAAGAAGCGGCTGAGTACATCAAGCGCGAGTTCAAGAAACCGGTTGTTGGTTTCATCGGTGGAGCAACCGCTCCAGCCGGCAAGCGCATGGGCCACGCCGGCGCGATCATCTCAGGCGGTAAGGGTACTGCCGAAGAGAAGTTTAAGGCGCTTGAAGCCGCAGGCGTGAAAATCACCCGTTCTCCAGCTGATCTCGGTTCCACGCTGAAGAGCGCGATGGGCAAATAGTCTCATTTCAATCGCGTTTTAGGCCCAGAACTGCTACTTAGTCATCAAATCTCATTTCATCCGTCGGGTTTTCCGCAAGGGAAACCCGACTTTTTATAGGAGTATTCCATGGCACTCGAAAAAACGTTCTCCATCATCAAGCCGAATTCTGTTCAGAAAAATAACATCGGCGCAATCATCAGCCGTTTCGAAGAAAAAGGTCTTCGCGTTGCAGCTGCTCGTTTCACGAAACTTTCCCGCGAAAAAGCCGAAGGTTTCTACATTGAGCACAAAGAACGCCCGTTCTTCGGCAGCCTCGTGAATTTCATGACTTCTGGTCCAGTTCTTCTGATGGCTCTCGAAGGTGAGAACGCCGTCGCTTTGAACCGCGAAATCATGGGCGCAACGGATCCTTCTAAAGCTGCTCCCGGCACGATCCGCAAAGACTTCGCTGACTCCATCGAAGCTAACTCCGTTCACGGCTCTGACTCCGTTCAATCGGCTGAGCGCGAACTCGCTTACTTCTTCGATCGTAGCGATATCGTCGGTCGCTTCTAACTTGTAGTTGAAGCGCCTCAAGATCTTTGACCCCAGGTTACTTCGGTGGCCTGGGGTTTTTATTTCGGACATCTGCGGGCTCACCCCCTTGGCCGGGGCGCTTGCAAATGATCCACTGCACTAGTTGCTTTGACCTTGAAAACCCGTCTCCCAGCCCATACAACGCGGGCCAATCCGAAGGGGAGAAGTATGAAACAGTTTTCGAAGTTAGTTGTTCTCGGCGCATTCTGCGCAGTCGTTTCCCAAGCTCAAGCTACCGTCATCGAATCGCGCAGCGGCGATTTGTTCACCGTGAATCCAGCGAATGGCCAAGTCTATGAAATCGTAGACACGAACGGCACCCGCCCAATCAAGAGCAATCAAGTCCGCATCCAAGGCGATTTTCTGATCTCCCGCAGCGATGATTTGTTTGTCGTGGACGTGACCACGGGTCAAGTTCACGAAGTCGTCGACACGAATGGTACTCGTCCGATCAAACTGAGCCAAGTCACGATCAAGGGAACACTCCTCATTTCCCGTAGCGGCGACCTGTTCACGGTCGACACAAAAACCGGCCGCGTCTCCGAAGTCGTTGATACGAACGGCACCCGTCCGATCAAGAGCACTCAAGTGATCATTCACGATTAAAGAGTTTGGACCGTTTTAGAAATTGAAAAACGTGCTTGAGGAGGGGACCTCAAGCGCGTTTTTTTTTCGTTCCATCGTCCTCTGAGAGACTCGTAAAAATCAGCGGCGAGGAAAAGCCCTGCGTTGGCAAGCGTAGGCTGCGTCGATGCGATTCTGAGAACTCGACGAGAATGCGTGCATTTGCGAAGAATTGAGATCTTCGGTAGTTGCCGTATACTCCTCATGAAAAACATCCAAGCGCCCATGTAAGGAAACTACACGAGTGCTGCCAACAGCGTGGCAATTCGATCGCCTTTTTCGTCGTCTATCGCGCGATCGGCAAATTCAGTCAGTAGGTCACCCAGTCGTTTCTTCAGATCGGGAAGATCTGTACTTCGGACACAAAAAACGGATTGAATGAAAAGCAGATTGTTTGCGTTGAAGTCCTGAGTTGCCCTGTCTTTAACGTGCTCAAGTCCTTTGAGATAGGTGTGTCGAAAGTGCTCGCTGCGGACGACCTCGGAGAAAGATAGGTGATATTCGCGAGCAAAGTAACGCACTGGCGTCGTTGACGACAATGTGACTACACCGGTGCTTTTCATCTTTTGGAGGCTGTTTTGTAGGGTGCTGTCATTGAGGTTTGTGCGTTCTTGAATCTCTGTCAGTGTGGCACCATCGGAAGTGTTGCCAAGTGAAGCATAAATAGGCAGGAAGTGCGGTATAGCGAGCAGTTGCTCGACGAGTTTTGTTTCTCCACTTCTATCGATTCTTTTTTGAGTACGATTTAAACGATGACGCAACAGTTGTAGTCTACGTTTAAGGCGCTCTTCGGACCAATTAACCAAAGTTGTATTTCGCGCGGACAAAGCAACTAAGGTTAAAAAAAAGTCGCGCCAGTCGGCGTTTAGGCTAAATGCTCGGACAATGCGAGAAATCGAGAGTTGAGTGAACCCGCGAGGTCCATGGATCAACTCTCGAACATGCGCACGGGAGGAAAAACCGCCCTTTCGTGCAATTTGTGCGAAAGACATCTTGCGGATTTTTTGCATTCTTTGAATGAATTCTCGGGCGCCGGGAGCCTCAAGGATCCATATGACATCCTCTGTCGTCAAAGACGCTTTCATCTGGATCAGTTACGAATGGTGGTGCCCGGAGCTGGAAAAGCCATTTCTTCCGGAGTGGCGCGTCCATTTTCAAGATCGAGTATGATTCCACAGCGCGCACCTTCGCCGGTGTCACGTTTCTTAGAGGTACAAGCGATATTCTCTCCTCTTTTCTGAAAAAGCCCACGGCTGATTTCTCGAGGTTGATCGCGCAAACGTTGATAGATCGCTGTAGCAGTATTGTCTTCGATCACAATCGCGCCGTACCCGATGTCTTGCAAGATCTCGACTTGTGCCTTGCCGGTGATCGATGCGTAAGAGCTGGTAGAGACCGACAAAGCCAGGGCTAACAGAATATTTGATTTCATAAAAAGTTCCTCTTTCTTGGGTTACAGATGTTGCGACGTAGATAGCGCCCATGATTTTGACCCGCAAGAGGACTTATTAGCGTATGCGTTAATATGTACCTATTTAGGTACAAGGCTTATACGAACAAGACAAAGTGAGAAGGCAATGATGTCGGGCCGGTATTCAATGAAAAACGCGCTTGAGAAGGGGACCTCAAGCGCGTTTTTTCGTTCCATCGTCCTCTGAGAGACTCGTAAAAATCAGCGGCGAGGAAAAGCTCTGCGTTGGCATGCAGCGAGCGAATCATTGATGTCTTGAGTGGATGAAGTTCCGCTCCGGCGTCTGTATTCTTCGAACACCTGTTGCACGCAAGAAACGGTTGCACCGTTTTGACAAGCATAGGCCGCGTCGGTGCGGTCTTGAGAACTCGACGTTCCCGTGCGCTTGCTCGTGAAATTCGTTTGGAGTGCGGGAGCGCAAGCTGGATCAGCTCCTGAGGTGCAGTAAGCGATCGCGTCTGAACGATCTTGATCACTTGAAGTTCCCGAGCGTCCGGCAAAAAACGATCTCATGTCTTCGATGCAGTTAGGCGGCATGGGAATCGGTCCAGGGCCCGGGCGCGGGCGTGGTACCGACCCGCATTGGCTGAGGACGGTTTGAGCGAATGAGATGCAAGTTGCGCTACACTGATCCGCGCAAGGATCAACCACGGTCGTGACGGAAGCGGTGCTGGCATCGAGATCCAATCCCAAGAGAGTTTCGGCGACAGATGCCCCTTGTTTATCCGGATGAACGAAATTTTCTGCCAATCCTCCCGCCCAAGTAGTGGAAGATGTCACGATCAATAGAGTGAAAACCGTAGAGAGCGAATAGCGCACAGTGGCTCCTTTCAAATGTAGTTGTGTCTGCCTTAAGCAAGGCTCGGACCAATCATTCGGAGCGAGTAGCACCCGTTAAAAGAGTTTTGAAGCGGATTTATGGTGACGAAGAGGCACCAACGAAGACGAGTGGTCTCTCTTTAGCTCTGAGCGGACGTGGATTCTTCGCTTCTTGCCGTAAATGAGTGAGAGGCTGCGCTCGACCAAGCGCGCGAGTAGTCGGACGGTAGTTTGCCTTCGAGTAAGGCGCCAGGTCTTAAGTAGGAATAGATTTCGCCGTAGTGACGTACTGTGACCGAGTCCACTCGGCGTTGGATGTGCCAAGGGCGGAGTTCGCTTGGATGCGTCAGGCCGGCTGCACCTAGCACATCGAGGAAACTGTGCACGGTTGAGTGGTGAAAACGGGCCACTCGCGGAGCTTTGTCGCCGACGTGGAGGCCGCGCACGAGATCTGGGTTTTGGGTTGCGACACCCGTCGGGCACTCGTTCGTATTGCAACGGAGCGCTTGGATGCAGCCGAGCGCGAACAACATTCCCCGGGCCGAGTTGCAGAGGTCAGCGCCGAGGGCGAGTTTTTGGGCAATATTGAAACCAGTCGAGATTTTTCCGGAAACGATCAGCCGCATCTCGCTTCGTAAGTTCAAACCGACCAGACAATTGTGGATGAAGATGAGGGCCTCGTTGAGGGGGGTGCCGATCGAGTCCGAAAATTCTGGTGGAGCCGCGCCCGTTCCGCCCTCGGCTCCGTCGATCGTGATGAAGTCAGGAAGGATTTTGGTTTCGACCATGGCTTTGCAGATGGCCATGAATTCCCTTTTTTTCCCCAAGCAGAGTTTGAATCCAACCGGTTTTCCGTTCGAGAGTGTTCGGAGCTTTTCGATGAACTCCAAGAGTTCGACGGGCGTTTCAAACGCCGAGTGCGCGGGAGGTGAAATCACATCTCGGCCCATCGGCACGTCGCGGATTTCGGCGATCTCGGCTGTGACTTTTTGAGCAGGCAAAATTCCGCCGTGGCCGGGCTTTGCACCTTGAGACAGTTTGATTTCGATCATTTTGACCGTTGGCAGATTCGCACGCTTGCTAAATTTCTCGGGAGAGAATCGACCATCTTGGTCTCGGCAGCCGAAATATCCGGTTCCGATCTGCCAGCAGAGATCGCCGCCTTTTTCCAAGTGGTGTGCGGTGATGCCGCCTTCGCCCGTATTGTGATAGAAGCCGCCGAGCTTCGCGCCAGAGTTGAGCGCCAAGATGGCGTTCTTAGAGAGTGATCCGTAGCTCATCGCCGAGACGTTGAAAACGGATGCTTCGTAAGGTTGTTTGCACGAACGCCCGCCGATACGAACTCGCGGCATCTCGCGCGAAGGCTCCTTGGGTACGATTGAATGGTTGATCCACTCGTAACCTTCGCTATAGACGTCGAGCTGGGTGCCGAACGGCAGCGTATCGATCGCGCCCTTGGCTCGTTGGTAGATGAGCGAGCGTTTATTCCGGTTAAACGGTCGCCCGTCGATATTCGATTCGACGAAGTACTGGTTCAATTCTGGTCGGATCATTTCCATCAAGTAGCGCCCGTGCCCGATGAGTGGGAAATTCCGCCGAATGGTATGGCGTGTCTGAAGCAAGTCCAGAGTTCCCAGCAAAACGAGCGGACCGACGATGACCAAAGACCAGAGAATGGCGGGAAAAAACATCGAAACGGCCGTGATGGAAACCAAAAGGACGATCGAAATCCCGATAAACGTTTTGCGCATACTTAAAAGGATAAGGGGGGAGAGGTGAAAAGCTCAATCGACTTCGATTGCCGGGCCCCGAGCACGGACTGAATTGGTCAGAATCACGTCCAGAAATGACGGAACTATCGCTCGCACCCTATCGCAAGCGATGATAGTTTCTTCATATCTATGAGAATCGCAGTTGCGCAAATCAATCCGGTCGTCGGGGATTTCGAGGGGAACTTCAAAAAGGTGAGCCAAGCATTCGAGCGGGCTTGTCAGGCTGGCGTCGATCTGGTGCTGACCCCGGAACTTTCGCTCTTGGGATATCCGGCGCATGACTTGATGGATCGCCCGGAGGTTTTTTCGAACTGCGAAGCGCTCTTGAATCGCCTCGAGAAACTCTCGACGGGAAAAAAAACTGCGCTCCTCGTGGGCTACGCCGAGAAGAATACCAAGCCGTTCGGACGTGGAGCTAAGAACTCGATCGCGATTTTCCAGAACGGCAAACGGGTTTTTTCTCAGACCAAGGTTTTGCTCCCCACTTACGACGTTTTTGACGAAGCCAGATATTTTGAACCAGGCGATGATCCGCAAGTTTGGATTGCCCCGACCGGCAAGCGCGTCGCTATCGCGATCTGTGAAGATCTCTGGAGTCGCGACACCGTTCATGGACGACGACTCTACAATCGTGAGCCAGGAGTGATTCTGAAACGTCAGGATCCCGAGATCCTCATTTCTATTTCCGCGAGCCCTTATGAATACGGCAAGCGCTCGAACCGCGAGTCGCTCCATCAAGCTTGGGCTAAGGAAATGGGCGTGCCGTTCGTTTATATCAATCAGACCGGTGCGACCGACGAAGTGATGTTCGATGGTTCATCGTTCGCTTCGACCAAGACTGGCGAGTTCGCTGGGCGGCTCAAGAGTTTTCAGCCCGCGTTCGGAGTTTTCGATACTGAAACGCAAGCCTGGGAGCCAGGCTCAGAACTGGGTGCTCCAGACGAATCCGAAATGGATCGATTGGTGGATGGCTTGATTGACGGTATCCGAAGTTATTTCACGCGTACGGGGTTCAAAAAGGCTGTGCTCGGTTTGAGCGGGGGCGTGGATTCGGCTCTGGTGGGAGCGCTCGCGGTTCAGGCGTTGGGACGTGAAAACGTCCGAGGGGTCGCGATGCCTTCGCAGTATTCGTCGTCTCATTCGCTCGAGGATGCGGAGATCCTGGCGCGAAATCTCGGGATTGCGTTTGAAGTTCGTCCAATCAAATTTATTTTCTCGACCTTAGCTCGTGATTTCAATCAAGGCTCAGACCTCAAGCTGACGGGCTTGGCGGAAGAGAACCTTCAGAGTCGGCTTCGCGGATTAATCTTGATGTCGATCTCGAACAGCGACGGTTCGCTCGTGCTCACGACCGGGAACAAGTCCGAGATAGCCATGGGATACTGCACGCTCTACGGCGACATGTGCGGCGCACTGGCTCCGATTGGTGACCTCTACAAAACTCGCGTCTACGATGTTTGCCAAGTCGTGAATGCCCGGTTCGGTTCACCGATTCCGGAGCGCACGCTGACCAAGGCCCCTTCAGCGGAATTGCGTCCCGACCAAAAAGACCAAGACACCCTGCCGCCTTACGCGGATCTCGACCGAGTGCTTGAAGCCTATATTGAGCGATTTGATTCGGTTGAGGATTTAGTCACCCGAGAAGGCGCATGGGTTCGGGATATCCTTCGCAAGCTTGAAATGAACGAGTACAAGCGACGTCAAGGAGCGCCCGCGCTCAAGATCAGTTCCCGCGCATTTGGCCTCGGTAGACGCGTGCCATTGGCCAAGCGTTGGGATCTTTAGATTCTGCGCTGAATTATTGGTGACTTGAGAAACACTCCGTTTACACTCTGCTGAAGAAATTAATTTTTTTGGCAGGATTATTTCTGTCCTCGTTTGTTTTCGCGAAACCCGCCCCCAAGTACGGTCCCGAAGGACAAGTTCGAGCAACGCTACTACGGCAAGATCGCAGCTACATTGCGTCTGACTCGGCACCCGATTTCTGGGCGCTCATGCCCTACTATGAAGGCATGCGCGGCGATCACTCAGCATCGGCGACGAGTGTAGCGATGGCGCTCAATGCGATTCGCAAGGATCAAGAGTTGACGGCGGCCGACGAAATGGTGACGGAGGCAGCGCTCCTCAAAAAAGTGAAAACTGAGAACTGGTCCAAGCGGATCTCCGGCAAGAAGCCTCCAGGGGTGACGCTTGTCCAAATGGGTAAGATCTCCGAAGCGGCGCTCGAAGTATTCGGACTCCCGGCGTTCCACGCTGAGGCCGTGGTCGTTTCGGATTCGACGGACGAGTCGTTTGCCAGGGTCCGCAAGATTCTCGTTGAAAACGAATCCGATGGATCCAGCATCATCGTTGCGAATTACCTTCAAAGCGCGTTTACCGGCGACCCGGAAGGGGCCGTGGGTACCTATTCCCCGGTAGCCGCGTTTGATGCCAAAAAAGACCGTGTTCTGATCTTCGAAACCGATCGTAAGTATTACGAGCCCTATTGGGTATCGCTGCGGGATTTTTTGACGGGACTGTCGGGCATCGTGGACTCCAAGACGCGCGCGTCGGTCGGTGGACTGCTGATCATTTCCAAGAAGAAGTAGTCAAAAGAACTGCGAATTAATGCGGAAAAACCCGGCTTAACTTGACGCGCAAGGTGCAATTCCGCTACTCTCGTTGAGAGTCTCGCCACCAACTTCAAAACGAGGAATTTATGAATTCAGATATCAAAAAAGTTCTCGATCGCGTGAAACAAGCTCAGTCGCAAGTCCAAACGCTCGTGAAAGACCGCGCATGGGTAGCGAGCGCTAAGAAATACGCCGAACGCCAGAGCAAAGAAGTAAAGAAGATCATCAACTCGGACGTCGCGAAGGTGAAGACCTTCCTGAATCGTGAGAAGAAAGAGCTCGAGCGCCTCCAGAAAAAAATCCCAGGCGAAGTCGACAAGATCAAGACGTTCGTCGAGTCCCAAAAACAGGAACTGCAGACCCTTCTCGTGATGGCCAAAAAAGAAGCCGAAGGCCGTGCCAAGAAGGTAAAAGCCGTCGCTCAGAAAAAAATGGGCGCGATCGGCAAAAAGACCGCCCCTAAGAAAACGGCGGGTGCGAAAAAGAAAGCGACTGTCGCAAAGAAGAAAGTCGCGAAAAAGAAAGCTGCAACGGCCGCTAAGGCCTAAGCAGAGAGAAGTGCTATTGGATCAAAAGGGTCGGGAATTTCGGAATCCTTCTTGACAGTTTCGGTGCAGAACACCATTCTCGGCCCTATTCATCCAAAAGCTTAACGATTTGAGAGGTTAACAAAAACGTTCGAATGGCAATTACTCCTCCTGGCTCTACTCCTCCTCCTTCATCTGGCAATTCCGGTAGCTCCGGCAACTCTGGTAACTCCGGTGGTTTTGGCGGAAACTCTTTTCCTCCGCGCGGCCCCCGATTTCCACGACGTGAATTTCAAAACCCAAATAAAGACGAACATCGCATCAACGAGCGCATCCGTATTCCTCAAGTGCGCTTGATCGATCATGAAGGCAATCAGGTAGGAGTGACCGATACTCGCCAGGCGCTCCAAATGGCGCGCGACGTAGGATTGGATCTCGTCGAGATTTCTCCGAACTCCAGTCCTCCCGTTTGCAAAATTCTCGACTACGGCAAGTTCAAGTACGAGAAGAAGAAAAAAGATCACGAAGCCAAAAAGAAGCAAGTCGTGGTGAAGGTCAAAGAAGTCCAGCTTCGTCCGAACACCGACGATCACGACGTCGAATACAAATTCAAGAACATCATGCAGTTCTTGGAAGACGGCGATAAAGCTAAAATCACGATCATGTTCCGCGGTCGCGAAGTCGCTTACGTCGATCAAGGCTACAAGATCATGGCTAAGTTGGTGGAGATGACCAAAGAGATCGCGAACGTCGAATCTCCGGCCAAGCTCGAAGGTAAGAAGCTTATGATGATTCTTGCTCCGGGTAAGAAATCCGCTTCGAAGCCGAACACTGGACCAGGTTCGGGCGTGATCATTAAGCGCACCGAAGAGACCACGAGCTAAGCAAAGTTCTCATCGCAAGTTTTGAAAGGCCCGGGGCATTTTGCTTCGGGCCTTTTTTCTTTGATTCAAAATCACTTCGCCATTCCTACTTTGTTTCCGATCATTCAGTAGATTCGACAAATTTCATTGCCGTGTGGCGCGCCAATCACTTATCGGTTTTATTAAGAGTGCGTAATTGAATGTTCAGTTATGCGCTCTTTCAGTTACTCCCGGGGGGGATTCAAATGGCGGTTTTAGGCACGGTTTCCGGTCTCATTTTGGGTTCGCTCGTTTCATCGTCTGCATTCGCTTGGGGAGCGATGCCTCGGATGGCCGCTCGCGGAGAGAACGAAAGTTTCGTCGATGCTTCGATTCGATTCAGCATCGAGAACGCGAGTCTCAATCGTAACTCTGACCCCAGTACCTCCGTCTACGCCACTGCGAAACCAGTTGAGCAAGTGACATTTGAGCAGGTGCCTGAATGGGATGAGGCGACTCTCGGCTCGCTTCAAGCTCAGTTTGAACGCATCAGAAACGTGCGTTTTATCGAAGATCCCGAAGACGCGACTTTTCAGCGTCGTTCCTCGTGGCTTTATCCCGATGATGGTTGTTTCGCGCGTGCCAGCCTCGCCATTCAGAATCTCGGACTCACCACCATTTCCGTCCCAAAAGTTTTTGTGTTCGGGAGCCTCAAGGTAAACACCACGAATCATCCTCGCGGCTACGTTACCTGGTGGTATCACGTCGTTCCCATCGTCCGCCTGAATGGCGAACCTTGGATCCTCGATCCAGCGGTCGAATCGCAGCATCCCATGAAGCTCTCCGATTGGTTGAGTGCCGTGAACGTGGATGGCGGAAACCTTCAGATCGCCATCTGCCAGGGTGATACTCTCCATCCGTTTGATGTGTGTTGGTCTTCTGCCCCGCAAGATGGTGCGGCGCTGGACCTTCAGAAGTACTACTTGCGTGCCGAGCGCAGACGACTCAATGACATGGGACGCGACGTGGCTCGTGAGCTTGGTGATTTCCCGCCATGGTTGGCTCCGGCCCCCGTTCCGACGGTGATTCCGATTCCAACTCCCATGCCCGTTCCGTCCTCGACTCAGCAGCCGATTCCCGTTCCTCAGCCAACGTCAACCCAGGTCCCGGCTCCACAGCCGAGCCCGGTCCCCACGGTCCAACCCATCCCGCAACCGTCGCCGACCCAAACCTCCGTTTCGGCGCCTGAGCGGGTTGTTCCGGTGGTTCCTGCGCTCTGGAATGGGCTGATAGACGGATTTCGTCGATTCTTTGCCCCGATCGAATCATCGTAAGTAGTGAATATAACAAGGTTCGACTGCACTTCCGCGGTCAGCGGGACCCCGTTTTAAATTGTTCTTCGGAACTGCGAAACGGGGTTTGACGAAGGGCCTATTTTCTTTTAATTTCAGCACTTTCCATCCTGTCATGGAATCGTTTTCTGGTGTGTACCGGAAGTCGTGCAAACGATGACCCGGTTCCCGTAGGCCCACTCTCGGCTGGGCTCGATCGGTGTCAAACGCAAGAAAACAGAACATCAACCGCCGAGAATCCTTGAAAGAGGAAGTCAATGAAACAGAAGACCAAAAAAGCAGCGGCGAAACGCTTCAGCTTCACGGCCACTGGCAAAGTGAAGTTCAAGCGCACGAACAAGCGCCACAACATGGGCAACAAGTCTGCTAAGCGCAAACTCAAGCTCCGTGGACCAGGCTACGCTCACACGGGCGACGTGAAACACGTGGAAGAGTGCCTCCCTTACGGCGGCTAAACCTCGTTCACCTTTAACAAAGATTATTTAATCAGGAGATTTTTCAATGGCACGTGCAAAACGCGGTTTTAAAAAACGCCGTCGCGTAAAAAAGTTAAAAGAACGGGCAAGTGGCTTCGTCCTCGGCCGTAGTGTTCAAACCCGCCGTATGGCTGAAGCAGTGGATCGCGCTGGCGTTTACGCATATCGCGACCGCCGCGCAAAGAAACGCGACTTCCGCCAACTCTGGATCGCTCGCTTGTCTGCAGCTCTGAATGCTAACGAGATCAGCTACAGCCGCTTCATCTCCGCGATGAAAAAAGCAAAAGTGAACCTGAACCGCAAAGTGCTCTCGGATATCGCTATCCGCGATCCACAAGCGTTCACGGCGATCGTCAACGAAGTACGATCCCTTGCTCCAGTGAACTAAGCAATGATCGATCAGATCCAACGGCTTGGCGAAAAGGCTTTAGCTGCAGTTGAATCGGCCACCGGAGTATCGGTGCTCGAGGAGATCCGGATCTCGATTTTAGGAAAAAAAGGAGAGCTGAGTGAGTGCCTTCGAGGCCTCGCTCAGCTCTCTGCTTTAGAGCGTCCTAAAGTCGGAGCCGCAGCTAACGAATGGAAAACGAAAATCGAGACCGCGCTGTCTGCGAAAAAAGCGTTATTTGACGAGCAAGCGCTCGCTGAGACGTTGAAGCGCGAGACGATCGATCTCACGCTGCCCGCACGCCGTCACCGGCTCGGTGCGCTCCATCCGATCACGCAGACCACCCGACGGATCGTCGAGATTTTCTCGAAACTCGGTTTTGACCTCATGACCGGTCCCGAGGTCGAGACAGATTATATGTGTTTTGAAGCCGTGAATATTCCGGCTGATCACCCTGCGCGCGATATGCAGGACACGTTTTTCTTGGGTACAGGAGTTCTCCTGCGCACCCAAACGACGTCGATCCAAACTCGTGCGCTTCGTTCTCAATCCTATCCCGTCCGAATCATTTGTCCGGGCGCAGTTTACCGCAACGACCACGATGCGACGCACTCGCCGATGTTCCATCAGGTCGAGGGCCTTTTTGTCGATCGCGGCGTGAAGATGAGTGATCTCAAGGGCACACTCGAGTTTTTCGCGCGCGAAATTTTCGGCGAAAAAGTCGGCATCCGCTTGCGTCCGAGCTATTTCCCGTTCGTGGAACCGGGCGCCGAAGTCGATGTGAGCTGTTTCCGCTGCGCGGGCAAGGACGCGTCCTGCCGCGTTTGCAAAGGCACGGGATGGTTAGAAATCCTCGGTGCTGGAATGGTGCATCCGCGACTCCTGGAATTGGCCGGTTATCCAGCGGACGAGGTGAGTGGCTTCGCCTTCGGCATGGGAATCGATCGCATCGCGATGATCCTGCACGAGATCTCGGATTTGCGTCTGATGTTCTCGGGTGAGTCTCGGTTCGTTTCTCAGTTCAGCTCGCCGTAAAAAGCGCGGCTGACGGAAAAACTCGCTTTACTCGTTTTCCCTAACGCTCGCGCTTTTTACGACGAGCCGAACAGTTCGTAGCAAAAACCCTTCTGAAGAAGAGGTAGCAAATGAAAATTTCGTATAGCTGGCTCCATGAACTCATCGATCTCTCCGCCATCGGCTCGCCCGAAAAAGTCGCAGCAGTTCTGACGGCTCGTGGTCTCGAAGTCGAGGAGATCCAGTCGCAAGGCAAGGGTCTCGAAAAAGTGGTGACGGCTAAGATCGTCAAAAAGGATCCACATCCTCAGTCCGATCGTTTGTCCTATTGCGAAGTGGACGTGGGCACCGGGAAGAACCTTTTTATCGTTTGCGGCGCCACCAACCACAAGCAGGGCGATATCGTCGCGGCGTCTCTCGTCGGCGCAGAACTCCCGAATGGTCTCAAGATCGGTCGCAGCAAGATTCGCGGGGTCGAGAGCGAGGGTATGCTTTGCTCGGAATCCGAACTCGGTATGGCCAAGGAGAGCGAGGGAATCCTCATTCTCCCGCCATCGACTCCGATCGGTAAACCGATCGCGGAAATTCTCGGGCTCTCGGACACCATCCTGACTCTGAAACTTTATGCGAACCAAGGGCATTTCTTGAGCCACATCGGCGTCGCGCGCGAGATTGCCGCTCACCTAGGCAAAAAATTTGAAGATGCGCGCAAGCTCTATCAGGGTGATGTGAAACCCGGAAAATTCAAAGTCGACTTGCAAGCGGGCGCGGATGCGCCGCAATTTCACGCGGTTGAAATCGAGGGCGTGAAAATCGGCCCAAGCTCTCCAGAAGTTGTCAAACGCTTAGAGGCGATTGGTGCGCGCTCGATCAATAATGTCGTCGATGCGACGAACTTAGTTCTGTTTGAAACGGGTCAACCAGTTCATGCCTACGATGCCGACCGTCTGGATGGATCGATGATCGGGGTTCGAATCGCGAAATCAGGCGAAAAACTTCCACTCTTGGACGGTACGGAAGTCGAATGCACGGGCGATGAGCTCGTCATTGTCGACGGCAAGAAAGCCGTGGGCCTGGCCGGGGTCATGGGTGGTGGCAACAGCGAAGTCTCGGATTCCACGACTCGCTTGCTGCTTGAAGTCGCCGAGTTTTCATCCGCCAAGGTCCGCAAGACCAAGGTTCGTCATCAAAAACATAGCGAAGCAGCCGCCCGTTTCGAAAAGGGCATCGATCCTGCGAACAACGAACGCGTGATGCGAAGACTCATTGAGCTCGTCACTTCCTCTGCTGGAGGCAAGGTCACCGGTGGATCGCATGTGAAAGCCGTAGATACCGCGAAGCGTACCGCGATTACGCTCCCATTTGACTACTGCACGAATTATTTGGGATTTGATGTTTCCAAGGACAAGGTCGCCTCGATCCTTCGTGGACTCGAATGCGATGTCGTCGAGACGAGCGGTGCTTTCTCGATTACGCCCCCGAGCTATCGCCATGATCTCAACATCAAGCAAGATCTGACCGAAGAAGTCGCACGTACGATTGGCTACGATGCGATCCCGTCCACCGTACCGGTGCTCTCTTCCGCTCCGCAGGCACGTTCCTCGGCTGATTTCATTTTCTTGAACCGCGCCAAAGAAGCATTCGTTCGTCAGGGGCTGTCCGAGACGATCAACTACAGTTTTCGATCTAAATCGGAACTCGAGCTCTTGGGGATGAAGTCCACAGCGAAACTGTTGAATCCCCTGAGCGAGGCGTACGAGTTCCTCGTGCCGTCGCTGATTCCGGGATTGCTTGAGAACTTGCGCGAAAGCACGCGCAAGCATTTTGGTTCGGACGCGCTTGCGCTCCCCATTTTCGAGATCCGACCGACGTTTCATCATCCAGAGAACGCGCCGATCGAAGTAAAATCTAACTCCGATACGGGCGTGACCGAACAGTGGAAGGTCGCGTTTCTGTTGTCGGGTCCGGAATCTTCGGTGCGATTGTCGAGCGAAGATCGTCTCTATGATTTCTACGATGCCAAAGGTGTCGTTACCGGATTCTTTGAGCAGCTCGGAACCAAGGGCCTGCGCATGCTGGGGCTTGATCAGTCTCGCTCGAAAAGCGCGCTCCATGCGAATCTCCACCCAGGACAGTCCGCAATCCTACTGTTGGGCAATCAGGAGATTGGCGCGTTCGGTCGCCTCCACCCAAAAATTGAGAAAGCCGAGAAGTTCAAATCTCCGGTTTGGATCGGGGAGTGGGATTTCGAAGCGCTGAAGAAGATGAGCCGAGGATCGTATGCGGCCAAAACGTTCGAACCCTGGGCAGACACGCCTCCGATCGAGCGCGATTTCGCGTTTTTGCTCGATGGCTCGGTCAAGGCCGATGCCGTGATCGCCGCGATTCAAAAAGCAGGCAAGCCACTCCTGAAATCAGCTCGCGTGTTTGACCGCTATCAAGGCGGTCAAGTCGCCGCTGGCAAAGTTTCGCTCGCATTCCGTACGCTGTTCCGCGACGACACACGTGCACTGACGGATGCCGAAGTTGAGCCGTTGTCAGCCGCGATCATCGCAGCCGTGACGAAGGAATTTGGGGCGGAGCTTCGCTGATTACATTACGGAGCGATAGACCCTGAAGAAATATCTGGAACGACTTCTGGGTCGGCCGAAGGTGGGGGCGATGATCTGGTGTCACCGGCTTTTTCTATTTGGCCTGCTACACGCGGGTAGTTGCACTCCACACACATTTGAGTCTCTTTGTCCCAACAGAGTTTGTACTGCCGGCGACAGCGGATAGATTCTTTTTTCTCGCGCTGGGTCCAGTACTTCGCGGTTTTGTTTCGAAGTGTCTTCTCTGTGGACTCGTTCGGTGTTTTCTGTGGAGTTTCCTGGGCAAATGCGGTCGCCGTTATTGCTATGATCAGTACTCCAGTGATGAATCGCATCTGAGGACCCCTCTGGTAAGAGGATCTCACGAATCGGAAACAACAGAAACCCTGCGATCTTGTGAAACGAGTTCTCGCTGGAGGACCCTTCTACAGATTGACTATAGTATCGCCTATGAAATTAGGGGCCAACCCGAAACGATCGGCTGTCATTTTTTCGCCGGACATTGCGTCTCTGGATCGTGCAGACTTACAGCAGCTTTTCTTGGATTGGATATCTAAATTCGACTTTTCACGAATTTCTGGGCGTTCTGAGGAGATCGCGCTTCGTAGTTTTTACAATCAGGCGAATTCAGTTGCTCCGGAGCTCGGACGGCCCGAACGCCTCGATTTTTTCGGAGTGCTTGATCGCTCCGCATTTCTCAACTTTCCGATCACCATGGGAATGGGAGGCGATCAGGGGTATGAGGCACTCGCCGTTCTCTCGCTGAAGTGTGGAAATCGAGAGCCTTTTGCCGGTCCGTTCGGCTACCTGCGCGATCTTCGTATTCAAGGTGGCTCACGTTGTTTCGCGCGTTGGAGAAGAATCTATCGATCACTTCTGGAGCACGAAGAATTATTTAGCGAGCGGTTCGGTTTTCGCGGTTTCTATACCTTGGTTGCTAGTAACAATGAACGGTGGCGCGACTCGTTACCGCTCCTCGAGTCCTATGGAATTCACTACAATGAATTCGGACGGCTAAACGAATACGTCGTTCCACCCTATGAAGGTGATCGGACGTTCGCGGATTGTTCCATCGAATCGTTAGAGAGCGAGCCGGAGGGTGGAGCGCATGTTTTTACGGCGTATGACCTACATGTCGAGAATTTTTCGTCATTCGAATCGTACCTTCAGTTCCAGCGCGAGTGCAGCTGGGTGCGCGCGCAAACTCCGACGGGAGATTGGGTGGCGGCATGGATTTGGAATAGTTCGAATACCAAGCTCTATCCCATTGATGGTGGTAAACCACGTCATTTTTTGATCGATCTGATTTCGAACACTTCGGCAGAGTACGGCGCCTATTTGCTCTCCGCCATTCACCGTGCCAATGGCGACTACGCACTGAGCCTACCGGGATTTCCAGGGGTAGAGCAGTGGCTCAGATTCGAGGCTTCGGTCCAAGAAAAACTCTACCACCTCTACCGAGTTGAAAAGAGTTCTCGCTCGTATGCGATTGAGCAGTTAACCGGGTTATCGGCATTTATTTAGGGAAACGAGGAACGCATATGATTCAAACACAAGCATTCATCCAAGAGCTCCATGGGCTGATGTGGCAAGAGTGGAGCGAAGTCATTAAGACCAACCCCCTCATGCGCGCAGCGATGAATGGTACGGGGGACAAGCGACTTTTTGCGATCTACTTGAGCCAGGTCTATCATTTCACGCGCGAGAATCCGGTGAATCAGGCACTGGTCGCACAGAACCTTCAGAGTCATCGCTGGAAAATGGATACCGGGACTAAGGTTCGATACATGAAATTCTGTTTCCATCATGCCGAAGAAGAAGCAGGTCACGAGTACATGGCGCTCCATGATCTCAAGGCATTTGGTCTGGATGTGGAAGAAGCCACCATACCGCCGGCGCTCCCGTCGACGAGTGCGTTCATTGCGCTGGTCAGCGAGATCGCAACACAGTGGCATCCCGCCGCGCGTCTCGGTTACTCCTACTGGGCTGAGAGTTGCTATGAGATATTTCGTCCGATTGCTGGAGATCTTCAGAGTTCTTTGGGGATCAAGCCACAGGCGATGACGTTTCTTCATCAACATGGGCAGATCGATGAAAAACATGCCGAAGAAGTGAACGTCGTCTTGGGTTATGTCGTGACGAACGAAGAGGCGGCCGCATCGGTCAAACGCGCGCTCATTGAAACAATCCGATCGACGGGCGAGATTCTCGCGCAAATCCATCAGGCCTATGTTGAACTCAAGGCGGATCCTGAAAAAAGCCCCTATTCTCTGATGGCGCGCCTCGGATGAATGAGCTGAACTCGATCGATGTGCTCTTCTCGCACCGCGAATACGGTGCGGCTGAGCTTGCCGTGCGATTCCGTGACCGCGTGGATGGCCCCCGGCTTAAATCCTCGCTCGGGCAAGTTTCCGAGCTCTATCCGATATTATCCGCCCGACTTGAATACGGTGAACGGACTCGTTTCGTTCCGTCAGGTGAAATCAGTTTTGATGAAGTGGACTTGTCGGCGAGCGACATGTCCCTTGAGCAGAGTACAGAGCTTGCGAAATGGGTACCCCGGGTGAAATCCGGGAGTGAGCAACTCTTGTCTATTCGGTTGCTTCGAACTCTAAACGCAGATTTCCTGCTCATCAGTTTCGCGCACGTACTGGGAGACGGGCATTCGTTGTTCCAGTGGCTCAGTACTTGGGGGCAAGCGTACGGCGGTAAGTTCCTCACTCCCTGGGAAACGGACCGAAGCCTGATCTCAACCGCCCGTTTGGCGGCATCCGCGAGCGCCGAGCCTATGGCGCTTAAAGACTTGGGTTTCACCGGGCGAGGTGAATACCGCTCATTTGATAACTCGGAACTCGAGCGGAGTCCGCTCAGACTGATACCGGATTCTGAAATCAAAGAGATTCGTAGTCGAGATGCCGAAGTTTCGCGGTTTGATGCGATTTCCGCCTGGATTCTTCGGGAAAAAGCTCGCGAAATCCCGCAAGCTCAAATCGTTTTTATCTGCCCGATGAATCTGAGGTTCGTGCTTCCTGAAATTCCGATCTACTATTTTGGAAACGCAGTCAAAGCTGAACTCGCCTGGTTCGATCGCGAACGACTGCTGACGGACGACCTTGCGGACATTGCGCGAGAGATCCGCGATCTCAAGCGCCGAATGACTCCGGAGAGAGTCGCGCAGGGACTAAAAACGCTGGACGCTCTTCGCGAGACAGAAGGCGACGATGCTCTCCGCGAGCTTCGGGTGACGGAAGAAGCATCGGTGCTCATTACTGATCTGACCAAGATCCCTCAAACGATTCCTTTTGGTGAGACCGTCGTCAACGGTGTCGTCATGCTCAGTAATTATCCCCGAGCCGTGGCTCTCGTACCTAGTCGTGATGGTTTGGCATACCAGGTCTGCCGATTCGTCGGGAAAACTTGAGTCGAATAGGATTTCGCGACTGAAGCGTCGTATAGGGATAGAGGTCTGTTTCCGAAATCTCCGGACTCGATAGCGTGATATCGTAAGACTCTAAAATTTCGGACAAGATCCATTTCATTTCACGAAGCGCGAAACCGCGACCGACGCAAGAGCGCGCGCCCTTACCGAATGGAATGAATGCTTCTTCGCTCCAGCGTTTTGAGTCTTGGGGCCTGAGCGGGTCAAACCTCAGCGCGTCCGGGAAAAACCGCTCCATTCGGTGCAAGAGAAACGGGCTCACGGCCACGGAATCTCCCTTTCGAATGGAAGTCTCGCCCCAGGTATCGTCGGTGAATGCCGATCGACCGAAATTGGCGATCGCAGGATAGAGCCGTAGAGTCTCGAGAATCCAGTCCTCGAGAAAAGGGGTACTGGTCCGAGCCTGGGCTTGAAATTCCGGGCGACGCGCAAATTCATAGAGCGCGAACTGAAGCACGTTCGCCGACGTATCGTGACCTGCAATCAGGAGGTTGCGAAGATCGCCTTGGAGGCCCGCGTCTCCGATTCCGGCCTCGCGGTAGCTGGCTCGTAGTGGGTGGTTTTCGGGCATTGCCTGTACAATCGATTGGATGAGTTCGACGAAGGTACCGGTGAGGTGATTAAACGCAAACGAATAGTCGCCAAATAGTCGGATCGTGAGCGGGCTTGGGAATTTTTGCCAAAGGACGAACCGCCGAAAAATCCCGTCCAAGGCCCGGCGAAGACGATCCGTTTTGGCGCGATCATCGAGTCTGAGTAAGTAGCGTGCGAACAGCTCCAGGGCGATTCGACTCATGAGCGGGCCGATCGGTATACTGTGGGGTTCTGTCAGGACTTCACTCAGGGTGTCTCGAACATGAGCACGGAGTTCCGACTCTCGTGAATCAATTTGGGTCAGCCCGAAGTAACGGCCGAGGAGTTTTTGACTCTGTTTCCATTCGGTGCCTTCTTTGGTCACGATGCCGTGACCCAAGATTTTCCGGAGTCGTTCGTAGCCTGGGCTGCGTTTACCGTACTGGGACGAGTGGGTCACTAAAACGCGCTCGATCAGTTCCGGGCGCAACGGAATCCAATGGCTGCGTTCCGGAGTGATTCTAAAAACAATCACGTCAGCACGGCTTGCGAGAATCTTCGAATAGAGCTCGGGTCGTCCCAAGCCGAGTTGAATCAAATGCCCGGTCAGGAGACGACCGCTGATCGGATCCTGTGGCCATTCTTGAATCTGCAGAGGTGTTTGCTCGCTCATAGGTTAGCGATCTCTGGTCAGTGGAATGGGAATGGAGTTCAGCCAGTCGAGCACGTAGAGTTTCCTGTGTTCTTGGGCCAGTGCCTCTGAATAGCATGCTACCATGAGCTCCGTACTCTGGTCCTGCGATTCGTCGTTGGCATTGTAGCTACCGATGACGGTCACCACACCATCGACGGAATAGCTCTTAGAATGTTGGTAGCCGTCGTACGCCCACCAATGGAAATTGTCCCGTTCCATGAGCGCGCGGATGGCTTGTCGAGCGGGCTCAATTTCGGATAGCGGTGACGGTGTCAGATGCTCGGCCGCCCAAATCACGGTTGTTTCAAACGCATTTCGAGGTTTTCTCGGCATCGAATGATCATCGGTAGGGCGACGAGAGTGGTTGGTTTGCATATCCACGCGGAGGTCAGGCCGCGCGTTCGCGATTCGGATGATGAGTCGCAGGATTTCGCGACCGACGGATGATTTTTCCGGATGATCAAAATCGACGTGGATATTGTTGTAGAAGAGATGCTTTTTCGCGCGGCTGATCAGTTCGAAGATGAAATGGAGGATGCGGCGGTCCTGTTTGCTCGCGTCTTTTTCAATCACTCGGCAAGGGGTGGTTCCCGCCTTCGTGATGGGAGCAGGTAGTGGTAATGTCTCGCCAGTCGCGGTTTTCCATCGACGAGTGAACACTTTTGCTAACTCGCGGACTGCCGGGCCTTGAATGGACAGGTGAGAGTCTCTGAGTCCGTCATTGTTCGATCGCGCAGACACTTGAGCGCCGATCAAATTATCTCCGCTCACCCAGGCGGATTTTCCGTCAATGATACCCAATTTCTGATGGTGGATCTTGAGTGTTCCCGGTGAATAGCGGACGACCGAGATGCGCGAACGAGTGAGTCTCTCTAGGCAACCCGGATCCGTTTGAGAAAAAATCGAATCGAGTAGAACTCTCACCGAGACGCCCGAACGTGATTTTTGTTCAAGGAGTTGAATGAGAGGCTCAGTACCGGCGTCGCAATTGAGGAGAAATGTAGAAATCCAAATCGATTGTCGGGCCGATTGAATGAGACCGAGTCGATAACGGGAAATGTCATCGACACCGAGCACATGAACTTGGTTTCCGATCACCGGCTGTGATCGGGTCAAAACGTTCAGATGAGATGAATAAAACCAGGTTTGGAGCTCCTCGCGAGGTGCATTTTCCAGTTCTGCCGTAAACGCTTGAAAACTGTTTTTAGACCAACTCGTTTGTCTAGTCGTTGCGATGAGAGAGCCTTGAATCGACTGGGAACTCGGGTACTGATAGCGTGCAGTAATGGCATCATAGGGCCAGGCCGAATAAGCGTTCTCCCATTTGGTCAGGGATTTTTCGCCGTGACTTTTGGCCCAGTTCTCGACTTGGGTGGAGGGGGCAATGTCGAGCGCCTGGGTTTCGTAGGCCCAGCTGAGTGAGACGAATGCGATGAGAATCACATAGGTCCACCTACGTATTGTGTTTGCGCGGGAGGGGGTGCCTCGACCGGAAAAATTCATCGGCCGCAGGTATCATGCGGTGCATTATAAATCTAGAAAACGTCGAAACGGGCTTCTGGTCTACCTAGCGGACCGAATCGGCGTGTCGGGTGAATTTGGGCGGTGAAAGTTTGACGTTAAAAATGAGCCTATCACTTGAAATGATTCATGATTTTGTCTTGTTCTTTTTTTAATCTTCCGTCACTCTTTTAAAAAGAGAAGCGAATTCAACGGTTTATCGAAACCAACGCTTAAGGAGGATCGAAGCCGTGGCCATGACGAAAGCAGACATCGTAGAAGCCCTTTATGAAAAAGTGGGTTTCTCGAAAAAAGAAGCGTCGGATCTCGTGGAATTGGTCTTTGATACCTTGAAAACGACGCTCGCCGAGAGCGAGAAGATCAAGATCTCGGGTTTCGGCAATTTCGTCGTTCGCGAAAAACGCTCCCGCATCGGCCGCAATCCGCAAACCGGCCAAAGCATTGAGATTTCCGCGCGTAAGGTTCTGACCTTTCGCCCGAGCCAAGTGCTGCGTGCCGAAGTGAATGCCGCCCTCGAAGGCAAGACGATCGATCGTTCCACCATCATCGAGGACGATGAGGATGATGAGGATGGCGAAGATTAAGAGCCGCCCCGTCGCTCCATCATCGCTTCCCATTCGATTAACCGATTCCGTTTGGGAATCTCCGGATTCAGCCGCCCCGGTCGGATCCTGGGCTGCAGATCAACTCGTTCGCGAATTCGACCTCGAAGCCGCCCTGGATGCACTTCCTCAGAAGCTTTTTTTCAAAATCGGAGAGGTCGCTGATTTGCTCGCGGTCAAGACGTCCGTGCTTCGCTATTGGGAAAAAGAGTTCACCGGCTTAAAACCGCAAAAGTCCGAGTCCGGCCAGCGTGTCTATCGCAAGAAGGACGTCGAGACGCTGATTTTTATTAAACATCTTTTGTATACCGAGCGGTTTTCGCTCGAAGGCGCTCGCAAGCATCTGAAGAATTTCAAGAACCGAGTTCAAGCGCGTTCCCAGACCCCGGTTGCTGCAGAAGAAACGCCGGCAAAACGCGAAGTTCCCACCCAGGTGCGTGAGCTGCTGGATCGGCGGCTTGGGCATTTTTTTAAGTGGGTATTTTAACGACGAGCGCGCGTGAGATTGAGGATTTTTTTCGCCAAGTTCTCACCCAAGACCTGCTCCATTTGAACAATCAGTCCCGGCGACGTGAAGTTATAGTCCGTGATCAGTCCGTCGATCAAGTCGATGGCGGCCCAGCGGATTTTCGATTGCTTCAGCCGTTTGGAGATCGCCGGTAGGGCTCGTTTTTCTTTTGCCGTCAGTGGTGCTGCTCGAACACTGCCTCCCGAATCCATGTTGATGATGGACTCTCCAGATTTTGGCAGTTTTTGGGCAAATGCGAGGAGCTTGCCGTCGATCCACCAGGTGCGCTTCTCTCCGTCCAGGATCGCAGGGCGATAGGCTTGCAGAGCTTGAGGCAGGTCCATGGTGGAGTGGAGGTCTGCTTGCGAGGCAAGTGCGTGATGGAGATCTCGAGATGAGCGGAGGATAGCGACCCCTTTGCTCTGGGCGGTATTCAGTGGTTTTAGAACCACCGTGCCGTGTTGTTTTAGAAATGATTCCATCTCGGCTCGGTCAACCGTAATTAAGGTCGCGGGAGTGAGCTTGCGATCAAACAGGCACTCGAGTTTCTCGCTGCGAGAAAAGAGTGATTCGAGCGGATTCACGAGCTCGGTCGTGCGCTCGAGTTCGGCAAGCCGCATGAGTTGTAGCGGGAGCAAATAGGAGAGATCAACCGGTGGATCCGGGCGGTAGAAAGCCTGGGAAAATCCCGAGAGAACACTCCGTTTCGGTGCAGAAAAAACAAAACTCCCCGCATCGAGTCTGTCGGGGGCGTTCTTAAGTTCGCGGATTTCTGCCGTGAGTCTCCCTTGGTTCCAGGTGATCGTTTTGAAATCGCACCAGTGAACGGATTCGCCCTGAATACGAGCCTCTTGCATGACCCGCAGGGAGGTATCGCGAGGGTGATCGAGGGTATTCCAGGGGTCCGTGATGAAGAGGCGTTTTAGGCGTTTTCGCATTTCTTTGCGATCTCCTCGACAAAAGGTTCCAAGGACGATCGAAGCTCGAGCGGCAAGCGCTCTAACTTTTTCCTCAGGTCTTGAAGCTGTTTTTTTGCAAGCTGTTCGACGTCGGTGCGCGAAGCGATACTGGCGATGTGAGCGAAGTCGAGGCTCTTCTCGTTCCAGTCGTCCTCAAGGTCATCGGCCAGTTGAAAGAGAATACCAATCTGGCGGCCGATCGCACCGAGTTCGCGCGTGAAATCGGCGGTTTTCTCGGATGCAACCGAGGTGAGCATGAGGCAGAGCCCGAAGAGTGCGCCGGTCTTGCGTGAAAAGATCGATTCCAGAGCCGCAAGCGAAGTGGGCGCATTCAATTCAAACTCGGCCACTTGCCCGCCGATCAACTCTCCGCCATCGATGGATTCCAGAACGATCGAGAGAAGGCGCATGCGGACCGTGTCGCTGACCGGCAGCTTAAAAAGTTCCTGGAGCGCAAGCGGAGTGAGCGCATCGCCCGCGAGGAGCGCAGTCGCCTCGCCAAAGAGTTTGTGATTCGTCGGTTTACCGCGCCTGAAATCGTCGTCGTCCATCGCAGGCAGATCGTCATGGATCAGTGTGTAGGTGTGAATGAATTCAACCAGCGCCGCAAGCGGGAACAGTTCTCGGTCACTCAGGCCCAAGGCCAGACCGGAGGCGAAAATCAGCCGGGGCCGAATGCGTTTGCCGCCCGAGAAAACGCTGTAACGAACGGAGTTCCAGAGCGGAGCCGGAAACCGGTCTTTTTGAATCTGGAGGCGGTCTTCGAGATAGGCTTCGAAAGCGGAGGTTCGATCCATTAGGTATCTGGTTGTGGCATGGATGCGTTCAAAGGGCCAATGAGTTTAAACTTGTAGCTGCCGTCTTTTTGCTTCATTTGCCCCAGAAGCGCATCGAGGAGCGAAAACGACTGCTGAAGCTTGGGAGAGAGCGAGAGCTCCACGCGGAGATTCGCATCGCTACTGTCGATGTATTGGGCGAGTTTCACGTCGCCTTTCAAGCTCACGTAGAGATCGTCACTGGCGGCAGCGCGACCCAGTCGGAATGTCTTGATCTTGACGTTCGGTTGCGCGATTTCGATATCGATCGATCCCGTTGCCAAAGCGATTTTCGGAATTTGAAATCCTTGAATCTTGGTTTCATCAAGCGAGATGCGGCTCAGCTCCAGTCCGATCTGTCCGTTTTTCTCTTCGATTTGGATCGTACCTTTGACCTCGGCGGTGCCTTGAAGATCCGGGGATAAGAACGGCAGTACGCCGATTCGCCCGAGGTTCAATGACTCGATCTTGAGATCCGCTTCGGGTTTCTGGTTCTTGATGTAGACGGAGCCATAGATGCGGCCTTCGCCTTCTTCGAGAACAAGGTCTCCGCCGAGTTTGCCTTGAACGGCGGCGATGATCGATGGATGAAGCTCGAGTTTAGAAAAACTGAGGGCTTTTTGGGTGGCGGTCTTCAGGACTTTGACTCCGCTGAGTTCGTAATAAAGCCCGAAACCCAGCTTGATTTTGCCTTCGTCAGCCGACAGCGCATAGCCCATCGGAGCGATTTCTTGGTTGACCATGCCCAGAAGGGTAGCCGTGATCTTGGTTTGAGGAATGCGGAGTAGCGTAAAGAAAAGCAGGCAAAAAAGCGCGAAAAGCCCCCAGGAAACCGTCTTGAGGATGCGTTTAGATTTGGGTTCCTGAATTTCTTCGATCGAGATCGTATCTTCCATCAGATCCATTCCTACTTTTTCGGAGCTTGATAGGTGAGGAGCGAAAATTTGAGGTTCACATATCCGCTCTCATCCGGCTCGGTATCGACTTGGAGTGTCTTGACCTTGGCTGGACGTCCGCCGTTCTCGAGTTGAAAGACGAGTTTAACGAGTTGGCGTACGTTTACTTTTTTCACGTCGACATCGATCAGCTGCTCGCTGGGGGCTCCGTTTGATCCCGACTGAGCGGCTTGTTCGTTGACTTTGAGGTTCTCGGCCGCAATTCCCATTTGGGAGGCTTGCGTTTCAATGTACGCCGTCCACGGCTCGTCAGAGGCGCCCATCCCAGAGAGCGGATTGTTGTCGCGTAATCGACGAAGCTCATCTTGGGAGCGGTTGAGGTGTTTGATCAGCGCGAGTTTTTCATCGAGTTCCGCTTGTTTGTCCGAGACCGAGCTATACATCAGGAGAGTGATGAGAACGAGGGCGGCAAACGATCCGAACACGCCCACCATCGAAGCGACTTGACGATGTTTGGGGTCCAGTTCGTCCCATTTGGCGCGGATCTGTTGATACCAGACCTGTTCCTGGATCTTCTCTTGAAGCTGCTCGATCAGTTGAGAAAGCCTGGAGTTACTTGCCATCTTTCTTCCCTCCGGTTGCACCGCTTGCAGACATGCGAAACACGAGTTTGTATTTCTTCAGTCCGTCGGCGCCGGTCACGTCCGTCATCGAATCCGTTTTGAATTGAGGGAACCGCGAGACGACGGCGTTTTTCAACCGTTCTCCTACCTGAGGAGACGCGACCCAGAACTCCATCTCAGAAGGGACTTGGCTGGTTGCAGTCGCCGAGCTTTGGGAGAATTTCATCAGATCAGTCACCACGTCGCGAGAAACGGCGGCGGAGAGATCCTTGAGAAAATCAAAAGGCGAAGAAGGATCCGGCTCCAGTAGCTTGAGGAGGCTTCGTTCCTTGTTGAGCTCGGAGTCGACGGCGCGTTTCAAACTCGAGGTGTTCGCCATGTAATTTTTGAGAGTACCAGGGGCGATACCTGAGAAAAAATTTCGCGTCGCTTTTTCCAAGCCCGTGCTCGAGTCTTTGATCTGCGAATCGATCATCGAGGACTGGGTGAAAAGAATGATGATCGCGAGCACCATCGCGACTGAAAGCGTCTTCATCGGCTTGGCGACGAGCGATAGGTTGAGGCCGGGGCCTGAAGAGGTTCGCGCGAATTCTTTTTTGCGAAGGTTCACCAGAACGCTGCGTTCGGGGCTCGTCGCAGCAAGTGCGAGTCCAAGGGCGAGCGGGAAACGCACATCGGTTTGTTCAGAATAGGTGACCCGGCTCTCACCCAAGGAGCTGAGCGGTCTCAAGATGTGGGTCGAGATTTTCATTTCCTCCGCGAAAGTCGCGGAGAGGCCTGGCATCAGTGCAGTGGGTCCAGCCAGGTAAATGGATCCGACACGTTGGGCGGTGACGGTTTTCGAACTCAGGTCCGCTTGCTTGACGTCGCGGATGAGTGGAGCGAGGCACTCGTAGACCGATGCCGCGAAATCGCGCTGCTCTTCGGAGACTTGCTCCATTTGAGTGATCGGAAGGACGAATCCGCTTTCGATTTTGGCTTTTTCGGCGGCTTCGATCGTTAGGTTGTAACGTTTCGAGAGTGCAATCGACATCTCGCGCGATCCCCAGGCGATCTCGCGACACAGGACAGGATTGCCCAAGTGCTGAACATAGATGGTCGTGCGTTCATGTCCAAGATTGACGAGCATGATCGGGCGATCCGTCGCCGTCAGTCCCGAAGAAATTTTTCTGAACAGAGCACGGTAGGCGGAAGCCTCCGTCGTGAGTACGTCCGGATCGACGCCAGATTCCCCGAGAAGCGCCAAATACTCGGCGACGTTCGTCTTCAAGGTCGCGGCCACGTGGATGGCCGTTTCATGGCCGACGGCGCCCAGGTTCACCCAGTCGTAAATCAAATCGTCTTCTTCGAATGGGAGGTCGTCCTCGATCTCGAAACGAACACTGGATTGGATGGCTCTTTTGTCGCGGGTCGGAAGTTTGAGGTTCCGGAACGTGACCCGGTTGCTCTTGACGTTGGTGATGACACGGTCCGGTTTCTTTTTGAGCGAGGCAATCAGTTCGGCGGCCGCGACGGCGGGAGCGGTACCCGTCGGAACTTCGAGCTCATAGTACTCTTGTACTTCTGAGCGGCCAAAAGCCGAGTTCAGTTCAATCGCTTTGATACTGGTACTTCCAATGTCCAGTCCAAGAATTCTCATGCGCGTGCACCCTCTGGCATTCTCGTGGTGTCAAAATCAGTACTGAGAGATGAGAAATGGGTTCGTGAGTCCGCACCAGCGTGAAGCGTTCGCCTCGAAGAGGCGAGGGGCGGTAGGACAGGAGTCCGACGAACGAAAACATTTCTCATCTCTCAGGATTCTCTCATAAAGGTGATTTTTAGGCCAATATTCGGCGTCGTAGTTGAGTTTGGATTTGCCGCCGCCGGGTCTTGTCCACCCGGATTTTGGGGCTGTGCACCACTGCCGTCGGCCCCGTTTCCGCCAGCACCATTGGGGTTTGTCGTGTTGCCTTGGCGTCGGCCGGAATTGCTATCGGGTTTTACCAGGGAGACCCAGGCCTCGATCACGCGCATGGCTTTATTGACTTCGGCGCTGACGGTGATCTTGAACGTCTCCTCATCGACGATGAAGTAAATGCCTTGAGAAGAGAATTTCTGTTTGAGTTCGGTCTCGGAGCGGCCAACGCTTCCAAACGCCTTGGCAATGTAGGTCCAGAATGCTTGAGCGTCCTTGAAGCGGTTATCGGCTTCTTCGGAATCACGGAATTTGAAAAACTCCTCGACCTCCTCGTCGGTAACGCCTGGGAAAAGTGCACGTAGAAGAGGGGCTTCGAGCGTATTGACGTTGATCCCGGTCGTCGGATTCGTCGTAAACAATGGTGCCAATAGCTGGTAGAGACCGTCATCAATCGGATGGATCATGCGAAGCTCGGAGACCGAGTAAAAAGGCGCACGTTTGTAAGGGATGACCTGACGACCGCTTCCGTTGCGTGGCTGGAACGAGGGGTCGATCCAACCAAAAATATTATCCATGAGCTCCTCAATACTGAGGTCTCGGTACTCCTGGGCGAAATCGGTATCGTCTTTGAACTTCTGATTGATGGTGTTCGTGATGAACGCCGTGAGTTGCTCCCGGGCAGCTTTGGGGTCAGCCGAATTGGTCGGACTTGGATTCGGATTCGGGCGTCCGCGTGAACCGCCGCCCCCAAATCCACCGCCGCCGTCTTCGTCTTCGCGACCGCCGGCTCCTGCACTAGCACTCGGCGAAGGGGCTGGAGCTGCATAGGCGGGGAGCGCGGAGTTGATGTTCATGCGATTCGAATCGGACTCGATCGTCGCGGTGAACCGACCCTGAAGACCGCTCTCGGTTTCGAACTTGGCAATCTCGTCCTTGGTGATGACGGGGATGCCGGGAACGTCTTTGGGGATCGGATAGGAGAACGGGAATTTCCAAACCTGTTCCAGCACCGTTGCTGGAATTGACGGCAGATTGGAGCCCTTGCCGCCCATGCCCCTGAGATTTTGATAGGCCTTGAGTCTGAGGAGGGAAATCTTAAGGCCGGTGAGCGCAAGGTAGTGAGCCTTGACCTGATCGGTGGCATCGAATGCAAGGCGCGCGTTCACTTGCGCGACGTATGTGAATTCGCTTACGAGCACCGAGAGAATCGTCACCGCCGAAAGCACCATGAATAGTGCGATCCCGGTTTCGTTCTTTTTCGGTTTGGACCGGAGGAGCGGAAAGCCCGTCCGGGCCCGCTCAATAAGTTTTTTCCAGTCCATAAAAAGGCGTTCCCACATGAAGCGTGTATAGGCCGTCGAATCGAAGGCGTTGTCCTCCGATGACTTCGATTTTGATTTCAACGAGGTCCGGATATTTTCCGTTCAGGTCGTCGTCGGTTTTTCCGTTATCCCATTTGTTCTGCCAGGATTTTTTATCGCGTCGAAAGTAGCGGAAAGTCATGGTCTTCACGCCAGGCAAGATATAATAGGCTTTTTTCCAGGTGTCTTTTTTCTCTTCGTCATCGAAGACGTTGGTGTCGACGATCTTAACGAGCGTACGCGCGCCTTCTAAGCGGTAGTCTTCGTCTTTTTCTTCGCGAAGTTCATAGGTGACCTTGACGAATTCGCTCTCGGGACGGTCTTTGTAGAGTCGTTGATGCGAGGAAGTGATGAAACTCATCTTCTGCTCTTCGCCAACGAATCGAGAAAGCCTGACGCCGGTCTTAACGGTCGATGGGAGCCAGAAATCAGTGAGTTTTCCCAGTTCGGCGGCAGTCTCGAGTTCGTCCTGCGTGGGTGGTTGCGCTCCGGGCTGTTGTCCGAATCCACCCGGTTGACCTGGAAAACCCGGACGTTGCGGAGTTTTCGGCTTGGGGGGGAGGTAAGCGACCGGCGAAAAAAGCATGTTCAAGTCGCGCTCGACCAGTCCCATCGAGAGCCGAATGCCGTTATAGAAATCGCCTTCGCGAATCAGCACGTCGCGCATACGAAACGTCTGGGTCATTGACTGATAGATCGCCAGACTGATGAAGATCAAAATCGTAATCGAGATCAAAACTTCGAGAAGGGTGAAACCGGCTGTTCGTTCTCGTAGGCTTTGTTTTTTGCGCGCTGACACCATGATGAAACTTTTTTCGACTTCCAAAAAAGCGTGATGCGTTCTCGCCGCAGGCGAGATTTTTGGGAGGATAGGAGTCCGGCAAGAAAAAAGTTTCATCATGGTGTCAGACTAAATGGAGTTTCAAAATCCACCCAGTACATCGCGACCACGTAAGACTGTTCTCCTGCGCCTCGTTTCCATTTGACGGTGATCGTGATCTCTCGAATCGATTTCGAGAGGTAATTGAAAATGACTTTGCCCATTTGCTCTTGCACGTTCGCATTCGACGAGCCGTCAGCGGGAGGTGCTTGATCTTCGGCCTCGGGATTCTGAAAAAGAGCCGATATATTCGGGAACTCGATCTCCTTGACCTTACGTTCCCAGGAATAGTCTTGATAGGGGTCTTCGAACTGTCCCGATAGCTCCGTGCGAATCTCGCTGAACGGTTTCCCGAGGATCTCGGCCTCAGTCATGGTCATGGCGTTTCGAGCGAGCATTCCGACGACGTTCATCTGTTTGGATTTCGCCGAAGTATTCAGGCTCGATCGCTGGACCATGAGGATCGAGGCAAACGCGACAAGCATGATGGCCATGGCGATCATGACTTCAAGAAGCGTGAATCCTGAGCGGTTGTCGCGGAGGCGACTCGGGAGGTGCCTCATTTTTGTGAGAAAACCTCCTCTTTGGGAATGTGCCGGTCATAGACGCGCGTGCGACCGACGATGGGTTGCACGACGAGCGTCGCTTTGTGACTGGAGTTATCTTGAAGGTGGATCATCGATTGCTCGATCATGCCGCCCGGGAAGAAGTGGATGTAGGCCTGGCCTTCAACGATCGCCTGGTCGTTTTGCTCGGTGATGACGTCCTCGAAGGAGACGCCTCGGGGCAGCGGGCGTTTGCCTTTGTTGATGCCTTTGATGATGACGAAAGATTCGGATTTTTTCTTTTCGGCTTCTTCGCGCTCTTTGAAGCTCATCCCGCGCGTGAGTCTTTCTTCGCGACGTTTGGAGTCTTCGGTGTCCATGAGGAATTGGGTCGGTCCCATTTCAACCCAGAATTGGTTGGCCTTGATGTCAATTACGAGGCGATGAACCCGTTTGGTCATCATCGTCGTGTTGTAGGTTTCTTTGATGGTGGAGGCGAGTTCGCGAACGGAAGAGGAGAGGGAGATCTTGAATACGCCCGAGATGTTCGGGAGAGCGATGAGGCCCACGAGACCCAGGAGCGCGATCACGACGAGTAGCTCGATCAGCGTGAAGCCGGATCGACCACTGTTCGTGCGTGACCGCGCGTCCAGGAATCTCATTTCGTTAGGTGTCCTCGGAGCTCAGATCTTTGTCGAGATCTTCGCCTGCTTCTTTGCCGTCGGCGCCGAGCGATTTGATGACGTACTTGTTGCCGTCGCTCTCGTACATGAAGTCGTTGTTCCAGGAGTCTTTAGGAACGGCTTTGTTCTTCATGTAGCCTTCGGGATCGTAGCTCTTGCACTCGCGACCGGTGGTTGGCTTGTGAATGAGTGCATCCAAACCTTGGTCGGTCGTCGGATAGAATCCGCACTCGCGGCGGAAATCGTCGAGAACAACGCCCAGGTTCTTGATCTGGATCTTGGTTGAATCCACTTTTGCGCGGTTAAATTTATTGATGACCGTTCCGCCGACGAACGTCGCCAAGATACCCAGGATCGCGATCACGATCAGGAGTTCGGTCAGGGTGAACGCTTGCGTGTTGCGAGCGACTTTGAGGAGGTTTTTCAATTTCATTTCGGTTTTCATAAACGTGTGGGTGGTTTCCTTTCTTAATACAGAGACGGGGACTAGTTGATATTGCTCATATCGAGTAGAGGGAACATGACGGCCATCACGATGAAGCCGACGACGCCGCCCATGACGACGATCATCAGTGGTTCAAGTAGGGCAGTCATGCCTTCGATTCGGGCGGATACCTGCTCTTCGTAGGTTTCCGCGACGTTTTTCAGCATGTTCGGAAGTTCACCCGTTTTTTCGCCGATAGCGATCATGTGAATGACGACGGGAGGGAACTGTCCGCTCTTCTGAAGGGGGGATGCGATGGATTGACCCTCGGTGATGTTTTCGCGCGCGCTAGCGATCGCGTTTGCCATCTGGGTGTTGCCCACCAAGTTTCGTGAAATATTCATCGCCGACAAAATCGGTACGCCGGCTCCCAGTAGCGTCGACATCGTCGAAGCGAATCGGGTGACGCCGATCATTCGAACGAGCGTACCCACGAGCGGGAGGCGGAGTTTGAACGCGTCCCACTGTGGTTTACCGTTTGGAGAATTGCTCCATCGATTGAAAAAGACGAGCCCACCAAACGCGCCTCCCAGGAGGAGCCACCAATAGCCGACCACGAAGTCACTCATATTGATGAGGACTTGGGTGATTGCGGGCATCGGCTTATTCATGCTGACGAAGATTTCTTTCATCTTCGGGATGACGAATGTGAACATCGCGATGAGAAGCAGGAACGCAACAGCCATCATGAGCGCGGGATAGGTCATGCCGGCTGCGACTTTGGAGCGAAGGCGCATCTGCGCTTCTTTGAGATCGGCAAGTTTAAGTAAGACTAGACCCAATGTGCCCGAGCTTTCGCCTGCTTCCACCATGTTCACGAAAATATTGTCGAACACGCGCGGGTGCTTGCCGAGCGCCTTGGCGAGGCTCAGGCCCTCGTTGACGTCTTGTTTTACTTGAGCAAGCACGAGCTTGATCATCGGGTGTTCGGTTTGCTCGACCATCGCAGACAAACTCTCGACGAGCGTGATGTTGGCTTTGATCAAGCTTGCCAATTGGCGAGTCATCATCGCGACGTCCTTGACCGACGCCTTAGACGCAAAAAGCGAGTTTGCGGCTGCTTGCTCCGCTGCGCGACTTTGTTTAGACGACGCTGCCGCCGATTTCTCGGCAATCTCGAATACAGCCAGGCCCTGCTTCTTGAGCTTGAGGCGTGCGGCTTTCTGATTTTCTGAATCTACGATGCCGCGAGCAGGTTTTCCGGCGGAGTCGTAGGCTTTGTATTCGTAAATGGGCACGGTGGTTCAGTTTCTCCTTAAGCTTCGGCGTGCGTGGCGCGCATCAGTTCTTCGATCGTAGTGATCCCTTGTAAGACCTTGTTGATCGCGTCCTCACGCAGTGTTTTCATCCCAGCCTGTACAGCAGCTTTTTTGATGAGACCCGCGTCCGCTTTTTTGACGATCAGCGACCGAATTTGGTCGTCGATCATCATGAGCTCGTGTGTAACCGTTCGCCCACTATACCCTGAATACGAGCAAGATGCACATCCAACTGCTTTGAAAATCGTCGCATCGGCCGGGATTTTCTGCATGCCCAGTTCCAGCTTCTCGAACTCGGTCGGCTCGTGTGGTTCTCGGCATTTAGGGCATACACGGCGGATCAGTCGTTGTGCGGCCACACCGAGGAGCGAGGATGCCACGAGGAACGGTTCCACACCCATGTCGATGAGACGAGTCGAAACCCCGGGAGCGTCGTTGGTGTGGAGTGTGGAGAGAACCAAGTGACCAGTGAGCGAAGCTTCGATGGCGATCGTCGCGGTTTCTTTATCCCGGATCTCACCGACCATGATGACGTCGGGGTTCTGACGAAGAAAAGCACGCAAAACGCGGGCAAAGGTGAGTTCTATCTTGGAATTGACCTGAATTTGGTTGATGCCGTGAATCTGATACTCGACTGGATCTTCGACCGTCATGATGTTGCGTTCGGGCGAATTGAGTTTCGACAGGCACGCTGCGAGCGTCGAAGATTTACCGGAACCCGTCGGGCCGGTGACGAGGATGATTCCGTGCTTTTTGGAAATCAAACCTTCGATGAGATCCTTGCTCTGGATGGTGAATCCGAGCTGATCCAATGTCATGATGTTGCCCGTCTGCTGGAGAATACGCATGACGAGTCGTTCGCCGTGCGCGGCAGGGACGGTCGAGAGACGAATGTCGATGTCCTTGCCGGCGATCTTGATTTTGATGCGTCCGTCTTGAGGCAAGCGCTTCTCAGCGATGTCGAGCTGGCCCATGACCTTGATACGCGAAGAGATGGCCGCGTGCGCTCGTTTAGGTTGGCGGATGACGTCGTAGAGCACGCCATCGACGCGGAATCGTACGACGAATTCTTTCTCGAACGGCTCGATGTGAATATCGCTCGCGTTTTCTTTGACGGCGCGGAACAAGAGCGAGTTCACGAATTTGATGACGGGCGCGTCGTCTTCGGTGGCTTCCAAGATATCGATTGGACCCTCTAGGTCCATCGCTTCTTCGAATTCCCCTTGAATTTCGGAAACGACGTTTCCGGAGTTGCGTTCATAAACGCGGTTGATCGCGTCCTGGATCCTCATCGAAGTCGAGACGCAGATCTTGATCGGCATGCGCGTGAGCACTTGCAAATCGTCGATGATCGATTCGTTGAATGGGTCGGTTACGCAGACAACGAGGATCTCACCATGCGTGGATTCCTCAGTCGAAAGCGGGATGACTTCTTTGGCTTTGGCGTAGTTGATCGGGATGTGCGTGACGAGTTTCGGATCGATATCGTTCGGCTTCAAGTCCTCGATGAACGGAATGCCGAGCTGAATGCAGAGCGCGCGCATGATTTCGTGCGGAAGAATCATGTTCCGACGGATCAGGATATCGCCGAGGAGTCCGCCTTCGGTCTCTTGAAGTCGCAGAGCCTCATCGAGCTGTTCTTCGGAGAGCGAAGTGTGCTTGAGAAGGATCTGTCCGAGCTTAGGTGCGGGCAGGCTGTGCGCTAAAGACATGGCTTAAGTTCTCGTCTCCGATTTCCTCTTACCCATTGCGTGGGGCTGAGAAAATGTTTTTGTTCGTCTGTACAAGCGTGACGCGTTCGACTCGAAGAGGCGATGTACAGGATTTTGAGCGCACGATGCGCGAGAAACCTGACTCTCCAGTGGAGAGTTCGTAAGCAGTATGCCTGCGAAAAGGCAGGACGTCCGGCAGGCAAAAACATTTTCTCAGCCTCCGAAATCCGCTGCTGGAGGAGGCATGGGAGCTTGATCCATCGGGTATCCACCGTAGTTCGGGTCTCCGTAGTATTCCGTGCCGGGAGGAGGAAGTCCTTCTGGCATCACCGGAACTTGTCCGGGTTGAACGGGAGGAAGGCCGTTCGCCGGAGCAGCAGTTCCCATGTTACCGTCGGTCGCGCGTGTTCCCTGCTGCTGTGCTGGCGCGGAGGGTGCGCTCAGACCACCCGCCGAGGCTTGTTCGGCACGGTTGTCGATGGAGAAGTTCGTTTGCGGACGATTGTTCTTGAGAGCGTTTAAGTCCGGCAGACTGCGGATGATATCGTCGCGTTTTGCACGATTCGTATCGTTTCCACCGACGGACGTCTCGATGAAATCGTCACGCTCTTTGAGCTTCTGATCCAGAACTGTTCGGATCTTCTCATATTGGCGAATGATCTTCGGCGTGATGAAGAGCAGGAGGTTGATCTTGTCCGATTCATCCTTGGTGGCGCGGAACAACCATCCAAGCACTGGGATATCACCCAAGAGCGGGATCTTAGAAACGGTTTTGGTTTGTTTATCGCGCGTAAGGCCGCCCATGACGACCGTATCTCCATCGGCGACGGTGATCGTAGTTTTCGCCTGGCGCGAGGTCGTAGCTAGACCGCCTTGACCGAGTGCCCCGGGAAGTTCGCGACCCGAGAAGTCTTGAAGCTTGGCTTCGATTTCGAGTCTCACGAAATTCGACATCTTATTGATCGAAGGTTTGAGTTTGATTGAGATGCCGACGTCTTCTTTGGCGCCTGGAGTGGCTTGCTGAATACCGTTTGTGAGTGTCGTTTGAATGGTCGGGATTTTTTCGACCGAGTCAAACAATGCCTCGGTATTATCGAGGGTCAGGATTTGCGGTGTAGCGAGAACCGTTGCGTTCGAATTGGTCTGCATCGCATTGATCAGGCCCTCGACCGAGCGTACTTCGACGTTTTGTCCGCCGACATTAAAGGTCTTGGTACCGCCGGCTTTGAAACCGAGAATAGCGCCTGTGGACGAAAGGGGATTCGCGACAAATTTCGCTAGATCTCCGTTCACGACCGATCCTAGACCGTTTTTCGGGCTCATGACGTTGACTGACATATCGAATTTCTTACTGAGCGACATCTCCATGATGACGACTTCGGCGTAAACCTGGTCGCGTGGGATATCGAGGCGGTTGACGACCCGCTGAACAGTCGCGAAATCGTTCGGCGTGGCGGTGACCACGAGCGAGTTCGTCGACTTATCAGCCGCGACCTTGATGGAGCCTTCGAAGAGCGAGGCTTGCACGGGGTTTGATCCCGTTCCACCTGCCGCACCACCGGCGCCACCTGGACGAGCAGCCGAACCGGCGGAAGAGCCGAGACCGTTCAGAGTGTTGGAGAGAGCTTCGGCGTCTGCGAACTGCAAGTAAATGACGTGAACCTTGCCGCCGCCGATTTGTGCGGGGAGGGTTTTGTCGAGTTTCTTGACGAGGTCGCGGACCTGATCGGCACCGCGGCTGTTCGCGTGAACGATCAAGTTATTGGTGCGTTCGTCGGCGATCACCGTATTGATGATGCCGCCTTCTTTGGTCTTGCGAGCCGTGAATCGCGATCCACCTGAACCAGGGAAACGCGGGCCCGCAGAAGGTCCAGCCGCATTGCCCGGAATGAGTGTATCCACCAGTTTCGCGAGTTCGGCGGCCGAAGCGAATTTAACCGGGATGACTTCGATGCCGGCGTCGTAGCCCTCGACGTCCAAGATGTCGAGGAGCTTGGAGAGCTTGGCGATGTTTGAACCAGTGTCGGTCACGATGACCGTGTTGGTTTGTTCATAAGGAATGATCCGCGAGTTCGCTGGCATGAAACTTCGGAAGTTACGAGCGACTTCGTCGGCGGACAAGTACTTGAGGCGGAATAGGCGAGTGATCAGGGCATCGGAGTCCGGAGATTTTGCGCCCGTGAACGTGCGGAGCTGTTTATCTCGCGCATCGCGTTGGCGAGCGATCCGGATGAATTTGCCCGAAGGAATGAGGGCAAAGTTCGTCATATCCAGGGCCGTCAAGAATGCTCTCCAGGCTTCGCGAACCGTGATCGGTGAATTCGAAATAATAGAGATCTTGCCTTTGACGTCCTTATCGAGAATGAAATTCTTGCCCGTCAATTTGCCGAGTGCTTTTGCGATATCGAGAATATCGGCATCGGGAAAATTGAAATCGGTGATGAGTTCGTTGGAACCGGAGCCACCTTCGTCATCGACCATGGCATAGGGTTGAGCGGCGCTTCGAGGGCCCTCGTTCACGATGCCTTTTTGGCTGCCGCCGATTTGAATTCCACCACCACCGCCACGATTCGAAGCGGTGTCGTAGGAAACGCCGCCTCCGCCCCCGGCACTACCGCCGCCATCTCGAGGCGGAAGTTGGGAGTTGCCGTAGTCCATCTCAAAATCTTCGTCATCTTCGTCGAAAAAAGGCTGGCCTGGCTGAGACGGCGGGGCAGCGTATGGATTATTAAAAGATTTTCCGCCTGGTTGAAATCCCGCCGGCGGGTCAATCGCATGTGCAGGGCTCGAGAGGAGAACAATGATCGCGGTGAGGGAGACGAAGAGAATCGCGCCCCCCAGGCATCGGATGCATTTCAAGTTTTGTTCAGTCGGTTCCATACGCGTCTCCAAAGTCTTACCGAATCAGGTAACTAAAATTGTTCATTTTGCCGCCGCGGCGGACGCAGAGTTCGAGGTTGCTCTTGGTCTTGAGGCTAGCGAGAAGTTCAAACGCCTTGCCGGCGTCATTGATCGGATCGCCGTCGACGCCGCAGAGGATGTCGTTATCTTTGAGGCCGAGTTTGTCGTAGATAGAGCCCGGTACGATCTGGATGAGTTTGAATCCGGAGGGTACGCCGTTTTCTAGATGAGGGACGGCACGAGCTTCGGTGAGAATCTTGTTTAAATCAGAGAGGGCCTTGTCAATTTCCGTACGCGACACATTGAATTGGCTCGGGGAGAGTTGTTCGATACCGCCACCAGCCGGACCGCTGGCGGTCGTTTTCTTGGAGAGCGAGATCGAGTTTTGTTCGCCTTCGGGGAGATCGACGAACTCGCGTTTGCCTGTCGCTTTGTTCAAGAAGATGACTTTGTAAGGCTCGATCGCAAGAATCTTGGCTTTGCCTGGAATTTCGTCGTCGATTCGAACCGGGTAAACGACATTCTCGTTACGGTCTTCGATCGTTGCCACCGAACGTAGTTCGTTCCTGAGCACCAATGTTCCAATCAGGTTAAAAGGGAGCGAGGTTTTGACCGGAACATTGTTCTGGTCCATCGGTCCACCCGGCAAATCGTCGCCTGGAATCAGTCCTTTGTTATTGAAAAGGTTGCGCGTGATGATGATCTGGTAGTCGGTCAGTGCCCGACGTTTGATAGTGCTTCCGCCGCTGGAGCGAAGTGAGCGAGCGGCCGGCGGTTCTGGGATGAGTCGCTCGATGAAAATCGAAAAGAGTCCCGCCGCCAAATAGGTGACTAAGAGAATCGCAAGGATGAGGGTAGCGAATTGAAGCGTGTCCGCATTAAAAGAGAGCCCACGTCCACCCGCAAGAACCGCGGCGCCGCCGCCGAGACTGAGGTTCGGGCGACGAATGTTCGCCATCGTTTTATGGATGCGCGCACGCAGGGTTTTCGTCAGTGTGCCTTCGCGATCGGGTCCGGGGCGGTCGGTATAGTCGGCGTTGGATTTTTTTCGACCGATACCGCGCAAGCGCTCGCCGAACGAAGAGAATCGTTCTTTGAGCTTTGCTTTCCAATTCGGTTTTTCTTCAAACGGTAGATTGCCGGCCATCTCAGTGAGGGCTAGGAGCAAGCCCAGTGCCAGCACGATCAAACGATTCGTGCGATCTAAGTTGATCTAAGTCGAATCATACCAATGAGTTATCGATAGTCAGTGGATTGTCGGCTCTGCAATTGGCTGGAGGGCTTTGACAATTTGTCAGGGTATGCAAATCACAAACCCCCTGTTTCGACAAATTGTCCAAACAGGGGGTCGAATGAAATCCGTTCAATTTTCCTTTAACGACGACGGGACGAAGGGAATAGATCCTCTCGGAGTGTCCAATCGACGGGGCCTTGGCTGAAGAACTGCGCCGTCCATTTTTGAACTTTGAGCGAGCTATTCGGTCGTTTGTAGCCCGAAACCCGGTGCATACGACGATGGGTTTCAAAAGAGATCTCATGGAAATCCATCCAGGCCTGGCGGTAGGGTTTCATCGTATCCACTGACTTGTCGTCATGGAGTACCAGGTCGAAGATGTGTGGCTTGTCGGTGCTCGACAACTGCAGTGTGAACTCGCCGGGATTAAACCAGTTGATCACTTGTCTTGGACGGCGATCTTTCGAACTCAAATCGATTCCGACGTCGTAGCTCTGAGGAATGCCGAGCATATCGTAAGCTTCAGGACCGATCTCTTGCTCGAATGCCTCCAGTGAAATGCTGATTCGATCGTACTCGGTCTTAGACTTCATCAGTTCCCAATAGAGCTCTTTGTCGAGCGTTCGAACTTCTTTGAGTACTGCGTTCAAGATATCCTCGCGGGTGAGGCTCGGATTCCAGAGGCGTGCTTCACGATGAAGAATCTCGCGCGCGAAGGTCTCATCGTGCGGTTCAAGTTCATGAGTTTCGAGGTATTCCATGACGTAACCGCCGTTACCGGTTTTGTCGCCAAACTCTTGATCACGAGATCGTGAATCATCGCCATCCATCCCGTTACCGGTCTTATCGCCGCGAACACCCTCGGTGTTCTCTCGGTCAATTCCGTTACCGGTTTTGTCTCCGAAACTGTTCCCAGTCTTGTCTCCGAAACTGTTCCCAGTCTTGTCTCCGAAACTGTTCCCGGTCTTGTCTCCGAAACTGTTCCCGGTCTTGTCTCCGACACCGTTCCCAGTCTTATCTCCGACACCGTTCCCAGTCTTATCTCCGACACCGTTCCCAGTCTTATCTCCGACACCGTTCCCGGTCTTGTCTCCGAAACTGTTCCCAGTCTTATCTCCGAAACTCTTTGTGCCTGGTTGAGACGATTCGCCTTCGTGACGTTTACGTCGAGAAGAGTCAGATTTTGCGGTGCTTTTGGTTGCATCGGTGGAGCGATTCTTGGGTCTATCGCCTGCGTATACTCCAGTCGTGAGGACCAGAAACGCGCTGACTATGATCAGATGAACGGGGTGATTCATAACCTAATTTTCCTTGCGTTTCTGAGTGAGGGGAAACAGCTGCATCGAGAGTCGGTAGACTTCGCTGCGATTCCCGGTTTCCATCAAATCAGATAGTTCGTCTTGGAAACGGCGGATACGTTCTTTGGCAATGGCCATTTTGGAGGGGTCGATCGCCATGGTGATCGTCGAAAAGTCTCGTTCATCGATTTCGCGTTCATTGAGGGCGTTTTTGGCGAGGTCGAGGTTTTCTTCGTAACATTTACGAAGGGACAAATCGACGATGTCATCCGAAGTGCGAACAGACTTCGTATCGCGAAGAAGGGCGCCATCGTCCGTTCGGCGAATCAAGCCAAGTTCCAAAAGACGAGACATGACTTCGGAAACTCGGTGGGTCGAGACGCCGAGTCGACGAGCGATCCACTCTTGGTCCGATTGGAAATCAGAGCAATTCATCAATGATAAAAGGGCGTAGTGTTCCCACTCGGCGATCATGCGGAATTGTGCCGCCGAAAGCGCGAGGTAACGTGCTTCGTAGACGGCTTCCTCAACGGTGAGTTCCATCCGGCGTTTTTCTGGGAAAAGCGAGAGCAGGTCGGCGCGCTCTTGTGGATCCGGAATGAGTTTCAGGGTAATTCGCTCAGCGAGATCCTTTGAAACAGTTCGTTTTCCGTTCATGATCAGGCTCAGGGCTCCAGCGTTGATCCCGATGCGCTTGGAGTAAGCGCGGAGGGAAAATCTCGGATTGGCCAGCTGGATCTCGTACAGTTTCTTGCGGAGGGTTTGTTGGAGGGCGAGTTGTTCTTTCATGAAACGCACTGTAAGCGGTCATGAAACATTTTTCAATAAACATTAGGTAACAAATCGTTTCCAACGATGAAACACCTGAAACCCCTCATGATTTGTATCACTGTCTATTTGTTTTACAGGTGGGGATTTCACGCTGTAGACGCACCGTCCACGCAAACTGCGGGTGAGTGATAACTCCTGATCATAGACCGATCGATCCTCTGATAAGTTATTTTCATGAGTTTATTTAAAATCACGCTGATCGCCGTGGTGGCGCAAGTCTTGATCTCGAGCGCGAACGGGTATGCGCTGCCAGATTCTGGATTCGTGCCCATTGGACGCGGGTTTAAGAATGGGCACGAGACGCTGCACCTGGTGTCGGTCGGACGGCGCGACATCGATGGATACCGTGGTTTCGATCGAGTACAATTCTACTATCAGAACTCCTCGACCGGCGAAAAAGCACTGATGGGTCCTTCGGTTTATTTGTTTGGCGATTTATTGCAGTCATCGGACGCAAAAAAAGTCGAAGATCAGCTCCAGAGTTTCTATGACGCCAATGGCCTAAAACGCGGTCGTGGCGGCGCCAACTACCTTGCGGTTACTTCGATGGTCTATCGTGACTTTTTTCGCGGTGAACTAGACGCGGAGGATGTCCTAGGCCTCGGCCTCATCTTGTACGTCACGGGCATGGTGATGAAGAACGCCACTGCCGAGCATTTTGATGTGAAACTCGACAACCTGGGTTTCGCTTTTATTGCCGCCGCTCCGCTCGCAGTGGATCTGGTGTTCGCGCCTTTTCGGTGGATCGTTTCACAACTGTCGTCTCGTGAGCGTTTCAATTACATGAAGTCCGGGGAGTTCAAACCGCTCCGCGAGGTGGCGCTTGAGAACTGGGGATTAAGAGCCCATCGTTTGCGCTCCAGAGTGTTCAGTACGCTCAAATCTGAGCTCATCAACGCGGGTACTGACTCACTTTTTGATGAGATTCCACGCGGTAGTTTCGATTGTGGCGTTGAACGGATCCGTTTCGTGACCAGTGAGCGACTCGCTCGTGAGGTCGCGCGCGAAAACCGCCGGGGCTCAAGAGGTACGGACAATCCGTGGCACCGCTATCCTTATGCGTGGGAATCGCGCGGATTTGCTCGCGAGGAACTGCTGAGCAATACGAGTCTCGAGCTGAAACATCAGGGCGCCTGGAGGATCGACGGAAATTTCGATTTCGAGCAGACTGCAGGCGAAAAAAACGCCGAGAAGGTTTGCCTGTCGGTCGCGCTAGATCATCCGAGCCGGGCGCAGCCGTTGATCACAAAACTCTGTGCAAAGGCGGAATCGTCGTACGAGAACGCGTACCCGATCTATCAAACCATGCAGTCTCTCGCTCAGCAGTGGTCAGCCCGGATCCCGGGCGGCCTGTCTTGCGTTGAAAATCAGCGGTAAGAAAACTCCAGAGGCGGTCAATCACGCACGCGTTTCAGCTGGTGGGAATCGATCGTGGAGATCGTCGCTTTTGCAGTCGTGGGGGCAAGCGTTGGAGCATTCGCTAATGCGATTTGTGTGATGCCCGTCGGTAGTCCGAGCGACCAGAACTGAGTGCCCCGAACGTTGACGGTGAGGCGATTGAAGGGGGTTCTATCTGCGGTTTCTAGTTTAAATCTGCCCGGGCCTTTGCGCACGACTTGAATATCGAGTTGGCGGAGATCCGTTTTGGTCAGATTCTTCTGAGCTAAGTAAGTCAGTTCTAGTCGTCCGCCCGTTTTGCGGGAAAAATCAGCTCCTGTCTTAATCATGATCGCGGGTGTTCCACCGGGAAGTTCAATCAGTTTCAGTCCGTCGCTCAATTCTTCGAGCCGCAGCCCGATGCAACGATAGCCGAGCTTGCGGTCTACGATGAAACGATTGCGCTCCAGGTTTACGCGGGTTCCGCCCGATATCTCCTCTAAATTGTGGCAGTAGATCATGACATCGATTTCGGATTGGTTCGCTTGCAGACGGTAGGCGAGAAACCCGCCGTAGCCGTTCATTTTCGTGTCGGAAGGGTTTGCGTAGAGGTCGACGAGCAGATTTGCCCGGCGATCGATTAGGGACGAAGGAGTGCCTGTGCTCGAGTGGGCGGGAGAAGTTTCGAGACTTTCGGCCTCGTCGCCGGGTAGTTCATCTAGGTTCCATATCGTGGAACTTGAACTCGGCTCGCGACTCGCCGGAATGTTTACTCGCTCAATGACCTGTAGTGTTAGCCAGGTGCATAGAAATCCGAAAAAAGCGCTCAAAGAAAAGCTGCGTAATTCTTTGATTTTAGGGGACATTTCTCTACCTCTCGCGATGGTCTGCCAATCCACTGATCGGAGGGGTGTAGAATATGTAACGCTATGTGTCAATGTTTTGAATGAGTGACCAGAAATTTGACAGTTCATTACGGGGTGTGTTAAAAGTTTGGCCGGTTGAACTTCGGCCTACAGCGAAAGGTTGGATTCAGACGGCTCCGGGCAGGAGCCTCTGACGCTCAAGGAGAAGTTTTGGGTCTCTTAAGTTTTCTCGGAGGTTCAGGGCATGTTTAAAGTCGGCGACAGCGCGGTCTATCCAGCACACGGAGTAGCAATCGTTAAGCGAATTGATGAACGTGAAGTGGGTGGGCGAGTGAAGCAGTTCTATGTCCTCCAAGTGATCGAAACCCAAATGACCATCATGGTTCCCGTCGACAACGCTGATTCTGTAGGCTTGCGCGAGATCATCTCCGATAAAGAGGTGTCGAATGTTTATAAGATCCTGAAAAAGCGCGACGTCAAGATCGACCAAACCACCTGGAACCGTCGTTACCGCGAGTACTCGGAAAAAATCAAGACCGGTTCCGTGTACGAAATCGCCGAAGTGCTCCGCAATCTTTTTCTTCTTCGGTCTTCCAAAGACCTTTCGTTTGGCGAGCGCAAGATGCTCGATCAAGCGAAAGCTCTCCTCGTCAAAGAAATCTCCCTCGCTCGCCAAGCTCAAGAAGACGCGATCGAAGAGGAAATTCAGACGATATTTGCTTCGTAAAAAAATCGATTCGCTTGCCGGACTCCTGTCCTCCTGAAAATCCCGCCGGTGGCGGGAACGCCTCACGCTTTTTCAGAAGTCGCGAAGTCGATTTTTTTACTCAGAGTAGATAAGTGGGCGACAGATTCACAGGCGCTCTCCGCACTCCGGAGGAGCGCCTTTTTTTCTACTCGTCACGCAACGTCATCGGTTTCCCCTCGACATTGGGCGGTGTTTTCGTTTGAAATGCCTGTTCAACGCAATTCACTGATCTTGGTTCCCACCATGCTTGAGGGTTTCATGAAATCATCCATTTTAGGACTGCTACTGATGTTGACCGCTACCGGTTCGAGCTGTGCTCACGATCAATTCCAATTTTTAGAAGAAGTCCAAGGCGCACGCGCCCTCTCTTGGGTGGATGGGCAGAACGCGCGTTCACAGGGAGTTTTGAAAAACGATCTACGCTACGCGCGCTTGGAGAATGATCTCCGCGCCATTTATCTTTCTCCGGCTCGCTTGCCGAAACCTTGGTTCGTCGGCGAGCAGCTCTATAATTTCTGGCAGGACGCGAACCATGTACGTGGGATCATCCGCCGCACGTCGATGGAGAGTTTTAAAACCGCGAATCCAACTTGGGAACTTGTGCTCGATCTCGATGCGCTCGCGGCTTCGGAACGCGAGAACTGGGTTTATCAGAGCATGAACTGTTATGAGACGGAGCGTTGCCTGCTGTCGCTTTCGCGCGGGGGAGGGGATGCGGCCGTCATTCGTGAATTCGACCTCACCACAAAAACTTTTGTCGCGGGCGGATTTGAAATGCCCGAGAGCAAAGGCTCCGTCGACTGGATCGATCGTGATCACGTCCTGGTTTCTCCCGACCTGGGCGAAGCATCGATGACGACGTCTGGTTATCCAAGACAAGTGCGCGTCTGGACGCGGGGAGCGCGTTTTCAAGATGCGCCTCTCGTCTATGAGTCCCAAAAAGACGATGTTTATGCGGCAGGTGCCACGTATTTCCGCTCGGCCGGCAATGTGTCGGTGATTTCACGAGGCAAGACATTCTACAGTGGCGAAACGCTCATCCTGCGAAACAATACGACGCTCGAGAAAGTTCCGGTCCAAGACGACGCCATTTTTCAAGGCGTGTTCGATGGCTATGCGCTTGTATCGCTTCGCTCGCGTTGGATCACGCACGGCAAGAAATTCCAAGCTGGATCCTTGCTTGCGATTCCGCTGAACAACTTGCATGCGAAACCGGAGCTCGTCTACGAACCAAACGCGCGCTCGTCTTTGAGTCAAGTCGCGTCGACGAACGATCGTCTCTACATATTTGCGTTTGAAAACGTCCAGGGCAAACTGCTCTCGTACCGCAAGAAACAAAATCGCTGGGTGAGTGAGGCTCTCTCGCTTCCGGGTGCAGGCTCGATTGAATCGGTGAGTAATCAAGGTCGTGGGACGAAGCTCGTCGCATACTACGAGGACTTCCTGACCCCGGCGTCGCTTCTCCTGGTCGATACAGCAGCCTCGACACGTGTGGAGTCCATCAAGGCTTCGGTGCACTGGTTCGATTCCTCTCGTTATGAAGTGACCCAGAATGAATCGACGAGCGCGGACGGCACGCGCATTCCGTATTTCATGATCTCCCGCAAGGGCCTGATCTTGGATGGTAAGAACCCGACCCTTCTCTACGGTTACGGCGGATTCGAGGTCTCGATGACGGCGACGTACTCGGGAGGCTTGGGCAAAGCATGGCTCGATCAAGGAGGCGTTTACGTGCTCGCGAATATTCGCGGAGGCGGGGAGTTCGGCCCGAGATGGCACGAGTCTGCGATCCTGAAAAATCGTCAGAAGGCTTATGACGATTTCATTTCGGTCGCCGAAGATCTGATCCAACGTCAAGTCACGACTCCTCGTCGCTTGGGCATCAAGGGCGGAAGTAACGGCGGACTCTTGGTCGGTGCGGTCATGGTGCAACGGCCGGAGCTTTTCAATGCGGTGGTTTGCGAAGTTCCTTTGCTCGACATGTTCCGCTACCACTTACTGCCGGCCGGCGCGAGCTGGATGGCCGAGTACGGAAATCCCGAAGACCCGGAAATGGCGGCAGTCATTGGCCGCTACAGCCCGTATCAAAACGTGCGTGCTGGCGTGAACTATCCGAAGCCGTTTTTCATGACCTCGACCGCGGATGACCGCGTTCATCCAGGCCACGCTCGTAAAATGGCGGCTAAAATGGAGTCGTTTGGCGAAGATTTTCTTTTCTTCGAAAACCGCGAAGGCGGCCACGGTGGAGCGGCGAACCTCGAGCAGAAGGTGAAAAAAGATTCGCTCAGCTTCACCTATCTCTATCAAAGACTCGTCGACTAACGATTTTTGAATTCAAAAAAAATGAAACGGGCGGCTCGGGAATTTCCCGTCCGCCCGATCAAATGCCTATTTTTTCTGCACCCGATAGAGTTTGTTTCCTGCCAGGATCACCAATGAGCCATCCGGCTGTTCCACGATTGAGCGGATGGCGTCCTTCTTCAGCAAGCTTTTCAGATTGAGCGTAAATTCTGGAATCACCTTTTCAGAGGGCAAGCGTTCAAACGTCGAATCAGCTCGGTAAAAGCGAATGATCTGGTCGTCTCCCGCCAGCGCCACTTGGCCGTTTTTAAGCGCAACCAAGGAACTCTCGATCCACTTGACTCCGGGGATCTCGACTGCTTTTGAAATTCCACGATTGGCTGAACCGAAAAACAGTTTTCCGCTCTCGCTGAAAACAGCGATGGAATCCGTTGGAAACAGGATGCGAGCTGATTTCCCTAAAAAGCTCTCATTCCCCCGAGGTTCAGCCGTTCGGATAAAACGACCTTCGAGATCGCTGAATGCAAGTCCAGGTTTTCCTGGGAACACCACGGTTGATCGTCCGATTTGTGTCGGCAGTGAGCCCTCGAGAGAATATCCAGGTATTGATGTCACCGATTCTCCTTGGACATCTGTTTCGGGCTGTTTACGAATCTGCGCAATAACGGCCTCATTTCTTGGATAGTTTGTCCCTGAGACCAGTGCTAGATCGGATTTAGTAAACACAAATTTCGATTTGGCGTATCGAGCGGTACCCGGATTGATCGCATTGGAGAGTCTCGGAGGATTGCCCTCATAGATAAGAATAGCGCCGGCCTTATTAGTCGCCAGTACCTCGCTGTCGTTAGGAAATACTGTGAGCGTCTCTCGCACAATATCGCCGTTGAAATTAATCTCAGGTGCTAAAAATTTGAACGAAGTCGTGTTGGTTTTTACTCCAAAAAATAATGGCGGATTTCGCTTAAAGTTAAAGGTGTTTTTGATTCTTCTGATATCAGACGGCTTTTTCGGGTCAATGGAGACCAACTCAGAGCCGTTTGCGATGACGAAAGTTCCATCTTGAAGAGCCAGTGTTGAGAAAGTGGTGCTGAGGCTTCTCGAAGACTCTAGCGCTAAAACGGTCATTTTTTGGCCTTCTGGTGAATAGAGAACCCAGTTACTGTCACTGTCTTTCACAATAAAGTAGCCCTCGTCATTGATGATGAGTTCGGCCCGTTGATCAAGTTCGGTAGCAGTAGATACGATGGTCGGAGTTTCAAAACGAAGAGGAGAAATCACGGGCTTAGGGCGATCAATGACCGGAGCCACCGTCCGAGCTTTGAAACTGACTGTGTTTTTGGAAGGTGTGCCGAAAGGGGAGCTTTTTTTGTCGGTTGCGGCACTTCGGTAATTCAATTCAATTTGAGTGAGGCCGAGTCCTGGGTCTGTATTGCCTTGAGTTGGTTTCTTCGGTGTGAATTCCAGTTTAAAATCTGCAATTTGAAAATTACGAGAGTTTTTCGAAAGGATCTTCGAGAGTTCCTCTAAGAGTTCAGGTGACATTCGAATCGACGTCAAGAGATCGTATTCATCCTCAAAGGATAGTCCAGGTTCTACGCGAATCAAAAAACCTGAAGCAGTGCCCTTAAAAAAGCGTACTCGCAGCTGATCACTCGGCAGGCTGCCCGGAACCACGCGGATGTTTTGGAAGATAGCAGCTAACTGTGATTTCAAGCTGGTTTCGATGAGGGCGGCAGGGGGTTTATTCAGTGTTCTTTGTTTATAGTCCAAACGATAGTCCCGTACGTCACTGGGGTCGCCCTTGGAAGTTTCGATCGTAAATCGAGGCTTGCGAGTCGTGGGGGATTTCGGAGCTTTGGGTTGTATAACGCCGCCGAGATATTTGGCTAAATCTTGGGTTCTGGGAGCATTGTTGAACAGAGATACGACGTTCGCATCCACCCCTCGGAGATCTGCGTCTGTGACCAATCGTCCAGCCGCAGGAGCAGTGAAATAGATGTTGAGATCTTTTCCATAGAGTGGGCCAGCTGCACTGCAGACCAAGCGTTTTCCCAGTGTTGACCCTCTTCTTGGGTTACTGAATGGTTTGAGTACGTCTGATTCGCGGTAACTATTCAGCGTCCCAAATGCGCGTCCGCGCAAATCCTTGGGTGTGAGATTACTTAGGAGCTCAGGATTGCCATCTTGAAATCCTGTGGCCACAATCACGCGGTCGAACTCTTGAACCGAATCATCATTAAATTTAACCTGAAGTTTCCCGCTAGGAAGGCGAGTGACTGAAATGGCTTTTTTCGTGACCGGTTTTAAGACCTCGGATTTTACTCCACCGATGATCGGTCCCGAGTATCGAGAGCGAAGGGAATTGAGTAGCTCTTCGCAGGTGGTTTTGGATTGACCGGACCAGGTGATCGACCGAGGACGACCGGTTTGAGCGGTCGATTGACCGTAACTATCTTCGGGGCCGAACCCGAGGAAATCTTCTATGACTGTATTGCCAGAGTCTCCCGCACCAATAACGAGGATATCTTGATTCGCGTACTCTTCGAATGCCTTGCCATTGGTGTTTTTGTAGCGAAAGTATCCGGTCGCGCTGTCGAACACCGATGCTTGGCTCGGATCACGTAGCGCACGTTTCCGCTCTTCGCGATAAAATGATCGAGTTGCTTCATCAAACGCGCTTAAATCGAGTTCTCTCCCGAGGCCACTGGAGACAACCAGATGATCTGTATAGAAGTACCCGGCACTGGTGGTGATTCGAAAATCAGTTGGCCAGCCGACGGTATCTTCTGGAGGGAGCAGAGCCCGGTGCTCAACGGTATAAGCTTCTGTATTGAAAACAATTGAAGACTCCCGAAGGATTCCTCGGTTGATCGTCGAAACATCGGCGAGATCCTGAGCGTCTGGATACCCTGCAGCTGAAAAATCAGTAATTTGGACCGGAAGTCCGGCCAGGGCATTTTGATTGCCCACTCCACGTTGCGAGATCTGATTAATCGTTCCAGGGCGATTTAAGCTATTGAGACGAAACCCAGGAGTATTGAAGGTATTGGCAACTGAGGAGCTCGCCTCGATCGTCAGAGTTTTTAGATTGGGATTCGCTCGCGCAAGGTTGTAATCGAATACAACACCTTGCGGGCCGGCGCCCAGAGTGATGATGTCATAGACCTGGGCGTCCATGTCGATTTGCCCCCGTTTGGTTGCATCGGCGACGCGTAACTTGATCTGATCGGAAATGATTCTCAAGTCTTGAAGCAGAGCTCGGACCATTTCCTTACGAGATTTTTTGTCTTTGATGAACGGAACGAAAAACTGTCGAATACTGTAGTCCTGGCTATTCGGCGGAATGCCGTAGGTATCGGACTTACTGAATGTAGCCAAATTGTCGTTAATTCCCCACGCGGCGTAGGGGTCACGTAAGAGCCAATCGGCCGTTGCCTGGGTGCAGTCTCCCAGTTCAATCGGTGGATCTGCGGTGAGAGCAGGGCTCGCAAACAGCAGGGAGACCAGGACGTAAATGGCGAGTTTTACTCGTGCGAAATGGCGAATCGGGCGTTCCATATAACGCTATCGGAAAATGGAAACGCCACCTTAAAACAAGATCTGGAGTCTGCCGCGCTCAGGCCCCGAGCGTTCCGGTTTTGACGGAGCGCTCGGGATGTTCCTATTCTTTTTGGACCGTCAATTGAGCGCTCCGTCGATTTCCAGAGGTTGAAATCGAAACGGTGAGGGGCGTGTAACGAGCGCTGAGTTGCTCATAGGGACGACCGTTTGCGACGAAAAAATCTCCTTTGACCATTTTCTTCAAGACCTTGCAGTATTCGGGTCCACAGCGACCGGTCAAAACGTTGTCGACGTTGTTTTTGCCGTCTCGTTCCTGAGAAAACGCGGCCAGGCGGTAGTTCTCACGGTCGAATAGTTCGACGTACCAAATGACGTCTGTTTGATGATTGCCGAGAAATCCGTCGGTCGAGGTTACGCAGACTTTGACGACCTCATCACCGAGCTGAATCGGTCCGAGTGTGCGAGTGGGTTGGTCGAGCGGAAAACAAAGCACAGCCATGGCAGGGCTTGCGGCGAAACTCAAAAGACACGAAGCGATCAAAGAAAACGACTTCATAACGCAGTTACTCCTTTGGACGAATGGAATGGGTCTTCGGAATGACTGATGGCGTTATTTTTGTACGATCGTTCAATTTTAGTGTCAACTCATTTGTTTTAGGTCCTGTCTGTAGTATCGAGCCTGGTCGACCGTGATGTCTCATGAGGATTGCCCATGCTTCAGGGTTAAAATTCACGTCGAATTGAGTTAGTCTCTGAGCACCTATGTCTCAAAAATCCAATGTTCGCGTTCGTTTCGCTCCATCTCCGACCGGATTCCTCCACGTCGGGGGGGCACGCTCCCTTTTGTTCAACTACCTCTACGCCAAGAAAACGAATGGCACCCTCGTGCTTCGCATCGAAGACACGGACCAAGCTCGTTCGACTCGCGAGAGCGAACGCATGATTTTCGAAGACATTGCCGAGATCAACTTGCCGTCGGACGAGAGTCCGATCGTCGGTGGTCCGTTCCCTCCGTATCGCCAATCGGATCGCATGAGCATTTACGCGGATCACGCGAAACAGCTCCTCGACCGCAATATGGCTTATTATTGCTTCTGCCCGGAAGAGGAACTGGGTCGTAAACGCGAACTCGCACTCAAACTCGGCAAAGTGCCTCAGTACGACGGCACCTGCGCCGGGATCACGATTGAGGACGCACGCGCTCGCTTGAAAAAAGGCGAGAAGGCGGGCCTACGTTTCCGCGCTTTCAAAAAAGATTACATCTTAAAAGATATCGTCAAAGGCGACGTCTCGTTCCAAGAAAACGTCGTGGGAGATTTCTTCATCACGCGCACGCCTCGTGAAGACGAAAAAGAAATCGCGGACGGCATCGGCATGCCAGTCTACAATTTCTGCTGCGTGATCGACGATCACTTGATGAACATCACGCATGTCATCCGCGGCGACGACCACCTGTCGAATACCGCGCGCCAACTTCAAATTTACGATGCATTTGGCTGGGAACTCCCGACGTTCGCTCACATCGCGATGGTTTTGGGCTCTGACCGCCAGAAGCTCTCCAAGCGGAATGGCGATTCGTCCGTGCACGAATACCTCGCGAATGGCTACCTCCCGCAGGCCTTGCTCAATTTCCTCGTGCTCCTCGGTTGGTCGACAGGTGCGGAGATCAAAACCGCGAGCGGTCACCCGGAACTCTTCACGATGGAAGAGATGATTTCTCTTTTCGATTTGAAAGGTCTTCAGAAATCTCCAGCCGTTTTTGACGTGACGAAACTTCAGTGGATGAACTCGCAGTATATGCGTTCGCTCCCACTCGACGAAATCTACACACGTGGCCTGCGCTTCTTGGAAGCTGAATTCGGCGTCGATCACGTCGCCGCAAAATCTCAAGAGTGGCTGAAGCGCGTCGTGGACTTGGTCCGTGGAGAATCCACGTTGCTCTCCGATCTTCCGAAGAACATCCGTCCTTATTTCACGGGCGATGCAGGCACCGAGGCCGAAGCGGCAGAGCTCCTCAAGAAGCCTGAGTCTGCAGCGGTTATTGGCGCGGTCGAAGCTTCGCTTGCCGAGCTCGCCGAGCCGATTACTTCGGAATCGATCGACGCATTCCAGAAAAAAGTCGGCGAGAAATCCGGCGCCAAGGGCAAGGGTCTCTTCATGCCGATGCGTGCGATTTTGACGGGTAAAACCCACGGACCAGAACTGAAGAAGTCATTGCCGCTTTTCACGAAGCAGCAGCTGATGGCTCAAGTTCAAACCCGAAAGGCGCAATCGCTGACATGAGTGTCAAGACGCCGCGCCCGTTCCATGTCGTGAATTCCAAAGGCCACGTTCGCGAGGCTTTTCAGCCGATTACGCCGGGTAAAGTCACGCTCTATTCGTGCGGGCCAACGGTTTATGGATTGATTCACATCGGGAACTTGCGAGCGGCGATCACTGCGGATCTTTTTTACCGAACGTTGAAGAAGTTCGGTTACGAAGTGAATTTCATCCGCAACTACACGGACGTCGACGATAAGATCATCCAAAAAGCGGCGTCCGAAAACTCCACCTCTGATTTGATCGCCAAGAAATATATTTCCGAAGTCGAACGTGATTATCTGGCGGCAGGATTGGCAGAACCCACTCGTAAGACGCTCGTCACCGATCATATGCCCGAGATTATTTCGATGATCGAGTCGATCATTAAAAACAATCACGGCTACGTAGCGGATGACGGTGAGGTGTTGTTCTCGGTGGAGAGCTACGAACGCTACGGATCACTCTCGGGCAAAAAAAAGGAAGACCTCCTCGAAGGCATGGGTCACCGAGTCGCTGTGACAGACAAGAAAAAGTCCGGCCTCGATTTCACTCTCTGGAAACCCGCAAAACCGGGCGAGCCCTCGTGGGATAGCCCTTGGGGCAAAGGTCGCCCGGGGTGGCACATCGAGTGCTCGGCGATGTCTTCCAAGTGGTTTGGTCCCAGCATGGATATCCATCATGGCGGTACGGACCTGATTTTCCCGCACCATGAAAACGAGATCGCGCAATCCGAGTGCGCTACTCATGAGCACCCGTACGTTCGTTACTGGCTCCACTCGGCGATGCTCAACATCCAGTCCGAAAAGATGAGTAAGAGTTTGGGCAATGTCGTGACGGCTCGCGATTTTTTGACCGAGTTCGGCGGGGAGATCACCCGCTATTTCTTGCTGTCCGTTCACTACCGATCGGTCGCTGATTTCAGCGAAGAGGCACTCGGTACGACTTACTCAAGCCTAGCACGCATCTACGAAGCCAAAGAAAAAGCTCAGGAGCTCCTCAAGCTCAAAGCTGCACTCCCAGACCCGCGCGCTGAGGCGGCGTGGGGCAGTTTCTTAAGCTCGGTCGAAAAAGCGAAAACGGATTTCCTCGATCAGATGGCGAATGATTTCAATACACCGGGCGCTCTCGCAGTGATTTTCACGCTGATCCGCGATTGGAATCGAACGATTGCCGAACCTCGCGCAACGGGAACGCCTGCGGCGGTACTCGCGGCTCAAGAATTCATCTCGTTCTTGGAGAGCGATGTATTTGATGTCCTCGGTATTGGACGCGCAAATCCGCGTTCGGTTCTCGACCGGATTCGCGACGTAAAACTCAAGCGCTCCGGTGGCTCTGTAACTGATCGTCCGGATGAGGCTTGGATTCTGTCGCAGATCGAAGCCCGCAAGGCCGCTCGCGCGGCCAAGGATTTCGCGGCTGCCGATGATATCCGAAAAGCCATGCTCGCCAAGGGCGTTGCGATCAAGGATTCGCCGCAAGGGACGACTTGGGAATACGTTTGAAGCCGAAGCGCAGCAGTGTTGAGCCAATCCTCTGACGATTGCGAACTGCACTCGAAATCTTTAGTCTAGTGAGATGAGCGTTTGGTGTCGCGGGTCCGCTTGGTTCTTGCTTTTTTGTGGTGTAGCGATTTCACCAGGCATCGTTCAAGCAACCATCACTCCCAGTATCGCTCGTCAGATCTGCGAAGTTTACGTGAAGTCTCCGGTATCGGCAGCCATTACGGAGTTCGGTCACCCGAATCCTTATGAGTCTCTGCTCTCCAAGCAATTTACTCAGAACCTTGACCGCATGGCCGTTCCGACCTTCATTATGAACGAGGTAGACGTTCCGACGATCAGGACGCATGTTTTTGATTTTCAGATCGCGTTTATGCAGCACTATTTTAATCAAACGCCTGAACTCAAGTCGCTCTTCGAGATTCTCTACAGGAAGAACGCCTCGAGAAAAGACGTAGATCGATGGGTGACTGAGAATATTCCGGGCTATCAGTTGATCTGGCCGGACGAACTTCAATTGTTGGAAAAATCTACCCGCCAGGAAATTCGTGAACTCTATCGACGGGTTCAAGATATTACCAAGAAATCGACGTTGGTCGGACCATCTGGATTTGTCGATTATTTGTTGTATTTTCGTCTGATCAACTCAAAATACATCCCGATCGGGAATGATCACGATCTGTCAGTTCACTTAGCGCAATTTGCTAGTTCTAGGCAGCGAGTAATCGCCGACCAACTCAGTGCAAAAATTGTGGACGAATTTGAAAGTAACGCCGACCAACTGAAGCGTTACAGTTGGTCTCCCGAATTCCCACAGCGAATTGACGACCTACTCTCCGTTTGGGAAGCCATGCAGGAGAATCGCATCATCGCGATCCCCGATACGGATCATTTCGCGCTGATGGGAGGAGTTTTCACGGCTTTTTCTCCGAGTCATCTGCGGGGAAAATCGACGGAAAGTCAGTTTTCGGCCTATCGTTTCTTAGCCGATCGTCGACCGAAAATTGCGCTTAATCCACAAGGCGCGGATTGGGAAAAAATACGTCTGGCTTTTGTGCGGGCCGGATTTCCAAATTTCGACCTCTCTGATCTTCACTTAGTGATGTCGGAAATGAATAACGCCTACATGAAACGCGCGAGCGAGCTTCATAACCTGATGCAGTATCGTGGGAACGCCAATATCGGTACGAAACTCGATGATTGGATGGGGGGGCTACGCCAAATGAAAACCCAAAAACGCGTGTCAGAAAGGGCCTATCCCGATGAATCCTATTTACATCGACTCAGGATTGGTGACGCCGCTGCTCAAATCTTTCTCCTAGAAGAGTACCAATATGCACTCCTGGGGATGATGGCGAGAGATCTGTAGTAACCGTTGCTTGTTCGTGTCGACCCATTCTGAAAATATCTACTCAGTAGACGAAGTCTAGAGCGTTGCGTTCAACGACTTGGTCCCGGATCGAACTGTTCACTTGAACTGTACTATTTCCACGCCTCCGTGGGAGGCGGGTAGGGAAACCAAACGACCGAATCTTCGCGCAGAAAATTTCCCCTTCGCGGGATTCGGAAGTCGTCGATATCCGTATCAAAAAAACTCGACGCGTGTCTCGATAGAGTTTAAAAGGACGCACGTTCGCATCACCTCGCCGCTTGCGAATCAGGATCTCCAACGCGTATTCGGGGAATGGGTTGAGAAGCTGATTAACCGTAGATTCCGAATAACCAACTGATCGAAGTTCGGCGCCGGCGCGAGTAGGGATAGAAGAATGGCCAATCGGAAAATGCGCATCATTCAATATGGTTGAAGAGTGCAGCGCGTGAGTCAAGCTGTGAGTGTTGTGTCGATTTATTGACGGAATGGCGACTGCTTTATCAGCCCACGTCCCTGGATTCCCCCACTGATCTTGCATATAGTCGAAGCACGGAGTTGCGTTCATGGCCATTTTCACCGATCGAAAATTCGAACTCGCGACTCCGTTTGAGCCCCGGGGTGATCAACCTCAGGCGATCGAAAAATTGGTCGAGAACTTGGATGCAGGTAAAAAATCCTCGGTCCTTCTCGGAGTCACCGGTTCGGGCAAGACCTATACGATGGCGAATGTCATCGCTCGTACGAATCGTCCGACGTTGATCCTCTCGCATAACAAGACCTTGGCCGCGCAGTTGTTTTCCGAGATGCGTGAGTTTTTCCCGAATAACGCCGTCGAATATTTCGTCTCTTACTACGATTACTATCAGCCTGAGGCCTACATTCCAGGCACCGACACCTACATCGAAAAAGACTCCCAGATCAACGATGAGATTGATAAGCTCCGCCACTCGGCGACCCGAAGCTTGCTCGAGCGTAACGACGTCATCATCGTCACGTCCATTTCCTGCATCTACGGTCTCGGGAGTCCCGAGGCCTACGAAGGCATGCTCCTGTATCTTGAAGCTGGCAAAGATGCGAATCGCCAAGATGTGCTTCGTAAGCTCGTTGAAATCCAATACGAGCGAAACGATGTGGATTTTCACCGCGGAACATTCCGGGTACGGGGCGACGTAGTTGAGATTTTCCCGGCCTACGAAGAAGAGCGTGCCATTCGCGTGGAGTTCTTCGGCGACGAAGTGGAGGCAATCTCCGAGTTCGACCCGCTTCGGGGCGTCCGGATCGCTAAGATCCCAAGAGTGACGATCTATCCGGCGAGCCATTACGTGACGTCGATCGAAAGTCGTCGAAGCGCGATGCATACGATCCGCGAAGAGCTCGGGCATCGCCTCAATGAACTGAAGAGTCAAAACAAGCTCGTCGAAGCTCAACGACTCGAGCAGCGTACGATGTTTGATCTCGAGATGATGGAGCAGATCGGATTCTGCCAAGGCATCGAGAACTACTCGCGCCACCTGACGGGCCGTGGACCGGGCGAACCTCCTCCGACACTGATGGACTATTTCCCGAAAAATTGGCTCTTGATCGTTGATGAGAGTCACGTGTCAGTGCCACAGATCGGCGGCATGTACCGAGGCGACCGCGCGCGCAAGATGAACCTCGTCGAACACGGATTTCGATTGCCGTCTGCGCTCGATAACCGCCCGCTCAATTTTCAAGAGTGGGAGAAGCTGATCAATCAAACGGTCTACGTCTCAGCAACTCCAGGTGAGTATGAGCTGGAGAAAGCTCAAGGCGAGGTGATTGAGCAAGTGATCCGCCCGACGGGGCTCGTGGATCCGCTTGTCGAAGTTCGCCGGGCCAATACGCAAGTGGATGATCTTTTGACGGAGATCAGAAAACGAGTCGAGCGCCAGGAACGCGTCCTCGTCACGACGCTGACCAAGAAATTCTCCGAGGACCTCACTCGGTACTACACGGAGCAGAAGGTGCGGGTGAAATACTTGCACTCCGACATCGATACGCTCGAGCGGATCGATATTCTGCGTGATCTGAGGCTTGGGCATTTCGATGTGCTGATCGGTATCAATCTCCTGAGAGAAGGTCTCGACTTACCAGAGGTCAGCCTGGTTGCGATTCTGGACGCCGACAAAGAAGGGTTTCTGCGTTCGGAGCGCTCTCTCATTCAGACGATCGGTCGCGCAGCTCGTAACTCAAACGGGTTCGTGATTCTCTACGCAGAGAGGATCACCGATAGCATGCGAGTGGCGATCGACGAGACGGCTCGGCGACGCGAGATCCAGACCAGGTACAACGAAGAGCACGGCATTACCCCAACGACGGTATCGAAAGCGATCCGAGAAAACGTCGCCCCCAATATGGGCGAAGCAGCCGCATCTGGACGCGCGGATATCGCCAAAAAAGCGCTCGGAACCGGCCGCAAGGGCGAGAAGATCCAGTCGAGCCTCTGGGCCGCAGAGAACGACTGGATGGATACGCTCTCGCTCGAGGAGCAGGCCAAAGAAGCAGGCGGCGAGTTCTTAAGCACCATCGATCAGCTCAGGTCCGCCATCAATAAGATGGAAAAGCAGATGAAAGAAGAAGCCAAGCAACTCAACTTCGAGAAGGCTGGCGAGCTTCGCGATCGGCTTAAGCGCTTGCGTGATATTTCGGTGAAATTGGGGAGTCCTTGATTCGGTTTGTTTGCGGCGTTGAAATGGGCGTGTGTCGGTACGTTGACGCCTGTTTCGGGATGAGTATTTTTGGGAAGAACCAATAACAGCTCATGATGTTGTTATTCTGCGAGAGTTGATAGAAAGTACGAATTCTGCTGAAATGTTGTAGGTGATTCGAAAGTATTGGACGCAAGGAAAATGCCTAGTCAGCTGGTCGTTGATCGCCTCAGGTGTAAATTCGGCGTTCGGCTACGATCTTGAATCGACCATCGAGCAATTCGAAAAATCAGCATTTTCAAGCGTATCGACGTGCGAGGAGTCGCTGTCGGCTGACAGCGTTCTATCCGAACGAAGACGTGAATTGAAATCGAAATCTCGATATGGAATCGAACAGGTTCTCGAAGCGGCGGGGCTCACTCCAGAGAAAAGAAGGCTCTATCAAGCGCGTCGTGTGGTGGGGGATTATTACGACGAAGTGCCATTGAAAACGCCAGACTTGTTCCTGAAAAGGCTCCGTTCAATTCTGACGGAAAGAGAATACTTAGATGTATCTGGGCAAATAAAGGCGTGGAATAGAAACGAGTTATCGGCATTTAATGAACGTTTAGAAGCCCTTTTTTTTGATTTGTTTTCTGACCTCAGTAGCCGGCGATCCGAGTTGAGTCTCATTGAAATGCGCAAAGAGCTGCTGGACCTTTGTCGACTGTACTCGAATATCTTTGATCGGAGTAGTTCGGTCTACGAGCGCGCAATCTGGATCTCTCAATGGGCAAGTAAACAAGAGGATCGGGCACGTTTTGCGTATGAAACGATGCTGAGTTTTACTCGGGATCGGGAGCCAAAGCTGGTCCTGGGTTTCATGCAGGCGAACCCATTTTTTAAAGATGCAGTTCGTTTGAGGCACGATCCGACTCTCATAGTGACGACTGCTTTTGAAAAAGAGACACCTAACGCAGCAGTTGTGAGCTTTTACAGAAATATGCGCTATTCCGATGAAGCTTGGTTGGCCATGAGCGTAGACGCACGAAAAGTCATTCTGGATAAAATGAGTGATCACTTTGTATCTACGGTCTACGATACTGAGAAATTGCGGTCCACTCCAGATTACTTTGCGAATAAGCTTAAAACAGAGGGTATGGTAAGTGGACGAGTTATTTTTGAGTTCACACAAGATGGATACGCAATTTCTCCAACTGCGACGATTCGTCGTATTGAAGAAGTCGCAAAGATTACCAACGAGACTCACTCCTTTCATGGCCATATCGTCGGAGAAGTTCCCAGCTCGGATCCACAAGAGTTCTTGAAATTCGATGCGTGGTTTAAAGATGCTAACTGGCAGCTCATGTTTCAAGGATTTGAAGAAGGGCTTTTTCCAAATAAATACACTCAAATTAAAAAAACAAGTTATTGGGAAACATTTGGTGACGCTGCCGAGAACAAGTTTCTTACGTTGGGCTATAGGACTGGTATCTATGGAAACGCTCGAACACCCGGCTATATTAAGGTCGGCTTGGAACTTCGAGATCCTACCCGAAAAATCGCTCGATGGGATGGGTTGATCCAACGGATAGCGGAAGTGATTGCTCAGCGGAAGTGGAATGTCCTGGCTGATAACTTATCGACCGGCATCAAGAGTCTCAAGATCGATGAGATCGAGTCTATACTTTGGAGCGCGGGCATCGAACAGGAGTATATGATCAAGATGCTGGTGAGCGAGGAATCAAATTCCCGTTCGATCGGCGTACCTTTGTCTAACTTTCGAGAGTTGATGATCACTAACTGGAAGAATGGAAAATCGCGGCCTATTCCCGGCGCTGTCATGGATCGTTTGGATCGGGCCAGAAAAATATATTTAGATGGCCTTGTTCATCTCAGTCGAGAAATAGCGATATTGGATCGACGTGGTGAATCTTATTCGAGCGAAGATATTCGGAGTGCGATTCTTCACTGGGTTACCGAATGGGCTCAGCAAGCGAGGCCAGCTGAAATTTTTTCGGCGCTATGAGTGATCTTGATGGGCGCCATTTCAATGGCGCTCGATCTTATTAGGACGCTGAAACTTGAAACATTATCTCCAACCGTGCTTTCATTTGATGATGGCGCGACAGCGCAAATTACTCTTGGCATTATGGCTATCATTAAACTTGCTGCTATGTTCGTCCAAGATTTCTGTCGCCTACGACTGGGAAAGCGGCACGTTAGATGAGTTGGATCGTTCGGCGCTTTCTCCACTCTCCGGATGCGAGGAGGCGATCCTTAGTTCTGAAACAGTCCTGAGGGTTCGCCAGGCGGCGCGGTTAGAGGCTCGCCGTGACCTCGAAAAAGTATTGGAATCAGCGGGGCTCCCTCCCGAAATCAGAAATCAATATCGAGCAGCTCGAGTAAACGCTCGATCAGAGAGCCTATTTGGCGCGGTTTTTTCTTGGGCGAGCTTCAATCGGGAGATTCAGGCGGTCCTGACGGATCGCGAGTTTGCACTCGTTTCAGGTGTCGCGAAGACCTGGAGCAATGATTTGATGAAAGAGCTCGGCCAACGGCTGATGTACGATTTTTTGGCGGATATTCAGTCTCTCAAACGCCAAAGTGAGTTTTGGAGCGTTCAAAGACAAGAGCTTGGACTCCGACAACTCATGCGGACTTATTCGTTAGTCATTGAAAAAAATACCTCGGTTTATGCTCGCGCCGCGGAGCTTGCCGCGCAAGCGACGACTGATGTGCAGGCAAGACGGGTATACGAACTTCTCCTTCGTTACTCAAGGGATCGCGAACCTAAACTCGTGCTCGGGTTTTTGGACGCAAGCCCGTTTTTTCGGGAGGCGGTTCGGTTCGAGGATGACCCGACTCTCATCGTGACCACGTCGTTTGAAAAAGAAACCTTCCAAGCAAAAATCCTCAAGTACTATAAGCACTCAAAATTCACCAACCAACAGTGGCGTTTCATGAGTGATGAGCAACGGGTAAGCGAGATCTCCGAGTTTCGAGAGCTCATCGGTTACTTGCACGGAACCAATAAAACACCCACTGCTCCGTCATATTTCGCCGAGAACCTCAAAAGCGAAAGCATCAAGAACGGTCGACACCTTTACGAGGTCGTGCAAGATCGCTACGCACTTACGCCGCAGGAAACCATTCGTCGTGTGCGCGAAGTCGCGGCGATCACCGGTGAAATGCATTCATTTCACGTGCATGTAGTCGGCGAAGTTCCCAAGGTATCGGAACCGGAGTTCTCACGGTTCGCGATCTGGCACTGGGAAGCCAATATTCAGAGTATGTTGCAGGGAATGGAAGAAGGACTCTTTGGTACGACGTTGACGGGCTACCCGGTGCGGCCAATTGAGGGTGGTACATTTGCTCGGTCGGATATGAATAAGCTTCTCACCGTTGGTTATCGGCGAGATATCTACGGCTATTCGCTCCGTCGTGGATTCATGAAGATTGGTCTCGAGCTTCGCGATGTCACTCGCAAATTGGAAGTTCTTTCGGATTTGATACTGAGATTTTCACGAGCGATGGCAGGCCGAATTTGGAAAAATACCGGTGTAATCTCTTACTCTTCGCTCGCCCTGCCCGATTCCAATCTGAAATTCATTTTGAGGGGGCGTGGAATCTCTGAGGAGGCGATCGATCAGTTGAGATTCACGCCGAATTATCCGGCCGTGCTGCAGCTTCCACTTCTCAACTTTCATCAAATGAGAGTGGTGGATTGGAAAACGGGTCAAATGCGCTCGATCGACGAATCCGTTTTAGCGCGTTTAGACGAAGGTCGTGAATACTACTTGAGTGGTCTAGTCGCCCTAGGTAAAGAAATCGACCAATATCGAGAAAGTGGAACTCCCGTCTCAAATGTGGAGCTCTCCAGTGCAATCAAAATGTGGCTCCAGGAATGGGCGGTGCGATACCGTCCTAGAGAAATCTATTCTGCTTATTGAAGAAGCCTAAGCCAAAATCGAAGTCAAAACCGGGGCGTTCACGGTCTCTTTGCCGTTCTTACGCCAAAGCGATGGGTCGACATTGAATAGCGAACAAAGCGTATTTACGATGCTAGCGCTCGTGATGTAGTCGCTCAGGTTCACGGTTGGTGGTAAGTCCGTGCGCACGGTTTGACTTGCGAAATCAAATGGACGCCCCATGAGATTCAATTTCTGAGGATCGATTTTGAGGCGCGCGGGTGAGAGTGTCTCGTTCACGGTTTCGAAATCCGAGGCTCCGATCGTAAGGCCGCCGCGGATACCTTTGCCGCCGATCAAGAACGAATTGTTGTACGGATTGTGGTCCGTGCCAGTGTCATCAATCGGCCGCCCCACCTGACGATTCGTTCGTCCAAACTCTGTACCCACCAGCACCGTTGTCACATCGAGGAAACTTCGCGTGGAATCAAACGGAGTTTCGGAGAGGACCTTAAATGCAGTGACGACGCTGTCGAGGCATTTTTGTACGGTTTTGGGTGTTTGTTTTGTAGACTCCGAGTCATGCGTATCAATGGTTTGCCCGCCTGCCGTGAGCGAGAGGTACGCCGTGCGAGTTGAGTGGAGTTTCATCAAATTCATGAGACGTCCGACGTAGGCTGCGAAATTTTCTCCACCCGTGGTCACCGGATCGGGACCGAGCTGGCCCAGTTGAGAGTGGAGTTCTGTCTGACCCGTCAAACCACCGTATAAGAGCTGAGAGCCCAGTGCCATTCGACTCGAGCCTAGGCCAACGGCCTGATAACGGTTCTTGAGCGCTTCAAAAAGCGGATTTCCCGCGACGAGCGCTTGAGAACGAGAGACACGTTCTTGGAGCGTGTTGAGGGTGGTACGTGAAAGTGGCGCGACTTTTGAGAGGTTATTGAGTGGATAGGGAATGCCTCGATTGGTGATCGAATCGAGTGGGGTCGTGTTGCCATTCAGGTGCGGCACGAAAAAACTTCCGCCAAATGGATTGCCTGAGAGCATGAGGTTCACGTTCTGTTGGTGTCCGTCGAAATCCGGGCTCATCCAGACTCCGCGAACGATCGAGAATCGGTTTGCATAGGTGCGTAGCGGGTCAAACGCCGAGGTCACGAGTGTGTTTCCGTAAGGCACTGGCTCGACGCCGAAATTTTCCGCACGAAGTCCCGCCGCTTTGAAGGCGAGTGGTCGCGAGTCCCAAACGTGAGTGAGGTCCAAGCCGTTTGGGAAAAAGAGCATGAGAAAAAAATGCGGTTCCGGCGGGGGCGTCGTGGATGCTCCAAGAGCCGTGTTCGACGACAGAAGTGCCGGGAGCAGTGGGAGAGCCGAGAGGGTCGTGAGGAATTCTCTTCTTTGCATGATAGCCTACTCCAGAATCACGTAAGGGTTGAGAAGGATGAGAGCGAGCGCGAATCGAAGTCGATCCGTCCCATCGGTCGCGGCGCCCGGTTGCGGGAATGCAGCGACATCTCCGAGCCAAGCGGTGTATTCACTCATAGGCGCATCGAATCCTGCGAGGGATGTCCAAATCTGCGAGAGCAGCGACTCACTGAGAGGTCCTGCGACACAGCCTGATTCAAGGAGTGCGATCCATTCAGGCGTGACCACCGGATTCGGCGGACGACTCGTGGAGCCCGGGCAAAAATTCAGCTGATCTTCGACGAATCCGCTGATCAACAAATTCCAAAGCAAAAAACTGAGCGAATTCGGTGCACCGTTTTTGATCGTGACGTCGCTATCGTAGTAACCCAAGAGTGACAAGATCGGACGATCGGTCAGCGATTCAGAGACACCTAAGTATTGTCCGAGATCGATCCGCGTGCCGATCCCACCGATTCGATCCTGTAACATTTGCTCGTAAGGGATAAATCCTCGGTAATGAGCGGCGCGGGGATCCGGGCTCAAGGCCGATCGCGAGAGTGGCGCCGCGAGCGTCGTATGCGCTAAGCCGACGGATAAGATTAAATATAGAAAACCGATCCAGTTTTTCATTTCTGTGCCTCCCGGTCCGCCCAGAGGTAAAGAGTTTCGCGTTCTTTGGTAGGGATTTCCATTCGAAGCGGCATGCGACGAGCGGGATCCGAATGCGAGAGTCGTTGGACGATTCGAGAAAACGTCTCACGGCGAGGCACGGGGTTTCCGGCAGCGTCGCGATGCGAGAACCCGGTAGAGCCGTCGGCGAGCAGGATTTGGCGATCGAGCGCAAGTCCCGCCGCTGGTCCGGCCGAGGAGTGGCACATCACGCAGCGGCTCTGAAGCAAGCTCGAGACTTCGCAAGGGAGGCTCGGATCAGCGGTTTCTCCAGGAGCGAAGTCATAGCACTGGTTGGTCACCCGTGCGCCGTTCTTGAATGACTCACTGGTCAGGATTTTCTTCCAGACGTTTTTGAGAGCGAGGTTCGGAGTGGTTCCGTGCGAGCCACGGTCGCGAATGAATTCTCGGGTGAGGTAGTTGAGGTAGCCCGGGCTAACGGATTGATCTTCGCCCACGGAGTATTCAAATAGCCTACGAACGAAACAGCTTTTGACCTCGGGGGCCGATTTCAAAATAGCCTCCAAGTCCGCGATGGATTCGCCGTATTGGTTCAAGCTTGGGTTCGTGGTCGAGCGAACGTAGCCGACTTCGTAAGTGCGGCCAGTACCCGGCGCCGCTTTCCACTGTTGGTCATAGTCGGCCATTTTGATTTTAGCGCCGTCGGTGAATGTGAGCGTGTCCCAGTTTTTGTAATCGAAAAACCAGCGACCGAATCCGCGAAAAAACCCTGCCATGGGATCCAGTTTGTAGTGGCAGGCAAAACACGAAGGATCGCTCCCGTGACGACCGCCTCCGGAGTGCGAACTCGGGATCTCCACTCCGACCGGAGTGAGGTCATCGCAGAAGTAGGTCTTCAGCATATAGGCGGAACGTTTACGGTTGAAATTGGTCGAAGAATTGCCTTTGTCGGCGAAAATCTCGAACGTCGTCGTAAACGCCAATTGCTGAGCGGGCCCGCCGATGGGCGAGTAATCTATGGTTCGCAGGTCCAAGATGGAGTTCAGCGTGTAGGTACTCGGCTCAAAAGGAGCAAGCTGAGTGAAAAGCCAATCGAATGCCTGAATCGTGCGCTCGGTATCACGAACACGATCAAACCCAATCGGTGTGTTGCCACGGCAAGCGGACTGAACCGGATTCAAAAGAAAATCGTAGGTGAAGTAATTGTCGACGATCGTCCCGTCCATTCCGATTCCGTAGGCGGCGCTGAAAATACCTTTTTCGCCGGCGAGCACGGTGGCGCAGTACTGATCCCAGGTGACGTTTGTATCGGCAGCGAGTGTTCTCCAGTCCATGAACCAACCGCGAATTTCCGCATAGCGACGAGTGCGCGCCGCTTCTACAGATTCGCCGGGATTCTGAAGTTTATCGGAAAGTTTTTTCGAGAGCGGGCGCATGTAGACAGGAGTCCGAAGGGAAACGAGCGCGTCGAAATAGTCTTTGCCGCGGAAGTACTCTTGCACCGAATGGGTCGCCACCGGCGATCCGAAAACCTTGTCGTCATAACCATCGAACGTGGCGTCCGGGCGACGGATTTCGCTCACGCGTTGACCCAGGTAAGAGAGGGTGAACATGAGGAGCGAGTTCTCAAAATCCCGCTGCCCCATCCATTCATCCAGGATGTCGTTTTCGCTCATGGTGTCCCAGCGCGTGATCGGGTCGCGCGGGCTTAAGCTTTTGCCGTTTCGTAGAATGCGCGAGGCGCGTTCCATCCAAACGCGTTTCTCATAGAGGGGATCAGTCGGTGGCACCGCGGCTGCGATCGGAAGCGTCGTGATCGATACTCGGGTTGTTCGGGGAGACAGAGTTTCCGATGGAATTCGGCGAGGAAGGGGGCGGCTGAATTCGGCAGAGTGAACGGAGCCCGAACTTATGAAAATAGCCAACAACACGAATCGCGCGCACAGCGACCAGAGCTTCATAGCGTCTCATCCTCAAAGGATATCGATGGAGTGAGGGACCGCACGCCGGATCGAATCGTTTATCAGTGTTTCCGTCGGATGGTGATTTTTGTAAAGTGTGAATTCAATGGTTTCGACCGATGACATTTCTAAGTGCGTCATGAAGGCAGAGCACCAGATTCTAAAAATCGTCTGCTGCACTGGATCGCCTACTCGTGGTCATTTGCGCTATCGAGCTCGTTCACGAGATTTTTCCGCCTATTGAACCTATGTTAAGACTCATTCGATGGATTTCGGAAAACTCTCTCCTCATACCGGCATTGATTTCTCGTTGGCAATGACGAGTGATTTTCGTCGGAATCGCGGAAAAATAAATCGCCCGATGCAGGTCTATCTCGGGTGTCCGGTCTGGCAACACCCCACCTGGATGGGGCGAGTGTTTTTGCCAGGTACACCGTCGCGGGAATTTCTATCGGTCTATTCTCGCATGTTCAACGCGGTCGAGGTGAATGCGACCTTTTACAAGATTCCCGATCCTACATCAGTGGAGCGTTGGGCCGATCAAGTTCCGGATGACTTTCGATTCGTCGTGAAAATACCTCGTCAGATTTCACACGATGCGGCGATATCGGCAGGAATGGGAGCACTGCGCGCATTGATCGAATCTGTCGCTCATTTCGGTGCCAAGCTCGGAATGATTTTTCTACAGCTTCCTCCGTATTTCGGTCCGGACGATCGGAGGGAGCTTGCGGCATTCTGCCGGCAGTTTCCGGAGTCGTTGAAACTCGCGATCGAGTTCCGTGATCCGCGTTGGTTCGAGAGACGTGAATTTAATCCGCGAACAGCCGAGTGGTTCGCCGAGAAGAATATTTCGCTCGTGATCACCGATACGGCGGGTAGGCGTGACGTCAGTCATGGCGTGGTCACTTCGCCGACGATGATGGTGCGATTCTTAGGGAACGAACTTCATCCCACCGACTATGACCGCGCTCGTGCCTGGATCGATCGCTTAGGCGAATGGGCGGAATCCGGTGTACGCGAGACCTATTTTTTCATGCACCAACCGAACGAGGAGACGGCGCCCGATCTCGTAGCGTGGATCTACGACCAATTAAAAAGCGATCCGAGGTTTGCGGTTCGGTTTCAGTGGACTCCCGCACCAGTCGATGTTCAACCGTCGCTGTTTTAGCGCCAGCGGATCGTGGGTAGTACGTAGTAGATTCGCTGGTTTTCCACCGCGGTCGTCGTGCGAACGTCCGAAAACTTCGCTCGAGCCGGTAGGCCGAGTGGAAAATTCTGATCACAGAGATGGTGGGTTTGAGCGCAGTTCGGATTGGCCTCGGGCGAGGATTTCATCGAAATGCGAAGCTTCTCGGTCGAAACATCCTGGCAGAACGGGCGACTCCGATTCAGGTCGAGTGGATCCACCGTGATCTGTTCTGCAGCGAGCGCCGTCTCGATCAAATCAATGCAAGCGCGGCGATTGGGAGAGTTCGGCGAATCGAGTCGTGAGTAGCTCGCTCCGACCGGATCCTGTTTTTGTTCGCTCTTCGCATAGAGGTAAGCTCCGAATTGCGTCGTAAACGTGCCTCCGCCGAATTGGTAGAGGAGGCTTGCAGCATCAAACGTCTGTCCGACATGAAGCGGTCCGAGTTGGCAACTCACGCGGAGGAGCTGGGGAGACGAATCGGTTACGGATTTGAGGATGAGTCGGGTGGTGGAGGACCATCCGCCGATATTGAAACGACCGACCACTTGGTAGTCGCCGCTTAAGCGGGAAATGCCGGAGAGATCGTCGCTGGGGATGGAGCACCAACGCTCGAGGCGGGGATGGCTGCTTGAAACTGCACCATTCACGAAATAGTAGGTGCCTTGCGCCTGGGAAGTGACCTCGGTCGGGAGATCAATGCCGTTTAAGCGAATGATGGTAGAGCGGATGGGAGTTTTTGAAATCGCGAGATCCAGGCCGATTTGAGCGGGGCCCGCGGCGCTCGCCGAGGCTTGGCTAAACCCAAGGGCCAAGATGAAAACAATCAAACGCATGAGATCTGTTTTAAATTACACATATGTAAAAAACAAGAGTGATCACGCTAGACTTAAGTTCCGGATTCCCTGGAGCTATTCGGATGCCTGGCTGGGGCGCCTGACCCAGGCAAAAGCACGAGTGCGGGCGGCACCCATCCAAGAGCGCTCCTGGTCGATCTGAGTTCCCGGCTGAAGGCTCATGCGAACCTCGACCCAGCGAGCAAGTCGGACGAACGGCAATCCCAAGAGTAGATAAAATCCTGCCACAAGGATACCGGTTCCCAGGAAGTCATAGTAGGTCGATGCGAGCTGACCGTAGAGTTTCGTCAGCTCGACCATCGTGATGACAGAAACGAGGGACGAGTCCTTGAGGAGAGCGATGAAATCGTTCGTGATCGGAGGAATCACGATGCGGATTGCCTGCGGGAGAACGATGTATCGAAGCGTCTGACGACGGCCCATGCCGAGAGCGGCGGCCGCTTCGCTCTGGGCGCGGGGGACGCCCAAGATTCCCGCGCGATAGTTCTCGGATTCGCTTGCAGCGTAGTTGAGCCCAAGCCCAAGAACGGCGGCAAAAAAGGGCGAGAGTTTCAGGCCCAAGTGAGGGAGCGCGTAGAAAATGAAAAAAAGCTGGATCAGGAGCGGCGTGCCTCGAATCAACTCGACGTACGTAATGGCAAGCCATTGCATGGGCTTCGGGCCATAGAGGCGTACGAGCGCCAGAATGAGGCCAAAAAGTACGGCGACGCACATCGCGGCAACCGAGATTTCGAGCGTCGTGACGGCGCCTTTAGCCAAGATCGGCAGGAACGATTGATAGAGTTCCAAACGCTCGCCCATCGTGCGGGATCGATTCGGCTGGGTGGCGTTCAGGAAATACTCGTACATCGTCGGACCCTCGAGGGCGGGTCCAGGGTCCTTGAACGCCTTGGCCATCAGCGGATTCCAAAGCGAATAGCGATCGTAGATGCGGCGAAGTTCACCGTCTCGAACCATGTCGGCGAGCGCTTGGTTCACCTGTGCGACGAGTTCGGGTTCATTTTTGCGAATTCCGATTCCGTAAAGGATTTCACCGATGGGTCCGCCGACCAATTCTAATTTTGGATTCGGTTTTGCCAGGTACTGCGCGATCGGAGCGTCAATGAGCACTGCGGTCACGCGACCGTGCTCGAGGTCCGCGTATGCGTTCGTCTCGGCCTCATAAGTGACGGCTTCGATGCCGCCGAATTGTTCGAGCATCCGGTGCGCGAGTGAGAATTTGAGGGTGCCGACTTTTTTACCGCGGCAGTCTTCCAGGCTTGCGATGCCCTGGGTGCCCTTGAGCACGGTGAGCTGTTGGGCAGTGATGTAGTAGGGAGTGGAGAAGGCGATTTCGCGTTTACGCTCTTCGGTGATCTCCAGGCCGTTGATGATCAAGTCATAGTTGCCGCGCTCAAGGCCAGGTACGAGACCGTCCCAGGAGTTCTGAACGAATTGACCGGGGCGTCCGAGACGTTTGGCGACTCCGTCGATGATTTCTTTTTCAAATCCAATCAGACGCTCGGGGTTCTTGGGATCTTGGAAAACGAACGGAGCGCCGCTTTCGGTATCGGCGGCCCAACGAATCGGTGTGTCCGCGTGCGTAAGCGACGCTGATAGTGAGGCAAGGACGAAAGCTGCAAGTCGTGTTAGACCCCGGAATTTCATTACTTCATCTTCCTCTTACAAAAATTTCCTTAGGAACTGCTTGGTACGCTCGTCTTTTGGTTCGGAGAAAATCTGGTCGGAATGGCCGCTTTCGACGATCAGGCCTTCTTCCATATAAACAATGTAATCGGACGCGTCCCGCGCAAATCGCATCTCATGGGTAACGGCGATTTGAGTCATGCCGTCTTGGTCGAGTTGCTTCATGGTTTGGAGAACTTCGTCCACCAGTTCCGGGTCGAGCGCCGAAGTCGGCTCGTCATAGAGCATGACGAGAGGGTTCAGAGCTAGGGCGCGCGCGATGGCGCCGCGCTGGGATTGGCCGCCGGAGAGCTGCGATGGGAGTTTTCTCTCGTGCGCGGCTAGGCCGACCTTGGAGAGGAGCTGGCGTGCTTTTTCGATCGCCTCGTCTTTGGGCGTATCTTTCACGATCGTCTGCGCGCAGACGATGTTGTCGAGGAGTGAGAGGTGGGGGAATAGTCGGAAGTCCTGGAAAACCATTCCGCAGTTCTTTCGGAGCGCTTGGGCTTTCTTCTCAAACTCGGTTGGGTCGATCTTTTCGCCCTTTTTGTGTTCAAGGCGCTGGTCCACGACCGTGACCGAACCTTCGTCCAGGATTTCGAGGCCGTTGATGCAACGGAGGAGCGTCGATTTACCGCAACCGGACCGGCCGATGAAGCAAACCAGGTCGCCTTTTTGAATTTCTAAGGAAATTCCTCGGAGAACTTCGTGACTTCCAAAGCTCTTACGGAGGTTTTCGATCGAAACGATTCCGGCCATACGATCGATTTAGCTAATTTGACTCGGTTTGTCATTAAGAAAGGGGGACGAGAATAGTCCGGCTCCATTCTAGAGGCGGCTCTCACGAAAACCTAACAGAACGTCGAGTCGCAAGGGGCGATTTAACCCGTTTTCGGGCCGCCACAGATCAGCGTTTTGATGTCCATTTCGAAAATGATCTCAGCCTTGTTCGGATGAATGTGTTTCAGAACCACGCCTTCGCCGAAGGTCGGATGCGCGATGCGATCACCGATCGAGACCTGGAGTTTTGCCGAATAAGTCTGAAGCGGTCTGGAACGATGGGAGTTCATCGCATTTCTCCATTCGGTACCAACGCTGTGATCGGCTTTTTCGCCGCTGGCCGTGCGACCAGCACGGGTTTTCGGTGGAGGTGCTTTGGATGGATCGGTCACGCCTTTGGGAGCCTTGTAGAGGCGTTCACCACGGCAGGTTTTGCACTGAACCTTGATGATCTGATCGCCTTTCATCGCTACGACGGTCGCTCGCAGGTCCAGGCGACAAGAACTACAGTAGGACAGGACTTCTTCGGCAACGCGAGCCATCGAGTGGTATCTCCGGGATAATTCAGTTAGATTCAAAGGTAGAACGAATTCTTCTCACAAAACTAGATGGAAGATCAAGGTCAAGCCCCCCTGAATGACCGTGCTCGATTGCTTGAGCACGCCAAAGAAGCCCCAAAAGAGCCCGGTGTCTACCTGATGAAGGACGCGGCCGGGGTGATTCTCTACGTCGGTAAGGCAAAAAACCTCAAAAACCGTTTGACCACCTACTTCAGTCGGATTCCGCATGAAATCACGCGGATTGAATTCCTCGTTCAGGGGATCCGCCGTTTCGAGGTCATCCTAACCGAGACCGAGAGCGAAGCACTCATCCTCGAGTGCACGCTCATCAAGAAGCACAAACCCAAGTACAACATCCGTCTCAAGGACGATAAACACTATCCGTACCTGAAAATCCGGATCGAAGAGTCTTTTCCTCGCATCGAGTGGACGAGGAAAGTTAAACGAGACGGTGCCCGCTATTTCGGCCCATTTCCCTCGGCCTGGGCGGCTCGCAATACACTCCAATTGTTGAACGAACATTTCTTGCTTCGCGACTGTTCGGATAATACCTTTCGCCATCGTTCGCGGCCATGCATTCAGTACCAAATCGGTAAATGTACCGCACCTTGCGTACTCAAGGTGAGCACGGATGAATACCGCGAACAGATTCAAGGCGCGATACAGGTGCTCGACGGCAAGAGCGATGAGCTTGAGATCGAATTGAAAAAAGAAATGACCGCCGCCGCCGAGGAAGAGCGATTCGAAGAAGCCGCGTTCTTCCGCGATCGACTGCAGAGCCTGCATTCAGTGACCGCGATTCAGGTGGTCGATGAGTCCGGTCGTTCTCGCTACCGCGACGTCGTAGGGATCGCGCGAGATGGCGTGAACGCGCACGTTGCCGTCCTTCAGGTCCGAGCCGGAAAACTCATCGCCGTTAAGCACGTTCACGTTCAGAACTCGGATGATACGCAATTAGACTCCGAGGTATTATCAGAGTTTCTGGCGCAGTATTACTTGCAGGCGCAGGCCGATAGCGCCGACCAAAAACGAGAGGCACAGCCGGGTGACGTTTCGCTCGACGGAGTAACGGGTCCCACCGATGTTCTCGTGAGTACTGCTCCTAATGATTTGGATCTGATCGAGAAAACGATCGGTCTCTCGGTACTGATTCCAGATACCGACGCGGAAAAACAACTCATGCAGGTCGCTCTTACTAACGCGCGCCACGCGCTCGAGCAGGCCAAGAAAACCGAGAATGGCCACGGCATTCAGGCGCTCGAGGAGATCCAGTCCAAGCTGAATCTGGAGAAAGTTCCGCTGCGGATCGAGTGCTACGACATTTCGAATTTCCAAGGTGCAGATTCGGTCGCGTCTCGTGTCGTGTTCATGGACGGTGCACCGGAAAAAACGCTCTATCGTCGTTACAAGATCAAGACCGTCGAAGGTCAAAACGATTTTGCGATGATGAAAGAGGTCTTAGGAAGGCGTTTCTCAAATGCCGAAGAGCAGTTGCCCGATCTCGTTGTCGTCGATGGTGGACGAGGGCAGTTAGCCCAAGCCGTCGATATTCTCAAGGAACTGGGGCTCGAGAGCGTTCCGACGGTTGGCCTCGCCAAAGCGCGCACAGAAAGCGATTTTCAAGCTGCAGAGGTTGAGAGCTCGCTCGAGCGGATTTTCATTCCGGGGCGCAAGAATCCCATCCCGCTCCTCCCGCATATGAAAGCCTATCAGTTACTCACACATATTCGTGATGAAGCACATCGGTTCGCGATCACTTATCACCGCAGTCTCCGCGATAAGCGCGGAATGGGGCGCGCGTAAGGAATGTTTTAGTAAAATTACTCTCTTGGAACGTAAGTGGCAGGTCTTCCGCATTTGCTCGGGTCAGCGTTCGGAAAATCTTTGAGTGCTTGGCTGATCGCGGTTGCTTGAGGTCCATCGAGTGAAAATCCATATAGAGGTGCCAGTACATCGATTTGTTTGAAGAATTTCTCTTTGTCTTTGACGCTCTGTCGGTAGCTGACTTGTCTAACGTTTCCGAAGAACTCGTAGAGGCTCTCTCCTGATTCGTTCGTATCTACAAACGCCCCGCTTGAATCGCGGGTGACGTGCTTACGAAGGGTGATCTTCCATTCCAGGATGTAATCCGCGTCATCCGTGGATACAGTGAGCTCATAGCCTTTTTGTTCAGCGATTTCTTGGAGTTTTTCGGGGGCAAAGACACCCATGGATTTCATGTAAGCGAAGATCTTACAGGGGGCTAGAGATGCGTCACTGAATGCATCCGATTCAGATGCCGTTGCCGACGTGCCGCTCACCAAACCGATGAGAACGAGGGATAGAAATTTTTTCATAGGAAAAGATCTATCACCAATGTGTAAAAAATAAAACGACAGATTTTGATTGGCGTCGCTGCATTCACTCATCACTCAAGTGTCGAACTCCTCGACAGTCTCGAATAGGCTCTCTCCCCCTGGGAAGTGAGTTCTTCAGGGGGAGATCGAAATGAAGCTATCTCAATTTGCAATTCACGTTGACGAAATGGCCGAACGATTGGGACAGGCTGGAAATGACGCGTGATCCTTTGGTGACAGCCACTGAGACAAAGTGTGGCGAGTGGGCGGTTTCCAGTGAGTTTGGAATGAATCTGGCCTTGAGAAAAATCATGCCTTGATAGAGGAGGTCAGTCTCCGGAGTGGTGCCGCGTCCCCCCGGAACATAGTCGAAGATTTGCACGTCAACTGCGCCTTTTGGGAAATCGGTGAGATCCGTAGAGGCGATTCGCACCTCAGGGGCATTTACGGTGAGTAAGGCATGTTCAATGATGATCTGATTTTTAAGACGAGCCTCGGGAGAGGAAGTATCTAGACCGACATCCGTATTGATGGTGCAATCGTAAACCTCGGCAAAACTGGTGGACGCGACCAAGCTCAAGAGAAGGGTAGTGATCAGGGATTTCATTCGAATTCAGTAGTGTGGACCGTTTGGAGAGTCAAGGCGATGAGGTTTCATCTGTCGCAGGAGTGAGAACACCTGGGAAACGGTAAACAGAATTCTATCGGGTTGCGCCAAAATAGAATTGTATTCCCGAGATTGTCTTCCGGACCGTGGAACCGATCGTTGACGCGTGTCTACTGAAAAGACGGACTGCGATGGTTTTTGTACGGTATTTCGGTAGGTGATCTGCTACTAAATACAGCCTATGTATTTAAAACTATCCCGGCTCTTTTTGATGCTGTGTTTTGCTCTTTCCGCTCACGCAAGCGAGGTAGAGTTTATTCCGACCGCAGAAACGCGCATCGCTCCAGGGATCGTGAGTAGCGACGACGTGATCTTGGCTCCGTTCTGCGTCAAGCCAGGCGCGAATCGGCTTTGCCAGGAGGCGATCTTCTACAAGCTCACCGCGCGCAAATCCAAGAATTCTCGGATGGTTCGTGACCGTTTCAGTTTTGAATCGATCGACAAAAAACGCGAGTACTTTGAGAACGGCAAAATCTATCAGTACACCGAAGCCTCCCGCCCCCTGTCGGGCGCTTACATCCAGAAGTCTCTGGAGCTTTTCCAGGGGAAACTGGAGCAAGCCGGATACCGGGTGCTCAAGCCGCATTTCAAACAAGTGAATGAAAATCGAAAAGGGCTCGTCGGCCCTTGGTATAATTATCTTTGGTTCGCCCCGATCAGTGGTGGTCTCGCCGGGGGGTTCACCCGAATGGTCGTTGATTTCGGAAGTCAACGCGAAGAGTGGTCAAACCCCTTCGCCATCAAGGTGGGAATTTCGGTTGCGAGCGCTCTGCTTCTTTATGGAACCGGCGAGTCGCTCATCTTGAATGCCCGAGCAAACAAGCGATCCAAGCACTACGAGGAAAATTTGACTGATGCAGTCGAGGCACTGTTTTCTTCGCAACAGCGTGAGCCGGTCCGCGTAAAAGACTATATCTTCCGAGATGTACTTGGATTCGTTCAGTCCGATTTTTGGGGATGGTACGCAGTCAGTCCGTCCGAGGAAGAGTTATGATCCGGTTATCGACCATGGTTGCGTCGTTCGTTTTTGCCCTTGTTTCTTCCTCGGTGATCGCCGACGACGGTACTGAGGTTGGCATGCCGATGGGTGCGGGCGTCACCAATGGTCGGGGGCTCTACTTGCGTCCGATTTGTCTCAAGCCTGGCGAGAAGCAAGGCTGTGCGGAAATGTGTTTTCGCCGGTTGATTCCCACTTCTGAGAAGAAAGTCGAAAACGTACGTGGCGTGCAGTTTCAACTGAGCGGGGTAGACGTCGACTACTGGAACGAAAACGATCAAAAGAAGTACAATCAACTCGTCGAGGGATTCTCAGAACAAAAAGCGCGTTCGCATCGGGTGCGTTCGGCGACGGACCCAGAGTGCTTCGGCCCGAAATTGAGCGGTGCAGCTTGGGCTCAAGTATTCGCCTGCAAAGAAATCGATCGCGATTGGCGCGACTTGATGGAGGTGTCGCTCAAGCAGGACGAGAATTGGTTGCTCTGGTCGAATGCCGCCGTATTAAAGCGCAAGGCCTTCCGCAAATTCGCTGAGTACATCGGCGGCGATGGCTGGGATTTCCAGAGTGATCTGAAACGTTGCGGGATCATTCCGGGACGCTGACCTTTTAAGGATTGACCCATTCGGCGATGCCGTACATCGAGTTTTGGACATAGATGAAAATGAGAGAATTGCGGCCCTCGTGATAGTGGAGCGCGTGGCCGTTACAACTGATCGTCGAGGACGGAAACGCGAGTTCCGTCTCTACGTTCGTATCGACATTGCGTTTGTAGAGTTTTCCATCCGTCGCGCAGTAGTAAATGAATGAATCGGCGCCGACTCGACGGAAATCAAATGCACGAATCCCCCTTGAGGTGGCTTCGAACGTAGAAATCGTTCCTCCGTCATGTGGGATCGCTCGAACATTTGCTGCATCTCGGTAGGCGAGGAGCCATTGGTTGGTGACGGAGTCGTATTTGTACTGGAGCGCGACTTCGAGTCCCATCGATCGATCGAGAAAACAGTCGGTGCCGAGTTGGTCGTTGCAAAGATTGAAAACGGGCGAAGGCGAATCCGCAGTTTTACCGTAAATGATGGTATTGGAGTGATCGGTCGGATTAATCGTACGGATGTTATTGGCGCCGTACTGACCGCTATTAGCTGTCAGGTAGCTGATGATTCGAGTTGGACTCTGACCTGCATAACTAATTCGCCCGTTTGTCTGCACCGTCCCCGAAGGAATCACCCATCGACCCGTGCTTAAGTCTAAGTAGGAGAGTGATCCCCAGGAAATGGTGTAGTAAAGTCGCTGGAGCGTCGGATTGACGACAAATCCGCAGGGCATTCCCCATCCGCATTCAGGAATATTGGACTGTGCGGCTACCGCGTTGTGGCCCGGGCTTCCGTGAACTCCCGTTCCGGCGACATTCACGAGATTCCCTCCGGCGAGAGGGAATTTCACCAGCTGGTGTTCGAGTTTGTTTTTGACATAAACTTCGGTGTCTGTAGCGGCGAAATAGTTGATTTGAGAGAAGCGCGCACTGACCGGGTTTTCTCCGATTCCATAGTTCCGAGGCTGACCGGCGAGCGTTTGAACCTTGCCGTCGGCATCGATGGTCCGAATCACTCCCATATCTAGAAAATATATTTTTCCGAATTCGTTGACGTGTACAGACATGATTGTGGCAGGGCAGCTCAGTGCGGCTGTTCCATCCGCGCATCGCCCATTTTGACCGTTTCCAATCACGTTATTAAATGTATTGGTCGTGGGTTCGTAGATTCTGAGGTTGGCACGGCTATGAGCCAGGAGGTAGAGGCGACCGTTCAGTCCGGTATAAAACGATCCGCTCCAATCAACTGCCGTACTGTGAGGCGTTTGTGCGAGTCCCGTGTTGATATCAAAATTGGTTGCAGCACTCGCGAAGTTCGGTACGTTGCTTGGTTGGCTGAGGCACTCGGTCCCAATGCCTCCACCCGATTTGCGCATGATTTTGGTGATGGAGGAGGATGCCTTGTCGTAGGCGATTCCGGTTCCGTTCATGGGACAGGTTCCGTTGTTAAACGAAGCGTACAATCCCGACATATTACCGGTTCCGAGGCCCTCTAGAGTGAGGTGTTTGACGACGGTTGCGTCCGCAAGAGTGGCTCCAGGCAAGTAGTACCAAATCTCTTTGCCGCGCTGAAAATAGATGCGCCCGTCTGGTGTCGGAGTTAGCATCAGATAGTTTGGATTGGCGCTTCCCAAGTTAAATGAACGAGCGAGTGAGCCGCTCGTGGTATTTGCTCCGCCTCCGATCAGGTGCTCGAGCGTCCAGGGGGTTTGACTGAGATTGAGTCTGAGTAGTCTTGTGAAGTCCCAGATGAGGAGGTTCCCTTGATGGTCGAGTACGATCTGCGCAAGGCTTGCGAGCGTTGCGTTTGCAGCTGTTCCTCCGACACCCGATTGCGTTCCGGTTTGAGGGATCAAGAGTCTCAGAAGTCCGTCCTCTGGGGAGACATACGCAAGCCCTTGGCCCGGATATTTATAAAAAATATAACCTTGATTGGTCACGGCAACGGCCCCGTTGTCGGCGGCATCGTTGAATCCTCCTTCGTTCGCGCCCAAGAGTAGAGCACTCCTTGCGGATCCATTGATCCCCAAGCTCGTATTGCCGGCGAGGAAACGGATGCTACCTGTGTTCAGGGCGTTCGAAGTGGAAAACACCTGTGAAACACCGCTGTCTTGGACGCGCACTTGAATCTTAAAATAGCTGCTCGTCGGTGAACCGTTCGTCCATTTAAAACAACCCGTCGCGCCACCGCTCGGTGTACATGCGCCATTTGCGCTGTTGCTCAATCCCGAGCTCGCCAAAACGAATGTGGATTCGTTCGTCGTGTAGTAAATAGAGATGTTTCCTGCGGGAATGGCTGAATTGTCTTCGATTTTCCACTGGATGAAGACGCTTGATCCGGATGGCACGGTTGTGTCCGACGAACTGAGCGGAGATGCTGGAGCATCAGAATTCGCTGCGGTTACACCTGAGATCGTGGGAGGCGGATCGGGAGTGTAGTTGATCGTATAGAAATCTTGCAGTGTCGTATCGGTTCCGGTGGAGGTGTTTCCCAGCTCGTCTCGAAACCAAATGCGGATGTCATAGGCACCGTTAATAGTACCGATTTGAAAAGGATAGTTGGAAATACTGAGACTCAGGGTGTTTGATTCCGAAATAGAGCTCAGTGTCGTCCAGCACGAATCATTCGATGGTGGCGTCGAGCTGTAGTTGTATTTCAAACAGAATGCTGCGATCGGAGTGACGTTCGCCGTACTCTGGAAATTGAGCAGCAAGTTATTGTTACCGGTGGTCGTCAGATCGCCGACGACTCGGAGCTGAGTTGCATTCGGTGGGACAGAATCGTAAGTGAGAGTAAGCGCGGAGGACGTTGCCGAAATGTTCCCGACCGCGTCTTTGGCCCAAGCCCTGAGAGCACGAGCTCCTTCGCTCGTGTCTGTGAGTGTAAATGCGATTCCGCCTGCCGTGGTGACACAAGATTTCCATCGGGAGTCGCCTGCAAGCGGTGCAGCGCCGTTTTCAGAAATGAGAACATGGGTGCGATCCGTGCAGCTGGTGACCGTTAAGGTCGTCGCAATCGTGTTCCGTTTTTCTGTCGTCGTTGAATTCGATGAGAATGCGATGGTGGGTGGTGACGGAGCAGTCGTATCACTCGACCAAGAGTGACTAGCAGCTGTACCGGTATTACCAGCCGCATCCACGGCGCGGATCAAAACCGTGTGCGCGCCATCGGCAAGGCCGGTATAGCTCATCGGAGAAACGCAGTCGGCGTAGCTGCCCGAATCGAGCTTGCATTCAAAACGAGCGATGCCGGAACCACCCGTGTCAGCACCCGTAAATACGAGGCTTGCCGAAGCAAGTGCAATGGCCGACGAGGGGCCCGAAGAAATAGTAACGGTCGGAGCGCTCTGATCTATTGTCCAGCTGCGTGTGGTTTCGGTTCCCGTGTTGCCGGCCGTATCGATCGCACGGACGGAGACGCTGTGAGCTCCGGTTGAAAGCGAGGTATAGGATTTGGGACTCGTGCAGGCTGAATAGGCGCCACTATCGATCGAGCATTCGTAAGAAGCCACGGTTCCGCCACCTGAATCCGTGGCGCTGAAGGTGAGGCTCGCGCTAGTCGTATTCACGTAGGTTGCGGGTCCAGTTGAAATCGTGGTCGTCGGAGCCGTCTGATCGATGGTCCAAGACCGGCTCACCACCGAGCCCGTATTGCCAACCGAGTCGATCGCTCGAATGGATAAAACATGTGAGCCGGCAGTGAGTCCTGTGAGTCCATGCGGAGAAGTGCAAGCTGCGTAAGTCGCCGAGTTCAGAGAACACTCGTAAGATGCGACGGTCCCGCCACCCGAATCGGTTGCAGTAAATGCGACGGATGCGGTCGATGTATTCACGATGCTTGCAGGGCCAGAGGAGATCGTCGTAGTTGGGCCAATTTGGTCAATCGTCCAGGTAAACGTTTGTGCTGCGCTCGTATTGTCGGCGCTATCAACGACCCGAATCTGAACCGTATGAGCGCCAGTTGAAAGCGCATTGATCGAGTGTGGAGAAGTGCAAGTCGCAAACGAGCCACTATCGGTTTTGCATTCAAATCGAGAGACTTCGCCGCCGCCGGAATCCGTCGCCGTAAACGTGAAACTCGCGCTCGTCGTAGCGACTAGGGCCGCCGGCGATTGGGAGACCGTCATCGTAGGTGCCGTGGTATCAATGATCCAACTATAAGAGACTGCCGTGCCCGCGTTCGAGCTTCCATCGATGGGGCGAACGAGGAACGTGTGATTGCCGGCTGAAACGCCGGAGTAAGATTGTGGAGAGCTACAAGCTGTATAGGATCCAGAGTCGAGTTTGCATTCGAAACTCGCCGCGCCCGATGAGGCGCTTGCACTGAATGTAAATGATGGGTTCGTCTGCTTGGTAATAGAATCTGGTTTCGTATTGATGGATACCAGTACGTTTTGGCTATCGACGGTCCAAGAGAAACTGACTGCAGAGCCCGTGTTACCGAGCGTATCGGTTGCGCGAACCTGGAATTGGTGAGCTCCGTCGGCTAGAGCCGATACAGAATACGGCGAAGTGCAAGTCGTGTAGGCGCCGGAATCGAGTTTACACTCGAGGCCTGCGACGGTCGCTCCACCGAAGTCTTGAGCGGAGAAAGTGAATTGCCCGCTACCGAGATAAGTTAGACTTGGTGGATTTCCAGAGAGGGTCGTGGTGGGGCCGGTCGTGTCGATTGTCCAAGCATACGACTGGGCGGTTCCGATATTGCCGGCGGAATCGAGTGCTCGCGCGGAAAATACATGGCTACCCGATGCAAGCGCGGAGGCGGCGACGGGACTCGTACAGGTGTTAAACGTCGCGCTATCCAGAGCACACTGATAACTGGTTACGGATCCACCGCCCGCATCCGTTGCAGAAAACGCGAAATTTGCAGCGTTCGCTGAGGTGAGCGCAAGTGGCGTGGAGGAGAAACTGGTCGAAGGTGCGGTCAAGTCGATGGTCCAGCTCGCCGTCGTAGCCGCGCCGATGTTTCCACTGACGTCGGTTGCTCGGATCGATGCGGTATGTGCCCCCGCACTGAGTCCGCTCACTGAATAAGGACTCGAGCAAGCAGTGTACGATCCAGAGTCTATTTTACATTCATAGGTTGAAACCGTCCCGCCACCCGGGTCACTTCCGGTGAATACGATTGAAGCGGTGGTTTGCGAAGTGATCGTCGAAGGCGCGCTTGAGATCGCGACGGTGGGAGGGCTCTGGTCCAGGAAAAAAGTGTATTGCCGTGGAGTAGCAGAAATCGCGCCCGAAGCATCGCGCGCCCAAAGGCGCAAGGTGTGGAATCCATCAGTGGCGTCTGAGATCGTGTAACTCAAGGTCTGCGTGCCACTCGTGGAGCAAGACAAAGTAAATTCGGACCCCGGTGGCATGGTTTCGTCGTCGTCGGTGAGCGCAAGGTCCGAAAAAGTTGAACATTGAGAGAGGCTGCCACCTGTGGTGAGTACGACGGAAACGGTGGGCGATGAAACGATCGTGGCGCCGCCGGCGAGTGCAATCACGGGAGCAAGCGGCGGGAATGCATTGGCAACAGAGATCGTTTTGGATTGATAGAAATAGGGAACGGTCGTATCGATTCCACCGCTTCCGTTATCAGAGCCGACGTAGAGCGCGAGGATGTGAGCGCCTTGAGCGTTTTTCCCTGGGAGGTAGTTGAACGTTGAGCTGTTACTGACCGTCACGCCGTCGAGTTTCCAAAGGTAGCGTATCGTATAGTTCGGGTTCCAGTGGCTAGCGCCGACGAAGAACGATGAGTTCGAGCCTTCGGTCACCGATGCCGATGGCCAGGTAATGGATACGATCTGTGGCTCGACTTGTTGAAGGTCCGCAACCGACACGGAGTGACCGAATGCGCCTTCGAACTCGTTTTTGAGCTGAGCATTGGCGTTCAGCGTGCTGAAGGCGTCGGACATGTTAGCGCTTTTAGAAATGATGCCCGAGAGTGCTCGTAAAAGGTTGTCAATTTCTTGAGGGGTCCGTTCTTTGAGGGAGACTTTTTGGTTCTGGGTTCCCTGTGTGATGGCTCCGATCAAGGCGTGAGCAGCGGTGATCTCGATGTCGCCCCAGCTCGTGATTGGAGCGCGAACTTCGCCGTCAGCGCAGCCGGTCGCGCGGAGCAAGTACTGCATTCCGCCTGCTTCGGTATTGAGATTGAGCGTGCCGATGTTGTCGAAACGGAAACGCGCTTGAGCGTCCAAGATCTTGGTTTCGATGAGCGGCTCATCCGATAGGTTTCCATTTTCGTCGAGCGTATAAAGTCCGACTGTGACCTGGGTGTAGTCGCAAGTCGCCGCGAACGCAGATTTAGAAATTCCGGGCAGCGCATCCAAACTGTTGTTCCTGGATGCGAATAGACGGGTCAGCGGGAAAATGGTTCCACTGAGTGAACGAGCATCGGCAGAGGAGAAGTTGGAATTGATTTTTGGTGAGCAAGCACTCGTGATCAACGCAAATGCGAGCGCGATCGACACGTGTAAACGTGCGACGGAGTTTCGCAAATGTTGACCAACACTTCGCCCCATTTTCTCTCCAGCTGACGTACCGCGGGTGCGTGATTATTCCCGATAAACACTCGGATACCCTCTATTATCGGCTATTTGTGATGGAACAAGGAGATGAGGCAGGTATGACCTGGTTGCGTGGCCACGTTAGCGCGTTTGCGTGACTCTGCGGTATCGGTGTCGTTTGCGACCTATGCGTTTTTAGGAGGAAGAAGTGTTAACGAAACACGATCCAGGCGCAGATCAGCGCGCCCAGGAGTCCGAACATGAGCCGGATTTCCGTGCGACTCAGGAAAATCTTGAGCCCTTCGGAGACGGTCATATCCCGAGGAATGATGCCGGCCTCGATTTGAGAACGGCGAAGCCTGAGAAAAGTCTCTTCGAATTCTTCTTCCGCGAATTGGGGAATATGGCTTTCGATCGCGTAGTAGAATTTGCGCGAAGTCGCGAGCGCGCGTGCGCAAGTCGGACATGCGGTGAGGTGATTTTGAATATAGGTGAGCTCCAGTTGCTTCATCTCATCATCCAGCAGTTTCTGCGTCCAAGGATGATCGACGAAAAACTCGGGGCAGGCGTGCCCGTCTTTGCGCGTACCGGCGGGGTGCGGAATCTGAGCGCGAATCTCAGGCTGCGAGGCCAGCTTCATGCGTGAATGCCAAGCTAGTTTTTCGATTTCTTCGCTAGAAATACCGAGAATCTCCGCGAGGACTTTATAAGAGACGCGACCAGAATGCAGAGCGGTGATGGTAAATCTTTCGAACGAAGTCAGTCGATAAAAAGGCTGATGCACGCCACTCGAGATCGCGGAGACGCCTTCGCGCTCTGCGCGGTCCAGGAGTAGGCGGGCGGCGCGAATGAATGATTTCGGGTCCTCCAAGGAAATGCGGGTCGAAAGCGCGGCTGCGGTCTCGATCGAGCGAGTGCGCGCTTGCTCGGGGTTCGAGTAAAGCGCCTGACCGAAGTGAGATAGGATCTTGAAATCGTCGCTCGTCATCCAGCCCTTAGTTTAACGATAAAATGAGGCTACTGACAAACGTCAAAGTATTTACGGCACAATTGAAGCCAGGGGTGCGTTAGGCACTCGAGCCCATCCAATTGAAGGCTCGAGCCCGAGATTCTTTTGATGGAATCAAATCTAAGCTACGATTCGTCTATGCGAGCTTTGAAGTGCTTATTGATTGGGATGTTACTCTTTAATTACGGTTGGGGATCAGATATATCTCTCGGTGATCCGTATTGCGAAGCAGGCGGTCGTGGGCAATTTATTGTTGCAGAAGTTACAGGTAAGAATAACCAGGTTAAAGAAGAGCTCGTTGGAATATTTAGTCCGCACCTCGTTGCTAATAAACGTTCTGATTGGAAGTCCGGTGCTGGACTTGAGTTCAAAATACAGACTGGTCCGTCTCATAGCCGTACGCTGGTAATTCCTTATCGACAGATTTCCAGTGAAAAAGATTTTGACCTTATTTTAAAAGACTCCGAGTCACTGATATCGGTTGGTTGGAGGTTCGGAAATGCGTTTAAACAGACGGGCTCGCCATCTTTAGAAGCTCAAGTTTTCTTTAAAAACTTTGAATTGGCTGAAGTGAAAAGCATTCGTTTTCGAAACAAGTACGACTCCAAAGAACTTGCCAGGGTATCTCGTGAATATTTTGGTGTAATTCCCGATGTAGATAAAGATAGATATCATCTCTATTCATTTCCGCTGATTTGGGGAAGTGGCGAAGGGGATGATCCATCGGTCGTGATCAAGATTCCTCCCAAGTGGACTCGTCGCGGCGCAGAGCTTTTTTCGAAGACGATCGAACAGAGCCTAGAGGGGTTGCATATTGCCGGTGCATTCACTCAGGAGGTTTTAAAAGAAGCCAAGTATTTGCCTAATATTAAAGAGTCGCAAGAGCTTGTAGACTTGTTTCGCAAGTTGATGAAGCTAGAAGTAGATTGTCCGCAGGGAAGTTTCTGCAACCTAAGAAAAGTCTCCCAAGAAAGTCAGAATAAATTTAAAGAAGAAATGTCTGGCACAATTGTTCGCTTGCGAAGCTTTTATGAGAGTAGCTTTGAACCTCACCGAGTTTTATATTACTGTCGTTCCACCTATGCGTTTTCCCCGCAACTCATCGAGCACCTGAAGCGCAATGAAGCGAAAGATCGAGCGCAAAAAAAGTAACTACTCGTCGGATCTACTCGATGTTTGCTTAGGTTTTGGTGAACGAATTTAAGATCTAATTTTCTGACTGATCGTGATCAGAACTGAACTGCTTCAGTAATTCCGTTCCGGCGGCAAGTACCTGAGCCCCGAACTCGTATCGATCGCGAGACTGAACGTCCATCCCATGTGAATCAGCCCGTCGGGTCCGATGAGATCTCGGGGGGGATTGGGGAACCGTGGAATACGTTTCCAAGCCTGATCAATTGCATCGTCCACACCGCGAACCCCCGAGGACTGCATGATACGAGTCTCGACGTAGTTTCCATCCGGATCGAGGATCACTTCGGCACGCGTTTGATATTCACCCGGGGCCAGGCGGGCGTTCATCGCGGCAGATCGGACCTTGCTCTGCCAGAGGGGCGCGAGTGTTTCGTAGATCCGCGCGTAAAAAGAGTAGTACTTGCTCTCCTGCGTATTGAGGATGTTCTGATCGCCTTCGGCTAAATCCTTGTCCAAGATGTTTTGCGCGCGCCCGTCTTCGCCACCTTGGCCCACGGCCTGATCCGACGGATCATTCTGATTCTCGCGCTCACGGCGGCGTAGCTGCCCAGGTCCCGGAATCCGAAGATTGCTCAAATTTGAGAGCGGAATTTGTTTTGGAACAGGAGGGGCAGCGGGCTTCGCCCCCGCTGGTCGAGCATCACCTGGTTTTGGGAGAACGTCGGTCACCCGCGCTCGAGTTTCTTTTTCGACCCGGCGATTACGATCGCTTTCGTAACGAGCGTCTTCGGGGGCGGGGGCGTTCGGGTCTTTGGGTTTTGAATCGGTGTTCAGAAGTAGCGCCCGTTGTTTCCACTGCTGGCGAATGGCCTCGAGTTGGGCGGGATTGACTTCATTGAGTTCGACCCGAGGGCGAACCGTCTCGGGCAAGGTAAATGGTTTAAAGATCAGAATAAGTGCATGGATCGCGAGCGCGACGAGTGCGATCCAAAACCAACGACGAAATCCAGGAGATTGGAATGAAGGATCCGTCTCGAGAGATGAAATCGTGATGTGGGGTCGGATGGCCGTCATCTGTTCTCATCAGTTTTAGCGGGGTGGCGGAGTTGAGCAAATAGAAATCGCAGTGATCACGGGGGATTAAGCGATTTTTTTGCCGCGCTTGGACGTCGAACGTTTCGTATCCCGTTTTTCCCGAGTAACTGTACCGACGACGGCTAGGGCCTCTTCCTCTTCGCTGAGCGGAGTGGCGGGTTCAGCATTCGCCTCGTTCGGGTCGGCACTTGAGAAATCAGCATCCCCATTGGCTGATTCGCGGTCCTGCTGTGCATGGAAACTGGAGAGCAGGGTCTTGAGCTTGTGGATCCAGCCTTTTTGAGTGGCGGAGAGGTCGCGAATCTCGCGAATAATACGGTTTGCTTCGCGGACTTCGTCGGGCGAAGTGCCACGGACGAGCGCGAGTTGATCGTGCAAGAGTTTGAGTTTTGTCCGGGACTCGTGCAAGCGCTTCATGAATAGGTGGATGATCTGATCACTGTCCAGGCCGTTCGGATAGACAAACACGGTTTCTTGGGAAACCCCCTTGGAGGAGATGTGTTTGATTTTCTCGTCGCGGTCGTAAATCTGTTTCTTGAGTTCTTCGATCTTATCGACAGCGTTTCCAATCAGTGCGTGGTGCGTGACGAGAGGGCGATGGTAGAGCTCCATCGTAGCCTCGGACTCGTAGTTGCGCTCCAGGCGAGTGGCAGAGGTGAGCGGTTCGATCCAAATGGTTTTCAAGATATCCATCGCGCGGTCGGAGGGGGCGGTGGGAGTCAGCATGCAAGTGATTTCCATCTCGGACGTCTCGGGGTCGACGTGAACACGTAGAATATCCGAGAAATGGAACAGCACCTGACCCGCGTGAGACGGTGCCATCGCTCCGGGCCAAAATTGGTGAAGGACGTCTTTGACCTTCCAGCCGGGTTCCGAGTAGCAAAGGCGAAAAAACAAAGCCTTGGAGTCGGCCGCAAATTCGAAATAAGCGCGGTTCGTGCGTTCATCGTTGGATTTTAGGTGATCGCGCTTACCGGGGCCGTGATCGAAAATCATGCTCCAGAGTGCGGAGAGTAAAATACGAATCGAGTTCGAGCGCTTGACCCAGTTCGTGTTGGCGACTTCGGGTAGGCTCAAAAGCGTATCGACGCGAAATCCGATGCCGACTTGTGCAGTCCAGGTTTCGTAGTGAACGAGCGTCGATGGGAGCGCAAGCGGCTTGATGCCCCAGCGAGTAGCATCCCTGAGAAAAAGTTTGAGTAGATCGGCCGACTCGTGGCTCGAGAGTCGATTCAGATCGATGAAGATCGCGCGAAAGTGATAGTCCTCTTCGAGGATTTCATTGGGCGACACGTCTTCTGCGAAGTAGCCGATCAGTGTCGGACCGGAAACGCGCGTAAGACCGAAATGCGCTTCGATGCGTTGTAAATGGAGGTATTGATGCCAGGGCACGAGGAGCAGGTCTAGGTGCTCGTTCGTGACTCGTTTCAGAAGGTCGTCTTCCGTCAGATTGCCTGGGAAAAACCGCACATCCGCGATTTCACGGAGCATGTTCACGGCACGTAACGCGATCTGAGTCCGCTCTCGCGAGAGGCTCGGGTCAGTCACGAATCCGATCGTATAGGGTTTCAGGCCCTGCATGGGGGTTCTTCCTTCACATTTTCTATTCGGAGTAATTCCAGGTCGGATTGATTTTATTTTTCGAGGCGTCAAGGGGTTGGCGCTTCGTTCGCCCGAATCGAGTGGGATCCGGCCATCATTCTATGGCATCTTGGATCTTGAACGTGGCTCAGTTACGAATCAGAACCTTTTATACGCGATTAACAAGTTTTCTCGTCTGCTGGATGCTCATGACGATGATGAGTCTATTTGCAGAGGGGAGTACCAGTTGCGAAAATGTCATTCGAAACTATTCAAGCCTCTTGGTTTCGGATCCTCCGATTCGGCGATCGTTGACCGTAGATCAGAACAGTTTTTTGAAATCCAGGGGCATTGACCCTACCGAATATCATTTGGTGAATGAAGGATCCGAAGGTTTGATTCTATTGAGCTTGGATGGATCACAGGTCACCAAAGTATTTAAATCGCAGCAGTTATTTCATGATTGGAAAAAGCTACATGAAACCCTGTCCGGAATTTTCGAAGAAGCGGGTTTTAAATGTATTCAGCCGAGTCTGATTGATTCTCAGAATTTTATTGTCGTTCGGCCATGGGTTAGTGGAGTCAGTGTAGAAGAAATGAGTACCGAATTCCTCCATAAAGATCGCGAATTGTGGAACGAGCTTTTCCTCACTCATGAAAAAAAGTTTCAAGCGCTGAAAGCAAGAATCCAGTCCAGCGGCTTAATTTTTCACGATGATTCGTATGGAGGTAGTCGAGGCTACTTTCACATCTTACATGGTTCATTCGAAATCGAAGGACATTCGTACTGGATTCACCTACATGGCGAGAATGTCATGCTGTCCGTGGATGCTAAGAATTCCATCAGTTGGACGATCATAGATATCTTCTAACCCTGAGTGGGTAGTTGAACCCGTCATTCTGGAGCGCTAGAAATTTGAGGTCAGACTTAAAACGTTCTGATTCAACCTAGAAGCGTCTCAGGTAGCTCGTGGCTGAGCGCTGATAACCGAAGATGGAATTTGGTTGAAAGACTAATTTCATGATGGGGATGTTTCATTTTTTCAAATTCTAAAAAAATGAAACACAAATCTACTTAAATACATTTTGTTTGTGTACAAAATAAGCAGTGCCGTTATAACTAGCGCATGAATTATCATAGAGTCTTGCCGGACCATTCGGAGAGACCTGGACGACTTTTGGAGGTCTTATATGAGAATGTCACCTAGTTTTGGAATCGCACTTTGGGCTCTTGCTGTCCTAATGAACACAAGCTTCGCCGAGAATTCGTCGAACGCCTGTGCCGCACTCAAAACCCAACACACTGTTCTGCAGCTGAGAGTTTCCAATGGTTTTGGCGGATCAAAAAAGTTACCTTTCGAAATTGTATTAAATAATAAAAATGGAAACGTACAAGTATTTGATCATGGGTATTTGAATAATCGCGGTGGCATGAGCCATTTTCGCCTAGAAGAGCGTGCAGTCGCTTTCACATATAATGCTGCTGTTTTTGGGTTATATCCCGCAGGTGGTGGTATTTATAATTGCGACGCATCAAATGAAACTTGCCTGAATTTTGTTCAATTCGTCACAAATCAGCTCAATTCAGCTCGCTCGGATCGGGTCTCGAAAAATAAACCTGCCATCGATGAACAAGAGAAACGTGCGATCGATTGCGCCAGTGATCGATTGTCTCAGTTCGCTCGGTCTATTCGGTAGTATATGCGATTAGCATCGTAATCTTGTGTGCGTCCGAAGGCTTGGTATTAGACTTGCTGAGTTTAATATAAAGTGATGAGGACGAATATGAAACGGTTTGAGATGTCTATCGTATTGACAGTTGGCTTGGCGGCTTTGGGGCTGGGATGCTCACGTCACGGTTTACCTGAAACCAAAAAGAAAGAATTGGAGTCGCTCAAAAACGAAATCGTGAGCGATTTGCCGCCGCCCTCGGGCCAGATCACGGGAGACCTGATCGATCAGAGGATCAAGCTTGGTAAAAAACGTGAAGCCGCCGCGCTGCTGACCCGAATGGGTGAGTTGCTCTTAGTGCCTAAAACGTTTGGTTATGCGCTCCCCAAGTTCGAGCAGGCATTGACTTTGGATCCGACCAGCGGTCGCGCACAATTTTATGTAGCGGTTTTAAAGCCTTTGGCGAGCTACCAAGGGATTCTTTCGCGGTCCATGAAACTGGGCGATGCGGAACACCAGAAAAAAATGCGCGAACGGATGCGCCGTCTGACCGAAGGTTCGCATAAGAACTATGCGGAGTATTGGCAATATCGACCGAAGGGAACCGCGCTTTTTGCGAATTTCAAGGAAGCGCAAGACTTCATTGAAATAGACGCCATTCCGGCCCTGAAAAAATCTACCGACGCCCTTGATGCCCTGAAGAATACGGCGGTCGAACTCAATATTCCACTCGACGCCTGGAAGAATTCAGCGTCGAATTTCTCGCCGTGTGAGAGCGATGGCAAACAGTGGAAATGTTCCGATGCCATGTTCCGGAATTTACGAATTCAGTTAGATTCCGTGGATCGCACGCTGGCGCATTCTGCGCTGAGTACTCTCTTGAACGCGCACCGGATGTCCGTTGCTTATTCGCTCGAACAGGTGGAGCAGACCTTTCCGGAACTGAGAGCCAAGAAAAATATCGGTCCATCGATCGCGAAGGTCGAGCCGCTCTTGAAACTTCGTCCGCACCACGAGCTTGCGACCATTCGAAGCGAATTATCGACCGTTCTGAAGCAGGCCTACGATACGGTCGCGCTACAAGACGCGATCTGTAACAACTCCGATCGCAAGAGGTCGGAGGTATTCCTCGCGAGCCTCTGCGAAAAAGATGGAGCCCTCGACAATGCACTCGCAATCGTCCGTTCTCTCGAAGGGGTACAGGACCTTCAGTACGGTCTGGACGAAGAGGGTAAACCGCTCTTGGTCGAAGCTGACCTCGGACAACCGTTCTTGAAACCGTTGCCGGATCTCAAAATATTCGCACGAGACGAGCATGCCGATCCTACCTATGGCGGAGTTTTTCCCAACATGGACGCGAGCGAAAAAAATCGACTGATTCGAGAAGGCAAACACCAGCTTGAACCCGATCTGAAATGGAGCATCCTGCTTCGTCGGACGATGAGCCAGTAACGGCGGAAAAACCCCATGCGGCGTAAGTTAGCACCTCCAAGTCTTGTAGCGGTTTTGGGACTCCTTGCGCTCTATGGAGTCCATGGGGTGGCGGAGCTGGGTAAAATCGGCTCGGGAGTGATCTCGGGGTTTCGTTTTACTGAATCCCTGCAATACGAGCGCTACGCTTACCGGATTCAAGCCACTGAGGCGAACTATGAATCGTTCCTAACGGGCGTGAAACTCAGGGACTGCGCGTTTGAGGTTTGGAAATCCCCGGATGAAAGATCGATTCAAGTGAGACGTGCGGAGCACGCGGTTTTTTACCCGAAACTCAGACGACTCTTGCTGTTGCCGACGGCTCCGGGAGCGTACCCAGAAGTCGTGGATCTGGTGAAACGAGAAATCAAAACGCCTGGTAAAAAACGAGAATGGTTTTAGTGGAGTGAGCGATGATCCCTAATTTGTTTAAACGCCAATGTGTTTCTTGGCTCTTGAGAATACCGCTGATTCGCCAACCGCTCATTTACAGTTCGGATGAGTTTTGGGTGCGCTACCAATTCGAGGTAGGACCGACCGACGATGCGTTTGATCACCTTCGCGATCTGGTAGAAAAATGGGAAACGAATCTTCAGGTTGCTGACGAAACCGAGACTGCAATTCTCTTGGGAGATGCTCTGCATTGGCTTGGGCATTTTGAGGAATCGCGCGGGTGTGCTGCCGAAGCTCAGGAGTTCTTTCGACGGTCGTTGGATTTCTACAATCGATTTCCCGAAGCGCGATCACGGCGGATCAATGGACTGAACGGGCGAGAACATGCCGCAAATCACTTGGCGCGCTCGGCATCTTAGGTGAAATAGGCAACTGTTAGAGCACCGTGAGACTGAGCCACGCGGACGCCCAGGTATTCGAGAGCGTCGGGCGCTCGCCGACGTAGTTATTCACGAGTAGTCCCAGCCAAATCTGCTCTGTAGCAGTCCATCCGAGTCCGTTTTGGAGGAATGGCTTATAAGGGTAGCCCCACCGCCAAGCTCCATCGATTTCCGAGCCCGCCGCACGCACCTGCCGGTAAGGCGCTACGAGCCAGTGCTGGGTGGTCAACTTGGAATTGATCTCGTACTGGGCACGAGGCGCGACAAACCCCGACCATGTGCTTCCTCCCGAGCCAGAGGTACTAAAAAAACTTCTTCGAATCTCGGAGAGAAAACCCACCGACCAACGATTCCGAGGGATGGAGTAGAGCCCCGCCCACTGAGCACCGACCTCACCGGTTCGGTTGATGGTTCGGGACGAATCCGAGGTGGGCGCGTGATAGTACAGGTCCAAGGTGGTCGTCCATTGTTTGGATGCGAAAAAATCAGTCATTCTCAAAGCAAATCGTGGATCCGACCAGGCCGTCCCAGAAGGCGCGTTCGAGTTTTCCGTCAAGTTGGATTGAAGGCGCTGAAAATAGAGTAGTCGAAAATTTTTCTTAAATTCGTAGTCCGTCCAAAGAATATGAAAAATATTCGTGGGATCCAGAGGCGTAGACCCATCCGCAGATGGAACTGAGTTCTCTGGGCCATCTACTGCAGGAGACATCCATTCGGAAAACGTACGAACCCTTGTTTTGCGGCGAATGAGCGACCAGGTAGACTCCGAACGTGCGGATGGTGGTGTTTGAGCATGCACCATCTCTGGTAATGCCAGGCTCAACAGTATGAGAACCGATCCGATTCGGATGCATTTTTTGAACGCAGAATTGCATGCAGAAATTGAATGATGAGACATTCGAGAAGCCCCCCAAGGCCGACCAAGGGTTCCTTGGCCTCTTTCGTCATTAATCGCTCGATGATGCGTTTGGGAAATCGATTAAAACGAAGATTTGATTCGAAAAAAGCTCATCATCCGGGTTTCTGGAGGGGGCTTTTCTATTAAAATTCCCTCGGGACGGATCAAGCGTATAACTGCGGCGTTCGTTTTTGATTTGCGCGCCTGAGTTGATTCGCTTAATTCTCCTGGTTTGGCGCCATGTTATGTCGGCATTGAAGGAATCTGAGGTTTCCACGCTTATCGAATGCCCACTCAATATCCCATCCATAAGGCGCGGAACCAAAAACCAATTGGACAATCTCGCCCAGTTTCACGATTTCCTTGGCTTGTTGAGCGGTCAATACGAATTTCGTTGTAGTCAGAGCTTGATTTTGTAGACCTCCAGACGCGGAAGCCTGAGGTTTTTGTTGAGCAACACTCATCGAGTAGCGAAGCGGAGCGCCGGTTTCCAAGGTGATTTCTTCGACCGCCGTTCCGGATTCGACGACTGAGCCGATACCATAGTTTGCGCTGATCAATTCGCTGCTATTTGTCGGAGTCTGTGGGCCTTTGCTGACGTAAACACCTGACGATTTTGCGGAAACGGTCGGCATAACGACCACGGACGGATAGGCGATCGGTACCTGCTTTTGGCCAACGGCCATCGCTCGCCAGTAGACAGATTTTTCGCTGAACGCCGATGCCCAAACGCGGCGGATGGCGGCGTCGACTTGTTTGCGATCGATCTGGATGTTCGCGACGCTTTCGTTGAGTCCAGCGCCGTTAAACCCAGGAAGGTCTTCGATGTTGGTATCGCTTCGAAAGAAATAGCCGCCCGTGTGGCCGGTTCGTTCGCGCAGACTCTCCATTTCGGCGATGATCTCATCCAACATTTCATTTGGAATCGGTATGCTTTTGATCGCGGCAGAAATTTTTCCGGACAGTACAGAAGCGAGGTGCTTGTTTTTCGTTTGAGTCTGCGAAAGTAGTTTGATCCAAGGTGCGATTTGATTCACCTGGAGGTAGTGCTCGAAAAATCCAAATGGCAAGACGAACCCATCTTCGGAGTAGGGCATGAGTCTTGGATCACTAAACGCTTGCGCGAGGAACGTACCTTTTGGGCCAGCAACATTGAGCCCCTTCCAATCGTTTGCATTGGAGAATCGATAAGGTCCTTTGAGGGCGAGGTTGGGTTGAGGGATCTCTGCAATGGGTTTTGGTTTTGCCAGATCTTGTAGGACAGTGGGAGAGACCGTCAGTTTTCCCGTGCGGGACGCGTGGATTTTCACCCACTGGCCGTCGAGAGTTTTGAGGACATTCTTAAGGCCAAGTCCTCCCTTAATGTTAGGAACATGGAGCGCTTTTGCCAAGAGTTGCACGTGACTCAGGCGCGCCCCTGTACCGAGTGTGATCATACCTGCGCATGCGTTCATCTCGGTCGGCATGGATTCAAATACGCCGATTTCATTTTTGTTCAAAGTCATCGGCGATTTATTGAACTGAAGAATGCCGACGGTTTCGCCGGGGTTAAATACTTCCACGGCACCGCGGAACTCTTGGCCGTTGATCTGATGGGTGATTTTTCTCCAATCGGTCAGTCCTGCAAAAACCTCGTCCACGTACTTACCTAAGGCAAAAGCGCTCGTACTGCGGAGGAGACCGTCAGTGAATTTGGGAGTGCTTCTCGTGATGATCGGGTGGTAAACGTCCTCGAATCTCCCGAATTCTTTGCGAACTCGCGCGTAAATCAGGTCGAGCAAGTTTTGAATCACAAAACCGTAGAGTTCTGTTTTTCGGACCTCTGAAAGATTTGTTTGTGCCAACACCCCCTGAACCATCGCCTCATATCGCCGTCGGATTTCGTTGTCGATCAGGTGTTCCAATTCTAAGGAATCGAGTAGACTCGGTAGATAGTCCGTCGCGGTTTTCAGGATATCCGTTGGATTCGAGAAACTTGTTTTTTCCAGTTGAGCAACGTGGCGGGCGAGACGGTACTCCAGAATGCGTCGTTGCGCGTTCCAAAATGGAATGTGTCGCGCGGCCGTGTTCCCGTTTGCACGAGTATCTGTCCACCACTGTTTAATGGCTAATTTTGATAGCGACATATTCGTCGCGTAAGGGGCCTCATCGATACCTGCAGTCAGCATTGTGAGACGAGTTCGTTCGGCATCATTAGCTTGCAACGACTGCAAGACATCGTCGAACTTAGGGCCTAATTGATTCTGGCCGACGAATCGATCCATTCTACGAATGAGTGACTCGAGTTCAGTTTTCACGGCTTCGGGGAGGTTAGGACGAGCGAGAAATTCACGACATTCTGCAATGATTTTTGCGGTGGGAAAATTGTGAATTTGCACACGTAGGTCCCAGAATCCAGAGATTCGGCTGGCGACGTTGATGGCTCCCTGACGAATGCTTTCAATGAGGGATCGGTCGGTATTCATTTGCCACGCGCGTGCAAAAAATTGCTGAATCATCCATGGCTCGCGCGAAAGCCACATGCTCGAAAGGTTAGTCTCAAGCCGGCGATTAATCGAAGGTGCAGTGTCTTCAACATGGTCGGCACCGCGATCACGACGGGTGTTCATCAGCGTATCGCTGGATTTTTCATAGTATCCCTGGACGATGAGCCCTCGCGCTTGGTCTGATGCCGAGATACTTCCATCGACCGGGCGAGTTGAAGAAAGTTGCGCCTCCAGATTTCCATAATTACGAATCGGTCTGAATCCAAGTATTTGCATGGCTCCGGATGCCGTGTCGTCATCGTTGATCTTTTCTCTAATCCAGGCGGTGTTCATATTGTTATTTGCATGCGCATTTTTGGCAAATATCAGCTGGGTCCGAACTGCGCCCTGGCGATCAAGGGAGGGGGAGAGTGGGAAAAACGCCTGCCAACGCTCGGGAGAAAACATCTCGCGTATTTGTCGTGGCTCAAGTTGAGTTCGATTTCCTTGAAGGAGTGGGCTGACCCTGAAAAACTCGATGACGGCTTCTCGCGAACCAGGAAGTGGTTCAATTTGGCGAATCAGTGTTACGGCAGAAGAGGAACTCGTGGCGTGGGTATTCAGGAGCGCGAGTGTTGCTTCGTACCTGGTATCTGAGGGGAGTTGCATCAGGAATGCGCCCCATGGTGCCGGATATTTAGAAAATCCCGGTGGTGGAGCGCCTGACTGAATCACGTCCATCAAAGTGTCTTTGAGACCAGCGTTGATTTGGTCTTGGGTCTGAATCACTTGATTGAGTAAACCCTCGGGAGCTTGCGAGGCCGGAAGCTCGAGCTGAGAGATCAGCGTATGGGCGAAGTCTCCTTGCAGTTCAGGAATCTCAGTCAATAGTACCTGATTGCTTTTGGGAGAGAGGTTGGTAAAGAGAGGCTTGAAATGTCGTTTGGCGTTTGTTTGGATCGCTTGCTTGTAATTCGCGCCGAGTGATTGATGGAGAATCGAGACTTTTTGCGCGGCTTGATTGGGATCGAGAGCGCTGAGATAGTGTGAGACCACGAGATCACGAAGTGGCTCGGCAAATGCGGGATACTTCAAGGCGATTGATTCAATCGCATTTCCCGCAGGAAAGTGGGAAAGAGGAACCCAGGCTTGCAGCGGGTATTGACCCAGATGATCAGCGCAGATTTTTTGAAACTCAGGCCATCGAGAGTCCTCGAATCGAACTTGGAGGGCGAGTGTGTCAAAATAAGCGCTCGCGATTTCTGCCGTTACCCGTTGTGTTCGCATCAATGCGGATATCTGGTTGAGAACGGTGAACTGATTTTGAATCGGGAGTTCCCGAAAAAGTTGCAAGAGTTTTGCGCTGATTCGTGAATGCGATCGAGTCGCTTCTCTTGTCAGAATGGTGACGAGAGAAGCAGTGACTGAGTTTCTGAATGCTCCGTGTGCGTAGAAAAGTTTTGATCGATCAATCGAAGCAACCGTGGAAGAGAATCGAGTTTCCAGCGAAAATAGAAACTTCCCCGCCTGCTCAGTTTGTTCGTCGAATGAGAGCTTGGACCAGAGTTGAGGGTCTTTGGCCGGATATGATACGCCGAGGAGTTCGAAGTATCGAACGAGCGAATCGAGCGACTGGAGCGAATTTGGTTTCTTGTATTCAAGAAACGCGACTCGAAGAAAGTCAGAGACTGAGTCTTTTTTAATTTCTTCGTCGATCAGATTCAATAGGTCGCTCAGATCGCTCGTGTAGGGTTTGTATTGGCCGAGGTATTTTCTAGGAAACTGATAGCCTTGTAGCTGATCGGGGGAGAGTCCGAGGAGTGTCCAGAATTCTCGCAATTCTTCGAGGGTCGGCGCTCGAACGGAGCGATCAAAAAATGCCTCCGTTTTGGTAGTGAGCGCATGAAGCAAGTCGTTCGGAGAAAAGGTCGGCGGAAGGAGCGAATTCGCTTTCTTCTGAATGGCCTCGGAGATGAGGTCCGGTTTTATGGTGATTCGGCAATAAATAGGATCCAGAGCGAGTGCTGGGCGGGTGAAAGTGCCCGATGGGAGGGCCAACAAGAAAATGAGGGTAAGGAGTGTGTTGGAGCGAGTTTTCCGCAGCAAACCGCTTGTTCGGAGCATTCTGATTTATCGAAATCTATCGACAAATCCTTGAGATCTTGTCGACTTAGATGCAGCGTTCATTTGCTAGAGGTGGCGTCCAAACGTTGACGGCTGCCAGTGTCCCCGTCGTGATCTTGAAAAGGCCCAGACCTGATTTCACAGATGAAAAACTCCCAAGATTCCGGTATCTTCCGGCTCTATGAGTCCATTTTCCCGTCCAGCTGAGTACATCACGACCGCCATCGTTTATCCGAACGCGAGCATCCACCTGGGGTTTGCTTGGGAAACGATCGCTACCGACTTCTTAGCCCGCGCCAAACGGGGCCTGGGTGCGCCGACGCGGTTCGTGACCGGGATGGACGAGCACTCGGTCAATGTCGCCAAGGCAGCCGAAGCCAAGGGCCTCACGCCAAAAGCATTTTGCGACGAGATGTCCGTTTCGATTCAGAAAATTTTGGGTGATCTGGACGTTCGTTTCGATCGATTTATTCGCACCTCAGATGCCGATCATCACCGAGTTGTACAAGCGCTCGTCGAAAAAGCCTTCGCCAAAGGCGACATCTATCAAGCCAAGTACGAAGGTCATTACTGCGAAGGCTGCGAGGCGTTCTACCTCGACAAAGACCTGATTGACGGCAAGTGCCCGCACCATAAATCCACGCCGAAATGGATCAGTGAGGAGAACTACTTCTTTAAGCTCTCCAAATACGAAAATCAGATCAAAGAACTTTTCAAAACGCAGCCTGATTTCCTTCAGCCCGAGAACCGTCGTAACGAGGTCCTGCATTTCATCGAGTCCGGTCTCAAAGATTTCTCAATCTCTCGCTCGACATCGACCTGGGGCATTCCGCTCCCGTTTGATCAGAAGCACATCGTTTACGTTTGGTTCGATGCGCTCGTGAACTACGTCACCGCCGCCAAATACCTAGAGGGCGAAGCGGAATTTAAAAAATACTGGCCGGCGAATCTACACGTCATTGGCAAGGACATCACGCGGTTTCACTGCATTTATTGGCCGGCGATGCTGATGTCCGTCGAGCTCCCGCTCCCAAAACGTGTGTTCGCCCATGGATTCTTGAATCTCAAAGGTGACCGCATGTCGAAAACAACGGGCAATATCGTGCGCCCCGAAGACGTGCTAAAGCTCGCGTCCTCCGATGCGCTTCGTTACTACCTGCTTGCAGAAAACCAATTCGGCCAGGATGGGAATTTCACCTGGGAAGCGCTCATGCTGAAATCGAACGCCGACCTCTCCAATGACATGGGGAACTTGGTGAATCGTTCGATCAACATGACAAAAAAATATTTCCCAGGCGAGGAGCTTCAGGCGCCGGTCTCCGTCACGCATTCCCGCGACGTCATCGACTCGTTCGCCGCCCTGCCTAAAGAACTGCAAGCGGCCGTGGATGCGGTGGATACCGTGGCTTACGCAACGGCCTGCCAGGCACGTTCGCGACTCCTGAACCTTTACATTGACCGCACGAAACCCTGGGGGCTGGCCAAAACGAATACGCCCGAGTCGATTGCGGAGCTCCGAGAAGTGCTTTTCGCGCTCTTGGAAGGGATCCGTCAATTGGCAGCCGCTCTCTCGCCGATCCTGACCAAAGGTGCGGCGGAGATTTTCCATCAGCTCGGGCAGCCTTATCCGGAAGAAATCGGACGGATTTCAAACCTGAAATGGGGCTCCGTAGCATTTAACGTGGGTGAGCCGAAACCGGTTTTCCCCCGCATCGAATTGCCTGAGGAACTCAAGGGCTAACGCCCGCACATTAACTGTTTTTCAGGCCAAGATCATGTACGCTTGAAGAGAATGAGAACCCGGCTTCTCCTCATCGTATCGACTCTGATTTTCATCTCGCTGATCGGCTCGGTCGTCAGCGTTTTCGAAATTTCGCACGTCAATCGGAGCCTAACCGAGATCAACGAAGTTTCGATCCCGCTCAATCGCCTTTTTACGCAGATCCTGACGGACTCCGAACTCTACCGCAAAGAATCCCAGAAGGGTCTCTCCAGCCACTATTGGAACGATCCGAACTGGAAACCACAGTTCTCGGTCGAGTGGATGAGCGAAGTGATCATTTCCGAATTCGCGCGCGCCGAGAAACTCGTGCAGCGGGGTGACTCCATCAAACTGACGAGGCTCGATTGGCTCCAGGCACAGCGAGATCAGTTTCTCGAGATCGACCGCGAGGCCAAGGCGATTTACGAACTGCTCGTGAATAAAAAAATCACGACTGCCGTGGACCGCTACCCCGCGTGGTTGAACCGCTTAGAAGCTTGGCACCAGCGTTTGGCGTTTGGGGTCAAGGATTTTGACCGTAGTCTGACTGTCCAGTTCGAGAAATCCCAATCGCGCGTGAATCGACTGCGCACCGGGCTTGAGCTCATTCTGCTCGTGGTGTTCGGGCTCTCGCTTCTGATTCTCTGGCTCAGTGAGCGCGCGCTGAGGCCGCTACACGAGCTGACGCGATGGGTGCGGGCCGTGACAGATCGTGGACTCAAACGCGAGGACAAAGAAGCGCTCCAAGAATTCCCGCTGATGCGCGCAGGCGAAGTCAATGAGCTCGCCCGCGAGTTCCATCACCTAGCGACGCAGTTGCTTGAGCGCGAAAAAGTGGTTGAGGCTCAGCGCTTGAGCCTGGAGGAACAAAACCGCCAAGCCCGAGAGCTCGGGAAATTGAATGAAACGGTGCTCGCGAGCATTCGCTCACCACTCTTAGTGACGGATCTCAAAGGTCGCATCACGCGCGCCAATCCCTCGGCGATTCGGCTTTTTTCGGATGCCAAGGAGAGCGTGCTCGGACGCGCGATTGAATCCGTACTCCCGAACATCAATCTCGGCGGTAAGATCGAACCGCATGAGTCGAGTGGTCGCGTGCTCGGTGGGCATTCCTATCCGCTAAAAAACGGCGACACTCTAGAGGGGCACGTCATTATTCTAGAAGATCTCACTGATGAACTGAGTCGCGAGAAACGGCTTCGAGAGGCCGAACACTTGGCGGCGATTGGTCGATTGTCGGCTCAAGTGGCGCACGAGGTTCGGAACCCGCTGCATTCAATTGGATTGGAAGCGGAGCTGGCACTCGACCTCATCGAAAAAGGCGAATCTCGCTCGGTGAAATCCTCGATTCAAGCCGTCCTCTCGGGCGTCGATCGCTTGGAGCGCATCACGGAGAACTACCTGAAACTTTCTCGCCGGGCGCCAGAGGAGCGAAAACTCCTCGACCTCCGCGATATTGTCGAGACGAGCCTCGCTAACGAAGAGATGAGCTTGAAATCGGCCGGGGTCACGGTGAACTGGAAAACTGAAAACAGCGCAAGGCTGCCCATCAAAGGTGATGCTTCGCTTCTGGAGCAGATTTTCGGAAACCTGATCCGCAACTCCATTCAAGCTTGCGAGGGGTTGCCCCATCCGCGAATCGAAATCCGTATGGGAATGGCCGAGAGCGGAAAGATTTTTCTGCGCTTCGAGGATTCCGGTCCGGGAATCGCGGCTCAAGTCGCGAAGAATCTTTTTACTCCGTTCGTGACGACCAAGGCTTCGGGCACAGGCCTGGGGCTCTCGTTCGTGAAACGTATCGTTGATGATCACGGCGGCGAGATTTCAGCCAGCCAACCGCAGATTTTACGAGGAGCTTCGTTCCTCCTGACCTTTCCTCAGGCCGTAGTGGGAGAAGGTTTGAAAGAAACACGTATCAAAGGAATCCATGAAGAAAGCGAAACTGCTTCTCGTTGAAGACGATTTGCAATCCCGCAAGTCGACCGAAAAAATCCTCGTCATCGAGGGCTATGAAGTTGAGGTGGCCGAAAACGGCCTCCAGGCGATCGAGCGACTAAAGAACGGCAAAGACGGAATTTCTCTTGTTCTCTCGGATCTTCGGATGCCGGAGATGGATGGGATCGAATTCTTAAAAGCACTCTCCGTTCTGGGATCTGATCTACCGGTCATCCTGATGACTGCGTACGGCAAGGTAGACGACGCGGTTTGGGCGATGAAGTGGGGCGTGGTCGATTTTTTGTCTAAACCGTTCAAACGCCAAGCGCTCTTAGAGGCGGTCGAGACGGGCCTTAAGCGGGTGAATGCCAAATCTTTGAATGCGTCTGTGGCGGGTGCCGCGACCAAACCCGGCGTCGTTCGTGAGTCGACTTGGCTGGGCATTTCACCGGTATTTCGCGCGCTATCGGATGAGGTCGACCGTGTCGCTGCAACCCAAGCTACCGTGCTGATCACCGGCGAGAGCGGTTCCGGTAAGGAACAGGTCGCACGCGAATTGCATCGCCGCTCGGCTCGCAAATCTCAACCGTTCATCGTGATCAACTGCGCGGCCCTACCCGAGAACTTGTTAGAGAGCGAACTGTTCGGGGTTGAGAAGGGCGCCTATACTGGAGCGGACTCGAGCCGAATCGGTTTGTTCGAGGCCGCACACGGCGGAACTCTGTTCTTGGACGAAATCGGCGAAATGAGTTTGAGCCTTCAGGCCAAAATGCTTCGCGTGCTCCAAGACGGAGAGATCCGTCGCGTGGGCTCGGTCTCCTCTAAGCGCGTGAACGTGCGCTTGATCACAGCGACGAATCGCGATCTCCGTGAACGCGTGGCGAGCGGATATTTCCGCGAAGATCTCCTATATAGACTCGAGGTCGTGTATCTCCGCGTACCATCGCTCCGTGAGCGCGGTGAGGACCTGCCGGAGCTTGCGCTCCATTTCCTCAGGCAGTTCGCGCTCAAGCACGAGAAACCCGTTTACGGGATGGAGGATCGTTTCTTGGAAGCGATCCTGAGTTATTCTTGGCCCGGTAACGTGCGCGAGCTTCAGAACGCGATTGAACGCGCGGTGGTTTTCTCCGAAGGCGACGAACTCACGCGTGATTCATTGCCGGAATCCATTCGAGCCGCGCTCGCCGCCGGAAGTGGAATCCCTGCAACATCCGATCGAAACCTCTCTATCGCTATTGGTACGCCGCTCAAGGAGGTCGAGGACCTCATGATCCGTAAGACGCTGGAGCATTCGCAAGGTGACAAGGAGCTTACCGCGAAACTCCTCGGGATCAACTCACGGACCATTTACCGTAGACTCCAGGAAAAAAATTCTGACGAACCCGTGTGATACCGTGACTAAACGGATGCAGCAGGCTAGCCAAAGGAGTAGTTGCCTGTTCAGGGTTTAGACACTCTTGTCGCACCAGATACGGGTTAAACGTGGCTGCTGACGGCATACTCTTCGCATTCGTCGTACCCGGATGAATCGAACCTGGGTTTTTATTTTCGTCAGTGTTTTTAGTCTGGGAGGTTCGGCTGCGGCCAGAGCCGCCGCCGACTATCACTGCATCGAAGAGCGCGAGGATTCTGCTCCAGCCAGCGCACGACGGCTATTCATTTGGATGGATCATCAATCGAACGAGTGCACCGTTGGAGAGCAAGGCGAGGGGTTTCTACCGTCTCGAATCATTGGTCAAACGGACTGCAATTCGGACGAGGCACAAATCCAAATTGATCCGTCTTCTCCACGCCGATCAAAAAATGGTACCGCCGAATACCGCTCAAAAGTCCGATTGCGCTGGGACGAAGAGGGATCAAAGCCGGTCCTTAAGTCCTATATTTTTTACTGCGCTCCCGGCTGAGCGGTCACTACTTATTTCGCTTTAGCGTGCGAATACATCGCATTTTAGTTCAGTCGGAACTTTGCCAGAAGCCATATAGTAGGCTTTTAGATTCTTCAGTTCTCGGAAATTGGATTCAAGGGTTTTGTACCCGATGATGAGTTCGGCGATCGATCGGCGAAGACCAATGCTTTTAAATGTGATCTTGGCAAGACTTTTGAACTTTCCGGAATCGTCTGCATCGAATGAGTAATACATAACGTCCAAATCGTTGAGGCCAACGGAATTTGCGTTAAAAAAGGTTTTGAAACTCGATCGTTTGCCCGTGTTAAGTCCGAGAACGCGTGTTTGAGGCTCGATCGTAAAATCAAGCTGCACTTGGCTCTGTTGATCCCGGCAGGAGATGGTCGCATATGAAATTTCTTCGGCGAAAACAGAGACTGAACCGAGCAATGTAAGGACAGCGATGACTTGAAGCTTCGAATGTTTCATGGTGATAAGCTTAATGGAATTCGAGTCGTTCGATGATTTGGAACCAGTTTTGCCACTTCGAAATCGAAACGTTCTCCGTAGGGGACTCGTATTTTTGAAACATTCAAGATAGAAATAGTTAGAGACCAACGAAGAAGGCCCGGTCGATCTTGATGAGAGGTTATAAAGTACTCCATACATGCAGCACCTGTACGACAGTGTCTCTGGTGCACAGATGCTGCTCGGGTACGATTGATCTTACTTGCCTAGAATCGTTTTACAGTCCGGGATCTGATGGACGAAGTTTTGAATCGCGTCTCGATCTTCTCCGATGTAGGTGCGTTTACGGAGGAGTTCCTGGAGAAGTAATTCCGCTTCTCCTCGTTCTGATAGGTTCTGTGCCTGAAGCAGAGTCGCTTTCGCTCTTGCGATTCGCTTTTCTAACCTCCGATTTGATGTGTCAATAGTTCGGAGTGTTGCTTGCAATCCGAACGAGCGAAGTTGTGTATAGTAATTGGCTAGATTGCCGTAAACGAGATCTCCGGTGACCGTGCCTTTTTTGAATCCAAGGACAATGGACAATGGCGTGGCCGCTATCCCACTGCTGCGATGTTTTTCCCAAGCACGTTGGTAGGCGACGTCAGCACTGGATCTATTGAAAATAGAGATCCAACGATTGAGCTCCTGGTAACTGAACGAAAAGGGTTCTGAATCAATAGAATTTGATGTTGTTTCGTCGCGATCTTTAAATACAAAAACAAAGTGGAGGCTCTTGGTGTTTGCTAGCGATCCATCTGATCGGATGTCGTATCCTTTTCGACGTAGCTGGTTCAAAACGTTCGCCCATTCCAGAGAATTCGCATCGATCGGAATGTTTTTGTAGATGGATTCTCCGCCGATCTTGACTCCACTTAGGCTGACCGTAAAATCGGCTTGGCAACTGTACTGGGTTTGAACTCGAGGTTTTTTGATCACCAACCGCTTGATCGTGATGTTTTCCAGAGAATCTGAGATTTGGACTGAAATGAAGTAATCTGAGGCAGCTCCAATATTTCGTTCAAATCCGGCCAATGCCGCGAATTCGTGATGAATGAGCTGATACTGCCGCTCGATCGATTTTCCAAGAATACTTCGGTTGCAGATGATTTGCGGTAACTCCGTCTTTTCTTCAATGAAGCTTCGGCAGTCTTTGGGTTTTCCTGCGACAGAGATGGCTTCGTCGGTCAACGTGATTGAGACGACGCCTGGTTCCAACCAGGCAATCATGTCCGATACGTATTGCGCCAGGCTCACGCCTTGTGGAAGTTCAAGCGCGCTTGCTCCGCCCACCATGATCCAGCGACGCAGATCTTGTCTGATCTCGAACAATGGTATTTCTTCGGTTTGACCGCCTCCACCTTGGACACCACCTTGTCGTGCAGCCTGTACTGCGCGTGAAGGTGGTGGATCTAGAAGAGCCGAAGCTGTGGAGTATTGGATGGAAAACAAGCCGATCAAAATGGCCAGCGAGTGGGAGCGTGAATTCATAAATGGGTTTCCTGTAAGTTCAAATCACTGGAGGCAGGAGCGTCCAGCAACGACTGGTTTGTTTTTGAATCGAGTGCTCGCTCGGTAGGCGGTTGCATACCAAGCCCTGACTCGGGCTTTGAAATGGTGGAGTTCGAATTCGAACCCATTTTCATAAACTGTACGTTGAGTTGAACGACGGTGTCGGCGGGGCCAGCCACGCCTTCTAAATTCATCAGATTTTCGATAAAACTATTCAATTTTTGAACTATTCGAGGAAAAACTTTTTCGTGAATGACGAAACTCGATCCAACTAAATAGCGTTGGTCGGGGGTCTCGTGCTCGAGGGATTTTTTAGCGAGATCAAGACACTCTACGTGGAACTGACGGAGGAAATAGTTCGCGTTGAAGTCGTACTTCTTCCAATGTTTTCCTGCCGACACGAGTTTACCATCGGCAGAGCTCATTTTCAGATAACCCAGGCTGACCAGGTCCGTGAGCGCGTCTTGTATCGCGGAGGGTGCATATCGATTTTTAAGTAAACGAGCGATCGACTCCGAGTCATTGGGAGAATCTGGTAAATCACAGACGCTCAGGAGAGTCATGTGCAACACTGAAGTCGCGACTTCCGCTTCGCGAAATGGGCGTACGTCTGGAGCAAAACGTTTTTGACACTGAATGAGTTTCTCAAAAAGCGTTCGCGCGACTTCGTTTCCTCCGCTGTTCTGGAAGGCAGAGAGAAGAACCAGATAGTTTTTTTCGTCTGGGGATAGTTCGAATGCCTTCGCTAATGCGCGCAGGTCGGAGTCCGTGGCAGGGTGGATCCCTTTGAGGATATTTCTGGTGTAACTTCGCGAGCGAAATCCGCAGATTTCGGAGATCCGTTCGTAAGAGTACGTGGCATCTTGCGAATGCAGATAGGTATAGGTGTCGACCAAATACTCGGTCGAAGAAGCATATTGATAGATGGAGAACGGCGTTTTTGCGCCCATTGTTCTAAATCCTTAGAGTCATCGCACAAGAGGGGGCAAGCTCCTCCGGTATTTAGCGACATGACTTTGAGCCGCAAGAACCGTTCGAGCGACTGGCACGCTGTGTATGTGAATCAAAAGAAATGTTCAACGAGTGACACGAGGTCTGGCTGGCAGGCTGTCAACGAAGTGTTCACGAAATTTCTTCGTTTCTGAAGATCGATCGACTACAGCTGCTCTCGTCGCGATTGATGTCGCACGCGTCTGAGATCCCGATACCCGAGCATCGCCGTGAATGGCGAAATGGCGTCTGGACGTTTTTCGTTGATCTCGAAAATGCTCCTGAGTTCTTGGAGCGTGAGCTCTCCCGCATGCATCGCTTCACCTAAATGAAACGCGAGGTCGGAGCCGATGTACTTCGCGAGCAACTGATAAATCTCAAAAAGTTCGATCTCGGTAAAAGGATCGAGGATCTTGGCCACCTCGCCGACGGCGAATAGATCGCGTGGGCGACGGCTCCAGAATAAATAGAGGCGACGAGCGGCGAGTTCTTTTTTCTCGCTTCGTGTTCGCGCGCGTTTCATCAGGCTCGCCAAGCGATCGGCGTGATCCTTGGGGAAATCGAGTTTCTTCTTGGGGTTCAGGATCAGGACCGCCAGTAGTGAGAAGGTGCGGTAAAAAATCAGGCTCGACAGTTTTCTTGCGACAAATCGAATGCGGGGGCGGGTTTCCTTGAGCAGCAGGAACGCGGCGATCTCAGCTGCCGTGTTCTCGTTGAATTCATCGACGTCAAACGCGTCTCCCCGAAGTCTCCAGCCCAGTCTCAGGCGCTCTTCGGCGTGCGAGGGCTCGATAGCCATCGAATCCCAAGAGACTTCGCCAGGGATGCCGAGCAAGCTCTGAAGCAAGAGTCCTTGGTTTCGCACCAGTTCAAAGAACTCGTGGAGTTCTCCATCCTCGGAATCCTGTTCGAGGAGTTTTTCCGACCAAATCCAGCGGAGGAGTGAACGTTTGCGGTTCCAAGGAGTTCCGGCGATCACGAAGTAGTCGGTCTTACCGATTGAAAAAATGCTCCGCTGGACCGGTGAGTGGAGACTGGAGAGACCAAAATAGAGGTCGTCCTGATTCTGGAAAATCCGGAGCACCTGTGGCGTCTTGAGTCCGCGTTTCTTAGAGTGTCGGTCGATCGCCTTGGGGAGGTGCCCCTGAGAGAGGTGTAACTCTCCGAACAGTACGATGAGCAATCGGTCCGGCGCTAATGCTCGTGCCTGGGTAATGCGTTCGCCCGCCCATTCATCGCGCTCGAGCAGCGGCTCATCGCTCGTGGGTTTTCGTTGCTTGGACGTTTTGCGAGAAGGCGGCCAGAGGCCAATGATCGGGATCTGCTCGGAACGCGCAAATTCAAACAATGGACGCAGATTGCTCCAGGAGTAGCCCCACCGCTCCTCATAATCGATCGCTTTGAGGAAGCGTCGCTCGGAGATCTTGCCGCCTAAATAGGAATTGAGTGCGCCTTGATGTTCGTCTTGCAGCATCTCAAAACCCAAGGTCACGCGCTTACGGTCTTTTTTGGAGAGCGCGCGAAGCACACGTAGGACGGTTTTTTGTGACTGCGGGTCGGAATGAAAATCGCCCACGAGAACGACGTCTGAGTCCGAAACCTTGCGCATGAGGGCGTCTTTTTTGGCGGGCTTGATGGTGGTAGAGAGTTTTTTCCATTCCTTGCGGAACGACGCCTCGTAGCGGCGAATCGGGCCGCTGGTATCGCCCAATAGGTCATTGATTTCGTTCGAGAGTGCGTCCGTCCACTGGCGCTGCTGATCGAGGAGCGTGCCAGCTGGGAGAGGTGATTTTTTCTGTCGCTTCATGCCTGGATTTCCAGCCTCAGAAAATGCTCTGAGCTTGCGCGCGCGAGTTTAAACTCATGTTGAAAAGGTGCGAGAAATCCCTCGAGTGCAGCTTCAAAGAACTCTGGAAATGCAGTCGGTATCGCGAGCGTCGCCGTGCGATCGGTCACGCGAAGCGGATGATAGACAAAAAGCGGAATCGGGCCCAGCGCGCTTCCGCGAAATGACGGTAGGAGGTGGAAAAAAGTTTTAAAAGGAGCCTTGAATTGCGCCGCTTCCGGGAGTTCTGAAAATCGTGTTCGAATTTTCTCGATCGTTTTTTTCTGAGCCGGGGTGGACGCCCATTTGGCGCGCGCCGCCTCGATCGCCTCGATTTGCTCGGTCATGCATTTTTCGTAGATTTCAAACAAGACCCGAGGATGCTCAAAACGCAATACGTTCTCTAGATTGAATGATTCGGCTTTTTCACGTTCCTCGAAAAACGAAGGTTTCGCGACCGTTTTGACCTGAAGGTTTTCCGCGGCTTCAAAAACTGTTCGCACCAAGAAGTGCCAGTGCTCGAATCGTGTTTTTTCTTCTTGGGAGGCCGGGCGTAGGAACCATTCCATGGTGGTTTTAGTCTATGGCCAATATGGACGCGAGGCAACCTTTTGCCCCAAGTTGCAGCCGCTATCGGACAAAAGGGTGTTGTGCGTCTGAAAAAGCGTGAAGCGTTCGCGCTCTCAAAGCGCGATTTTCAGGAAGGCAGGAGCCTGGCAAACAACCCCTTTTGTCCGATAGCGGCCTAGAATCCGTCCGCTCGACGTATTTCAGTCAGCGTGGCTTGAATTTTAGATTTCAAGATGGCCGACTTATGCAGCAAATCGGCGCGGTTTTGCGCGAGGTCTTGCTTGAGTGATTCTGCGTAGGCGAGGTTACGTGGAACGCGCACCCATTCCAGGATCTCGCCCCAGGTCGGATGCGTGAAATGCGCGATCTGCGAGTGGAGGATCTCGATCAGGGTTTTTTCGGGTGAGTGCATTTTCAGGAGCGAACCACTTTCGGTCATGAGTGAGATACCAGGAAGGTGGCCTTTGGTACGCTCGGCTCGAATGATCGCCGAATGCACCGGGAGCGAACCTTGAATAGTGAGCGAAGGCGAATGAGTGAGTGGTGCGAGCTCATTGACGGGAATGAGTTTCAGTAGGTTTTTCCAGTGAATTACGCCTGGGTCACCGAGGTAGGTCTGGAGTCTAGCGACCGAGTTTTCGACCTCGAAACGCGCGCACGCAAGCAGGTGAAAACGATCCCAGCCGTGGATATCGAATGCGAAATTTTCGGGATTCTTGATCAGTCCTTGGACCTGCCATTGAACCTCGAGGCGATCTCGGTTTTGCAGGTGTTCAATCAAACGTCTCGGAACCGGGAGCAAGCGAAGGAGAGCCTCCGTGAGGTTCCATTTCTCGGCCTTGCGTTCGGCGTTGTGCTCGAGCCATTCGGCGACGGCGCCGCACTCCAGATAACTCTGGATCGCGGCCGTCCACTGATCGTCCGGCAAGAAGAGCAAGTGTCCACTCAAGTTCTGCGTATCTTTGGGGAACGACTGGAGATTGCGTGCGACGAGTTCGCGGGGGGCGTCTCGTGCTTCAAGCGCAAGTCCACGCCATTCCGGGCGCAGTTGCTGGTGGCTTAAGTGGCGAATCGTACCGATGGAGGCAAGTGGGACGCCGAATTCTTTGAGTTGGTCGAGGCGCTCCCAGTCTTTGGTCTGCGCGGCGGTCGGCCAGTGGGTGAGCCAATCTTTTTGAGGAGTCGGTGTGACTTGCTGATGGATTTTCCACTGCGATCGACCCGACGAAATGGGCGTCGTGCCTTCGGCGTGCAGCGAGCGGAGGCATTCGTCGAGCATCACGGGAATTTCGACGTGTGACTTGAGGCTCCCGGTGACCTGAATGCGTTTCGGGCGGTGGGTGCTGCGGCTCTCGGTATCGATCTCGCGTTCGAACACGTACCAATATTTGGGAAAAAGCGGGCAACGCGACGGCAATTGATGGTCGAGGTGAGAGAGGTCCCACTCGGCCAGTAACGTTCCGCGAGCAAAAAGGAAATTGATGGCCTCGGAGCCCTCTTCGGGAGTGAGCGGAGTTTCGCGCGCCCAAAAGAGTTTTCCGTAAGGACGCAGTTTCGTGAGCGCCACGCACGCCTGCAGGAGTCCAATCGGCGTTTGAGTTTGTGCGAGTTTCTTGAAGAACGGTAGACCTTCGAGTTGTGCCTTAAATTTGCTCGATTTCTGTGTGCGCTCTTCGATGAGCCACGAGAAATCGCAGGCTTCGACTTCGGACAAAAATTGGAGCACGCCTCCGCGTGGTGCGGTTGCGGCGGCAAGTGAGAGCTGCTCACGCGGATGTGCTTCTAGACTCGTGCCGTTGGCCCAATCGGGCGGACCTTTGGGTCCCCACCAGAGTTGGATCATTTCGGCAACGAGCAGTTGGAACAGGCTCTGTTCGAAGCCGACCCATTGCGCGGCCGCCGGAACGTGAAAATTCACGGAACCAAATCGTAGCGTCGGAGTGTAGAGAAACCGTTTCCGATTAAAAGGCAGCGGCGTGAGGTCAACGCCGATGGTCGGCAGTCCACCCAAGATCGATTGATAGAAACGAGAATCGTAACCGACGGATTCCGGTTGCTCCGCATGAAATCGACGACCTTCGGTACCGAGTTCAAGAAGGACGCCCGGACCTTCGTCCGTCATCGGCAGTCCTTGTAGGATCTGCTCGAGTTCATCGAGCATCGAGGGGCTCGGCGTATACCAAGAATAAATATTAGGTCTTGTGAGGTGCCAGCTCTCGCGGTGGAGCGGGACGAACGGCTTGAGTTGGGTCGAGAACTCGTAGTTCATGCGGCCGAGCTGGTCTTTGCGGAACGCGCGGCTCTCTAGGTCCGACCAACGTTTGAGCAAAATCGCCTGACAAAGGGTGAGGGTCGCGACTTCTTCGAAATATGCCGAGAACGCACGCGACTCGGTCGTGCCCCGTTGATTTTCGATCCAATCCTTGAGGGTCGCACGCGGCATCGTCGGGCTCTGAGCGAGTGCTTGTAAATGGGTGAGGATGCTTTCGCGACGTGAGGGATTCAGGGTCAGGAGTTGAGGAGATCGCTCCCAGAGTTCTTGCACCATGGAGTGAATGAGGCTGAGGAGGCTTGGATTCAGACCGCGTCCAGTGGAACTCGCAAAATGCCCACGAGACGGAGTAGACGGAGGTTCCGGCGCGACGGGAGATTCTTGCGGCGGTTCCTGAGCGGTGAGCAGCGATTTCATTCGCGTCTCTTCGCTCGGCTCGTTTCGCTCCCATGCATGCAGGCTTGGCGACAAAAGACCTCTCAGGGTCTCTCGCCTTTCGCGTGCATTTTCCTTGGGATCGCGTTTGGTTTCGTCGTGAGACATCGGCTGTCGTTCCCCCCGAAACGACTGGCTGGTGGATGAGAATGGTAAGAGATAACATTAATGCGCTGCGAAGTACAAGTTGGGAGTGGATAGGAGGGGGGGCGTTATGAGACGCTAGAGTTCACATCATGATGCGATTGACCGGCGGCTCCTTTAAGGGACGCGAAATTCGAACTCTACCCGGGGAAAAAACGCGTCCAACTGGCGCGAAGCTTCGACAGGCACTTTTCAACTCTATTCAATTCGAAATCGATGGCGCGCGGTGCTTAGATCTTTTTGCAGGCTCAGGCGCGTTAGGATTCGAAGCGTTATCGCGTGGTGCGGAGTCGTGTGTATTCGTTGATCAGTCGATTCCCGCGATGAAAATCATTCGCGACAACGCCGCGAAGTTAGAGTGCCGCGATCAATGTCGTTTCATCGAGGAGTCTTTTGACCGTTGCAAAGCGGCCGTGAAACCCAGCGCTCCATTCGACTTCATTTTCTGTGACCCACCTTATGCTGCTGACTTCGAGACCCGGATTCTAAACGAGCTCCCTTGGGAGGAGTGGCTGCGGCCCGGTGGTCGTTTGGTCCTCGAGTGGGGAAAAACCAAGAGCAAAGTCGATGAGCTCCCAGATCGCGTTGGCGTTTTGACCAAGGTTCGTGAAAAAATATACGGTGATACCATCCTGACTCACTACCGTTTCGAAATCGAGGAGCCCGCGCATGAGCAAGGCGACGAGCAAAATGGCGAACAAAACTAAACGCGCGATTTATCCGGGCTCTTTTGATCCGATCACCAATGGACATTTGGATATCTTGGACCGCGCGCTCGAGGTCTTCGATGAAGTCACGATCGTCGTCGCCGGCACCGGTAAAAAAAATCCGTTGTTCACCCCTGAGGAACGCATCGCGATCATCCGCGAATCTCTCGAAGGACGCAAAGGCGTAAAAGTCGACCGCTGGTCTGGCCTCATCATGGACTACGCAAAAAAAGAAAATATCTCCGTCGTCATTCGGGGGCTTCGCGCCGCGAGTGATTTCGAGTATGAATTCATGATGGCCGCGATGAACAAACAGATCTACCCCAAGGTAGAGACGATGTTCATGATGACCGGTCAAAATCTTTATTTCGTCAGCTCCTCAATGATCAAAGAACTCGCACGCTACGGCGGCGATATCTCGGGTTATGTGCCCGCCAAAGTCATTGAGTCGTTGCGAAAGAAGCAAAAAACGCTTCCCGAAGCATCCACGTTTATCATCAAAGGTATTAAGAAGAGAAAGGGTCGATCGTCATGAGTTCTTTTAGCCTGTCCAGACGGATGACGGGAGTCAGCGAAAGCGCTACTTTGAAGTTGAACGCGCTCGTTCAGTCCATGAAAGCAAGCGGCGAGGACGTCGTGAATCTCAGCGCCGGCGAACCCGATTTCGCCGTACCCGATGCGGCTAAAGCCGCGGTCGTCAAGGCTCTGCAAGAGAACCGCTCCAAGTATACGCCGGTTGCGGGCATCCTCGAGCTTCGCAAGGCGATTGCCCACAAAACGAATCTTCAACACCGCGAGCTTGCGGCAAAAAATCCTTGGGATCCGTCTCAGATCGTCGTCGCAAACGGCGGCAAACAAGCCATTTTTCAAACGTTGCTTGCGATCGTGAATCCGGGCGACGAAGTCCTCATTCCTTCGCCGTTTTGGCTGAGCTACCCAGAAATGGTGAAACTCTGCGAAGGTTCGCCGATCATTTTGACCTGCCCTTTTGACAAAGGTTTCAAACTCACCCCCGAGCAACTCGAACGCGCGATCTCGGACCGCACCAAGGTTCTGATCTTGAACTCGCCTTCGAACCCATCCGGCGTGACCTATACGGCAGCGGAGTTTCGAGCGCTCGGCGACGTCCTTCGCAAGCACCCGAAGGGCAAAGACATCGTCGTGATCTCGGATGAGATCTATGACCGCATCTTGTTCACGGGTGGTGATTTCGTTTCGTTCTTGTCCGCGAACCCGGATCTCTATCAACAAACAGTGACCGTAAACGGTCTCTCCAAGAGTGCGGCGATGACTGGATGGCGCATCGGCTGGACGGTCGCGCCGAAGTGGGTGACTGATGGGATCTTGACGATCCAAGGTCAGAGCACTTCGGGCATCAATGCGTTGGCACAATACGCAGCCCTGGCTGGTTTGCAGCTTCCGGAGGACTATTTTGCCCAGAATAACGACCGCTATTTGAAGCGCCGCGATCTAGCCTTGGAAGTTCTCGCGCGAGCCCCTAAACTAAAAGTGATTCGCCCGGAAGGCGCCTTCTACATTTTTGTAGGGGTTGATGATTTCTTGCATTCAGGCGAAGACAGCGCGGGTTTTGCGGAACGACTTTTACGCGACGGCAAGGTTGCACTCGTTCCCGGAACGCCGTTCGGCGCCCCGACATTCTTACGCATGAGCTTTGCTACTGACGATGAGTCGTTACGCAAAGGCTGCGAGCGAATCGTCGAGTACGTCGGACGGACTTAGCGATCGAGGGCACGGAACGCCCCTGACTGCACGCGCGAACCTGAATGGACCAGGGAGGGCGCGGAGCAGTGGTAATTCGATCATTTTTCAGTCGATCCGTCTTATGGGTGGCGATCGCGTGCGCTGCTGCCGGTTGCGGTAAATCCGAGAAGTCCTGCGAAAGTGATGAGGGCCGTAAGGCCATCGCGGAGGCCGTGAACGAGCACTTAAATACGGGGCAGTGCTCGCTTGCCGTCGCCGAAATCGATCCTTACTGGAACAAAGAGGGCTGTGGCACCGATGAAATCCGTTTGGCGCGTGCTTCGGCCTATGCCTGCGCGCTGGGCATTAATTTCTTTGATCTGATTGCGCGTCTCACAGACGCTGATCTCTCGGCTTCGGGATTTTGGGCGACGTTCAACGCGCTCTTTCCTGCGACGGTAGGAGACTCTCGACCGACTGCTGGAAATCGAGCGCTCGATGCGCTGTTTTCGATTCAATACCCGGGAGCCATCAATCGTCCGCAGTACACGATCAACGCTTCGACTCCGAATCCGGGCGCGCTCGTCGCCGCTCATCGAACCACGGATTCAAACATCTACGCGCTTCTGACATCGATGGGTATGATGGGCGTTTTGCAGAATCTGTACGGCGCTCCAAATGCGACCACTTATAAAATCACCAAAAAACTGGGCGCCTCCGGGAACGGCTGGCAGGAAGTTGCGACCATGACCGAAGACGGTTGTGCTTACGCGGGGTCCATTCTGACGTTTGTCGATTCGGTAAACCAAGTGGCCGCGGTTCTCTCTTCGAGTTTTGGTAGCAAAGTCGCAGAGAAGCTACTCACCATCACGGGTGGGCTTAATTTAGACGTCGCTTGCAAAGCAGGTTGTGATGGTACGTCAGGTTCGGGATGCACGGCTTCGTGCACGACCTGTCCAATCGAGCTTCGTGCCCGAACGGGATGCAAGGTGGGTGCGGCGGCTACGACGGATGACCTCAGTTGCGCGGCGGCTGGAATTGTCAAGGCGGTGAATCTGACGAATGGTCAATAGATCTCGTCTTTTGATGATTGCCGTTTTGGTTGCAGTCTTGAGCCCGGATGCTCGAGCCACGATTCCGCGTTCGCTCTACCAAGCTCCCGAGGCGATGGCGATGGGGCAGGCGGTAACGAGCTGGATCGATGATCATCAGGCGCTCTGGTACAACCCAGCCGGTGCTGCCGCGTTCGACTCGCTCGAGTGGAGAATGATGACCCTGGATCTTGGCGCCACTCACGATGTTTACGCATCAAAAGATGCGATTAAAAAACTGAAGAAACCCACCGTTCGTGACGTGAACCAATTCATGGGCAAGGACCTTTACATACAAGGGAACGCGGCAACGAGTTTGATACTACCGCAGATCGGTATTGCGGCCATGTATGATGTCCGCGCCGGTGTGACGCCGACGAACCAAGTGTTTCCGCGCATCGAGTTTGGCTATGTGCGCACGGGAGGTGCGCAGTTGTCTTTCGGGTTTTCATCCAAGGATGGCGGACTCCGTCGCCGAGGCCGACGGAAAAAAGAAGCGACCGAGAATGAATGGCGATTCGGCGTGGGTGCGAAGTATTTCGTCCGTCGAGGGGAGTCGAAAATCCTGACCGCCGGCGAGCTTTTCAATTTGAATAAGGAAAACGCGCTCGAGGCGATTCAAGGCAAGGGATCCAGTTACGGCGGCGACCTCGGCGTGCAACGGATTCAGCGCATCGACTCGATCACCACTCTCAGTTGGGGCCTGTCTTACTTGAATATCGGTGATCTGGCGTTTGATAACAAGGTCGAGGCCGTGAAATCGAGTCTCAACACGGGCGTCGGTGGGCAGTGGGATTTGGGTCTTCCTAAAATCACTGTCGGGTTCGACGTTCATCACTTGCTTCGTTCCGACGATTTCCGTAAGAAAACCCATTTCGGCGCGAAACTTAGGCTGCCCATCCTCTCTTTTTATCTCGGACTCAACCAAATGCGACCGACGTTTGGTGCATCGGTCGACGTCTGGCTCGTTCGCGTCTCTGCCGTGAGTTACAACGAAGAACTCGGCGAGCTCTATGGCGCCAATACGTCGAGGCGTTATCTCACGCGCGTCGAATTCAAACTGGAGTTCTGATCTTGGAGTAGGGCATTTGCGGCTTGATGGCCGGAGCGAAACGCGCTTTCGATTCCTCCATCTTGAAACGTGTCTCCAGCGATGAGCACCGAGAGATCATTTTTAACGATCATTCGGTGTGTTCCCGGGAGCCGTTGGTGCGGTTCTGAGTACCGCCAGCGATGAAGCGCAGGGGCGACGCCGGGTTCTGATGCGATGGAGTTTCCGAAAATTTTTTTTGCTTCCGCGATAGTGAAGTCCACGACTTCTTGCTCTGGACGATCGAGCCAAGCTTGAGACGCTGATTCGCTCAGATGAAAAGTCACCCAGTTTTGCCTGCCCGGAAGCCCTTTGGTGCGTTGATCGTAGATGCCGTCGAAATTTTCATTGGGGGTAAACGCGAATCCCGAGTGCGACTCGATCAATCGGCGCTCGAATGCGATCAATACCGCGAGGCAAATGCGATAGGTGACTGAGCGGAGTTCTTGGGTGACCGGAGAGGAGCTGAGTTCAGAGGCGTCGAGCAGTGCGACCGTTTGAGGCATCGGAGGTGTCAGGATCAATGCGGAGGCATAGACCTCGCGGCCCGACTCACATTCCAATTTCCAACGCCTCGGCTCTGGAGTGGATTCGAATCGAATAACGCGATTTTCGAATTCGATCGGGGCATGCTCGATGGCACACGAGTCCGCTAGGCACTGAGCCAAGTCGCGCATCCCTGTTTTAAGTGTGTAACGAGATTCACTCGAGTTGTTCGGACTCGGGACAGACTGAATGACCGGAGCGAGGGCCGAAAGGGCATCCCTCCAGCGCGGTTGGTTTTGGGTGAAGCATTGCGCGCCAAAATCGAGGATTTCGCCGCGGGCACGTCTCGAAGCGATACGTCCACCCACGCCTCGACTTTTTTCAAGTGTGAGAACGCGGAGTCCCTGCTGGACGAGCAGACGCCGGGCCGACAGTCCGGCGATTCCTGCACCGACAATTGCTACGTCACAAACCTCGATGGGATTCATGTGTGGTAGCCGAGTGGTGTGCGATTAAACGCGTCAGCCGTTCGAGTGCGTTGTCGAGCGATTGAGCGGCGTCGAGCGCAGTCGATTCGGCCGGAATCAGGTGAATCCGCTTGGAACCCAAGAAGTGGAAGAGCTGTTTCAAATAGGGGCCAGTGTGGTCGAGCATGTGGGTCTCTGGATTACTGTAGGCTCCGCCCGAAGCCGTGACAATAAATACCTCCAGGTCAGGATTCAGGAGACCTTCGGGACCATTCGCGCCGTAACGAAACGTCACTCCGACTCGAACGATGTGATCAATCCATGCCTTGAGTACCGATGGTACGGAGAAATTCCACATCGGGGTGGAAATGACCAAGGTGTCGGCCGCTTGGAGCTCCCCGCAGAGCTGATCTGAGAGCGCGAGCAAGGCAGTTTGCTCCGGAGACCGAGAATCGGGAGGAGTGAAGAATGCCTGTACCAGCTCTCCCGAGACGTGAGGGAGCGGGGATCGATTGAGATCTCGGATTTGACTCGAGAACCCGGATTTTGCGCCGGTCAGCGCTGTTTTCAGGCGTTCGGCAACTGTACGACTTACGGAGTGCTCTCCGCGTGGGCTTGCGTGAATTTCTAGAAGTTTCATTTTCCGGCTCCCGTCGCGAGTAAGCGTTCCGCCATCGATTCCGATAGCGCATCGACATAAAAACGACACTGTTGTTGAAGTGAAAGATCGCTCTCCGATACGAAGTGCTTGAGGATGATAAATCCATTCTCTCCATGTTGGATCTCAGCTTCGCCCGAGCGAGATTCGAGCCACTCGGCTTGGTTCGAGTCCAGACCGTAACGTTCCCGACAGGCGGCGAATAACGGCCCGATCATCCAAGGGACGAGTGATTCGATTCCCACGTTGAGGGCGGCCGTACCGACTTGCCAAGGCAAGTCCGTACTGTAAATGGCCGAGCGCAGGAGGGCATCGTGCTGAATCCAGTTCGCATGCGGTCGATAGACCCAAGGCGATTTCCCGATGAGTTCCCTAGGCCCGCCGAAACGATCGACAATACGACCGAGGATATCCGTATCTCCGTCTTTGTCTTCGGCGCGCCCTTGAAGAAGGTCGCCCACCTCGGGAGGACGTTTTTTCATCAAATGTTCAACATGTTTACCGAAATCAAGGAGGTGCCAGAACAAGCCTGAAAAATATCGTTCGGCCTGGGAGTCGGTCGCGGTTCCGGATTTCATCGCGTTCATGAACGGGTGATTCTGAATTTGGTTCCGGCGCGGGAGGATGGTTTCTCGGTAGATTTCTTCGAGCCAACTAGGAAGCGTCGTGGTCATGGTTTAGATGTAGCGAGTTTCTTTTTGAAGTTCAATATGTATTAAACTTCGAAAGAAAGGGGCTCGATCTTTGTTCAAGAATTGTCGAACAAGTGTCGAGGGAGTTCCTCGATCTAAACTTCGAACAAGGGAGAATCGATGAGGCCCGTCAAAATGGATTCGGTTTCGCCAATGAAGCGTCCCAGCTCCTCGATACGTTTTGAATCGAGAGTGTTCTTGCCGCTTTTCTCCAGTTTTTTCAGAGAAATATGCGTTTTTTTGATGAGCTGGAGTTCGCGTTTTTTGAGCACGGTCCGAATGGCCGAGGCCAGGTTCGGGTTCGGAGCATAGTAGACCGTCCTGCCGGTACCGCGCGCACACTCTTGAATGACATCGAACTGGAGGAGCTCCGGAAGCGCCAGGCTCACCAGGGCTTTGGAAACCTTAAGTTTCTGAGCGAGTTCGATCGAGGAGAGGGGTTCCTTGTGAATATAGAGGAGCGCCCAGATTCTACCTTGGACGTTTTTGAACCCCCAATACTCGATGAATTCTCCGACGTTTTGAACAAAATCCTGGGTTTCCGACGATAAAGATGGAGAATTTGTGCCGCTCTTTTTTGCCATGAAAAGAGCTTAACACAAAACACGTTTGAGTTTTCGAAGTTTAACTGTTATTAAACTTCATATGGAACTTTGGTCTTGGACTCCCACGCCCGACCTGCCGATCGTCGACGAAGCAGTGAACGATGTGCTGCTCAAGGGCGGCAAAAAGATCCGTCCACTGCTCGTGGAAATGATCGCAACCGGCTTAGGCGTTCCCGATGATCAGTGGAAGATTTGCGCGAGATGCGTCGAATGGGCGCATGCGGCGACGCTCTCTCACGATGACGTCATCGACGAATCAAAACTTCGTCGAGATCAGCCGACGCTGAATGCGGTCGTGGGAAACACGCGTGCCGTGCTTACCGGCGATATTTTGCTTTCGCGCGTAATCGGTGAGCTAGCGGCGCTGGGTAACCTCGGTGTGCTTCGCGAAATGGCGCTTGCAGTCGAGCACCTGGTGACCGGTGAATGGTTGCAACTCGACGCCCGCTGGAATTTTGAGATTGACCCAGTGGTGCTCAAGAAAATCGCCGAACTGAAAACGGGTTCGCTCTTGGCTTGGGCGTCGGTGGCTCCGGGCATGCTTCGGGGACTGGAGACGCCGGATCTTGAGGCGCTGCGAAGTTTTGGAGTTCAGTCAGGGCGCGCGTTTCAGCTGATCGACGATTTGATTGATTTTTTGCCGACGGGTGGAAAGCCTTTTGCCCAAGACCTTCGCGAAGGATTAGTGAATCAAGCCGCACTACGGGTGTTTTCGCATGATCGAGAATCCGAACGTGTGCTGCGCGCGGCGTTCGGAGAAAAATTCGTACCGGAACGGTTTCTTAAGTTCTCGGATCTCGCTTTGAAACGGATGGAGATAGAGCTGAGGTCCGAGGCGGGGTTTCATCTGCAAGAGGCGAGTCGATCGCTTCAGCAGTTGAAACCCCATTTTGAAAAAAATTCATTCAGACAGCTCAATGAATGGTTACAGCAATGGGAGAAGCGAATCGTATGAATGTAGGCAAAGAACGTTGGGAACCGATTCAGTCCCCCGAGGCTCAGGCACTCCTTTGGAACGGTCGATGCCGGGAGAGTGGAGATGACTACCAGGTCATCGCCGAGCAGGTGGTTCGAGACCGGGTTCGGTTTCGTTTGGTGCCCAGCCAAGAAATGGAAAAACCGCCCGCGATCGTTCGCTACTGGGCATCGATTCGCGCGATCAGTCTGACGGCGACGTTTTCTCCGGGGTTGCTCGTTGCGCTCGCGGGTTGGGTGGCAAAACGTGAGTTTCATTTTGGCCTTTGGGCGCTCGCCACGCTAGGCGCCGTTTTGTTCCAAATCGCGGTGAATACGTGGAACGATGTCGAAGACCATTTGAAGCTCATTGATCTACCGGGCGGACTGGGAGGCAGCGGCGTGATTCAAAAAGGCTGGATGACCGCACTTGAAGTGAGGCGTCTGGGTATCGCTGCCCTTGTTTTAGGGATCGCATGTGGCTTACCGGTCGTCTGGATCAATCCGAAACTCATGATCATGATCGCTGCAATCGCGCTCGTCGGAACTTGGGGCTACTCGGGCTGGCCATTTCGATTCAAATATCGCGCGGCAGGTGACATCACCGTTGGGGTGCTCTGTGGGCCAGCCCTGACCGCGGGTTACGCGGTCGCGGCGTTCGGTACGGTCGAGTCGATGGATCTCGTTCTGGGCTGTGTCACTGGTCTATTGGCAATCGGGATTCTACACGCGAATAATTTGCACGATATTGAAACGGATCAATCTCGAGGTGGGAAAACTTGGGCATCCGTGATCGGGTTCGGTCGCTCGATCCGATTCTTAGGCGCGCTCTATGCGATCTCCGCATTTGCAGAGTTCTGGATCTCCGCTCAACTGGGTTGGGCAGTTTTCGGTGCGGCCGTTCTCTCCTCAGTGCTCCTCGCGCGGTTTTGGTTCAAAGTTCGTCATGCATCCGGACCATGGGACCCAAAAATTCGGTTGATTCGGTTCGAAGCCGCGCAGATGCACCTCGCATGCTGCATACTCTTGGCAGTAGGACTTGCTCTCCAAACAGTTTTTTAGGCGAAAGGCGTATCAGATGTCGAATTCAGGTTCGAATTTAGCAAAATTGTTTTTGGAAAAATTCTACCAGGCGATCGATTCCCGTGAACCCGCGCGATTCTCTGAGTTTTTTGCGGAGGACGGCGAGTTCATATTCGGAAACTATCCGGCCTCTCGGGGCCGCGCCGAGATCGAGGCGGCAGCTCAAGGCGTGTTTACCGCGGTCGACGATATTCGCCACGAGCTCAAGACTTACTCCGCCGACCCAAGCGGGCGACTCCTGATGGAAGGACAAGTCTACTACCGCAAGAAAAACGGAGTAGTCATCCAAGTCCCGTTCGCCTGCGGTATGACGCTGGACTCGCAGCTAAAAGAAGTGAATGGCAGCCTCGCGCCCGCGAGAGTGCGCCATTATCAAGCTTATGTGGATCTCGCGCCGCTTTGGAGCGGGTGAGCCACCGCTATGAAACGCGCCTGGAAACTTGCATCGCTGGCCGGGGGGCTTCTGGTTGAAGAAGCGAAACGTAAATTCGCATTTCAACAAACGTCACTCACACGATTGAATCAAGTTCGAGCATTGGTCGTGGAGCTGAGTCGACTCAAAGGCAGCGCCATGAAGCTGGGGCAACTTTTGGCTCTAGAGGCGGTGGATTTCCTTCCTCCCGAGGCGATGGCAATCTTGGATCGTTTGCAGAATCAGGCCGATTTTTTGCCATTCGATCAGGTGAATGCTGTTTTGCGGGCGGAGCTCTGGAGCCATGTTCATCGGTTCGAGTCGATTGATGAAATTCCGATCGCGGCCGCAAGTCTCGGACAGGTCCATCGTGCCCGTTTCGAAGGCAATGAAGTGGTACTCAAGGTGCAATACCCGGAGGCGTCGAAAAATCTCGATTCGGATCTGAAATTAGTCGGAGGGATCGCAGAGCGCTTGCTTCCGCTACTAGTAAAAACCGATTTTGACGCCCGCGAATGGATGGCGACCGTTCGGGAGGGATTCCTCGATGAGCTGAACTACTCGCGGGAGGCTCATTGGAACGAGGTTTTCCACCGCTACTATCTCGGGCATCCGCACATCAGTGCGCCTCGCGTGTACCGCGAACTCTGCACGTCACGCGTACTCGTCTCGGAGTACGCGTCGGGTAGATCGATTTCGAGTTTTACTGGCGCAAGCGAACTCCCTGCTTCCTCGCGGGAACTGATTTCAAATCTAATGATGGAAGTATTCACGCGCGAATTCTGTGAAATCGGCGCCGTTCAGAGTGATCCGAATCTCGGAAATTTCCTTTGGAATGAAAATAAATCACAGCTCGTGCTGCTCGACTTCGGAGCGACCCGCGAGTTCTCTCCGGCGTTCCGTCGCAACTACTCGAGATTCATTGTAGCCGCGCTCGACCAAGATACGCCGCGAATGCTCCGACTGGCGCAGGAGATCGGGGTGTTTTCCGAGCTAGAGAGTGACGAGGCTCGATCGATTTTCGTGGCGATGATCGAACGAAGCGTGGAGCCGTTTAGGACCGCTCATTTTGATTTTAGCTCGGCCACCTATGCCGATGATTTGCGCAAACTCGGATTTCTACTCATCGGTAAACTCAAGCACACTCCGCCGCCCAAGGATCTATTTTTCGTGCAACGGAAACTCGGCGGCGTCTTTCAGATATTGCGTCGACTGGGAGCGCGAATCGATTTGCAGCCTCATTTGGAGCCGTTCCGAAAGTGTGCCGAGCTTGTGACCTAATTTAAGATCTCCATCCCCATCCATTATTCATCTCAGAGGTTCTGATGAAAACGTTTTGTCTGTTTTTGATTTTGCAGTTTTTCTATATTCCGATTTCTCAAGCGACCGTTGGCATTCAACTCGAGTCACCTTCGGCAGTCGGACTTGGTCGGGCTGGTAGCTCGGGGGCGAGTCGGGATTCCGTCGTCGAGGCATTGGGTACGAATCCGAGTTTAGTTTTTTCGCCGGAGCGGAATCGGCAAATGGAAATCGGTTTCGGCACGCTCTTCCTGAACGTCGAGGCAAAAAATGGGCAGTCCGCGCCGTTCGGTGGGACGAACCAGTTTCTCTCGAGTTCGAAATCCAACGCTTGGGTCGGATCTTTTGGGTATTCGCAAAACCTTTCTGATCGTTGGTCGATCGGAGCAGGGATGCTGCCAGAGGCGGGATTGACCTCGGATTTCGGCAAAAAGACCGAACTCCTGGAGCTAGCGCCTGAGCTTGCGTTTCTCAAGATTCCCGTCGCCGTCGCCTACCGCACCGAAGAGGGATTTCAGGTGGGATTGGCACCCGCACTCGGCCTCGCTCAATACGCTACGAACTATTCCAAGACGATCGGTACGCAATCGCAATCGGATCGATCGGCCAAATGGACGACTGGGCTTGGTCTATCGGCAGGCGCCTCTTGGTTTGGCTCAGAGTGGGGTGTGGGTCTGTCTTGGCGCTCGAAAACGAGTTACTCGCTTCGTGAATTCGCGGATCTTGATCAGTTCGGCCCCAATGCGAATGTTGGACTCGATACACTCCCGCTCGATAGTCCGGAACAATGGGGCTTGGGCGTCTCGTGGCAACTCAATGAACAATGGAGACTCCTCTCGGATCTTAAGCACACTCGGTGGGGTGCGGCGGACGGTTTTCGCGAGTTTGGATGGGATTCTCAGTGGGTGGGTTCTCTTGCGGCTGAGCACCGCCGCGACGATTGGACATTTCGTGCAGGCTGGAGTCAGTCGACTCCGGTTTTCCGTTCCGAGTCGGGACGCGCGGGGGCCCAGACAAGAAGAGTGGGCGATCATACGCTCTATGAATCGAGCATCGATTTGTTCAATGTCATCGGTTACCCGGCGGTACTGACGTCGACGGCCACGGTTGGCGCAACTTGGGATACCGGCGAGACGGGAAAATGGGATCTGGGAATCGCGCATAGTTTTCAGAAAACGGTCGAGCGTTCGGGAACCGATGCTTATTCTTTGCCCTATCGATATGAGGCACGTCTCTCCGTGACTACAGTTCTGGTGGGCTATCGTTACGCTTTTTAGTCCATCGGTTTCGGTAGGCACGGTCCGGATCATAAAGTTCGGCTTGGCGTTGGGTTGAGAACACGCGATCGCGTGGATCATTCCCAACGCCGGCCAGATAGGTCCAATTCCCGTAGTTTGATGCGCAATCGTAGTCGATCAGATGTTGCTCAAAAAATTCAGCGCCGAGTCTCCAATCCACTCGGAGTGATTTCGCAAGATAACTTGCGACATTCTGTCGTCCCCGGTTCGACATCCATCCGGTACTCAAAAATTCATTCATGTGGGCATTGACGAAGTCGCAGCTCGTCTCGGCTCTGCACCATTTTTCGAAGTCCTCTTGCGAGCCATCTCGGTAGCGCGCGGATCGAAAAATCGAGGCGCCTTTTTGTACGAGCACTAACCGAAAATATTCCCGCCACAGAATTTCATAGTAAAACGCGCGCGAAGATTTCGTAATGCCTTGTTGTTTTTCGTCCTCAAGTATTGCTCGAGCGATCTTTGCGGCTGAAACCGAGCCTACAGAGAGCGCCGGAGAAAGTTTGGACGAATCATCCCACTCCAAAAGCCCGTTGCGTGTCTCGGCATATTGATCCATCAAACGCCGATCCGAGATGTAAGTTTGAAGCCATTCTCTCGCGTGAGCTTCGTGGAGCTGAACCCGGGGATGGAGATCGCTCGGCACGATTTCGGTTTGTGGATCAAAAATCCAGCTATCCTGGCCCAAATTCGGAACGAGGGGTTTTGGTACTTGATTCGGTACAGGGACCGAAGCCCAAGGCAATTGGCTTGCTTCCACCAGTTTTCTAAATGCGCTAAAGGTCGAAGGGGTATTTGAAATTTCAAACGGCAGGCCATTCCAATCAAATAGATTCGAATCCGAAAAAGTTCGCCAAGCCGTTCCGCTCAGTTGCTCCTGGATTTTCTTCGTCTCCTTTTGTTCTTCAAAACCCGGATCATCGGTCGAGTAGATCGTATCCACCGAATGCTCGCGTACGAGTCGGGGTATCATTCGTTTCGCCGGCTCGAGCGTGGCAACGACCTGAAATCCGAGTCCTCGCAATGTTTTGAAATAGTGATCGAGTGCGGAGAGTACCGTGCTTCGGCGGAAACGTTTCGCTCGCAAGAATGAGGGGCTTGCACACCAGAGAATCAGACCGGATGACGATTCTGCCGCAAACGCCGAGAGTGCCCGGTGATCTTCTAACCTAAAATCATTTCTGAGCCAGTAGATTGAATTCATCGAGAGATCGCCTGGGTTTTCTTGAGTGAATGCCGTTCGAGCACTCGCTCGGTTTCTTTTTGTACTGATTCTGACTGGAGTCTTTCGAAAATGCGAACTTTCGCCCGGTCGTACGCCGCGCGTGGATCCACAATCGGAGCCGGGTAGCTGGTCCCTAGGCGAAATCCACGGGACCCGGCTAAGAGAGGCGGGGTGAGATCGGGCCGGGCGAGGTCGGCTGGGTCAAGAACGCGGAGTTCCGGGCAGTATTTCAAAACGAATTTTCCATCCCGGTCCCAGTCGCACTGCTGTTTTTCGGGTGAATAGATTCGAATCGTCTGACCTCCGGTGACCCCCGATTGCATTTGGAATTGATACCAATGGATTCCTGGTTCGAAATCGAGAAAATAGCGCGCCAGAAAACGTGCGGGACGTTCCCAGTGCAACCAGAGTTGGTAGGCGGCAAAACTGGCAAGCATCGCCCGCATACGAAAATTGATCCAACCGTTTTGTCGAAGCGCTCGCATGCAAGCATCGATCATCGGAAACCCTGTTTCTCCTCGGCACCAGGCCTCGAAGTACTCTTCGTTGAATTCAGTTTCGCGAAGCCCATCGAAACCTCGATGGACGTTCCTCCATTCGATTTCGGGCTCGGTCTCGAGTTTCTGAATGAAATGACATCTCCAGGCCAAGCGACTGGAGAATGCCTGGAGTTGTTTCATTTGATTTTGATCGAGCGGCGACCGGGGATCGAGCGTTGCAAGTCGTGATTGAATTCGGTGGTGAATCTCGCGGGCAGAGATGAGTCCCCAGCTGAGATAGGGGCTCAGGCGACTGCTGCTTTGGGTTGCTAAAAGGGGAGAGGAAATGTGTTTTAAGTATTGGGAACTTCGGGTCTGAAGAAAAGAGTCCAGTGCGAGTTCTGCGCTGTTTCTCGTGGCAAGCGGTATGTGTTTGAGCTCCGAGTGAGGTAGCCCGAGTTCTTGAGAGGTGGGGATGGCGAGTTGTCCTTCGCGCGAGAATGGGGAGGACAACGGATGAATGGATCGGAGTGGACGAGAGATCCATTCGTCTCGGCGCGTTTGCCAGTGATTTCGATTCTGGAGACCGCGAATGACGCCGGTTTGTTGGAACTCTCGCCAAGGAATTCCTTGTTCTCGGCACCAAGTTTTAACCCGCTTGTCTCGTTGGAATGTCCAGTTCAGACCCGTTTCTTCGTGGCTCAGGAGAGCCTGAGGTGGAAACGTTTTCTTCAGTTCCTCGAAGACACCTGGAATTTCCCCCTGGAGAACGATCAGCCGCACACCTTTGCGATAGAGCTCTCGGTCAAGATCGATCAGCGCTGATCTCACAAACTCATAGTGGCTGGTTTCGAATTCGGGGCTTTTTAGCCATTCGTTTTCGATGACGTAAATAGCCACGCAGGCGCCGCGCGAGCTCCCAAAATACAACGCTTCATGATCCTGAATGCGGAGGTCTCGTTTCAGCCAAATCCAGTTGAATCGGCAGGAAGGATCAGTATCGGGAACCATTCTGGGAGACTAACTCGATGGATGTTCGAAGCAGAGTCCCGTTCGATCCTGTCTTGCATTGTCGATGTTTTGTAGAGGACTTTATCGGCCTGGACTCTGCCGTTCGGCCGTGCAGAGTCTTTGGGCTCAAAAGGGCTTTAAAGGGATGGCCCCATGCACGTTCAGGAATTTCTCTTTGCATTCGGTAGTTTGAATTTTGACTCCATGACTTTATCAGATACTCTTTTTGCAGGTTCCGGGCATGATGCTCGGTCCATCTAAGGAGAGCGCACCTTGAGAAAAGCCTTTATCCTGGACACGAACGTCTTGCTTTTCGACCCAAACGCCATCTTTAAATTCGGAAATAACGACATCATCATCCCGATTGTCGTGGTCGAGGAAATCGATCGATTCAAGCGCGAGATGAGCGAAAACGGGCGCCATGCGCGACTGTTCTCCCGCTTAATCGACGGCATGCGAGAGGGTGGCGAGCTTTCCAAAGGCGTTAAGCTCCCGAATGGCGGCATGCTGACCGTCGAGCTGGGGGGCGATACGCCGCTTCCGATCGAGCTGCAGATGGACAAAGCGGACAACCGCATCCTCGCACTCGCTATCACGCTGAAAAAAGAACAACCGAAACGCCCGATTTCTTTCGTTACGAAGGACGTGAACCTTCGGATCAAGGCCGACGCGCTCGGTATTGCCGCCGAGGACTACGAGCCTTCGAGTGTTGAGCCGGAGCAGCTTTTCTCTGGAACGGGCACGCTCTCGGTCGACGCTCACCTGGTCGACGAATTCTACATGAACAAGCGTTTGGCCTATCCAGAAGCCTCCCGCCTGTTCAAACCAAACCAGTATTTGATCCTCAAGGACTCGGCGAACCCGAACCATACGGCGATGGGACGCTACTCCAAGGAACTCGACTGCATCGTTCCGATCTACAAGCCTGCCGAAGGTCTCTGGGGTATTTTCCCGAAGAACGCCGAACAGGCATTCGCGATCGATGCGCTGATGAACGATGAGATCAAGCTCGTCTCCCTCGTCGGCAAAGCCGGTACCGGTAAAACCCTGATGGCGATTGCCGCAGGTCTTGCGAAAACCGTCGATGAAGGCGTGTTTCACCGACTCCTCGTCTCGCGTCCAGTGTTCCCACTGGGCAAAGACATCGGATTCCTGCCGGGCGACATCGAAGAGAAACTCAATCCGTGGATGCAGCCCATCTACGACAACATTGATTTCCTCTTCGGGACCTCCGCATCGGGCAGCGCCAAAGGGCAACGCCGTGGCGCCGGTCGGGGCACTCAGGAACTCATGAACCAGGGACTCCTTCAGATCGAACCGCTGACCTATATCCGTGGTCGTTCGATTCCGAATCAATACCTGATCGTCGACGAGTCCCAGAACTTGACCCCACACGAGATCAAAACGATCATCACCCGCGCAGGCAACGACACGAAAATCGTGCTGACCGGTGACTCGTTCCAGATCGACAACCCGTACGTGGATTCCGCGAATAACGGTCTCGTTTACCTAGTGGATCGCTTCAAAGACGAATCGATCTCGGCTCACGTGACCCTGACGAGGGGCGAGCGCTCTAAGCTCTCCGAACTCGCCAGTAACCTCCTGTAATTCGAAATATGTTGAAGGGGCTGATGGACCGGTGGCATGCGTACCGAGCCGAGGATCAGCCCCTTTGGCGTTCTGTGGTTCATCTTCCACGCTACGCCTCGAAATGGGTGTTCAAGCGCGAAGGCGGCGACCCCGACACCCGAGAGTTTTTCAAAACCCATCGGCCGTCGCGCGCCTCGTTCACTCATGAACCGAGGCCCACGCTTTCGATCGCTCTCTGTGGCGATCTGATGTGGATCCGGAATGGTTGGGCGGAATTTCTCGGGCCCGCACTCAAGCAGCGCCTCCTGAAAAATGATTTCGGCATCGTGAATCTAGAAACACCGGTTTCGCATCTGCATCCCGTGCGGGGACGAATGCCAGACTATCTTTCTTACAATGCGCCGCCTGAGCTGCTCGATTCGTTCGCGAGAAAAGACGGTCGTAATTTTTTCGAGCTGGTTTCGCTTGCGAACAATCATGCGCTGGACTGCGGTACGGCAGGCGCCGAAGCCACCGTGGATTTTCTCGCGACCCGAGGAATCCGCTATTCCGGAGTGGCGTTCGAAGGCAAGACCGTACCCGGCCCGCTCATTCATGAGCGAAACGGAGTGAGGGTGGGATTCCTGGCCTACGCCTGGGGTGCGAACGGATTTTTCGATGCGGGATCGGGTTTATCGATCAACACTTGTAAGACCTTAATCGGGCAACCCGATGAACCGAGCGAAGCGGCGCTTTTTCACAAGGTCGCTGAAATGAAAAATGCAGGCGCCGACGTCATCATTCTCAGTTTGCACTGGGGCCATGAATTTGAGCGTTATCCGGCTCATTACCAACGGGAGCTTGCCCGGAGGCTTGCGCAAGCAGGCGTGGACGTCATTTTCGGTCACCATTCCCATGTCATCCAACCGATCGAGGAGATGGAAGTGACTCGCGACGGCCATAAACGGTCGGCGTTCGTGCTTTATTCGCTCGGGAATTTCGCGACTGCCATGGGTACGCGCGAATGTCGGACGGGACTCGTACAAGAGATTCGCGTGGATCCGGCGAGTGATGGCGGGTGGCGGGTGAGTCTCGCTGAATCGTACCGAGTGTACAATCAGCCGTACACTCGTCGGCAGGCGAGAAAACTCATCTTGGAGTAAGTGAGGGCATCTGAGCTACCTGGGCATCCCGCCGACTTGTAGTACGGGGTATGTGGTCGCGGGGAATTCTCGGTAGAGCTGAGCTGCGCGAGCGCAGAGGTCGCGTGGCGTTTCTCGCGGCTCGGGATAGATCGCGGGAAAACGCCGGAGTTTGAGATTTAGGCGGGGTATCCGGAGTAAGTTCCAGAGGTGGTCCTCGAGCGAAATGTCTCCGGCAAATAGCGGGGAAATCGAGTTATCTCCCACCGTTCGCCACTCGAGCTTAAGAGGAATGACGGATCTGTTCGCCATGCGCGCGGCTTCGAAATAGAACCCTTTGAACGGGAGCACTTGTTTGCCATCTGTCGTTGTTCCTTCCGGAAATAGGCCGACGTTTGCACCATTTTGGATCAGTTCCGCGACCTCACTGAGTTCGCGGGCGCTGGTTTCTAGCGTGCGCATGGATTTTCTGCGCTCGGTAAACAAGCAAAGCGAGGCGCGGGCGAGGAGGCCCACCCCGGGAGCCTCGCGCATCTCGTGTGACGTGATGAATTGACAGCGATGCAAGGCAATCAGCACGAATGTATCGAGCAGACTCGTATGGTTCGATATCACGAGTGCTCCTGGGGCGGTTCGATGGAAATGAGCACGGGGCAACTGAACGCCGTAAGTGCGCAAGAATGCACGGGCAAGCCCGGACTGCGTAGAAATCACGAGGCCGCGCCTCCATCGTCTCGGCAAGAATGAGGACGACACAAGCGCGGCTAAATAAATCAAGAACAAGAAAACTCTTAGCGAGACATGGACCATGAGAAGTATCTGCGTCGAAACGCGGGGCTGAGGTGTTTGAGCTGAAGGAGCGTGAAAAAATCCGTGCATTGAAAATCGTAATCGTAGAATGGCTCGCGCGCGATCTTGGCTCCAGCGAGAAGGTAAGATCGAATGAGAGGCGGTACGGATGGGCTTTCGCTCGAGGGTAGTAGTGGGCGAAGAAGCGGGGAGTTGCGGCTGATTTCGCCGCGGGAGTAGATCTCCACGTTTTCTTCGAATGCGTTCAATCGCTCGAATTCGAACTGCAGGCTCTCAATCACCATGGGATCTAGGCTTGGGACACTCGAACATCCAAAAAGAATCTCAGCTCCGGTTTCCTGCATCATTCGGCTGATGCCGCGCCAAAGAAGCGATAAGACGGTCCCATTTCGGTGGCCTTCTTCGATGCAAGCACGACCGAGTTCGAGTTTTTCGCCCGGCATACGGTGCAAGCCGGAGAGGTCGAATTCGGATTCAGAATAAAAACGTTTCGTAGAGGACCCGGGGAGCAAGCGGTAGGTTCCAACGCAGCGGTTACTCGAGATCTCGCGAATCACCAGATGCGTGCAGCGGAAATCAAATTCGTCGATCTCGATCGAAAGCGGTTTGGAACGTCCTTGGAGTTCTTGGAAAAAAACGCGGTTTCGGAGTTTGAAAACTTCTTTCAGGTCCGCGCGCGATCGCGCCGTCTCGAGACGGTAGTGCGAGAGTTCTTCGCGAATCAGAGGAGTGCGGCTTTGCGAGAGCGGGTTGGGTTTCGTGTAGAGCTGGGAGACCAGAAACAGATGCGAGAGCGGAAATTCCCATTTTTTTTCAATATTCGGGATCATCGGCCGTAACCTTTCCTTTCTAGATCGATTCTCAGTTTCTTCCTATCTCTGATAGTGAAGGACTCGTGATTCGCTCGTGTCATGAATGGGTTGGGGAACAGTCGTGAAGGAATCAGGATATTGACCAGGAATGGTTACGGAGTAGAGTGGCCGTAGACTCTCACATACGAAATCAGGAGGTGTGAATCATGAAAATTCTATCAATGCTCGCTCTGTTTGCTCTATCGATCGTTTCCGCTCACGCAGGTCCTCAGCAGGAAAAAATGAAATCCTGTAATGCGGACGCCAAGACGCAAGGCATCTCCGGTGAAGCGCGTAAGGCGTTTATGAAAAAATGCCTATCAACGGCGGGACTTCCGAACGTCAGCGAAGAGGAATTCGAAAAAACCGTGAAGCCCGCGGACGCCAAAGAGCGGATGAAGTACTGCAATGAGAACGCAAAAGGCAAAAAAGGCGATGAGCGCAAGGCGTTCATGAGTCAGTGCTTGAAAAAGGACTAATTCGAGAGTGAAACTCCGAAAATGAAACGGGCGAATGGTGAAGCACCATTCGCCCGTTTTTTTATTATTTTGTCCAGCGGCCGTCGGAACGGTTTCTAAAAGAGAGATCCCATTTCCGAGGCCGTGGGTAAGTCACAAGGTTGTTGCATCGTCACCCACCACCCCCTTTCTCGCCCATATAGAGCTCATATATTTAGTCTATATATGGAGTGGAAAAAGGCTAGGGGTTTTTTGATCTGAATCGACCCTCCAGAATAACAAAAGCGATGAGACGCGCATTCCATCTTGGACGGCATCTCATCGCTTTTGTTTGCCCAAAAAAACTGGCAGGAGCCGTTTTTACTCCAGGAATCCTGCCCTAACTTTCGATTACGTGGCCTTACCAACCGACCACCACGGAACCGATCACGATCACTTGCAAAAAACTTTTAGGAGCCTTGGATTTCTCCGCCTGCGGCTTCCAGGTCTCTTTGGCGCTCGGCCTGGAGTTCATACTCCAAGTGACGGCGATAAGAGCGAGCGAGAATCTTCAACTCTTGAGTGTCAGCGACTTCTTCAAGAGCCCGGAAGAGGTATTTGCCTCTCGTCATCATGACGGACGTGAGGCGTCCTCTCTTGGAGCGTTCTTCTTGGAAATTCACCATTTCCTCAAGAAGCTCGAGTTTGTTCAGCGAGAGGATGCGGGCGCGATACGCCAGCTCTTCTTCTTCGCTTTCTTTCAGAACCTTATATGCACGGAGCGAAATAACATTACTCATACCTACTTCCCAATAGAGCAAGGGTGATGCCATGCGTTAACAACTGTCTACAAAAGTAGAGTCCCGCTCAAGGTCTATGAAAGCGCGGAGGAAAAGTCGTGGACTGCTCCGTTTATTAAATAATGCGATCTAAAATCTCCTTTTAGGAGATGTTGCTATTTTTGTCGACTGACGAAGTTTGTCATATAAAAAGGAAAGGGTCCACAGTGATAACCTAACGGAATCACTCATTTTTTATGAACCATTGAATATATCCGCTCCACGAAAACGAACGTGCGACCGGTCACAAAACCCAGTCCAAACCGACACTGCGGGGTTTTTGACGACTTATTTAGAAAAGATCTAGAAATGGGTTCCGGGGCTGGATCCCATCAGGGTGTAGATGCCGTCTCAGTTGATACAGAGTCGATTTGCCCGGAGCGATCGGACCTTCGGATTTCCATTCGCGCTGCCTTGTTTTCGAAGTACTTCGGCAACTGCGTAGCCAAGATCAGAATGACGACTCCAGAGATCATCGCCCATTTCGTTAAGGTCATCGTGCGCTCGCCCTTTTGTTCATGAAATTTTGATTATAGAGATTGAGGGAAAATCAGGTTGTGATTTTTCGCGAATGGGTCGCAATACGAACTTGTTTCGTTTCACTTGTTTCGTCAAATACTGGACGGCCCACTTCCGAAGGGAAAACCCTTGAGTCAGCGCCGACACCAGCCGAAGAGGGTTTGTGGAGGTCTATCATGAAGAGACCCATCGGATTAGGACTGATCATTATAAGCACTTTTGCATTCGGGGTATTTGCCCAGGCCGGCACGCGCGAACTTCCGCCGCCACCGCCTCGCACGAGTGATCAAGAGGAGCGTTTTCAAGAATCGTATTTCGGTCGTGAAGACCTCACGCGAAATCGCGGACGTTTTCGCGCACTCGAGGATGACGAAGGTCGAGAAGTCGACGTTCACTCGGCCGGCCGGGCTCCTGCGTCGGTCAGGCCAAGACCGGATATGCCAACCGAGCAGCGTCGGGTAGACCGAGAGCTCGAGCACGAAGAGCGTGAGATGGCTGCGGACGCCGATGGTGCGAGTCGCGTGAATGTCGAGCGCCGAGTCTGGAAAACGCCGACGCGCCCTTCGATGCCGATCCACAAAACGGAAGTGTCGCGGGCACCTGCTTCGATGACCGATACGTTTGGGGCTGGAGTTTCCAGTCCGAACTGGATGCGTGAGCAATCAAAATCGGTCGACCAGAGCGTGACCCGGCAAGACACCCTGACCGCGCGCAAGGGCGTGCAAGAGATTTCCGTGATTGCAAACGATCTGGGATTTTTCCCGAAGACCGTGTTCGTCAGTCGCGATATTCCCGTCCGTTTGTTCGTGACCGGCGCCTCTAAGCAGCCGCTTTGTATTATGATGGATTCGTTTAACGTCAAGAAGCAGGTCCGCTCGCAGAAGGTCGAAGAAATCACGTTCACCCCAAGCTCTCCGGGCACCTATCGTTTCTACTGCCCGGTGAACGGCAGCGAAGGCGTACTCGTCGTGCGTGAGCTGGGTGGCGTGGACGACGCGTCCTAAAAAGGGATTGAAATGAGTTCTGTTTTTCAAGACAGCGTTGATACATTCCTCGCTCCGATCAAGAAGCATCTCGAAGACGACAGCGTCACCGAGGTCCTCGTGAACGGGGCCAACGAAGTATTCGTCGAGCGCAAGGGCAAGCTCGAACGCGTTCAGGACCATTTCAAAGACGAGCAGGCGTTACTCGCCGCCGTTCGAAACATCGCACAGTTCGTGGGCCGCCGAATCGATGAAGAGAACCCGACGCTGGATGCGCGCCTTCCGGACGGAAGTCGTGTCGCCGCTGTGGTACCGCCGTGTTCGCGCAAGGGAACGACGCTCTCCATCCGCAAATTCTCCAAAAGTAATCCGACGTTCGTCGATTTGATCGAGCGCGGCTCGATCACCAAAGAAGCGGCGCGGTTCCTAGATGTCGCGATATTCTTAGGCAAAAACATGATTATTTCGGGTGGTACCGGTTCCGGTAAAACGACCCTGCTCAACGTCCTGGGGTCCCGGATTCCGGGACATCAGCGGCTCCTTGTGATCGAGGACTCGAGCGAACTCAAGATCAAGTCCGATCACGTGGTATTTTTTGAAACCAAGCACAAAGACGAGATGGGCAAAGGCGAGGTCACTATTCGAGATCTCATCCGCTCGGCGCTCCGTCTGCGTCCGGACCGAATCATCGTGGGTGAGGTGCGGGGGGGCGAAGCACTCGACCTGATCACCGCGATGAACACCGGTCACGGCGGTTCGATGGGCACGACCCACGCGAATACTCCTTACGATGCACTCGTGCGTCTCGAGACGCTCTCGATGATGGGGGACACTCAAGTTCCGATTGCGGCGATTCGACGTCAGATCGCGTCCGCTATCTCGCTCGTTGTGCAGATCAAGCGTTTGAATGACGGTTCCCGTAAGATCACCCAGATCGCCGAGGTGATCCCGGATGTAGATGCGAACGGACGCTACATGGTCCAGGAGATCTTCGCATTCATTCAGCGGGGCATTGCGCCGGATGGTAAAATTCTCGGTGAATTGATCCCGACCGGAACGCTCCCGAGTTTCATGGAAGAAATCGAAGTCAATCGATTGCCTTATGGTCGCGACAAGTTTGCGCCACCGGCCTGGTATCTGGCTGAGAAAAAGAGCGCTTAGTCCCCGAAGGTAAGGCGACTTTTGTGGTCCGAGATCAGGAGTCGCGCCGTCAGAGGCATTCTTTCGCGTTTTTTCTCGCGCCGCTCCGGGAACTTGTGCAAAATAGGTCTTACCCTTACCTATGAAAACCGTTGATTTTGACCTCATCGTGATTGGATCGGGCCCCGGCGGACAACGTGCTGCATTGCAGAGCGCGAAAGCCGGCAAGAAGGTCGCGATCGTTGATGATGTGAGGGAAATCGGCGGTGGATGCGTGCACTACGGAACGCTTCCTTCGAAATCTTTTCGCGAATCGGTTTACCGATTTTCCCTGAGTTCGCAAGGTGCGCTCAATCAGCACCGTAAAAAAGGCAAGAGCGAGGTCGTCGCTAGTCGCCCGGAGATGAAGCGTCTTCTCGAGCGCCGCGATCAAGTCGTGCGCGAAGAAGTGCACGTCATTGCCGACCAGCTCAAACGCAATAACGTGACCGTCCTCTCGGGCCGCGCGCGTTTCGTGAATTCACACGAGATCGATGTCGACGATGGAACGAATGATCTGCGACGTTACAGCGCCACTTATTTTGTGATCGCCGTCGGAGCGACACCTGTTACCTCCGAGAAGCTCGGACTGGACGGAAAAACCGTTTATGACAGCAATACGATCTTGGGGCTCGAGTGCGTTCCGGAACGCATGATCGTGCTGGGCGCCGGCATCATCGGTTGCGAATACGCGAGCATGTTTTCGATGGCAGGCACCAAGGTGATTCTCGTCGACAAGCGTAAGGAAATTCTCGCGTCGGTCGACCGCGAGATCGTCGCTCACCTGGTTCAGCGGTTTGAGCACCAAGGCGTTGAGATCCGTTTGTCCGTCGAAGCGACGGCGCTCGAAAAAGGCGCGCGCGGAGAAAATCAGCGTCCCTGGGTTTCGGTCACGCTTTCGGATGGATCGATCGTGGATGCGGATTGCGTGCTTGTGGCGCAGGGCCGTTTTGGAAACACCAACGGTCTTGGCCTCGAGAACACCAAGATACAGCCGGATGATCGCGGACTCCTCAAGGTGGACGCCAATTTTAGAACTTCTGAGCCGCACATTTACGCGGTCGGAGACGTGATTGGACCGCCGGCTCTTGCTTCGACCAGCATGGAGCAGGGGCGGATTGCTGCCTGTCACGCGTTCGACATCGAGGTGCTTTCACCCAAGGGCGAGCGCATCGATCCAGAGATGCCATTGCTCTATCCGTACGGCATTTACACCATCCCCGAGATCTCGATGATCGGTCGCACCGAAGAAGAACTCAAGGCCGACGGAATTCAATTCGTCGCCGGAAAAGCTCGCTACAAAGAGCTCGCGCGCGGGCAGATTGTTGGAGACCAATGGGGGCTTCTCAAAATTTTGGTGGACAAAACCTCGCTCAAAATCCTCGGTGTGCACATTGTGGGCGATAACGCCGCCGACTTGATTCATATTGGACAGGCAGTCATGTTGCTCGAAGGCGATGTGACTTACTTTATACATTCAGTATTTAATTATCCGACGCTCGCGGAGGCTTACAAAACGGCCTCATTTCACGCCGTCAATCTCATCCGCGGGACGACCCAAACGAGGTAGTCGTGCATGCAGTTCTCGAAAACCGAATTCCGCGGCAAACCGACCGAATGTTTCACCACCGAAACTTGGCTGGCCCAGCCCATCGACAAAGTCTTTGAGTTCTTTAGCTCCGAGAAAAACCTGGAAATCCTGACCCCCGATTTTCTGCAATTTCGTGTGCTCGGCATGGACACGCCGCAAATCCAGGAAGGGACGCTGATCGACTACCGTCTCAAGATTCACGGAATACCGGTGCGCTGGCGGACTCGGATCGAAGAGTGGAAACCCGGCCATCATTTCGTCGACACCCAGCTCAAGGGGCCTTACTCACTCTGGCACCACCGGCACGAGTTCACCGCTGAAAACGGCGGGACGCGAATGCGAGACCGAGTGATGTTTCGTTTGCCGCTGGGTGGGCTTGGGATGCTCGTGGCGGGCGCATTTGTACGCAAAGACGTGCGGCAGATTTTCGAGTACCGCGAACGGAAACTTGCCGAGCTTTTTCCTCGTTAGTCGAGCGAACCTTTTTGACAACCCGGTAAGTACATCGCGGCTTCGGCAACGAGGTTGCTCGTGCGTGCTCGAATGGCTCCTGGCACTTGCTCCCAGTGTGAGATTTCTGGAGCAACCTCGGCGTAGTAGAGTGGCACTCCAAACTGCAGAGTCTTGCCGGTTTCGCGGTTGCCGAGGGTCGGTTGGTAAACCATCGTGTAATGGTATTCACCGCCGTTGAAGTTCAAAACGTGAGCACCTTTGGTCGGTATTAATGCGAGTTCATAGCGAGCCTTGGATTTGTCGCGGGTGACGATGATGTCGCGGTCACGGAGCGTTTCTTCGAGGACAGGGGAGACGAGAGAATTGTCCGAGGTGAGGAAAACTCGGCATTTGGCCTGGGCGACAGAAATGCTTGCGACGACGATGAGTGCGGTCCAAAAGGCTTTCATGAATGACTCCCATTCATTAAATGAATGAAAAAAAACGGTTTAGTGCGAGAGGAGTAATCGCTATGCCGCAGCGAGCGGGGTTTAAGCGGGTTTTCACCTCTTTTACGCGACCAAAGGCTAGACAGCTGGAGGGAGATTCGACTAATCTCCGACCCATGCAAAAATCTTTTAAAGACGCTGTATTCGAGTCCATTCATGCCCGCGAAGTCCTGGACTCCCGTGGTTTTCCCACGGTCGAAGCCGAAGTGACGCTTTCGGCAGCGGGCACGAAATTTTTCGGTCGCACGATTGTGCCATCCGGCGCATCGACTGGCGACGGCGAGGCGCTCGAGCTGCGCGACGGCGACTCTAAGCGCTACCAGGGCAAGGGTGTGCTCAAGGCGGTCTCCCACGTGAATACGGAAATCGCAAAATCCCTCACCGGCAAAACGTTCGAATCGCAAGCGGCGCTCGATGAATTCCTCTGCAAGCTCGACGGTACCGAGAACAAAGACAAGCTCGGCGCAAACGCGATCCTTGCCGTCAGCCTGGCCGCCAACCGCGCCTACTCCGAATTCACGGGGCTCCCGACGGCGGCGCTCATTGCCGAAACGTTCCATTCTCCGGGCGTGACACTTCCGGTTCCACTCATGAACGTCGTGAACGGCGGTAAACACGCCGACAACGGTCTGAACATCCAAGAGTTCATGATCGTACCACTGGGCTTTTCAAAATTTTCCGAGGCGCTTCGCGCCGGTTCCGAGGTTTTCCATACGCTGAAGAAAATCCTTCATTCCGAAGGACTCTCCACGGGCGTTGGCGACGAAGGTGGATTCGCACCGGCCGTTCCCGGCGCAAATCCGCATGAATCGCTCCTGAAGAAGCTGCTGATTGCGATCGAGAAAGCCGGTTACAAGCCAGGCGAACAAATCGCGCTCGCCCTCGATTGCGCCGCAAGCGAGTTCTCGACCCGTAACGGTGATGTTTGCACCTATCAATTCGAGGGCAAGAATCTTTCGAGTGATGAGATGATCGCCGTTTACGCCGATTGGGCGGGCAAATATCCGATCGTCTCCATCGAAGACGGTTTGGCTGAGCACGACTGGACGGGCTGGAAAAAACTCACCGAGAAACTGGGCTCCAAGCTCCAGCTCGTCGGCGACGACCTGTTTTGCACGAACGAGAAAACTCTCAAGAAGGGGATCGAAGGCGGCGTTTCGAACGCGATCTTGATCAAGGTCAATCAGATTGGCACTCTGACGGAGACCCTCTCGACGATGCGGTTGGCTCGCGAACATGGTTACCGCTCGATCGTTTCCCACCGCAGCGGTGAGAGCGAAGATACGTTCATCGCGGATCTCGCCGTCGGCACCGACGCCGGTCAGATCAAGACCGGTTCAGCGTCAAGAACCGATCGTATTGCCAAGTATAACCAGCTGCTCCGTTTAGAAGAGCGCCTGGGTGCAAAAGCGAAGTTTGCAGGCAAAGGGGCATTTCGCTTAAACTAAGCGAATGAACCGCCGGTATTTTTCTCGCGAGACGATAAATCGTCGACACTTTTGGTTAGGAGCCTTCCTGGTTTGGCTGTTGTGCCTATCGGGAGGGCTTCTTCGTTTTCAGGTGGGGATGCCCGGCATTCTTCAATGGTTCGAGCTCAAAGGGGAGTTAAACGATCGCCGTGCTGACTTGGCTTCGATCGATGCCGAGATTTCGATGATCGACCAAGATAGCCGCCGCCTAGAAAGAAGCCGGCCTGCTCAGGAAAAAGAAATTCGCCGGGTCTTGGGGTACGTGGCCGAAGACGAGCTGATTTTTGATTTCTCTTCCGCGAGTCGCGAAGCGGTCATCGAGTAAGCGGCGCTCGAGTTACTGAGCGTCCTTCAGTCCGGGTTGATTCCCAAAAAAATAGCGATAGCTCTGTTTTTGATTCGGTCGCTTGGGGTCTTCGTAATAGAAGATCGATCCCAGTCCACTGCAGGATCTGCCGTGAGCATCGATCGTTGTCTGACTGCCGCGACACAAACATGCGCTCGGTGCCGTTTGTGAGGCGGGGAATCGATAGTTCTGGCAGTATTTCTTGGTCTCAGACTCAGGACAAAGCTGCGCGACCCGACCGCCAAATTGAGTTTCGCAATCGATGTTTTGAAAAACACATTGCCCGTTCATCCAGCGCAGCCCCAGCACCTCTTGGCAGAGCAGGGGTTTTGGTCGCTCACACTGATTCGTTTGGGCATTCCAGACATATCCGCTGGGGCGCATGGAGGCGCAACTCACGCGTGCCGGGTCGCCGTTTTGATTGGATGAAATCAGAATCGGTTGGCTGGCGAGGTCCCTGAAAATTTCATTCGAATCATGCCCCAACGGCAAATCGGAGTCCGCGTCGTTGTAAATGCGAATCCTGACTGCGATTTCCCCCGTCGAAATGCACTCGAACGAGTCTTGGGGGCAGTGGATGTCATAGGTGAGTTCGACACGAAAAGGCGCGTTTTCGTTTTCGCATTTTTTGGTGCTCTTCGTGATATCCGCGATGCGTTTGAAATTCGAGTTGTAGCAACCTTCGACCAGTTTTTTGGTGGTCCCGTTGCACTTGCCACGTGAATTGCAGTCATCGAATTTTTGCAGGTAGCGCCCCGAGGCTTTTTGGCATTTGAGTCCCCGTGAACGATGGAAACAGTCCCGAAGGTTGGCGTCCGCAACCGGCCCTCTCTCTTTGGCGGCCTGGTATTGTTCGTTAAATGGGTCATTCGACGCCCAGGCCGGGTGGACGAGCAAGGCGATGATGAGCCAGTTGAACCACATTCCTCGAGTATAACGCGGTTTTTCGATAAAATGGGGTGTCAATAAAAACACACCCCAAGAGAGGCCTTCGCAATAATGAAGGATTTTGTGTTACACTAGTGATGTATGAAAAATGAAAAAGGCATGACCCTCGTCGAAATCATGATCGCCTCCAGCGTTGCGTTGGTAATCGGTCTTGCGTTCGCCGAGATGAACTCGCAGCAATCCAAAACCCAAAAGCGCTTGCAGGTCAAAGCGTCGGCGCAGGATTTTCATAACTACGTCCGATTCCTCGTGATCAATACCGCGGTCGATACAGTCAATCAGTCGGCGACCAATTGATCGTCTGAATCGAGGTAAATCTCGTTCCCGTGATTTTTTCGTTTCAGATGGGGGAGCGTTTTTTTTGCTGAAATATTTTTCAATTTCCGGCGTCGTCCGATCCGCGTTGATTTTCGCGGGGACGGCGTTTTTCGTTGGCGCGCATGCGGATGATGCTTTGAGGCGTTGTTACGCGCCATCGGAGGCCAAGCCTTGTGTAGAGGTGGGGCGAGGTAAGAAAACGCCTGAACTTCCAGTCTATCCGCAAAACTTCATCGTGAAACGCGGAGGTGCGGTGATTGAGAGTCAGCCGCTAGCCGGTTGTTACGATCTCAATTTTCGTCGAATTTCGAGCATCCCGGGTGGCGCTGAGAACGGCAAATGCCTGACCGATCGAGCGCCCGTGCGATTTCTGCTCCGTTATCGTACGACCTGCCCCGAGGGCAAACCTCGTTGTACGTACGGAAGTCGCGTCCAAGTGATTCCCGAGACCAGTCTCGATGGACCTCAGCCATTTGGAGATGGTTTCAATTTGAATCTCACGCTCGGTCTGCCGATTGTGCTCGGGCAGAGCGTTTCCAGTTTCTCCGCCAAGGACGCTTGCGTTTTTCTGGCGGGACAGGCGGGCGGGGGATATGCATTTGACGAAGCTACGCAGACTTGCCAGAAGAAACCCGAAAAGGTCTGCGAGGAATTAGGTTGGACCTACCATCCCACCCTGCAAACGTGTTTGAGTTATGCTTCGGTTGAGTGCGAATCCGGTTGTGGAGATCCGCTTCAGGCTTGCGAGGGTTATACCTATGCGCCACCCGGTAAGAGTTGTGTTTGTCGTGGCAAGGCCAAATACCGCGATCTGTTCGGTGCGGCCTGTAGTTGGGTTCACGTCGATTTTTTGATTAACCCGCTTTGTGCCATGGATAACGTACGTAACTTCGAGTGGGTTGCTGGCGACTACAGCAAAAACGAGCAAGATGCGTGTTGCCAGAAAGGGAGCTGCGCATCGTCCATCAATAATCGAGACTACGCAAAAAATCTGGATCTGGGCATTATTGCGCGTCCGTCGATCTCCTCTTATCTGGCTCATGCTCCCGTCGGGGTCGGCAGTCCTGCGCAGAAGTTCTGTGCGACTCAACCGACATCGCCCGCTTGTCGAAGCGTCGCGAGCGATGGAGGAGTGGATCCGACGGGAAGCGGAACTCCAGGAACGACGCCGACTCCATCTTTCACTCCCACACCAACGGCGACTCCCACTTCGGGCGGCTCCGGAAACGGTGATACAGTTGTCCTGGATCCGAAACCTGTCTCCGGTGAACTCAAAGGTTGCGTTTGTGCACAAGCAGGGCGAGTGGCAGGGGACGGCGGAACGCTTCAGTGTGCAAGCTCACTCGTGAATGATGGAGTGGGTAATGTGCGGGACTATGGGGCGATTACCTGCGCGGTGGGCAATCGAGTCTCCGTCGGTGGTGCATCGATCCTTTGTTATGAGTACGCTGATACGGTTGCAAAATGCGCTTACAATGGGCCGATGGCGGCGACAGACCCTTCGACCTATCTGGTTTCGCCCAAATCGTGTTACTGCCAAGGCCCTGCGATCGATGATTTACGGTGCGTGTATACGATCGAAGAGCGAGTCGGCGGAGTGCTGAAACGATCCTTTAATGAAACTCAGTACTGTCGACGTGGCTCGAATCTCACGCTTTATGGTGCGACGGTGAGTTGTTCGGCACCAAATACGCAAGATTGGACGAGCTGTAGTGCCGGTACCTCCGGTGGTGTAGTCGTGGGCGATAATCCCCCGAAAACACGCGATTGCAGCTGTTATCGTGAAGGCTCGATGGGCGGAGTTTGCGGCTACGCGAACGATACTGGCGACGGTTGCGACGTGGGAGTCTATGTTTGTGATCAGAGCGCGATGGCTTGCGCTACAGGGCCTGTGCGTCCCTACTGTGAGAACGGCTATGCGCCGATCAATATTCCGGCACCGGCTTGTTCAGGCGCGGTATCGGGAGGTGGCGGCGGAGGTTCAGGTGGCGGTGGGGCCCAAGAAGTCGAGCAATCGCTCTGAATCCTTAGTTTCCGCCTCCGGGATTTGTCGGCGCCTGCAAGATCTCCGTGGCTCGTTGATTCAAGATGGCTTCGACCTTTTTATGAAAATCCTGCGAGTTCGAGCGGACCTGGGTCGCGCGCTGCTGATTGGCGAAATAGGTGTTGAGCGAGAGGAACCCCAGAATCACGACTGCCGCGATGGCGCCGGTAACGAGGCCTTCTAAGAGCGTGAATCCTGCGACGTTTCTCAAACGAGAGCGATTTCCCATACTCTTAGTGTAAACCGTTTTTTTTCCGACGCAAATGGGAGGAGGTCACGGCGGACACAGTTCTTCGAGTTCTGTCGACGGAGTGAGCGCTCATGCTACACTGAAATGAACCAAGGCCATAAGAGTACGGGGGGGGGGCACTGGGTGCAGCGTCAATATCAGCACACTATTGCGGTCGGCCTCTGGGTGATGTTCTCTAGTCTCTCGCTCGAAGCGCGTTCCGATGAACTATCCGAACGCCTGCTCGCATGCCTACGTCCGAGCCAGGGCGTTTTTTGCTTGGTAAACACGAATCCAGTCTCATTCCCCGGACTGCAAGATCCCGATACTCAGCTCCCCATCCGGGGTTGTTATGATGGAATGTTCAACCGATTGGAGAATGCGCGAGACGGCCAAGACGGCTCCGAGTGTCCGTCGGGCAAGGCGCCGATTTTCGTCGATGTTGTGGTCACTACTCATTGCGGTGCCGCGGATCAGTCTCGCTGTTCAACGGGAGGGTATCTCCGCGTATCACACATCATGGAAGTTCAAGGAGACCCGCAAAATCCGGGTGTCCTGGGAAAACTCGCCATCGAATTGCCGCAGACCCCTTGGATTATCTCGGCTTCCGGAGTGATGGATCGTTTACGCGTCACCTGTGAGGGACTGCCGGGCCATGTGTTTGACCCGAACCTCCGAACTTGCGTTCAAAAGCCGGAGTCACTTTGTGCAGAACTGAGTCTCGTCTGGAAAAATGGGCGTTGTCAGCCTCCGTCCCTGCGCTGCGCGAGCTGCTTGGCGGACGAGATGAATTACTGTCGCGGCTATGTCTATATTCCGAACGGAGGAAATTGTTTTTGCGAAGGTAAAAATACGACTTTGAGCTCGTGCAAATTTCAGTTGCCGACCGTTCAAGCGCAACCTGCAAGAGGACTGACTTACAACCGATTGATTTGTCCGCCTCGACCGGCAGACGCCATGGGCGGCGGTGGCGCGCCAACCAAAGACAATCAGTACAACTGCCAGCCTTACGTTTTTCCGAGCGGGCGAGAGAGTGATTGTCATTCGCCGAATTGGTTCAATCCATGGACGGGAAAATGTGACTCTCCGGATGACCTCAAGCTCAGAGAGATCATCGATTCCACCACTGAAAACGAAGAAAACAGTGCTTCGAAAACGGGAGCAGCCGGCGGATAGCTGCGCAATTCGAGAGGCGACCCTTCGAGGTGTTTCAATTTTTGGGCTGTGCGAAAAGATTGGAAACGAAACCCTTTTGTCTAACTTGTTTACACTTAGCTGGTAATTGGCCGCAATGATTGGGTTGTTTCGACTTTTCCGCGTTTTTAACGTGTTTCCAACAGTTTCTTTTCTTCATTGAGATTATTACACGACATAAGTATAAATTGCGCATGATGAGCGAATACGCCTCGCATGCCGCGATCGATGAAAACGCGAACTCCACTTCGAACGTACTCTCGAGTATTTTCGAGCGGAAACGCAAAAAAAACCGCAGCTACAGCCTTCGCGCCTTTGCGCGAGATCTGAAGCTCTCTCCCGGTGCCATCAGTCAGATTCTTTCGGGGCGCCGACGCCTCACTTTTCGCACGGCTTCGCAAATTCTTCGCCGAAGCAATCTGGACACTGAGTCCCGTTCTGAAATTCAATCGTACTTCTTGGGTAATGCCGGCTCTGTCATCGCACCGGGCATCATTGATATTGAGCAGGACGATGGCCTCAATTATGACATTTCTCCCGATGTGTTTTCGGTGATCGCCGATTGGTACCACTACGCGATTCTGGAAATGGCGGCGATGGAAGGTTGCGAAGATGATCCGAAACAACTCGGTCAACGCATCGGAGTGTCTTCGGACCGAATCAAGCGGGCGATTGATCGTTTAGTGTCCTTGGGGCTACTTAAGAAGAAAGACGGCTATCTCCTCAAGACGCGCAAAAAAGTCTCTACATTTGTTTCTTATGGAGCGACCACTTCGAACCCATTAAAAGAGCGTCAGAAGCAAATTCTCGCGCTATCGAAGCGCTCCCTGATGAGGGACCCGATCGAAAAACGCGTTCACGCTGCATATACGCTTTCAATCAGTGAGGCACAAATCCCTGCACTACGCGCGAGAATTTCAGAAATTTTTGATGAATTCGTTCAGATCGGTTGCGGTGAGAACGAAAAAATTTACGAAGCGATGATTAACCTGATTCCGTTGGAGAAATAATATGATGTCAAACAAACTCATGAGTGCAGTGATTGGATCGGTCTTTTTGCTTGCGACGGTTTCATTCGCCGGAAGTGGCGGAAGTGGCTCTCACGGCGGATGGGGCGTCGTAGTCAAGCCGACCAGTGAAACGTACTTTTTGGACGATTTCGCGGCGCATGACAGTTTGGGTACATTGTATTTCTCTACCACGAACTACAAGACGATCGAACTAGCCTTACAGGGTTTTCAAAATCGCGTTGAAATGATCGGGCTCAACTCTGATGAATCCAGCCGTTTGATTCAGAAGCTTCGCGAAATGATCAAGAAAATCGAGATTGCACCGGAGATGCAAGCCGTCACCAAAAAAAGCATCCGGTCGGACTACGTTCCGTTCACGATTCAGGGTGTGTTCACTCACCGAGCATCGAATAGTAACTATTCACTCTCGCCGATCATCGCGTTCTGGGACGAACAAAACGGCCTAGTAGAAAAAAATACCTATCAGTGGAAAAAAATCCGCCCATACGGCCGTGTTTCTGCCGCATTCCATGAGTGGTACAGCACGATCGGTCGCAAATCCCGAGTTCAAAGTCCGCACCAGACCATCGATGCGCGAGAATCATGGATCGTGATCAACAACTTGCTGCTTTCTTATAATCGAGACAAAGTGGCGGAAGCTATCCGTCTCCGCTTGAGCGAATAGTTTTCTTCGCATCATCCAGGAAGCTGCCCGAATGCGAGATAGAGATCCAGGTAGATGATCTCCTGGTTTAGATCCGCATTTGAGTCTTCCGAAGATCGAACGATATCGAAGAGGAGTTGGCAGTACCTCTTGATGATCTCTCGGGATTGCTTCGTGCACCGACGGATTTGTAGTTTTGAGAATTCGGTATCGAAATTAAATTGCACGGGAACTAGCCGTTCCCAGGTGAGCATCTGGTCATAAGCCGATTTGAGTTCCGGCGTGTCTGCGGCCGGAAATCTCAAGTCATTCACGACGGAGCGATAGTTTGCCTCGGAGTCTTGGTAGACCACGCGCGCCTCAACGAGGTCTCCCATGATCTGTTCCCATGGGTCTTCGGGGAACAGGCGCTCAATCTCCTCGGCTTTCAGGGGAATACGCGCGGTTTGAAAAAGCACGTACATCAAATAGTGTGTTTTGGATTTCGCGATGATTAGAAATTGCTGTGAAGAAAGCGTGATCGCCTTGGATAGGCGAGACTGCTCGAGTTTTTTTGGAGCAGGTAGTTTAGGCGATTCCGGCGCGGGGAATGATTTTTTCACACTGTTGGTGAACAACTGTTGGCGCTCGGGAAATAGCGTCTCGCAATAGGCGAGCACAAATGAGTCCTGACGGTCTTTGGGGAGTAGCCCTGCAATGCGGCTGACGATGGCGGCCGAGGGTATTTGTTTCCCGCCCTCGATTTTCATGAAGTAAGTGTAGTTAAAATTCAATGCACCAACGGTGAGTAGGTGGTCGAAGAACGCTTTCGCGCTCGTGAACCCTAGCTCTTCGCGAGTTTTTTTTAGGTGTGTCGCGAATGCATTCAAGCGTGTGGAATCTCCTCTCAGGAGAAGATCGGCTAAAAGGATACTATCCTTAATGAATGCAGTGCGTTATTAATGAGATCGTCAAAGAACGTCGTAGATGTGAATCGGGAGTGGCGATCGATGCAGAAAATGTGGATGAAGGCAGTCGTCGGAGTTTTTGTACTCAGCATTTCTTCGGCTCAAGCGACAGAGACCTGTGACGATATTCTTACCAAGATTCAAAGTGAACTGACTCTCTACGTCAGTCGTCGTTCGGCTAGTTTCGAGGATCCTGCGCGAGGTTCAGTCCAAGATATCTACGAAAAAGTGATTCAGAAACAAGTTTCGAGCGATCCGAGTCTGCTCGATCGTTGTCCGAAACTTCGCTCACTCCTAGCGATCGTTGAAGCCGGAAAAAAAGTTAAATCAGATGTCGCACGTGCCGGCAACGGCACTGAACGCGGTGGCAACGGCACTGAGCGTGGTGGCAACGGCACTGAGCGTGGTGGCAACGGCACTGAGCGTGGTGGTAACGGCACTGAACGCGGTGGTAACGGCACTGAACGCGGTGGTAACGGCACTGAGCGTGGTGGCAACGGCACTGAACGCGGCGGCAACGGCACTGAACGTGGCTTGATGGGCTTTTTCAATCGAGTATTCGGCGGAAAACCTTCGACCAATAAAATGGAAATCCTCACGATTAGCCGGAGATCCGCACAGATCGATCAGGCGACCGCATTCTTGGGTCTCGCGACAGTTGTACCGGAGCGTGCAACGTACTGGGGTTTTACCGATCGCGAAGCGTTTGGATTTGAATTCGATGAGCGAGTAAAAACCCTTTCGCTCGGTGAAATCCAAGGGCGAGAAATTTTCGAAGAGATGTTCGATAGAAACGAAATCGCTCTGATCTCCGTTAAATTGAAAGTACGATCCTCAGCGGTAGACGGTTCATGCCCAGTAGGCTATTTCGACGCCCTCGAATCAGAACTTCGGGACCTAAATCGGGGCCTCAGTGCTGGGTTTGACATTGCCTCTCGTTCACAGGCCGTCGTAGGAGCCTCGCAATATATGAATTCCGTTTTGGAAGCGCTCCGTGAATCGGAGAGTCGGATCTTAGAAATCCGCCAGAAAAGTTGTCCAAGTTCGATCATCGTTGGCGTTCGATTTGAAAGTGCTGCCAACCCAGCACGATCCGAAAGCCACGTCGAGAGGGAGTAGCGACTGATCGCTAGCAGTTACTTCCTGTTTCCGACGCTGAGATTTTGATCCAGGTATTTGCCCAAGTACTTGGAGCGGAGTCGATCAGAGGCGGCGGAGCAAACTATGCCCATACCGAAAGAGAAACGCCGCAGGACCATGAATCCTGCGGCGTTTCCTATTTTAAACTCAGGTCCAGGTTTGGTCGCTCAACCCCTAAGGACAGCTTGGTTTCCAGAGCAGCTGGGTAGACATGCCGCCTTCGGTCGGACTGATCTTCACGCCGTTACAGGTGACCGTCTGGTTCGGATTCACGCAAGTGGGGCCGCATTTGATCCCTTCGCCGGCCGACATGAATATTACCGAAACTGCGCTGTTATCGAACGCGTCCTTGTTGGTGTAGCTCAGGTTATAAGCGGTTCCTGCGTCTGTGCATTCGATTTTCGCGAATTTCTTGCTCGAGTTCGTCGAGTAGGTATTCGCAGGGATCAGAGGGTCAGTCGCAGTCATATCGTAGTTGTAGATATAACAGTCCTTGTCGCTCGAGGTTGGGGCGGCTGGTGGTGCTACACTCTGCTTGGCGACCGTTCCGGCGACAAGCAGGTTGTTCTGCGAGAAACCGTCACGTCCCAGTAGGGCGATGTTATTGAAGGTCTGCGTACCGCCTCCGGCCGTGAGACCCGTTTTTCTCCAGTAGAGTCGATCACTCGCGATCACGTACGCCTCAGCCTCACAGTTCGCTGGAGTCGGGGCTGGTGTAGCCGCTGGAGCTGGCGAGGTATTGGTCATCGTGACGTTGAGTGCCACAGAGCCACGGCCACCGGAGTTGATGCCAATTTCGCCATATTGTTCGGACGCCGTCTCGAAATCTTTGTAGAGCGTCGAGCTGAAATTGTTCGAGTAAGGCGTATTTCCTGCGTCTCCGTAGTTTTTTGTACCGTCAAACGTGTTGGAGGAGAATGTAGCGTTTGTTACTGGGTCGCCGTCGGTGGTTATGGAGGATAGACTAAATTGAGCGTTTGAGATCCGGCAAGTGGACCCCGCATCGAATGCCGCTCCAGGAGCGAAAAAGATCCTTGCTGATCCTCTTGGCACGTCTGGGATCGAGGCCGTACTCACATGAACGATGAGGACTCGATCCAAACCGCTCAATGTGACGTCATCGAAATCCACTGTTTGTTCAGTCGTACTGTTCACGGCCGCGAAGGCTTTTTGCTTCGAGTAACCGTTGTTGTAGATGCGGATATAGCCCGAAGAAACTGATCCCGCGATTGAGCGGACTTTTACCTGCAGCTTCACCGCGTTTGGCTGAGGAATCTGCCAGGTCGAAGTTCCGTCCGAGTGTTTGATGCTCGTGGTTAACTGTCCACTGAGGCCAGTAAGCGTGTAGGTGTAGCGAGCCTTGGTGGAGAGGTCGACTTGGAACTGCTGTCCAGCGGCACGAGGTAACTCGTTCGCGATGACCACAGCCAGATCTCGAGAGCCGCTATCGGTCGGAACGTTGTCACAGAATCCGGCTTTGGACTTGTTATAGATGTCGAGGATGTCGGTGCCCGAAACCTCGGATTTGAACACCATGAGTTCCCTCATCCGACCGACGAAAAACTTGGAAAGTGAGCCGTTTTCCCAAACCTGTTGGAGCCCGAGAGCGGTGTTGTTGCCAGTATCTTGACCCCCGTAGGAAAGAACCGAGCTCGGTGTATTGAGCACGTTTCCGCCAGAGGGCTCTTCTTTAACTTTGACCCCGTTGATGTAGATTTTGGCGGATGTTCCGCTCCAGGTGATCGCCCAATGCCACCATCCGGCCGACGGTATTTTACCCCAGGTTGTATCGCTCGTAGCGGTCACTCCGCCGAATTTGTTAGATGCGCTATCCCAGTTATATACGGTTAAGGAGTTGCATGCAGCGTTGTTGCCGTTTACTCCCGTTTCCATAGCCCAGGTGCTACCATTCCAGTCTTTGCCGTGCTTAAAGATCATGCCGTTCCGCTTGAGTCCGCGGTAGTTCGAGCATGCCGTCGGTAGATCGGTCGCAGTAACCCATCCAGTGCGGTCTTCTGTGTATGCCCAACCCATGAGTGTTCGCGAGGCGTTGCCGGTTGGCATCGCAAGTGCGGTGCCGTCGTATTTTGTTCCAAGATTATTGCCCACCCAAGCGAACGAACGACCATCGAAAATCGCTGCGTTGCCGAAGAGCGGGTCGCTGTTCGCCCAGCGAATCGGGCGGAGCGGGGTGTTGTTGAACTTGGTGAACTGGAGTTGAGTGCCACCAGCTCCGTCGCTCAAGGCACCGTCGCGGAGCGGGTTCCCACCGATCTCACTGTTCAGGTTACCATTCAACCGCCAGTAGCCGACGAGATCGGAGCGCCCGATATTCACTGGCAGCGAAGTTGCTTTTCCCGAGCAGTCGTCGCAGCGTGCGCCGTTCGAGTCAAAAGTTGTCGAGGTGCCTTTGCAAATACAGTTCTGAGCCGAGTTGGTGATCGTATAGCCGGCACAAACTTGTTCAGTGACGTCCGTGGTGCAATACTGAGCTGCACAGAGGGGATCGCACTTGTTGTTGACCGGGTCATAGCGCATGCCGAGGAGCTGACATTGAACTTCGACGGAGATCTCGCATTTCTGCGTCGTCGTGTTGAATGCGTAGCCGTTTCCATAAAGCGCGGTACAGAACTCTTTGGAGGCGTTGTCCGCCGCCGATGCCTTGAGGGCGATCGGCTGAAGTGTGTTGTTGGACAAGTTCATTTTAACTGCGCCAACCGGAGAATCGTTTTTGACCGAAGGATTCACGACCACCTGAGCGCCGTTTAAGCACGTCGGACGGTCGCCGGAACAGGAGGTGTGGTAGTAGAGCTCAACGCGGATGGGCGCGTCTTTATTGAGAAGCCCCGCGGTTACAGTCGAATCTTTTGTACACGTCTGATCGGTAGAGAGGTTGTACTTGCGAACGAATTTATCGTTGTAACAACCTTCGATAGGAATCTTGGAACCAGCGTCAACGAGCGGGTATTTACCCATGCGGTTAGCGACGCACGGAGCGGTAGGTGTGGGGTTGAGGCAGTTCTTGACGTCTGTGGGTAGCCCGCAGTCTTTCATCAGTGGGTAAGGACAAGGCGTCGCCCCCCATGCAATGTTGCTCAAGAGCCCGAGTACTACAAACGTTCCGTTGATCGTGGCTTTCATAGTTTTTTCACCGTTATTCTTATTATCCACTTGATTATGTGATTTCGTAAAGAATATTTTTATTTATTTACACTGTAATAAATCAAAAATGACACATGTGAATATTGTCGTACCGCTTCTCCGGTGCAGTCAATTGATGCAAAGTTCGGCGAAATTTCTTATTTGATGATTTTGACCTGAAGGCTTGCGGAGTTGTTGTTCGTATTCGAGTCTTCGCCATTGAGCTCGGCAGCGGCCTTGATGTAGTAGTTACCAGGTTGTCCGTAAAACGTGCAGCTGCTGGAGGTAAAACTCTTGGTTTCGTTGGCGGTAAGGGTCACTGCGACCGGGAGCGAGTTGGAGTCCGGGTTGATTACGCAGGCACTTGGAGGGCCACTCACGTAGATGATCACTGAGGCGGGAGTAGCGCTATTGTTTTTCACTTGAACGGTAACTGTTCCCGTCGTGATGCCGCTTCTGATGGTGTTGACGTTCGCCGTAGTGGAAACAGAGACGACTTGAATATCGTTTGTGGCGACCGTTGGAGCCGAAGTCGGAGTGTAGGTCGGATTGGCGGTTGGCGTAGCTGCGGCACCAGGGTTAGATCCTTCGGCGTAACTGTAGATTTGATAGGTGGATCCGTCCGTCATCACGCCGATCGAACAAGAGGCATTTGTGCCTTTTTTGTAGCCGCAAGTAGCGGCGTTCGGCCCACATTTCACGCACATCGGAGGGATGGAGTCCGAGAACGCACTGACCAACGTTGAGATCGACTTGTTGCAATCATAAACAATCGTTCGATTCTGCAAGCCGCCGGTCGTCAGCGTATTCGAGGTGCCGTCGATGGTATAGTCCGTGTTGACGGTCTGACCTTTTTCGTTATTCATGACGGTAATATAGCCCGTGCATGGAGGGGTCGGAGTCGTGGTCGGGGTCGAGGTCGGAGTTCCCACGCAAGGTGAGCCGTTCGAGTCCGTCGTTGTGCTGGATCCGATGCATACGCAAGTTTGAGTGCCGGGCTGATAGATGTGCCCTTGGCACATATTGAGTGTGCAGGCAGAGGCATCGCATTTGTTAAAACAGCGACCATTCTCCCAAACAAAACCAAGACGAGAGCACTGTCGCGCTGGATCGATGTTACAAACCCGGTTGGTGGGATCCCAGTTGTAGCCCATTTCATAGATCGAGCGACATGCATCGTAAGCAGGGTCGCCGGATTGTTTTGGGTCGAGGGTGACGGTGTCCATTCCGATACCTGTGGTCGGATCTCCCGAAGTTTTCAGAGTGACGACGTCAGCGCTATCGCCTTTGATGATCGGGGTGACGTTGACTTTGGATCCATCCGTGCAGCAGGTCGTACAGGCGATCGAAGGGAGTCCCGTCGTGCCGCCGCCGATCGTGCATCCGGCTGGGCAAGCAACAATGGTGGAGCCGGTCGGACAAGCGGTGAAGTACTTCACCTCAACGCGAATCGGTGCGCGAGGATCGGTACATTTACCTCCGCCAGGAATCGCGGATTTCCATTTATATTTGGTATCGTAGCAGCCTTTGTAGGGAACACGGACCGGTGTATTCGTCGGAGTCGGTAGAGGTTCAGGATTCGTGATCGGATAATCCGCAACGCGAGAGTCCGCACGACAAGGTTGATTCACTTGAGGATACATACAGTCGTGAATCGCCGGATAAGAGTAATTAGTGGCCGCACCCAAGGCGTATTGAATGCCCCAGACGGAGGCAAACGAGGCGACGCCAATCAGGATGGTCTGTGCAGTGCGGAGGTTCATTTTTCGGCTCTGCTTTCATTCTATTTCAAGAGAGTTGTTTTACACAACCCGTATGCAGATAAAACATACGGGTTGTGTAAAGGACTCTTGAATATTCAACTAACGTTCCACGAAGAAGCCGCGAGGCCGCTTTAGTACTGTCGTTCGATGATGATGATCGGATCGTAAGCGCCCATCGGGACGTCGCGGAATACGATACCTTCTTGACGACCGCAGTCCGAGATCTCCATCACTTTTTGGCCATCCTTCTTGGTTTGCAAGTAGGTGTTCGAGGTGATCGACATCTTGCGGCTCTGTCCGGAACAGCCTGGGAACGTCACACGAATATTGCGAGTCGGTTTCTGGGCGATGTCAGCGAATAGGCCTCCTCGTTGGCCAACACATCCTCCGAATGTGCAGCCGTTCAATGGACCGACGATCTGTCCGGCGTCAAGGTTGGTTCCGTCCGAGTCTAAGTCGGCATCGGTGACTCGGTAATTGCTACCGCTGCCTCCGCCACCAGACAAGTACACCCGAACTTTGCCGGCAGCGAGCGCTGTCGTAGCCGCTGGGGTTGCACCTTTTTTCGCATGGAATACAGCGATTCGGCTATCGTTCGTCAGGGCTACGTCCTTCAATACGTAATTGTTGTAAGGAAGGTTAAAGTTCGTTGAAGAAGAGGTACTGGTGACGATACTGATATTTAGATTGTCAATCTTCGAAGTCATGTTCGAGGCGATGTGATAGACGCCGACCGAGAGGTTGCCCGGCAAGGTCACGTTTCTCAGGTTCGTTCGCCCTGTTCCGGAGGACTGCATGCCGCCGGTTTCTGTATTGGAGACATAGTCTGGGTACAGGTCGTCACCAATAGGGGGAGGATTTGGCGTACCGGACCCGGGCCATAGACTCAAAGCGCCGTAACCGGCGGGATCTGAATCGGTCGTGATCACGTCATCCCAGAACACCATGGTGAATGCCTTCTTAGCTGAGATATTCGGACAAGCCGTGACTCCAGACATCAAGTGAGAGCCTTCGTTGGAGCCGGTGCTAAATACGCCTCCGCTGAGGACGCACATTGGATCTGTCTGCGGATTGACCCCCCAGTGGTTGGAGTTATCCGTGCCGGTACAGGCATTGTATGCACTGCCCCAGCAATACACCTTGCAAGTAGACGTTTCGTAAGCACAGGCACTGGTATGGCCTCCACGAAGCACGGCAACATCGGTCAAGTTATCGACTGGGTGGGCGACTTGCGGCCAGTTGATGTAGACGCCTGGTTTACCGGCAAGTCGAGTATTTCCGCCGCCGTTTTGGCTCTTACAGTAAACTTTTTTGTTTTTCAGGTAACAGAGGTCGTTGTCTCCATCCATTACCGGCTGAACGGCCGTCACGCCCGTCCAGGTGAGTCCGTCCGTCGGCGATCTGCCGAAGTTAGACCTGCCCTGGAAGTTGTAACACTTATAGGTCCCGTCCGTGAGAGTGAAACACATCGTCGCGTATTCGGTCGACATCTCAGCTACACCGCTAACGGTTGAGAGTTTTCTAGCGACCAGGTCCTCACCGGCCGTCTCGGTATCAGTACCGATTTTTCGGTGATTGTTCGACCAGTCGACGAAGAAGCCCCAGCAGTAGACGTCAGCCGAGGTAGTGAGAGCGCAGTTGTGGAACTCGTTACCCACGATCTCCTTGATGCCCGTAAGCGGAGTGAGGTCTTCCTTGAGTACGGTGACCGGGGTCGCGGACTGACTACTCGTATTGTCACCGAGGAAATAGTTACCCCAGCATTTTGCCGTGCCATCCGCTAGGACCACACACATGTTCATGCGGCTAATGGAGCAACTGACCGCATTGGTAATGCTCGGTTGAGTTTTGAGCTGATTCGAGTTTTTGTACCAGGTGTTACCACCACCGTTAAACATCGACCCCCAGTGATAGGCACCATTTTGGTAGCCCCAGTAGACGACTGCTCCGTCTGAGGTCACGGCACACGTCATAGCGACGTTACCTCCGCGGTTGAGGCTGACGACTCGTCCGAGTCCTTCGACCTCGTGGTAGCCTTTTACCCCGTCATAGTAGTCATTGTAGGGGTCCGTTACACCTTTGTTGGGTGAACCTAAACCGAGATTACCGTTGCTATTATCTCCCCAGCAAGTGACCGCTCCGCCTTCTTGAATCATGCAAGCGTGTCCGGTACTGACAGAGAGTAGGTTGGTGTTGAATGCGCTTCCGGGACCAGTAGTGGTTGTAGTAGTTGCTGTTGCAGTAGTCGTAGCGGTAGCGGTAGCTGTAGCGGTTGCCGTCCCAGTCGTCACACTCGATGGAGTCGGAGAACTAGTGGCGACTGTTCCTGTACAAGATCTTCCGGCTTTGTTCACCGTGGTCGACGTACCAACGCAGAAACACTGTTTGCCCGCTGGTAGAGTCGTCGGGATGTATTGGTAGAGTTTGCAATAGTCTCCGTTGCTGCAGTAGCTCGAGAGGTCCTCGGTCGGAGTATTAGTTTGACCAGGAACGGGCGTCGCAGAGGCGACAGGAACTTGGTTACAAGCGGGCAGAGCGGCGCTACAAGATCCGACCGTCTCACTCGTACCGGTCCATTTCATCTTGAGTTCTTGTTCGCAAATGTATTTCGCTTTTTTGCGGCAGATTCGTGCGGCGGCATCCCAAGTGAAAAAGCTGCCGCTCATGTTTTCGCAAGCCTCTTTGGCTTGGTCCATAGAGGACTTGGAGTTGACGGGAATTTCTGGAGCGACCGGGATCGTCTGATTGGCGATCGTGGAGGTCATGATGTCAGTGATGATTTGAGGGCGAACCATGATCAGCGCGCCTTCGATGCAGTCGGTAGGGTTCTGAACGGCAGCGCTCGGCGGAACCGAACACGAGGTTTTCCAGTTCAGCACCAACCGAAGCGGATAGTTTTTATTCACGCACTTGCCGGCAGCACTGATGTAAGTAGCGGTGTCGTCTGGGCTACGTTGAAAACTCGAGTTGTAGCAGCCTTCGGCAGGAACGGTGCTCGTGGATACGCCGTTCAGAACCGCAGCTCCTTTGGAGTCGATGTTGAGAGGCAGGCTGTAGCCAGTTCCGGATTTGTTATTGAGACAGCGTGCGGTTGCTGTCGGGCGGAAGCATGCTTGGATGATGGCATCGTCCAAGGCTTTTTGCCCAGCGGTAATGAAGGGACTCTTCGGGCCAACTGCGCTCGCATCGAGTGCGCTAAATAATAGAGCAGCAGAGAACATCGACGAGAACCGATTCGGCCAACGGTTTTTATTTTTCATAATCTGCATACGTCCCATAAAAGATAACTTCATAGCTTTTGTTTAATTTTACACAAGACAGTTAATAAAACGCAACAAATGTCTTGAGTTTTTTTATCGTTCTTCCGTAGAATAGAGAGAGAGATTTGGAGAGAATCGATGAAAAAACTCGTGTCCCGTATGACCCACTACTTCCGAGCGAAAAACAAAGCCTCGCGCGTTCTCGGCAATGAGTCTGGATTGACCCTCATCGAAATTATGATCGTCAGCGTGATCGCTGTGATCCTGGGGCTGGCAATCGCCGAGATGCAGAGTCAGCAGGCGAAAACGTCCAAGCGCCTCGAGGTCAAATCCTCCGCGCAGGACTTCTATAACGTGCTGAAGTTTCAGATTATCAACTCGGCCGTTCAGACCGGTAACCAAACCTATTAATTTAGGCGTGAGCATCCGTTCCTTTCTCTCGTCGTGACTACTGAAATGTTCCTCTCTTATCGGAGTGCGGACAAAGGTAGTTAAGGATAGAGCGTAGTGACTCACGTGAAAAAAAAGACACATTCTATATGCGCCCTCGCTTCATGCAGGGGCGCATTTTTTTTGACGTTCCGAATATTAAACCGGAAATTTGACCAACCCCTTTCTTCGGATCGAACTCCGTCTAAGTTTAATTATTTAAACATTATTAACTAATATTTGTGACACATCTCGATTTGTACCCCCCGGGGCCGATATCCTTATTAAGAGGGATCATGTGAAGCGAGGAACGCTCCGCGTGATGAAATATTGAGGGGAAGGGGTCATGCAAAAAAAACAGCGCGCTCGGGTGCTTCGTTCCGCTTCGCTTGCGATGCTGGGAATGTCCCTGGGTTGTACCGTGAGTGGAATACAGCAAAAGACGCGCATCGGCGGTCTATCAAATTCAGAAGACCAGCGGATGAAACAAGTCAATGTCGAGCAGGGCGTTCTCGGACGTAACACCGGCCCAGAGCTTGAGCCACAGTTTCGCGCAGTTTTCCCCCGTAAGACGATTCCTGCACTAGATTACAAAGCTTATAAAAAACTCGTTCGTGACGGCGGAATTGATTCGAGTTTCGAACAGAACAATCCTGCCGTGAAGCCGCTCAATGATCCGAGTCGACCGATGGGCGTTTCGGCACAGTTGGCTTGGGAGCGGATCATCGACGATCTCTGCCAAGTCACGAACCCAACGGGAGACGAGAACTCGAACGAGATGTTTTCTCCGAACGACGCATTACTCCTGGGGACTGGCGAAACTTATCCCGCAGACCCGGTGGCACGTAAGGTGTTTATTTCTGTGCGTCGCGCTTGGCGCGCGCCTCTCAAAGAAAGCTCTCCCCAAGTCCAGAGCTTGATTAAAAACTATCGAGCAGCCGCAGCGAAACTCGGCGACGCGGGTGCGGATCGCGCGCTCTGCGAAGCCGTGCTCCTTGCTCCACAATTCTGGTTAGGAGCGGGTGGAAAAAGCGAACCGGCTCGTCGTGTTTATCAGCGCCTCGCCAACCGACTCCCGACCATCGCAGAGCTCGAGAGCTATATGACCGGCAAAACTTCGTTGGCCCAGATCGCCTCCTCGATCCAGTCCAAAGAAAGCGATTCCTATCTCTCTGCCGTCTGGCGTTGGCACGATTGGCAATACGGATTCAATACGACGCTGACAGGCGGCGTGTATGGTTCTGAGTTTCTAGGCATCGTGAGCAGTCCAAACGGCGCATCAGGTGAGGTGTACAAAGTGCACGCGAGCGACTTCACCGGCTGGGGTTACCTGCTTGAGCCTGAGGCCGGGTTTATGTCGCACAAGTTTCGTGCGTACGGCGGCGGCTGTGACGGCGGTGGGCAAACATTTGATCCTCGAACTGCAGGCATGGTTTGGTATTTCCGCGGACAGATGCTCGCACGTCGGATGATGAGAAACGTTCCAGGCTATTCGGCTGGAGATACGAATGGTTCCTACAACGGCGTAACCTTCTCTCCAGAAGATTTCTCGGGATTCGTAAAAAAAACCCAGTGCGCGGACGGCGATGGCTCGATTTGCTACATCTATCGATTTACCGACGCGAAATTCGTTCAGGCGTTTGGGGCAGGAAACTACGGCTCCAACGATTCGATTCGTGCATATCGCATCACTCCAACGGGCGAAGAACAAAACGGCCGGAGCAATATCAAAGGCTGGTTCGGCGGCGAATTCTCGGTCTGTAATTCGCTGGAACGTCCGATGCTGACCTGCGGTGGCGTGCACATTCCCGTGCACATGAACAGTCTCATGGGCGATGTGAATTTTGTGAACGGACTTCAGTGCGGTAAGCCCGACTTGAAAGCCATCCGGTCGACCACGGTCAGCTATACGCTGCCACGCGGATTCGATCCGAACGGAAGTTACGATCCCAATCAACTGAACGATGTCATGATCGGTTGGCCAGGAGTCCGTTATCAAGCTCCGTTCACTCGGTACCTTCCGCAAGGTCAGAACGACTTGGTTTACACCTACGCGAAGATCATCGACGATCTACAGCGCGAGCCGGAGCGTTTCGTCAAACATCTCATTAAGAACAATCTCGACTATCGCGAATTAATCACGGCGGATTGGACGATCGGCAGCCCGAATTTCAAACTTTTTCTCGCGACTAATGGGATGCCGCTCGTCGCTTATCCCGCCGGCTTCGATAAGTACTATTCGAGCGCCAACCGAGGTGAATTGACTCAACGACTGAGCGAAGCCGAGACGTCGAGCATGGTCATTCAGGAAAAAGATTTCGGCCCGATCTCAGCGAACTTGTTTATTCGTGATGGGATCAACGCCATCAAGAACAAGCGCGACGTGGCATTCGATCAATGGTTCGAAGAAGATAAGAAAAAAGCGGACTACAATAATTTCGTCTGGTGGAATTCCAAAGGCGAGTTTCATGTGCGCCCATTTTCGGGAATCTTGACGATGCCCGCCTTTATTCAACCCACGGTCACCAAGGCTCGCACCTATTCATCTCGAATTTTCCAGCGTGTGATGTGTCGTCTGCCGAGCGAGGCATCACTTCCCGCAGGTGCGAATCGTTTGCAGACTCCGTACGTTCCGACCGTCGAGAACGGGGGCAAGGCACACGTGGATCCCGCGCGCGGTTGTGTTTCCTGTCACATCTCGATGGATCCGCTCGCGGCTGCGCTGGCGCCGAGTTTCATGACCCGGGTGGGGCAGCCGATTCAGACGGATTTCTTGGGCGAGCTCATTCCAAGTGCGAGCCATTCCCCTGGCGATATACCGAAACTCTACGACGGATGGAGATGGGGTAGCCCGAACTCTCGCGGCGAAGGTTATTTCCAGGGCAAGCTCATTCGCGGCTTCAAGGAAATGGGCGAAGCGGTTGCGGAGAGCGATGAGTTCGCCGATTGCGCTGTGATGACCGCGTTCAAGAACGTCTACGGACGAGATCCGACAGTCGAAGATCTGAAAGTCATTCATAACGTCAAGCTGCTCTTCAAGAATAGCGGCTACAAGTACAACGAAATGATCGTGAATCTGGTCTCGAACCCCATGTTCACGACTCAAAACTAAGGAAAGGAGGAGCCGAGACATGAAAAAGAAAATGGATCGCAGGGAATTCCTGGTCGCTTCTTCCGAGATGATGACGGCGTTGGGCGCATTGACGGCGGGGATTCAGGTCATGCCGAAACTTGCAAACGCGGCGCTGAGCTGTGATTTGCAAAATAGCACGAGCGACATTCCTCACAAAAAATACATGATCAGTTTGGAGTGCGGAGGAGGAATCGATAATCACTATCTGGCAAATCCGCTCGATCCGTCACAATTCGATGGCTATGCTGATCGTTACCGCCGATTTAGCGAAGCGGCCGGACGTTCGATTACGCACTTAGAACATCCACTCGCGCCTGGACATTTTATCGGGCCGGGACTCCTTCCAGACAACTATGGCGGACTTCAGGTCAGTGACTTGCTTCGTGATTTTTTCTTCGTCAAGGGCCTCGAAAAAGAAGGCGAGCACGACCTCGGTAACCGTATCATCGCCAACGGCGGTTCGTCGGTTTACAACGCTGGGTTTTGTTCGCTGATGGCGGATGCTTGTTCCCGTTTTAAAGAAAAACCGTTTCAGCATGTCGTCCTAGGCTCGAAAGACCGTTGTTGGAACCAGGTCGGCATGCTCAAGGGCTCGGCCGTCCCGATGGTACTCTCGGACATGAATACGTTTCAGAGCTCGGTTCGAGATCTGGCGGGTGATTCAGGTGCACTCGACCGCAAACAATTCGTTCGCCAGATGGTCAAGGAGCTCTATAGCGATATCGCCGAGAAGACGCTCGCAAAGTGCGAGAGTCGTCGCATGTTCCTCGACTTCGGAAAATTTTTTGATCAGATGATTCAAATCCGTGAGCGTCCGATCTTATACAGTGATTCTACGGTGGACTGGAATGATATCTGGAACTGGTGGCAAGGTTACATGAATCATCAAGCCAATAACCATCCGATGTGCCAGCTGGAAATGTACGACCAAAACGGATTTCCGCAAAAAGGCCGCTATTTCCGCCAAGTCTTCGGGCCGTTCGCATTCTATGGAGCGCTGACGGAATTTCTGATTCGCCGGGACCTGACGTCGGTTGTGAATTTCAATTATATGTCGGGTGATCGCCATACCTCGAACAAGGCTTCACCGGGCGGGTACACGGCCGAAGGTCAGATCCAAGCCGCTGCGGGATCGCTGTTCGTAGGGCTTATGCATCGGTTGAAACGCATTTCCGCAGGCAACGGAAAAACGCTGCTCGACCAGACGGTGATGTTGTCGACCTCTGAATTCGATCGGACTTCCTATGATGACGGCGGAGGGGGAACCGATCACGCTGGTTACCACACGATCTTGATGGCTGGTGCGAACAATCGGGGTGCGGTGGGAGGACAGGTTTCAAAAGGCGGACCGTTCGCCGGCTATCGCGGACGAGGTGGTTCGCAAAATCAGTATGACGTGCTGACTTGGAACAAAGACGGTACTCCGAACCGGGACGGGAACGGATTGCACATGACGGTCGCGTCGGTGCTGCCACTGGTGCTCAAAATGACGGGGACTGCGCTACCCGCGCAGCAGATCACGCAAGCATCGCAGTTGGTGGACCAGTTGACTTGGATCAAACAGATCACGTAGGAAAATTTTTTTAGTAAAAAGAGGGTATAAAATGCGGTACGTATCACTGAAAAACATCACAAGTCAGATCGCAATTTTGAGCTGCTTGTTTACGGTAGGCTGTATGCAGTTTTCGCCGCAGACAGCGGGCACCAAGAAGTCGACCCAAAACAACAATAGTTTGGGAGTGGTCGACAAGTGCCTAGAAGTCTACAAGACCAAAGCGGTTCCAGTGCTGGGCTCCAAATGCATTGGCTGTCACAGCTCCGGTAGTTTTCGAGTGAGTCCGGATCTGACTTCGGCAACCGCACTCTACGCGCTCTATCTCGATCAGGCGTATGTGGATCCGTCAGCGGCCAATCCTAACGAAAGTTTGATCTTGGCCAAAGGTGCAGGCATTCTCGGTCACTCGGGTGGAGCGGTCATCGCTCAAGGTTCGCAGGAGTACAACGCGGTTCGCGATTGGATTGAGCGCGAAATCAAAGGCTCCTGTCAAGTTACCACCGGCAACGGACAAGACACGACGGACACTGGAAACGACCCGAACGGTTTTTATGATTTCTAGAGGATGCGCTTAATTCCCGAGTGCCTTCTACCGATTGAATAGAAGGTTCGGGGTTCAAAGAAAAATGGATTCAGGTTCATTGCGATTCAATAGGCGTTTGGGGCTGTTCGGTGGCGTGGCGATGATTCTCGCCTTAGCTGTTTCCTGTGGACGGAAGTCGAGTGTTTCTCGTTCGCCAGCGTCGATCGGCGCTCGAGAACTAGATCCCGCGCTCAAGTCCGGACCACTCAAGAACGTCCTCTGTGACGCCATCTCCGGAAAAAATCCAGGCACGCTGGTGGGTTGTTATCCTTTTGACGGGAACTCGGGTGATGGATCGAATTCTGGCAATCATGGCATCGTTCATGGCTCGGTTGAGTTCATAAAAATGGGAAATGGCGCGGTGGCCGATTTCAAAGGCGGCTACCTGAGGTTGCCCATGCACCCAGCCTATCCATCGGAGAACGCGCCTCGCACGATCGCCATGTGGATCTACACCGAGAAAGAAAGCTGGAAAATGGATCGTCATACGATCTTCCATTCGGGTGGATTTCTCGAGGGCGCTCGAAAAACTTTCGCCATCGATATGCACCAGGCGCCACAGTTGCAGATTTCGATCTGGGACGACGATTTTTTCTTCGATCCAAAAATCAACCTCTCAGGCTGGTTTCATTTGACGACTGTGTATGATCCAGAAGCACGTAAAATTCGAACTTACGTGAACGGCTCTTTCGCCGGGACCAAAGACGACGTACGAACGCTCGAAACGATGAGCGGAGACTATTTCATCGGTAGCTCCAAAGACGGCCAGATGCCTTTCTTGGGAAAAATGGACGACGTTCTGATTTTCAAGAAATCGATGACGGATTCCGAAATCCGAGAACTCTACCGGATCAAAGCCCAACAACCCGGCTCCTAAAAAAAGAGCCATCGCATTTCTGCGACAGCTCTATGGGGGAGTTGCACGAGTGGGGACGGGGACAGCCTTTTAGTTTTGAAGGGTTTTCTTTTCCGAACGCGCTTTCTTCATGTTCTCGCGAGCAAGGCGCAGCTCTTGTTTTTGGGCCTGGATCTGACGTTCAGTTTCTTTGGCCTGCTCGCTGTTTTTGCCGTATTGCTTGCGCTCCGAACGAAGTTTCGCGCGAAGCTCTTTGAGCTCCTGTTTCGATTCCTTGCGTTTTTCCTGGGCGACTTGAACCGCACTATTGGCCGCTTCATTGATGGTGGCCGTCGTTTGGACGGCGGTATCGTTTGCGTAGGAAACGGTTGCAAGGGTGAGAGAAGTCAGTACGAAGGATGCTAATTTCAAGCTTTTCATGGTCTAGGGTCTCCTGAAGATCGAGGGTCGAGGATTCGGCCCGGTTCTCACGAGGGAGCCGGGGACAACCCCTCGGCTCCGGTTCGTTTGATGAGTCCAGAATAGCGAATAGTCCTGAGAAGGCTTTTAGGCGGGGATGAGACTTTTTTAATGCCCATTTAAAAAAAGGCCGGGGCTGGAGCAGCCTGCAACAATGAGGTGAGGCAGGATGAATTTTTTGCGACAAAAAACACACGATTTGACAAAAATCCGATTTCCCCTTGAAATTGACTTATGGCTTCTCACGGAGAGGAGGAGCCCAAACGGAGGGTAGACCTTCATAGATGGCTGCAGGACGCGTAAAATGGTTCAATGACGCCAAAGGATACGGCTTCATTGAAAAGATGGCAGGCACTCTTTCATTTTCGTTGGCCGGTTCCGGCACGATGGAAGAGATCTTCGTTCACTATTCTGCGATCGTAGGACAAGGGCATCGCACCCTTGCGGAAGGACAGGAAGTCGAATTCGACGTCTACGACAGCCCCCGTGGCAAAGTCGCCCAGAACGTGATGCCCAAAGCATAAGCAGTTCAGGTCGGCGGCTCTAGATTTTAGCGGCCGACGATACGGTTGATCGCGCGGTCCGAGGATGCGATTGCGCCTTCTGCCCATCCAAAATTATAAGCGACGTGCTCGCCGGCGAGTTGAAATCCGCCGGTGAGGTTCATGAACGTTTCAAGCGACTTCATCGTATCCGGATGCTCGCCCGTCGGCCACGCGCCTTCGTGATGAGGCATTTTCAACCAACAGATCGGCAGCATTCCCACCGAATATTTCGCGTGTTTAGGATGGATCTTGGTGAGTTCCTCTTGAACGAGGCGGTTTTGCTCAGCACGAGAGAGCGCACTGATTCGTGCGGCCTCTTTGAGATCTTCGTTGAGGTAGCCCGTGATCACGACGCCTCCCTGGCGAGAGTGCACGCCATGGGACGGGTAAACGACTTGCTGAAGGTGTTCAGTGAATTGCGAAATGCCGCCGTAAATCCGGTCTTTCTGTTCCCAGAATCGTTCACGGTATTGAGTGCCGAATTTGACTGCCGGGAAATATTCGCTGCCGTTTGCCTCAATGCCTTGGATCAATTCAGGGGCTAGGCCCTCAAGTGGAATCCGCTTGAGACGCGTGAGAGGAATGGTACAGATGACCGCGCTTGCTTGGACCTCGGAGCGCCGACCGTCAGGTCCCTGAACAGTGATCGAAAAATCAGCTTCGGCTTTTTTGCGAACAGCGACCACCGCTCTGCGTGTATGAACCCGATCTTTGATGTGGGAATAAAGAGCGTGCGGGATTCGATCGAATCCTCCGACGGGTTGGAAAAGTGGACTTCCCATGGATGAGTACTCGAACAGGCGAGCGTGATCCCGGAAAAAATCCGACGCGTACCAATCTTGGAGCGGTACGGTTGAATTGCGTTCATGTTTGCCATCCGTCCAGCCGTATCGGATAAATCCGCCGCGACCGCTGCCGACGAATTTTCCTGACTCATCTAAATCACCAAATGAACGTGCGATTTCTTGAATCTGTTGGACACTCAGGCCACTGGTGCCAGTAGAGTTCGCGGAGATCGCTTGATGAAGGAGCTCCGAGAGATAGCCGCGTTCCGAGGCCAGTGCCTGTTTCAGCCGATAGGGTTTCTCATTTTTTCCAATGACCCAAGAGTTGCGATTCTCGTTAATGAAAACCTCGAGATCCACGCCCAGCTCGCGGCAGAGATCGAGCGCGCGCTCATGCTGATGGGGAATGCGCGCGGGTCCGGCGTTCATGTAGTTGTGTTTACCCGGAAGAAAAGGAGATCCAGAGTCACCAGATCGAATCGTCCACGCACGTCCGCCGATACGATGCTGGGCTTCGAAAACTTGAACGGAGTAACCCATTTGAGTCAGGCGCCAAGCCGAGTAGAGTCCTGCGATCCCTGCGCCGAGGATGGCGATGGTGGGGCGGTCGCTTGGAGAAACTCGCTCGCTCGAAGGGAGTATGGCCTCCGCGTTTTTCCAAGGGTAGAAAAGCAGCGACTGGGCTGCAATGGCCTGTGCGGAAATTTTCAGAAATTGGCGGCGAGTTTTCATCTTCGCCGAGATAGTTGATTTAGATCGTCTGATCGAGTGAAAAGCGTTTTGCTCCAGTGAGAAATTGTTCCAAAAAGCCAAGACCTCGGGACGAACTCATTCCATACTGTAGACGTGGATCGGCCGTTCAGCGCTGAAGCGGCATCGACCACTCGATCCCGAGCATTCGGGAGAGTGCGACGTTTCGTGAGGGTCCGAGAAGCGTCTGATCCGTGTAATGGGCAGCGAGAAGCATCTCGCTTGCGAACGTAAAGGCGTAGTCAAAACCCACGGAAACGCGCGATTGGGGTTTTCCTTGGCTATCATTGAGCGTGCTTTCAATACGTCGACCCTGGTCGAGCTCGTAGCCGATTCGCATTCCCGCACGATGGGCCCCCCAGACGCGTCCGCCGTTCAGTAGAACAGATCCTCCCCATCCGGGAGTGACCCTAAAATCAGGCGAACTTCCGCCTGAAAATGTTCGAGAGATCGAGCGATGTGCCTCGAGGGTCGAGGAGACGTCCCACGGATGGAATGATTTAATCACAATAGCGCCCAACGTGAGGCGCTGAAATCCCGTACCAAATGCGGGAGACGCAGCGCTGCCGCTTGAGCTCGTATCATAAATCGATGAGCCAAAAGGAACCGAGTAACTGGCAAACGTGACAACCTTGGGTCGGATCGGGTGATAGGTCCAGTCCGTCACAGCCTCGAATGCGCCACCGATCGTCCACTGCGAGATTCCGGATTGACTGGGATCACCGGCATGAGCCCCTCGATGAAGCCAGGTGAGAGCGCTTCCGATTTGAAACCGGTCGGAGACGAGCGTGGCCGCGCTTAAAGTTTGCGCGATGGAGTTTTCAAAATCATTGGACTCACGAAAAACCGATAGCCCTGCGGGCGGGGCATCGGCAACGACTTGAGATACGGTAGACGCCAACGAAAACCGCGTCCGTTCGTCTCCGGTGATCACCGATGGTGCCGCCGATTGGGAAGAACAACAGGCGGCGGCGTTCGCGTCATGAACGCCGATCAGATTCCAGAGCATGAATACGATCGCCACTACAAACATGGGCGTCTCTTACGGAACGAAATACGGAATGATGGCTTGGCTCACCGGGCGTTGATTCACGCGCAACTGGAGTCGAATATCCCAGTCTCCCCACATAATGAAGCGAACGGGTTTGGCAAGAAACTGTCCCGGTAGAACTGCGCCGGTCACGGGATCCGTCTCAGGAGTGACGACCACGGGGGGGCGAGTCCCGTGACCCATTGAAGTCATCCAAGGCTCTACAAAAACTTCTTCGGCCGGGGTGACGTAAGGTCCGGCATGGCTAGAAGTGTCCGCGTTCCAAAACTTGATCCGAGCCTCGCCGCGCGTATCCGAGTCTAGGGGGGCGATGATCCACTCCCAGCTCGCGCAGAGTTTCTGGGTCGGAAACGAGAGATCGCAAGTCGGGGTTTGCGTGGGCGCAGCCGCTTGCGCGAGCGAAATCGCGCGCAGTTGAGAAGCGTCGCGATGTTTCAAGATCGGAGATTCGATGCAGCCGAACGCAAGCAATAGGGCGGACAGCGAGGTGAGTTTCTTGATCATCGTCAAAGGCTCCGAGAGATCACGCAACCGAGTGCGCGTGTTTTTGAAGGTTGGGGGTGGGAGCCGGAAATGACCTGAGTGATCGCGGTCTCCAAGAAAGGCTCGGCGTCCGACGCCGCGGATTGAGAGCTATCCACGCCACCGCTGTAAACGATCTCGCCGTTCTTGACGATAAAGGCATGGGGTGTTTTTTGCGCTCCAAAATGATTCGCAAATTCGAGGCTTGTATCGCGGATCACCGGAAAAGGCAGTTGCGCTGAAGCAAAATGATTTTCAGATTCACCGGTTCGGTTGCCGGGGTAGGAGTCGACGCCGACAAACGCGACACCTTTTTGCGAAAATTGTTCAAAGAGAGTTTTGAGCTTTGGTTCGTGGGATTTAGAGCACGGGCATTCCGGGGAAACAAAGACGAAGACGGTCGCTTTTTCGCCTGACGGAATTGCAATCTCTTGGTTCTTCGTGAAATCCCAGGCGCGCGCGGGGAGCGCGGCATAGGAAAACGACGAACTGATGATGATTGCGAGCATTCCTAGTCCGATCGTGCGGATCATGACGAACACTCCTTGAAGAGCTTGAGCGCGCGATCTCGCATCACGGAGTGCTCGACGATGCGCGAATCGCGAGGCTGATGAAGGGTTTTTGCAGGAATGTTTTTCAGCTCTGGAACCCATCGTTTGACGTAAGTGCCGTCTGGATCGAATTTCTCACCCTGCGAAGTGGGATTGAAAATCCGGAAGTACGGTTGCGGGTCGCAACCGGTCGACGCCGCCCACTGCCAGCCACCGTTGTTAGGAGCGAGATCGCCGTCGAGGAGTTTTTCCATGAAATAGCGTTCACCCCATCGCCAATCGATGAGCAGATCCTTAGTGAGAAACGAGGCGACGATCATGCGGACGCGATTGTGCATCCAGCCCGTCTCATTGAGTTGTCTCATGCCGGCGTCGACGATCGGGTATCCGGTTTTTCCGGCTTTCCAGGCTTCGAAATAATCTTCGCGATTTTCCCAGGCGATCTGTTTGTATTTCTGATTGAATGCCTCGTTCTCGACCCGTGGGTAGTGAGTGAGGATGTGGTAGTAGAACTCGCGCCAAACGAGCTCCGTGAAATACTTAATATGCTGGGAATCCGGCGTGAGTTTGAGCAGTGCAATGATCTGAGGAACGGTGATGGAACCGTTTTTTAGATAGATCGAAATCTGCGAGGTGCCTGGCAGGCTTGGGATATCCCGATTGACGGGGTAATTCTCGATGCGTTCGTCGTGAAATAAGCGGAGCGCGGATTTCGCCGCATCAAACCCAGGCTCAGGCATCGTGATACTGACGCGTGGTTGGGTCTCTTGGATGACTGACTCGAGTAAGTGGTTCTCAGAAATAGACTTGGGCCACTTCATCGAAAACGATGGGCAACCACGTTTGATACCTGCGCCCACATCGCGAAGCCGGCGATTGATTTCCGGGCTCTTAAAAATTTCGTACCATTTCTTAGAAAAAGGCGTGAACACTTGGTAAACGCCGCCGTCTGGTTTAGTGAGCTCGCTCGGTTCGATCAGGAGATGATCGCGGGCAGTCTTGAGTTCGACACCGGGTTGCGCTTCGAAAAAGCGGCTCATCATCTCGTCGCGGATGCGAGCGAATGGCTCGTAGTCGCGATGAAACGTCACGCGACTGGGCAGACCGAACTCGCTTTTTTTCAGCTTCTCAAAAAGTTCGCGGAACGCGGGCTCCGGGCCTTCGTCCAAAAACAGAAGGTCTCCGCCATTTGCGCGAAGTTCATCGCGAAGTTTTTCAAGCGTATTTAAGAAGAAAAGAAAACGTGAATGAGAGAAATCCGGACGGGCTAGGAATTTTCGATCGAAACAGAATACGCCTAAGACGCGACCTTCGAATTCATCCGCGGATTCGTTCAGGAGCAGGTTCCCGGTTGCGCGAAGATCGCGTCGAAACCAGTGAAGGGCGTAGGGTTTCATGATGGGCCTCTAGCCCTGTTTGTCTAAAACTCCCGAAAAAAACGCAAGTGCCTTCTCTGTCCGATATCCGTTCAAACGATCGCGGAGTTCGGCGCTCGTATAAGGTGAATTGATTTCATGAACCGATTTTCCGAGGTGAGAAATGACGACGGCCTTGCCGTTCGGAAGAAGCGCGAAAATCCACTCGTTCGGCGAGGTTTCCGGAAACTGCTCGGGCTGATCCGTTTCCACGAAACGAGTGAGGATCTCTAGTCGGGATCTCAAAGATTCAAAAGTCGATGTCTTGAGTACGCCATGGACGCGCGACGAGAGTGCTCCGTTATTTCCTGCATCAATGATCAAGATGCTTCGGCTGGGATCCAGTGCCGAGAGCTGACGAAGAAAATGGAGAGCCAAGTCGCTATCGTTTTTCACCATCGCATAAGGAGATAGAACGCGATCCAGTGCTCCGCGAGCACGGGTCGAGAGCGGTGTCGGTAGTTCGTCTTCGGGAATCCAGAGTTTGACTTCGATGTAAGGAAGGGTCGCTCGGTAGCCGCGGCGATAAGGGATACCTTCTAACGCTTTTTCTACGATTTCGCCTAAGGCTGCCTCGCTCTTGCCTAGGCATTTCCATTTCAGGCAGTGGGTAATGGCAAGGTTGGGGAATTGATCGAGGATGTGGTTCTCGACGGATTTCTTCCAGAGCCCCTCGATCTCAAAGGGTGGGCCCGGGAGCACATAGGTCGCAAGATTACGAGCGCGCAGGAAAAACGCGTCGGCAGTTCCATTGGGATTCGGAAATACCTCGGCGCACTCTGGAAAATAGCACTGCTGGCGATTGCTCTCGGCGACTTCGATTCCACGGGAACTGAGGCGCTCATTGACTCGAGCCCAAGAAGGATCTGAAAAGGCGAGCGGCGAGGCTGCCCACTCAGAAATACACTCACGCGTGAAATCATCGCTCGTGGGCCCTAAGCCTCCGGTGACGATCAGGAGCTCTGAGTCTTGTTCGGCCCGCGCGAGTGCGCGCCCGATCTCAACTCGATCATCGGCGACGGCCTCATGTCGGATCATGTCGAAGCCAATAGAGACCAGATGCTCAGAGAGCCAGGCCGCATTGCGATTGGTGATCTGACCCTCGAGAATTTCCGTCCCGATGGCGAGAATGAGCGCCCGAGGCGCTGTCGCACCCCCGGCCGTCATTTAGTTCACCCGTTCTTCGCGTTTCACGGAGCGCAGGTTTCCTGCGAGGACCTTTTTGCGCATACGGACGGATTTTGGCGTGACCTCAATCCACTCGTCTTCGTCGATCCACTCGATGCAATGCTCTAGGCTCATGTCGCGAAGTCCAGCGAGGCGGACCAGGAATTCTGCGCCAGCCGAACGGATGTTCGTGAGCTTCTTCTCTTTGCATGGGTTGACGTTGAGGTCGTTTTCTTTGGCGTGTTCGCCAATGATCATACCTTCGTAAACGTCGACCTGTGGGCCGAAGAAAAGAACACCGCGCTCTTCGAGCGTGAGGAGTGCGTACTCAACGGTTTGGCCGGTACGATCGGCGATGAGCGCGCCGTTCGAACGGTGCGCGAGATCGCCTTTGTGTGGGCCGAATCCGAGGAGGATCGTGCTGAAAAGGCCTTCGCCCTTGGTGTTCGTAAGGAATTTAGAACGAATACCCAAGAGTCCGCGAGTCGGGATGTCGAACTCGAGGCGAACACGACCGGCTTCTTCGCCGCCGCCTTCGTATTTCGTGAGCAAGCCTTTGCGGCCTTGGAACATGGCGGTGACGTCACCGACGGCCCATTGTGGGAGGTCGAGAACGGCGCGTTCCATCGGTTCAGTCTTACTGCCATCTTCGTCGGTTCCGTAGAGCACGGTCGGTTTGCCGATCATGAATTCGAAACCTTCGCGGCGCATTTGTTCGATCAAGATCGCGAACTGGAGTTCGCCGCGGCCGAGGACGCGGAATTGATCGCTCTGTGCGGTTTCTTCGAAACGAAGTGCGGGATTGCTTCGCACTTCTTTGAGGAGACGTTCGCGGAGTTTACGGGATTGAATGGCTTCGCCTTCTTTGCCCGAGAGTGGTGAGGTGTTCACCGAGAAGATCATTCCGAGAGTCGGTTTTTCGACATCGATTCGAGGAAGTGCCGGGGTATCCACGGTTCCCACGATCGAGTCGCCAATCTCAATCTCTTCGATACCGGCGATCACGCCGATGTCGCCTGCGTAGAGGTTGTCGACTTCTACTTGCTTCAGACCTTCGTAGGTATAGAGGCGAGTGGCGTTGAATTGAGTCGTTTGCGTCGCGTTCTTGCGAACAATGCGCTGGTTACGTTTCACGGTGCCCGCAGTGATGCGTCCGATCAGGAGGCGGCCCACATATTCGGAGTAAGCGAGGTTTGAAACGAGCATTTGGAGGTCGTCGCCGTCGTTGACGACGGGAGCTGGAATCACTCGAATGACTTCGTCAAAGAGTGGCATCAACGTGCCTTTTTTCTCTTTTTTGACGAGAGCGTCGACATCGCCGCGTTCCAGTGTGCACCAGCCTTCGCGGGCGCAGGCGTAGATGATCGGGAAGTCAGCTTGTTCTTCGGTTGCTCCGAGCTCGATGAATAAGTCGAACGCGTGGTTCACGACTTCATCGATGCGAGCATCGGGACGATCGACTTTGTTGATCACGAGGATCACGCGCTTGCCTTGGCCGAGCGCTTTTTTCAAAACGAAGCGAGTTTGTGGGAGCGGGCCTTCGGCCGCGTCGACGAGGAGGAGTGCTCCGTCGACCATTCCCATGATCCGTTCCACTTCGCCGCCGAAGTCGGCGTGGCCCGGGGTATCGACGATGTTGATCTTGCGTTCGCCGATGCGCACGCTGGTGTTCTTGGCCAAGATGGTGATCCCGCGCTCACGTTCCAAATCGCCGCTGTCCATGACGCGGTCTTCGACTTTTTGGTGGGATTGGAAAGTGCCTGCCTGCTTGAGGAGGTGGTCGACGAGCGTAGTTTTGCCATGGTCGACGTGCGCAATGATCGAAATATTCCGGAGATGATCTACTTTATGCATAGGATAGGGGGTGAGAGTACCTTAACTTCGGCGGCTAGGCTCTTTTAAAAATTTTACAGGAGTAGAATTTTACGCGGAACGCGCCCGAAGGGGGGAACGCCCAGGAAGGGTGGCCAAAAAATGGTCAGGAAATCGATTTTTATCGGTTTGGGCCAGGTCAGGTGGTGGTCGATGCGCCTCCTGATGATGCGTTTTGCACAAGGTGATTAAGTTTTCGACGGAATGCCCGCCTCCTTGAGCAATAGGACGGATGTGGTGGATATCGATAAACCGTGAAGAATGACATCCCGGCATCTGGCAGCGGTTCCGGTCTCTCAGTCGCACTTGATGAAGTATATGAATGGGGACCGGGGTTCGCATGGGTGCCACGGGCTGTTCACGTGAACAGTTTCCGGCGGAGGAGGGGCGATGCCCTTTTTTCGCGATTACACGTTTTGCTTTGGTCTCCGGATCCTTTTGATGAAGGTAGAGGTCAGTAAGTGCAGCCAAGGTTTCCTCCAGCGAAACCGATCGACCTTGCGAACGAGAGACGAGGTCTTGGGTCCTGCGAAGTTTGAGGAGAAGCTCTTCTGAAACACCGAGGATCAGTTCCAAGCGGTTTCCCGAGGTATAGGTCGCGCGCTCGAAGGTTGCGGCTCTTGGATTTTCACGTGCGACTGCTTTTTCGAGTTGGCGGGACGAGAGATTCACCGCGAGTTTGGTCCAATTTTCGGGATCGTTTTCGATGACGGAAAGCACCTTGCGAGCTTTTGAGAGTCCGAGCCCCTTGGAAACAGCTTGTCTGAGTTCTGGGATCTGCGCTGCTTTGCGTGCAACTGTCAGCGCGTTGTAGGCCGTCGCCTCGGAAAGCCCGAGAGCCTCGACGGCGTATTGGAAAAGTGATCCGTAGCCCATTCTCGCGAACACGCGCGCCTGATCCACGGCGATCAGTGCTTCCATCAATCCCGCTTCGGAGCGTTTGAACTCGCGTGCGGCTTCCAGGGCTTGCTCGTGGAGTGAGGATTCTGCGGGCGGTAATCCGATGGTTTGAAAGGTTGTCGAAAGGTCATCCATAGTTGATGGATAATAACGATTCTGTGGCTGTTTTATAGGGTTATTTCGTTAAGTTTATGAATATAAGAAGTGCTAAAAAATTCGCAGGACAGCGAATTTTTACGCGCCACGCGCCTGAAAGGGCTTGGGCCAGGACGGCCCAAGCTAAATTCGGACGCGAAAAAAGTTTTGACGAGGGAACAGTTCACGTGAACAGTTCGCGACTCTCAAGCTGCGCCAAGTCTCGCGCGTTTTACCAAACGATTCCCTTGACCGAATCCGCTAGAAATCCCAAACTAAAAGGGTGAAATCGCACCTTGTTTTGGCTGCTATCGTCTCATCCGTTTCTCTCGCTCAAGCCTCTTTGAAGTTCGAGTCTAAGCCGCTCGAAGTTTCTAAGCGCGGACGTTTGGCCGAAGCCCCGAAACCGGCCAAAACGAGCACGACACCCGCACCTGCGAAAGCTCAGCCGTCGGCGCCGTCCGCTCCTGCGAAAAAACCCGAGGTCTATTCGATCGAAAACCCCAAAGGTCAAGAGACCACCGACGACTCCGCTCCTTCAAAACCGGTGAAATCCAAGACTTCAAAGAAACCCTCCGCCTCCTCGAGCGAGAGTTCGACTGCCACACCCGATGGTGCACATTTCGGATTCTACTACACGCACTTGCTCCCGAGCCCGATCAACCTGGCGGCTGGATCTTGGGTGCTCGGGACCACGGCCGCATACGGCGTGACTGATTTTTTCCAAGTTTCGACCGACGTGACTCGCTTGATTTTCCGTCACTGGAATGCGCAGGCCAAGGTGCCGCTCGTCGAGTACCCGACGTTTATCGCGTCCGCGTTCATTAATTTTTCGCACTTCAATTATCATCATTTGGATTCGGCGAATCCATCGGTCGCTCGTACGAGTTGGCAACCGGGTTTGGTGACCGGTTACGAGATCGATGATGATCAGGTGTTTTTTGTGGGTGGAAATTTCGATCTGACCAAAGACGAGGTGCCTGCGAACTACCGCGAGAAATCCGGTTACGCGCGCGGCGCTCAGCTCGAAGCGGATTGGACTTGGCTCTACAACCCGCCGACCTCTCGCTTGGCAGACAATGCCATCTCGGCGGGTGCTACTTATGATTTTACCTACAAGATCGTGGGTGTTGGTGTGACTCACCATTGGCCAACGTTTCAGCTGGGATTTCACTACTACTTAAATGCGGATCACTACAAATTTCTACCGATCGTGAACGTGACGGCAGGGATTCAGTTCTAGTGAACGCAAAAAAAAGCCCCGCGCAGTTGCTGGCGCGAGGCTCTCGGGGTTGTCAGGGGTAGTGGGCTTTGCCTGACGAAAATACGAATCAGCGAACAAAAATCTCAGCGCGTGGGTTCGTGATCACGATGCGCGATCCTGCAGGAATGCCGAGTTCAGCCCAGGTGTACTGGACTGAATCACCGTATGGCAAAAATGCCTCACAGAAATCCTGACGAACGCGTTCGAACGTTACTTGCGCAGGCGTCGTCTGTTGGATTCGTGCACGGAACGAGTTTTTTTCGGTGCAACCGCCACTACGGACTTGGATGGTGATGCCTTGGAAGTCGGCCATATAGCCCATCAGTGGTTCAGCAGCGAAGGAAGATCCGGATGCGATGAGAGCGATTGCGATTGCGAACATTTTCATAAAACTCCTCCTTTGGAGCGGTTGGTCAATTTGCGATTGAGCCGCTGACTATGGGAGTTTCCTGAATGCGTCAATTCTCATCGAACAAACTTCGCGCTGTGTCTGAGTGTTGCGTTAAGTAGCTGATATGTTATCAGTTAATAGCCGGATAAAAACGCTTCCGACATTAACGCGGCGCATTTAATTCGATTCTTCTTCGGGCTTCGTAGCCGGAATTTCTGGAGCCGCTTCGGGGACGACGGGCTCTTTGGCTTTGATCCGCTCTTCTTCGGCCTTTTCTTCGTCCTCGTCGACGACGATACCTACGCGATCGGGGCCTAGATCAAATGCCTTACGCATCGTTGAGCGGTTGAGTCGCGCGATCTCCGTGCAGTGTTTGTTCTTGAGCTGCGCAAGCGTGTATTTCATTGAAGGCGCCCTGCGGCCCTCGACCAGTCGTTCGGAGATCGTTCCATTGGATTCAAGATCTGCGACAAAGACGCTGTTCCTGTAACCTTTGCGTTTGCCGATGTGTTCGCGCTGAAACGAGACGTAGTTCGTTTTACCACCCGCGACGCATTTTCCATAGAATGCGCGTCCGTCAAAAAGCATGGATCCCGTCTTGGTGTCCGTGACCTTGCCTGGATGGACGAAGGTGTGAAGTTTGGAACCAGTTTTCAGGTTCTGGAGGAAAAGCACTTTGGGGTTGGATGGGCACTTCTCGCAGGAGGCGCCACGAACCAACACGTACGGAGTGGGAATACCCGGAAGGTCGATCAAATCGACCAACTCGGCATCGTGGGTCGGTAAGGTGAGGGTGAGGTTTTCGGTTGTACCAGCCTTCGTAAACGTGAATACGCGGCCGTCTTTGGACGCCCCCGTCCATTCAGAGGCGAGTGCGGGAGCAAGACTCGAGAAAAAGCTCAGAAAAACCAAAGTGATGTAGCAAAATAATTGTGTGATTCCGTTCACTTGCGCCTCTCTTGAGTCACGTTTGGAAATAGGTGGCGGAAAGTCGTATTTCTGCTACACCTGAAGGCAGTACCCGAATCATTTCAGGACTTTGTACAGATAGAAGGATTTCACGATGTCGGAAAATCAGCAACCCGTTTACGTCTCTCTCGAATTTACGCCGAACCCGAACACGCTCAAGTACAGCGTGAATCGTCAGCTCCTGAAAACGCGCAAGGCCGCGAATTTTGTTTCGCTGACCGAAGCTCAAGAGAAGAGCCCGCTTGCAACGAAACTTTTGAATATTCCTGGCATCTCGGGAGTGATGATCGGAACCGATTTCGTGACCGTCACCAAAAAAGACGACGGCGACTGGGATGTGGTTCACAAGAGCACCTCTGATACCCTCGAGAATCACCTGAATGCCGGTGAGACGGTTGTTCGCGAAGAACTCTACGTTGCGTCCGTTGAGGCAGCGACGGCGGGAATCCTCGAGACCCGCATCCAAGAAATCCTCGACGCTGAGATTCGCCCAGCCGTTGCGATGGACGGCGGAGACATCACGTTCGATCGTTTCGAAGACGGAATCGTGTACTTGCACATGCAGGGCTCTTGCGCTGGTTGCCCGTCTAGCACGGCAACCCTCAAGCAAGGCATTGAGACTCGTTTGAAAGACGCGATCCCCGAAGTGATCGAAGTCGTCGCCGTATAAGTTTTTTACGAGGGGGTGTAACTTTCACCCCCCGCTCCCGCGTATCCCATTGAGAAGTAGCAAAGGTGGAAACTACGCCCATGAAATCAAATCCTCAAGTTATTGAACCGTTTCGCAAAGGTCTGGCATCCACTCCCGGTGAATCCCAAAAAGATTCGCTCGAGTTCGCAGCCGAGCTGATTTTGAAATCCGTGGGCGAAGATGCCACCCGTGAGGGTTTGCTGCGTACGCCTCATCGTTTCTCGAAGGCGATCCGCGAGGTTTGCGTGGGTTACACGATGACCCTAGAAGACGCGATCGGACAGGGTGTATTCGCCGCCGAAGGCAAAGGACTCGTGGCCGTTCGTGAAACAGAATTTCATTCGCTCTGCGAACACCATCTTCTGCCGTTTTATGGTGCCGTGTCGGTGGCCTATTATCCGAACGAGAAAATCCTCGGTCTATCGAAGATTCCTCGGATCGTCGAAGTGTACTCCAAGCGGCTTCAGGTTCAAGAGCGCCTGACTCGCGAAATCTGCGAAGCGATCCAGAAATCCGTCGAGCCGCGCGCGGTTCTAGTTCGCGCGCATGCTCATCACCTGTGTATGCGCATGCGCGGCATCGAGGCGAGCGGTTCAGAAACGACGACAGAATTCTCCTGGGGGCTCGAAAGTCTCTCGGAAATCGAACGTGAGCGGCTCTTCAAGAGCGTTGACTAGCCGTCTGGTCTTTCGTCAAAAAAGCGTCCGTTTTCATTCTGAGTTTTCTTGATAAGCTTGGGTGATGACCTGTCCCGTATGCTCATCCGCCCTCAAGTCGATCGTCGTTCAATCCGTCATGCTCGATGCGTGCGCGAAGGGTTGCGGTGGAGTCTGGTTCGACAAAAATGAACTCGACCGTTTTGACTCTCAGGCCGAGGCGGCAGGTTCTGATTTACTGAAGCAACTCCATCCTCAGATGGTTCCGGCCAACACCTCGGCTCCGCGGACCTGTCCGAAGTGCGTGAAATACAAAATGCAAAAACGTTTCGCCTGCGCCAAACGCAACGTCGGGGTGGACTCGTGCCCCGGTTGCGGTGGATTTTGGCTCGATACGGGAGAACTCGCACGGATCCAAGAAAACTGGCAAACGGACGCCGAGCGATTTCAAGCATTTGATTCGATGTTTGCGCAAGAAGTCGTCCCACTTATGGCCGCTGAACAGGCTCGAGTGGAGGGGAGCGCGCAGGTGTTCGGAAAAATCGATTCCGTGCTCAAGTTCATTCGACCGAGTTACTACATTCGCGGGAAATGAGCCCGAGAGCCTAGAGGCGTCCCGCCTCGACTATGCAACGAAAAGATTCATTGATGTCCGGCACCGTACCGCACGCGTTCTCGAAATGCCCGGTGAACGTGCGATCTCCTTCGAGCGGTCGAAGTTGCCCGCGTAAATGAGTGAGTACGAAAAATTGGAATGCGGGTTTGCCGCGCTGATCGCATTCAGGATGCGTATCTCGGGCAATGATCTTCAGCGAGTCTTGAAATATGGAACGGGGATCGTTCTCTTTTGCGAGGGTGACGGTTCCCTCGATCGGTCGGCTGTCGATTCGGTGTGAATAGTAGATTTTTTTTAGGGTAGTGAGGTCCCTGAGTTCAGCCGCATACTGGCCATTGGTCATCCAGACGCGAAACAGCGAACGGGTGCCCTTGCACTCGAGCAAGGGTGCTGCACCGAATGCGGGGTGAGCCACCACCAGCCATCCGATGCTCAAGAGTACGATCCGTAACGTGCGGAAAGAGGTCTCTCGGTTCATTCGGCGCGGAACTTATTGCACGATCGAAGGAAACGCAAAGGGCTTTTTCCAGTCCACGTTACGGACCTTACAGATTACTGACTGGTCACGCGCAATACGGTCTCCGGCTGAGGATGGAGGATCGTTTGGTGAATTTTTACCATGCTATCATAGATGAAATCTCGGATTTCCTTTCGATCAGTTCTCACGAAAGCGGAATCTGAGGTTTCCTCATCATTGTCTCGAATCGCGCGAATGTAACTCGTCACGCCGATGATTTTGCCGTTCATCAAGAGTGGGCCACCGGAATCGCCTGGTCCGACGGTCGCGTTCTTGCCATCCGGCTTGGGTGCGTAAAATGGCCCTTTGTCTTGTGTGAGACCCGTAACGAAGATGAGTTCGTCTTCGAGATCGACGATTTCATTGAATCCTTTGCGCTTGGTCCCGCCACCGTTTGAGAAGTATTTTGCAAGCGATCCAGGTAGAAAACCTGCGATGAATTTAGCAGGATCAGGAACGTACAAATCATTCGCACCGAAGCCTACCATCGTAATGGGTGATCCAATCTTTGGAGAGGTCTCAGAGAATTTCAGGTACGAGCTTCGAGGAAAACCGCTGGACGGACTTTTGATGGCGGAACTGGAGATCAGGAGCGCAACGTCGTTTCTCGAGTTGATGCAGTAGATATCATTGAACGCGCCTGGTGTTGCGGTGAATCCATCAGGGCAGCGAAATCCATTCAGGCGGGTTTTGCCGCTGGTGATCGGCATGCGGATCGCATCTGGATGAATCACGAGCGCGTCGATTCCCCAAGTTCGGTTCCCCGAGCGAACCGTGGGGCCAGGAGTGTTTGCAATGGATTGGGCTAGCGGTAGATTTCCGGAGGCGACTGCTTTTTCGACGGCTTCGGTGCGGGCCTGAGTGTAAGCCACCAGCACTTGCGCGCAGTGAGCCGCAGTTAAAATCGTTCCTTGCGCGATCATCGAGCCAGAGCAGAAGAACGATCCTTTTTGATCATCCATATGCAAAGACACGACGCCTGGGAATTCGCTCGCCGGAATCTCAATGCCGTTCGGCACCCACGCGTGGGCAGAACTCGATGTGGCGATCAGTGCGAATAAAGATGTGAAAATACCGGATGACCGGATGCAGGTGCGCATACGTGAGAACTCCTTAGAGAAATGAAAAAAGGAAGAAGAGGGGGGACGATGATAGAATTTTTTAAAAAAAGAAGCGCTCGCGCGGAACGAATTCCGGGAGGCTGATTGTCGGCAGAGCAATCTCAGTGCCAAAATGTTTTGCACCTGAACTCGAACGAGATGCCACGAAAGCTGAGATTCCACGGCGAAGTCGTTTTCACCGGGAAAAAAAGCCATGACAAAAATCGTTTGTCTGAAATGTGGACTGACGAAATCTGAAAAAAAACAAAATTCGCAGGAGAGCGAATTTTCACGCGGAAGCAAAGCGAACGCGCCCGCAGGGTTTTGGGCCAGGATGGCCCAAAATAAAAACGCGACCCCTGAATCAGGGATCGCGTCTCATGAGAGTTTGATTTTCTCAGTCTTACGAGTGTCCGTTTGCGGTGACGTTGACTTGAGCACTCGGAAGAGCGCGCCCTTCTTCGAGCGCTTTCAGGTCTTCGGCGAGTTCGTCGGTGTCCGTCGCGCCCACTAATTTCTTGAGGCCCTTGTTCGACCATTCGCGGAAACGGTCGATGTAAACGAACGCAACCGGAACGACGATCAAGGTGAGGAGTGTCGAGCTGATAAGGCCGCCGATGATCGCCCAACCCATGGATGTACGTTGCTTGGAGGCTTCGTTTAATCCGATGGCGAGCGGGATCATGCCGAAGATCAGCGCGAACGTCGTCATCAAGATCGGGCGAAGGCGAGTGCGTCCTGCGATGATCATCGCCTCGACGCGGGACTTGCCCTCTCTCAATTGATGGTTCGCGTAGTCGACGAGGAGAATCGAGTTTTTGGCCGAAACCCCCATCAACATCACCATGCCGATCATCGAGAAGATGTTCAAGCTCTCACGGGAAACCGCAAGCGCGACCAGTGATCCGCACATGGCGAGTGGGAGCGCGAGCATGATCGTCGCAGGCGTCACAAACGATTCATAAAGCGATGCGAGAACGAGGAAGATGAACAGGATGCCTAAGCCCATGGCCATGACCATCCCGGATTGCATCTCCTGGAAGTTCTCCGCTTGCCCGATGAAAGCGTAGGTGTATCCCGGAGGGAGTTTGAGCTCCGGATCGCTCGCCATCTTGGTTCTGAGGTCTGCCATCAGGGCGTTCAAGTCTCCGCCGGGCGCAATATCCGCGTTGAGTTGGATGTAGCGCATGCGGTCTTGGCGGTTGATCTTGGTCGGACCCGTGGTTTTCACCGGAGTCGTCACATCAGAGAGCCGGATGAGCTTCTCGTTGATGTTTGAGACCTTGGTTTGACCGAAATCGCGTTCTAGGTTGCGCTGGTCATCTTGGAGTCGGACGCGAATGTCATATTCGACGCCGTTCTCTCGGAATTTTGCGGCTTGGATACCTTCGACTTGAGCGCGGAGTTCTTGGCCGAGGGAGACGCTCGAAATGCCGAGTGCTTCCATGCGACGCTTGTTCGGTACGACTTGGAACTCTGGTTTTCCTGAGCGGTAATTCGTGTCGACGTCTTTGAGCGCCGGACTTTGTTTCACGTACTTCGCGAGTTTTTGCGTGTACTCGTCGAGCACCTTCATGTCATTGCCCATGATGTTCAAGTTGAACGGTCGTTGACCGCCACCGACGGCGTCAAAGTCTTTGACGATCGGATTAGCGTAAGCGAAATCCTTGGCCAAGATCTCACGAATGCGGTCCTTGAACTGAGACGTATTCACGCCTCGGCGTTCCTTGCCCGGCACCATGGAGATGTACATCTCGGCGGTGTTCGATTCACCACCGAGATAACTGCCTACGGTCAGCGTCGCGAGTTTCACTTCTCGCTCTTTGCGAACACGCTCCGATACGGCTTGGCCGACTTCGGTCATCTTGTCGAGCGAAGTGCCCGGAGGCATTTCAAGCGCGATTTGGAATTCACCGTTGTCTTGCGCCGGCAAGAACGTACTTGGAACAAGTTTTCCAGTAGCGCATGAGCCTAAGAAAATCACGAGAGTCATTCCCATCGTCGTCAGTGGGCGACGCATGGTGAGAGCGACGAATTTCTCGTATTTGTTCTCGAGCCAGCTCTGGAATCGATCGAACATCTGAAGGGCGCGAGCGATCGGGCCTTTTTTCGCGTGCAGGTGCTCGACCTTGCCCGCAAAATAAGCCGAAAGCATCGGAGCGATGGTCAGTGCATCGAAGAGCGAGATCGCCATTGCGAAGCAGACCGTCAGGCCGAATTCGCGGAGAAATTGCCCGATGACGCCCGGAATGAATCCGACCGGTGCGAACACTGCGATGACCGCAAGCGTAGTCGCGATGACGGCGAGGCGGACCTCGGCCGTTCCTTCGCTGGCGGCGCGGATCGGGTTCTTGCCCATTTCGATGTGCCGGAAAATGTTTTCCCGCACGACGATGGCATCGTCGATCAGAAGACCGACCGAGATCGAGAGCGCCAAGAGACTCATGACGTTGATCGTGAATCCTGCGACGGCCATCAAAATGAACGCGCCGATGAGCGAGTTCGGGAGTGCGAGTGCGGTGATGAACGTCGAACGGCCGGAGCCCAAGAAGAAAAACACGACCAGGACGGCGAGTGCGATACCAATGATGATCGTCTCTTTGACGTCCAGGACGTTGGCTTCGATCCAGAGGCTGGAGTCGCGAACGACTTCGATTTTGCCTTTGCCTTCGAGCGTCGCAATCACCGGGTTCACGTCTTGGGAGCGTTTAATGAGTGCCTTGACGACTTCCACGGTGTTGGAACCTGACTGTTTATAGGCGGCAATGAAAACGGATTTCTTGCCGTTCACGTACGAACGCATGCTTTCGTCCACCAGAGTATCTTCGACTTTTGCGATGTCTCCGATGCTCGTTGGGATATCGTTCCCTAAGAAGTTCACGATCGTAGAGGAGATGTCCTTAACGGAGCTGTATTGACCGACCGTTCTGAAGACTGTTTCGACTTCGGTGCGATCGCTCTTGCCGACGGGAACGTTCTCGCCCGAAGCGCGGAGACGGTTAACGACTTGGGTCGCTGAGATCTCTCGAGCATTCAGTTTATTTCGATCGAGTTTGACGTGGATTTCGCGACGACGTCCGCCCCAGACTTCGACTTTGCCGACTTGTGAAACCTGTTCAAAACGTGGACGAATGTATTCATTCGCCAGGTCATAGAGCTGAGCCTCGGGGAGGTCAGCTGATACAGAGAACAACACGACCGGTTGGTCGGATGGATCGATCCGTCGAATGATCGGTTCATCGCGAATATCGTCCGGGAATTTGGATTTCGCGGCGCTGACACGGTCGCGGACCTGCTGTTCAGCCACCTTGATATCGGTGGCCAATGTGAACTCCGCGATGACCTGGGAGACGCCTTCTTGGTTGATCGAAGATAGACGCTTGATTCCGGAGATTGTGGAGATCTCGTCTTCGAGCGGTTTTGAAACGAGGGTCTCGACTTCGTTCGGAGCGGCGCCCGGATAAACTGTCATAACAGTCACGACCGGGAAAGTCACATCCGGGAACAGGTCGACGCCGAGTTTGTTGATCGAAATGAGGCCCACCGAGAGCATCAGGATGATGATGCAAGTGATGAACGTCGGGCGATTGATCGATAGGTTAGCTAAATTCATAAAGGATCCTTATCCTCCAAAAGTCCGCATGCGAGCCAGGATCTGGAGCACTTCGCTCTGGGCTTGGATCCGGCTGGATTCGGCGTTGTTATAATCAGTTTCGAAAATGAGGTTTTGATAAGTCGTGGTACGTCCGCGAGACAGTCGCTTGCGTTCGTTCAGGGCTTTTTTCTGCTGAATGGCCGCGAGTTTTTCTGCGATCGTCAGGCGGGCCTTGGCTTCGTTCAGGCTGTTGACGAGGTTTTTCCATTCCACTTCTTGATTGAATAGTTTTTGATCGGCTGAGATTTCGGCGGCGACTCGTTCGCGGCCATAACCGGAACGGATGTCCGCGGCCTTGCCGAATGAAAGCGCCGTAGTCAGGCGGATGCCGATGGTGCGAGTCGGAGCATCACTCTTGAATGAATTCGAGATCGCGTCCGAGCGGAATTCGTCCTGCGAGTTGAAAGCATAGGCGCCGAACACTTGTAGTTTCGGTTTCGTGCTTTCGGCTCCCAATGTGGCTTGCGCAGCCGCTGCGCGGCTTTGTTCGCGTGCGGCGCGAACGTCATCGCGCATCTCGGTGCGAACCGGGACGCGGATCCTAGTCGGGTCAGGGAGTGCGACGTTTTCTTCGACGAGGTCTGAGTCGATCCCGCGCGCGCGATTGAAATTTCGTGCGGCCACGCGCGCCTGGTCTTGGCTCGCTTGGAGCGCGAGTTTTGTCGCCTCCAGGTTCGCTTCGGCTTGATAGAGGTCGGCGTCATCGCCGAGGTTTAATTTAAATCGGCGATTGTTCCAGCCGTAGATTTCTTGCGCACGCTCAAGAGAGTTTTTATAGACCTGGGTAACCGCACGAGCGGAGGCGAGCTGGAAATAGGCGGTCTCAGCTTCGGCGCGGGCTGCTTTTGCGGCGAAACTGTTTTGATACCGAGCGGCCAGGGTGGCGGCGTCGTTGACGGCTTCGCGCGCCTGGGTTTCGCTTCCCAGCCAGTTTCTCCAAAGGTCGAACGAGAGTTCGAGATTCGGAGAACCGTAATAGTAGATCGGACGACCGAGTCCCACGTAACCGGTTTGAATCAGGCTATAGCCCAATTTCCCTTCGAGACCGAAGTTGGTGAGTTGGCTCACGTTGACGTCAAAAATATTATTTTTGAAATGGTCGAAGATCAGGAACGGGCTTTGACGTTTGTCCTTGGTCCACTGCGCAGTCGCGCTGAGCTGAGGGGCGTAAATCTGCGCGGCTTCTTCGGAACGAAGTGCGGCGCCTTCGCTCGCTTCTCGAGCAGCTTTGACGTCGGGGCTCGATCCTTCGACTTGAGTGAGGTACTCGTCGAGCGAGAGCGAGGCCGCGCAGGCGACCTGTGCCCAAACGACGAGCGCAAGGGGGGCGATTCGGGACAAAAGATGCGATTTCATGGGGTGCTACCTTCCATTGCCATTCTGACGAGGCCTTTGATGATGCGATCTCGGTAGGCGGGATCGCGAAGAGAAATACCGAAAAAATCTTCGTGCATCGGATCGATGCGGAGCGTGTGCACCATTGCGCCGATGAAGAGCATCGTGCGGTCTTCGGGGATGATGTCTGCGGCGAGGACGCCGATCTCTTGAGCGGTTCTGAAAAACGCGACCAAGTTGTCGTGTGCTTTTCGGAATACGCGTTCGTAGATGTCGCGAGTTCCAACGCGCACAGTGACCATGCACTCGCGGTTCATGATCTCGTTGAGTTCGGGCTCATTCATGCTGTAGTCCATGTTTTCTTCGAGCATGAGGGTGAGGCGGGTGCGCATGTCATCAAAACTGGTGGGACCTTTGAGGAACCGTTCGGTGGCACCTACACGGCTATTTCCAAACTCTTCGAGGAGCGCGTGGAATAGATTTTCTTTTCCGTTGAAGTGGTAGCTGACCAGGCTCACATTCACTCCCGCCTGTTCGGCGATTTCTTTGACCGTCGTGCCGTCGAATCCCTTTTTTGCAAAAAGGGTCTTCGCTGCTTTCAGCAAAAGGTCTTTGGTGCTGTCATTTGCCATGATGCCAGTATCGGTGAATCCTTTTAAAAAATCAAACGATCGTTTGAATATATGAAATAATCGATTAACTGAGTTGAATATATATTTTAATTATTGAAAATGATTACTAAAACTGATCACCCCAAATGGGCGCTTCACCGCTATGATTTCATTCTTACGACCTGAGGAGGACTTGATGACTGACTCACATCCGTCCCGTTCCACTGATCTGTTCTCGAAACAAGCGGATCTCTACTCCATCTATCGTCCCGCTTATCCCGCTCGGCTATTCCAACAACTGGCTGATTGCGCGCCAACCAGAGCGCTCGCCTGGGATTGCGCGACTGGAAACGGGCAGGCTGCTCAAGGTCTTTCACCCTATTTCGATCGAATCATCGCGACTGATCTGAGTTCCGCGCAGCTTCGGAATGCGCTTCCCATCGCGAATGTTGAATATCAGGAACTAGCGGCCGAAGCCGCACTGCCGGTCCCGGCTCAGAGCGTCGATCTGGTCACCGTTGCACAAGCGATCCATTGGTTTGATCACGACCGGTTCTACGCGGAGGTAAAACGCGTGCTAAGACCCGGGGGACTATTCGCGGCTTGGGGATACGGTTTTCATGCGCCGATTTCGCCTGCGATCGATTCAATTTTGCATGAGTTTTATTTCGGAACTTTGGGCGCGTTTTGGAAACAGCAGAATCAGCTCATTTGGGATCGGTATCGAAACCTAAAATTTCCGTTCGAGCAAATAGCGTTTCCAGAGTTTCAAATCGAAGTGGCCTACACGCTCGAAGAGTTCATGGGATATTTCAAAACTTGGTCCGCGCACGCACTCTACCGCGAAAAACATGGGGTAGATGCGACAGATTTGCTTCTCAAGCAGCTAGAACCGATCTGGGGGGATCCTCACTTGCGTAAGTCGATGGCGTGGGATCTGATTCTGAAAGTTGGGCGCGTGGCTGTTTAGTGGGTCCACCTGGTATGGCATGTGCCACCGACTGAGGCTTCGGCCCTTGCGGCGACTGAATTTCACTAGTGACTCAGTATAATAAATTCAGTACTCTTCGGCGAATGAGCGCATCGCCACGGCTATGGAAATACTCTCGCTGGGACTCGGTGCTCTTTGGATTCACTGTCTTTCAGTTTGGAGGCACGGTCGCCTGGGCAGTCTATTTTAATGAGCTCTCGTTGATTTTGAACGCGGTGTTGTTCGGGATTTTTTCATTAGCATTCTATTTCAACCCGATTGTGGTGACTCACAACTTTCTTCACACGCCGTTTTTTTCCTCGGACGGGTTGAACCGGTTTTTTTCGGTATTTAATTCGATGAACTTAGGGCTCCCGCAAATTCTCTACAAATATCACCACTTGACGCATCACAAGTATTCGAATGATCCAGTGAGAGGTGGGACGACTCAGGATCCTTCCTCGACGTACCGTTTTGGAAAAAACGGGAAACAGGAAAACGTCATTTCTTATTGCGCGCTTTCGCTCTTTCGAGACGGTACGACGTATGCGTTTATAGAGGTGAAAAGAAAACAAGAACTTCCGCAATTGATCGCAGAGCTCATGGCGGTGGTCGCGGCGATTGCGCTTTGGTGCGCGATCAATTGGAAGTGGTTTGTGCTCGTCTACCTGCCTCTATTTTTCGTGGGCTGGTTTCTCGCTCATTTGGAGAACTACTACGAGCACTACCATGCGACCGATCATTCGGATCGATTCGCCAATTCGGTGAGCCACTACGGCAGAATCTACAACCGGATCATGTTCAACGAAGGATTCCACCAAGAGCACCACGTGCAACCTCAGCGGCATTGGAGCGAGCGACCAAAAACGCGAATTACTTACGCGGGAGAATTCGCGAAGGCGAACCACTATCAGGCAAAATTTCCGCCGCTATTGGGCTTTTTAGAACGGCGTTCGTGAGATTCGGCGTAGACCAAGAGATTTTGTTCTTCGCCGAATTCCGTTTGAATTACCTCAGGCGAATGCAGCTCACTCCCATGACTTGTTCAGCTCCACCTGGAGAGTTCAAGGTCGTCATGGCTTGAATTGCGGAGTGTTGGCTGTCCCCAAACGTCATGGCGAGCTGAGATCGTTTTTCGAAATCATAACGAGGAATGCCGTCTTTTTTTCCCGTTAGTTTGACGTGCAATTGATACTTGCCGTATTTTTTCTGATTTTCGAAAGTTTTTTGGTTGGTGAACAAACGGATTTGAACATCATCTTGTGTTTTTGGCATGACCGCAGTCACGATCGGGCCGTCTAGGCGAACAATAAGATTTTCCACAAAATTTCCTTCGTCACTGGGACCGGTTGGAACGCTCAAGGGTGGGGGTGGCGTACCGTCGGCTGGGAGCGGAGGAGGTGGGACGTCGAATTGACCGTAGCGGCTGACTTCACAGCGAAGCGTGAGAGTACTTGCAAAAACGGATGAAGAAAAAGCAAGAGCGGTGAGCAAACTCAAAGAGATGGTTTTCATCCCATTTCGGTATTCTGGTGAGTTTTGCCAGTCAAGTTAGACTCACGAAACCGTTTCAAATCTCAGCTATTTGAAATCAAACGAACCGACGCTGCCTTCGTCTGATGTTCGCGGTTGGGTTTGCGAAGCTGGCTTGCGATCTTCGTTCGCTTTCTCGAGTTTGATGCGGGTGTCTTGTGAAGACCTCGCACTGTAGGTTTCTGGACGGCTTTCGCCGACGACCGGTGCGGCAGCATCGTCCGATTGTTCGGCGACCTGAAGTGCCGGGTGATGGTCGGGATAAAGTTGTGTGGGAGCTGCATTCAGCGGGAACGGTTTCACGGACGCCGTCAGTGTGTGATTCGTGATGATGACCTTGTCGTAATCATCGGTATTGGATTCTTGATAGGTGCGGAAACCGTCTTTGAGCGGTACTGCGATCACCGCGCGACGAATGATCGTGTAAGGAGTGCCTTTGAATGAGTACTCGATCACCATGACGGGTTTGTTCTTATCCTTGCGATCGACCTTCAGGCCCAAGCCCGAGAGGCTGCCCTTGGGATAAACATGGATCTCGAGATTATTCTCCCATTCGATCACGTTGACTTTTTTGCCGCTCGGTCCGGTGCCGTCGAGGCGATCAAATTCCTTGGGTTCGGCCACACGTTTGCCCGCCGAGTAAGCGACTAGCGGCATCAAAACCAAGCTCAAGGAGGCGACAAAGATACGTGACGAAAAGCGCATAAAGGCTTATCGGACTCGTTTTTCATTTTTCGATGCGTCACGTTTGACAGGGGAGCCCCGATTTAGGCATTGTCGGGGAAACCTCAAATATAGGGGCGCGCCACGCGCCTAAGGACCTTCTCAGATGGCACAAAAGTACGCTTTTTCTATGGTGGGCGTCTCCAAGATCTACCCGCCCAACAAACAAGTCCTGCGCGACATTTATTTGTCTTTTTTCTATGGCGCTAAAATCGGTGTTCTCGGCCTAAACGGCTCGGGTAAATCGACTTTGATGAAGATCATGGCCGGCGTTGAAAAGAACTTCAACGGCGACGCCCGTCCCGGCGAAGGTATCACGGTCGGTTACCTCGAGCAGGAGCCGAAACTCGATGACAACGCGACTGTTCGCGAAAATGTCCAGGGCGGCATGGGTGATATCGTCAAACACCTGAAGCGTTTCGAAGAAATCTCGAACTTGTTTGCGGATCCGGATCTCGACCCGGACAAAATGGATAAACTCCTCGAAGAACAAGCCAAGGTTCAGGAAAAAATCGAAGCCGTCGATGGTTGGGAACTCGATCGCACGATTGAGATCGCTGCGGATGCACTTCGCTTGCCGCCGCTAGACAGCCCGGTCAAACACCTCTCCGGTGGTGAACGCCGGCGCGTCGCGCTTGCGCGCTTGCTTTTGCAAAAGCCAGATATCCTGCTTCTCGACGAACCGACCAACCATTTGGACGCAGAATCGGTTGCTTGGCTCGAAACGTTCTTGAAAAATTACCAAGGCACCGTCGTCGCGGTCACTCACGATCGCTACTTCTTAGATAACATCGCGGGCTGGATCTTAGAACTTGATCGCGGGCACGGCATTCCTTGGGAAGGCAACTATTCGAGCTGGCTTGAGCAGAAACAAAAACGCCTCGCCCAAGAAGAGAAAACCGAATCCAAGCGCCAGAAAACGCTTGAGCGCGAACTCGAGTGGGTGCGCATGTCGCCACGCGCTCGCCAAGCCAAATCCAAGGCCCGTATCCAGGCTTACGAAAAAATGGTGGCCGAGGATCGTCCGGACAAAGTTGACGAGGTCGAGATTTACATTCCGGCCGGACCTCGCTTGGGTGGCAAGGTTTTCGATGTCGAGAACGTATCCAAGTCGTATGACGGACGTTTGTTGTTCGAAAACCTGAATTTCAAAATTCAACCGGGATCGATTGTCGGCGTCATCGGCGGTAACGGAGCGGGTAAGTCGACCCTCATGAAAATCCTGACCGGCAAAGAAACCGCGGACTCGGGTACGGTCACGGTCGGTGATACGGTTAAACTCGCTTATGTTGACCAGAGTCGCGAAGCGCTCAACCCTGAAAACACGGTTTGGGAAGAAATCGCGGACGGTAAAAACGAGACGATCATGCTCGGTACCAAAGAAGTGCAATCGCGTGCCTACTGCGCTCGGTTCAATTTCACTGGTGGCGATCAGCAGAAACTCGTGGGCTCACTCTCGGGTGGTGAACGCAATCGCCTCCACTTGGCTAAGATTCTCAAATCGGGCGGGAACGTCATCATCCTCGACGAACCGACCAACGATCTTGACGTCAACACGCTCCGCGCGCTGGAAGAGGCGCTCGTCAGTTTCGCTGGCTGCGCAATTGTGATTAGCCACGATCGCTGGTTCCTGGACCGTATTTGCACGCACATCCTGGCATTCGAAGGCGACTCTAAGGCCGTCTTCTTCGAAGGTAACTTCCAGGATTACGAGGAAGATAAGAAGAAGCGCCTCGGCAATGATGCCCTTAAGCCCACGCGCATGAAGTTCAAGAAGCTCACCCATTAACGAGAACGATCCGACAGATCGCGAACTGCGTACGGAAGTGCGGACGCTCGTAAAGTAATTTCCCAACAGGCGGACACTGTCGAAGTCGTCCGCCTTTTTTTTCCTTTTCGGAACAGTTCACGTGAACTGTTCGAGGCCGCCATGATTTTCTGATGGCGAATCATCAAAACGATTGATACGGGACCATATGCACAAAATGATGCTGGGTTTCCTCACTTTTTTCCTGGGGCTTTTGACAACGAATGGCTGGGCAAACCCGCCGCTCACTGAAACCCCGTACTTGGATTCCATCGAAGCCCAGATTCAATCTCATGCACCCAAATCAGTCGACGAGATGTTAGCTCTGCTTCCGCCCTCCATGAAGAAACAGTTCCTCATGGTCTATGATTCTCGAAGCACTCAATCGGCAAGCATCGATGCGCCTCGGGTAATCTTGACGACTCCTGATCACCAATTCTATCTCTCATTCTCTGGAAATCTCGCGGCCCCGGACACGTCGCCGGACGCCCGCCTGGAAATCATTGAACAGTATGGCCTCGGAGAGTCTCGTTTTGCCGAGATCTCATTTCAGAATCGCCAAGCGCAAGTGAACCGCGAGCCGCGAAATTGCGTGCATTGTCACCGCGGGAGCCCGATCTTCGACGGTTATCCGCACTGGCCGGGTTTTATCGCCTCGACTCACAACGGGCGAGCCTATGGCGAAAATTCGGGATCCGGCCGCATCGCACGCTTGGAGTTCGAGGAGTCAGCACTTCAACGATTCATCCAAAATGCTCCGAATCATCCTCGTTACCGAAATCTTGACCTCGGTACGACGTCTCATCCGATTGACCTGGCAGAAATGGGGCGAAGAAACAGCATCGTCGGCGCGGCGATCATTGGTGGCAAACATCAACGACAGTCTGAGCGGGTGATTTTGAATGCACGTTCGATCCAAGAGATCGAAGACGCGTTCGTACTGTCAAAAGCGATGCAAGATCCGGAGAACAACGTTTATCTGCCATCATTTCTTGACCCAAGATATCAATTCTATCGGGATTTCGTGAATCAAGCTTCGCCCGCTTACGAGATCCGTTTGAATGCGGCTGAGCAGTTCAAGTTTGATCGCCTGAGATCGGCGGTCTCTCGCTTGGGCACCGAGACGGACAAGATTCGAATCCTCCAGGCGTCTGTTTACAATGCGACCGATACCTATCGAGCGGACTACTTGCCGTATCCGGCAGTGCGCTCAGACTTGGGAATCCCGGTCGCAAACGTGATGAACTACTTCGGCAACCGCGCGCGATTTCGTTTTCCAGGCCTCTACTACGAGTACCTGAAAAACAACTATCCGGCCCTCTATCCGGATGAACTGGGAACGACGCTCACACATCGATCGATCCGCGACATCACGGGCGCAACTTCTGCGAACGTGCTGAGCAGCGGCATCCTCGGTTATGAGGACGTGAACGCGGATGGTTTTTCCAATGCACGAAACTACCGCGATCTGACGGAGCTCTACGCCTGGGTGACTGCACCGGTGAAAACCATTGAATGGACGGATCTTCAGGCCTATCCCATATTGCGCGATCAACTGGTCCAGGTGCAGGAGGCTTATTTAGAGATCATCGATGAGTCTCCGGTTTTCGACCTCGCGGGTGCCGAGCGGTTTCGCGATCTCAAATCTCTGAGTCCCGAGAATCGACTGAAGCTCGAGGGGATCATCGCGAAAAAGAGCACGCCTAGTCCCTAGGTTTGTTTTTTCTCCCGATCGCTAGGTGAAACACGGGGAACTGCTCCGCTCTGTGGACTCCGATGTAGACAGCTGTCCTAAGAAACAGTCTTGGCAAGAAGATCGCGCTCTGTTTTTGCGAGTAATCTGGTAGATTTCTCGGACATGTCGATTTTATCTATTGTCGGTGTAATGATGGCTCTTGTTTCGGTCTCGGCTTACGCCGACGATCGTGAGACGGAGCCCGTATCATTTACCCTCACGATTCGTCCCGCACTCGAGTCCGAGACGGTCTCCATTTATCCCATGGGACGTCCGCTTCTAAACAAAGGTCAAACCCATCAGACGATCTGGCTGGGGTGCCTGAATGAATCCTGCCTCAAAGGTCGATTCTTCTTAGGCGACCAGAGCTATAAGATCGGCGTGCCGTTTGGACCCACGCTCGAAACAACCGAAGGTCATGAGCTTCCGGTTGAGCTGATGAAATTCATCGATCAAATGCAGTTTTACGCCAAATCGTTTCGCAATTTCGTCAGCATGCCTTTTTTCACTTATACACGTTCGCATTTTGATCCGACGCTCAAACACTCGCATTACGAACGTCAGGCTTGGGTACTGCAAGTAATCTTAACGGGATTTGCGGCCGGGATTCTCCCGGGTGTATTGCCGGAGTATTCCCAATTCTCGACGGGTGAGAAGATTGGCGCGATTGCTGGCGCTGGTGCTCTGGGTCTAATAGCGATCGATTTCGTTCATGCCGCCATGAAATTCCTGACGTCTGGATCAGCCTATAACGTCGCGTATGAATCGATGGTCCGAAAAGATTTCCGCCGTATGAGCGTACCCCGTGTATTCGTCAGCGACGCCGAAGAGAGTGGTAACTCTCGGATCGAGAATTTCGGCCTCCGTGCCGTGCGCATGAAAGAATCCCGATTTAATTCATTCATGCGCGCGATCCTTCGCCTCGAGAAGCTTTACGTTATGTATCCCGAGTTAAAAGATGCCGTCGACTCTGGGCGAAGAAGCGGTTGGAACTCGCTCGATGAGAAGATGTTCCGGGACAAGTTTTTGAAAGGGAGTCGCTAGGGGAGAATTGCGGCGATTGTGCTGCGGAATCCTGAAAACACCCTGCGCGCAAAATCCGTGTTTTTTGCGTTAGCGTTTGCCAGCAAATCGCACGATTTGCATCACGGTGTCCTTGAGGCTCTCGCGTACGTCTTTTTCACGCAGGTCGCCTAGGCCAATTTCATGCAGCGCAAGCCCGCTGATCGGCACGTCATATCGTTTGAAGAAATAGTGAGCGGCGGCGACGGCCGTTCGGCGGTTGCCGTCCGCAAAAACGTGCGAGAGCACGAACTCGGCGTAGATCTGAATCGCCGCTTCTACGGGGTGTCCGTTTTCCGACGATTCTGTGGCGACGTGCAAGTGATCGCGTGCGGTGATCTTCGGATCTGAAATCAAGGCGAGCGTCTCAGTCTTGCCGCCCGGAAGGGTGAGGGTTACGGGGCCCAGACGCCAAATGGGGTCCGTCTTGCCCGTGATGATAGAATTGATGCGTTCTAGTTCCATCGTCGTCAGCAGGGCGCGGTTTGCAGCGAGGCTTTCGGTCACTTCGAGCGCGCGTTGAAAGCGGGAAAGCTCGAGTTGACGAGCGAGCGTCATGGGAAGATCAGCCATCCCTCAAGAATCTAGTCAAATCGATGATTCGTCAAGAATTCCGGATGAAAACGGTTTCATGAAACGTAAATTCCAGAACGTGGACCGTGCACTTGACGTCGCAGCAGTCGTTCCCATCTTAACTCTTGTGGGCTATCTTTGAATTCATGGGGAGTCCACAAAGAGAAACCGATCGGGACGTAGGCGTTTTAGATGAGACAGAGGTGCGTGAGCCTAAAAAGTACGCAGTTCTACTCCACAATGATGACTACACGACGATGGAATTCGTGATCGAGGTTTTGGAGCGGTTCTTCAAAAAGAGCCACGAGCAGGCGATGCAGATCATGCTCGCCGTCCATCATCAAGGGCACGGAGTGGCCGGCATCTACTCGTTTGAGATCGCCGAAACCAAAGTCAGTCAAGTCTCGGATCACGCCCGCGAGAACGGCTTTCCGCTCAAGGCCACGCTCGAAGAACAGTAACTCATGTTTCCGTCCAGCCGTTTTAAGCAGTCAACATCAGTGACGTCACCAGTGGATTCGAGAGAGGAGATTCTCCTATGATCGGTAAAAAAGCAGAAAATGTGATCAATCGCGCGGTAGCGCGCGCCACCGATAGTGCCCATGAATATTTCACGCTCGAGCACGTGCTCTGGGCGCTTTGTTTAGAGCAAGACGTCGAGGAGGCCATCACGGCTTGCGGCGGAGACGCCCTGGAGCTTCGCCATGAGCTCGAAAAATATCTAGAAAAAGAAGTTCCGCAAATGAAAGAGGCGGGGGCCACCGGTTTTGGCGAGCAACCCGTCGCCACGCTCGGCGTTCAGCGCTTGATTCAACGGGCGCTTTTTCAAGTGCAGAGCTCGGGCAAAGATGAGATCCGGCCGCTTGATCTATTCGTAGCTCTATTTCAAGCCAAAGAAAGTCACTCACTCTACCTGATTCAAAAGCAGGGCATCGATCGATTGAATCTGATTCAGTTCATCAGTCATGGCACGATCAAAGACGAGGACGAGCAGGCGCGAGATGAAGATTCCGAGGAAGGTGCAGGCTCGGGCCCTTCGGCACGTCCAAAAGACTCGATCAAAAAAGATGCGCTCGAAGAATACGCCGACAATCTCAATAAGAAAGCGCGCGCGGGTAAGATCGACCCGGTGTTGGGTCGGGAGAACGAACTCGACCGAATGATTCAGACACTTTGCCGCCGTCGCAAAAACAATCCACTCCTCGTGGGAGAGGCCGGCGTCGGTAAGACTGCGATCGCCGAAGGTTTGGCGCTCAAGATCATTGAGAATCAGGTTCCTGATCTCTTGGTGAACGCCGTCGTCTATTCGCTTGATCTGGGGCGGCTCATTGCCGGTTCCAAATTTCGTGGCGATTTCGAGCAACGCTTGAAGAAAGTCCTCGAAGGCATTGAAAAGCGAAAAGAAAAAGGCGAAATGCCCATCCTTTTCATCGACGAAATCCACACGCTGATCGGTGCGGGCTCGGTGAACGGAAGTTCGCTCGACGCTGCGAACCTACTGAAACCACTCCTGGCCGCAGGCGAGATCCGCTGCGTCGGTTCGACGACCTACGCGGAGTATCGAAATGTGTTCGAGAAGGATACGGCGCTCTCCAGACGTTTCCAAAAAATTGACGTCATCGAACCGTCCGTCGACGACACCGTGCAAATCCTCAAGGGTTTGAAACCCAAGTTCGAGGACTACCACCGCGTACAGTATACGGATGATGCCTTGAAATCGGCGACCGAGCTCTCTGCTAAGCACATCACGGATCGATTCTTGCCGGACAAGGCGATCGATGTGATAGACGAGGTGGGCGCTAAACTTCGGCTCAAGCGAAAACCAGGAACCGATGAGTCAGAGCGTCCGGTGATCGATACGCCAGCAATTGAGGAAATGATCGCCCAGATTGCGCGCATTCCGGCCAGAAGCGTATCGACGTCTCAGAAATCGCGTCTTCAGAACTTGGACCGGGACCTCAAGCTCTCTATTTTCGGTCAAGACCAGGCGATCGAGCGACTGGTGACCTCTATTCGATTGGCAAGATCCGGACTGCGCTCCGGGGATAAGCCGGTCGGTTCGTTCTTACTGTGTGGTCCGACGGGTGTAGGTAAAACAGAAGTAAGCAAGCAGCTCGCGCTCTGTATGGGGATTCCGTTTATTCGCTTCGACATGAGCGAATATTCCGAGCGGCACACGATTTCACGCCTGATTGGCGCACCTCCCGGTTACGTGGGATTCGAACAACAAGGGATGCTGACCGGTGCGGTGCTCAAGCAACCGCACAGTGTGGTGCTCTTGGATGAGATCGAAAAAGCCCACCCTGAGATTTGGAACATCCTGCTTCAGGTGATGGACCACGGGACCTTGACGGACAATAACGGTCGCAAGGTCGACTTCCGAAATGTCGTGATGCTCTATACATCAAACGTAGGAGCGCGCGATATGGAACGACGGAGCGTTGGTTTCGCAGGCTCCGATCCGATCAGTAGCAAAGCCGCCGCAAAGGCCGTCGAGCAGACGTTTAGTCCGGAGTTTAGGAATCGCTTGGATGCGATCGTCTATTTCAACGCGCTCGATCCGCTGACGGTCGGTCACGTGGTGGGCAAACAGCTGCTCGAACTCGAGAGCCTATTGCTCGCGAAATCGGTCGAGCTCGATGTCGATGCCGAGGTTCGTACCTGGCTAGCCGAAAAAGGCTATGATCGCTTGCTCGGTGCTCGGCCGCTGACCCGAATCATCCAGGACGAGCTCAAAAAACCGCTCGCCGAGGAGATTTTGTTCGGACAACTCGAGCACGGCGGAAGCGTGCACATCACGATGAAAGACGGCAAGCCTCATTTCGAGTTCAAGAAAACGACAAAGCCTTCGAAAGAGACCGAGTTCGAAACTTCAGGAACGCCGAACGGCTGATCTCTCGAGCTCCCATCAGTTCCATGTGCGGGGTCATCATCTGGATGTCCAAAAAGGTGAGGCCCCGCTCTTTTAGTTTTTTACACAGTTCAATGACGGCGAATTTCGAGGCGCCGGTTCGTCGATGGAACATGCTTTCGGCGGAGAACGCAAACCCTGCGTACACGCCATAGATCCCGGCGACGAGTTCTTCGCCCTCCCAGACCTCGAGCGAATGCGCGTATCCTTCGCGGTGCAGAGCCAAGTATTGAGCCTGCATCTCGTCCGTGATCCACGTACCGGGTTGGCCGGGGCGTTCGGTCGTCTTGCAGTCATCGAGCACGCGGGAAAACGCCTGGTTCATGGTGACTCGCCACTGGCTTTGATGCTTGCGCAGCGTTTTCGAGAGTGATCGAGGGATGTGCAGTTCATCAAAAAATAGGAGGGCCCGTGGATCCGGATGGAACCAAGGGAATCCGTCGACGCCCGCATGCGGCCACGGAAAAAATCCATGTTGATAGCCGTCGATGAGAAGTTCGATCGTAAGATGGCGACTGATCGCGATGCAATCCTCGTCATCGGTTTCGGGTCGGGGAAATATTTGGCTCCAAGCGAGCGCGCGACTCATCACTAGAGTCTGCGGGAACACGGCGTTTGAATCAATGGTCGCGCCGTCTTGAGCGTGTGCTACGATTTTTCTATGCAATCGATCTTTTGGACGGGGTTCGGCGGTGTACTGGGTGCGATCGTGGGTTTAGGCGTCGGATTCTGGGGACCTTGGACCCTTTCTAAGGCTTTTGATGGGGCAATAGCCGCTTGGGGGTGGGCCCTGGTGTTCATAACAGCACCCTTGGGAATGGCGTTATTCTCCTCGATCGGTGGATTGCTGGCAAAAGGCTGGATGAACCCAGCACTGAGAACACTTTGGTGGAAATTTTCAGCGGTCGTATTTGCTCTCGGGGTTGCGGCCTGTTTGTCCCTTCTCTTGGAGTATCTGGAAGATCGAATTCAGCAAAGCAAGCCTGAGACCTTCACTTCTGATCCACGCTTGCTTCAGATTTTTCACGACGCGGAACTCGGCGCTGATCATTTAAAATCCAAGTACCCCGATCCTACTGAACTGGGATACCAGCGCGCGACCAAAAATCCGGGGGCATACAGACCGGATGTGGTTAATCTCGCATTTACCGTGAAGAGAATGTCCGTGCTCAAAGCCGTTCTCGCCGCTGGGTATCCTTATAAAAACGAAGCGCTGGTGTCGGCGACTATTCTCGAATCCAGGCAGTGGAAAGAAGGCATCGAGGCTCTTTTGAAAAATGGTGCGGTTCTTAAATCACTGCCTCAATCGTTTTACTATCGGCTACTCGATGAAGAAGCGGTCTACCGACTTCTGATTCAGTACGGTGCGCGTCCATTAGACCTTCTAGTAGAAGGAGAGACGTGGGTTAAGCCCAGGTTTTACGGGGAGGCTGATCGACTAGAGATTTTGATGGATACCGGAAGCGATCTCTGTGTTCGCGATTCTCAAGGTAAAACGATGGTCGCTTACCTAGAAGAAGAGTTAGCTCAGCTCAAAAAAACGAAACGGGAGTATCAGAAAGAATATCTTCCCGTTGTAGAACGCGCGATCGCTCGCGCCAAAGCCTGTTCAGAATTTAAACTCTGCCCGAAGTTACCTGAGTGACGCCTCGTCCAATGATTCAACGATGGCGAATATTGCAGTGTTTAATTTTTTTATTTTAGCTCGGATGAAATAAAAAAATACACGATGTGGATTCTGATCGGCGTCGATGAGTCTGCTTGCCTTGGCGCATGCACCAAGGATTCTCGGTCGAAACGGCCTAAGAGACGGTGCCTTCATCAAGTTTTTGGGAACATGCAGCGATCAGAAAAATGCAGAATCTCGACGCACCGCTCGGTGACGATCGGTTTTCATGAGTGTTACTTATGAGGGCACTTCAGCGGATGGAACCCAAGCATGGGTAGGGGCTTCGATGGAACGAGGAGTTCGCTGGAAAACCAAACCGAAACATTCGGGGGACTCCATATCATGAAGATGAAATACGCAGTGCTGGCCGCTAGTTCTGTATTTGCTTTGATCGGCGCGAACACCATTCACGCTGAGCCATCAGACCTTGAGAAGTACTTTACGATCTCTAGCGTGACGACCGAAGAAGTCGACCACGTCTACGCCGAGCCTGTCATGAACGCAGACGCTATGGACGTTGGTCCTGGTGTCGGCATTCCCGGTGGCACTGTTCCCCCGACCGGTCCCGTTCCTGCGCCGGCTCCGAAACCTCCAACCGACGGAATCGACTTGGGTGAAATCATCCGCATCGGTACCGAAATCTGGAAAATCATCGAGAAGAACGCTCCAGTCGTGGATCAAAAATTCGAGCCGATCTCCCTCGTTCCTCAGGGAATCAAAAGCTGGGAGCAATTGGGCCAGTGGGCTATTCCTGAAACCCGCGTCTTCAGAAAAACTTACACCAACGCATACGGCATGAAAGTCGCGGAATTCAACTACCGCATCGCTTACACCCACAGTGGATCTTTGGACGGCAAAGGTCGTTTCTTGAGCCGCGTGGAAATCGAACCAGCGACCCTGAACGTTTCTTGGGGCTACAAGTTCAGCGCTCAAGGCGAAGTCGTGAACCCGACGAACGCTGGTACGACGGCTGATCCAATCGCAGCGATGGAACTTCGCGTGAACTGGAAAGTCAGCACCGTATTACGCCACATGCAAGCTTCGGATCGCTACTACGTCCGCGGCGACGGTATGTTCAAAGATCTGAGTGCAGGCACTGTCGGCGCTCCGACTCCATAATTAGGATCAAAAGTTCGTCGATTCGATCGAACGAATCGGTAGAAGGCCGGGGAGTGGATCCCCCGGCCTTTTGCCGTTATAGCCACGCATCACATCTTGTCTATCAGACTAGCTCATGGCAGTATGCGAGGATAAGTTGATTCTGATCCGTCTTAAGCGCTCGAGTTTCGGGCCTGATGGAATCGTTAATATAAGGAAACTGAGAACCATGGCTGAAACGAAAAAAACTCCTCCCTCCCGTAAAACCGTTAAGAAAAAAGGCCGCGACGCGCGCAAAGCCAAAATGAAGACGGACGGCGAGTTCAAAAAAGCAGTTTTCGCAGGCAAATCTAAGCGTGCGGTCGATAAGAAAGCCGCTTTCCGTAAGAAGAAAAAAGGTAAGAAGTAATCTTTCGAGCTAACGCTCGGTTTTAGGGGGCCGCCGCCTCAATATCCCTTGTCCAGGTCATTGATCGGGAATAGGGAGTTGAGTCTGGCGGCCCTCTCTGTTTTTACGGGGTATGAAACGTGGATATGAAGCGATTTAAGGGCTGGGTGATCCCAGGTCCAGAGCCGGAAAATCAGGGTGTGCCCGAGGCCGGGGAGACATTAGACGCTCTTTGCGGCTTCTATAAGCTTTTCCAATTGAAAGACGGTCACCGATTTTCCACCGATGATCTCCTCGTCGCTGGATTTGCGGCCGCTCAATCGCGCCGCGCAGACTCCATCCTCGATCTCGGTAGCGGCATCGGAACCGTGGCCCACTTAATGGCTTGGAAATTCCCCGGGGCTCGCCTCGTCTCCGTCGAAGCCCAGAGCGAGAGCTATCGCCTCGCGCTCAAGTCAATCGCGCTCAATGGTCTAGAACAACGAATCGACGCACGCCTGGGAGATTTCAGATCACCCGAAGCATTTCCAAATCCCGACGAAAAATTTGACCTCATCACCGGCAGCCCTCCGTATTTCCCGCTGACCGATGGTATCCCGAGTGAACACCCGCAGAAACGCGCTTGTCGTTTTGAGGAGAGAGGCGGCGTAGAGGCCTACCTCGAAACCGGAGCACGACACTTGGGGCCGGCCGGTATGCTATTCATCGTATTTCCGACGGTGCAGGAGAAGCGTTGTTTGGACGCCGCGCGAGAACTCGGACTCCTCAATTTACATACAGTTCGTGTATTTCTGAAACAAGGTGAGAACTCGCTGCTTTCGTTGTACCAGTTTCAATTGCGCGACCACCTACCTGAAACATTCGCGGAACAGATCAGTCAGCAGCCGGTCGTTTCCGATTTGATCATTCGCGATCGGGCGGGCAAAATTACGAGAGAGTATTCCCTCTTTAAACTTTCGATCGGATTTCCGCCATGAGTGAACCTAAGACCTCTCTTTGGAAAGAAACCTGGAAACTGCGAGCCTTCGGACTCTACAAGATTCCGTTGATTTTTTTCTGTTCGCCGCGGTTAGCTGAATATACCGATTCTCGGGTTGAGGTCATTTTTCCGCTGAACTACCGGACCAAGAACCATTTGGGCTCGATGTATTTCGGCGCGCTCTCGATTGGTGCAGACGTAGCGGGGGGGCTCGCCGCGATGCGGGAGATCCAGAAGACCGGTAACCGCGTGGGCCTGGTTTTCAAAGATTTCGAAGCTAAGTTCCTCAAACGCCCCGAAGCCGACGTGCATTTTGTTAGCACCGATGGCGGGTCGATGATCGAGCTGGTTCAAAAAGCGCTCGCCTCCGACGAGCGGGTCGAAGGTGCCGTGAACATCACCGCTTATTGTCCTAAGAAATTAGGCGAAGAACCGGTCGCGACCTTCAAGCTCACGATCAGTTTGAAGAAAAAGCGCGAACGATCTTAAGCATGCAAATCCAAGACGTTCTGAATTTCGTTCGTGAGGCGATCTCTCGCGCTAGCTGAGCAATTTCGCTCGCTCGAAAACCGCATCAAACGCCGATTCCGTCAGCACCCCGGTAAAAGTATTCTGCTGACTTGGATGGTAAGAGGCGATGAGATGGAGACCGCCTGGGAGCCCCACTTCGAGACCATGGCGGAAGGCTTGTTTCTTTTGCCCGAATTTTTTTAGGACCGCCTCAAACGCCAGTCGCCCGAGTGCAAGGATCACACGAATTTGCGGGAGCGCCTCGAGTTCCTGATGCCAGTAGGGCGCGCAGAGTTCGAACTCGCGCTTGTTCGGAAGGTTCTCGGGCGGCGCGCATTTGGCAAGGCAAGTGACGTAGGCTCGAATGAGTTCGAGACCGTCTCCGGGGCCAACAGATTTCGATTGGTTCGCATATCCCGCGCGGAACATCGCTCGGTAGAGCCAATCACCCGAGCGGTCGCCTGTGACCATTCGACCGGTTCGGTTGGCGCCATGGGCGCCTGGGGCGAGCCCAAGCACGAATAGGGTGGCGTCTGGGGCCCCCCAGCCGGGGACGGGTTTTCCCCAGTAGTTTTCGTGCAGATAGGCTTTTTTCTTGGTCTGTGCGATCGAATGGCAATAATCGCGAAGCCGCGGGCATTTTTCGCACGCTGTGACCCGCGCTGCGATCGTTTTAAGAGGTTGAGGAACGGCCATTTTCTCGATATCTTGCCGCCCAAATGACGAAAACGCCTACTGAATTCTCTCGCAAAGCCTGGATCGAAGCCTGCCGATTCCACGACCTCGATAACCGTAAGGTGCTCGATCAAGTGATCGAATCGGCCCGAAAACTGAGCGGCGAAAAAGCCGCCGTGCTGCTAGATCTCGACTCGACGCTTTATGAGGTAGGCCCGCGCACTGCAAAGATCCTCCAGGAATGGAACGCAAGCCCTTCCAGCCGTGAGTTCCCAGAAGTTCGCGAAGCAATTGAGCGCATGAAACCCGAGCAGGTTGGCTATTCGCTCGAAGACACCTTCTACCACCTCGCACTCAATACTCAGACGCCCTCGGCGCAAGCAGCACTCAAATCGATGAAGTCGTTTTGGGGCGCGCGTTTTTTCACGAACGAGTATCTCGATTTCGACCACGCTTATCCAGGCGCGGCTGAATTCGTCAAAGAACTCTACAAAACCGGCATTGAGCTGATCTATCTTACAGGTCGCGATGAACCGGGCATGGGTCAGGGCACTCGCAAGCGTTTGCTCCAGGACGGATTTCCCTGGGAAGTCGCTCGGACGCATCTGCTCCTGAAACGCGATTTCCATCTCGACGATCTCGAGCACAAAGCAGGCGCCGCAAACTACGTGCATGGAATCGGTCACTTGGTGGCTAGCTTTGAAAATGAGCCGCCGAACTTGATTGCGCTCTCGGATATTTTCGAGCAGTCGATGCACGTTTTCGTCGACACCGTTTACAGTGAGCGCGCCGCTCGTCCAAAAGACGGCCTCTACCGCATCACTGACTACCGGTCGTTCGTTTAACTCATGGCGGACACTCCGATCCTAAGTAGCTCGTTTGTGCTCGTACAAGGGCATGAAGAGTCTCGAAACCTGCTTAAAGAAGAAATGAAGCTTCGTTTTCCGGGAGCAACGTTCGCACTCTCGTTTGGCGAGATCACGAGTTTCAAGGCTCGTGGCGGCTCATTCAGTGAGCGATCTTATCCGGAGCCTTATCTCTCGATGCGAACCGGGCTTTTTCTCGAGAAGAAGAAACCGGGCGAGCCCGCGCCTGAAATCCAATTGCCAAAAGGTTTCTCGTTCTGGGCGATCGACAAAGGCAACGAAGTTTGGTGGGCGGCGACTCGAGACCCAGAACCCGCCGCGCTTCCGACGGAGGCACAGCTGGAGCGCGTGCCATCGCGTTCTTATTTCAAGCTCAAGGAAATGTGCGAACGATCCAAGCTCCTAATACAAAAAAACGAGCAAGTCGTCGAAGTGGGCTGTGCGCCTGGCGGAATGACTCAATACGCGCTCGAGCAAGGAGCCCGTGTCGTGGGTATCGATCGCGCCGAGATGGATCCGCGCGTTTTCAAGAACCTGAATTTCACGCACATTCGGAGCTCTATCAAGGATGCGCCCGATACGGAGTTGCCGGAGACTTTTGATTGGTTGGTCATGGATCTCCATGCGGAACCCTGGGTGGCGTTCCGCGAATGCGCATTTTTATTCAAGCGCGCCGAACGAGGTGTGTTCTTCACGATGAAGATCAACGACGTGCAGGTGCTCAAGACGCTGTCACAATTGCTGGTCGATCTTAAAAAAGTCGTACGGTTCAAATCGACTTGGATCGGACAGGTTCCCTCTAATGCGCGAGAGGTTTCTTTCGTAGCGACGCTTTCCTCCCGCTGACTGATTTCTGGTCATCGACAGTGACGATGATTCGAACAGGTCAAAATTGACTAAAATACGTGATTTCAACAAGTTCTCGGTAGTTACCCTTTGGTACGGCTCGTGCTTCATAGTTCTGTAACGGGAGAATGAATTTATGAAAAACAGCCTGACTAAACTAATGATTGCCGGAGTCCTGACGATCTTGTCCTTCGCTCATGCGAACGCCGCGGTTCCTTCGGATCAAGCCGCGCGAGCCGCGATGAATCGAGCGCTTTTTCTGGCGGAAAAACCTCTCGTGATGGAACAGAGGCTCGCCGTTCAAACGGGTAACCCAGTCAACCACATGAAAAAATACGAACGTTCGCTTCAACAAGGTGAAGTCGAGTTTTCAGATCAAGTCGGAAAACTGATCAAGAAATAGGTTCAGTTTTTTTTCGATTCTTCGGCGAATCCGCAGGACGTCGTACCGTCGCCTTTTTTAAAAAAATCGGCCTCGTAGCTTAGCTCGGCCCTACCACACAAGTTCGCGATACGGCGAACTCCAGGCAACCATCCGTTCCCAGTTCCCTGCCATAACCAGAGTACTTAATCCCTCCAAACGGTAGTCGTGCGTGAGAGGCGACGATCGAATTCTCAAAAAACATTCCGGATCGAATGAGCCCACGCAATATTTTGCGCTCGGTTTCATTTTCACCCCAACAGCTTGCACCAAGTCCGAAAAGCGTTTCGTTCGCAAGTTCGGCGGCTTGCTCAAGCGAGTCAAACGGTTCGACAAAAAATACGTGGCCAAACGTTTCCACTTGTCTGAGTGCGTGACCTTTTGGAAGGTTCGTCACGATCCGAGGTGCGAAATAGGTTCCGGCGAGCGGGAGTTGTTTTTCACCGAATGATTCGACCACTGCGCCCGCATCTATCGTGTCGCGAACGAACGTTTCGAGGGCTTCGACCGCCGCGCGATTGACGAGAGGCCCTAGGTCTGTTTTTTCATCAATCGGATCACCGATGATGATTCGATTGAGTCGCGCGCGGAGGCCGTTGAGGAAATCTGGATAGAGAGTTCGCGCAACTAGGAAACGTTTGGCGGCGATACAGCTGTGACCGTTTGACAGGAGGCGAGATTGCACGGCTTTTTCGATTGTGGATTCGAGTGGCGCCGAATCTAAAACGACAAATGGATCGCTGCCACCGAGTTCAAGCACACATTTTTTAAGGTTTAATCCTGCTCGCGCGGCGACCTGTTTTCCAGCACCTTCGCTTCCGGTCAGCGTGACGGCGGTAATGCGAGGGTCGTCGATCAGGGAGAGTGCGCGTTCTCCCGCTAGGATCACGAGTTCAAATGAGCCGGGTTCTCCGCCGACCGAATCAAATGCTTGCTTGAGTGCAAGAGCCGACCCCGTGACGTTCGATGCATGTTTTAGGACGAACGAATTGCCGAGTAAGTACGACGGCGCGAATGCGCGTACGGCCTGCCAGAATGGAAAATTCCAAGGCATGATCGCATAGAGCGTTCCGATCGGATCCCACTCCGTCCAAGCCTGGAACCCTTCGCCACGTGGGTGCAGTCGTGGGGCGAACAATCGATCTGCGTCTTCGACGAGTAGGCGCAAGGTGGACGCACATTTTTTTACTTCTTCGCGGGCGTGTTTCAGAGTTTTACCCATTTCATCGGTGATGAGTCGGGCATGGGTTTCCAGATGAGTGTCGAGCTGATCGGCGAACGCGAGGAGCGTTTTTTTTCGGCGAGCGCGGAGTTCGGCGCGGGGTTCGATGAGAGAACTTTTGAAACAGGTGTCTGCTCGGGCGAGCAGGGAGGAGATTTGTTCGGGCGTCGACTCCGGATAGGCACGGAGGATTTCTTCGTTGGCGGGGTTTCGAGTGGTGGTCGCGCTCATGGGTCCATCATAGAACCAGTCAGGAATGGAGGAAACCCTTTTGGCCGGCGTTTTCCGCCCTTGGCCAAAAGGGCCTACTTGGCGGAGCTTAGCGGACGGTCATGCCTTGCGGAAGTTTAGCGATTTCGTAGGTCACGAATTCGAGGACCGTACGAAGCTGGCGAGCGCTGGAGAGGTCGAATTCGTTGATCGGAGCCGTACGATTTTCGACGTAGCATTGTTCAACCGAAAGCACGAGGCGCAGGTTGCCCGTGAACTGGCCGTCGCGAGTGGTTGTAGAGACGAGAAGCGCGCTTTCGACCGGAAGAGGCATCATCATGCAGGTTGTTGCGGATCGGGTCGATTTGACCGGAGCAAGCGAGAGTCCGTATGAGAGTTCAGACAGTTGGGTGAAGTTTTGAACTTGAAGTTGGGTGCGGCCGAGGACGCGACGTTGACCGACATCGGTGATCGTGACCGTTCCATAGTTGTCGAGAGTCGTTTCAATCGATCGGCCGAAGTAGCTCAGTTGGAGTTGAGCCGAAGGGCGACGTGGATAGAGGCTGTCAGCAGAGGCGAGGGCAGGGATCAGAGCGACTAAAACCAAGAAAAACTTTTTCATAAGAAGTCCTTTGCCGTGAGGCGATTCACCGAAAGAATATTTCACTCTCGATGTGAGTGATTTGTTCGATGAACAGGGACTATCGTAGAAATTGAATGAGCGAGAATGATTAGTTTTTATGTTACAGAATAAGTAAAAATTATGGTGCTGCGCGACATGCTTTAGATCAAGTCGACGATTCTTTGCTCAAAATGCTCGCGAAATGCAGTCAAATTTGCAGAATCGACCCGATTCTTTCGGGTGACGAGACTCAGGGCATAGCTGAATTCTTTTTTGGAATGAAGTGCGGTGAGGGTGCCTTTTTCTAAACCGGACTTGACCATGAACCTAGGCAAGAGGGCGACACCGAGGCCCTGTTTGACGAGTTCTTTCTGTGCATCCAAGTTGTTGCAAGCGATCGTCGTTTCCACGCTCACGCCGTTTGATCGAAGCATTTCGAGCACTGGAAATGGTCGATTCTTGGGATAGTCAATGTCACGCGAGATGATAAATGACCCGCGACGTTTCTTGTTTTGTAGTTGGGAAGTCGCGATCACTAAGCGGAAAGGAACATCCGCCAGGCGGGTGATCCTGAACCCCGTGCTCTCGGGAACAGTGAAAAACAGCCCGAACTCCACGCGCCCTTCGTGAATCTCATTGCAGATCAAATTCGAGCTACCGGAGAAAATAGATGGCCGCACCGAAGGATAGAGCCGCAGGAAATCCGCGAGAATTCCTGGTACCAAGTAGGAGGCGACGGAGTCAGTCGCGCCGAACGTGAGGGGACCACTGCGCTCGAGTTTTTCGGCCGGGGAAAATGCGTTGATCGCGTCGACGTCGTCAAAGATTCTTTCGCAGATGCGATAAACCTCTCCACCCGAATGGGTGAGGCGGATCCCTCGCTTGTGACGCTCCAAGAGCGAGAAGCCGAGTTGGTCCTCGAGTGATTTGACCATCTTGCTGATGGTGGGTTGCTGGATGCGGAGCGCCCGGGAGGCTCGTGTGAAGCTCCCTTCGCGGGCGACAACAAAAAAGTATTTGAGATGATTCAGTTCCATAATGCCTGATTCCTCGGTGTGATGCGGCCTGTATTCATCAGATGAATGAATGTCATAGAAATTATATATTTTAAAGAATGCATTGAATCACGCACTGTGAATTCCCGTGACGGGATTCTTTTTTCGCAGCGATCTCCCCATTCAGGCCAGACGTTCCAATCGTCCAAACCTCCGCGCGTCCTCCCCCAAAAGTCAGATGGTACTTATTTCACGGCATGATTCGTTCCATGCGGTGAGTCTCGATCTTGGAAAGATCGTGACCCATTCGGGCGAAATCACAGCATTTGAACATCTCAACGGGGGACAGGGATCATGAAGATTTTCGGGGTAAAATACGGTGTTTATGTGGGTACGCTCTCGGCTTTGCTGAGTTTTTCTACCGCCTGGGCCGACGAACTGGCTCCGCGCATCGATACGGGCGATACGGCTTGGATGCTGATCGCAACCGCGCTTGTGTTTGTGATGACGCCTGGTCTCGCATTTTTCTACGGCGGCATGGTCCAGTCGAGACACGTGGTTTCGACCCTTTTCCAAAGTTTTATTTCCCTAGGCGTGATCGCCGTACTCTGGGCATGTTTCGGTTACTCGCTCGTTTTCTCGGGCGATCACGGTGGTTGGATCGGAGATTTCGGTTTTGCGTTCTTGCGCGGAGTGGGCGAAACGCCGAATACGGCTTACGCTGCGACTATTCCTCACGAGCTGTTCATGCTTTTTCAAGGGATGTTCGCGGTGATTACGCCTGCGCTCATCACGGGCGCATTCGCGGAGCGCATACGATTCAAAGCCTGGCTCTTAATTCTGCCGCTATGGATGCTCTTGGTCTACGTGCCGGTTGCTCACTCGGTTTGGGCGGTCGGCGGATTTTTGCGGGGCTTAGGCGCGCTTGATTTCGCGGGTGGGCTGGTTGTTCACATGACGGCGGGATATTCGGCGCTCGTTTTCGCGATCTTGATGCGGAAACGTAACGCCGTCGGTGCGACGACCCCTTATGATTTGGGCATGGTGCTGCTCGGTACGGCGCTGCTCTGGTTCGGTTGGTTTGGGTTCAACGCTGGCTCGGCCCTGGGGTCTAACGGATTGGCGGCGCATGCATTTTCGACGACATTTTTTGCGGCAGCAGCAGCAATGGTTTCCTGGGTGATCACGGACGTCCTGATCAAAGGCAAGCCGTCGTTGGTCGGTGCTTGTGTCGGAGCAGTCGCCGGACTTGTAGCGATCACCCCCGCCGCAGGTTTCGTCACTCAGATGTCTGGGATCTTGATCGGCCTGATCACCGGCGCGGGATGCAACCTGGTGATCCACGTGATCAAAGAGAAATTCAAACTCGACGATACGCTCGATGTATTCGGATGCCACGGCATCGGCGGAACATTCGGGACGATCCTAACGGGTCTATTCGCGACGAAATCCGTGAATCCAGCCGGCGCTGATGGTTGGATCTACGGGGGCGTGGACCTGATGCGCGCGCAACTCTTATCCTCCGTTTTAGTGATTGCGTGGAGCTGCGTTGCCACCGGGATCATCGTTTTCGCGGTTCGTCGCGTGACCTCGCTCGAAGTCTCGAAAACGGCGGAGTGGTTGGGATTGGATTTGTCTCAACATGGTGAACGCATTCATGCGTCCGTGCTCTCGTCTGAGTCGGACGGAACGCTCGATTCGAGGATTCCGGGAATGACGTTGTCTTCACCGGAGCGGACGACCTCTCAGGTTTCAGTTTGATGATTTGTTAGATGGATGAAGTGTCCTTCGGGCGCTTCGCCGCAAGTTCCGTGCAGAGGGTGATACTTGGCATCTTTGATTCAGCATCTGTCCTCTCGCACGGCGCTCGGTCTACTGATGGATTTCTCTCGGGAGATTTTCGGTGGACCGAGCGACCCGTCTTTTATTGTTCAAATGTTTAGATGAACGAAGCGTCTTAAAAAACGCATTTTACCTGATGATTCAATTCGAGGCATGTTGCAAAACTCAAAACCGATTCAACTCTCATCTTTTCCCAAAAACCAGGGCCTCTATGACTCGGCCTACGAAAAGGATGGTTGCGGTATCGGCCTCGTGGCGAGCATTTCCGGCCAAGTTTCTTCGCGAAACATCCAGGACGCGCTTTCTATCCTCGCCCGTTTGCGGCACCGAGGGGCCGAGGGTGCTGATCCGGATAGTAGCGATGGTTGTGGAATCCTCACCCAAATACCCGATGCTTTTTTTCGAAGGGAGTTGCTTGCGCAGGGTGCACAGCTTCCAGATCGAGGCGCGTACGGCGTAGGGGTTTTCTTTTTCGAAAAGCATGCAGATGCGCGTCTTCGGCCAAGGATCGGAGAGATCCTTCAGCAAAACCAAATCACCGTTTTGTATTGGCGAGAAGTGCCACGTGTATCAGAAGTACTCGGTTACGAGGCGCGCGTGAGCGAGCCCGTGAGCTGGCAGTGTTTTATCGCACCCGAACAAAACGCAACATTCTCCGATTTCGAAGGGCACCTCTACCGCGCGCGTTTGAATATCGAAACGGAGTTACTCGGCTCGGGGCTCTATTCTATTCCGAGTTTCTCATCGCGCACGATCGTCTACAAAGGGTTGATGCGTCCCGACCGTCTGCGCGAGTACTATCCGGATCTCGGTGACCCAGAGTTCGCGAGCGCGCTGGCGATGGTTCACTCGCGATTCAGTACTAATACGTTTCCGTCTTGGTCGCTTGCGCATCCGTATCGATTTCTCTGCCACAACGGCGAAATCAATGCGCTCAAAGGTAACCTCAACGCACTCAAGGTTCGTCAAGCTCGACTTGGAAACGACCCATTCACCATTCGGGAAAATCAAAGCGACTCAGCTTGTTTGGATCAATTGGTAGAGTTTTTGGTTCGTCAGGGGCGATCTCTCCCGCATGCGATGATGATGGCGATTCCAGAGCCTTGGGAAGGCTATCCCGAGATGGACGCCGCTCGCCGAGGGTTCTATGAATATCATTCCTCGCTACTCGAGCCGTGGGATGGACCGGCGGCAGTCGCATTTACGGATGGTGTGCGAATTGGCGCGACCTTGGATCGGAACGGATTACGGCCCTGTCGATACTGGGTAACAACGGATGATCGTTTAGTCCTTTCGTCGGAGGCCGGAGTACTGCCGATGAGTTCGACCTTGATTCGCGAGAAGGGTCGCCTCTCACCCGGAAGGATGATTCTCGTCGATACGAGCCGAGGAACCCTACTCAAAGACGACGAGATCAAAGCTCCCATCGTATCCGCCAGACCCTATGAGGCGTGGGTGGAAAAGAATCGTCGCTCTCTTGACTCACTTCCTTCATCTCAGGAGCCCGCGAGGTCAGCCGATCACCGAGAAACGCTGGAATTCCTTTGGCGACGTTTTTCTTACACGGAAGAAGAGATCCACCGGGTGATCGAGCCGATGGCCGTCACGGGCGAAGAAGCCGTTTCTTCGATGGGTATTGATACACCGCTTGCGGTGCTTTCGCTCCGACCTCTGCTACTTTTTAATTATTTTAAGCAACTTTTTGCTCAGGTCACGAATCCACCGATTGATTCCATTCGTGAGCGACTCGTGATGTCGCTTGCCAGTTATCTCGGACCGGAATCGTCTTGGAACGACGACACGGCCGAAGCTTGCGCGAGACTCAAAATTCAGCACCCGGTTTTGAATTCGATTCAGTTTCTGAAATTGCCCAACTCTGGTTTGAGACTGAGGACCCTCCGACTGGGTTTTTCTCCTCGAGCCGGTGAACTCGATTCAGCCATTCGGATGCTTTGCCAAGCGGCTGAAGAAGCCGTCGATGACGGCGCCGAACTGTTGGTGCTGAGCGATCGGGATGTGCCTCACCATCAAGCGTTGATTCCGAGTCTTTTGGCGGTGTCTTCGGTCCATACTGTGCTAACGGCTCGAGGCAAGCGAGGTCGAGTGGGGCTAGTCATCGAGACGGGAGAGGCTCGCGATGTTCATCAGTTTGCATGTCTCTTGGGTTTTGGAGCGGGCGCCATTTATCCCTATCTTGCATTTGAAACGATACGTGCACGCGCAGCCGAATTCTCAAAGGATCTGGACGAGGCCGCGCTTCAGGCCAAGTATGTTTCCGCTCTTGGCAAAGGATTACTCAAGATTTTCTCTAAAATGGGAATATCGACGCTGCAGTCCTACTCGGGCGCTTCCTTGTTTCAAGCCATTGGAATTTCTGATGCGCTCTTGGCCCAGTGTTTTCCCGGTGCAGCTTCTTCAAAAGTGGGCGGGATCGGTTTTCTGGAACTCGGCGAAGAATGCGTCCGTCGGCATCAATACGCAGTCACGTCTCCGACGCTGGACCCGGGTAGTGAGATTCATTGGCGCGCCGAAGGCGAAAGCCATGATTGGGAACCGGAGCAGATTCTTTTGTTACAAGAGGCCACTCGTCGAGAGAACGCGGAGACGTTCCAAAAATTCTCCGAGCGCGCGAATCGGACCGGACGAACGCCGACGCGTTTGCGAGATTTACTGGAAATAGATGCCAAGAGTGAGGGGATCTCGCTGAGCCAAGTCGAGTCAGCTTCTGAAATTGTTAAACGGTTTACCACGGGAGCGATGTCACTCGGAGCTATCAGCCGCGAAGCGCACGAGACGCTCGCAATCGCCATGAATCGCATCGGCGCCAAGAGCAATACCGGCGAAGGGGGAGAGAGCGCAGAACGATTCGTACCGCTCGCCAATGGAGATTCCCGCAATTCAGCGATCAAACAAGTCGCGTCTGCAAGATTCGGTGTGACGGCGCACTACCTGAGTCATGCACGCGAGATTCAGATCAAGGTCGCGCAAGGCGCAAAACCAGGCGAGGGCGGACAACTGCCGGGGCATAAGGTGGACACGGAAATCGCTCGCCTCAGACACTCTACCCCGGGCGTTCCACTGATTTCGCCCCCACCTCATCACGATATCTATTCGATCGAGGATCTCAAGCAACTCATCTTTGACTTGAATCAAGTGAATGAATCCGCAGATATCTCGGTGAAATTAGTTTCTGAGGGCGGTGTCGGCGTCGTCGCTGCAGGAGTTGCCAAGGCTCATGCGAACAAGATCGTCATTAGCGGTGACAATGGAGGAACGGGCGCCGCGGGGTTATCGTCAATTCGGCATGCGGGTTTACCTTGGGAACTCGGTCTGGCGGAGACCCATCAAACGCTGATGTTGAATCGTTTGCGGGGCCAGGTGCGTCTTGAGACGGATGGTCAGCTCAAAACGGGACGTGACGTGGCGATCGCGGCACTTCTCGGTGCCGATGAGTTTGGTTTCGCGACTGCACCGCTGATTGTCGAGGGCTGCTTGATGATGCGCAAATGCCATTTGAATATTTGCCCGGTGGGAATTGCAACTCAGGATCCTGCGCTTCGCGCGCATTTCAAGGGACAACCCGAGCACGTCGTTCAGTATTTTTTCTATATTGCAGATGAACTGCGAGAGATCATGGCTCGCTTGGGATTTCGGAGTCTTGCCGAGATGATCGGACGAAGCGATCGCCTCAAGGTTCGTCGCCTGAGCGACCACTGGAAGGCCAAAAACTTGGACCTTTCGCCCCTGTTGTATCGGCCATCTCAGGGCTGGGACGAGTGGAAAAACCAACTGCGGCCACCGAAGCGTGCGCGGGAGCCGGCACTCGATCCGACCATTGAACAGCGGGTGATTGACGCGATTCATGCGAATCAATCCATAGAGATCGATACCAAAATCACCAATGCCCATCGAGCCGTCGGGACGTTTTGGTCGGGAGCAATTGCAAAACATTACGGCCCGGCGGGGCTCGTATCGGACCAGATTCAAATCAAATTAAAAGGCGAGGCTGGACAATCATTCGGCGCGTTCTTGGCTCCGGGACTCACCTTGAATTTGACGGGCGAAGCGAACGACTATGTAGGCAAAGGCCTGTCGGGCGGCCGAATCGTCATCGCTCCAGAAAAAGATGCTGGTTTTGATCCCGAGACCTCGGTCTTGATCGGTAATACGGCGCTCTACGGTGCGACCTCGGGCGAAGCCTATTTCTCGGGCGTCGCAGGAGAGCGATTCGCCGTTCGTAATAGCGGTGCAACCGTGGTGGTCGAAGGCGTCGGAGACCATGCCTGCGAATACATGACGGGTGGAACGGTGGTGATCTTGGGCCAAGTCGGGCGAAACTTCGCGGCCGGAATGTCCGGCGGCTCCGTATTTTTCCTTGGGCATGAGAGCGGAATTCCTCGTGCGCTTGCTCATTTAAGCGCCGAGGCCGAAGTCGTGAGTCGACTCCCCGAGACCGATCAGGCGCAACTGCTCGCCGTCATCCGTGAACACTACGCGCGGACTCGTAGCCCCAAAGCAGTGCGTATTCTCGCGGAATGGAGCGAGTATCGAAAAAGGCTCTATCGATGGATGCCGGATGTCTACCGAAGAGCGATTGAACTGCAGCGTGAAAAAGAACAAATGATTCCACTGGAGGCGCGATGGGAAACCCCCGTAACTTTATAGAAATTCCGCGCCAATCCTTGGCACGTCAAGCTCCTCAAGATCGAGTTCAGAGTTGGCGTGAGTTTGAGATTCCGCTTCCCGCAGCTCGGCAAAAGGAACAGGCCGCGCGTTGCATCGACTGTGGTATCCCGTTTTGCCAAACGACGAGCGGGTGCCCGGTGGAAAATCGAATCCCGGAATGGAATGAGCTCGTCGGACGAGGAGAGTGGAAGCGAGCGCTCGAACAGTTGCACGCGACCAATAATTTCCCCGAGTTCACGGGCAAGCTCTGTCCGGCTCCTTGCGAAACGGCGTGTGTGGCTGGTATCCATTCCGATCCCGTCTCGATTCGTCAGACGGAATCTGCGATCATCGAGTGGGGGTTTTCCGAAGGATACGTGCAACCGCTCGTGCCCGAGACTCGCACTGGAAAACGGATCGCCGTCGTGGGCTCCGGACCAGCCGGCCTGGCGGCGGCTCAGCAGCTCGCTCGATCTGGACACGATGTTCACGTCTACGAGAAGTCGGAGGCGATCGGTGGCTTGATTCGATTCGGAATTCCCGATTTTAAATTTGAAAAACGCTGGATAGATCGTCGCATCCATCAAATGAAGCAAGAAGGTGTGGTGTTTCACACGTCCGTGAATGTCGGCCGTGACGTTTCGCTGGCCGATTTACGCGCGAATCATCATGCGGTACTCCTGGCGGTCGGAGCCGAGCACCCACGACCGCTCGAGGTGCCCGGAAATGGGCTACAAGGCGTACATCTCGCCATGGACTACCTGACCGCGCAAAATCGCGCGATTCGCACGGGCGTGAATTCTGTGATCCATGCCCGAGGCAAGCGCGTGATTATTCTAGGCGGAGGGGATACGGGCTCAGATTGCCTGGGAACGGCGCTACGTCAAGGGTGCCGCTCGGTCGAGCAATTTGAAATTCAGGCCGTGCCTCCGACGAGTCGGGGAGCGGACCAACCCTGGCCGAGTTTTCCCTTTTTGTTGAAAAAATCACATGCGCACGAAGAAGGCGGCTCACGTCGTTTTGGCGTGTCTACCCTGGAAATTCTGGGTGATCCGCAGACCGGCGTGACCCGTCTTCGTGGGGTCGAAGTCGATCGCACGAGTGTAGGATTTGTTGCGCGTACCGGAACGGAGTTCGAGCTCGAGGTCGATCTACTGATCCTTGCGATGGGTTTCACGGGCGCGCAGTTCAAGAGCGGTGATTCAGGAGATGCGATCGTATTCACGCCTCAAGGCCGAATTGCAGTGGGGCAGGATTTTCAGACGAATCGAGCAGGAGTTTTTGCCGCAGGAGATGCCACCCGTGGCGCGTCCCTGATCGTATGGGCGATCCGGGACGGAAGGAAAATGGCGGAATCGGTCGAGCGCTATTTGAAAAATGTCGACCCGGGAGATCCAAATGAATCCGGCTAAAATTTTAGAAGTTTCTCAGTCATCCAGTTTGCAACAGGGTCGCGTCCACCCAGCGGGACAACCTGCAGAATGGGAGCCTCATCGGGCGTGTTGGGTTGCCTGGCCATCGGCGGCGCACCTTTGGAAAGAAAATCTCGAATCCGCGCAGAATGAGTTCGTGGATCTCTGTCGAGTGATTGCGGATCTGGACGATTTCGGTGTTCGGCGGGGGGAACTCCTCGAGGTGCTCGTGTCGGACGAAACCGCTCTTGAGGTGGCTAAAACTCGGTTGCGTGGCCTCGGGGCTCGTTTCTCGGTCATTCCGTATGGAGACATCTGGCTGCGTGACACCGCGCCGGTGTTTGTACGCAAATCGAGTGGCGAAGTGGAGGCCGCTCGATTCGCATTCAACGGTTGGGGTGGAAAATATGCGCTTCCGCACGACCGCGAGCTAGCGGAACGAATTGCAACGGCGTCGGAGCTGAATCAGCGATCGTTTGATTGGATCTTAGAAGGTGGCTCGGTCGAGGTGGACGGACAAGGAACGCTCTTGACGACGAGACAATGCCTCCTGAACCCGAATCGAAATGCCGGAGTGGCGGAATCTTTGGTCGAAAAGCGTTTGGAAGAATCCCTGGGCGCAAAAAAAGTTATTTGGTTAGATGAAGGGCTCGAAAATGATCACACGGACGGTCATGTAGACACCTTGGCTCGGTTCGCAGGTCCCGGCGTCGTGATCTGTATGGAAGCTCGCTCAACGGATGATCCGAACGCAGAAGTGTTGTCGCAGATTCAACGGACTCTGAGATCGGCCACGGATGCCCAAGGTCGTGCGCTCCAAGTGGTGACGGTCCCGTCTCCGGGGCGAGTGACCGATTGCGATGGTAACGGGATGGCCGCGAGTTACGTGAATTTCTACATTGCCAACACGACGGTGATTGTCCCGACCTACGGCACTCCCTATGATCAGGAAGCGGTCACTCGGATCGCTCAGTGGTTTCCGGAACGACGGACAGTGGGGCTCAGCGCACGCGCGATCCTGAGCGGTGGCGGTGCATTCCATTGCATCACTCAACAAGAGCCGTCTTCGGTTTTGCCGACCAGTGGTTTGAAACAGTTCCATGGTCACAGAATTCATGGTTATCGATAAGAGCGGAGTCGAGATGAGTACCCAACAGATTCAGAAAAAAGTACATGTGGCAGCTGTTCAGGCGGCATTCGGCGGAAAACTCGCAGAGAACGTCGAGACGGCGGTTCAATTAGTGCGAGATGCCGCAAAAACAGGCTCACAGATCATTTTGGTCCCGGAGCTATTCGAAGGACCCTATTTTTGCCGCGAAGAAAAAGACGAATTTTTCGCCTGGGCGCGTCCCATGGCGGGACACCCTACGATTGAACGATTTCAGTCGCTCGCTCGTGAGCTGAAGGTGGTTATTCCGGTGTCGTTTTTCGAGAAGGACGGACCGCAGTACTATAATTCGATCGCGATGATCGACGCGGACGGTTCAAATTTGGGGCTCTACCGCAAGAGTCACATTCCGGATGGTCCGGGCTACGAAGAGAAATTCTATTTCCGCCCGGGTAACACCGGTTTCAAGGTTTGGAACACCCGTTATGCTCGAGTGGGCGTGGGCATTTGCTGGGATCAGTGGTTCCCGGAATGCGCGCGAGCGATGACGCTCGGGGGCGCGGAACTTTTGCTCTATCCAACTGCAATCGGTAGCGAGCCCAATAACCCGGGCCTGGACACCAAAGATCTCTGGCAACGGGCGATGGTCGGCCACGCGGTTTCAAATGTCATTCCAGTCATTGCTGCCAACCGGATCGGTAATGAGGGGGGCCAGGTATTCTACGGCCATTCTTTTATCGCGGATCATCGAGGTGAAAAGATCGAGGAGCTGGGACGGGTCGAAACCGGCGTGATTTCTGCTGAACTCGACTTAATCGAAATCGAGAAGAACCGAGCCTCTTTTGGCTTCTTTCGAGACCGCAGGCCCGAGTTTTACGGATCGATCGCCGAGAAGTCATCGGAAACATAAAAACCCGCTTGCAGGCGGGCGACCGAGTCCTTATAACCGTTGGCACACAAGGATTTTCCGAGAGGTCGTTTGGAGGCCAAAAAAACGCCTTTGAAACGGCAGAGACGACCATATCAGGCCTCTGTTTCGCGCAGGTTTCGCGTCAGAGTCCTTTGACCCCCGCTCGTTTTTTGCTGGTTTCGATCAAGGACGGTTTTTAGGGTTCCAGACCCTCTCGGGAATATCTATCGGTCGATCGGCGTCAGAGGATCATTTCAAAAGACTGATCTAGATCGCCTACACAAAAGGTTTTGTTTCCCTTTTACCCATTCCAGGGGTTTTGAACGGAGTCCATCCATGAAAAATAAAGGCCCAGTTTCTCAGTTCATGAAGCATCATTACCGCCACTTCAATGCGGCGGCTCTGGTCGACGCTGCGGAATCCTACGAAAAATACATCGATAACGGCGGCAAGATGATGATCACGCTTGCCGGCGCCATGTCGACGGCCGAACTCGGTCTCTCTTTGGCTGAGATGATCCGCCAAGGCAAAGTGCACGCCATTTCCTGCACCGGCGCCAACCTCGAAGAAGACGTCTACAACCTCGTCGCTCATGATCATTACGTGCGCGTTCCGAATTACCGGGATCTGACCCCTCAGGACGAAGCAAAACTCCTTGAGCGTCACTTGAATCGCGTGACCGATACCTGCATTCCAGAAGAAGAAGCGATGCGCGTGATCTGGAAGATTATGGAAGACGAGTGGCTGGCCGCCGAAAAAGAGGGCAAGCGCTACTTCCCGCACGAGTATTTCTACAAAGCGCTCCTCAAAGGCGCTTTCAAACCGTTCTATCAAATCGACCCGAAAAACAGCTGGTTGCTCGCAGCCGCTGAGGCGAACCTCCCGATGGTTGTCCCAGGCTGGGAAGATTCCACGCTCGGCAACATGTACGCGAGCTACACGATCACGGGCCGCGTGAAAAACGTGCACACCGTTCGTTCGGGCATTGAGTACATGGCGTCTCTGGCCGAGTGGTACATCTCGACTTCGAAATCGGCTCCGATTGGATTCTTCCAAATCGGCGGCGGTATCGCAGGCGACTTCCCGATTTGCGTCGTTCCGATGATCCGTCAAGACCTCGGTCAGCAGTGCCCAGTTTGGGGTTACTTCTGCCAGATCTCGGATTCCACGACGAGCTACGGTTCGTACTCCGGTGCCGTTCCAAACGAAAAAATCACCTGGGGCAAGCTCTCGATCGATGCGCCGAAACACATCATCGAAAGCGACGCGACGATCGTTGCGCCTCTGTTTTTTGCTTATCTCTTGGGTTGGTAATTTTCATCCCCAACGGAGAAACTTCAAAGGCCTGGTCCGATTTGGACCAGGCCTTTTGTTTTAGACTGTCGTGAACGCCCTGCTTGGCGAGTACAAGAAAAACCGTCCGAATATTTTTCGATACCTAGCGAAGATTAGCCGCTTTCAGCAGAGAAATCGTGTTCTCCAATTCGGTCGAGCAATCCGCTAACTCTGAGTTGATATCGGTTCCACCATCAAAGTTGTATTGGATTGCAATACGATTCATTTCCTCAGCTGATTTATCCAGTATGGCTCGGCCCTGGGTTTCTAGTTCGCGAACCACCGTCGACGATACGGCGCTCTTGAGGTGATTGGTCTTGAGGTATAGCCATCCTTCTGGAATCTGAATAAGGCTTTTTAGATCTGAACGCTCTCGTTTTGCGAGGCGATCGAAATTTCTTAAAACACTTAATTTAGAGAATGCAGAGCTAAAAGGGGAGTCCGCCGTTTTTTTAATGTGCGAATTTACACTGATGCCACCGCCATCATTAAATGCGAACAGTCCAGAAACAAAATTACGAGTACTGCTTCGTTGGTCGATGCGAGATTCGATCTGATTTTGGAGACTTTTGGAAAGCTCCAGATCGGTTTCGATAACTTGTAGAGCTTCCTGGATCTGACGGAGTCGAGTTTGTTGACACTGGGAAAATTGATCGAGTGTTTCAATTTCTCGAGCGTTCCAAGGGAGTTCTGCGAGACATACCTGGGTTGAAAAAATAATGAGGGATGCCGATATGAGACTTTTCATGGGTTTCTCTCCAGTTAGAGGCGGTCTTTCTAAAATATAGGGTGAAATATAAATCAGGTATTTATATAGCGCAAGAGTGTAAAAAAGTAGAGCGCCGATCTGCCTCTATTAGAAGGAGTGTCAAATGAATAGGCATTGGTTTTGGATTCTAAACCTGAACCTCCGCACCCTTGGGGCTTGTGGACGAGGAGATGGATTTCGACTCAGGAGCTATTAGGCTGCTGAAAGCGATAGAAAGGATCGAATTGAATCACCATGAGCAGGCTATGGACAAAAGAAAAGCCACCGAACGATGCCCGTTGGGTGGCTTTTCTTTTCAGTTGGGCCTTTGCCCCTATCGGATGCAGGTCACTTTCTTAATCGTGAATAAGGTACGGTTCTAGTAAGTGGAGATCTCGAGGAGATAATCCTACCGAATCTTACCTAAGAACTGATAGAGCTCGCGGATCCCGTAGATTTCGTAGAACAAGTTCTCTTTGACGGCCGTGTAGTAGGGCTTGGGTTTTTCCGACCAAGAAACGTAGCAGAAACGCTGATGCCAGGTTCCGGTGGCTTCGGTCTCAGGAATTCCCGGAAATACTCCCGCTTGGAGTGTCAGTTCGTCGAAGATCTTCTCCAGGTCGATCTGATTCGATTTTTGAGAGGCGACTCTCGCGCCGTACTCTGCGCCTGCAAACGCGAGCGTCAGATCGAAGCGACGTTTGAGGTTCACGCTACTCCAACTGTCATCGAATAGGTATTCGCAGTTGTCTCGACCGTTCGAGGTTTTCTCCATTTGGTAAAAGATCGCTGGAACGACGGCCGCGTTTCGGGCCGCAGTCGGACTGTGATGTTGTTTTTCCATTCGGTAAGCGACGACTGCCGGCAGCCAGAAATGGTATGCTTTGCCGATTTCGATCGGAAATCGAATGGTGGCGGGGAGTAGGAACGATTTTCCGTTTTGGTCGTAGTGGAGATCGAGAACATTGGCGACCGATGCGAGAATCTGCAGCGATAGGATTGTGCCGTTTTCGTAGACTGAATAGATGTTTGGTCCACGAGAGCCATAGATCGCCATGATTTCAAATGCGTAGTCCGTGGCGATGGGGGCGGAGTAGCCGTCCCGGATGAACTCTTCTTTCAGTAGATCAAAAAGGTTCAGTGAATAGTCCGGTTTTCCTTTTCTGAAATCTTGGAGCAATCGAACTGCGCGAATCGTGGCTCGCTGAACGGGGCGAAAATATTGTTCGTTAAAAGATACCTCGATATGGCTCGGAATCGCCGTGAATCTCTGGATATTGAATGGATAGAGGTATTTCGTAACGTCACCCATCATCGCTTGGCAGTCGGCCTGGACGAGGAGGCCGTTTTTGGCTGAGCAGTGGATGCTCCAAATCGCTCGGATCAGGAACTCGGATTTTTTGTCGATTTGGTATTCTTTGAGGAGTTCGTTCTTCTTTTCTTCGGTCGCGGCGTTGAAGGTGAGCGCTTGGAGGGTCTGAACGATTGCGTCCTCGGGCTGAAACGCGTCGTCATACTTCGCGGCGAGATCAGGAATGAACGTCTTGAAGAAAGAGTAGGTACGGACCGCGATTTGCTGGGCCATGCCTCCAAACCAGTTCAGGTTCACTTTGTGCGATAGATTCAGGTGCGCGAGATCTCTGTCGGTGCTCTGAGCAAGGATGGCCGATTGTACGTCTTGAGGGAGCTCGTAGAATCGTGTGCCCGCTGCAATTTTAACCGGGGTCGCGATTCCAGCGATATCAACGGTAACGAGTTTCTCATCGGGAAAAAAGAAATCGACATAGGGCCCGCTTGAGATCGTTTGTTTGATGAACGCTTTTTTGTCGCCGATCAGAGACTTTCTTTTTTGAATTTCCTGCGGCCTGGGCCGTTCAACGCGCGGGATTTTCGGAGTGGCTGCTTGGGACGATAGAATCGTCATCTGCATCGCAAAAAAAATCAGAGTCTTAAAAATTGAGTGGGATGACAGGCGCATGATCGTGTCTCGTTCTCGGTGGAAGATCGGTTTCCTTGCGGTTAGCATTCCAGAAAAGCGAACTCAAGGATTCCACTCAGAGATGAGTCACGTTTTGTTTCAAACCAAGCGACTGTATTTTTTGCTTTTTATTTGGTGCGGAAATGTTTGTGCGTTAGCGGAGCGTCAGCCAAAGATTTCCGCACCAAATAAAAAGAAGGGCCGGAGAGAAACTTCCTCCCCAGCCCTTGAATCGCACTCCAACCCCGACGCCTAAAATTCCGAGTCGATCTTGGTCCCTAGTTCATTCTCTTCCCAAAATTCCGGTTCCGGGATTGGAGTGCTTAACTAGTGCTTCTTCCTTGAGCAATCGGCGTACCAACTCGTGCCGCGATTTTTGAAGCGTTGGGCGATTTTTTTGGGGTCGATTTGGGCAAAAGGAAGCGGAATCAGGTCAAAATGACCCCAATCAAATCGACACTAAGGCGCTCGGTGGACCCAAACGACGGACTCGGGCGATTCAAAAGCGCCTTCGAATCGGAATCCGCACTGGCGAATGAGTGCGTGCAGTGGATCCTGTTGTTCTGGAGGGAGCGTATCCCGTGGCGACTCCAAAAAAATGGGGGCGCCGGGCCGGAGGCTCGCAGCCAGGTGCGAAAGAATCCGGTTTAGGTCGTCGCGGGAATAATGCTCGAGCCACCGATGGAAATAGACGGCATCAAGGGAGTCACGTTTGAACGAAAAAAAACGAAAGTCCCGCTCCGCGGCATTGAGCAATTCGACGTGAATGGAACGCGCGCGTGCCTGATGAATTAAGTCGGGTGAGGGCGAATTCAGGATCAGGGTTCGGTTGCCGGGAGTGAGTTCACTGAGGAAATACTCATGAGGCGAGCGGCTTTTCATATGGACTTGAATCTTCCTAGACGTTAGAGCCTGGTGTTGCTTTAAAATACGTTTTTTTTGGAAGGAAAAGCCATGAGTATCGGGCTCTTTGCTCTTTTTTTAAGTTTGTCGTCTTCGTTCGCTTGGAACGATATGCCGCTGTCGCCTCCGTTCCCGCGTTTGCGACATCCGATCCCTTCGTCGGCCATCTCTCGCAATACCTTGCCTCCGCGGTCCGACCTTTCCAAAATTTTCCCGACGCTCACGGCCGTGAAATCCCAAGGCTCCCGGGGGACGTGTTCCATCTTTTCGACGACGGCGCTATTAGAGAGCCTGCTCGTCCTGACCAAACAGAGCGACACATCGGTAGACCTTTCGGAGCAATTTTTGGCGTTTCTGGCCGCTCATGAGAACCAGTCCGAAGGCTCTAACGCTGGAACGAACTGGCAGCTCATCTCACGCTTAGGAACGGTACCGGAACGTCTGCTGAGCTATCAATCCAGCAGCTGGAAAGAAGACCTCGAAGATCCCTCGTCGCCCGCGTACCAAGAGTGCGGACGCGCTCCTGTTCGTTATCAAAATGCCTGCCTCTGGGCGCAAGGCGCTTACAACCGCTTGAGCAGCCGGGAGTGGGCCCCGATCAAAGTAGAATCCGTGCGTTTCCGCGACCAGCCATTCCGGGCGATCCCGAGACAAGGTTGGATGATGTCGGTCGACGACGTCAAACGTTCGCTTGCTGCAGGAGTTCCGGTGGTGCTGGAACTTGAATTCTACTACGGCGCTTGGAACCATCGTCTAGCGACCCAGATTGGAATTACCCCGGATCCGGACGCCGTTCTTCGTGGCGAAGTCGGCTATCCCGAAATCGGTTCGATCGACCGCCAGCGCTCGGGCGAGCACCCTTCTGGCCATTCCGTTCTTGTAGTCGGCTATGACGACCAGGCTGAAATGAAAACGCGACAGCTGATGGATGATGGAACCGTTCGTGAATTTACTTACCGCGGTGTTTATTTCTTCAAGAACTCGTGGGGCACCGAGCGTTTCGGTGTTCAATCTCAATTGTTCGGACCGACGCCGGGTTACGGCGTGATCACCCAGAAGTACGCAAACGACTTCGGTGAGTTTTTTGGTACAATCGGGCGCTAATCGAGGAGTGAAGACGCGATGAAAAAACCACCTGCAAAAAAATCGGCCATCCTGGGCGCTATAGCTCTCGGGGTGATGGGACTTGGGTTCTATTTTTCTCAGCGCTCAAGTTCATCATTCTCTGCGGAGAAAGCACACGCAGATATACAAACTCAAGTGGGATTTGGACCGAGAGTTCCCGGATCGTCCGCGCATACGCAGGCGGGTGATTGGATCATCAAACAGTTCGAAACCCGTGGCTGGAAGTCAGGCGCTCAGAAATTCAAAACCCGCGATCCTCGAACCGAACAAGAAGTCGAGGGCCGTAACCTCTGGGCCGTGCTCAGGCCCGAAGCGGAAAAACGCGTTCTACTGACTGCCCACTGGGATACGCGTGCACGAGCGGACGCAGATCGCTCTCGACCGAACGAGCCCGGGCCGGGCGCGAACGATGGAGCTAGCGGTGTCGCCCTGCTTCTGGAGCTTGCTAGAAACCTCGCGAACGTGAAAACGGAATGGGGAATCGATATCGTCCTGTTTGATCTCGAGGATCAAGGCGATGAGAAAAATCCCGATTCATTCTGCTTGGGGTCGAAAATTTGGGGACTCAGTCCTCACCGCGCAAACTATCGCGCAGATTTCGGAATTCATGTCGATATGGTTGGCGCACCGGGAGCCGTGTTTCCGCGAGAAGGCTTAGTGGGCGAGCAAAATTTGGAGCTCGACCGAGAGTTTCGTGCCTTCGCAAGCGGCGCAGGACTCTCGGCACTTTTTCCAGATCGTACGGCCGAGTTTGTATTCGACGATCACTCGAATGTTCTGCGCTACCGCTCGATTCCGATGATCGCACTGATTGATATCCGCCCCGGAGCCACATTTTTTACAGCCTGGCATACGCACCAAGATCAGGCGACGGCGATCTCTACGGATACGCTCCAATCAGTGGGTGACACGGTCCTGGGTTTCCTGAAGCAGAAGCTACTTTAAGTTTTCGGCTCGAACACCGACGGGTGCGTCTCGGCGTATTCGGGAACATTCGTTTCTGCATGTGCCAAGATGCGTGCGAGCGTCGGGAATTGATCCACGTTCACTTCAAATCGTTTTGCGTTGTAGAGCTGCGGGTAGAGGCAGACGTCGGCCAGGGTCATTTCCGAGCCAAACGAAAAATTTCCCGCGTAACGCTGGGAGATCGTTTCGTAGGCTTCTAAACCAGACTGAATCCAGTGTTGCGTCCATTTTTTTCGTTTTTCTGGATCATCTGAGTAGTGAAGTTGCGTCGTAAGGTTTTGGAGTGGGTGAATTTCCGAGTTCACGATCTCCGCGAGTGAGCGCACGATCGCACGGTCGAAACGATCTCGAGGGAGGAGCGGATGCTCGGAGCGCGTTTCTTCTAACCATTCCAGAATCGGTAGACTCTCAGTGAGGTAACGACGGTTCGGATCTTTCTCGTCGAGAAACTCGAGAACCGGGACGAAGCCGAGAGGATTCCTCGCTCGGTGGGTTTCGCTCTCGGATTCGCCATCCAAGAGGCTGACGGCGACGTATTCGACGGAGATCTGTTTGCGGGCGAGTGCGAGGCGCACGCGCCAGGATGAGCTCGATCTCCAGTAGTGATAGAGGCGTAGTTTCATCTAGCGGTCTTCGCTTGCGAGTTCAATCGTATTGACGAGCCTTCCGAGGCCCTCGATTTCGAGCACGACTTCGTCGCCGGGTACGAGCCACTGATTGTCGGTGATCTTCGAGCCATTGAGCTCTAAGAAGCAACCGGTGCCCACTGTGCCTGAGCCGATGACTTCGCCGGCGTAAACATCGACACCATAGGAGACTCGCTCAAGGATCTGCGCGAACGTCCAGGTCATGTCCTTGAGGTTCCCATCGGAAACCTGCTTACCGTTCACGAAGCATTTCATGCGCAGGTCGAAACGCTCACCATTTGGGCCCGGCACGCGGGTTTTCGCGAGCTCGTCTCGAGTCACGAGGTAGGGGCCGAGCGATGTTGAGAAGTCTTTGCCCTTAGCAGGACCCAGGTTAAGTTTCATTTCTTCCATCTGGAGCGCCCGCGCGGACCAGTCGTTCATGATGCAGTAACCGAAGACATATTGGTCGGCGTCTTGGGCTGAAATGTTTTTTCCGGCGCGTCCGAGTACGATCGCGGCTTCCAGTTCAAAATCAAGTTTCTCAAGCGCCTTCTTGCGAACGGCGATCGGTCCTGGTCCGGAAACGGCCAGGTGATTGGTGAAATAGAAAATCGGGAAATGATCGAACTCCTCGATCATCGGAACGCCACGGTTGCGGCGAGCGGCTTCGACGTGTTGGCGAAACGCGTAACCGTCACGCATGGAAATTGGCCGTGGGATCGGGGCCAGAAGTTTGACTTGATTCTCGGCATAAAGGACCGTCTCGCTGGGCAGGGTTTGCGAGATGAACTGATCGTGCAGGCGCTCGACATGAGATTTCCACAGCACGTATTCTTCGACTAATGCGAGGAGAGATTTCGGAGCTTTGGAACCGAGAGCGACCGTCAGGTCTAGGATCTGACCTTCGCCCATGGGTCCATTCTGCAGGCCGATGTGGGAAGAAACGGAAGTCGAGGTTGGGCAAAAAGACACGAATCTCATGTGAGGCTCCTCAAATCGTGGAATGATTTGAAGTTAAGTTAAAACAGAAGACCACAAATGGCAACGCGCCGAAGTGAGGAGGGATTTGAGGCCCTATTCGCTTCGGCGCGCTGTAAAACTGAGAACGTCTGAAAGATTACCAGAAACGCTTGTTAGCGAAGGTGTCTTTCAAGCCGCGAGGGAAAGACCAACGTGGCTTCTTCGTAGCTGGACGTGCTTTGATTTCCATTGGCTCGCCCGTGAAAGGGTTGACGCCTTTGCCGGATTTACGAGCTTTCACTTCTTTACGAACGAGCGTTCCGACGATTGGGAAACGCACGCGCTCGCCGCCTGCAGCAGCTTTAGCGCCAGCGTTGAAAGCGGTTTCGAGAACAGCTTTCACGTCGGAGCGCTTCATGCGAACTTCACCTTTGCGGGTGACGGAAGCGACTTTGAGGAGTCCTTCGTGGATTTCATTGATGAACGAAAACTTTGCAGCTTTTTTCTTAGCCATAATTGAGAGTTCCTTTCTCCAAGTTGGATACAAACAGTTTTAATGGGATTTTACGCGTTCGCAAGCGTATTTTTTTCGAACCTTAAAAAAAAGGTGCTTTTTCCCCTTAAAAACAGGACATTTTGAGAAGTGAAAATCAAGACCTTGTTTTTTGACCTGGATGGCACGCTGATCGACAGTGAAAAGATGGCGGCGGAGTGTTTGACCGCAGTGATGAAAAGCCTGGGAATGGGCTTTGATAGCGGCGATGCAGATTTTATCACCGGTCGAACGTGGGAGAGCGCGTTTGATCTTTTGTATGGGAAATATTCGTTCCCGATCCCTCGCGAGGACTTCGCGAAACGCGTTTTAGACGCCTACCGCGATGATCTTGCAAAAAATCTTCAAGAAGTGACGGGAGCGCGGGTCGCAATCCCGAAACTCGCCCAGGAATACCGAATGGCGCTGATTTCGGGATCTCATCGTCGTGAGATCCTGTTCGCTCTCGAGCATTTAGGGATTCGAAACCATTTTGAGGTGGTTTTGGGGGCCGAGGACTATCCGAAAAGCAAACCGGCTCCGGATGGCTATTTAAAAGCGCTTTCGATGATGAACGCTCGGCCTGAAGAAACGCTCGTATTCGAAGACAGCGAGGCAGGGATCGCTTCGGGGCTTGCATCAGGTCTCTGGGTCGTGGCCATCACCTCGACCAATCATTTGGGCATTGATCAGAGTTGCGCTCATTTTCAGCTCCGTGATTGGCAGGGAGTGGGAGTGGAATGGGTCAAAGGGTTAGAGCGCGCGAACAAATAGTCTAGGCGCGTTTGGCGTCTCATGGAGGACGACTTTATGAGTGATTTGATTGCATTGAGTATTCAACCCTGGGACCTCGTTCTGAGGGCAGTTCTCGTTTATCTGACGGTGGTCGTCCTCCTGCGAATCTCGGGCAAGCGCCAGATGGGCCAGATGGGACCAACAGAGTTTGTCGCGATCTTATTGATCAGCAACGCGGTCCAGAACTCCATGAATGGCGGCGACAACTCGCTGGTGGGCGGGATTATTTTAGCGACGGTTCTCATCTCAAGCAGCGCGTTGATCTCGTTTCTGACCTACAAGAATCGATTTTTCCGGACGGTTTTCGAAGGTACGCCGACACTCCTGATTCACAAGGGGCAGATGATTCAGAAAAATCTTTCGAGCGAGTGGATGCGTGAAAGCGAGCTACGTGCATTGCTCAGAAAACAGGGGATTCACGATATGCGAGAAATCGAGATGGCGATCCTCGAGGCCGATGGCACTCTCAGTGTGACTCGGAGTGCCTCTTCGTAAATGGAGGCCTTCTGGTGACGGAGGCTGCGATCCATTTCGAGCGGAAGTTTACTTACCTAAGCCCAGCCAAGCGTCCATGACTTCGGGATAGGTCTCATACCAATCCGCTGAGCGATTGTCCGATCGACCAAAGACGCGTTTCTCGAATTCGAAAAACTGAATCAATACTTTTTGGTTTCCTCGACCGCTGAACCTGAACTCTCGGATCGTTGCCGACTTCGCGGCGTGATTCACCCGTTGTTGAAGGGCTTCGTCGTCTACGAATGCGAGAATCCGGAAATGAGAAATTTTCTCGAGGAGTTCCTTGGCGGTAGGTGACGGAATATTTTTCTTACCGGCGACGCGCTCCCAGTCTGTTCCTACGCGCTCGAGAGTGACTTTGCGATCTGATTTCTCCCAGGTCTCGATCTGATCGAACTGGTCCAGTTCGCGGGTCAAAATTTTCGGTTCACGAAGCCCGGCCGGATCGGCGAGCGTTTCGATCATGCGGATGAGCGCACCCGAGAGAACCTGCGCAGGAGCGGTGGGCTCGAGTTGGCCCAGCCATTGCCCACTGTTTTTGGGATTGCCGAATAGCACCTCGCCTGAGGCGCTCGGGACGGAGCCGCGCCATTTCAGTTTCACTCGTGGGGGATTTAAGCCAAACGACTCGAGTCTTTGGTCGGAGAGGTTTTCCACCGGCATCAAGGTTTTGAAGGTGCTGATCAGGTGATCGATGAACGTGAGGTGCGCCGTACGATCCAAGATGGGACCTGGATACGATTCAATGACCCATCCACTACTCGGATTTCGCTTGAGTCGTACAGACCACGCGGTTTCTCCCGGAAGGCTTCGGGAGATCTCCAGCTGGTCCACCTGCGAAGGATCAAACGCGAAGTATGACTGACCCAGCGGTGGCGCCTTTGATGCAGGATTAGACGAGCAGCTCGTCCCCGCGGTGGTCAAAACCAAAAAAAGAGCAAGAACAGGTGCGTAGGTCTTCATCAGCTGTTTGACATCGTAAAAGGCCATCGTTACCGTGACAAGGATGAATATAATCTCCTTGATGACTCATGGAGGCGGAACGATGATTCCGCTGGTGCTCTGTTCGATCGCGGCGTGGATGGTGATCATCGAGCGCATCGTCAAGTACCGCAAACTATCGATGGGTTTGCGTGAATTCCATTTGGGCGCGATGAATCTCATTCTTCAGCGCGAGTGGTCTGGACTAAAAACGCTTTGCCAAAAAAATCCTGAATTACCGACCGCTCAGGTCATCGCAACGGCGCTCGATCGCTTGCAAGCCAAGGATGATCGCCTTCGCAAAACCTGGAAAGAGGCGGCCGAGCGCAAGCGCACGCTTTTGAATGCGGAACTTCGTCAATACTTGTGGATCTTGGGAACGGTGGGTTCGAGCGCGCCTTTTATTGGTCTCGCTGGAACGGTGATTGGGATCCTGGGCAGCTTCTCTGAAATGGCCAAACAAGGAGCCGGCGGTTTCACGGTGGTGGCGGCGGGAATTTCCGAGGCACTCATCGCCACTGCAGCAGGTATCGTCGTCGCGATCGTCGCCGTCATGGCATACAATGCGCTTCAAACGCGGGTGAGTGGGCTTACGCTTCTCGTTCGTATTCAATGCGAGGAATGCGCCGAGCTCTTGGCGCTTCAAGAAGACGACCTTCGGGCCGGATAGAGGCACGCATGGGGTTACTCGTTAAAAGCAAAAAAGATCACGACAGTGACGAAGAAGCCGATATCGTCGCTGAGATCAACATCACGCCATTGACAGATATCTTTCTCGTTTTGCTCATTATTTTTATGGTGACGAGCACGGTGATGAACAATTCGGGCGTCGAGGTGAATCTTCCGCAAGCGTCGCAAGGCACCTCCGAAGCGCAACCCGAAGGTGTGATCATCTCACTGCTTCCGAATGGAGAGTTGAAACTCAACGGCGATCGGATCGCGCGGGGTGATTTCGAAGGCTTGACTTCAAGGTTAAAAGGACTTTTTCAAACAACGAAGTCTCGACTGGTCATCCTCGAGGGGGATCGCCAGGCATTCCTCGGCTCAGCGATCGAAGTGATGGACGCCGCTCGTAAGGCAGGCGCGGATAAGTTTTCCATCGCAACGAGTCCAAAAGGTGACTAAACTTTAGATTCTTGAGTGCCGTCTACCGCGATTGAGTCATCAACTGTTCGAGCGCAGAGATCTCGTTCGGTAGCTGTTGAAGTTCGATTCGGTATTCGTCCACCGTTTTGCAACAGGGGATGTTTGCGCGAGTCGCGATTGCGCGTTTGATCTCATCCATCCAAGCTTTCGCGGTATCGCGTTTCTTCTTCAATTCTGGAGCAGACAGAGAAAAAACCTTGAGCGCTTCCTGAGTTTCGTGAGTCGTGAGTCCCTTGGTTTCTCTCAGAGCCATGATGAGACGGCCGTAAGCCGGCGATTCTTGGATGGTTCGAATCAGGTCCGTTCCCGGAGTCGATTTCAAAATGTCGGAAAGCGCGCCTTGTCGTGTAATCGACGCCATGAAATCCCGAGCAAGGTTTACGTCGGTGCCGATTTGTTCTTTTAGGATGATCGAAAGGTACTTGTCTTTGTCGAGTGTGCGGAACGGTTGGGAGATCAAATCGCCAGTGAATTTTTTTAGACTTCCTTGCAGTCGTGCAAGATTCGCTAGCTCGGTAGCGTAAGCGAGGCCGTCGGCGGGTTTACCTTGAGGTTGATGACGAACGATTTTTAGTTTCTTGGCCAAAGGTTCCAAAATATTTCGCTGAGCGCTCTCGAAATAGCTCGTCAGTGAGTTTTGCTTGGGGATTTCTTCGAAAGCCGATGCATCGAGGATGAGGTAGGTATCGCCCTTTTTGATCGCTTGGACGCCGTATTTGTCCCGAAGGATCAAATGGGGATCCTGATCCGTTAATTTCGCTTCGGCCATTGCGGCGCGAGCAGTCTCGTTGCCAGCCTGGCTGGTTCCGTCGATGATGATGGCTTCTTTGCGCAGAACGAGCGGAAAAAAGAGGTTATTGCCAGTATCCGTGAGCGACCCTACGCCGATCGCCTCGGTTTTCGAGGCAGAAGTGTAGAGACCCGTTCCAGCGATCGCTTTGGTACTCTCAAACGGATGGCGGTTCGCATATTGGGTGCTGACTGACATGTAAAAACCGTGGTCGACAACGACGGGCGCTGATTTGTCGTTAGCCATGCCATGGTAGATGACGGGATTCTCCGGGACTATTCGAACGGCTTTGAGTGAGGCAGGTGCTTGATTGAATTTTTGTAGTGCCTCGCTGCCCGATGATTCGATCAGGGGAGCGGTCAGAACCCGAGTAGCGCCCGTCGGGGTCTCCACTCGAATGCGCTTGAGACCTTGATGGTCGACAACGACTTCGACGTAGAGTGGGTCGTCGCCTGCGACGCCGTTTCGTAACAATGAGCTGGCTTCTTCGTCCGAGAAACCAGCCGCGCGCAGGATTTTTGTTTTTTCTCGAAGATTCTTTGCCGTGTAAGTTGCCTTGGTGCGCCCTTCGGTGCGGCCGACGACGTGCGCTTGATAGAGCGCCTGCATTTCGTCTTGGGAAATGGATCTTTGGATCGTGGATTCGGCTTTTTTGCCTAAATCCACGAGTTCCGCGACGAGGGCGGCATCGGCAGGTTTTCCAGACTTGCTAGCAATCTTGGCCGCTTGGGCTCCTAATACCAGGCCGCGAACGAGTCCGCTTTTTAGTCCCTGGGTCGCCAACTGGCCCACATCTCCGGCGATGCCCAACGCGCCCAAGAATAGACCGAAACGTTCCGTGTTTTTTTGAGCCGTCGCTTCGTCCAGTCGATTTAAGCCGACACCGGGGTCAAGGAGTTTTAAAATCAGGGCGCTTCGTGTTCTATATTCAAGTTGTGTGGCCTGGTTCAGTCCCGCATAGCCATCGATTGTTTGCAGTCCCCCGAACGCGAGGCTTAGGATCAAGACCCCTCCGCCACCGCCCAGGAGAAGGGTTGCAGGAAGAGAGAGCAAGCCCGCGGCAACGATGATGGAGCGAGTGAGTTGTCTTTTGTTCTCATCCGCGATGGAGCGTTTCAGAGATCCGCAGAGCGCCTCTGCAAGCTCCGATGATGAAATTTCTTTGTGGAGAGGTGAGGCTGCGGCGACGTTTTTGTTTAAGATCTGTCCAATGACGACGGGATACGATTCAATGATTTTGCCGAGTTTTTTTTCTCGAGCCTGAATCTGTTCGAGGAGCGCCTGATCATCAGTCCTGATCGGTTCAGGATTCCGAGTGAGTGTGTTTCTTTCTGAGGTGAATTCCTTCAAGTCTTTTGCCAGTGAATTCTGGGATTCCTCAATGGCCGCGCTCAAATCGCCGTAGCGCACAAATGGTCGGTTTTTCAGAAAATCTTTGGTTCCTCGGTCAATTACGCCCTGCGACCCGAGCATCGTCGCTTGTTCGACCGCAGGATTGTGCATGAACCCAGCCCCGTTCACACAGTTTTCGATCGCAGTTTTTTTATCGGGTGTCCCGTAAGTCACTTCTTTCAAAAAGCGAGGAGAGCTCGCGAGCTGCATCATCACCGGCTGTGCGTAGAACTCGGATATGATGAGATCTGCAAGCGCATTTTTTACTTCGTTCGGCAGGTCTTTTGCTTGCGAAGTTTTGGCACAGTAGGCGTTGATCGATTTCATTCGTTCATCGAGTTGTTGTGCGATGGACTTGAGTCCTTCGTTCAAGGACGGGCGGCTGATTTCATTGATCCAATTTTTCAGACTCTTGGAACGGGCTTGGGCACCTTCGACGGTGAGCTTCAAGGAGGCATCATAGAGTCGGTTGAGGTTTTTGACTTTGGTTTGAAGTCGGAGGGTATATTCTTGTTTTTTTCGCGCTAATGTCTCTTTTGAATCGATGAACAGCAATTGGTGAGCAACTCTGGTTTCATCGGTTTTCATCGAAATATTTCGAAAGTTGGTAATGAGATTCGGACTGAGGACTCGCAAGCTCGAGGATGTCACGCCGGGGCAGTGGGAAATTTCGGTTCGGATTCCATTCGTCACGGATCGTTCAGTCGAGCCTTTTAATCCTTGTTCGTAGATGCAGTCACTGAATAGTTGTGCGGCGCTGTCGGCCCCGTGAATCCTGCTGATCGAGATAAAGCTGATCGCGACTGCGCAAGTCAGATAACCGAAATGGCGGCGCATGGGTGGAAGGAAAGCAGAACGGTATTGCACAGGTTCTATTCGGCTTCTTTTTATGAAAAAGTGACAAATCCGGAGTCAAAAGCATGACGCATTAAGCGAATGTAGAGCCGTTCTGGTGACCCTATTTGGTATTTAAATGTCCGTTGTGTGGTAACCGGAATTCGCTCATGATGAAGACTCATCTTGATCATGTGAGTACAAAGGGAATGTGTCTGGTGACGCTAGCCTGGACAATTACGTCCAACGCCTGACCCGAAGTGGCCAGCGCCGCACCGGCCTAAAAAAACTGGAGCCAAGCACGTGGATACTGATTGGAAGAAAACGATGGAAAAAAATACGATCGTGGATTTGCTCGGCAAACTGGCGGGCAAGGAAGTGATCCTCTATTTAACCAATGGAACCACGATGAGTGGCCGACTGAGCCCGGATATCGATGACTATTCTTCTATTTCGACGCGCACGGTTCCGGTTCTGGAATTCGGTGGTAATCCGAACGCAACAGCCGCCATTGATAAGAATTTGATCGTCGGCGTGTCTCACATTCAATTTCGTTAACCCTCAATTTACCTCTCAAGGAGATTTCAAATGGCACTCGGACTCAAAGAAATGGCGATGAAGCAGGCAACGGAAGAGCGCGTGAAATACTTACGCGAACACCACAAGGCCTGGATGAAACCTGAGTTCAAGATCGAAGTAAATTGGGATTCGTTCGAGGGATTCGCGGCGGCAGTGGGCAATCAGGCAACTCACGCGGTTTCCGGTCATGGGAGCGTCGGCACGATGATGAACGATGTGACCGACGCGATCAAGGCTTTGTACGAGAACTACAAGAAGCTCGGAGACGCGGGCGTCGCTCTGATCAATTCTAAAATCACGGGCATCCGCGTTCAGGCGGATGATTCCCAGAAACTCAACGTGACGGTCGATGGAACCACGATCGTCGCGCACGTGCCAAAAGGACCGATCGGCAACTGGTCTCGTGGTGCCGATGAATTCTCCACTTGGCGCAAAGTGGTCGCCACTCACGCTGAATCGTAATTGCTCCGTTCATTTCACTCTGATGCCCTCTCTTGATTCATCGGGAGAGGGCTTTTTTTTTTTGTGGATAGTGAGATTAGAAATCGATCCGAAAATGCGTGGATGGGGTCGGGAAATCCGGAAGTAGGAGTTCACCCATTTTTTTCAGTCCGACCTTCTCTAAAATGTGCATTGAGGTCGTATTGTGAGGCGCCGTGAGTCCAAACACGGTTTTCATGCCGAGCTTGCGAGCCCATTCGAGCGAGCCGCGCGCGGCTTCGGTGGCCAAGCCCTGGCCCCAGTGCGCGCGCAGGATAGCGATCGCAACGTCTGCGTACTCCAGGCTGTCGCGTTTCACGAGGCCTGAGAAACCGATCGGTTGACCGCTCGATTTCAGTTCGACGATCACGATGCCGTATCCGTATTTCTCGTAGCTCGGGAGAAGTCGCTCCCGGACGTATTTCTCGGCGTCCTCACGCGTGCGGATACCGCGATCACCGATGTTTTTGTAGTAGTCGGGATCGTTCATCAGTTTGATCAGGAAATCGGCGTCATCTAAGCGCGGTTTTCTGAGACGGAGACGATCGGTTTCAAATGGTGTCATAGCTTCTTAGTCTTGCTGAGCGCCCATCGAAAATCCAATATTTGTGTGCGAGATTTAGATGTCCACGTCGGTATACCGTACGAGCCGATGATTAAAGTAATCCACCACGATCAGGTCGGTCCCGTCGAGGTGGAGTCCCAGCGGTCGCCAGAGGGTATACTTCGATGTGCCGGTGTAGTTGGGTGAATACGCGGAACTGCTGATCTGGCCAATGACCGAATCAGCAGGAACCCCGCTGGTCGTCGGCAGTCGGTTCCAGACGAGGATGCGCGAGTTGTTGAGATCAGAAACGAAAAATTTTTTTCCGTTGTAAGCGAAATCTAATGCACTGTTGAAGCCGTAAGCGCTCACCGTCGCCTGGCTCCCGTTAACTCCGTTATTGAAGAGGTCTGGTTGTCCGATCGCGTAGTCTGCGGACGTCGATGAGGTCGTGGGCACGGAATTCCAAACGAGGATCCGGTTATTGTTGCGGTCACAGACAAAGAGTTTTCCGTCGATGATCTTTGAGGCAGAAGGAGCCCAGAAGCCGCCACCCGAGATGCCGCCGTTATTTTGTGCAGAGGATGAGGCATCGGGTTGCCCGAGGACGACGTTTGCCGGCGTGTTGCTCGCAGTCGGGAGCGCGTTCCAGATGAGCACTCGATTATTGCCGGAGTCGGATACCACGAGTTTTCCACCTGAGATGCTAACGTGGTTAGGGCTCTTTAAAGTGGAGGCGCTAGCGGTAGTCGTGCCGCCGCTCAAAAAATCCGCCTGTCCAATGACAGAATCGGCGGGTGCTCCGCTAGAAGTCGGATAAGTATTCCAGATCAACAAGCGGTTTCGCCCCCCGTCCACGACATAAAGGTTCGTGCCGTCGGATGCGACCGCGCTGACGCCGCTCACCTGAGAATCGGTGATCTCCGACGAGGTGGTCGTCAGGTCGTCTTGTCCAATCACGAGATCGGGAGCGTCGCCGTCGAATGGTGTCCGGTTCTGGGGCCAGCGAAGTATTCGGTTGTGACGAATGTCGCTCACCCAGAATGCGGCTCCGTCATGGCTAATGAAGAACGGATGATTCAGGGAGGTTTCTGGATCGTTGCCTCCGTTTGCGGTGGCGAGGTCGATTCGAACCTGTCCCCATTGATAGTCCGCAGGAGTAGCTGAGGAGCTGGGCGCTGTATTGAAAAACATCAGGCGGTTGTTTTGATGGTCAGCGTAGATCAGCTGCGCCCCGTAAGTGACGACCTTGGACGGAGTATGAACCGAGACCTCGTTGATCCCAGAATAGTTGGGAGTACTAGTGGTCAAGTTCGGTTGCCCGATCGCGCGATCCGCGTTGGTCGTCGCAGCGGAGGGGATCGAATCCCAGACCAAGATGCGGTAGTTGCCCGCATCCGAGACATAGAGCGCGGTCCCTATCACGGCGACACCCCGTGGGGATGCGAGAGAGCGGCCGCTCAGGCCGCCCTGGTTTTTGGTACCCGTGGTTACCGACAATTGTCCCAGCACTCGGTTAGCTGCTTGCAGCGAATTGGGAGTGGGTGTGTTCCAGATGAGGATGCGGTTGTTTCCACCGTCGGCGACGAACAGTTGGCTCGCGGTCACAGTAATGCCTCGCGGGCTGTTCATCGAGCTTAAGTTACGGCTCGGTTGGTTACTGCTACCCGAAGCGAACGATGCCTGACCAAGCACGCCGCTGGCCCCAGTTTGGGATACGGTAGGAATGCTGTTCCAGAACAGAACACGATGGTTACCAGAATCTGCAACGTAGAGGCGTCCTGAGTCGCAGGACAGAAAAGTGGGTGTTTTGAGTGTGTACTCGCTAATGGTGCCGCCGTAGTTTTCGTCGTCGGTCTCGAAATTTGGTTGCCCAAGCACGACATCCGCTGGTTTTGCCGAGGTGGTTGGAAACGTGTTCCAGATGAGTACTCGATTGTTTTCGCTGTCGGCGACGACGAGTTTAGTTCCGTCCGAGCAAATTCCTTGTGGTTGGTACAATCCAGTCGCGTTCGGAGTGGTCGCGAAGCCAGAGGCTCCGACGATTGCGTCTTGCGCGTAAGGAGCGTTCGGCAGGGTCCCGAAGTGATTGGCCTGGCCGATGACGACATCGGGTGCTCGTTGGTAAGAGGTCGGAATCTGATTCCAAATCAGAACTCGGTTGTTTCCGCGATCTACGACAAATAGGCGATCCCCCACAACGAGCAGATCAGACGGGTTGTAGGTGCTGAAACGGTTACGTAGATTCGTATCCAGGTCTGGTTGTCCGTAGACCACCTGGGAATAAATTCGCTCCTCGGATCGTGGGCTGGATGTGGGGATTGCGTCGGTGGTGATCAGAACCCTGGGTTGTAAAAACACGCATCCAGGTAATAGAGCGAGTAGACCACTTAAGATGGCCGCGTATGAAAATAATGGTCGAATCGCGCGCAGACGACTGTTCATTTCTCATAACATTTTAAGGGTATTTTGGCGCATTCGTAAGGTGTCGTGGGAGACCGGCTATTTTGGGTGATCTCCCGTCTCCACAGGGTCTTCGTCGATGCGAGCCTAGGTCGGATCATTCGCATGTTTGAAGTCGTTTTCAATCGTTTCTTGGGAAATCATAGCGTTCCGGAAAACTAGTCACGATTGAGGAATTATCCTAAATTCCCGAGACTTAGGCGTAAGTCTCTTCTTGTGGTTTGCTCGCAGATCAGATAAATCGGGGAATCATTCTGCGACGTCATCTCATCCATCTTTTGGGCGCGAACACTGTTTCTGAGCTTCGTGCATAAACGATCGATGAGAGGACTTCGTCACCTAAGAAAGGAACGGGAGTCGTGTCGACCAAATCCAAGCCAGCGAAATTTCGCCTGGATGAAAAGACCCTGATCAAAATCCACAACAACATGGTCAAAGCGCGTGTTTTAGAAGAGCGCTTGATCAAGATGTATAAACAAAACGACGGATATTTCTGGATCGGTGGTCCAGGAGAAGAAGCGTTTTCGATCCCACTCGGCATGCAAGTGAAAAAAGGCGAGGGGCTTGATCACGATTACCTCCACTTGCACTACCGCTCGAGCGGTATCCTGCTCGCTATGGGTGCGGAGCCAATGGGTTTCCTCCGCCAAATGAAAAACGTCGCGGCTGATCCGTTCTCGGGTGGTCGTAACTTCGGCAACCATGCCTCGATCAAAAAATGGAACGTGGTACCGATCACCTCCACCATTGAGACTCAATACGCGAGCGCCATCGGCACGGGCATCGCTCAGAAGCAGCACGGCGGCAAAGGCATCACGATCGTAAACGGCGGCGACGCCGGCACGGCCGAGGGTGAATTCGCTTCTTGCTTGGTCTGGTCAACGATGCCGAAACGCGAACTCCCGATTTTGATCATCGTTGCGAACAACCGTTTCGGGATTTCCACCCCGTACGCGTCGGTTCACGGCGAAGCGAATATCGCGGATCGCGCAAAAGCGTTTCAAATCGAATCGAAAATCATCAACGGCAACGATCCGGAAGAGAGCTACTTCGAGATTCAAAAAGCCATGGAATACATCCGCAAGGAACGTAAACCTTACTTCATTGAATCCCGCCTTTCGCGTCTCTATGGTCACTCGTCGGCTTCGGGAGCGAACTTCGTTCCGCACGAAGAAGACTGCTTGATCGAATTCGAAAAACGTTTGGAAGCCAATGGCGTCCTCAAGCGTAAGGAAATGGACGCGCTCCGCGAAGAGTACACCGTGCAATTCCTGGAAATGGCGAAGCAAGTTCGTAACGAACCGATGCCAGATCCTTCGACGATCTACGACCACACCTACTACGGCCAGAAAGGTAAGTACTTCTAATGGCAACTCTCGTTCAGGCCATCCGAATGGCCCTCCACTACGGAGAAGAGAATCTCGGACTTAAGAACGTTTTTGGCGAAGACGTGGGACCGCCGCTCGGTGGCGCGTTCACGACGACTCAAGGACTCAAGACCAGCTGGAACTCTCCGCTCGATGAGCGTGGAATCGTCGGTGCGGCCATGGGTCTTGGACTCGCGGGCTGCCGTTCGGTCGCCGAAGTTCAATTCTGTGACTATATCTACAACACGATCGATCTTTTGAAACTCATCGGTATGCAGACATGGACGTCGAACGGCGATTGGAAATGCCCGATCACCATCATGACTCCGGTTGGCGCTGGTATTCGCGGTTCGATCTATCACTCGCACTCGTTCGACGCGACGATGACTCACATCCCTGGATGGAAAATCGTCATGCCTTCGAACGCGCTCGATGCTTACGGCCTCATGCTCGCTTGTTTGAAAGACGAGAACCCGACCATGTACCTGAAGCCAAAAGCGCTACTTCGGGTCAAAGGTCTGGAGCGCATCCCAGGCGAACCAGAACTCACCCCAGAAGGCGAGAAGCAGCTTCGTGAAATGATCGACATGCCACTCACCAATCGCGAGACCTGGAAGCCAAAGTGGCCAAAGCTCGAGGATTACACGGTTGAGATCGGCAAAGCGAAAATCACCCGCGACGGTGGACATGTCACGGTCGTCACTTACGGACGTCACGTTCTGATGGCGAATGACGTGGCAGATAAGCTCGCTGAAGAAGGTATCTCGGTCGAAGTGATCGACCTGCGTACGCTCTGGCCTTACGATTGGGAAGCGATCCGCGCCTCGATCGGCAAAACCAAACGTGTGATTTTCGTGAACGAAGACACCGAAGTGACGAACTTCGGAGAGCACCTCTATCGCCGCGCGATCGAGGAGTTTTTCTACGACCTCGAAGCACGCCCTCGTTTGCTTGCTGGCGCGTTCGTTCCAGGTATTGGCTTGGCCGATCCGCTCGAAGCAGCATCGGTTCCGCAAATGCATGATATCGAGCGCGCGATTCGCGAGATTGTCCAAGAGCGCGCCTAACGTAGCCGCAACGAACTTTAGTATTTAGCCCCGGTTCACGGATCGTGAATCGGGGCTTTGTTTTTTCTGCGACTCGCTCCATGCTGAGTTCATGGATCTCTCAAAAGGAATTCGTTTCGAATGCCAAGGCACCGGTAACTGCTGCACCTCTCGCGGCGAATACGGCTACGTCTATTTATCTGCGGACGATGCCAAGCGCATGGCCAAGGTCATCGGAGTCGGGCTACGCGAATTTAAACGCGAATACTGCGAGTTGACCGATGGAAATCTCCATCTCAAGAATCCAGATCAAGACTGCCGTTTCGTCAAAGACGCGCGCTGCATGGTCTACGAAGGTCGACCGACCCAGTGCCGTACCTGGCCGTTTTGGCCCGAGAATATGAATGCTAAGTCTTGGTCCAAGGACGTGAAGTCGTTCTGCCCGGGTGTGGGCAAGGGCAAGCTCTACAGCGAAAAAGAAATCAGAGCAATCGTCCGTGAGCAGGCCAGGGCAGAGAGGTCCTAGTTCGGTGGTGGCGCATGTTCCTCTTTACTCCATTGCTCCTTTGATTGAGATCACCCATTTACTATTTTGAAATGTTGAAGTGTCGGAGAGACGATCTTTTATTCGTTCGAAAACCCGATTTCGTACGGTTTTCTTCCGGAGTAAAAAATTCTCGTCGAGCGAAGCGATTTCGCCGCTCTGAACTCCGATCAACGCCTTGCTTGTTCCCGTGAATAGCGGAGAAATGAAATCCAGTTGATCTATTCCCACGACCGCTGTCGTCAGTATGCCAGCCACAAATGCGAGACCGAGCCAGTCGAACGAATTGGCTGCAACTGTTTTTCCGGTTTGCGAGAAAGCAATTGCTCCCACGCTTGCCCAAAAAGTCATGAAGCCTGAGATCATTCGCTCTCCACGAGTCATTCTGGGTGCGCTTAGCTCTCTGCGGATCCATTTTCGAAGTTTTGCCTGTTGCTCTTCGAAGCTGAGTTTTGAGAACTGATCGGAGATCTGAAAAACAGGCGAGGCCCATCGGTAAGAACTCAGTTCGCCTGCGACCGGATGAAGCGCAAACTGGAATCGAGAGCATTTCCCGTGATCGTCGAATCTGCGGCAGACAAGGGTCAGGCCCTCTTGGGTCCTTTTGTTTACGAGCATCTGACCAATCGGATAAAATTGCTTTTCAAACGAGAGCGACTCCGTCGTTTCGTCGACGGGTGATAGCGAGAACTCGTAGGTTTCAGAAGTTAGATCCTCGCTGGCGAATACGCTAGGTTGGCTCAAAAGAGCGGCAGAGGAGAGAAGCAGGAAAAGAGTTTGTTTCATTGGAATGGTCTCTTGTTTAGGGGGTGGCAACAAAGGGTGCTGAAATCTGATGAGTGCCCGAGATCAGCCGTTTAAAAAGCGCGTCTCTTACTGTGGTTTTTATCAGCAAGTAGTTTTCATCCATTTTTTGGAGTTGGTCTGGACGGCGACTGACTACTGCTCGGGCGGTCGCTCGCGCGAGCGGAGTCATGATGTCCATGTATTCGCTTTTCTGGGCAAACCATAAAATCGTGACCAGACCGGCTATTCCTAATGGGAGGTATCCCAGTGGGTTGTCACCGGGTGTGCCGTCCAAAATAGCCATCGAACCCACTATGCTACCGAGTCCAAGCCAAACTCCGATCGTGCGTCTTGAATACACATCCATTTCGATCCTCAAACGAGCTGAGTTTCGCACCCATTTTTTGAGTGCGCGTTTTTGTTTTCTGGCCGAGAGTGATCCTAAGTTTGGATCAACTTGAAAGTTATTGGATGCCCAACTCCATTGCTTGAGTTCGTTTGCATGTGGGAAATAGGCAAAACGAAACTTTTTGCACCCGGCCTCTCCGAGCTCCGTACAAGCGAGGACTAGACCCTCGTTCGTCTCACGGTTGACGAGGAGGTGACCCAATGGAAACAATTTCCCGTTTTGTGATGGTTCGGGAAAAATGACTTCTTCTGCTATCTCGGTGTCGAAGTCATTTTGATTCCAATCGCCCGCTATTGTTTCGTCGTTCGCATTGGACGACGAGACCCCAAAACAGAGAGTTACGATCAATAGAATTATTCTGTATTGAGCCATAATTATTTTTTTCCTGGAACGATTAGAGAACTGATCGAAACTCTTTGCCCACAACTTTTCCGAGTTCCAAATTAGCCTTCAAACGATCGAATATGCGATGGTTCACGATTGCTTGTCGAATGAGGAAATTCTCCTCTTGGTGGTTCAGTCGCTCAAGGCGTTTGCCTACGATCGCGCGAGATGCGGTGTGGTTGACGAGTGAGATCCAATCTAAGGATTGATGCGAAAAAAAGATCATCGAAAGCGCTGCAATGGTCAGTGAACCGGTAAATAGTTGAACTTGGATGTCCTCGTTGCTGTAGTTTTTGAGGGTGGTTCCCCAAGCGCCGAAACCAAATATCAAAGTCGCATAGCTGATCACCATTTTGGCATCGGAACTGAACTTATGTTGTGAGTGGGTTCTCACCCATTCGCGAAGGTGCCGATCCCGTTTTTTTGAGGACCAGTTTGAATTTTCCGGCCTCAGTTCAAATTCCTGCGAGAGCCAATGCCACGTTTTTAGGTCGCTAGAGTTTGGAAAATAGACGAAACGAAATCGGTCACAATTTGTCTTTTCGCTGAGTCGGGTGCAAGCGAGCAGGAGCCCTTCGAGGCTGGACCGATTCACGAGAAGTCTTCCAAGCGGCAGGAGTTTTTCGTCTACGGAGTCTGCTCTTGCGGGAACATCCACGATCTCTACGTCGTTAGGGAGACCGGTTGCTACAGATTCTTCTGCGTTCGATGAGCAGGCAATTATTAACGTTAATGAAAGGAATAAGATCGGTCTGATCTTCGGGAGCAAACGCATGGCGGTAATCTAACCGCCGCAGGCTACGAACTCGATGTTTTAATTCATATTATTTAAAAAACTGTTGCTGGTCAGTCTACAAGGCGATCCTCGATCAAGACTGCAACAATTGAAACATTTCATGCGGATTCTCGAGAGTCATTGCCGATGACCGGTAGATCGCAAGTTGACCAATCGGAGGGGTGGGCCTAGATTCCGAAATCTATGAGGCATTTGTTGTTTTTCATCAGCATAGGGCTCCTGAGTGGTGGCGTAGGGGGCGCGCAGGCGGAGATCACGAGTGTCGGTTCGACCGTTCGCCGAACCTATGTTGAACACTACAGACAACAAGCGTTCCGCGTTGAGGACCGGAGCTTCAGTGGTGAGAAAACCTGGTTTCGGTTGCATCGTCCGGTTTCTCAGCAGGGGAGCCGAATGGCTATGTCTGGGCGTCCTCCGGTGATCTTGGTCAATGCGACGCATAGCAATTTTCAAACGTTTTTTGTGGGCCGGCATTCGGTCGTGCAAATCCTGATGGAGAATGGTTACTCGATCTACGGTCATTCGCATCGGAACGACTCGCTTCCGTTTCCTCGCTGTCACAAGACGGCTTGCGCTGAGGCACAGGAGATCGATCTTGATCGGACTCAAAATGATATTCGCGAGATTGCTCGTTTGGCCGAACTCGAGACCGGAAGTAAACCCGTCATTCTCGGTTTCTCGATGGGGGCAATCATCGCTTCGACTCTGTTGGCGGAGTCGCCTGAGCTCTTTCAAGGGGCGATTTTGTTAGATGGTGTCGCTTACGTCGACTCCCCGGAATTTCGCGCTGATTGGGAAAAGAACTGCGCGCGATCCGAGCGCCTGATTCAAAAAGGTACTTGGACAACCTTCTCAGAATACAGTTGGGTTAAACGTATTGGTGAGCTTTATGCGACTGATTCAGATGCGAAGCGGTTTTTTACGACGCCGGCGATGGCGGTATTAGCGCTGGCACCTCCTCCGCGAACCCACTCGGGTTTTTTTAATTTTCGTGCGAGCCGCAGCGGCGTTACGACTCGATACACGCCGATGGTAGATGTCGCCGGTATGATCCAGACTTCGAGTATTGCGACTTCGTATTCACTTGTTGGGGATATCACCTGTACCTTGAGTCGACCGGACGAATCGCTTCGAGCCCGACTCACACAGTTTTCTCGTCCTGTGCTGGGTGTTTCGGTTCAATACGGATACGGCAAGCATATGAGCGACCAAATGGCGCTGTTTGCGCATCCGCTGAGTCGCCATGTTTTCATTCCAGATTTGGCACATGTCGACCTGATCGCAAGCGAAACGGGGCAGAATCAATTGAGCGTCGCGATTCGTTCATGGACAGAGCGGGTATTTGGTCCCGTACCCGCTCAGAGATGATGCGGCTCTTTTACACGGAAGAATTTGGCGCTGCTATAGAAGTCCAGGCAATGATTTTATCGGGCTAAGGCGCTCGACTTCGTCGAAAAGCTGGAAAAGCCTTTGGTCTGCGCTTTCTGTAGTGCGTTCCTCTCGAAAGACCGAAGACAGCGGATCATGGCAAGCTCGTGTGGCCATCAGCTGAGACTGCATTGAAACTGCTCAGCGAACGTTTAGAAATGAGATTTCCTTTTCACTCGCTGACTCCCGAGTGTGGTCCACGTGTTCGCTCTAGCGAACGGTATTGTTCGCTATGTTTTGACCTTTTGCGTTACGAGATCTAGGTTCACTTCATGATCTTTGAATGCAATGACTACCGGTCATATCTCAAAAAGCTCCTCGCTGAACGTATTCGGCGAAACCCGGCTTACTCGCTGCGCGCGTTAGCATCGCAGATTGGGGTTTCTGCTTCGATGCTTTCCGAAGTCTTGAAAAGTCACAAGCGTCTTTCGCTTGCACGAGGTGCAGAGATCGCGCAGCGACTGGAGCTCGAAGGTGATGAAGAACGGTACTTTCTTGCGCTTGTGCAATTGGATTTCGCAAAGTCCGCCTTGGCCAAAGAAAAAGCTCTGAAGCGCATTCAGGAGATTTCTCCGGACCGTCGCGAGATCCGCGATCTGAGTGTCGATCATTACCATGCGGTGGCTAACTGGATTGCGGTGAGCGGCATGGCGATGTTGGAGTCACATCCCGAAGGTCTTGCTTGCGATGAAATCGCGCGACGGCTCGGGATCTCGAGATTTGAAGTAGCAGAAGCCCTCGATCGCTGGGTACGGCTCGAACTCATAACGGTCCAAGGCGACATCTACCGTCGCTCTGATTCTGATCATTGGATGATGGATTCGCAGGCGCCGAACGGTGCACTCCGCGTGTTTCATCGAACGATGCTCGAGAAAGCGATACAGAGCCTGGAAACGCAAACGAACGACGAGAAATTCGTGGGTTCGGAGACGATTGCGTTCGATGCCGACCAACTTCAACAAGTTTCCAAAGTGATCGAGGACGCGATCCGAAAAGTACGCCGGATCGCAAAAAAATCACCGAAGAAAAAAGACGTCTATCACCTGGGATTCCAATTTTTCCGCGTTACAAAAAAAGGAGTACGTAAATGAAGCAGAATATCATCGCATTATTTATCTTGGGCCTGGCGCCACTTTCGGTGCAGGCCGAAGGAGGCGTCGGAACCCGAGGCGGCGGCGCCGCAACCCCTCAGGCGTTTTCCAATCAAGGTTGGACGACTTACTATCAACTCAAAAGAAGCTATCCCAAAGCCGTTCCGGCGATCGACCTCGAAGCACTCAAGCAAGCGATCACCGACGCCAAGATCCGTTTCGTTGAAGAAAAGCTGGAGCTGGAGGGAGAACCCGTGGATGCAATCAATGACCCAAACGAGAAGTGGGTAAAAATCAATACCGGGGCTTACGCGGGATTGTCCGATATCAAACAAAAACGCCTCAACCTCCATGAGTACTTCGGGGTCGCGCGAATCGACGATAAAAACTATAAACTCTCGAATCCACTGGTTCTGGCCTTAGAAGGTGATCCAGTTGTTCGACTCGAAGACGAAGTAGAGCGTACCGAGCGCACGCTCCATTGGCTCCTGGTCACGTTCCGCCAAAGTCCTCCAACCTGGATGTGCTATCAAATTCCAGAGCTAGGCGGACAGGTTCAGAAAATCATCGATGAGCAAGCTCAAGTCCGTAAGGATGACGTTGATCATCAATATCTTGGTAACGAGCTCGGGCGGCTCAAGTTCTGGAATTCCAATCTACGGGATCTCTGTTATGAACGCGTCCGCCGGGGTTGGTTCGGAGGCAAGCTCGAGAACTGGCGTGATCGGTTGGGCTGCCAACTCACTTTGATTGAGCGAGACGTTAAGATCGTTCACGCCGATGTGCTGCGATTCCTCGGACGGACCGGCGAGTCGTCGCTGCAAGTTTGGAATCGTTACCGCGCCGAAGGTGCATTCAACGGTCTTTGCCACTAATTCAATGATCAGGCGCACGATCATATCCTTCTGACTCAGATGGGATGTGATCGTGTTTCCTGTTGCGCTCATCGAGTAAGGTCGCTACCGTTTTAGTAGGGCCTCGTTCACACGGATGATTTTGAGCGAAGCTTGCAAAACAGAGTGTAAGGCGGGCGATCGACCATGGAAGTTGTTGGCGCGGCTGTAAAAGACCAAGCAATGATTTTATCGGCAGAGGCGCTCGGCTTCGTCGAGAAGTTGGAAAAAGCCTTTGGCCTGCGTCGACAGGAATGTTTGAGCGCCCGACAGGATCGGCAGGCTCGGTTGACCTCCGGAGAAGCACTCTCATTTCTTTCGGAGACCCGCGCGGTTCGCGAAGGTGAATGGACCGTCGCCGCTTGCCCTCCGGATCTTGAAAAACGCTGGGTTGAGATCACGGGACCTGCGGAACCCAAAATGATGATCAACGCGTTGAACTCTGGCGCGGACGCGTTTATGGCGGATCTCGAGGATGCGCTTTCGCCGACTTGGGAGAACGTTATTCTCGGGCAAAAAGCGCTCTTCGATGCCGTTCGAGGCGACCTCTCGTTTACGTCGAACGAAGGCAAGTCTTACCGTCTGAATGAGAAAACGGCGACGCTCTTGGTGCGCCCGCGCGGCTGGCACTTGGTGGAAAAACACGTCCTGCTCGACGGCAAGCCCGTTTCGGCAAGTCTGTTTGATTTCGGCCTCTACTTTTTTCATAACGCCGGTGAGCGCGTTCGTCGTGGTACAGCTCCTTATTTTTACCTACCCAAGATGGAGTCGCATCGCGAGGCGCGCCTTTGGAATGACGTTTTTGTTTTTGCGCAGAAGGAACTGGGAATCCCGGTGGGTACGATTCGCGCGACGATGCTGATCGAAACCTTACCGGCGGCCTTTGAGATGGATGAAATGCTTTTTGAGCTGCGCGAGCATGCGTCCGGACTCAATGCAGGTCGGTGGGACTATATTTTCAGCGCCATCAAAAAACTGCGCGCAAGTCCGAACGCGATTTTGCCCGATCGTGCGCAAGTGACCATGACCGCGCCTTTTATGCGCGCTTATACCGAACTCTTGGTCAAGACCTGTCACCGCCGCAATGCCCATGCGATGGGTGGTATGGCCGCGTTTGTTCCATCCCGGAAGGATGAGGCAGTGAATCGCGTCGCGTTTCAGAAGGTCGAGGAGGACAAGCGTCGCGAAGTGAACGATGGATTCGATGGGACTTGGGTGGCACACCCGGATCTGGTCCCGGTCGCACGGCAAGTGTTTGAGTCCCGGCTCGGTAGCAAGTCTCATCAAAAAGATCGCCTCCGCGAAGAAGTGAACGTGGATCCGCAAGACCTCGTAGTTCTTCGCGTCCCCGGAGGGCAAGTCACCGAAGCGGGGGTGCGAGCGAACGTAAACGTCGCACTTCAGTATATCGAGCGATGGCTCTCGGGGCAGGGCGCCGTCGCCATTCACAATCTCATGGAAGACGCAGCGACGGCGGAGATCGCACGCGCGCAGCTTTGGCAATGGATTCGGTTCGAGGTTCGACTCTCGAGCGGTGAAAGTATGAATCGAATGTTTTATGAACGCATTCGCGACGAAGAGCTCACTCGGCTGGGAGGTAGGGCCAACGTGCGTCTCGACCAGGCCGCCATGATTTTGGATAGTTTGGTGGTGAATTCGTCGTTTACGGAGTTTTTAACCACGGTCGCTTACGGCAATTTGGATTGAATTTTTTGGGGGAAAAGAAGGCTATGAAAGATCAGATCGCAGAACTGAATCAGGCTTGGGAAAAAGACGCTCGTTGGAAAGGAATTCGTCGGGACTACTCCGCGGAGTCCGTCGTAAAACTCCGTCCGTCGGTCTTGGTAGAACACACCTGGGCACGTAAGGGAGCGAATCGCCTTTGGGATGCTCTTCAAAAACCCGGCTACGTTGGCGCGCTCGGAACGCTGACCGGCTCGCAAGCCGTTCAGATGGTCAAAGGCGGAATGGAAGCGATCTATCTCAGTGGCTGGCAAGTCGCAGCCGATATGAACCTTTCTGGGCAAACCTACCCGGACCAGAGCCTCTATCCATCGAACTCGGTGCCGGCACTCGTTCGTCGCCTCAATCAAGCGCTCGCTCGTGCGGATCAGATCGCGGGATCCGAAGGTCGTCGTGATACGGATTGGTACATCCCGATCGTCGCGGATGCCGAGGCTGGATTTGGTGGACCTCTCCATGCGTTTGAGCTCATGAAATCGATGATCGAGGCGGGCGCCTCCGGCGTACATTTCGAAGATCAACTCGCCGCCGAGAAGAAATGCGGTCATTTGGGCGGCAAGGTCTTGATCCCGACCTCTAGTGCGATTCGCCAATTGTCTGCGGCACGGCTGGCGGCCGACGTCTTGAACGTACCGACCATCACGATCGCTCGTACGGACGCGCAGTCCGCGACCTACTTGATGAGTGACATCGATGGTCGCGATCACAAGTACATCACTGGCGCGCGAACCGCCGAAGGTTACTACCAGATCAAAAATGGGATGGAGATCACCATTGAGCGGGGGCTTGCTTACGCACCGTACGCGGATCTGATCTGGTTTGAAACGTCACAACCGGACCTGGGAGAAGCGAAGGAATTTGCCGCCGAGATGCATCGCAAATTTCCGGGCAAGCTCCTCGCATACAACTGCTCGCCATCGTTCAATTGGGAGAAAAAACTCGACGCCGCAACGATTGCGAAATTCTCGCAGTCGCTCGGTGAACTCGGGTATCGATTCCAGTTCATCACGCTCGCCGGCTGGCACCTGATCAATTATCACACGTTTGATCTGGCCAAGAATTTCTCGGCTCGCGGGATGCCGGCCTACGTTGCGCTCCAGAATCAAGAGTTCGCCGCCGAGGCGAACGGCTACACCGCCACACGCCATCAAAAAGAAGTGGGAACGGGTTATTTCGACGAAGTTCTCATGACCATCACAAACGGCGCGGCTTCGACAGCGGCTCTGAAAGGGTCGACCGAAGCGGATCAGTTTCACCACCACCACTGATTTCTGAGCGAGCAAAACGGATTCAAGGAGGGCCTGGTCTTTTGATCGGGCCTTCTTTTTTTGATGTGTTCATGGGTGCGCTAGGTTCGAGTGGTCGTTAAAAGCGCGCATGCGGAACGGTGTCGGGAATGACCTGTCAATCCAGGTGGCAAAAAGATCCGTTTATTTACCCATCCAAAATTATACATTACTATAGAGATTCAGGGATCGGGGTGAATGCAAATGCACTTTAGATACGTTGTTGCGATCGCAGTGGGGATGAGTGTGTCCTGGGCTCAAGCCGAGGATGTAGTTCCTACGGCTATACCGACACCGAATACAAATATTCCATTTAGTCCCGGACAAATTCCGAACGACTGCGCGAATGGCGTCTCCGTCACCGCGAGTGTGGTTGATGTCGGCACGGATCTCCTCGAGAGAATTTTAGGTGAAGGTGATAAGAGCTCCGCTGGCACTCGCTCTTACACGATCGCATCGGATTGTAAGGACGCTCAGGCGGACCATTTTTCTGAGAAGCCGACTTGTGAGAATCTGACCAAAGATTCTGTTAAAAAAATTCTCGAGTCGAGCCGCAAGGAACAAGAGCGTCTGGCTTGCGAGATGGGTAAGGCCGAAGCAGGCATTAAAGAAATCAGCTGTCTGGATTCCATGGCCAAAGCGGCCGAAGAAAATCTTCAGGGTTTGGTTCAAGGACTGACTCCGATGTTGAATGAGGCGAAGACCGCTCTCAATCAAATGGACTCTGATATTGCGGACCGCGATGAGCAGACTCGGATCATCGCCGAAGATCGATTGCCTAAAATGGTGCAAGCTCAGGCGGCACTTCAAACCCTCGTGAATGGTGGGGGACAGAGTAAGGGATTGATTCGTAAATCGCAGGAAATCCGAACCAGCATCCGGAATTTTCGTGCCCAACAAACGAGATTTAAGTCGGTTGTCGAGCAATACAAATTCGGACTAGCAGTCAGTTGTTTTATGAACGAGCAGAAGGCCGGAGCAACTTGCACGTCAGATGGTGGCGTCAGCACTAAATCGAGAGCCGACTACATTTCGTGCTTGGTGGCAGAATCTGGAGTCAAAGATTCCAAAGGAACGATTAATACAACGCTCGCCTCCAAGGCTCAGAAGCAAAAAGCCGGCATCAAGTCGGATTTTGAGCAGCTCAAGAACCAAAGCCCTGGATACGGTGAGGCTTTTCCGACCGAACAGTTCATCTCCGGAGATTCGTCCAAGCCAAGTACGAGCGGATTCAAAACTTACACCTACAACACCGAGGCAGATTTTTTCACCAAGTTCATTCAACGTTATGCTTCGACCAACGTCACGGTTCGCGGCAAGAGCTTGTTGACGGTCGTGAGCGCTGAGATGACCGAGTGTATGCAAAAAGCTCGCAATCAAGTGAACACCGAGATGGGCAAATCGGGCTCGACCGCTCGCTCGTCACTCGGCGGCGTTGGACAAGTTCAGGAACATTTTCAACAACAAGAAGACGGATTCCGCACTCAACTCAAGGAGGATGTACAAGGATCCGCAGAAGTCTATCGTCAGGCTTTGGAGGCCGCGACGGGTAAGAACTATCCTCTAAACACCGCACCTTGCCTCAAAGAAGAGAATCTCGAAGCACAGGCCGGTTGTGCTCAACAGATGGCGAACACGTTGCATAGTTTGCTCACCGGAAATCCTCAGTCGGTTGACAACAAGGTGAACAATCAAGTCGCGGCGACGTTAACGAGTGGTGCTCCGTCGGTAACCGCGTTTGTTCAAGAGGTGAAGGCGCCTGCGAACGCCAAGCTTTCTTTTCAAATGACTTGCCAAGGCATCAATGGTTGCGTGACCGCTTATCAATCTGCGATCCGTGATATCAAAGCCGATCGCACGCGCATCGTTCAAGGTAAGAAAAGTTATCAGAACGCAGTCAGTAAGGCGACGACCGAGAAGACGGATCAGCTGGGTAAGGCGATGAAATCGACGTCGCAGTATATTCATCAGCGTAAAGCTGAGATTGAAAAACGCCTCAAGATTTCGCTCGCCATGACCTCAGAAAAGATTGATGCCAAAGATCTGCAGCCCGATCCACAGACCGGCGTGATGGATATTTCTGATATCGCGAAACTCGCAAAATCCAAGATCCAGCCGCCGCTGATCTCCTCTAAGGAGTCCGAGTCGAACGGTGGAATTAAGGATCTGCGCGAGGAAATCAAAGAGCTCTCCGAGAAGCGCCAGAAGGTCCTTGCGGTGAATGAGACGGTGGCGGATGTGTTTAAGAAGTGTGAAAAGAAGACCTACGCTGAGAAAGGTGAAAAGCTCCGAGGTGAGTTGAAGGATCTGCTCGCTACAAAAACGGAAAACTGTAGTGATGCAACGGGTGGTAATAGTTCAATTGATCCTGCAGCTGAACTGGCTGATACAATTCAGGAGATTATCAAGATTTCACCAGATATGTCGGTAAAAGCTGTCTCCGTCAAAGGGAACGATATTTATGTGGATGGAAGACTATTTAAGTCCCTGAGTAGCGGGATGCGCGTTGGAAAGCGCGACTGCACCAGCATCAATGATGAGATCGCTAAACTGCAGAAAGAAATCGAAGATAACGATCGCAAGAAGACTACGGCCGGATCCTTGGATTAGGTCGTTCCGATCGAGGTGAGACACGAAAACGGGCTGGTTTCCCGCCCGTTTTTTCTTTTGCGGTCGTCAGACTTTCTCAATGATCGACTTCTGAAAGTGGATTGATGTAGAGGCGGAAGGTCTTGTCGCGGTGACGGCGGATCGCGAAAACGCCATTTTCTTTCTCTGCCGCCAGTCGCTCATAGAAGGTCGGATCGAGGGCGGAGAGCTCTTGTACGCTCTTGCCTTCGTATTTACCGAAATCGATGATGACTTGGGATTCTTCGATAATACCAGTAACCGGGCTATAGTCTTTCTGACTCATTCGAGATGGGCTCCTTCCAAACTCTCTTATCTAGTCTAGCCAGGAACTTTTGCTGGCCTCAAGTGACGAGTTATTGACGCACGAGATTTCGACCAAAGGGCACGGAATCCAAGAGGAATCTTTTATCTGGCTCGGGAACTATGATACGAATTTGAGTAACAAAATCTATGTTTGCACGTATCGAAAGCACCCTGAAGCCCGAGATCGCCGACCACCTCACGACACCGCTCCTCCGGCGCCTCGAGATGACCGACCCCCATTTGAGGCGGTTGGTCCGCTGGGCGAGACAAGTCGATGTCTTCTGGATGGATGTGCCGCTCTCGCGCGAAGACCTGATTTTCGCGTGCACCGAGGTGCTTTGGGATCCGGTTTTAAACTGGCTGTTCACGGGCAACCTGATTCCGAGCGCCGCGGGAATCAAGGGTGGCATTGAGGATCTGCTGGAGACGGCTCCACATCGGCCGGGTAATTTCTTCGCCATCGAAAAACGGCTTCGCCTCGGCGTAAATGATTTCAAGGCTCGTACGCTTTTGAGTAATTTCGAAACCGTGCTTCGTCGCAAACTTCCGGAAGCTCGCGTTTGCTCTGGCGCGCTCCTCGTCGTCGAAGGTGTCGGCATTGGCGAGTCCCAATTGGCGGCATTGGCGAAAAATTATTTCGCAAACGAGCTCCTCGAGAGCTGGACGATCATGCCGAGCGCGGAGCTCGTACACTCGGAGCGGTTTTTCCCCGAACGCGTAAAACGCGAAATGCCAAAAGCCCACGCCTCGCGTTTTAGTCATTTGCACGAGAAATTCTCGCCGACACAACAGAGTAGCGACGAGATGATTCAGGCGCTCAAGAAGCGGGGGATTCGTTTTCGTCCGCAAGAGTTCGCCAAGATTCATCAGCATTTCAGCGAGACAGATGCCCGTGAGCTTCATGAGGTGGAACTCGAGTTTTTTGCCAAGTATTTTGAATCCAGGCGTGTGACCCGTTACTTGTCCTCGGAGTTTCGTTTGGACGCATCCGTTACCGAAGGTACGGAAATTAATCGCTCGTCTTCACGTCTCTTGGCCGAAACGTTTCGCCAGAGCGCGCTCGACAACCCTCGATCCTGGATGCTGACAAATTTCGAAGGCGATCGCCCGGCATTTTTGGGAATGGATGACGACGAGGCTCTGCTTGCTCGATTTGACATGGAGTCCGCGCTCCTGAAGTATGACGCCAAGCAAGCGACCGAAGCCGTCGTCGCTCGGAGTTGCTTGCGTTCAGTCTGCGAAGAAAAAGGCGTTCGTCCGATCCTGCTTCAAAACTGGGTACACCTCCTCAGTCCGCATGGCGCCGGCCCGGAGACCAGACGTGCCTTGGACCGGATCCGAATCGCGCTCGGCGAAGCGTCCTCTCGCCTGGGAACGCCGATGTTAGGCGGCCACCTCCAGGTGGAGCTGAAAGCAGGGTCCGAGTTTCCCACACATGTCGGGATCACGACCTTGGGTTCCATTCCACGAGGAATGATCGATCTGGATCATGAATTTAAAAAAGCGGATGCGGGTGATCGCATCTTAGTCTTGGGCAGTCCCGGCGGTCGCGAAGGAACGACCGGGGGGGCGCAGGTTCAAAAAGTCGATACGCTGATGCTCAAGCGCCTCATCGATTTTGTGATGGAACTGAGAGATCGCGGTCACTCTTGTAGTTTTCAGCCGTGCTTAGAGTCGGGCCTGGCGGGCGCGCTAGCGGAACTCGGCGAACGTTATGGCGGGTTCAAGGTGAACTTGGATCAGGTCCCGACCGATTCGACGATTTCTCAAAAACCCGTGGAAATCATCGCCAGCCGGACGCTCGAGCGGATCTTAGTTCGCGTACCTGCGGACAGTGTTGCAACGATCGAAGATCTGGCCAAACGCAGACTCGTTCCGAGCGCCGTCATTGGAGAGTTTGTGGGAGGCACGGCGATTCAGGCGTTTTTCCAAGGCGAGGAAGTCGCTCATTTGGATATCTCGCTTTTTCGCCAACTCGAATCCAAGGACATATACGACGCTACCTATACGCCTCCCGCGCAATCGCGTGCGATCGAATACGGTGATGTTGCCAAAGAAGGCCTCGAGATTTTGCTCAAAATCCTGAGTCACCCGAACTTGTGCTCGCGTGAGTGGTTGATTCAGCAGATGGATCAAGAAGTTCAAGGGCACTCGCTCCTGAAACCGCTTCAGCAAGTTTTGGTTCAGGCGGAGGCGCCTCAAGCTGGACCCAACGACGGAGTCGGTTTTCGTCCAAAAGGTCAAGGCACCCATGCGATCCTGGTTTCGCAGGGACACGCAGAGCGAGCGATGGATGTGGATCCTTATCTCGCTGGAATGCTGGCAGTCGACGAGGCGATTCGAAACGGCTTAGCTTGTGGCGCCGACTACGGTAAGGAAGACTCTCTGTTCGGTTTAGGTTATCAGCTGGTGATTCCCGAGAAGAACGGAAAAATGGACAGCGATATTAGCGGCAAGCTCGCTCGCCTGGCATTCGGCGCCTATTTCGCTTCCAAGGAACTTGAACTACCGTTTGTGACGGGGGCTGAAGTCGCGGTCGAAGGAGATCGTCAACGGCCGGAACTCGCAGTCACCGCGATTTCTAAAGTGGCCAAAGTCGCCGGCACTCGCAGTGCTGAATTCAAAACACCTGGGGATCCCATCTACTTGCTCGGGCCCGCGCAATTCAGTCTGCGTGGATCCGTCGTCGCCGAGTTCCTGCAGGGCTTGCCGGATGATGTGAGTGCCATGGATCCGGATTGGTCGACGGCGCGTCGCTTGTATTCCTGGCTCGGTGGAACCATTGGCAAAGAACAGAAAAAACTTCGTTCGCTCCACGACGTATCGGACGGAGGACTGCTTGCGGCAGTATCCGAATGTTCACTCTCGCGTGGTTTCGGTGCGCTCGTGCAATATCCCGAAGGTATGTCGAAAACCATGGAGTGGGAATTTCTGTTCGGCGAAGGATTCCATGGAATGCTCGTGACCTCGTCCGAAGTGGACTCGGCGTTGCTCGAAGCCGAATGGTCTCAGAACGAGATTCCATTTTGCCGCTTGGGCCAAGTTCTTTCGGCAGGAACCCTTCAGGTAAAACGGGGAGACTCGACGATCTTGGCGATCGAAACGAAAGTGCTCCGTCAGGCTTGGAAGAAAGAAGGATTCTGGGAATGAGTACGGCAACGCAGGCAAATGCAACGAATCGTCCGCGCGCGCTCGTTCTAAAAGGTGATGGACTCAATTGCGATCTCGAGACGGCCCACGCATTTGCGACGGCAGGCTTTGAGGTTCACCTTCGTCACATCAACGATTTGGTCGAAGAGCGTGTGTCGGACCATGACCTTTTTCCTTTTTATCAGGTGATTGCGATTCCGGGCGGCAGCGCTTCGAGCGATTGTTTCGGCAAAGGCAAGGCTCTCTCGCTCAAGATGAAATACGAGATGGGCTGGAATCTCAGCCATTACGCCGCACGCGGCGGTCTCGTGATTGGGATCGGCGCTGGTTTTCATGCATTGGTCCGTTCAGGCGTGTTCGGCAAAGATCTCTCTCTCACGAGCGCTCCTCAAGGCAAGACCGTGCAGAGTTGGCTCAAGATCATACCTCAGGGGCAGACCTGTCTCTGGCTCAAGGGGCTCGGCGTGATGGAGCTCCCGGTGCGGACGGAAGAAGGCCGAATGGTCATTCATCCGAGCCGCAAAACCGAGGTCCTCGTCAAAATGCAACGCAAAGGTTTGCTCTGCCTCAAGTATGATTCGAATCCGATTCAGAGCGAGGAGTCGATCGCCGGGCTTTGTGATGTCACGGGGCGGATCTTAGGAATGATGCCGCATCCGGAATCGTTCATCCGCTGGACGAGTCATCCGGAGTGGACGATGAGTCCTCAGCGGGCGCATGCGCCGGGACTCGGACTCAGTCTTTTTGAGAACGCCTACCAGGAAGCGCTTCGTGTACTGGCACCCCCGACTTAACGACTCGATCGACTACTCGGAGTTGACCGGTCTTACGCCTCGGGCGTGGCTGGTGGTCGAGAGCGGCATCAATCGCGAAGAAGTCAAAGCGATCTTACTCTCCGCGGGTATCAGTTTTGTCGGCGAAGCGGTGCTGGATCTCCCGGGTTTTTGCGTGAAAATGTTCGACGGACTGATCTCCGCTCGTGACTTACTCACGGCCTCCGCCCGACAAGAAGTCCTGCGCTCGATCCTGCAAAAAACCGCGAGGAACGGCGAGACCTGGCCCGAGCTTGCGCGGCTCAGACGTCAAAAAGGTTTTTTCAAGAAGCTCGATCAGAGTCTTCAGTCGTTGCGCCAGACGTATTCGACCGAAGACGAGCGGTTGGCTGCCGTCGAGCTTCTGTCCGCGTTTCCAACGCCGATCCGAGATGAGATTCGACGTCTGGTCGTTCACTACGAGGCTTGGCTATCGGATCAAAAAAAATGGGATTTACCGAGGTTGCTCCTCGCCGCGCGCGGAATGCTGGCGCAAACCGAGATTGAGCTTCGTTTGCCGGAGAAAATCTACCTTCTCTCGGGCGCGCCCAGTGAGAGCCGGACGGAATCTTTTTTCGAAGAGCTCTCCTTACGTTTGCAGTTGAATCGCGTGCGATTAGTCGAAGAACCCGCCGAACCTGCACAGCTGCCGCGCGCACAAGTTTCTTGGGAGGCTCACCTGACACTCGACGATGCAGCGTCCCGGCTAGCGGATGAGCTTGCGCTCTCGCTTCGGAAAAACGGATCTCTTGCGGGAGAGGGCGTGCTCATACCGGATGAACCGTCGGTGCGTCGGTCGCTCTCGCGAGCATTGCGCCGGGCGGGGATCGTGCTTCAAGATCCGCGCGATCCAACCGTGCTTCGTTTATCCGAAGAATTGAAAACGTCGCTGCTTTCGGCGCGTTTGGTCGCTCTCGATTATCCGGTGGCACTCCTGATTGATGCCGCGAAACGTGTCTACGTCGGTGATTTTAAGCGGAGAGAGGAACTCGTCGACCGCATCCACCGCGAAGGCTGGTACCAGGGATTTCCTCCGTTTGTCGCCGCTGATTTTCCAGAGTTCCAGACGTTTCTCGAGCGAGTGCGTGACGCGTTTTCCGGGCGAAACGTGCTACTCGAATTCAAAAAAAATCACCTGGATTGCTTGGATCACGAAGGTTGCACGCACTGGGTGAGGGTTTTTCTGGAACGCATCTACGATGCTTACGCAGCCGATCTCGCGCTCGTGGGAGAGATCGGTCAAGTTCGTCCATTTCGATCTTTTCTGGAGCGGATCCAGGAACGGATTCAAGAGGCGACCCCGCCGGTCGAGAAGGTTGCCTATCCCCAAGGACTCCCGCTTTATCGCTTGGGAACCGTGCCGCTTCGCTATCCGAAACGTCTTTGGTGTTTTGGGATTCCGGCGCGATTCACCCAAGTTCAAGAAGTGGGCGACTATGCACTCTCGTCTCGCGACCGCGAACGGCTCTCGGGATCTTTTCAAATCAAGACCGCTCGTGAAACGAACCGATTCCGTAAGCTCGCGCTCAGGCAAGCGCTCGAGTTTTCGGATGAGGCGATATTCCTCGATGCCACGTTTAGTTCCGATGGTCGCGAGCGCGAAGGCATCGGTGCTCTTTTGGCGGAACTCGGCGTTTCGACTGAGCGAGCTGTCATGGGCGCTCATCCTCGGTTCGAGCGGAGTTTTCTTGCTCCGAAATCCGCCCCTCCTCGTGACATTCAACTCGCGCCACTCTCGCGCGAGCAATCGATTCGAACAAGCGCGATCGAGGCTTATTCGCGCTGTCCGTTTCAGGCATTCGTTCGCTATCGTTTGCGCCTCGATGAAGCAGAGGTTGCTGACCTGGAGCCCGCACCGAATTGGAAAGGTACGCTCCTTCACAAGGCGGTGCATCTCCTCATAGACTCGCGCGATCCGAGCAGTGGGGTGTTTCGCATCTCGACCACGGAGGCGCTCTCGCGCGCCGAAGCCGTTCACCCGATGGAGAGTGTGTTCGCAAGCTCTCGTTTGCGGCGAGGGTACCATCGTCGGCTGATCAAGATCCTGAATCAATTCGTAGAAAAAGAAACGAAGTGGTGGAACATCGCCCGTACGCGCGTTTTCTCACTCGAGGGACCTGAGCTTGCGACCTCCGTCGACGGTTATACGGTCAAAGGTCGGCCAGACCGTATTGATGAAACCGCGTCTGGATTTCTGATCATCGACTACAAGACTGGCTCGGATTCTCCGCAAGGGAGCGACGTCGTGGAGCTCGGCTATCGATTGCAAATGCCGATTTATGCCCGCGCCCTCAGGCAGCTCTCGGACCGCGAGGTTCTCGGCTATTCCTATGTCGAACTGACCAACGACGGGAGTCGGGCCAAAGGGCTCTATTTCGCGCGCGATCACGGCAAACACGAAGGTGCCCTGAATCACTCGCCTAGAAAAACGAAATCGATTTTGCAAACCGAGCCGGCCGACGCCTGGAATCGGCTCGATGATTGGATTGAAAAACGCGTCGGAGATTACGTCTCAGGGAAATTCCCGGTACAGCCGGTGATGACCAAGGAATGCGACAAGTGTTTCGCGCGCGATGCCTGCGGACAGAGGCGGTTCTTAGAGAGCGACGAAGAGGGAGGCGAGGGCGATGAGTAAATCCACTGAACGCGCGAAACCCGAGCTCACTCCCGAGCAGCGTCAAGTCGTTGAGATTTTTGGCGAAGGCGTGGCCGTGATCGCCGGTGCTGGCAGCGGTAAGACGTTTACTCTGATTGAAAAAGTACGTCGATTGCTCGAAAAAAATCCCGAAGCTCGCGTTGCCGCCGTTTCATTTACGGAGAAGAGCGCGCGAGATCTGCGCGAGCGGCTGACCAAACTTTCGATCGAGCGGACCGGAGAGGGTTTAAAAAACCACACCGTGACGACGATTCACGGGCTTTGCAGCCAAATATTGAAAGAGTTCCCGCGCGAAGCCGGTTACGACGGCGGCGAAGAGCAGCTCACCGAGACCGAAGCCGAGGAGCTCTGGGATCGAGTGATGGAGGCGCTCTGGTTCGAGGACATTCCAGAATCGGTCGCAACCGCATGCGATGAGTTACTTGAACGGGAGTCACGCGAGGACCTGACGCAACTCCTGAAACGTGTTCGGTCCATCTATGGACTCGGCGCCGTAGAGCGCATGGCGGAGGGGTCCGCGCTTCGGGTGCTCTCCGAATACGTGCTTACTCGTTACGACCGCCTCAAGCGACGCGAAGGCGTGATTGATTTCCAAGATTTGGAACTGGGAGCGAGTCTTGCGCTCTCGCATGCGTCGGTGCGCGAACACTACCGCCGCTTATTTGATCTTGTACTCGTCGACGAGTTTCAGGACACGAATCCGCTGCAGGCTTCGATCCTGGAGCGATTCGTTCGCCCGAATTTCACCAATCTCTGTATCGTGGGGGATCCCAAACAATCCATCTACCGGTTTCGAGATGCGGACGTCGCAGTATTCGAACGGTTTTGCGAGAGCATGCCTCATCGAGTCGTCCTCAATCGAAACTACCGAAGCGTACCAGGGGTTCTGGATTTCTGTAATGAGACTTGCTCGTCGCTTTTTGAGATTTCCCAACTCCGCTATGATCCGCTCATTCCCGCGAAGCCTGCGAAACCGGATGAGGCGTCGGTTCAGAAAATGACCGTCGTCGATGCGCGAGAGTTCGCACGAAAAATCCGCGCCCGGATCGATTCCGGGTGGGACCCGAGCGGAGCCGTGATTCTCCTGCGCAAAGTGCGAGGTAAGCCAGAGCGTTGGCTCAAGGCGCTCCTAGAAGTCGATGTTCCTCTAGCGGTTGAGAGCGGGGGTCTGCTTTGGTCTGACCCGCGAGCACGTGAGTTGATTTCGTTTCTGCTCTGGTGGGAGAGGCCCACGGACGAGCTAGCGGGACTCGCGTTTCTGCGGTCTCCCTGGTGCGGCGTTCGTGATGAAACCATCGAGCGATGGAAACGAGACGAAGGTGAGAAGTCGCTTTGGCGACATTTTATCGAAAGTAGCGAACCGCTTGCACTCGCGATCCGTGATCTCTGCGCTCATGAGCCGATTGTTCGTCCGGGACGTCTGATCGAGAAACTGCTCTCCGTTCGATCATTCGAAGAGTCGCTTGCCATGATCGCGCTTAAGCTCTGGCATCGATTTGAGGAACTCTCGATTAAGGGACTCTCCGCCCGGGATGCGGTTCAGGCGGTCGAAAAGAGTTTTCGAGAAGGCGCGCGCGAGGGTACGGTTCCTCCGCCCGCCACGCTCGGGCAGCTCCGCGTAATGACCGTTCACGGTTCCAAGGGTCTTGAGTTCAAAGAAGTGATCTTGCTCGATTTTCCGGAAACGCCCCAGCGGTCGAATCGTCCGCCGCTTCTGTACTGGGATCAGGCAAAGGGCGCCTACCTGGTCGGACGCGACGCCGACGGTGAACGTGATAAGAAATCGCAAGCGATTCTGGAGTGGAAAGCGCACGAAGAACTCCAGTCGCTCCGAGAGTCGAAACGCGTGTTTTACGTTGCGCTCACCCGTGCCGAGGAGCGCTTAACGTTGGTTTTGGAGAGCGCACAGGATCCGGAGAAGGTCGAAAAAGTCCTGAAAAAGCGCGAAAAAATCTCCGACCCGCGATTGATCGACGATTGGCGCGGATGGGTAGAGAGCGCTTTGGTATCGCGTCCCGAAGTAGATTTGTCCGTGGGATCCCGGTCGACATCAGACGGAATATCGCGGCAGTCTCAAATCCTCGATCTAGATGGGTTGCCCCCGTTTTCTTTTGCGCCGATGCGTCCCCGGCATTCGATCTCGGATTTTGTGAAGCTCGATCACTGTGAGCGCCTTTATCGCTACAGCGTAATCGAAGGGCGAGAAGAGGATCCGTCGCTCACGATCGCAGCGATGGGGGGCGCGGTCGCCGACGAAAAAGAACTGGCTCCCGAAGAACCCCTCACTCCAACGCCCAAGCTCTCCGCCCGTGAACTCGGCTCCCGCGTACACGCAATCTTGGAGCATGCCGATGAGGGAGCGCTCGATGATCTGGTGGCGGAGCTCGGCGATTCTACATTCCCCGAATCAGCGATTCGAAAATTTCTCGCCGATGAGCGAAAACGTCGCGCCAAGAACCAAGAGACAGTAGACGCTTGGAACGAGCTTGCATTCGAATGTCCGGTTGGGGCCCAGGAAATCGTGCTCGGTGCGATGGACCGACTAGAGCGGGATCGCTTGAGCGGCGACTACCGGGTCGTGGATTACAAAATCCTTCGGTATCGTTCGACCGATGCCGCGCTCACGCGTCGTTACGGACTGCAGCTCGAGGCTTACGCCTGGGCGGTGGCGCGGATTGAGCCCGCGGCGCGAGATCGCGTATCGGCGGAGTTGCTGGTTTTTGATCGGAGCGGGTATCGTACCGTCAAGATTCCGGTCGGTCCCGATCGTTTCGAGGAGCTTGCTCGAGCAGCAGCGAGACTTCTCACTCAGTCGGATGCTCCCGCAAATACTAGCCACGAGTGCAGGAGATGCCCATTCCTCGGGCGTTGCCCCGAAGGACTTGCACATGTTCGTCAGGAACTTGACTCTCAAAAGTCGGAACCTGAATTTTAAAGGATTTTTTTCGAGACTGCGTCCTTGCTTTAGGTAAACTGGAGATATCATGACGATCTCTCGCGCAAGGATGCTGAAGTTCGGTCTAGTTACTGCCGCCGTCTTATGGATGACGATGATTGCCGGAAGGTGGAGTCGAGCCGCCGAGGAATTGGAGTCCGGCACAGACGACTACAGTTTTAACTGGTTGGATCCAGACAAGAAAATCTACGTTCTGCAAAACCGCAAGTTCACGAAGGCGAACAAGCTGCTTCTGACTTTGAACGCCGGCATCGCGAACGTCAGCCCGTATCGCAACAGTTATTCGATCGATCCACGACTCGCTTATTACTTCAGCGAAGCGCTCGGCATTGAGGTGTTCTACGCGGCATTCGCCAACTCGACGAACTCCACCTACGATGCACTCCTGAGTACGAGTACTACCGGAGCTGTGAGACCGGTCGTGTATGAGGCGAAATCCCAAATTGGCGGACTTCTGCACTGGGCTCCTTGGTACGCAAAAATCAACGTTTTCAACACGATCCTCTATTTTGATTGGTACCTCTCCGGGGGGATCGGCAGTATCTCGGGCGACATCATGAATGGTTCTACCAAGACGGGTACCGCGAGTTACACGGGCTACATCCTCGGTACTGGTCATCAGTTCCATGTGTCCGAACATTTTGTCGTAAGACTCGATTTCACAAATACCTGGTACAAAGCGCCGCTCACGTTTTCGACCGGCCAAGAGACCTGGTTCACCAGTAACCGATTTCAACTCGGTTTAGGATTCCGCCTATGATGAAACGCTCGTTGGCGTCTCATTTCGCGCTACTGATTTCCGCACTCAGTCTTCCTCTCACTGTATTCGCGGCTGATTCGGCGCTGGTTCAAGCTAAAAACATGAGTGCGCAGGGCCAGCATTTCTCCGCCGCACGTTACGCATATTCCGCAACCGAGACAGCGCAGGGCGCGGAACAAGCGGATGCGTTCGCCACGGTGACGACCTCGCTCATCAAAGCGGGACTCTACCAATCTTCGAGCTATTTTTTCTTGAAGACTCTCGAGACCAAAGACAAGCCCGCGATTCGCAAGGTCCTGGTGTATGCTGAGCCGCTGATGGATCGTCTGGGTGGCGACACACTTCGCGACTACCTGATTCGTTACACGGAACTAAACGACTATGCGGCGAATGGTCGCAGCGCCTACTTGTTTTCGCTCGGAAAAGCAGCACTCCTCAAGGGCGAGGAGAATAAAGCGCTTCAATACTTGAACAGCGTATCGACCTCGAGCCCGCTGTATCCGCGAGCGCTTCAGCTCCGTGGAACGGCGCTTGCGATTCAAGGGCGAAACGAGGAATCCATTGACGATTTCCGGGACTGCGTTCAGGCGAGTCGCCTGGTCGTCACCGAGACCGATACTGCGAGCAATCGCTATCGTCAGCAGATTCGCGAAAAAGTCGACCTCGAGCAGCGCTGCTTGGCGAGTCAAGCACGCGTCTACTATCAGGCGGATCGCTTCGAGGACGCTGAGAAAATCTACGACAAGATCCCCAAAGACGCTCTCATCTGGCCGGATATCTTGTTTGAACAGGCTTGGAACTCGTTTGCTCGCCGTGAATTCAACCGATCTCTGGGTAAGCTCGTGACCTACAAGAGTCCGATGCTGTCCTCGATTTTCAACTCGGAGAACGACGTGCTTCAAGCGCAGAGCTACCTTTCGCTCTGCCTCTATGATGATGTGAACGAGACCGTGGATCGATTCCAAGCGGAGTACTCGGAACTCGGTCGAGATGTGAAACGTTTCGTTGAGCAAAACGAGTCTAACCTTCCGAACTTCTACGCACTGGGCGTTCAGACGGCCAAGTCTCCCTTCAACTCCAAGAACAACCTCCATCGCATGACGAACCGATTCATTCGCGGACCTTACTTCTACGGTCTTATGACTCAGGATCGGGATATCGCGGCCGAGCGGGGAGCCATCGCAAGTTTCGCGCAGATGACCCAGTCCAGCGATAGCGCCGGGCTTGCCGGTTTCTTAAAAGAAGTCCTCGGATTCCGTACGCGCACCGTTCGAAACCTCGGGGGGGCGTTTGTTCGTAACAGCCTCATTGATCACCAGCTTCAGCTAGTGGCTGATTTCGAGAAGATGTCTTTTATCCGAATTGAGATGCTCTCGCGCGCCAAAGACAAGCTCGTCCGTCAATCGAGATCGGCTCAGGCCGAAGAAGACGAGCGCAAACGTGGCGCCGTAATTCCGAATCGACGGGATTATCAAATGTTTTGGACGTTCAACGGCGAGTTCTGGAGAGACGAGCTGGGCGACTACGTATTTGGTCTCCAGTCGGAATGTGGGGCATAACCGATGAGTTTTCGTTTGATGCTTTTGTTATCGGTGCTGGGTGCAGGATGGAGTCCGGCGTTCGCGGCTCCGTACTCCTCCCAGGAAATGACCTCGGTCCGCACGGATAACGAGAAAAAACTCGATGACTTGAGGCTGCGAGAAATCAACGAGATCCGCACGGTTTTGGGGCGTCGTTTGGAGCAGAACCGACGAGTGGACCTCTACATTCGCCTAGCAGAGACCTATCTCGAGCAATACCGCGCGGAATTCTTGATCGAAGGCAAAGCACACGAGAAACGTTTGGCCGAGGGACGTGCCGATCCATTCATTGATCGGACACACAGCCGACCCTACTTGCGCGAAGGCATCAAGGCTTGCGAGGAAGTGATCAAGGCCGGGGTTGAACACCCGAAAATGGATCAGATCTATTACTTTTTGGGCGTGAATTACGACGAGCTCGAAGACAGTGCGAACGCGATCAAAGCATTTCGTGCGCTGACCAGCCGATATCCGAAATCGCCCTACGCTGGCGAAGCGTGGCGCGCGCTCGCCGAAGAGGCCTACGGTAAGAATAAATTCCGCGACGCGCTCGCATACTACCAGGCGGCGGCTCGAAACTACCAGGGTGCCGCGTATCCGCGTCTGCTTCAAAAAACGGCGTGGGCTCACTATCGTCTCCGCGAGTACGACAAAGCCATCGATACGATGAAGCAGTCCGTGACTGCCGCGCAGACCAACGACCGATTCTTGAGCCTCAAAGAAGAGGCGCTTCGCGATTTGGGCCTTTTCTACATGGAAAAAGGCAATGTGAACGAAGCCGTCGAGTATTTCAAAACGGTGAGTGGCGATAAGGATTATTTTCCAAAAGTATTAGAACGTCTCGGTGCTCAATATGAGCGTAACGCTGATCGCGACAAGGCGATTCAGGTGTACGAGATGCTGCTCAAGACGCATCCCAAGGACGAGTCTGGATTCCGTGTTCGTGCAAAAATGATCGAACTCGACGTGAATCAGAAGGCTTATTCAAAAGCGATCGGTCGCTATGCAGATGTCCAGGTGCCGACCAAAGGCGAAGAGGAGACACTGCAATCCGCTCGTGAGTTAAAAGCGCTGACCCGCAAAACGGGGGTTGATCAACACGATCGGTACCGCAAGACCCAGGATCAGACAGCACTCGTGAACGCGGAGAATTTCTATTCGCTCTATTTAAACAAGTTTCTCTCAGTATCGGATCCCGCGAACGAAAAAGGCGAGATTCAAATGTATTTGGCCGAAGTCAAAAAAGACCTCGGTAAGACCGATGAGGCAGCCTATCTTTACCGCACGGTGATCGACTCCAAAGATGCTCGTTACTCGAAACAGGCCTCGGCTCTCTGGATGGATTCGCTGAGCCAGTCCGTGAAAACGGCCAAAAATAAGGGCGCAAAGATCGAAGACCTCCGAAAGCTTGAGTCCGATTACTTGGATGCTTCCAAGGACGTGGTTGAGCAGTACGGGGATACCCGCGAAGGTTTGCAAGCTCGTTTGAATTCGGCGCAAGTCCTCGCTGCACGCAAGGATCGCCAGGATGATGCTGAGAAACTCATCCGAGAGATCATCGCCAAGGCACCGAAATCCCCGCAAGCACTGACCGGCGCTCGTCTCCTGGTTCAAATGAAATCAGATCAGCTGCCCGCAAAAGCCGATCAGTCCAAGGACGCGCCCGAGGTGCTCGCGCTTCTGAAGACGGTTTCAGAACTTCGTGGGAATCTTCCGCTCATGGCGGCGGATGAGGAGATCGGCAAAAACGAACTCTCCAATCAGATGGCTGGGATCGAGAACAAGATCAAGATCGGCGTGATTGCGAACCAAGAGCGCAAAAAAGACTACAATGCAGCTGGACAGAGTTACGAAGAATTTGCCAAGAGCGAACAGAAACGCGTTGTCGCAGAAAAAGCCTACGAAAATGCTGTCGCATCCTACTTAAAAGTAGGCGAGTACAACGACGCAGTTCGCGTGCTCCGTGACTGGATGACGCGTTATCCGGATTCCAAAACGGTCTTCGAGAGTATCCGAAATTCCGCAACTCATGCGATGATCGCAGGCCAATTCGAGCAAGCGGCGTTGCTGTTCCGAGCGTTGGGTAAACGCAATGATCCAAACGCGCTTGAGGCGAGTGGTCGTTTGTTTGAGGGAACGGGAAATCTCACGCAAGCCAAAGAAGATTTCAAAACGTACCTCCAGAAATACCCCAAAGCACCTAACCGAGGCGCCGTTTCACAGAGTCTGGCTCAGTGGTACGAGTACGGTGGAGATGATTCGCAGGCGATTGATTTCTACAGTCAGTGTTTGCGCGGCGATACCGAGTATTCGGCCGAGTGCGGAGCGCGTCTCGGGGATCTTTACGCCCGTTTGGCTAACCCAGGCAAGGCGGCTCAGTTTTACAATCAGGTCGCGGATCGTGGAAAAACCAAGAAGGATTCCTCGCCTTGGGTCGGCTACGTCCGTTACAAACTGGTTGAGGCTTTCGAGCGCGAGAAAACCTTTTCGCAGCCGCTTCAGCTTCCGGACGATCGCCTGAAACGCGGTCTCGAAGAACGTTTGAAATTCCTCGAGACTCTGAACGGCCGTTACCAAACCGTGGTCGAGGCTTCGGGACCGTGGGCGATCGCGGCACTGGATCGCCTTGCTCTCTGGGTGATGAATTTTGCAGATGAGATCGATCAGATTTCGCCTCCCTCCACGGCCAACGCCGATTCAATCCAGGGTTTCAAGGCGAGCTTGAAATCCATCTCTGATCCGCTTCGCGCCAAGGCGGCTGAAAGCTGGAGAACTGCGTATCAAAAAGCCGTGGCTCAAGATCTCCTCTCGCCAGTGCTTCCGACCATTGGCGATCGTTTGGCTCGTGCGGGAATTTCCCCACCGGCGCGTGCGCAAGGATTTCGCGACAAGTTCCGCCTTTCTGGCCAAGCAGCCGACGGTGGACGCGAAGGTAAGGGCGCAGCGTTCGAACGCGTCCGACAAACGCTCTACTCGAACCCGAGAGACGTGGCTTCGTGGATCGACTACGGAAACCTGCTCTGGGGTGATGGCAAGCCGCTCTTGGCCAAGATCGCCTACGAACGTGCATTGACGCTCGATCCGAAAGCGTCGGCCGCGCTCAATAATCGAGGTGTGCTCATTGTCTCCGCAAGCGGTCAAGAGGACTGGATTCGAGCGGCCGAGGCCGATGCGTTTTTCCGTCAGGCCCTGGCCAAGGATGAACTCTTCTTGGCGGCTAAGTTCAATCGCGGTGCACTCTTGAATTACTACCGGCTCTTCGACAAATCGCGGTCCCTCTGGCGTCAGGTTGCGGTCGTTGCACCTCAGTCGGATGCGCTAGATGGTTTGGCGATTGCCGAGCAAGGATTAGGAGACGCGACACTGGCCAAGGCGACGTTCGATCGTTCGACGAAGGCAGGAGCGTCGTCGAACCGAGTTTCGAATCTGTTTCACGAAGCGGCACGTGTTGCGACCAAGAATTCCTCGGAGTGCCTCAAGGTCGTACGCAAGTTAGAGGATCAAACGCTTCAAGGATTTGAACGCAGTGCCGTTCAGAATCTCAAGCAATTCTGTGTGGAGAAGGAGGCTGCCAAGCCATGAACTCGCTCATGAACGGTACTACGGATACGAAGTCGCTCCATTGGATGACCAAGCTTTTGATCTTAGGAACAATTGCAGCCGTGTCGTTTGGACTCGGGCTGTTTGTTTCGATGAGAGAGGCCGAGGCGGCTCCTTCTGCTAAAAAAGCAGCACCCAGAGTCATTTACCCCAAGAATCAAAAAGTGGATTTCGAAGGGCTCACCCTCCAGGGCGAACTCAAGCAACCCGGTGAATTCTATTTTCAACGCAAGACGGACGAAAAATTTGACTCACTCGTGAAGCGCCGCAAGAATTTTCATAAGGAAATGCTTCGCGACGTAGTGATGTCCAAATAGGAGACGAACCATGGATCAGCAAAAAGGCGGAAGCGGTACCGCGAGCCAAAAAATCGATCTCAATCCCAAGAACCTCATTGTGTTGTCGCAAATCCAACCCGCGGCAAAACGAGTCTATCGTCTCCATAAAGATCAACTCGTAATCGGGTCGATCGTCTCGAGCGACGTTCAGATCACGGGCGACGGAGTTTCTCCGATTCACGCCGTCATCGAGGTCTCTCCAGACGGCAAGGCATTGATCTACGATCTGGCTTCGGCCACCGGTGTTTTCGTGAACGGCGTCAAAGGCGTCACGACGCCCCTGAAAACGGGAGACGAGATCACGATCGGTCGCACCAAGCTGAAATTCTCGATGGAAGATCCTGCCTCTCACTCGGCCGGCCGCCGGGTGCAAGAAGCCGGAGATGGACAGAAGCTCATCATCTCGGATGACGAAGACCTCGCATCGTTGTTACTCGAAGAAGGCGCCAATCGCGAAGAGATTTTCGATTACCGTCCAGCCGCGAAAACTGCACTTGAGACCGTCATGTCGTGGAGTGATTCGATTCTCAACGTCGAGCATTTCGTCGATCGGCAGTCGATCACGGTCGGCTCGGATGTGGGCAACGATTTCACGATTCCGCCGTTTTTTCCGTCCGGTTCGCATCCCATCGCATCCATGCATCAAGGTGGCCTCTACGCGATCACACTCGATCCGCAGATGAAAGGCGTGGTTCAGCGTCAGGGGCAGGTGTTTGGCCTCGATCAAGTACGTGCGATGCTCGCATCGCAGCCTTTGATCCTCGGGAAAAACGAGTTCGCCAAGATTTCCCTGGATGGGATCGATTTCTATTTCTCCTACACATCGGCGCCGCCGAAACTCAAACAGCAGAAGTGGTTCGAGCGCGATCCGTTCTTTTTTAAGATCGCAGGGACATCGCTCGGATTGACGTTAGGACTCGTCTTGCTCATGTTGCGACTCGATCCGCCGCAGCCGATTGATGTCGAACAATTACCGGAGCGCTTGGCGACGATCGTGTACGAACCTGAAAAGTTCATGCCGAAACCAAAAGCCGAGCCCAAAGCTCCCGTAGTTCCGGAGAAAAAAGACCCTCCGAAACCTGAGCCGGAGAAAACAATCAAGCTCGACCTCACACCGTCTAAGGATGTTCCGAAAGAAATTCCGAAAACGATGCAGGTCGCAGAGCAGAAAAATTCTGGTCCGAAGAGCCGTAAGCAAGATGAAGCCAAAGAGGGCGCGGGCGCTCGCGCAAAAGGCAAAGAAGGCCAACGCGGTAGTCCGAACGCAAATGCGGGCAAAACTCCGCAAGACGCCGCTAAGCGTACGTCACCTCAAGGTGGAGTGGGCGCGGGAGGCGGTAACTCGCAAGTTCAGGATCAAGGTAACGTCGACTTGCTCAAGGGAGCCGCGTCGACCGTGCAGAATATCCTGGGCAATACGGCCGCGAAACTCGGTTCGGGTGGTTCGGAGCTCAAGGGTTTTGGTAACTTCGCAACCTTGGGCAAAGGCGGCCAGGCGCTCTCCGGTTCCGGCAAGGGCGGCGGCGGAGACGCCGAAGGCTTGGGTGGTTTGGCAGATAAAGGTCGCGGCGGCGGCCGAGTCGGCACAGGCCTCGGCGCAGCTGGCAACGGCACCGGCATCATCGGTGGTAGCTCTCGTGTGGCGCTCAGACAGGGTGGCGGAGAAGAGGCCGTCGTCATGGGTTCGATCGATAAGTCCGCGATCGAAGCCGCGATCATGGCTCACAAAGACGAATTCCGTCTCTGCTACGAGCGCGAGATCAACGCCGAGAATCCGAACGTCTCCGGTATGGTTCGCCCTTCGTTCACGATCGGTGCATCGGGCCGCGTGACGGAGAGCGGGATCCAAGAAAGCACGATTCGAAACGCGAACGTGGAGCGTTGCGTACTCACAGTGCTTAAACGCATCCAGTTCCCGGTTCCGGTTGGTGGCGTCGTGCAGGTCACTTATCCGTTCCGGTTTGAGAAGGTCAAGTAGAGACAGAATGGCAATCGATACGGTTTTGCTCGCGATGCCAGAAGGCTCCGCATTGTTTCAGCGGATTCTCCAAGAACCGTCGCTCCAAGAGCCGAATCTTTTGCTTCGATTGTATCGAGACCAACCCATCCCGGGGGAGACGCTCCCCTGGGATGGGTTGTTTCAAGATCTCAAGCAAGCTCGACCTTCGGTATTCACGCGCGTTTATCGTGAGCAACATCGGAGTTGGGGCGCAATTCACGACTTTGTTTCAGAAAAGTTTCGAAATGAATCCGGCGTCCCGGAGTGGGTGCATCGAATTTTCCGCGGCGTTTCTCTTCCGGGTTTTAGTGAAGACGAAGTTTCGTGGGTGGATGCGAATTCCATCGCGCTAGCCGAGGCTCAATTGTCCACGATTGACGATCGGTCGTTCCTGCAGTGGTGGAAACCTTCGGATCTCAACGCTCGTGGGGTCTATAAGATCCATCCGGAATCTTCGTCGACTCAATTGGAAAGCATCGTCGATGATTTCGACCAGTTTCGCGGGTTTCTGAGTCAGGTGCGCGCACAATCAGATGAGTGTTTTTTGATATTTCGGTTCTAAGTCTTGTGGGTCTTCTGATCAGCACTCTATAACGTAGGCTTGCGAACGCCCAGGTCTCGAATTTTTCGATAGAGCGTCGGAGTGCTCAGTCCGATTTGGTGCGCAGTTACGCCGACGTCGCCTTGGTTTTCACCGAGCGCTTGTTCTAGAAGCTTTTTCTCGAGCCCTCGCAGGGTCTCGTTGTAAGTTTCCGCATTCATCGGCAGGTCCTCCGAAGACGAGCGAACGTTCGGTGAGAGTGAGGTACTTCGTTTCTTCGTTCCGAACTCGAAATCGGTTTTTCTCAAGAACCGATCTTGCCGAGACGCGACGATGGCGAGTGCGATATCGATGCGACTTTTGAGCTCTCGAATATTTCCCGGCCAATTTTCGTCGGCAATGGCATCTAGCGCATCAGTCGCGATTTGAACGCGCCCCGAGGAGGCGAGGTTCACGAAGTGCGAGGCGAGAGCCGGTACATCGCTGCGTCGATCACGAAGCGGAGCGAGTTCGATCTCGGCGCCTTTGATGCGGAAATAGAGGTCTTCGCGGAATCGTTTCGCTTCGACTTCGCGACCCAGGTCGCGATTGGTGGCCGAGATGATTCGGAACTGGACGGAGCGTCGCTGGTTCGAGCCGACTCGGTAGATTTCGCCTTCTTGAAGGGCCCTGAGCAGGCGGACCTGAACATCGAGTGGTAATTCTCCTACTTCGTCTAAGTAGAGATCTCCGCCATGGGCGGATTCGATTTTTCCCATCCGATCGGTCGTCGCGCCGGTGAACGCGCCTTTGACGTGACCGAATAACTCGCTTTCAACGAGCGTAGCGGGAATCGCTCCGCAGTTGACGATGACGAACGGACGGCTCTTGTCGCTATGAGCTTCGTGAAGGGCGCGAGCGACGAGCTCTTTGCCGGTGCCGGTCTCACCGGTAATAAGGACGTTGACTCGGGTAGGGCCGAATACGCGGATCAATTCACGGCTTTCGCGCATCTCGGGGCTCTCACCGATCAGTTTCGGCGCGATCACCTGGTCGATTAAATTCTCGACTCGCTCCAGGCGTTTCTCGAGTTCGAGTCTGCCGCGTGCGATCCGGACTCGTCCAATGATCTCCGTGGTGAGAGTGGGGCTCTTTACCAGATAGTCGGTAGCGCCGCTTTCGATGGCGTGGGCGATGGACTCTAGGGTTGGGTCTGAGGTGACAATGAGAATCGCAGACGCGGGCTGAAGGGTTCGAATCTCAGGAATGAGTTCGACTCCCAGACCGTCCGATAGGTGTTTATCAAGAATGAAAAGATCAAAGGACTGGTTGCGATACAGTTCGCGGGCTTCTTTCAAACTCGATACATGAGTGACTTCGGCCTCGGTACGCAGGGCGATTCGGATCATTTCCGAGAATATCGGCTCGTCTTCGAGAAGGAGTGCACGCAGTGTATTTTTCAACATTTAGTGTTTATATCAGAAATGATTCAAAAGCGCAGGGTAGCCGTACTGAAATATCCGGTGAAATATCATTCATGATACGGCGAGTCGGTGGTCCACACCGTTGAATGACCGCTCGGACGGTCGAGTGAGCCGGGGTTGACGGACCGAGAGTGTCTACCCATTTGACGATACTAGGAGCGGGGAATACGATTTTCGAGATACAAAAGAAGGAGCTCGCCCAAATGAATTCTCACCTGACTGCTTGGTTCTCGTCTCTCGTTCTCCTCGCTTCCGTCGTCTCCACTCCAGCGCATGCGGCTTTGGACCGCACCGTTTCGGTCTCTGGACAATGCACTCGATCCGTCGTTCCCGATCGCGCCTCCGTCACGGTGACGGCTGAAATCAAGGACTCCGACTCAAAACGCGCGATGACCAAGGCGACTGAGCTCTACGAACGCGTCCGTGAAAAAGTCATGAAGTTGAAACTCGAGAACCGCGAGTTGTCGACGTCGGAACTCAGCTTGAATGAGCTTCGCGAATGGGAAAATCAGAAAATGATCTCCAAAGGATTCGTTTCTCGCATCGGACTCCGCGTGGAAACCAGCGATTTTCAGGGGCTCGGAGACGTCAGTAGCCTGGCGTCCAAAGAAGGTATGAAAGAGATCGGAGGTCTTACGACGTTCATCTCGCGAGATAAAATGCGCGATGAATACAATCTCTGTTTGAAAGACGCTGTGAAAATGGCGCAAACCCGCGCCAAAGAACTCGTCGAGCCTGTCGGCGCTCGGATCGGAGATGTGATCTCAATTTCCGAAGGTGGCGGCGGAATGCCTCGTCCTCCAATGCCCATGATGAGAAACGCGATGATGATGGCTGATAAAGCCGGAGGTATGGAGAGCGGTCCATCGATTGAGCCTGGTAAACAAGAAATCGATGTCACGGTGTCTGTGATTTTCGGGATTAAATAAGGAAATTTTTGATCACCGGATGATCCCGAGCCCTGTCGCAGCGTATGCGATGGGGCTTTTCATTTTGCTTAAAACGATTTTCATCGGGCCTTCATTCTCTCTTCAGGGGCACGCGTTATTGTCGATCTCAGGCTGGGATCTCGGCCTGGCTCAGGACCAGAGTCAGGTGACCAATCGACAGAATGGACCGGCAAAAAAAGGGAGTCTTCGTGAAAGCCATCGCTCCGTTTTATTCCGCGATCGTTCTGTTCTTGGTTCTGATTTTAGCTTGGTACAACTATGCGCCTCGAAGGAGGTATCCGGCTCGCAAGCCTACATCAGCAGGCCGGGACCATGAGGCAAGAGGAAAGGATGGTGTTGGATCAAGATTGGTTTTTGAACGTAAAACCTGATCGTTACGCGTAACCCTACAAAACTGTAACCGGAAGGAGAGCCTTGACCCAGGCTCTCCTTTTTTTTGGTTTTTAGAAGCACACGCCGATTTCTGCACTGACTGCACGACGTTCCCAGTCTTTCTTGAAATACCACTCATGCGCGAGGCGTGCGAATGGGGAGAGTCGAATACTCAGCGGGGCGCGGAGGGAAATACCTAGGGCGCCGACGTAAGAGATCGGCCTGAGCGCTTGGAATTCGCCGTCAGAATCTATCCAGCCGCTGGAATGCTCCACGCCGATATCGGCCGAAGAGAGAATTCGGATCAAATTTTTCCAAGACACGATTTCGGCTTCGGAGGTGAATCCCAGGCGATAGGTTTGGGCTGATCGCCTGACCGATGTTTCTCGTGTTGCTCCGACCAGGATCTCCAGTGAAACACCGTCTCCATCTTCGACGAGATAGCGGAGACGTAGACCGAGATTCCGACTCCCCGCCTGCGTGGCGGCCCAGAGTGCGGACGCGGATAGTGGTGAGCGGCGCGTGGCTTGATTGGGTTGAGGCATGGAATCAGCCTGAATCACTTGTTCTAAAAGGCTGTTCCACTCGGTAGGTGGCGGTGGTGTTTCGGCATGGGACCCATTTGAAATCATGAGTTCGGTCGCGACGATTAGGAGAGCGAAAAGTGGAACAGTTTTCATAAACATCCCGACTTCAAGGACTGTACCGAATGAGGCTCGGAGCCGCGTATTCTCGGTTGTAGAGTTGGGTGGGGCGATATTTGTCAGCTCACAAGTCACAAATTGCGCGTTTACTCGGAGTGGTCGGGCTCTTATTTAGTTAATTATCGCTATTTATATAACCAGGTCATTCCGGGATCAAAAGGTCATGTCTAAGAGTTTCAGCGTTGTCTCATCCACCGTTTTTCTAACGGGACTAGCTCTCGTGACCCAATCTTTTTCTTCGACCGCGTTTGCTCAGGCCGTGATTCAAGAGACTCCGCTTGAGGTCGAAGTGAACCCGGCTCAAATCCAATCGCTGCTTCGTGAAATCGAACAGGCGTCCATCAATGATGTGAGCGAGGAGTTCATTCGAAATATCGTGGATAACCCTCAAGACAAGGTCGCAGTGGAACTGGCGCGGGGGGCGATCGCAGAAAAACTGAACGTCTCGATGAAGACGCTGTCGGACGTCCGTCAGATCATCTACCGTTATCTGGTCGTTTCTTCGAGAATTTCCGATGCTCAGCAATTGGCCAGCATCTCACTGAACTATTCGAACCGCGCATCAGCGCTCTATTCGAGTGCGATTTCAAATCTGGTTCCGGACACGGCATGGATCTCGGGCTTGATGAACCGATGCGCTACGGAGCTTTGTTTGTCGGCGATTGACAACGCGATGCAAGACCTCCTGAATTTCGTTCGTAAGTCCGATCAAAACCTGAATGTCGAGAACTCCAATCGATCCATGAAGCTCTTCTGGGATTTTCAAGACCCTCTCTTGCGTGTGTCGTTAAAAGATACGCTCAGAAAAATCCTTCCGCCGAACCAGGATCATAACCTCTACAAGGCAGTGATCGCTTACACGCTTTCGCCGCTCAGCCTTCCGGTTCAAGCGTTGATCGAAGGCGGTCGCAAAGCCGCAATTTCGATCGTGAACCCGCTGGCTCAATTCATCGCGCTCGACATTGCGCGACCGAATATTGCACTCAAATATCCTCGCAGAAATGCCGCGGCGACGTTTTCGACACAAGTTCAGAAAGTGATCAGCGGTGAGAGGGCGACCGTCCTCGCGCGAGAGGCACAACAACGAATGGAAGCGGCTCGTGCAGACAGTGTACGCGCTGAAGAAAATCGACAGTACCAAGCCAGTCAAGCGCTCGAGGCTCAAAAACGTGCGGCGGAACTCAAGGTAGCCGAGGAGAAGAAAGCGGCCGATGAGCTCCAGAAAAAGAAAAAAGACGAAGAATTTGCCCGATACACGCAAGATAAGAACCGAATTCTGGACATCGCTCAAAAGGCGTTTGATTCGTTAAAAACTCGGTACATTCAATCCGAGTCCAAGAGTCGTGCTGCTTCTCGCTCGCCTCGCGTCAACGCTATGGTCCAGTACATCCGTTCAGTACCAGTGAAAACGCTATTTCGTGAAGACTCCGTCACTAAGCTCCTCAACCTGAGTGACCTCGAGATCGCCCAGGTTTTGGCCCAGGTTCCGTTTGGGAAATGTTCCGTGGATGTTTCGGGTAGTTACCTAAATACGAGCGTAACAAAAGAAGCGGATGGGTATCGAGTGAGCCTCATCGCGCCTTTGGTGATTCAGCCGCAGGTTCCCAATTTAGTTCGCCTCAAAAGCGCGCGCCTGAACTACAATCGCAATGACTGGATTACTCTGGTTGAAATGAATGAATCGGAACTCGCGACCTGGGATGGAAAAAAGAATTCTGCCCTCGTTCAGCTCGGTGTCGCTGCATCTAGCAAGCGCTCTCGCGAGTTGCTCACCGAGATTGGTCAAGGACTTCGCGTCGCGATTCAAAACGAAGCGTGTTCGGCTGGCATGATTCCTCAGGCATGGGCGTGCAGTGCGAAATGCGGTGGATACATCGACGGAAAACTCGTTTCCAAGACGGTGACTTCCGAAGGTCGGAGTCGCAATGAAGCTTGGGACGATCTCAAATATGCCTGCGACGTCGGAGGAAATCACCTCTACACCAAGCTCGACTCCCGAGGTGCGCTCAACGTTTCGGAGACGGACGCTCAGGTCTGCTACCGTCAGTAAGAATCACGTCGAGGTGAATACTGAAAAATGGTATCCCTCAAAAAGGGGCTAGGACGAACGGGTCCTAGCCCTTTTCCTTTGGTTTAAGTGATGTGGACGCCAAACGGATGACTAAGTGGAGTGAATTCCAGCAGAGTTCGTATTTTCAAAGAGCGCCTGCAAGAAACCTCGCTTATCCTGAGGTTAACCACTATGAGTGCAGAACAAAGCCAAGAAGCTTTTTTTAGAAAATGCACGAGCTGCAAAGCCGAGATTGCTTGGAATACCAAGTACTGGGTGTGTAATGTCTCGACTTGCAACCGTAAGCGTACGGGGCTCGTATTTTGTTCGGTGAGCTGTTGGGACGCGCATCTTCCGATTGTTCGTCACCGCGAAGCGTGGAGCGAGGAACGCAAGAGTCCAAAAAGTTTAGCGGCGCTTATCGAAGACGAACGAATGGCCGAAGAAGATCGCGAGCGCGCGTCTCGAGTCGAAAAAGGCCGTTTAGCCGAAGAAGAACGCAAGCGTCAGCAGGAAGCGGATCAGCGATCGAAGGTTGCTCCCAAAGTGCTCGTGCGTCGTCGGAATGATCCTTCGGGTGAATAAGCAAGATCACGGTCTAGCTCAACCAGACTCCTACCCACCAAGAAAATAGATTTCCAAAAATCATCGCTGGAAATGCCATTCGAGCGGGAACCTTCCAGACGCGCCAGAGTAAAATCGCTTCCAACAGTGGAGCGAACGTCTCAGCCGACGTGATGAATGCAATCGCTGGCACTTGAAACTGAGCAAGTATCCACGGCAGACCAAAATAAATGAACGGATGAGTCGCAAGATTGGCGATTGCGATGGGTGCTGCCATTTTTCTAAGTGGGACTCGTCCGCGCAGGGCCCAGACATAGAACACGGATTCGAGTAGGCAAGTGAGCGCGAATGCGCGGAGGTACCCTCCGGCGTCCCATGGGGTTGGCTGAACGGGACTTGATAGCTGAAGCTCGCAGAGCTCGGAGAGTATTTCCGGACGCAAGAACCAGTCGACTAGGATCTGGGGTGCGTAGCAGTTCACGTGACCTGCTCCGTTTTGAGAAACAGTCCGAAGATCTCATAAAATCCATGCAGCGAAGCCACGCAGAAGTAGATCCAGCGGAACTGATAAGCCGATACGCTGAATGAAATGACGGTCAGTACAGCTAGAAAAACGAGCGCTAAACGTAACCCAGGGCCAGTGAGGTCTCGTGTGATGAGGCGGAGGGATTGTCTGAAACTCGTTGGAACCTGGGCGTCATGTTGCTGTTCGGGAATGAATTTGAGCCAGAGTGTGTAGTGAATGCTCTGGCCAAACGCGTAAGCGACAAGGCACTGGGCCAAGTGAGTGGGGTCTTGGGTCCAGCCCAAGAAACTATTTTCCAACGCTTCAATCGGCATCTGCATCCATTCGGAGTAGGTGATCATCGAGTCGAAGGCGCCCCCGAAAATCAACAGGTGAACGAAAGTGAAAACAATGAGTGCGCTGATCGCCACTCGGGTCTCTGGTTTCGTTCGAGCGGCTTTGATCCAATGAAAAAATGCAACGAAGTGATGAAATAGAATGATGAATGCAAAGCTACCGAACGGAAAAATGATGGAACTACCGGCAAGCGCACCTATTGCACTCACAATCAGAATGCCGGAACGGAGGGAGGTACGAATCACGGGGAACCAAACGACCAGGAGGGCCATCATTCCGGCAAGCTCGGTGAAATGCCCGGGTAGTGCTCGGTTCAAGAGTCGCGCTCCCGCGACGACAAACCAAACCGCCGTGCTTAAGAAAACGCGAGAGCGATGATCCGAAAAAATCTGGGTGGGCGAATGCCCCAGGCCATGGCGCAGACTTGCAATCAAGTGTGGAGCGCCCAAGATCATCGGTCCTAAGACCAGAATGGCGATCGGAAATCTTACGGCAAGAGCGAGTTGCACGAGCGTTGCCAGGACGAACCATGCCGACAAACGTTTCCAGCGGTGAACAAATAGTTCACGCAGGATGTTTGACCGAGTCGTCCAGTCTAATAGGCGAGCTCGAAATTGATCGAGCCCGCCTGTCATTTTATTTGCGAGAGCAAACATGAATCAATTATTTGTATCTTTTGACGAGTTTGCAAATCGTTGAGCGACTGTGACGGTAGTAGTATTTCGCGCAGGCAATGGCGCTATCTGAATCGGACAGACTCTGTTCGCTCACCGCGACGGTAGTATCGGTGCTTGGCCCGGTGATCAACGAGCCGTCGCCATGGGGTAGCGAGCCAATCAGGGCCGGAATCGCGCGGGAACTCGTCCCGTTCGTAATGTGCTCCATCACGATCGAAGCCGCCGCACCTTGGAGATCAGCGGAAACGGTAAATCCGGATGGAGGAGGAATGTCAGCAAATGCAGAACTCGTCAGGGCAATCAGGGCAAAAAGAGAAAGGGTTTTTTTCATGGGGCACTCAAAAGAAGTCCTGAAGTTTCATCAGTCTTTTGGGGGACTTCGAATCCAAAAAACGATTGGGGTGTTCTGAGTTGAGTTAGCACCGAACGTGCCGAAGTGTCAGGATGCGCGAGGCGTTTGCATCGGATTAGGGCGCCTATCTCAGGAACTGAACTGTCGAATCATTAGACAGCTGTGTCGGCGATGATCGTGGAGTAACAGCGAAGCGTACTATTTGATTTTTCATGCATTTTCTAAAAGTCCTGATTGAGAATTACCTAAAAAATAGGTAAAAATACGCCAATGAAATTCATTCGATCGGGCTATTGGCCGAAACTCTTGCTGGCGGTCATTGCATCGATTTCGATGCAAGCCGCACGAGCCGATGAGATCGAACGTTGCCTCAAGCGCCTCGATCGCGCCGAAGCCGTGACAGCCGACCTGAATTCGAAGCCCTATCGAAAAATCAAACAGTCCTTTCGCGCCGTGCTTTCTCAAGTCTACGCCGACGATGTGATTCGTTACCTGCGCGAGCAAAAGCATTTGGAGCGCGCGGAAGAAGACCTCGTCAACGTCCATCAAAAACAACGCCTCGAACGCCTCGAGGAACTTCGTCAGTCGGTCAAAAAGAACCGAGAGCAAAAAGACCGCTACGAGAGTCGCATGGGCGGACGCTACCAAGGAAATCTCTGCGCAAAATTGGACCGTTTCGAACTCGACGAAGAAGTAGGGCTCAAAACGGCGCGGTTCACACTCTTTGATGACCTCGATCAGAGTCGTTCCTATTCTATGTCTTTTGCCGAGTTTACTGGCCTGCGCGAGCGGTTGATTCAGGATTCGCAGAAAAAATGCACGGCTCTCGAACGCGCTTCGCTGACGCTTTGTTTTTTGCTCCCCGAGAAGATTAAGAAAAATGAAAGAGTCTCCGGACAGTTCTCATCGAGTCAGGTGGGGTGTTTTCTTCCTTCTTATCGTGGCGTCGATCAGTTCTCGCACCTTCACTATCCAGATTTTGCTTGGGTTCCCTATATTAAGCGAATGTCTCGCTCGATTCGTGCAAGCAGTGGCGCCTGTTTCCTGGGTATGCGCGAGATTAAAACCATCGGGCTCAAGGCGCCGGCAAAGATCGTGTCATTTGACCGCGAGTTCAAGATTCGACCGAACGTTCCGAAACTCACGAGCCAAACGGTGGTCGCTGACTTCTCGGGCCAAGCGCGGGATGCTGTGACCGGAGATCCGATCGTCGGCGCTCGACTGGATTTGAAAACTTCCGAACGTTTGAGCGCTCCCGTGAATCAGAATACGGATTCCACGGGGCGATTTACCGCGAAACAAGTTCCTGCCGGACTGAAAAATCGTAGCTCGATGGAGTTCTCAAAACCCCGTTACCACAATCAAACGGTCGCAGTGGATCGTCTGGATCTGCTCCAGGAGACCAGCGACTATGTCGCCGAGCTCGATCCGATCACGCTCACGGTTCAAGGTTTGGGCACGAATGCCGCTACCGGTGAGCCGATTGTGAGTGAGCGCCTCATCGCGCGGATCCGGTACCAGCGCCCGAATGGTCAGTTCTTTGAAAAAAACCTCACTTCTGAATCTGATTCCCATGGACGCTACCTGCTCAAGCACGTTCCGAATCAATGGAATCTGCTTTCGCTGACTCCGACGACGCGAGCATTTGAACCCGTCGCTGAGCGCAAAGTCGATCTCTGGGGAACCGGGATCGATCCAAGCGACCCGGGGAAAATTGTCACGGAGAATTTCTCTTTCAAACCGAGAAAAACACTGATCTCGGGCGTCGTGAGTAGTTCTGAAACGGGGCAACCGATTCCGGGCATGAACGTGCTGATCGTTGATGATCTTGGTCGCGAAATCATTCGCACTCAGACGGATGCCCAAGGTCAATACAAGCTAGAAGATACGGCGGTTCCGAGCCGCTGGAAAGGGCGCAAGTTCAAGGTCAAGGTGTCTGACTTCGATCTGGTTGACCCGGATATTTGGGATAGCTCGAACTATACGCACGGTCAGAGTACGTGGACGATCGTCGATGACGCCAAGACGGTTGGCCGTGATCCCATCGATGCCTCAAATTTCGCTCCAAAAGACGGAAAAATCCTGACCCACGTTTCAAACCCGGAGCGGAATTTCCGCCTCCGTCCCCGGTATGTCCCAGTGATCGTCCGGGTGATTCATGGACGAACGGGGGACCGCATCTCGGACGCCGAAGTCACGACTCACTATCGCGGGCGTGATTTCAGGATCTCTCCTATTCCCAATGGCGAACACCGTTTTGAGCATGTTCCGGCGGGAAAAATCCGATTCGACGTCAAAAAAGAGGGCTACTCCAGCTATTATACGACCGTCGAGGTCAAGGAGCAGGCGCTCTATGTGGATTTGATTTTGGTACCTCGCGAATACTCGGACCATCGCATCGTTGCGACGCTCACCTGGAGATCGACGCCTCGAGATCTGGACTCGCAGCTATTCGGGGGAGACAAACTTCTCAATTTCAAGACGATTTCCAATAACACCGTAAAAACCTATCTGCGGGCGGATCTTGATCGTGACGATGTCACGAGCTACGGCCCCGAGGTGCTCGTCATTCAGTTGAACGACCAAGGGCATGCGATCATGGACTACAAGTACATGGTCTACAATTACTCGCAGGAAATTCCACTCGGACGCGAGGAAGTCGGCGCCAAGGTGAGTGTGTTTCGGAATGGTGAGTTCGTTGCAGAGTGGTTCAGCGAGACCGGGGCAAATCGCGAGACGGGCTCCCAGCTCTGGTATGTGTTTGCGGTTGAGAATGATCAGATCGTCCCGAGAAACAGCTACGAGTTTTCGGATCTCTACAAGGATATCAAGATCCAGCTCGACCGGATCAAGGCCATCCAAGAGGGGAAGCAAAAAGTTTTTGCGCTTCTCGATCAAGTGGACGAAATCGGCGGACAAATTCGGAAGCTACGCACAGAAATCGGCAAGCTCAGGCTGGATCTCTACACTTGGACCGAGGACCGTAAGTGGCTCTCGCCGATGGTCGCCGAATACGTGGCTTCGCAAGGTTGGCCGAATCGACTCCCTCCGACCGAGGCAAGACGAATTAAGGACGAGCTGACGAGTCTGAAATGGATGCGCGACAACTATACACGACTCAGTCAGGCCGATCTGATCAAGCGTTCCGAGGAAGCGGCAAAAAAAGCCACTGAGCTCCAAGCCGAACGAGCGGCGATCCCGGCTGGTGTTTCAAATAAGCAAACGGATGAGCTCGATCAAAAAATCTCGAGTGCTGAGCGGGCCAAAAAGATCTTAGAGACCGCCGCCGGTCAAATCGATTCGGAAAACTTCAATGTCGACGAGTCGATCTTCAACCTCGAGAAAGAAATGAGATCGGCGCTTGCTTCGGTTCCCGCCTGGTCCTCGAATCTGTCGCTCTGGGAAAGTAAGCTTGCTTCTTTGGAGGCGATCTTCGCGGATCCGAACCAGAAAGCCAAAGCGCAGCCTCAGACCGACGAAGAGAAAAAAGCAAACCTCCAGATGCGCGCCTCTTCGCTCGATGCGCAGATCAAGGACGCCCGCCGCATCATCGATGAGGTCGAGGCGAAGATCGTCGAGAAACTCCGCGCTTTTCGCTAGTCGAGCAATCCTCAAAAAACGCAGTCAATGCTTTGACATCCGCGAAATCATTTCGGATTTTCATAATCGCGGGTTGACGGAGCGCTTTGGTCCGGTCATCCTTTCTAATAAGTAGTCAACACGGATTGTTCACGAAAGGGTCAGGAGTCCATGGAATCACAGGGCTTTATTTCTGGGTTTATTCATGCGTTTCAAATCGGTGGTTTTTCGATGGTGCCGATCGCGACTTGTTTCGCGCTGGCCATCGCTTTCGTGATCGAGCGTTTCTCGCGCTTGTTCTTCGAATACAACATCGATGGCTCTTCGTTCATGTTCGAAGTTCAGAAGTACATCCTGGCGAACGACCTCGACGGAGCGATCCGCATCTGCAACGGTGCTCAAAAAGCCGCACTCCCTCGCGTGATCAAAGCCGGGCTTCAGCGCGCGAGCCGCGACGAACAACAAATCCAAAACGCAATCGATGCCGCAAGCCTTGAGGTGATACCGAAACTCGAGAAGCGCCTGACCTACATCGCGCTCATCGCAAACATCGCCACTCTTCTGGGTCTCTTGGGAACCATCGGCGGTCTGATCAAGGCATTCGCCGCCGTCGCTATGGCTGATCCTGCTCAGCGCCAAGCGATTCTCTCGAACGGTATTTCCGAAGCCATGTTCGCGACCGCATTCGGTCTCTTGACCGCAATTTTCGCGATGGTGGCTCACGCGATCCTCGCGACCCGCGTTCAGAAGATCATCGAAGAGATCGACGAATTCGGCGTGAAGCTCATGGACCTCCTCAGCGCCCGCAAGTACCGCCATTCGTCCGAAAAAGTAGCGACCGAATAATCCGTAGTCCGAGTCATCTTCAGGGAAGGACGTGAAGCGTGTTTAGACGCCCCAGCAGCCGGAGAAAAAGCGGAAGTCATGCCATTGAGCTGAACCTCGTCCCGATGATGGATGCGTTCGTGACTCTGATCGCGTTCTTGCTTTATACGATGGCGTTCGTCGCGTTCATTTCGGTGGAGACCCCGCTTCCGACTTCGAGTCCTCTTGAAGTCGCGGAGGCGCTCAAGGAAAAACCGCTTCAGCTCACAGTCAGTATTCGAGAAGACGACGTTCAAATTTGGAGCGCGTTTGATAAGGTTCCTTCCAAGGTCATTAAAAACATGGAACCGGGGATTCCTGATTTTAAACTGATCCACGAACACTTGATCTCGATCAAGCAGCAGTTCCCTTCAGAGAACAAAGTGGTGATTGCGCCGGCTGGCCTCATCAACTACGAAGCAATCATTGGAGCGATGGATTCGATCCGACTCCTGGAGCCGACGGATCCGGCGATTTTCGCCAAGAACGCGGCCGGCGTGGACGAGCAGATCAAACAGCTGTTTCCCGAAGTGATCTTCGGGAACATCCTGGGGAGAGATTGATGGGAGCGTATCGTTCGATTCGCGGCCGTAAACGCCGCGACAAGGTGAATAAGCTTTTCGAACTTCAGCTCACGTCGATGATCGACGTTCTCGTGATCATTCTGGTTTTCTTGCTCAAGTCCTATCAGACGAGTACGAACAATTTGACGACCGTTCCCGGCCTGCAGATGCCGATTTCTAGTTCGATCGAGGACGCGCGCGACAGTCTGCAAGTCATCGTTACGCCCGAGGGTATTACGTTTGAGAACGTGCGAATCGTGGATTTCGTGCAAACCGAGGCGACGGCCGGGGCATCTCAGGGTGCGGAATATAAATTTGCGGCCCAAGATCTGGACGAAGAGGGACGACGGATCGTGGCGCTCTACGACGCCTTGGTAAAAGCCAAAGAGAAGAGTGAATTCCTCAAGGCGCAGAGTACCGTCCGCGACGACAAAGGGCAGCCGATGCCGTTTGACGGGGTCATCGCGATCACCGCCGATAAACGCATCCAGTACGAGACGATCCGTAAGATCATGTACACGTCGGGCGCCGCGGGTTATAAGATTTTCCGCTTCATTGCCCAGCGCAAAGAGACCTAAGCCCGAGGTGGGTGTCTAGCGAATAGACAGCTGTAGAAAAGCTCGCCAAGTTGTTATTTTTAAACAAATAAATGGTAAAAAATGCCAATCATGAGTACTCTCGGTCCTCATGTTGGAACGCCCTTACGTTTTACTCATTTTTCCACTCCTGATCGTCGCATCGGCACTCTCGGGTTGCCGAGGTGATTCGGGTTCAAAAAAGGTGATTTACGATTCGACGAAGGATCGCCCGGCGATGCAGCCTGTGCCCAGTCCTAGTCCGACGACTCGAAATAACCTAGCCGAGGATTTTGAAAATCGAGTCGAGCGCTTGGAGCGCAAAAAGATCGAAGCCGTCCAAAGCCGGTACCGTGTGGATTGCGAATCGAACGTTCACTGCGGTGACTCGGTCGGGATGCTCGTAACTTCCGGAGATTCACTCCAAGACCCGCAATCGGGCGTTGGTGGGCGTTGTACGGCCTTCGTGATCGGTGAGCGATTTGTGATGACCAATCACCATTGTATCTCCATCGGCAATCATCTTTCGATGACTGTGCTTTTTCCCGAAACTTCTAAATTTCCGGCCGAAAATATTCGAGTTTCTAAAATTGTTGGCGACACTTTCACCAACACTGTTGCGCTCTCAAATGATTTCTATCAAGACGTCGCGATCTTGGAGTTGGATCGTTCGACATCGCGTCCCTCGATGAATTTGTCGGGCCGAGCCCTCAAGGCCGGAGATACGGTTACCGCTGTGGTCGTAGATCCCGTCGAATCCGGCGGCTTATCCAAAGTGAAATCGTGCCGGGTGAGTGGAAACGGTCTCGCCGACAGCGAATTCGATGACCATCGCGCTTACCGTCAGGTCGTCCTTCGAGACTGCCCGATCATCTCGGGTAACTCCGGCGGGATGGTTCTCGATGCCCAAGGCAACGTGGTTGCGATCCTGTTTGGAAATATCAATGCGGAAAAAATCTTCGCGCCTGAAAGCCCGATTCCAGCTGTTTGGAGAAACGCGCTGGTCGGCGCGCAGTTCTCGATGGCGAATCGAATGGGTTGCCTGTCCGAGCAGTTCCTATCGACGGCGCAGGTGAGACGGATCGATCAGCCCGAATGCGAGTCATTTCTCTACGCAAATCGCGATGAGTATTTCACCCACGCAAGTCCACAGCAGCCGCTCAGCGATCGAAGAACCAGTTACACATTTGTGGATGGCCCCGAAGATCCGAAGTTCAGAGATAATCGCATTTCGGTCGCGCGGTTGATGATCCCGGGCTGCGCCGAATCGACCGGAAGTTTTGATTTCGATGCACCGGTGATGGTGCGAAGTTTCCGGATGGATGATCAAGGCTTGGTTGATGACGTGCAGAATCAGACTCAGGGTGCGCGTCCCGTTCGAATCACGGTCAAGAAGTTCGTCGAGATCGAGGGGTATTCATTTGCGGAGATCGAAGTTTACGACGGTAGCGCGAAAAAAGCAGAAGCTATGATCCCGCACTGTGATGTGCCGGTTTTGAAAAACGTCACGCCGAATCCCTTCCATTAGAAGTTCCAAAAAAAAAGCCCGCTCGGTTTGAGACCGGCGGGCTTTTTATTTTTCTTCAGCCGCGAGGCTTCGCGGATTACAGATGTTTCTGAATCGTCTGAATGATCACGTCTTTGGGTTGGTTGCCGACGAGTTGATCGATCGCTTCGCCGTTCTTGAAGAAGATTAGCGTGGGGATGCCACGAATGTGGAAACGGCTCGGCGTTTCCGGATTTTCGTCGACGTTCATTTTGAAGACTTTCATTTTGCCGACGTATTCGTCTGCGAGGCCTTCGACCACGGGGCCGAGCATGCGGCAAGGGCCGCACCATTCAGCCCAAAAATCGATCAGCGAAAGTCCGCTGCCTTGAAGAATATCATTCGCAAAATTTGCGTCCGTTGCGGTGTGTACGTTTTTCGAGTTGGCCATGTGGATGCTCCGTTAGATCTCCTCATTTAACACGACTTTCAAAGTCTTTAAAAGTCAGCGTCAAAAATTACCCGCCCAACTCTCATAAATCGCCCCATCCGGGGGTGGCTGTATGCGTTGTTTGCGATTAGGATGGGGATATGGTCCTCGTACCCCTCATGACTGCGCCTCCACACCGACGCCTGGCGGCCAAGTTTTTTGACCTCCTGATTGTGATCATCATTGCGTCGCTCTCGCCGGGGGCGGTTGGGCCGATTCTGGGACTTCTCTATATTTTGAGTTCGGATCGGATTCTTCGGGGGCAGAGTATCGGTAAACGGTTGATGCGTCTTCGAGTGATTCCGCAGGTCAAGCAACGCACGATTACGTGGATTGATTCAGTCTGTCGGAATCTCCCAGCCGGCGTTGCGACGTTTTTTGCGCTCATTCCACTCTGGGGATGGGTGGTGATGATCGTGATCGGGTTTCCATTATTGCTCTTAGAGATTTTTCGAATTCTGCGGGTTCAAGACGCGAGAACCATAGGGGATTTGATGGGCGATACCCGAGTGATTGACTCTCGGCCGACCGCTTAATCGACCACATTGCTCACCCTAAGAAGACGCGGGCTGTCTTTGAAGGTTGCGTTTTGTGATTCGTCGCATTAATTCCGACCCTCCGAAATTGAAACGCTTCGAAAGACGTAAAAGCTGAATGCCCGCACTTCTGCCTGATTCTCGTCGTATCCAAGCCCTGGGGTTAGCCCTAGGCTTGTTCACGTCTTGTGGTCGGGACCTCGAGGTACCGGATCCATTTCCTGAACAGGGAGAAGAAGCGCGTCCACGCGGAGCGGTCGTGAACACGTCCTCTGGTCTAGAGGGCTTGATCTGGGGTTCGCTCCGAGATCCAACCCCCGGCACGCAATTTCAAACGCTGAGCCTCAAAGAATTTCAAGAAAACGCGTCCGATCTTCTCATACTCGCATCCGCGTGCGTGGGGGGGCGTCTCACCGGTGAGAGTGATTGCTTACTCGCAGTTCAGAAAAACGGAAACAGTCCGTACCTGTTCTCATCGCGTTTCGTATCGGCGTCGAGCCTGGATGAATTGGCCTCGCGGGTTCGCGACGCGGATACGAGAGGCGACGCCATTCGAGCCGTGGTCGGGGACGAAAAAAATGGATTTACGCTGGTTGCTCAAGCGCCTCAGTTCGGTGCGCGGGCCCCTCGGTTTGAATCCGAATGGGTGCGGGCGACTTCGAAAAAAGCGCTCCTAAAGAAATTAGCGGAGCGTGCACGCGAAGGCTGGTTGCTGAGTACGGTTCTCAAGATTTCCGGACGTGAAGATTACGGCGCCGTGATTTCGAAATCCGCGGACTCAGGCAACGAGGCTTATGAACTCCAGTCTATAGAAACCACAACCGCGGTGGATGGGGCGGTAAAAAAACTCGGCGCACAGGGATTCGTCGTGCGGGGAGTGACGCGTTCCAAGCCCAATCCGTCCGAGCCCGCATCTGCGCTCATGATCGCCTATCGTCTGACTTCGGCTTCGGCGATCAGGACGAGCGTGTTTTCGGCCGACTATCGTGCGGGATCCCGCGAGGAGTGGACGATTGCAGAGCATGCATCGATTCGCGGGAAAATCATGGTTTCTGCGCTCGATCTTGACCGCTGCGTGATTGCGCAGGATGACGTTTTGGAGTGTCAGGCTCGAGCGATGGGTTACCGGTATTGACCCGTGCTGCGCGCGCGGCTAAGTTGTGTGGACTTCAATCCGATTTGATCCTCACCCTCAGGAGCCTAAGCCCTCTCCATGACCGCAAAAGACTTGCCTGCCGAGTATTCTACCGACGCGCTTTATTTGGTCGACGTTTCTTCGTTTATTTTTCGTGCCTATTACGCGATTCGCAATCTGACCAATCGCAAGGGCGAGCCCGTCAATGCCATCTATGGCGTCGCTACGATGCTGGCTCGTTTGATCGAGGAAGCAAAACCTCGTTACATTTCTATTGTGTATGACTCCAAAGAGCCCTCGTTCCGCAAGCTCGCCTATGATGCTTACAAGGCGAACCGCTCGGCGGCGCCGGATGATTTGGTCCCTCAGTTTGATCGCATTGAACAATTGATCGAATCTATGGGATTCCATTCGATTCGCCGAAGCGGCATCGAGGCGGATGATTTGATTGCGACGTTAGCTCGGCGCTGGACGCGTGAGAATCCCAAACACCAAGCCGTATTAGTGACGGGCGACAAGGACCTGATGCAGCTCGTGGATGATCGCACGGCCGCTTGGGACACGATGAAAGGCGTTCTTTATCGAGCGCCCGAAGTCGAAGAGAAGTTTGGCATCCCGCCAACCTTGGTACGCGACTACCTGGCGCTCGTGGGCGATAGTTCGGATAACGTACCAGGCGTTCCGTCGATCGGGCCTAAGGGGGCAGTGGAACTACTCAAGGCACATGGCTCTCTCGAAAAACTCTTACTAGCCGCCCAGACTGGCCAGGTCGCCGGCAAAAAAGGCGAGACGCTTCGAGAGAACGAGAAACTTGCGATTCTCTCGCGAGACCTGGTGACCTTGAAGGAAGACGTGGAATTCGATTTTTCGATCGATTCGTTCCTCTCTCCCTTTCCGGACGGTAAGATTCAGGTCAAGCCCGAGTGCATTCGTTTGCTCAAGGAATACGACTTCAATTCCCTCGTGCAAAAGTGGAGCAAACTTCCGGGCGAAGGCGATGCGGATATTCCCGTCGTAGACGAGAAAAATGAGCCATCGAGTGATGCGTCGACACCGTCTTCGGAACCGCATGGATTCCTTCCGATTTCAAAACCACAATTCAAAACGATTCGAACCGATTCTGAACTTGGTGACTTGATTGCGTTGATCCGCAAAAAAGGAGAATTCGCGGTCGATACCGAGACCACGAGCCTGAATCCGCGCGAAGCGGTCTTAGTCGGTATTTCGATCTCGTGCGAGGACGACGTCGGCTACTACATCCCAATCAACCACCGCGGGAATGAAAGCGAGATTCAGCTCCCGGAATCGCTCGTGCTCGAACAACTCAAGTCACTCCTGGAAGATCCACGACTAAAAAAAATCGGTCAGAACCTCAAGTACGATGGTTCCATTTTTCTCAATCACGGAATCCGCATCGATGGTATCGGCGCTGACACGATGGTCGCGGACTACGTTCTCGATCCCGAAGGAAAACATGGCCTGGATACGTTGGCCAAGAAGACCTTTGACTACCAAATGCTGACCTATGAAGAGGTCTGCGGCAAAGGCAAAGACCAAATACCATTTGATCTCGTCACCGTGGAGACGGCGACTCGTTATTCGGCCGAGGATGCCTGGATGACCTGGAACCTCTGGCGCGTATTTCGTCCGCGGATCGCCGCCGAAGGTTTACTACGCGTGTTCGCCGAGGTCGATATTCCGCTCGTACCCGTGTTGATGGATATGGAGTGGGCCGGTGTTTCGATTGACGTGCCTTACTTGGAATCGCTCAATCGCGAGTTCAATGCGGACTTGGTCAAGATCGGCGAAGAGATTCAGAAATACACCCAGGGCCCGATCAATCTGAATAGCCCCAAGCAACTCGGAAAACTTTTGTTCGAAGATCTGAAACTCCCGACCCAAGGTAAAACTAAAACGGGATTTTCGACCGACGCGTCCGTACTCGAGGTGCTTGCGCCGCTGCATCCGGTTCCGGCCCTCATTCTTCAGCACCGGGAGGTCGCGAAACTCTTGGGGACCTATGTGGAGCCGCTTCCGAAATTGCGCGACGCTAAGACCGGAAAAATCCACGCTGGATTCCATCAGACCGTTGCGGCAACGGGACGTTTATCGAGTTCGGATCCGAACCTTCAGAATATTCCGATTCGTTCGGCGCGTGGTGAACGGATTCGTCGCGCATTTATTCCGTCACCGGGAAATCTGCTCTTGTCGGCGGACTATAGTCAGATCGAACTACGCTTGCTGGCGGAGATGAGTCGCGACACGGAACTCGTAGCGTCGTTCAAGCGCGGGGAGGACGTCCACCGCCGGACGGCGTCTGAGATTTTTGGTGTGGGAGTCGATCAGATCAACGACGAGCAGCGCGCCGTCGCCAAGGCCATCAACTTCGGGCTGATGTACGGCAAGAGCGCGTTCGGTCTCGCTCAAGAGCTCAGCATCTCGCGCACCGAAGCCAAGGATCGGATCGATCGTTACTTCGCACGCTACAGTGGCGTTAAGCAGTTTCTGGATTCGCTCATCTTGGGTGCAAAAGACCGTGGGTTTGTTACGACCCTTTTGGGACGCAAACGGGTGCTTCGGGATATCCACGCTAGGAACCCAGCGCTTCGCGCGAATGCGGAGCGAATGGCGATGAACACGCCGATTCAAGGAACGGCCGCGGATCTCATGAAGCTCGCGATGATTCGTTTAGATGAGCGGCTCAAAAATGAGAAAGCACGTTCGAAATTCATCATTCAAGTGCACGATGAGGTGGTGCTCGATTGCGATCGCGACGAGCTCGACTCAGTCAAAAACTGGGTCAAAGACGCTATGGAAAATGCGTTTCAGGGCATCGTCGAACACGAAGTTCCTTTTACCGTGAATCTTGCGGTGGGCGAGAACTGGATGGATTTGAAATAAGGCGCCCCGAATGAGTTCGGAGCGCCTGCTCGATTGATTTACGGATTCGACGGTGCTTGAGTTGCCGGAGTGAATACGGCGGTTGGGCGTTGGTCGGCGGCGATTTTTGCAGCCGCCCGAAGGAATTTTTTGACCTTCGAATAGCGAATCTGAATGGGCGAAGCGATTTGCTGATCGCCGATCTCGAGATCACTATCTAAGTTGCCGAGGATTCTGAAGAATCTCTGATAGTCAAAACTCAATCGGTAAACGCACGCGGCCGTTTTACACGCCTGGAACAAGAGTTCAGATTGTGATTGGACGAAATCTTCGGCCTGAGTGGCGCGACCATTTAGCTTGTTCTTGAGTAACTGTTCCGGAATAGATCCTAAGCCGTAGAGGAATAGGTTAAATCCGGAGTCTATCTCCATATCGTTCGAATCAATGATGAGTCCCGGTACGCCCACTTGGAAAACCATATAGCCAATGCCGAATGCCAAGGAGGCTCCACCGCCGTCTTGGCGAGCGATGGGGAGAATCCAGGCTCCGTTTCCGCCCCAGTTTGCGGCGAGTAAGAGAATACGAGCGATCGCTAAACGACGGCGATAGTTACTGGCGCTGCGTTTTGGAGTCTGATCGATGTTTTTGAAATGTAGAGCCGTTCGAACTGCACTCGAATAACTGGAGCTCAACTGGTTGATGGCATTCGCGGTATTCTGGGTGATGAGCGTTTCCGAGTCCCGAGCTTGCTGTCGGGCGGCTTGCAGAAGCGCCGCTCGTTCATCGCCGCGTGCCTGATCGGCTGCTCGCCCGAGCGCGTCGATCTGCGATTGATAGAGCGCCGCTAGTGCGGAGTTTTCTTGCTCCAATCTGCGCGCGTTCTGAAGAATCAGCTCGAGCGTGTTCAAGTATTGAGTCAGGACAAAAACGGATTCTTCGCGAAGCGTTTTTTGCGCGGCCGGATAATCCGGAACGGATGCGACGAGATCTGGAGACGGGGTCTGAAGATTGAGGTCAATTTGACGTAACGCTTTTTTGATTCGTTCGATCTGTTTAATCAAGGCATCGTACTGGATCGGACGGACAACGATTCGAGAGGACGGATCATCTGTGATGACTTGAGCCTGAGAGGCGATGGGACTGACGATCAAAGCGAGTAGCAGGAGTAGAGCCGTTTTCATGGTTTTTTCCTTAAGTAGATCAGTGATTAGTTTTGCGTGGCCGGACTAAAAACCGCAGTCGGACGTTTGGCGGCTTCGTTCTGGGTAGCGCGGTTCAAGAATTTTTTGAGTTTGCTGAAGCGAACGTCGACAGGCGATTCGAGCGTCGCTCCACCGACGTCGATTGAGGAATCGAGATCAGCGAGAATCTTGAAGAAGCGTCTATAGTCGGCCCCCAGTTGGTAGACGCAGACCGAGGTCGTGCAGTCTTGGTAGAGGCTGGATTCGAGTTTCGCCTGGAAGCTCTGCGCCTGAGAAATGCGGCTTTCCGCGTTTCTTCCGGCTGCGACGGCCGGGTGAGTGAGTAGTCCATATTGAATGGCGGTTCCGAAGTCATCATCGTCATCACTGTCAGTGGAAATGCCTTGGATGAAACTTTCCATAAAGAGTCCACAGAACATACCGAATGCCCATCCACCTGCGGCACCCCAATTTCCTTGGCTTGCCTGAATCACCGAAGGAGTGAGGTGTCCGCCGACGTTGATGAGCGTGTAAATGGATTTGAGGATGGCTCCGCGAGCTCGGGCTTGTTGAGCAGTTTTTGCGGGCGTTTCCCCAATGCTCTGGTAGCTGAATGCTTGGAGTACGGTCGATGCATATTGTTTCGCCATGGTCTCCAGCAGTCGCTGCGTGTTGAGCTCGACAATTTTTTGGGCGTCTTTGGTTTGTTGCGACGCTGCTTGCTCGTATGCACGGCGTTCTTGGCCACTCGCTGACTGTGCAGCTTCGTTCAAGGCGTCGATCTGGCTCTGGTAGTAGGCGGCAAGTGCGCTGTTTTCTTGAGCTAAACGTCGTGCGTCGGCCAGGAGACCTTCTAGCCCAGTGAGATAACCTTCCAGAACCGCCGTGGATTCTTTCACGAGGCGTTCGCGAGCGGCAGGGTAGTCGGGAGCGCTGGCGATGAGTTTGCTCGGTGTTCCTTTTGGAGCGAGATCAACGCGTTTGAGCGCTTCTTTGATTCGGTCAATCTGTCTCACGAGGCGAGTGTAGTCGATGATCGGTGCGATGATCCGTGAAGAAGTGGTTTCGCTCGAGATGACTTGTGCCGTAGCAGGCGCCACCGATGATGCGGCAAGAATGAATGCGATGACTGAGATCAGACGTTTCATAAAGTAGACTCCAAATATCATTCAGTAGACGTTTGAAGAGAATCTCTATGGATTGAGTGTAAAAGTCAGGGAGTGTTTTGTGACTTGATCGGTGACAAAAACAGACTGTCCAAACGCGGGAACGTCAGGTCGTGTTTATCGGTTGTTCAGTCTAAGAAACGCCGGAAACTCTCGTTCTGCTCTTAGAGGAATCGCTCGACTCCGCGAAAGATCATCGATGATCCGAGCGCCGGCAGGATCTGAAGCACGATCGTTTTTTTCTCTTCAAACGACAGTGCTTGGCCTTCGGGTAACATGGGCGCGAGCTGGGTTAGGAGTAGGGCGCTTTTGGCGGTCCATTTGCTTTTGTTCTGAAGGTCTTGGAAAAAACTCTCGGTTTCGAACGTTTCGGTTCGGTAAGTTTCTTGGGTGTAGAGCCACTCCGTCAGAGTGAGCGGTGCTCGCGCATGCGCCGATTCGACCACTTTTAAGTAGTCGCCGACCGTACGGCTCGCGGCAGCGTGGAATCCGCGTTCCATCTCCATCACTCTGCAATAGGACGAAGCCTGAGCAACCCAAAAGTTTTGCCGGGGGCTGAGGGATTTTCTGAATTGTTCGAATTTTTCCTGGGCCAAGGGGGTGAGGAAAACCGAGCGAAAGAGCCTTGCGCAGTGAAAATGCCGAAATTGGAGGGATTCCGGGTCAAAGGTGGGCGATGAGATCCCAGGAATGCCGAGCGCTCCTAAGCCCAAGAGTAGGCACCAGACCACACGGGCCGTGCGCGACTTGAATGAGTGGAGTCCCCCGATGCAAAGAAATGCGGCGGAAACCCCGTAGCCGATCCAGGCCCAGTTTCGCGGATGAAAATGGAATTGAGTCTCAAATAGTCCGGTCAAGCCGACCCCGTCCACCAGGACGTTCAGGAGAAAAATCAAGAAAGCCAATAAGAGGCTAAACACGAAACCGATCCGCATCTCTGTCCACTAGTGTCTCGGTTCAGGCGAGCCGTTTCAACCGGCAAACGGGATCATTGACGGGGTTATGCGTCGCATTATTTTGAGCCAATGGGTTGTGGGAGCCCGAATTAGGTATATTACCGTTTTTCTGTGTATTTTAAGGTGAATTCCGTCGTGTGGAATGACGGGAGTTCCTTGATCCGGGACTCACTTACCGGTAAGGTGAGGGCACAAAAACGAACACCGCGAACCCATTTGAAAAGGCCATTCGCAGAGGTACTCACCCCATGAGCTCATCCGAAAATCTTTCGGCATCGAACCCGTCTACCCGCCCGAACACCTATTTCATCAAAACGTTTGGCTGCCAGATGAACGTCGCGGACAGCGAACGAATGGCGTCACTCATGGCTGATAAGGGCCTCAAGCCCGCGAAGAGCGCCGAAGACGCCGGCGTGATTCTCATCAATGGGTGCACGGTCCGCGAAAAAGCCGTGCATAAGGCGCTTTCCGTACTCGGACAATATCGCCATCGCGTCGAGCACGCGGGTGGAGCAAAGCCGATTGTCGGTATCGGCGGCTGCGTCGGCCAGCTCGAAAAAGACGAGCTCTTCCGCAGTTCGCCCTTTATTGATTTCGTTTTCGGTACCGATGCAATCGACAGTCTTCCCGAGATCCTCCATCGCGTCGAACATGGCGAGCGTCACGTCGTCTATACGGATTTCGATAAATCGATGGACTACTCGACGGAGACCAAGGTGCTCGGCACCAAGGCGCAGGCGTTCGTCAATATCATGAAGGGCTGCGATAAGTACTGCACCTACTGCATTGTTCCTTACACCCGAGGCAAAGAGAAATCCCGCACCATCCGAGAAGTACTCGACGATGTGGCTGGATTGGTGGCTCGCGGCGTGCGCGAAGTCACGCTCCTCGGACAAAACGTGAACTCATTCGGCAAAGGTAACCCGAACAGCGAGGGATTTGAGCCTCGGGAGCTTCACAACATCATCGGCAAGGTTGGCCCGCGCGACGGCGAAGAAAATTTCCCTCAGCTCATTCGTGCGATCGATCAAGATCCGAGAATGGCCTCCCTCAAACGTATCCGTTTCACCTCGAGCCACCCGCTCGATTTCTCGGATGAGCTCATCGAGTGCTACCAGCCGGCATCAAATGGCGGGGTCGAGCGTTTAGCGGCACACCTGCATTTGCCGGTTCAGAGCGGTTCGAACCGCGTTCTCCAAAAAATGGGGCGGCACCACAAGATCGAGCAGTACGTCGCTCAGATGAACCGCTTAAAAGAAATCAACCCAGATGTCGGCATTTCGACGGACTTGATCGTCGGATTCCCGACCGAGACCGAGGAAGATTTCCAAGAAACGATGAAGCTCCTCGATGATGTGGGATACGACAATATCTACGCGTTCGCGTACTCGCCACGTCCTGGCACGCGTGCCTCGAAACTCCCGGACGATGTTCCGGGTGACGTGAAGCTCGACCGCTTGAACCGTTTATTAAAACGCCAATTGGAAATCTCGGAACAGCGCTATGCGGCTCGCGTTGGTAAAACACTCGAGGTTCTCGTCGAGGGCGAAGCCAAGAAACAAACCATGGTCACCAAGGGAACGGCCCAAGGACGAGTCTGGACTGCGCGCACGAGCTGCAACCGCATCGTGAATTTCGCCGAAGATTCGAATCGAAACCTGATTGGTCGTTTGTTACAGGTCAAGATCACGAGCAGCACGGCGCTGAGTCTACGCGGCGAAATCGTCAAGGATGCCGGCCTAGCTGAGAGCGAGAAGAATCTTCCGGTCTATGATCCGCTGTTTTCTTCGGAGATCGTCGGATGATCATTCCTCATCACGGTAAATGGCCGGAGATTCACGAGACGGCGTTTTTGGCTCCGACCGTGGATATCATCGGTGAAGTGTCGATCGGCGAGCACTCGAGCATCTGGTTTCAGTGTGTGGTCCGAGGTGATGTCAATTGGATCAAGATTGGTAAGCGCACCAACATTCAAGATCTGTCGATGCTCCACGTGCACCGGAATAATCGTCCGCTCACGATCGGTGATGAGGTCACGGTCGGGCACCGCGTGATGCTCCATGGTTGCACCATCGGGGATCGCTGCTTGATCGGCATGGGGGCAACCGTCATGGACGGTGCGGTGATTGGCGAGGAGTGTATCATCGGCGCTGGCGCTATGGTCACTGAGGACGTCGTGATCCCGCCTCGTTCACTCGTGATCGGTATGCCCGGCAAGGTCAAGCGACCGCTGACGGAGAAGGAGCTCGCTTACCTCAAGAAGTCGGCCGATAATTACGTGAACGATTCGCGCGAGTACCGAGCCTATCTTGCCGGACCTTCGCGACACGGCGTAAATAATGCTGATCTAGAAAACCTTTCTGATTTTTCGTCCGAAGAAGACGACACCCCGATCGAGGAGAACTAACCCATGCGATTTTTCGAATCCAAAGACAACCCGTTCTCGCAATTCCAAGCCCTGACCTTTGACGATGTCCTGATCCTCCCGGAATATTCCGAGATCTTGCCGGCGCAAGTGAATCCAGCCTCCAAGCTCACGCAGAAAATTTCGCTCTCCATTCCGCTGCTCTCGGCGGCAATGGATACGGTGACCGAGAGCAAGGCCGCGATGGTCATGGCTCAAGAAGGTGGCATCGGCGTGATTCATAAGAATCTCTCGATCGAAGAGCAGGCCCTCGAGGTCGAACGCGTCAAAAAAAGCGAGTGGGGCATGATCCTGGATCCGATCACGATCGAAGCCGATCGCACTCTCGAAGACGCATTCGCGCTCATGCAAGATTTCAAGATCTCGGGTATTCCCGTAGTCGAGAAGGTAGCAGGCGGTAAAAAACTCGTTGGTATCTTGACCGCTCGCGACCTGCGTTTCGAAGAAAACCTCAAGCGCAAGGTTCACGAGCGGATGACCCCGGCACCTCTGGCAACCGTTCCCGAGGGAACGACGCTCGAGCAAGCCAAAAAAGTCCTTCAAGAGAAACGCATCGAAAAAGTTCCCGTGGTCGATCAAAACGGATTTCTCAAGGGACTCATCACCATCCGCGATATCCAGAAACAAAAAGACTATCCGAAAGCGAACAAAGACTCCTACGGTCGTCTAGTCACCGGTGCCGCCATCGGCGTGGGCGAAGAGGGGCTCAAGCGCTCGCAAGCTCTGATCGATGCCGGCGTCGATGCGCTTTTCTTAGACAGCGCGCACGGACACTCCAAAGGCATCATCACCGCGGTCGCCGAACTCAAGAAACGTTTTGGCGCTAAGGTTTCCATTATTGCAGGTAACGTCGCGACCGCTCGCGGTGCCTCCGCACTCATGGACGCGGGCGCGGACGCGATCAAGGTGGGGATCGGACCGGGTTCGATCTGCACGACCCGCGTGGTAGCCGGTATTGGTGTACCGCAGCTATTTGCGATTGCCGAGGTTTCCAAGGCCTGTAAGCCACGGGGAATTCCCGTGATCGCAGACGGTGGCATTCGTCTGTCCGGTGACATCGTCAAGGCGATCGCCGCCGGTGCTGACTCTGTCATGATTGGTTCCTTGTTTGCCGGTACTGACGAGAGTCCAGGTGAAATGCTTCACTACCAAGGCCGCTCATTTAAAATGTACCGAGGAATGGGGAGCTTAGGCGCCATGGGCAAAGCGCATGGTTCCAAGGATCGCTATTTCCAGAGTTCGGTTGAGGATGTGGGCAAACTCGTTCCCGAGGGGATCGAAGGTCGAGTGCCCTACCGCGGTTCGCTGTCGTTCAACATCCATCAACTCGTCGGTGGCCTGCGAGCCGGCATGGGTTATGTGGGGGCAGCGACGCTGGAGGACCTCCGTGAGCGCGCGCAGTTCGTGCGCATCTCGGGAAGCGGTCTCCAAGAGAGCCATCCGCATGATGTCGTGATTACCAAAGAAGCACCGAATTATCGTTCGAATGACTAAAGATCGAACGACTTACACGAGATGATTTCCCGTCTCGCGCCGACACCGAGTGGATACCTGCACTGGGGTAACCTCTACAATTTTGCGCTCACCTGGGCGATGGTGAGGCAGGCGGGCGGACGACTTGCGCTTCGGATTGATGACGTCGATGCCTCTCGGATGCGGACCGAGTACGTGGAGAATATTTTCTCGATGCTCGATTGGCTCGGTATCGACTACGATGAAGGACCGCGCTCATCGCGTGAATTTTTCGATCGATATTCTCAAGCGATTCGGAAATCGGAGTACTTCGAGCGGGCGCGTGCACTGACGACTTACGCCTGTCGGTGCTCCCGCAAGCAGATCGAGGCGCGCGTCGGGAAATCAGGTGTTTACGACGGTTTTTGCCAAGATAAGAAACATCACTTCATTGCCGGTGAAACGGCCCTTCGAGTCGACCTGGATGCCGCCCCGGGTGTCATCGTCTGGACTCGAGACGACCGACCTTCTTATCACCTGGTCAGCGTGATTGAGGATCTGAGGCTCGGAACGACGCACCTGATGCGAGGCCAAGACTTACGCGATTCTTCGCTCATCCAGCAGAAGCTTGCCCGCGCCCTGGGTGAGACTCGCTATTCAGAGATTGAGCATCGGTTTCATCCCCTCCTGCTCGATTCGCAGGGCAAGAAGCTATCGAAATCAGCGAACTCTGATTCACTCGAACAATTTCGTGCGCGCGGTGAGACAGCAGAGCGTGTCTGGTGTGAGTTATCCAGACGTGCTGGATTGGCGCCAGTGGCGGCGAACTTGCGAGCTTTTGTTTCGCAAACGGAACTGGCTTTTCCAGTCGTAGTGTCGGAGCCGTGATCGACCATTAGATCTCATTGATCCAGATCTTCACGTCTTGAGGCGCGGTACGGTTGCCGCCGAAATAGGGAAACAATCTTGATCCGGCAAGCGGGTAGCTGCACCCGCGAGGCGCTTCGAGACGCATTTTTTCTACGTCCGTACCATTTTCAAAAATCCTGAAAAGGTAGTTCCCATTTCTGAGTACGACAATTTGGAATTCGATGACTTCGCCTGGAGAAATGCTCGTCATATAGTAACTGGTATGGTCGGGGCTCTGGACATGTGTATAAGCAAAAAGTTCAATTTTGGCCTTCTGAGCGTTCCAGCGCCAACCCACTCGAGCGCTGTTCGTTTGTGGTAACGACACGCAATCCGTAAATCCATAGAGCTTATTGATATCGGGTTGATTTGAATCTTTGAAGTCGTAGATCACCGATTCATCAAAGCAGGCTTGGAAACGAATGCCGCTTTTTAGTAGAGGCTCTACTCTGAGAAAAGTATCTTCTGCGTAGTGTTCGCCTTTTTTAATCGTGTACAGCAATCCCCCCACGCAGCCAACCCGGGTGGGAGCAGGCGTAATGGTCGTTTCTTCATAGCACCCAGAGATGGCTAAGATCGCCATGGTCCAGACGATCGTTGATCGGAGGCGGAAACGGTCAAATAGGTTCATGGGCGACCTGCCGACTTTGCCGCTTGGAACTCGAGGTTTCGCTGGGTCAATTCGAGTTCAGTTTTTAAGCGATAGAGCAGATTGAGATTTCTGATTCTATTCTCTGAGGAAAGGTTCGAAAGGTTGGAGAAGGATTCAGTAGAAAAAAACGTGTCTGACACGATTCGCTGGATCAATGGACTCAGGTTTGATTGTCTCTGGATTCTTTCTCGTATTTCGATGATGTAAGTTTTCCAGAGGCGCTTTCGAGCGGCTACGGAATGGGTAGGGTTTTTCAGGATATCGAGCCCTCTTTCCGTGAGCGACCAGTAAAACGAGATGTTTTTAATTGCGACATCTTTTGATACCAGATGCGACCGTATCAAAAGATCCGTGCATTCTTGAACCCACGCGCGCGCAGAGATAGGCGACAAGCTCAGGATGCTCACGAGGCAGGTGGCGTAAAAGTATGGATTTCTCGGGCGTCGCATCAGTTCAGTGCCGATTCCTTCTAGGGGGCGAGACTAGCACCGAGTAGAGACGCCGACCAGGGGCGAGGTTTTGGAGACGAGGGATCAGCCGTCTTTCGAAAAAAGGCTGTAGTTGCCTAATGAATGATATTTACGAGTGATTCGGGCTGTTTCAAAAAATAGAATCTCAGGAGTATGTAAACAGAAACGGGCGTTCTACACCGTGGAAATGTAATTATATAATACATTTAAAATATGTAAGATATAGATTCCGTTTTGAAAGGAAATGTTCTGCATCTCAATCGTATGCAAAAACCTGCATAGGTCCACCCGAGTTTGCGAACAAGACACCCCATGTTGACCAACTCCCTAGTCCTCGCACTGACGTTCTCATTTGTTTCCCCGATGGCGAATGCCACTGAATCTTCGTTTTTGGATATTAAGCCGAAAGTGGGCGATCAAATGATCGTCGTGCAAGCCAAAGAAGTGGATGGAGTGAAAGGCGTTGAGATCAAAGAGTGTAAGTTTAATCGCCTCAAGAATCAGTATTCGAAATGCCGTCCCATTTCCGACTCGGGCCGCACGTTTTACGGCCAAGAAGAGTTTGACAAAATGAAAGAAGATTTCACCAATCGTTACCGCGAGATGGCGATCACCGTGAGTACCGTGTTTGGCGGGATGATTGGTGTCCTCGCGGTACTCACACTGGCGTCGAATCCCATTGGTGCAGTGGTGATCCTGGTCGCCGCGGGCGGGGGATCCGGTCGGGTGCTCTATGAAATCGGTCGTAATGAAAGCGCAAAACAAGGTGAAAATGTGCAGAAAGGCGTTTTCGAAGATCGAAATGACGTCACCCTCAATCCAAAAGAATATGCCGAAGCTCGAGAGCAATTGAAATGGGCTCTCGATTCTCTGAGGTAGAATGTTTGAAATGGGAATTTTCAGATCGCTCGGTCGGTAGAATTCTATCGGAGTTCCTCTAAGGACTGCTCCAGTAGTTTGGCTTGGCGTACGAACTGTTGAACAATGGTTTGTATGTCCGAGATATGATGGAGAGCGTTCGCTTCGACGTATTGGTAGAAAGAAATACGGGTACCGTACATCCAGCCGAATAGGGGACTCCCTCGTCGGTAAGCGGTTTGATAGAGGTTCCGAATCGCTTGCAGAGATTCTCGTTGCAGAGCGTAGATGGCCCGGCATTCCGGTTTTCCGTAAAATAGCGGATCCAGGCACCAGTCGTGAAACAAGAGTTCCAAGGAGTGGTTGATTTTTCTTTTGATGAAATAGGCCCTCGCGGAACCTGGCCCGTTCATCTGAAAGAGCGGGTCCTCCGCAATGGCGCCCACCTGTGAGCGATACTCGGGAGAGGGTTTCCAGTGCGGGAGTTCGGAGTGATCCCAGGTGAGTCCGTATTGAAAAGGGTCAAGGCCTCTGGCTCGGACCGATCCAGACCATTGTTCCATCCGAGAAGTCCAATCGAGAGCCTTCTCTAGCTGGAATGATTCTTTGATCTGTTTCTGAAGCGCGAACGTTTGATATCCGGATGTTTCCCGTGAGGGGAGCATCTGCGAGCCCCATTCGATGTTGCGAATTTCCGCGCCCGCCACCATAGGGCTGTCATACGATCCATGAGGATGGAAAGAAATATGACCGAGCACACGATCATTCTTGCTTGGTTTCACGCCATGGAGTGCTTTCTTGAACTGCTCAAATAGGAAGTAAGGAGCCTTGAAGTTTGAATAGAAGATCGTCGCCGTTTTCTCGTCCCAGACAGTGTCCACCGTTCGCCCGAGCCGGACATCTTGTAGATCTAAGATCTGATTGACGAGCTTCACCCAATAAGTCCAGGCGAGCGCGATGGATTGCTCATTCGCTGGGGACGCTTTGAATCTGGCGCGTGTTTTGTGGAGTGCGTGGACGACATGAAGATGTGCATCGGTAGTTTTGATCCCGACTACGGGAAGTAGTAACCTGAAAAACTGATCCAAATCCTCGAACTTCATTCCCAGTTCTGGGAGCTTAAAACGAAAATGCATTTCGAGCACTCTTTCGGGCGCATTCGGCGCCTGAAAGTGAATGTTGTCGGTCTCAAAAAATTTTCCGAGCTCTATGATGTAAGCTTCGCCTTTTGCGTCTTGATGAATGATCTTCGGATATCGCTCGGACAAAACTGAGAGCGGGCTCCGATGACCACCGGACTGCGAAATCGGTACCGTCATTTGTTTCCGTACTCGCAAAAATGGGACTCGTCGATCCGTTTCGAATCGTCGAGGATCCCAAATCGAATGCACCAGTTCGGTCCATTCGTCTGGCTTAAGTTGATCGAGGGGGACGGTGGATAGGTGCATCAGCTCAGCACGTTTGGTCGTGCTCATTTGTTTCGAGCTCAGGTGATCAGCGAAAGACGCAGAGCCGTTTGTGTTCCACTCCAAAATCGCAAGCAGGCCGGGATGGACATCCGCCTCGCTTTCGAATGCAAGATCGTCGATCGCATCCGCTAGGTCGATTTCCGACGATGGATGCACGATGATTGGGCAGAAATAACGACCCTCATTCGCCACCGCAGAGTGCGTGGCAAACACCGACACTCCGAGGAGGAGCAAAAGTCGGCTTGCCAAAAGGTTGACTGCATGGACAGCGAGACGAATGGTCACCTGTACGAATCGGCGGATCGCCCCCAAAGACTGACCAATAAATGCCGCATGAATGAGCAGAGTATCGAAATAATTTAGTAGGGCGATCCATCTTCCGAATATTACTCATGAGACCGAGTCATTCAAATGCACGGAAGCGAATCGCCGTTCTGCTTCTGGTCGGATTGTGCTTCCTACCAACCTCGGATGCACAATCCTCGTTTTGCGGCGATCTGCTGACCCGACTTGGCAACCGGGTAAAAAGAGCTTTCGGCATTCTGCCGGATGGTGTTTCCATTGTTCGTGTTCAGGCGAATAGCACCGACCATGCAATTTGGGCGGCATACCTCCGAAACGGAGCGGAAAACCTGGCGGTTGAGATATTCGATCGAAATGGAAATCGGATCGCGCTCGTGGGCCCCGTAACAAGCGGCCGAGCTGATTTAGTAACCGGCAAAGATGCCGGCGACGCATTCGCGCGGGCGATGGATGCTGCGCACTCGAGAGGAACGGACACCGGCGGGTGGACGATTCGTATGGTTCACAACCACCCCGGTGGTTTTCCCCATTCGCTCGGTGACCATCGAGCGGCCATGACCTACAAACATCAAATCGAGCTCATGGGATACCACGATTCGACTTTCAGAATGGACGTGATGTACGGCCCTTTCGATGTGGCAAGTACGAGTTTTGGTCCAGAAATCAGCCTGAAAAATCAATCATATGCGCCGTCAAGATCATTGCAGTCACCGGATGCGGTTGCGGCGCTCGAAAATTTGAGAGCGTCGTTCAATCGAAAAACCGAGCAATTTTTATCTCAGGTCGAAAAAAAATTCGGAATTCATCCAATCCAACAGCCCTTGTCTCCTGAACTTCAGTCCAGGATCGATTCTTTCAAAAAAGATCGACGCGGTTTTATGATTTTCTACGGTGCAAATGATACCCGACTCGAGAAAGCCAAAGTTCATTTTGTCGATCGGTCGCTAAAATTGAAGGCCAATCTGATCGCACCTGCGTTTGATCAAGCAGTTTTTAGTGACCTCGAAGATTTGGATCGAGTCGGACGTGAGCTACGTGTTTACCTCAGTCCGTCAGAGAATCATTCCATCGCAGATGTGATTGAGGCGGTTCTGGATCTTCGCGCGGTTCTGGATCGATTTGGATTTCGGCCGCGCTTGACTGTGCAGTTTTCGGGCATGAGTGGCACTCGAGAAATCATTCTACCGTTTGAGTTTTCAGTCGATGGTATTCGCTACGTGAGCGAAGGAACCCGGTTAATTCTCGAAAAAATGAATACCCAGCCTTGACTCCACCTAGAGTGAGACTCGGTCTATGAGAAGGAATGGTTCCCTTTGAGGCACCGAGCCGAAGGGAAATTTGTGCAATTTTCTGAGCTCAACACGCGCGTCCATTCAGATTTATGATAGTTATTCCCCATGAACCCATCGACGACTGTTCTCATCCTTGATTTCGGCAGCCAATACACCCAGCTCATCGCACGACGTGTACGTGACTTAGGTGTTTTCTCGAAAATCATCCCGGGCAACGCGAGCCTCGAGCGCATTAAATCCGAAAACCCGCAGGCGTTGATCATCGGTGGCGGTCCCAACAGCGTTTACGAAACCGGCAGTCCACGGTTGGGAACGGGTGTCCTCGATTGGCAGCTGAGCCAAGGCATTCCGCTCCTGGGGATCTGCTATGGTCTACAGCTTTTGGGCCACGAAAAAGGCGGACGGGTGAAACAGGCCAAGGCCCGTGAGTACGGCAAGATGGACGTAGTCGTGGATCCCGCCTGCAACTCGCTGTTGTTCAAAGGGATCACGAAACCCTTTACGGCTTGGATGAGCCACGGTGACGAGATCGTCGAAATGCCCCAAGGCGCGGTTCAGACCGCCCAGTCCCATGCCGGCGCTATTGCGGCCATCGAATGGGCGAATGAAAAACGTTACGCACTTCAATTCCATCCCGAAGTCACGCACACAGAAAAAGGTTCGGATATCCTCTCGCAGTTTCTCTTTGGAATCGCCGGTCTCAAAGCCGACTGGAAAACCGATTCCATGATCGAAAAAATCCGCGCAGACATTGCGTCGCAAGTGGGGCCGAATGATCACGTGCTCTGCGCTCTCTCGGGTGGTGTGGATTCGACGGTCGCAGCGAAACTGATCCATTCCGTGATCGGTGATCGCTTGCACTGTGTGTTTGTCGATACGGGCTTGCTCAGATTCGAAGAGGGCGACCGCGTGATGAAGCTATTCCGCGAGGAGCTTGGCCTTCCGGTCATTCGTGCGAATGCCGAGGAGCGATTCCTCTCGGCTCTAGCGGGCAAAACGGACCCCGAACAGAAACGCAAAACCATCGGTGGGCTTTTCATTGATATTTTCGAGGAAGAAGCGAACGCATTACAATCGAAGCTCGGTAGACTCCCGAAATTCTTGCTGCAAGGCACGCTCTATCCCGATGTGATCGAGAGCGCGCCCGCGCCTCAGAATAAGGATCAGGCCGGCGGATTCGCACACAAGATCAAGAGTCACCACAACGTGGGCGGACTTCCGGAGCGACTGCCGTTTAGCCTGTTGGAACCTTTTCGTGAGCTCTTCAAAGACGAAGTCCGCGCGATTGGAACCGCGATTGGAACGCCGGCAAGTTTCGTGAAACGTCATCCATTCCCGGGCCCCGGGCTTGCGGTTCGCTGCCTGGGCGAGATCACCAAAGAAAAACTAGACATTCTTCGCGCGGCCGACGAGATCTACATCGAAACGCTTCGTGCCCGCGGACTCTACGATCAGATCTGGCAAGCGATGGCGATCTTCTTGCCTGTGCGTACCATTGGCGTTCAAGGCGATGGAAGAACATACGACTGTGCTGTCGCGCTCCGTGCGGTGACCTCGTTTGATGGAATGACGGCGGATTGGTTCCCGATGCCGTATGACGTACTCGGCGAAGTCAGCCGCCGCATTTGCAACGAAGTGCGCGGCGTGAACCGAGTGGTCTACGACGTCTCGTCCAAGCCGCCAGCTACTATTGAATGGGAATAGAGCTGTCGAAGACAGCGATCCGTGTACGTGAGTGCAGTTGTTGTAAAGGCTACTAGTAAAGCGCCCCAAATAGTCGGTTCACATCCACGTCGCACGACACGAGCTTCGTATCGACGTTCGCGATGCCTGTGGTTTTTCCCGAAGGAAGTAGGCCCAAGACGTAGTTTTTCAGACGTCCGGTTTTTGTGATGCGGTCAAACTCAAAGAGAAAATCGTCGAGGTCCGTTTTATAGGAAACTCGGACGAACTCGGGACTGGACTGAAGACGCGCTTCTACGTCGCGAGCGACGTACGCCCAGATCGAGTTTTGAAAAGTTACGGGGCGGCACTGGTAGTCGTAGAAACTAAAACCGACCATCTCATTGAAAATCTCGAGTTGAATGATGACTTTTTGCGTGGCGGCCTCACAACTCCCGATGACTTGAGGTGGGTTTTTCCGGTCATGGGGAGTGCAGGGGGCTGCCTGCGCGAGTCCTGAAAACAACAGAGTCGTAGCGAGGATCATGGGAATGAAGTGGGCTTTCATGGTGGTTCTCCTGTGTGGTGAGGGGGTTATCGAAGACTGAAATCTGTCGGCTCGACTCGATGAGCGCCGTTGCGCTCATGCCTGAATTTGGAAATCGTGTGGTAGAGGAAGCCACGGGTTCGATTCGTTCGTCCGAGCGGGCGATGAGCCTTGAGGGCATGCCAAGGTGTGAAGCTCAGATTTTCACAGAACTGATTTTGCGAAGGAGTATCGAACTCTTGTCGGGCGATTCGGAGGCGGCCTGTTTTGATCAGCGGAGATCTCCACTCGATCCGAGGATCCTCGATGGCCTCTTGCGCGCGGTCGGCGTTTGGATCATAGAACTGCACGAAGAAATCAAAACAGGCGTCTTGAAGCCGCAGAGAGGAACGGAGCGAGTCTCGTAGGTAGTTTGGAGTTTTTTGGTCTTTTGGATTGGCCGGAATGACCACGCTACTTTCGCCCGCGCAGGAGACGCGAGAAATGGAGTATTTCACGGCCTTGCGATGCGGGTTTTGCGCTTCTCCGAGTCGGTAGGGAGTCGCACTGAAATAAGGGATATCGAGTGGGTTCGTGTATTTCGAGATTTCTTTGAGTTTTTTGTTCACGGCTAAAAATCCGCTGATGAGATCGGGAACCGCTCCCAGGCGAGTCAGTGATGATGCGAGTGCGGCGCCGACGCCGCGATTGATGAAGTCGAGGAAGATTTTGTAGTCCTTGCTGTCTTTAAGAAAAAAGATAGAGGAGCCGAAAAATAGGAAATCTTGGGTTTCCGCGTTCCGCTCGTCGCGGAGAATCTTTTCTCCTTGGACGCCCATGAGTTTGAGCGACATTCCTCGAAGGTCCGATACCTGATCGTGTCGAGTGGCATCTGAGTGGTTGTTTGAGAATCGCACCCAAGTATTGTACGCGCGGTTCTCTTTGAACACTCCGAGGCGCATCTCGGCCGGGAGTTGATCATTCACGACTTGGAATACTCCGGTAACGCAACCGTGGGATTTTGCGTGAGCGTCGCGGAGTACTTCGTCTTTTTTCTCGGGGTATGCGACCTTGAGCGCCTGCACGGCATCCGCAAAGATCGTGCGTATCTGGGATTGCTCGTATTCAAGAGAGCCGCCCTCGTAGGACTCCTGTAGCGCGCGATCAAGACCTTCGTCGCCTAGGATAGATTCCGCAGAGGCACTGTCATGGGTCAGCAAGAGGCCCGTGAGCGCGACGAAGACTCGTCGGCCCAGTGACTGGTTCGTATTCATGTTTTCTCCCTTGGAATGGGTGGTGGAGGTACACTAGCAGTGTTGACTCGTTCAATAAGGGGGATTTTTATTGAACGGGTTTCAAGTCGTTCCACAGTTTGTAATGGGACTCGATCGTTGACTGAAATACATTAAATAACTATATAAAAACCATGCAATGGATGGTCAGACTGACTGCATATGCCTGAGTGTTTCTAGCTGTTCCTTGCGCAAGCGCTTTTGCGAGGGACTGTGAGGCATGGTCCAGGGGTAGAGAGGGGCTGGAAAGCTATTTGGGGAGTCGCGCTGCTACTGGTTGCCAGATCACCGAGACAGATCGCCAAAGGATCCGTAAATGGTACGAGCGGCGATTTGTGAAATCCCATCCTCATGCAAATCTCCGTTCTTGTCAGTTTCGAATACTGGGCAAAAAAACCATCGAAGCAGCCGCAGAAAAGTTACTGCACCAAGAAAAATCTCTCGAGACTTCTCGAAGTCTAGCCGTGGACTATCGGCAAAACGGAAAAAGCATCTACATTCAGGTGCCGGATTTGGATGGTTATAGTGACTTTAGTCAATTTTTCATCGATAAATTCGGTCTCAGTCTCGAACTCGCAAAAAGTAAGTACAAACGAAACGAACTATCAATCAACGTCGACTATCGGATTGTACAGCAGGTGTTCGGCCTCTCCCCCAAACAAGCCGAAGCAGTCATTCGCAGTCATCTGGCTCGAGACGACCGTTCAACGATCTACTCCATGGATTCAGAGGTGGAGTTTCAGCGGCCATTGTACTTCGCCTTTGGAATGAGTATGGGCGTGATTCTCAACTATAGAACTTTTGAAATGAGGTGTGATCAGCTGTCTGAGCCGCTGAAACTCTCCGTAGAGCGAGTCCAGAGTAGGCCTTTTTCAATGCCAGAGACCCTTCGGAAACTTCCCGTCTTGGAGTTTCAAACGCAAAAACACACCGGGCACTCACCCGAGCCTGAGGTTCCCGAACCAACGAGTGAAACTCCCCTGATCGTCAGCGGACCTGAAGTGGTGCCGCCGGTACCGCCAGCGCCGCGTTTGTCTCATCCAGATTTCGGCTATCGCTATCGAACATTTTGCAGATCCGTGTCCCGAGCGGGACGGGATCTCCGGTTTCGACTTCGTCCTGCTGGTTCCCAATTGAGATGCTTTGAAGGCAGAGTCCGCTAATTCGCGACTGAGAATGAGCAAGTTTTTTGCGGTACCGATTGAGGCCCATTTGAGTTTCAGGGAATCGCGGTCTACCTGACCAAGCGCGCGCGATCTAGTTCCATTTAGCTTGGGGTCCAGTTGGGCAATGTTTGACTCGATGAGTTATGTCAATCCTGAAACAAACAAATTGATTCCATCTCTTGAATGATTGCGGTGAGTCATTTTTCAAGTTCATGTTAGATTCTCGCCCTCACGATTCCTCTCAGTCTCTCAACCGTACGGAGCGTAACGCCTTGGGATTTGTTCACCTTCATACCCACTCGCAGTACAGCCTTTTGCAAGGGGCGATGCACGTCGAAGACATGATTTCGCGCGCGACGGCTCTCGGGCAAACGGCGCTTGCGATCACGGATACGAACAATCTGTTTGGTGCGATCGATTTCTACACGCAAGCCAAGTCCAAGGGACTGAAACCGATCTTAGGGGTCGACATCTGGTACCTAAAAGACGGCTACGCCCAGGCTCAAGCGCAGGCCGCCGCTCTCCAGACTCAAGCGGCGGGATCAGCGGCCGCGTACCGCCCGAAATTTCACCAACTCGTCATTCTCTGCAAAACGCTCGTGGGCTATCAGAATCTCTGTAAGCTCGTCACCGAGGGCTATCAAAAAGCTCCTCCTCCGGTCAAAGGGCAGCCCCCTTTGCCTAAACTCCTCGTCGATCGCGAATCTATCGATCGGCTGGGCAAAGATTGGATCGTGCTCTCGGGCGGTCTTCGCGGCGAAATTCCTTACCACTTGCTGATGGGGGAGGAACAAGAGGCGAGAGAAGCGATTGAGTGGTTCAAGAACCGTTTCGGTTCTGATTTTTATTTCGAGCTTCAAGACAACTCGCTTCCGGAGCAAGACCAGGTCAACGAACTCCTTCACACGTTTGGCGAACGGATGGGGATTGAGTGCGTAGCGACCGTCGATGCCCACTACCTGAAACCCGAGGACGCCGAAGCGCACGAGATCCTTCAGTGCATCGAGAACGGTCGTAACCTGGATTTCGATCGTCCAAAATCTCTCGTGCCGTCGGAATACTATTTGAAATCCGAAGAGGCGATGCGCGAACGTTTCGCGAACTATTCGGTGGCCATTGACAACACGGTCAAGATCGCCGAGCAGTGCAATGTCGAGTTCAAATTCAAAGACGACAAAGGCCGCCCGATCTATCATCTTCCGAACTTCCGTCCCGACGGAGTTTCGAAATCCGATCAGTTCGATGCGGTTGCGTACTTCTATGAACAGTCACGTGCTGGTCTGGAACGTCGGTTTGCTTCTCCTGAGTTCGCGAAAAAAATCGCGGATCCGGAGTGGGAAAACAAAAAACCCGCTTACTATCAACGCTTAGAAGAAGAACTCAAGATGATCGAGAAAACCGGATTCTCCGGCTATTTCTTGATCGTCTCGGATTTCATTCTTTGGGCCAAAAATAACGGAATTCCGGTCGGACCGGGGCGGGGATCCGGCGCCGGCAGTCTCGTTGCTTACTGTCTCTTCATCACGGACTTGGATCCGATCGAGTTCAATCTTCTGTTCGAGCGCTTCATCAATCCGGAGCGTATCTCGATGCCCGATTTCGACGTCGACTTCTGCCAAGACCGGCGTGGCGAAGTGATCGAGTACGTCGAACAGAAATATGGCAAAGACAACGTTTGTCAGATCATTACGTTTGGTAAACTCCAAACACGCGCCGTCATCAAGGACGTGGGCCGCGTGCTGGGGATGTCGTTTGCTGAAACCGACGAGATCAATAAGCTGATCCCCGAGGAGCTGGGTATCTCGATCTCGGATGCGCTCGAGAAAGAACCGCGGCTCAAAGAACGCGTCGAGCGCGACCTCAAGGTCGGCACCGTCATTCGATACGCGCTGAAACTCGAGGGACTCTATCGGAACGCGGGCATTCACGCAGCCGGCGTGATCATCACTGAAGAGCCGGTCGTCAACTACTGCGCCCTCTATGTGGGCAAAGACGGTGACGTCGTCACTCAGTTCGATAAGGATGCAGCCGAGAAAATCGGTCTCGTCAAATTCGACTTCTTGGGTCTGAAGACCCTAACGGTGATCGACAACGCGATTCGCCTCATTCACGATCGTCACGAGTTCGAACTCGCCAAGATCGATTATCAAGACCCGAAAGTGTATGGGTTGATTTCCTCGGGCGACACGGACGGCGTGTTCCAGGTGGAATCCTCAGGCATGAAGGATCTGTGCATGCGGATCCAGCCAAGCAGCCTGGAGGACATCACCGCGATCAACGCCCTCTATCGTCCAGGACCGTTAGGCTCCGGGATGGTCGATGATTTCATCGATCGTAAGCACGGACGTCAGGCGATCGTTTACGACGTCGATGACATGGCTCCGATCCTAAAAGAAACGTACGGCGTGATTCTCTACCAAGAGCAAGTCATGCAGACGGCGCGAAACCTGGCTGGTTACTCGCTCGGACAAGCCGACTTACTGAGGCGCGCCATGGGTAAGAAAAAACCCGAAGAAATGGCTGCGCACCGAAGCCTTTTTGTCAAAGGTGCCTCCGAGCGCGGCCACGACCCGGACAAGGCCGAAGGGATTTTCGACCTGATGGCCAAGTTCGCCGAATACGGATTCAACAAATCCCACTCGGCCGCTTACGGGGTCATCACATACCAAACGGCGTTCCTCAAGACTTACTATCCGGCGGAGTTCATGGCCGCCCTGATGGCGACTGAGATCAACGACACGGATAAGATCACGCGCTACATCTCCGACGCCAAAGCGCACCAGATTCCGATCTTGCCTCCCGATGTGAATCGCTCTCAGAAGAGTTTCTCGGTCGAGGTGCTCAAGGACGGGACTAAGGCGATCCGTTTCGGATTAGAAGCGATCAAAGGCGTCGGCGGCATCGCAGTCGACGTGATCTTAGAGGCCCGCGGAGGCGAGGCCGGGGATTTCAAATCCGTGCTCGATTTCGTCAAGCGCGTTCCGACTCGCAAAGTGAACAAAAAAGTCCTCGAATCGCTCACCTTAAGCGGTGCATTCGATTCGATCGGCGAGGTCAACCGCCCTTCACTCATCGCATCGATGGAGAGCCTCATTCAGGTTGCCTCCGATGAACAAGAGGAGCGCGAACTTGGGCAGACGTCGCTTTTTGACAGTTTTTCGGCTGAGGAAATCAAACTCGTCACACCGATGGATGCGATTTTCAAACAGGAGCCGGACTGGCCGCGCTCGAAGCGTCTCGTCGCCGAAAAAGCGATCACGGGTTTCTATGTCTCGGGTCATCCGATGGATCCTTGGCAGAAAATCGCCGAAGACTGGTTGGGTTGGAGTATCGAGCGACTGAAAACATGGGGCGCCGAACGAGCCGAGAAGCTAGCCGAAGAGCGCCGCAAAGCACCGCCCAATCCGTATGGGGGGCGTGAACCGAGAGTCGCAAAACCCGAAGTGCGCATCGCGGGCCTGATCACCGAGAGCAAAGAAATCATGACCAAAAAAGGCTCTCGCATGGCATTCGCCAAAGTCGAGGACCTGACCTCATCGATTGAGCTCGTATTTTTTCCCGAGGCCTACACGAACGCACAGGCGATTCTTTCTCGCTCGGGCGGAGAGGCCGAACCGATCCTGGTCACCGGCGAACTCGAGTGCACGCTCGAAAAAGTCCAGATCATGGTGAAAACGCTCGAGTGGCTCGAGGAGACGCACAAGAACCGCGTATCCCAAGCCATATTCCGTATTCCGGTGGACCGCGTTCAGCCGGAACAACTTCGCGAACTCAAGCGCCTACTCATCGAGTACCGGGGCAAGACCCCGCTTCGGATGAATTTTGAGGCGGATGATTTTAAGACGACGCTCGAGCTCCCAAAAACCACGGGCGTCGAAGCGTCGCCTCAATTTGTCGAGCAAGTCGATAAGCTCTTTGGCTTCAAAGTCGTTCAGCTGCAGTAAGCTCGGTTATACAGGGATGATGTAGGTTTTGTGCGCCAATACATTGGCATTGGCGCGCGTTTCTCGGCGACCCTATACTAGAGAGTATGAAAGCTTGGGGTTTGATCGCGTTGGTTTCCATGTGTTTAACGTCTGCCTTCGCTGATGATCCGGCGCTCGTGAAACAGCTTCAGGATAATCTCCAAAAATCTCGCACGCGGCTTGGCAGTCTCAAAGGTTGGCAAGACGAAATCTTCGACGCCGAGGTCTTGAGTGCGACCTCTAGATTCATCCGCGACTACAAAAACGAACGCGGCAAAGTGACCCAAGTTCAAGTCGATCTCGAGGCCTTGAAACGCTTCCTCGCATTTCATGCCTCCGAAGCACAAATTTCAAGCGAGCAGCAGAAAATTCTCGTATCCGCGAGCCTGGATGGAGAATGCGATTCGTGCACGAAAGTGATGCCTGAACTCAGGCAGCTCATCAAATCGCGTCTTGAACGTCGTGGTCTCACGCCGATTATTCTCTCGGTCAAAGAAGCGAAGCTCGATCCGTCAACTTTGCTGACGGAAAAAAAAGCGGGTTCTTATCTGAAACTAAACGTGATCGCCGAAGAAGATCCCGATCACCCGGGCGAAAAGACCCTGCGCGTGAAAATGGAAAATCGTTTTCCCGGATCTACGCTCGGGACGGTCTCTCGCGAAGTGGAACTGCCACCGTCTGATTCGCTTGAAGTCGCAGTCACGCGTCTATGGATTGAATCCGTCAGCCAACTCGGCGCAGATACGCTTCGGGTGGGACACTCCGAAGTTTCGGACGAAGGCGGCGAGTGGAAAGTCTCGAACGTCGGTAGCCTGAACGATCTCATCGAACTTAAAAAAGGCCTCCAAGCGAGGTTCCCCGGTGGACGCGTCGTCGAGAAAGAAATCGTCGGAAATGAAGTGACGTTCGAAATCGCGCCTAAAAGCGCGATCCTCGACAATGTTGCAAAACTCTCCAGCGTGCCAGTCGGTGATTTTATGCTCAAGGTTTCTAATAAATCCGAAGGCTTCGTGGAGAGCACTGTTGAGCGCCGTCCCGCATCGAGCGCAGGAGTGAATTAGTCATGAAGATGACCGCACGAAAATGTCTCGTAGTCCTCACGCTTGCGAGCCTCGTTCTCGTGCAGTCATGCGCCCGGTCTCCGGAATTCGCCAAGGATCAGGAATACTATAAGCCCGATTCGCCTTACTATGATCGCTCGGATGAGCCAGGAAAAACGCCGACTGAGCGACTCGAAGTCGCGGCTCAGCCCAAGAAAAAAGTCCTCGTACTGGATCTCTGGAACGACACCCCAGTCAAGTCAGAGGCCCTCGGTCCTTACGCCTCAAACGAACTCAAGCGCGGTTTTCTCCTCAATCAACGATTCATCGTGCCCAAAGATGTGAATACGATCCTGGCGACCGAAGATTTCGTTTCCGGAGACAAGGTCAAAGTCGCGCAGCTCATTCGCGAAGGGCGTCGCTTGGGAGTATCCGTGGTCATCCTGGGGCGCATTAGCAAAGCCATTTTCCGTTCACGCGGAGATTCGATTGGTTTGTTTCGCGATAAAAAAAGTATGGCCGCCGTAGACGTCGAGCTCAAAGTGTTTGATGTGAACGCCGGCAAAGAAGTCGCTTCGATGGGGCGTTCCGCCGATGCCGCGAGTGACGCCGTCGTTGCGGTCGATCAAGAGAACCTCGAGAGCGAGTCGTTTCGTACGGAATTATTCAAGCAAGCGCTCAGGAACGCGATGGGGGGGCTAGCGCCTGACGTCCACCGCGTGATTGAGAAAATGATTTGGCAGGGGAAAATCGCCAAGGTGAACGGTCGTCGTATTTTCGTGAACGCGGGTAAGAGCGCGGGAATCATCTCGGGCGACATCCTCAAGGTCTTGACCCCGGGGGATGACGTTTATGATCCCGCAAGCGGCGCCTATTTGGGGCGTTCTCCCGGTCAGCTCAAAGGCACGGTTGAGGTCGTCGATTTTGTCGGCTCAGACGCTGCTATCGGTGAGATCCATACGGGTGGCAATTTCTCCGAAGGCGATATCGTTCAGCTCTATTGAGTGCTGGTGGCCTGGGTGCTAGAACCGCTCCATGCGGCTCATTCGCTTGCGCTCGACCCAGGGTGCTCCCTTTCACTACCGGAACCTTTTAGAGTCACAAGAAGCGGCATTCACGCGTCTTGAGCAGTCCGGAGAGGGTTCGCTCATTCTGGCTGAGGTCGAGCCCGTAATCACGCTCGGCAAGCGAGGCGGACAGTCTGCGCTCTTGCACGATCCTGCGTGGTATGCGGAGCGAGGAATTGAGCTTCTCACGGTTCAGCGGGGGGGCGAGGCGACCTACCATGGACCTGGAAATCTGATCGTTTTTCTCATCGAGCGAGTCGAGCGATTGGTCGGAGACTCCAAGGCGGTTCGTAGGCTCACGGAACAGCTCCTGAGTGCGACACTCCGAGTTTGCCAAGAGAGCGGCTGCGGCGACTACGAAATACGCGATGGCTCAGAAGTCGGTATCTGGCGAGTGGGGACGCGCGAGAAAATCGCGAGCCTCGGAATAGAGCTCAGGACGCGGACGTTACTCCATGGAATGGCAATCAACGTTTACCCAGATGGTCAGAGTTTCCTCGGGATTTCACCGTGCGCGATTGACAGCGCAAAGGCCGGATATCTTTTTCCGGAGCGCCATCATCAAAAAATGATCGAAACCCAAGAGCTCGTGATTTCATCACTTGCTCTTGAGTTCGGAATTCAAATCACTTCCGAGTAACGGATGCTTCGGCTGGTACGCGAATCGCATTTAAGATGTCGTGATGCGTGTAACCTTTGAAGTGGTAGGTTTTGCGGCCGTCGAGGTCGACTCTCTCGATCGGTGGGCAAAAAGCGCGCTTGCGATCTGCTTCACGAATCAGTGCCGCCACCTGGCGGATTTGTGCTGGTTCGGATGCCCCTAAGGTGATTTCGGCTGCGCGTTTGAGCCGGCTCAAGGTCTCGTTGGAGAGTAGTTCGAGCTGACTGCCTTCTTTTGCATCGTGCGCGGCTTGCAGAAGCTGGTAGCCTTTGCGGTAAGAATTGAACGGTTGAGCCGCCACATCGAGGACTGCGCCAACGCCGAACGTACCAAACAACACAGCGCCTGGAATTGCCTTAGGCGCGAACATGCTGGTGAGGAATGAGCCCATCGCAAGTCCGTATCCTGTCAGGCCCGCGCGCGTTTTGAACTGGCTCGCTTTTTCAACCGTCATGCTGGTGGCAAGATCTAAACAGGTGAACGAACCGCTCGACTCGAGTGCAGCATCGTTCGTTGGATCATTGTCCAAAAGGAGTTCGATCTGATCAGAGGCGGCATCAGATCGGGCGAGCGCGAATTTGAATGCTTCGTCATTTCCAATGAGGCTTTGGATGATGTCGAATCGAGTAAACGTGGGTTTTTTCGAAGCGCTGTTTTGATCGGTTACGCAAAACGATTCATTTAAGTCAGCGTGAACGATCATGTCGGCGATCAGATCGAGCGAAAGTTCACTACCGCGCGCGTCTCCGACCAGTCGAGCAGTGCGAGCGAGTTCTGAGCGTCCGTAACCGTACAAGTCGCCGTACCGTTTCTGTCGCCAAGCCCATGCGGTACGAAGCAAATCGGCGCCACGTTGATAGCCGTTCAAGACGTCTCCCACGTCATCGCCGAAAATCGCGGCAAGAATCGACGTCGAGACGATTCCGCCAGAAACTTGGATGTCGGCTTGGGCAAAAACATTTGCCGCCGAAATGCCCAAAATTGCGAGGAACGGAACTCGAGTTGAGCGGTTGATTCGTCGAGAAAGTTGAGCGCCGCGCGTTTGTGTGTTCTCAAGCGCGAGATGGGTGCAGGAAGCGTGAGCGAGGTTGGAGCCGAGGATCGAGATCAGTAAAAGCGAAATGAACGGGAATGCTTTTTTCATGATGACCTTATGCGTTAAGTGGAGTGAATAGATTTAAAGAAGAAGTGCGAAGGGGGGAAGAACTCATTCGAGAATAGTCTTTTACTATCGGGTCTACGCAGGTGTGCGATCGTTCCACAGTGTGGAATATTTTGGGGTTGACGCGCGCAGCGAGTTTGAATAGTTTCCTGTTTCTCTCTTCATCATTCGATGATGGCGCGTAGCTCAGTGGCAGAGCACCACCTTGACACGGTGGGGGTCCGCGGTTCAATCCCGCGCGCGCCAACCATTTTAAATAATAAATAAATAATACAAAAAAACGAATCAGTCGTGAGAATACGATTGAAACGCGGAGCGGTTCCAAAAAATGCCAAGACGGCATTTTTTCACGCGTGAAACGCGCCCGAAGGGCGAATCGCAGGATGCGATGAGTGAATCCCGCGCGCGCCAACCATTTTAAATAATATATAAATAAAACGTAAAACAGGCAGGCCATCGAAGGCACCGTCATCTTGGACTTGACGCTCCAATCAAACGGAATCGCTGAAAATGTATAGGTCGTCGCGTTCCTGAATGCCTCAGTGCTGGAGTTTACTGTGAGCGGCGATTGAGATCCGCATCTGGTAACCTCGTGTTGAAGTAATTAAAGGATTTGATCGATCCATTGAGAGGATAGTTCGTGTTAGAGGCATCATTCCCGATTTGACCACTGGTGACTGTGCCGACAGTAGAGCCACTGCTAGTTGTAGAAGGCGTGCCGTTATTTACATTCAGGAAGTAGTCACCAGAAGCGAAAGCGACTCCGAACTTCGAAAATACGCCCGATGCCGGTGGGGTGGCGTATAGATTAAATTGAGTCGCGCTCGACGAAATGATCGAGAACCACGGTCTCGGTAAGCCCGAAGAAAAGCCATAGAATGAGAATCGAATAGCTTCTGTGGTACCCGCGTCTCTCAATCCGAAAACGGCACCATACTGATTTGCGAATGAATTGTCGGTAAGGTATCGATTCGTCAACGCTTCGGCTTCAAAACTTCCCGTGGCACCAGCGAACCAGGCGACGTTAGCAAAGGTCGCGGATTCTGCAGCTCGTGTCACGGCGGCGGAACTAGTGGGGATGTATGACGTCGCTGAGGTTCCCGCTTCGAACTGAGCACCCCAGACAAACACCCCGGAAGTTCCGTCACCAGTATAGTTAGTTGCACCAGTACTGGATCTCAGGATGATATTAATTCCCGTTGAACTCGAAGAAGAAATAGTCTGGGTCAAGCTGAAGCGGCACCATCCGTTACCCACGTTTTGGGCTTTAGAATTTAGGATATTCGTGGTCGACGATATCGTGCATGTCGCGAGATCCACTCCCATGACTGGATTAGATCCGCCTGGCCATGCAACGCCACTTGTGAGTTGCAGCGACACTAAAGATCGCTCTGCCGCTTTTAAGAAGATACTGCCCGTATAGGTCGTACCCGCAGTAGCGCTAAACGATGGGTTCGTTGATCGATGAATGCCCGTTGAAGTGTCCTCAACGAATTTGTCAGCAGTCGTTGTTCCGTCCGGAGCGGTGGCTACGTTTGCTGTGTAACTCATCAGTGATTTTGTCCATGCAGCATTGTCAAACTCCTCAGCGTATGTCAGTCCATTCGTCGCAGCGCCTTCAACGACCAGTCCGTTTGGTTTCAGCGTCACTGGATCATAGTCAAATCTCGGACTATCGAAACGCGCGGTCGAGGTGGTAGGAATGTAGGCGCTCGGCGATAGGTTCTCCTCTACTTGACCTCCCCAAACAAAAAATGAATCCGCGGGATTAGCTAGGCTGTTTTTATTAAATACGAGTCGGAGACCGGCAGAATCTGAAAGTCCTGTAAATGTAACGTCATATCTCTGCCAAGAAGACGTTAATGTAAGTGTCTTTTGTGTTCCGACATAGGTTCCAGAATGGCGTTTAATCTCTAAATTAATTTGTTTTCCTATGTCTGCTGTTGGGGCCCTGATCCAAAGTGAGCCGGTAAATGGTTTGCCCGCGGTTGTTACAGAGGCCAGAACCTGGCCGAATCCATCGCCACTGCTTGAGGCAAACCCCGATACTAAATCCGCTGACATTGTTCCATCAGGTGCAATGGTCTGATCAGCGGTACACGTGACACCACAAAACCAGCTAGAGGTGATTTGTTCGCTGTTCAGTAGTAGATTGTGCGGCGCTCTCCTTAACTTCCCGTCACTCCCATAAACTGTCGCGGCAGCGACCGTGCCTGACCTTGAAAACGTGAGCGAAGTACTGCCGTAAGTGGGAGAGAGCGGAGATGAAAAAGAATGGCCCGCTGCATTGGTAGTCGCGACGTAGCGGGAGACGCCGGGGTTCAGTTCATATTGCGCACCCCAGATGTATATTCCTGAAGAACCAGTTCCAGCAAAGTTGGAGTTTCCCGAAGAATCGACCGGGGCGATGGTCACTCCATGCATTGTATTGAAAGATCCCTTGGTTGTCTTCAGGACAACTTTGCACCAACCGGATCCGACACTCCAAATAGACGATTGTATATTCGTGTAGTCCACTCCTGGGTTAGAGATGAAAATAGATGTGCAGCTAGATAGATTCACACGAAAAGAAATGGCGTTATTCACCATATTTGATGTTTGAATTTGTGCTCGAGTGTATTCTGCAGATTTTATAAATACCGAGAAGACTCCGGTTTCATTAGTGGTTGTTCTAATCTTAGAAATCATATGCTCCGCTGATGTGCTATTGTCGATCAGTTTCGAAGCGGCAAATGTCCCATCTGGCGCAACGGATGCATTCGCTTGAACAGAACAATTGCCCTTGAACCAACTCGAATTTGAAAAATCTTGAGAGTAGGTGAGTAGATTGTGCGGCTGAAACGAACTCGCGTTCGTAAAGTCATAAGCCAGCGTCGGCAAATAATCCGGCGTGATCGCGATCTCGCTTGAGTAGGCGCTCTCTCCGGACACGGATCCGTTTACGGCCGTCACTACATAGTAATAAGTCGTTCCGTTGGTTAGTCCCGTATTTGTATAAGTGACGACTCCCGATCCTGTGGTGGCGATATTCGTATATCCACTCCCAGAAGTCGTTGATCGATATACTTTGTAAGTAAACGGCCCGGTGCCAGTCGCGGGCGCGGTCCAGGTCAATACAGTTTGTGTAGAGGCTAAGGTGCCTGATAATGCTGTCGGCGCGCCTGGCGCAACCACGGGAGTCACCGCAGCCTGTGCGGACTGAGAACTCTCGATTGAGTTATTCAATGCCGAGACCACGTAATAGTAGGTTGTCCCATTCGTTAACCCTGAATCGGAATAGCTGTTCGTCAGGCTCGTATTGACGAGCGTGTATCCGGAGCCAGAAGTGGTCGATCGATAGATCTTGTAGGATGTCGCTCCCGTCGTAGCCGTCCAAGAGAGATTGGTACCTCCCGCTCCGTTCGTTCCCGCAAGTCCCGTAGGAGTGGCGACGGTCGCGGTGACATTGAAAGTAACCAGAGTGGATGTACCATTGATCGTTGCCGTTACGGTCTTCGCTCCCGCAGCAGTTGCGCCCGTACCGATCGTGAGTGTATTTGAGGTATCTCCGCTCGAGTTTGTGGTGGTCGAAGCTCCGCTTCCGAGCGTTCCCGAAGAAGCGACCCAATTTATGGTCGCACCACTCACGTTGTTATTGTTCGCGTCTTTTACATTCACGGAGAGTGCGCTTCCGAGAGCAGCGCCTAAGCTTGCACTCTGAGAGTTTCCTCCGGTGATCGAGATCTGTGTAGGCGTTCCTGCCGTTCCGGTCGCCGAGAAGTTCGTGTTCAGTGCCGCGTTCGAAGTCAGTTCCGCTTTCGCGGTATTTGCTCCGGCGGTGGTACCCAGGGTCCATGTTGCAGCCGCGATTCCGCTAGAATTCGTAGTCGAGGTCGCCGTGACGGAGCCTCCGCCCGTGAGAACCGTCCAAGTCACAGAAACTGAGGGAACGGGATTTGCGTTCGTATCGGAGACGAGAACTTGGATCGATGCGGCTAGTGGCGAGCCCGCGGTACCGGTTTGGGTATTTCCCGAGGAAACAACCAATGAGGTCGGAGTTCCCGCGGTACCCGTCGCAGTAAAACTTACACTCGTAGAAGTCCCGTTGATGGTTGCGGTAACCGTATTGGTTCCCGCAGTAGTTCCTGTGGTGAGAGTATTTGATGCGAGACCCGATGCATTCGATAGACTCGTTGCACTTCCGAGGGTTCCGCCGCCTGCGGTCACTGCCCAATTGATCGTGACGTTATTGACGACGTTGCTATTTGCGTCTCGAACAATCGCGACCAGCGAACTACTGAGGGCAGCGCCTGCGACCGCCGACTGAGAGTTTCCGGATGACACGGCAATCGCGGCCGCAGCCCCCGCAGAGATCGTAAACGTCGATTGGCAGACCGACTTCGTACCGTCCGACGCACGGATGCTCCGCACGCTCGTTTTTAGAATCTTAACGCCAGAGAACGTTGCAACACCGCTCACGGCTGCGACGGGGTTTGAAGTCGCCGTGAGTCCGCCTGCAACCACGGTTGAGCAAGTAGTATCGGAATAGGCTGTCAGAGTAATGGAACTCGTATCGCTCGTTAATACATTTCCCGAGATGTCTTTTAGAGAAACGACTGGCTGAGTAGATAGAGCCGTATCCGTATTGCCCGTTAAGCTCGGAGAGGTGGTGAACTCGAGGGAATCTACTAAGCTCCCGCTGATGACGGTGACCGTAGGAAGCGTTCCTGAAATGGTCTGATCGCTTTTTTCAGTGACGACTCTAGCGTTAATAGTGGTCGCCGTGCCCGCATTCACGCCGGTGAAGGTTGCAGTGTATCGTGAGTTTCCGAGGTTGGTGACGGCACTAAAAGTTCCCGTACTGGTTCCACCCGTATTGGAGAAGGTCACGACGGGAAGTTTAGAAATGTAGAATTGATCGTTTAAGTCATGAAGCTCTAAGGTCACTGTGATCGACGAACCGGAGGTGACCTGAGTATTCGAAACGGTCAGAAGAGATTTGGTCGCAGAGACGTCTACGTTTGGGTGAAACTCTAAACCGATTTCGGTTTTGGTCATCGGGTTACAAGCAGCAAAAGCAATGAGCGCGGAGAAGGCCTGAAAAGCCTTTCCGAAATGAGTCGTCAGTTTTGCAAGCGAGGCGGAGCGCCGTAGTGTACTACAGTGACTCCGCTTGAAAAACCGAACCATCTGCCCTCATTCCTCTGCCTCTCTGGCCTTTTGCTTGCGGCCAATGTCGAAAAAAAATCGCAGGTTTAGGAAAAATGAGAGCTCGTTTTGTTCGATCTGGGCTGAGTTTTGAGTACGACTCAAAACCCCCACTTCGGTTTGAAAATTTGGCTCATTCCCACTGACGGACTGCTTAAAATACAGTGTACCGCCGAGCGCTTTGCCCTGTCTAATTGGGTAGGAATCGCCCTGTGTCGAGAAATACACCTGAATGATCGGTGCGACACCGAAAACAAATGGATCTAAATTCACGAGATCCCAATTCGATTGTAAGCGAAGCGAAGGAACAGAAACAGCATCCATGGCGACGCTGGTCGTGGAGAGGGAGCGTCCGAATAGCTCTTTTTGGTAGGTAGCCAGAAGATCAAATTCAAGGGAGTCTACGAGTCGATAACGAGCACCCACGCCCAGACCGGACAACAGACGATCGGAGTGTTGGATCGTTTTGGTGCTGTCAGAGGGAGGTTCAAACGAAATGAATCCGAGATTCAAGTGAACATAAGACTGAATTTTTTTCGTCCACGCCTGTATGTAGTCGATGTTTACGCCGGTGTAGAGTTTTGATCCGACCGTGGACTTGGCGCCCGTTGTAGGATCAGTGAGCGTGATCGCGTTCATGCGGTAAAAAGGAGAGAGCTCTAACCGAGCTCCTCTGGAGAATTCACTTTTTTGGCTAGGGAGTGGTGGTTCGGGCTCCGCGCTTTTTGCTCCGATCGGAGTAGGATTCACTACTGGAACCGTCTGAGGCGACGATGACTGTTCGACAGAGGCAATCTGTCTATCGCGGTGAGTGTTGTTTTTGGGGTTGGTCTCACTGAGCGTTTCCACCAGGAATTTTGATCCGTCCGGGAGAAGAACCACCTCACCGGGTACGATGTGATCTGGATTCTCTAAGTGAGGATTGAGTTTCAGCACACGCTCTAAATTGCCGCCAGGTCCGTAGAGTCGGCCAGGCACGGTCGCCCAAACGATATCCGACAGAGTATCGCCCCGAATGGTGAGGTAGCGAAAACGAGGCGCTTCTGCGAACGTAGCCCCACCAAATACTTGGGCGACCACGAGGGCTCCAACGATCGATTTTGAAAGTGCGCGAGCGATCCGCTCCGAAAGTGAACTCACCATTCCAATGGGATATTTCGGTTGATGAGTTATTTAAATGAAGTGAATTATTTCGAGGCCTTGCAGTGTTTTTTATCGGTGAGTGAATTGCTGGATAGAGGTTGGGTTCACCGACGGAACTCGGACGAAAAAAAGCCATAAGGAGCTCTGATTAGTCGAAAAAATGGCGCCCAGACAAGTAGGTCATCGTTTTGACTGGCCGCACCCGGTTGAAGTTTTGCTGGAATACACTTGCTGGCATTTGACTCAAGGATCTATCCCAAAGGATGGTGATCAAGATGATCCATCTGGTGATCGAGCATTCGTGGTGCGGTAGAGTTCAACGCACATAGACGTCGGACCCTACCGAGAGAGTTTGTTTCCGGAATTCTTGAACGCTGAGAGACTACTCAGTCGCGTGCTTTTTCTTGCCGCGCTTGTGAGCCTTCTTACCGCCTTTTTTCTTTTTTCCGTGTTTCTTAGATTTCTTGGCTGGTGCCTCTTCGTGCGCAGCTTCGGGCTCCGTTGGAGCGTCCATCGATCCGGCTGATGAGTCAGCTGCGGGCGCTGTATCGTCAGCGTGAACCGTCGGGAGCGTGATGTGGAATGCGCCGATCAGGGCGACGAGAAAGAACAGGGATGGTTTCTTCATCATGAGAGGGACTCCGGTCTTCATTGACCATAGTTGAGAGGGTTTCGGAGGGGCCTTGGTTCGGGGCACTTTTGGATGGGTCGCTCCTCCTGAACCGATCCAAAAAACTTCAGCGGCGTGTGGACACGCTTGATGAGGACGCACGAGAGCGCGTTTTAGCTGCTCAGGGGTGGGCGAAAGAGAGTGCCTTCCACCTGATCGGGAGAAGAGAGGTGATAGAGCTCCAGGGCCCTGGAGGCGGTGAGGCTCAAGAGCACCGGAAGCGTGATGGGTAGGGTTGCACGGCACGCAGTGATGAAGTCCGAGTCGTCGTCGTTCTCTTCCGTGGCCTTGATCTTGTACTGTTTCTTGGCCTTCGAGAGTTTTTGAAACTCGTTCTTGGAAGATTTGCTTTTTGCCTGCGCCGTCCGGCTATGCCCACGGACAATCGGCGTTGAAGTATGAATCACCTCTACGGAGAAAAAGAATAGAGCCAAAAGTGCTGCGATTCGTAGAAAACGCATGGGTTTAATTCAGGATAAAGGTAGTTTTCCGAGATTGGCAAGGGATGAAAGGGCTTGATTCCGGTCAATTGATCGGGGAGAGTGTTCAGACATCCCGAAGTTTCATTGGACCTATTTTTGAACGTCCCGGTTCTGCGAACTGGGTGTTTATTTTCCGTTCAGTTCAGGTGAATTGAGCGTGAGGCCAGGGTCGGGAAAACCAGTAGTTCTAAACTCAGGAGAACCTCTCATGAAAAAAATTCTCGTTTCTGTCGCATTATTGGCGATCAGCGGTTGCGCAACGATGACTGAACAAGACGGCGGTCTCGTTGAAGATCACGCCAATACCGTAAACAAGTGCGGCGTCGGTAACTATGCTTTCCGTCACCTCAAAGGTAAGTGCGGCGAAAGCGAAGTCGTCACGACTCCAGCTCTCGCTCCAGCACCTGCTGCGCCAGCGGCAGCTCCAAAAGCAGCTGAACATCAGTCGGTCGCTAAACTCGTCGACAATAAAATTGAAATCTCCCAAGAGATCCAATTTCAAACGGGCAAGTCGACTTTGACCCCAGCTGGTAAATCCGTCCTCGATGCTGTTGCTCAAGAGATCAAAAACAACGAAGCAAAAATCTCTTCGATCGAAATCGCTGGCCACACCGACCACGTCGGCAACGCTGCAAAAAATCAAAGCCTCTCGCAGAAGCGCGCGGACGCAGTTCGTACCTACCTCGCCGGCAAAGGCGTGAGCCCGAAAATGCTCAACGCCAAAGGCTACGGCTCTTCGATGCCGAAAGTGGATCCAAAAGGCGCTTCGAAAGAAGAGTGGTCTAAAAATCGCCGCGTTGAGTTCAACGCTGTGATTCGCTAATTTTTACGTTCGAAACGTAAAATACAAAAAGCCCGAGTCGCTACCATGGCTCGGGCTTTTTTTTATTTCTGAATCGTCTGCGCTATTCTCGAATATCTGGCGGAGGCAAGTCGTCGAGTTCGACGCCTTCGACGTTCGTCGTTTGATACAGTCCGCGCGACAGCAGTTCGACGTCCGATACGCCCAAGAAATCAAACTCTACGCGTCGATTGCGCTGCCAGGCGGTCTCTTGGTGGCCCGGATCAAGTGGTCGACGCTCGCCGAAGCCACGCGTCGAGATTCGGTTCGCGGGAATGCCCGCGGCGATCATGGACTGGCGGACTGATTTCGCGCGCGAGACCGAGAGGTTCATATTGTAAGCATCACTGCCGCGTTCGTCGGTGTGACCCGAGAGGATCAGCGTTTTCCAGCGGTTTTGATTGGCCATAAGGAATCTCGCCATCGAGCGAAGTCGTGCGAGGCTGTCGGGGCGGAGGCTTGAGCGATTCAAGTCGAACTCAATGTTGCTGCCATCGAGCACGATTTGGTAACGCTTGAGCGGACGATTCTTGTGGACGAGCGGGAGTATAGGTTCCCGATCTTTTTTGAACCAATCTGCGAAAACTGGCCAGCCGAATTGGTAGGTCAGTTGATACCAGCGCGCATTGCGCTCCGGGATATTGAGATCCGTTCCGATGCGCGCGCCGATTCGATGAACGGCTAGATCGTCACCCGCGATCTGATAGAGCGCCTCGACTCCCAAAAGCGCGAGCGACTTCGCGGAACTATCCGTGAACGTTCCGTCACCGAGTCCAACATCCGGCGAGAGCGAGAGGGTCAGAAATGGTCCGATGACCCAACGGCGGTTGATCGAATATTTGATGCCGGGTTCGATGAAAAATCCGCGGTGGATGGTTTTGGTAAAGGATTGATCGGAGTTGTAGGCCGAGCGTTTACCCCACTGCCAACCGAGCGCGCCCTCTACGGCCCACTCGCGCCGAAAAAGATAGGAGCCGAGCGTTCGAATGCCGTGTTGTCCGCCATCGCGGTCCAGCTCAGGCGCGCGGTAGGGGCTGACGGTTCCGAACCCCAGATCGACGGCTTGATACCAATAGAGCGGCGAGGGTTCGCGGGCGTGCGCGATTCCCATGAGTGATTCAAGGATGAGCGCGAGTTTGATGAGCATGGGCGGGCCAGTCCTCCGGGACGATAAAAACACGTCGGCGAACTTTATCACATTCCATCGCAAAAAGCTGGGGTTCTTGGAGGCTCTCTAAACGAGACTGAAACTCACTCCGTTCGATTCTCGGCGCAAATTCATCACTATGGACCCAGAATCGTTTCTCTCTTAAATCACGAAAATTTGCGTGCGGTAGGCTTTGCCATTCGCGGAGGCAATCGCCAGGTTTCATCCAAATCCCGGTGAATGCGGTGGGTTCGATTTCCTGAGGCAAGAGTGGAGGCTCGTGTCCAGAGAGTGTGCCCGGAATAAAAAGACAGCCTTTGGCAAAAGGCACCGATACACATTTACGATTCTCTACCCAGAGCTCCGGAATCTGACCGATGATCTCGGGGCGCTCCAGCAAACGGAGCTGATGCGAGTAGAGTTTTGCGACCTTGCGGTCGAGAGAATCTTTGAGTTCGGGGCCCACGAAACGTGATGCGGATTGCGATCCTCCAGAATCCAGGCAAAGGTAAATTTTGATCGCGGCTTCGACATGAAGTACCGGAGAATCCCTATCTTTTGGGAAAACCAAAAAATCGAGTTCGCCCGTATTTCCGAACCTAAGTCCACGAACCACTCGTTCGGTACTGGGATGGCTCTTGAGTAGCGCATGAAGCGTGTTTTCGAAGAGATGCCCCAAGCGCTCGCGCGGCGACTCGGCGGGGAGTGATATTTTTTCGAGCGTGAACTGGTCGAGTTGGGCCGCAAAAAACTGACGAACCCAAGCCGATTGTTCGGTGGTTGTGGGTGACGCGGGAACGGGAGCGAGGAGGAACGGACTCGACCAAGTCCAGTTCAGACGATCAAAAACCGCATCTTTTGCGCCACTCGCAATCATTTCAAAATGAGCGTAGAGGCTCTCCGGGGAGGTGTCTATCGAAACGTGATTATTCCCTGGTCACCGCGCTTGCGAATAGGGTGAAATGAGAGAGGTCCGGCCAATCGAGGAGGAGACTGTTTTGAGCAAGGCATTCACACGCGAAAATGACGGTGACCATTCCGATGAATCCGAACTCCCCGTTCCGTCGGGCAAAAACTATATGACGCCCGAAGGCGCCGATCGACTTCGCGAGGAGCTCAAGCGTCTTTTGACGGAAACGCGCCCAGAAGTGGTCAAAGTCGTATCATGGGCCGCCTCTAATGGCGATCGAAGCGAAAATGGCGATTACCTCTACGGAAAAAAACGACTCCGAGAGATCGATCGAAGGATTCGCTATCTCCAGAAACGTTTGGACGCGGTCGAGGTCGTTGATCAGCGAGGCTCAACGCCAGAGAAAGTCGTATTCGGGATCTGGGTGGGGATTCGATATGAGAATGGCACCGTCAAACGCATCCGCATTGTCGGATTCGATGAAACGGATCCCGCTCAAGGCTATGTGAGCTGGCAGTCTCCCATGGCCAGGGCACTCTTGGGCCTTAAGATCGGCGATGCGACCACAGTCCGGATGCCCAAAGGTGACGAAGAAGTCGAAATCGAATCCATCGAGGCACCCTGAGTGAAACCCGCTTATCGGGAGGTGGAGGGCGCGCTTTTGGTCGAGCTCTATGCCAAACCGGGCGCCTCTAGAAACAGCTGGGCCGGGGTTCGGTTAGAGCCAGATGGAGGCCAGTCTTTTGGAATTCAGATTCAGGCCCCTCCGGTCGAAGGGGCAGCCAACGAAGAGTTGCTCCGGTTCTTGTCCAAGGAATTGAAAAAACTCTCCCATTCCGTACAGGTCACCCTGATTCAAGGCGCGACGGGAAAAAGAAAACGGGTTAAAATCGAAGCCAATCCTCTTGAACCCGTAACTCAGTATTTTGAGCGAATCGCCAACCAGGGATAGTCATTGATATGTGGACGTTGATTCAAATGATGCGCAAGTACGATCCAGCCGCGAAACATGTGCTGGAGATCGTGCTGTTTTATCCAGGCATCAAGGCCATCTTTTTTCATCGGATCGCTCATTTTCTTTTTTCGAACAATGTTCCACTCCTCCCGCGCGCGATCTCCGAGCTCTCCCGTTTCATTACGGGCATCGATATCCATCCGGGCGCGAAACTGGGCCATGTGATCATTGACCATGGCATGGGAGTGGTCATTGGCGAGACGGCGATCGTAGGTGACGGAGTGATCCTGTATCAGGGCGTGAGCCTGGGCGGAACGAGCTTAGAGGCCAAGAAGCGCCATCCAACGATCGAGGATCGCGTGGTCATTGGTGCGGGTGCCAAGGTGCTCGGAAACATTACGATCGGCGCTGGAACGCGGATCGGGGCGAACTCGGTCGTCGTAGGAAGCGTACCACCGAACTCGACAGTCGTCGGAATCCCCGGCAAGATTATCAAAAGAGGCATCAGGGAAGGTGAGGAGCTCAACCATGAACGGATTGAGGCGGACGCGAAAACGACTGGAGATTCTTCTTCTAGTTAGCGCGATTTTCATGTTTAGCCGGGGTATCGCTCACGCATCGACCGAGGTGACCGCGAATGCGGGAGCCATTGGTCTGGGGGGTGGCGAATCTCAGATCGCCCTCGGCGGCGGCTACCACCGCGAGATGCTGACTTGGCTCCAGGTGGGCGGGAGTCTCTTCTATCAAACGCTGGGACACGGCGAAACCAAAGTGAATACGATGACCCTTCGGTTGGGGCCGACGCTCAATATGGATGGGCCGATTCCTCAGTCCTACTTTTTCTCTCTCGGTCTGACGATGCGCAAAGGCAACGGAGTCATCGCGGCGGGAGCAGATGATCCCAATGCGATCGGAGCCTACATTCAATTTGGCAAACGCATCTCGCTCGGCGGACCATTCTCGTTTCGCCCAAGTGTCTCGGCGTCTTTTGCCGGAGGCATGCATATTCGGATTGAAGTGCTCAGCGTCAGTTATTTTTTCTAGCTCGTTACTCGCGCCGAAGTTCAATCGGTAACGTCAGCGTCGATGCGGTTCTGTGGGATGGCGCACGCGGCGCTTGCGCAAGCTGTTTGCGTAGTCGGGTGTAGAATGCGCGAGGTCCCTGTGTGGCGGTTTCCGGTGCTCCGCTTGGATCAAGGAGCGAGTGAAAAATCAGGTCCGCTTTTTTGACCACTCCGCTCGGCATGATCGAGAATTTTAGATTACAAATGCCTTGATAGTCCCCGAGAGTCTCGTCAACGATTCGCAAACACCACTCGATGAGTTCGCCGCTCCACTCGATACCGGAATGGGAGCGCGATAGACCGCCTTCGATAAATGGGCGTGGAGCGACAAACCAACCGTGCAATACCAAGCGTCCGTGGCGGGGTTCGCGAGTGCCGACGACTCGAGAAACCCCATGCGGAATGCGCGGATCAAAAAGCAGGAGTTGGTTGAATCGCGTTGGGATTTTTTCGAAAAAATCGCCGAGTTCTTGTCCTCGGTCCATGGTGAAGCGTTGCCAATGCGATAGCAGACGCTCCGTCGCTAGTACAGTCTCACCGCCCTGGTAAATCGGGCGGTCAGGTCCCAGAGAGAGGACGTATGCCCAGGGGCCATGTGGAGCGTCGGTGTGGAGGTTTTGATAAGCGCCGTCCGTATAAAGGCTCATCCACGGGGGGGAGAGGCCATGGCAGCCGAGTTGGTTTTTTCCGAAATCGAGGAGCGTTTGCTCGAGCGCCTGGTAGTGCTTGGGTTCAAAGAATCGCGCGGCCGGGGTTCGCAGGAGAGAATATTGGTCCTCGATGTGCCACGGTTCCCAGACGAGTCTACGAGATTTTGAATCCCGAGCGTCACGAAATGCAGAATCAAACTCCGAGCGGAGTTGCCGAGCAAGCGTGGGCGATAGAAATCGTGGATGGGCTAAGACGCGTTTTCGTTCGAGTGATTTCACGAGAATGAAATTGCCCCCTTTTTGTTCGAAAGAAAAGGGGGCAGTTGGGGTGAAGAGTTTAGTTCACGAGGCTTCCAGAGGTAGCGCCGCCCGTAGATGGCGATAGTGCCTCGGACTGAGCTGCCGGGCTGGTCGTACCGGACTGTGCAGCTGCCTGAGCGCGTTCAGCGTCACGGACGGCCCCGGAGGCGTATGCATAACAACGAGTCGCGTTTTCAAGCAGGTTCGTGTAGTCGTCGCGAATGCCCGTCAGAGCAAGAAACTCTTTTTGAGTTTGGTCGAGCTTCTTGGATTTCTGAGCAGGCGTCAGTTTTTTCGGCTCTTTTTCGATCATCATCGCGTATTTCGTGGCCCAGAGTTCGCGCTCTTTCATGCGAGTGGCGAGTTCCCGCTGCGTTTCGCGTTCCTGAAGAGTGGAGCGAGTGGCATTGAGTTTCGAAGAGTCGACGGTCGTCTTCGGGGCAGATCGATCTTGGGCTGTGCGTAGGGTGCGACGGTCGTTATAGGAAACGCTGTGGTCGTTTTTCAAGAGTGCTTTGCGTTCGGCGATCTCGCGATCGAGGGTCGCAATTTTTAGGCGAACGCGCTCCATCGTTTTTTCGCGGACCTGATTGTTTGAGTAGCGTTCAACGTCGTCAGGGTTCAGAAGAACCGCTTGGCGCTTCGCGATTTCGGAGACCGTCCAAGCATGCGTTGAATCTGCCGATGCCATCGCGGATTTCAGCGCGTCTGCACGGCCGGCGTCGGGAACTTCGGAGCCGCAGTTTTGCTTCACAACCATTTTCAGGAGCGCTTGTTTCTGACTGAGCGTCGAAGGCGTTTCGACTTCGGCGGCTGGCACTTTGCCGTTCAGAGACATGGCGTTGATTTTATTGCGTTCGGCGATTGCAACCGCGGTCTTGGCTTTCTTGATCGCGTTGCGTTTAGCGAGTGCTTCGTCTTGAGCTTTTTTCAGTGCGTCGGCGCGAGCCTTTTCGGCGGCGATGCGAGCTTTCTCGGCGGCTACGCGCTTTTCCTCGGCGATGCGAACGCGTTCAGCTTCTTCGTCTTTGCGTTTTTGCGTTTCGAGCGCGCTTTCACCGATCAACGTGCCGGTCGTTTTGATGGCGCGCTTCTGTTTCGCTTTGAGTGTGGACTCAAGGCTAGTCGCTTCTTGAAACACGTGTTGAGTGGATCGGTTGCTCGCCCCATGAGCCGTTCCGATCGCCAGAATGACGATAACTGCGGTTAATCCGCGTGTAGTCTGCATACGTACCCCCAAAAACTCAGCATCTCTAGGTAGAGCAAGAGGCGTTCCCGAGAGGGGACCTTGAAATCAGGGGGGATTTTAGTGTTTTGACATTTTACGGCTGTTCAAAACTTTGACAATGACGCAAATAGTCGAAATGATTGAGTTCTTGTGTCACTCATGACTCAGGCGTGGTAGAGTCCAAGGCTTACCTATGCTGAATGTCCAAGGCGTCCGCACCGAAGTTTTTAAAAAAGGCGATTCACTCGAAACCTTCCTAGAGCAGTCGATCGGCGAGCGCGAGCTCGATCAGACCATCGTCGTAGTGACCTCGAAGATCGTCTCCGTGTCCGAAAATGGTTTCGTTCCCAAGCACACGGTTTCCTCTAAGGCGGAGCTGATCGCAAAAGAAGCGGACCGCGTTTTAGGCGAAGGGCCGTACGGAGTTTGGCTGACGGTTAAACATGGAATTTTCATTCCCTCCGCCGGCATCGATGAGTCAAACGTCGAAGAAGAAAGTTATTTGGTTTTTCCAAAAGATCCGTTCGCATCCGCGGCGCAGATTGGAAAATTCCTTCGCAAAAAATACCAGAGTGATCGAATCGGCGTGATCATCTCGGATAGTCATACAACTCCGCTTCGTTGGGGCGTGACGGGAATTGGTCTATCTTTTTGGGGATTTAATCCCGTCAAAAACCTGGTGGGCGCAAAAGATATTTTCGGACGTCCGCTGCAGTTCACACGTGTGAACATCGTGGATGCGCTCTCTGCTTCGGCCGTGCTCGTCATGGGAGAGTCCGATGATCGTAAGCCGATCGCGCTCATTCAAGGCGCTGAGATCGAATGGACTTCTGACGCTGATCGCTCGGCGATTTCGATTCCTCCGGAAGAAGATCTTTATCGCGATTTTTTTAAATTCAGTTAGCATAGAAGATCTATGAAATCGAAAACGTTCTCACTCGCGGTCATCGCTCTCGCTCTTTCTGTCTCGATGTTTTCCTGCTCATCGTCTTCCAAAGATGCGTCGGAAAATGCAGCGAACTCGACGGGTGATTCGTTTCCTCATTCACAGTTTTGGAACTGCGTCGTGAAGTCTCGCGGCAAAACATTCTACGGTCGCGCGGGCAGTGCGCTTGAGGCACGTGCGCAGGCGTTCGAACAGTGTGAGTCGAGTTTTAAGAAAAACGAATGCGCTCCGGTGCTCTGCGAATTGAAGAGCGCGGACTAACTTAGTTCGCCGGTTCTGGCAACGCCGCAGAGTGGAGTGTCCAGATGCTGGAGTTTTTCCAGTCGGTGCTCGTAGTTCCCCCAGCGATTCCTCCGCCGCTATAGAAAAACGCATCCACTTGTTCGCCACTGACTGCATCTAGGGTCGGAGCCGTCGACACCCACGAGGAACTCACGGTTTCAGCGGGAGATCGATCACTCCAGAATGCGTTGTCGAGTACGTATTTGCCGGTCGAAGTGCTGTAGCCAGCTAACACACCGGTAGCAGGATTGGAGGTCAAGAGCTCGACGTCGATGATCACGTTTTTCAAGGTCGTGTCCGCGTTGTCATTGTATTGACCTGTGTACGATGCCAAGCGACCCAATCCGGATGATGCATCAATCGTCCCTGAGATCACGATGTTTTCGTGCTGTTTGCCTTCGGCGGTGTAGAGTCCAGCAAGTCCGCCGACCCATCCCGCCGTTGAGGTGACGGTGAGGGTTGGATAGATCGCAATGTTCTTGAGGTTCAAGCGCCCGGCGATTCCGATAGCACCACCTACATACTTACCGTCCGATTGGATCGTACCCGTGGCTTGGACCGATTCAATGTCGACCACCGCAGATCCACCTGCGTCTCGGGTAAAAATCCCGGCGATCAGTCCCGATTGCGCTGAGCTGTCACCGTTTGCCGCGCTGGCATCAATGGCAGCATTCGTGATGAGAACGCCATTCACTCGAGAATTAGCGATCGCGCCGCCCAAGATACCAATGGTGTAGTTTCCGTGAAGGTCGATTTGATCCAGGGCTAGATTTTCGATGAGAGAGCCGTTGCGAATCGACCCGGCCAAAGTCCCAAACACGCGCGATGCCGAAGTGAGTTCGCTGTTTTCAATTCGGAGGTCATGAATCGTTGCACCATCTAGAACCCGGAACATGCCTTGGTTGTCGCCGGAGGCCGTTGCATCTGCGTTCGTATAGGAGAGGTGAGAAATGGTTTTGTTGTTTCCGTCGAGAGTTCCGCTAAACGTGGAGATCGGCGTGTAGGTGACTGCAGTGAAATCCAAGTCGTTACAAAGAATATAGTAGACGCCGGCCGTTGACTGGCCTTCGAGCGCCAGCCATTCGGTTACGTCGCTGATTGGAAGCTGAGAAGAAGAGGCGCTACCATCGCCGTCGAGCGTATCGCAGGGACCAGGGGTCGAGGTTTCTGAGGCAGTAGTGCTGGATTGGACGCTCTGGCGTGCGTTCTTGACGCCGTTTGCGCGCGTGAGGACGAAACGTTCGCAGCCGTTGCTGAGGACGCTGATGAGGATGAGTGCAGTGATTTGTAAGAATCTGAGATGTAACAAGTATCCTCCCGCATACGTTCCGCTAGCTCTCAGTGGAGTGAATCCTCTGGTTGCTGTCATTGAGACTACTTGTTTTAAGGATACCGGGGTTTAGAGGGGGGCGGAATGTGTCCGGGGTGACCGGGGTTGATCCCAGCGAACGGTCTGGTTTGGTTCTCAGGTCGGCTATAAAGCAAGTAAGCGTACGTTATTCGGAGAATTTTTTGTTGCGGACGTCCTTTGGAGCAGTTAATAAAAGGACTCATCCGTTTGGACGGGGCATTAGCTCAATTGGTAGAGCGCCACAATGGCATTGTGGAGGTCAGCGGTTCGATCCCGCTATGCTCCACCACTTCAAAAAATCCACCAGACCCACTCATTAAAATTCAGAAATCAAAACCGCAGCGGCGCCCAAGTAAACGGATCGTCACTCAATCGGTAATCGTTCTGTTTGCACGAGTGTACCGCGACGCCAACGGCGGAGAAGTTCCCGCGCGCGTAACACTCGATGGGGTCCATGTTCCGCGCCTTAGCGCAAAGAAGCGCGACCGTATGAGCATTCAGGTTGAAACGTCGTCTCGAGGTTTCCATCGCGCATTCGTACGGAGTGGAGTCGGCGGCACCGATGCAGAGGCCGACCGCGATGCCGAGTGGAACCTGGCTCCGGTAAGTCGCATTGAAACAGTCCGCAGGGCCGGTATTGTAAGATCCCTGACAAAGGCGCAACGCTTCGCCGTTCATGATGCTGTAGCGGATCGCTTGCAGGCACGATGCTCCAGCGGATGCAGGTGCTGGGCTGGTGGACATCACGATTCCAAAAACGATCAGAGCAGTCTTCAGTAAATTAAAAAGCGTCTTCACACACCGCATCAATGCACCAATTATTGCGATTTTTCTAGTCAGTTATTTGTATTTAATGAAACTAGAAATGAATAGCTCTTTGACCGTGCCGTAGAATCTATTGGCCCAGCCGTCTAGCTTCGTGAATAGCGCGGAGTCGATACCAAGGAACCGACGGGTAGAGGTGGTGTTCAAGGTGCAGGTCAGAGTTGAGCGGGTAGATGAAAAAACGTGTGAACCATCCCAGGTCATAAGTGTGGGTACAGTCCTCAATGGTGGACCCTCTTTTGGAGTGCTCGCCGTAACCTTGAAGTTTTAAGAAGAAAAATAGAAACGTTGGTTGAGGGGCGAACCAATAGAAAAGTGGGAGAATCGGATGCGGAACATAGATTAGACCGCTCAGTATGATTCCCATCACCAGTGCGATGGCCGTCCACTCGGTCTGAGAAATACCTGCCATACTCCCAGCCCTGATTTCTCGGTAGAGATAGCGATTGTACGAAATGAAAAACTGAAAATAGTGAAACCCGGAGACGTCACGAAACAGTATTTTCAATCGTTCAAACGGTTTCATTTTCTCGAAATAGTAGTTCTGCTCAGAGTAGAATTCGACTTCTGGATCCCGGTGCGGATCGAGGAGATGCCGGTGATGGAGGAAATGAAAATGCCGATAGTGGCGAACCAGTCCTAAGAATGGCACTGAGCAGAAAACATCCGTAAGTAGGTCATTCCATTTTCTTTTCGGATGAATCTGAAAATGCGCGCCTTCGTGCTGGAGGATTTGTAGGTGATTTTGAAACGCGGCAATGATCGGCAGGACCGCTAACCGCACGGCCCATTGATTCGTCCACTCTGTGACCGCGATGATGAGGGTGATCCCGACGTAGGGGAGGACCAACGCCGGGATTGAAAACCAAGGATTTCTATTCCGCTTGAGAGTGGATGGCGACATTCTGGGGGTCCGAGGGTTTGCTGACGGCATGGCTCGCTGTTCCTTTCTTCAGGAAGTCATAGAAGTATCGATCATCGTCGGAGGTGGTCCAATTTCCGTTTTCCGCATGGAATTTCTGACGATTGACCTTGTAGTCCGGTCGTCCTTCGATCTGTTTCGTGACGAACGCGATCTCCTCCCAAAGGAGTTTGTTGTTCGGATAGGCACCGTAGTGGCCGTTCGCAAGTTTGACGATGTGCTGGCATTTGTGATCTTCGGGCGATTCTACGAATGTGGTGTTCAAGTAGCCCGGGTCAGGGTGGCAAAAATCGACCGTGAACATGTATTCGCATTTCTCGAACTGACCATTTTTCATCATGGCGTGCCCGTTGAGTTCTTTCAGGAACTCATATTCGATGACGGAGATGTGGTAGCCGAGTTGATCCCAGGTCTGGAGGAAATCCAGCGGGACATCCGGGGCGTCCTTGCGCCAGACGAACGCAGAGAGAGGCAATCGGTAGAATACGGCTCCGGTCGATAGGAACGCATGAAATCCCAAGGCGCGCCCTTTGATGCTGGAGACGGCAAATAGGTGGCACTCCTCGTATTCACCCACGTGGGCTTCGAGATTGTAGAGGTACTCTTTTTTGAGGAAACATTTCACGGGCTTGATGTTGTGGTTGAGTAGCATAGCGGACATGAAACTAGGACGTTGCTATCGAATTGAATAATTCATTATTTTGATGTTATGAGCATTTCAAATGAGTTTACTCAGTCCGCCACTAGAGGCTTTCTTAGCTGTCGCCCGAGGTAAAACTGTCCACGGAGCAGCCAAGGAGCTTGGGCTCACTCAAACAGGAGTGACCCAGAGGCTCCGGTCATTAGAAGGCACGCTTGCGACGACGCTATTTACGAGGTCTCGACGTGGAATGCTCTTAACCGCCGAAGGCGAAGCGCTCCTCCGTTATTGTCAGGCAAGTCGCGACCTCGAAGGCGAGGTCCTGGCCAAGATTCAAGGTGCGGGTCAGCAGGCGGCAGTCCAGGTCTGTATTACCGGACCGACCTCGATCATGAGGTCTCGGATCGTTCCTCGGTGCACACCGGTCCTCGGGAAATTTCCGCAACTTTTACTGCGGTTTAATATCACGGACGTCGAGACCTGGGCCGATCAGCTACGAACGGGAGAGGCACAGATTGCCGTACTGCCTCATGAGCTCGTAGGGCGCGAACTAGACAGCAAGATCATTCAGCCGGAGCGGTACGTCCTCATGGGTCCGCGCGCCTGGAAGAAACGGGCACTCCTAGATATCGTGAAAAATGAGCGAATCATTGATTTCGATCCCAACGACAAGATGTCGTTCCAGTACCTAAAGAAATACAAAATGCTCGAACATGCCCGTAGTGATCGACACTTTCTGAATAACAATGAAAGTCTAGCGGAGCTCGTTGAAGCGGGGCTCGGTTATGGTGTATTCACGCTCGAATTCGCCGAGCGATTCTTGAAAAGATGCCAAGTGACGCTTCTCAATGATGGGAAGGTGTACGAAAACCCCATGGCACTCGCCTGGTACCCGCGTCCATCAAGTCCTGACTACTGGTCCTCGCTGATTGGCGCGATCCGATAAGTCGAGAGGGCACTAGCGTACAGGCGTCGCCTGATAACGATTCGTCACGATTTCAAAAATCGAGAGCTTCGTTCCGGTGTGGAATTCGTCCTCACTGGATGCTGTAGCCGGTGAGCGAGTGGCGATTTCGATGGCCTCGAGTGCGTCTGCGCCGAATTCGGTCGTGCTCGTATCAGCTGCCGCCGTAGCCGCGCCTGATTTGCCGCCATGAGATGCAATCGAGCCTGCGCTTCCCGGCTCGACGGAATCTGCGAGGATGTTTTTAGCGTTGTTGAACTCGGTTGATGCCGCCGAGAAGGGTAGTCCTGCAGATGCGAGTGCCTGGCGGCTCAGATCGTCGAGTGCTTCGGCGGAAGTGCGACCGGAGTCCTCAAGTTTCATAGCGCGCGTTGCAAGCTCGCTTGCTTTTTTCGCGAGGCCAGAATTTTTGGGTAAAATGTTCGTAGAAGCGGCACCCTCGACCTTGCCGTTGCCAGTGAAACCGGATGGTGATGCCGAGTTCGAAACGACTAAGTTTCCGTCGATGACGGCATTATCGGCTTTTTTGGTTTCTTGCGTGCCGATGCCTTGTTTTGTTTCATCTTCCTCTTCGTCACCGATTTTTTCGTTCTTTTCTCCACTGTCTTTCGTGGCTACTTTGCTCGACGTCGATTGCTCGAATATTTTTACGATGATGTCGTCGGAGTCTTTGGCAATTTTCGCGGCATTGAACGTATTGAGTCCGCGACCAGCGGCTAGCGCTCCAAAAATACCCGATAGGTAGAGGGCTTGATTGACCGTTTTCTTACCCCATTCACGCATACCGGGATCCTGATTCAGCGTTGCGACTTTGGCAGCTGCGGCTTCGCGCGTTTCCAGGGTCGCCGCTTTGCTATTCATGATTTTCGCTTGGTACTGAGCCTCACTGAACTTCAACGGTTTCTTGGAGCCGCCCATGGCCTTGACGGCCGTGATCAAGGTGATAGGTGTGACTCCGAGAGAGGCGATGTTTTGAATGAGGCGAGTGGAGTGAGCCGTATCGTCTTGGCTCTGGTCTTTTACTTCGTTAGTGCCATCGTCGTTTTGCACGACTTTGTACTTACCGACGCCGGCCGTGTTGTTGACGTCTTTGAGCATTTTAATCGAGGTGATGACCTCGGTTGCGGCAGCGCCGATGGCAACCGTTCCGCAGATGAGAGGGCGTTTGCCGGCTTCGGCTGCGAGGACGGCTGGTTGGTTGATGTAGGTCTTTTTGGCTAAGTACTCCGATAAGCAAATGAACGAGGCTGCGGTATCGATATAGAACTGCGCGCGTGAGGCTTTTGAAGCCGTAGTCGCGGTTTGACGAGCTTTGCAATACATCGAGACTTGGTTGGTTTTTTCTAGCTCACGCATGGCGCAGAGGTTGATGAGCTGTTGGTTCTTGGATTCCTCGGGAGCAACGCAGGCCTGGTCGAGGGGGACCGAGATGATTTTTCCGGTCTTGAGTTTGAAATTCACAGCGCTTGATTTCGCGAGCTCGATGAATTTGCAGGCCTCCTCAGGGGAGACCTTTTTTGCGGCTAAGTGAGCCGTCGTGTAGTTCGTTGCACTCACGTCGGCGGGGTTCATCGTGTCGGCCGATTGAGCGATGGTGCTGATCAGCGCAAGTGACGCAACGATCGATGCGATCACGATGCAATAGCGTTGAGTAGACATAGAAGTTCCCCCATCTTTAGTTTCGGTGAGTTGGAGCGTTCTCGCGAGTGAGTCAAAATAGACCCATCCCGAAATCGCGGATCTTCTCAACGATTGGCTAAAAAAGAGACACTGCCGGTTGATGGGGCTCGGTTTTTGGAGGACACTGCCGTTTGAAGCAACTTGAGGAGGATCCCGATGAGCTCGATCGATGCCCGTGCGAAACAGGTCTTGGAGTATTGGTTTGATAGCCCCAGTGATGATCCGGCTTATTTCAGTCGCAAGAACTCATTTTGGTTCAACGGGGGAGACGCGGTCGATGCTGAGATTCGGAGCCGTTTTGGCGCTCTGCTGGATGAGGCCGTTTCAGGCAGACTAGATGCCTGGAAAACAACTCCTCACGGAGCAATGGCGCTCATCATTCTTTTAGATCAGTTCTCATTGAATCTGTTTCGAGAGAAACCGCCGTCGTACTTACAGTCGGCGATGGCCATTCCGATTGCGGAGATGATGATCGCGCGCGGAGATGAGCGAGAACTCTCATTTGCGGAACGGGTTTTCTTGTATCTACCGTTTGAGCACGGCGAATCCATATCAATTCAAGAGACTTCGGTTCGTCATTATGAGCGACTGCTAGCGGAAGTTCCTCAGCGTCTCGGAGAGACGATGGAGTTTTATCTTGAATACGCGAAACGACACGAGCGCGTCGTTCGTCGATTCGGACGGTTCCCGGATCGAAACGAAGTATTCGGGCGAGAAAACACCCCCGAAGAGGAGCGTTTTCTCGCATCCGATGAAGCTCCGTTTTAGCGATGGCTACTCGACGTCGATCGACGAGACGGAGTCGATGGTTTGTAGCCCGTGCTGTTACTCGATACGCTTGGACGCCGCACCGAGGAAGGCGAGCGGGAGTTAGATTCCACTCGTACCGAGACCTTGGTGATTCGGTGTGAAACGATTTGGAACAAGTTGAACGGCGTATCCGCGTGGAAGATATCGGGTTCGCCCGCAGCTGCAGCGGGTGCGCGGCCGAGGTTCAGGTCATTTGCGAGCTGATCGGCTCCGGCGCCTCCGCCGAAACCGAGATCGGAACCGAGAGAAGGGGAACCGCCTCCGCCACCACCGCTGCGAGACGGCGATGAGCTCGAGTCGTTTTTACCCAAAGTTGCCGGTGTAGATAGGGCCTGCGTGTTGCCCAGTCCCGACATCAGCGACGCATATCCTGCATCCATCGCGCCCATCATCGATGAAGAGGGGCTCGCAACGCCGTGGTATGCTGCGGTTTTTTTAGCCGCTTCGCGAGTGACGTCTTTTAGGGCGTCGATACCACGAGATTTGAGGGCGTCGTTGATCTTGCGTGCGTCGAGCGAGTTCACGATTCCGCTCGTCGCTTTTCCGAGCGTCGTTCCTTTTAGGGCCGAGCCGTCGATTGAGCCACCTTCGATTAATGCCGGATCGTATTTCAGGTCGTCGTCGGAACTCGTGCCGGAGCCTCCGCCAGCGCCGCTTCCACCGCTTGCCAATGTATCGGCGCCAGTTGCTCCGCCAGAGCCACCCCCAGCGCCAGTACCACCTCCTGCACCACTGCCGTCGCCTGCACCGGCGCCGGTTCCTCCGCTACTGCCGATGCCACGATTGGTATTAGTGCTTCCGTTCTCGTCGACGGCGACAACTGCGCTATCGAGTGGTTTCATGACGGATTTCAGGGTGTCCGAAAGTTCATCTTTGATTTTTTCCGAGCGGTACCAATTGTAGCCGCGCCAGAGGGCCATCGCTGACATCAAGATCGCGAGTTCTTTGACCGCGTCTCGCTGGTTTTGGAAATGATCGTTGTTGTTGTCGGTGCGTAGTTTTTCTGCTGCTTGTTTCGCTTTTTCCACACTTTCAAGGGAATTGCGCTTAGCCGTGGCTAGTGCCTCCTGCGTTGGATCGAGTTTAACCCCGTTCTTTTCGATCGATTTTTCGACGACATTCGCGGCGTCTTGATGGCTGATGTTTTCCTTTTTCATGAGCGCTTGGATGGCGTCTTCTTTGGTCTTAGGAGCTGGACCATCAAGTCCCAATTCTTTTTGAACGTCAGTCAGTGTGCCGTTTGTGGTCGTGGCTGATCCACCCGTAGCAGTCGTACTACCTGTAGCAGTCGTACTACCTGTAGCAGTCGTACTACCTGTAGCAGTCGTACTACCTGTAGCAGTCGAACTACCTGTAGCAGTCGTACTACCTGTAGCAGTCGTACTACCTGTAGCAGTCGTACTACCTGTAGCAGTC
>JAIXQO010000006.1 GCA_027485695.1 Pseudomonadota bacterium
CGCGATCAGATTCTTACTCGACATGATGAAATTCTATCCTCAATTTGCCCTAGCCCGCTAGATCCAAGTCGTAGACCGCGCCGTGGATATGCGAACCTACGTGCACTGTAAAACAGCCGGAAATAATCACCTGACTCTGACCAATTCATCGCCGTCGAATCTCGCTTCAACTCCAATGAAACCCTCTACCGACTGGGCGTGAGCTTTGCACTTGCTCTCGCTCGATGCGCGTCGTCTCAGCTCTTATTTTCGCACTCTTGTTCCACTCTTCGGTCCAGGCCTCCTCGCCAGTTTCCGCGGCCGACCCTTTTGTGATCTCGCACCCATTCGGACCGCTTCGTGAAACTCGAATCGGGAATATTCCCCATAGTCCGAACCTCACTCTCTGGGGTCCCATATTCCACTTCATGGCAGTGGATCTATTTCAGGACGTCGGTACACCCGTTTATGCGGCACACGACGGTATGCTCGCGTTCGCTCATTCGAACCTGAAGCAAGGTTGGACGACCACCTTGAGCATCCGAAGAGACGACGGACTTCTGACTTACTACATGCACGTGGACCCTCACGCGATTCCACCTCACTTAGCGATACCACTCGAGCAAGGTCGCGAAGTCCCTGTCCATCAGGGCGAATTGATTTCCGCCTTGATCTCAACTCCAGGAAGTACGCTCCACCCTCACCTCCATTTCGGAATGGCAAACTGCTCGACCCGAATGAGCTTGAATCCACTCCTCTATCTCGGCATCTCAGACTCTATCTCTCCGAAGATTCACTTCATTCGTGTATCGAATCGGGTCGGTATCGATGACAGCGAAGAACGCGAAAAGGTTTTCTCTGGACCACTCGATTTATCTGTCGAAGCATCTGACCGATGGCGAGGTTCGAGTGAACTCTATCCACCCAATCGAATAGAATTCGAAATTCGGCGCCTGAGGTTCGGGAAACGCTCCGTCCTCATCGAGTCAAAAGTACTGTTTGATGCGTCGCAAATCCCATTCCGGCAGAGAATCGGCAAAGCTATCGCCCAGAACTGTGAAATCTTTTCTGAGTTCGATCACTACGCAAGCGCTCATGAGGCAAGTCTCTATCGATTTGCCCCGTTCGCGCATCGAAAACCACCGTATTTTATATTTGGAATCACTCAGAAGCCCTTCCTGGAGATTTCGAACGATTCCTACCAAGCGCTCCCATGGATCACGCCGCTGAGCGGTCCGTGGCGCACCGACCGATGCGATCCGGCCGGAAAATTCATCTATCCAAACGGGAAATATGAAATATCGGTTCGCGCATCGGACATCTCTGGAAACTCGAGTACAAAAAAACGCCGCATCGAGATTAAGAATCTCAAGTGCGGCGTCGAGTAATGTGATCGAAACGAGGGACTATTTCTTTTTAGAGAGTGCGGCCTTGAACTGGTCCGCAAGCGTCCCAAAAGATCCCGTCGCCTGAGTTTGTTGGTGCGCCTTCCAGTCGTCTTCTCCCGCGTCACGAGGGAGTGAGAGCGCAACTTTCCGGTCAGCGGTATTGATCTCGGAAATTTGAACGGTGAGTTCGTCGTTCACTTTGACTTTCTCGAATCGGAAATCCGAGTGGTCCAGGGTTCGGGACTTATGCAGAAGTCCCGTCAGACCTGGCTCGATCTCGATGAAAAATCCGTAGACTTCCTTGCGAACGACTTTGCCGGTCAGCACTTGTCCCACCGTGAACTTGGCGGATGGGTCGGTCTTCTCCGGCTTCTGTGCCGTTTGCGGTGCCGGACGGTCTTCCGTCGGAATCGCTTGCTTGATCGAGAGTGAGATTTTCGCCCGTCCTGCGTTCACTTCGCGCTTAATGATTTTCACCTGAACGTCTTGGCCCACTTGCAGGACCTCCGATGGATCGCCAATGCGTGACCAGGCGATCTCAGAGATGTGCACGAGTCCGTCGACTCCGGGAGCGAGCTCGACGAAAGCTCCAAATTTCTCAAAACGCGTGACCTTCCCGGGAACGATCGCGCCGTCTTTGTTCTCTTCCAAGAAGCTGGCCTGGCCGAGTTCGCGCTCTTCTTCGAGGAGTTTACGACGGGACACGACGATGTTGCGTCCGCCCTCACTAAACTGCGTGATGCGGAAATCAAGGCTCTTGCCCACGAATTCTTCGCCGCTTTCGACGCGATTGATATCGAGCTGGCTGATCGGGCAGAACGCTAGTTTGCCTTTGATGTTCACGCGAACGCCGCCGTTGCAAACTTCGACGACACGACCGGTGATCGGGAGCATCATATCGAATGCATCTTCTAGATCATCGGCGATATTACGGTCGGTAGGATTTTTTGAAAGACGAATGTCTGTTCCACGAACTTGTGTCACATAGAGCGTGATCGAATCGCCCTGTTTGATATCGCAAGTGCCGTCCGGATTGTTCAGCTCTTGGCGTTTGACGACGCCGTCTTGTTGAGCGGCGATCGCGACGTAAACGTCATCCTTGCCCAGCACCAGGATTTTGCCGGTGATTTTGTCGCCCACAGTGAGCTTTTTCTTCGAGCCTTTGAGGGACTCGCCTAACATCGATGCGAAATCGTCGCGCTCGGCTTTTTTCTTCGCCTTTTCGCTCGCGTCCGATCCGTCATCAAAAAACTCTTTAAACTCATCCAAATAGTCGGTGTTCTTCTTCTGGCTCATTTTTGTCTTCTTATTTGATCTCTAGTTTACGGGATGACGACCTTGTATCACGATTTCCGTGATCTCGGAACGAGTTCCGAGGCGGATCGGGGGTCCCCAATAACCCGTTCCGACGTTTACGTGGATCACACCATCTGGGAGATGATAGGTGCCGGCTCCGTACCGGTGAACGAGCCCAATGACCCAACTCCAGGGAATGAATTGGCCCCCGTGGGTGTGCCCAGAGAGCTGGAGATCGAATCCAAACGGGCGCGCCTTTTTTTCATGGCCGGGGTGATGGGCCAAAAGTAGCCGGTAATCACCTGCTCGGGCTTGTCCAAATGTTTTTGCGTAATCGGGCTTGAGAACACTCACGCCCAAGACCTCGATGCAACTGCCGCCTCCCAGATCGATGGATTGGGACTCGTTTTCAAGAACCTGGAAACCGATGCGGGCAAACTTCGCCCGCCACCCCGCCTCGTTCCAATAGAACTCGTGATTGCCGGTCACGTAGAATACGCCTTTGTGCGATTTCAATCGAGCGAGCGCTTCGAGCTCTTCATCGTGTCCATCTGGGTCACCGTCGGCAATGTCTCCGGTCAGCACAATCAGGTCCGGCTGGAGTTGATTCGCGAGATTGACGATCTGTTCGACGTATTTTTTCCCAATCGAGTTTCCGATATGGATGTCACTCAAGTGAACCACCTTGAGTGAGCCGGGAAACTTTTCGGTCGTCAAACGAACGGGGACCACCTGAGGGCCAGCCGCCGCTTGCACGCGCCCCCAAATAAACAGAATCGGAATCGCACACACAGAGGCAAGCGCCAGTTCCGTTTGATGAGACGCGCCCCAACCGTTTGGATCAAAATAGATCCAAATCGCGAGGAGCCCTCGCACGAGCAATAACAGAAACGCAAAACTCTGTAGCCCAAGCGCGGAGTACGCGCCCTGCTGAAGTACGCGTTCAAGCCGAGTTGACGTGAGCGTAGTCGAACGAAAATAGACCAGAAAAAGCCAGAATACGAGCGCGACTGCAATCAGGAAGACCGCTAGCCCAAGCACGTAAACGAATGGGTAATCCGGTTGTAATGGATTCAGAAGAAATCGCTCAATAGCGAATGTTAAACCGGAAAAAACCGATAGGACGAGCACGACAAAGATCATCACTCAGCACTCTTTCATGCTTTCGTTTGATTGACTAGACGCGCGGATGCTTGATAAAACTTTCTCAACCACCGGAATTATTGATTCAAACCCAACTCAGGAACTGCAACCATGTCGATACTCGCTCAGTCGCTTTTCGCTCTGATTGTCCTCACCACTCAAGCTCAAGCCGTGGACTCAATCCCACGAACGAAAACACTCTTCAGCGGAGACACCCAGATCTCGCTCAACTACTCGACGCTCGAAGAGTCTTTCGTACCGCCTGGAAGATCCTACAGCAATATCAGTCTCAAGAGCTCTCCGCTGCTCATCTCCACCCAAAATAGCTGGCTCGGCGCACGTGACCACGTGCACTTCATGTTGATCCAATATCAACAGGCTTGCCTCAAAGGTATTTGCCGTGATGCGCAAGCAATCGAAGAAGGCGACCTCCGCTTCGCTCGTCCTGGACAATTCGAAGGCTACACCGCATTTCCGATGATCTTGTACTCCAGCATCGACAACGGACCCGAACAGCGTATTTTCAGAAGTGTTCGCCAAGAAATCGTGATCTGGATCAACGGTCAGATTTTCAAAGACACTCGTTCCAATCGTAACCTCTCTTTTGATCTCACTCAGTTTTAGAACCCCACTCCATTACTTTTTTAGGGCCCCCATGACTTCTAGTTGACAAAAATCGGTCAACCGAAGACCTTGGGGCTCCATCCTATCGTTCTTCTTTCGGTCCCAAGAAAGACGAATGGACTCGCTTAGTTCGAGGTAGAGGTGCGTCTTCTTTCTCGTTCGCTGAGTGAGCATCATCGCGGAGAAAGAACCTATGTTTAGACAAAATCCATCTCGTTTGACGTTTGCTTTGGCAGCAGTACTCGCCCTTTCATTTTCGGCCTGTAAGAAAAAAGAATCCACCGAAACCTCCGCCGCGAGCTCAAGCACCATCCTGATTGGCGAAGTCGGCTCCTTGACCGGTAGTGAAGCGACGTTCGGTATCTCCACCCACAACGGAATCGACCTCGCACTCAAGCAAATCAATGCGGCTGGCGGCATTGGTGGCAAACAGGTTCAAGTGGTGACGATCGACAACCAGAGCAAAAACGACGAAACGGCACTCGCTACTTCGAAACTCATCACTCAAAATCACGTCGTCGCGGTCTTAGGCGAAGTCGCCAGCTCCCGTAGCCTCGTCATGGCTCCGATCGCTCAACAAAACCAAGTGCCGATGATCTCTCCTTCGTCGACCAATCCTAAGGTCACGCAAGTCGGCGATTACATTTTCCGCACCTCATTCATTGATCCGTTTCAAGGCGAAGTCATGGCACGTTTCGCAAGCGAAAACCTCAAAGCAAAAAAACTCGCGATCCTAAAAGACGTCAAGAGCGACTACAGCATGGGACTCTCCCAGTTTTTTATCGAGCAACTCAAGAAATCCGGTGGCGAGATCGTCATCGAGCAGAGCTACGCCGCAGGTGACCTCGATTTCAAATCACAGCTCACGGCGATTCGCGCGAAATCACCGGACGCGATCTTCGTTCCAGGCTACTACACCGAAGTGGGCCTGGTTGCCCGCCAAGCACGTGAACTCGGAATGAAAATGCCGCTTCTCGGCGGCGACGGCTGGGATTCTCCGAAACTCTATGAGATCGGCGGCAAGGCGATCGAGAACTCTTACTTCTCGAACCATTATTCGCATGAAGATCAAAGCCCTCGCGTTCAAGAGTTCGTGAAGAACTACAAAGCAGCTTACGGCGCAACTCCCGACGGCCTGGCCGCCATGGGATTTGATGCCATGATGGTCCTGGCCGAAGCGCTCAAGAAAACACCCGACCTCGACCACAAAAAACTGCGAGACGCGATCGCAGCGACCAAAGATCACCCAGGCGTCACCGGAATGCTCACCCTGAACAGCGAGCGCAACCCGATCAAGCCTGCCGTCGTGCTCAAAGTTGAGAACAACCAATCCAAATTCGTAGCGACGATCAGCCCATCTGCGGCTCCCACTAAGTAAATGAACGAATTCATCCAGCACGTCATCAACGGGCTCTCATTAGGTTGTATCTATGCGCTCGTAGCCATTGGCTACACGCTCGTTTTCGGTGTGCTCTCCCTGATCAATTTTGCCCATGGCGAAATGGTGATGATGGGGGCGTATTTCGGGATGTATTTCGCCAAGCATTTCAAACTTGCGGAGGAGCCCGGAATTTCCGGTCTCCTCCTCACTTTGGTCGCGACGATGATCGTCACGGGTTGTATTGGCTGGTGCGTGGAGAAATTCGCGTATCGCCCGCTCAAGAACGCACCTCGAATCAATTTGCTCATCACTGCAGTCGGAGTTTCGCTCCTGTTTCAGTTTTCTGGACAACTGATTTTTGGATCGGCTCCTCAATTTTTCCCTCAGCTCGTGGAATTCAATCTCGACACCTGGAAAATCGGCGAGCTCCAGTTCAATCCGCTTCAAATCACGGTTCTTGGAATCGCGCTGGTTCTCACGGTGGTGCTTCAGACCTTGGTTTTCAAAACTCGCACGGGTCGAGGCATGCGGGCGGTGAGTTTCAATCGTGATCTCGCGTCGCTCTTGGGCATTCCGGCGACTCGCGTGATCTCGCTGACGTTCGTCGTCGGAGCGGCGCTTGCGGGTGCAGCCGGAGTTCTCGTCGGACTCGTCTATCCAAAAATTGATCCACTCATGGGAAGCCTGCTGGGGCTCAAGTCATTTGTCGCCGCCGTCGTCGGTGGGATTGGAAATCTATCCGGTGCTGTTTTGGGAGCACTTTTGCTCGGGTTATCCGAGGAATTCGTCGTGGGTTACCTCGCGCCGACCTATCGAGACGCGATCGCGTTCGCCTTTCTCATCATCATCTTACTCTGGCGCCCGAGCGGCTTACTTGGAGTGAATCGCATTGAAAAAGTCTAAGAGCACTCCGCACCTTTCTGTCATTCACCGTTTTTGGTTCATTCCGGCGATCGCCGCCGTAGCCGGTATCGGTTATGGGCTCGAAGCGGGACTCAACGCCTATGCGATGAGCTTGCTTGCGAATACAGGGATCAGCATCCTACTCGCGATCAGTCTCAATTGGGTCATCGGGATCACCGGGCAGTTCTCTCTCGGACATGCCGGACTGATGGCCGTGGGCGCGTATACTTCGGCACTGTTATCACTGAGGCTCGCTCCCGCGCTCTCGCTCACGGGCTTAACCGGGTTTGCGGAGTCGGCGGTATTTTCGGTAAACCTGCTCATCGCGGGGCTCGTCGCGGCATTTTTTGGATTTCTCTTAGGCCTCCCATCGCTTCGACTCAAAGGCGATTATCTCGCGATCGTCACCTTGGGATTCGGCGAAGTCATTCGGGTACTTTTTCTGAACATTGATGCATTCGGCGGCGCACGTGGACTTCCGGGAATTCCCAATTCGACGCATTTTTTCGATGTTTTTTCCTGGGTTCTCATCGCGGTTTTGATTTTTTCACGCATTCTGAATTCTCCCGAAGGGCGCGCCCTAAAAGCTGTTCGCGAAGATCCGATCGCGGCTCAAGCACTCGGGATCGAACTATTCCAGTTCAAGCTCAAGGCATTCGTCCTGGGAGCTTTTTTTGCGGGCGTCGCAGGCGGTCTCTACGCGCATTTCCTGCAGTACATCAATCCGCAAGGATTCGATTTTAACCGCAGTTTTGAGATCATGATTATGGTCGTGCTCGGTGGCATGGGCAGCCTCACCGGTTCCGTCGTCGCGGCCACGCTCCTGACGATTCTCAAGGAGGCGCTCCGTCCGCTTCAGGAGATCACGCACATCGATTTTCGAATGATCCTCTACTCACTCGCACTCATCATCTTAATGCTGCTCAGACCACAAGGACTCTTTGGCTCCAAGGAACTCTCGCTCACCTTCTTGAAGCGTCTCGGAGGTAAGCGATGAGCACACCGCTTCTCCAATTCGAATCCGTCTCGATCCAATTCGGCGGCTTAAGAGCGCTCGACGACGTGAGTTTCTCGATTCACGAGGGTCAGGTTTTCGGGATCATCGGCCCGAACGGTGCTGGAAAAACGACGCTATTCAACGTTTTGACCGGAATCTACCGTCCGACCTCAGGCAAAATCCGTTTTCGCGGTCAGGAAGTCCCTTACGGCGAACCCGAATCCATGGCCCATCTGGGAATCGCGCGCACGTTTCAAAATTTGCGTTTATTTCGTGAACTCTCCGCGCTGGATAACGTTCTGATCGCACTCGATGCGTCCCCGGATTTTCCGAGACCTTCGCGCTTGTCTGCAGTTCTGCGCACGAATGACTATCAAGACCGCGAAGCGCGCAAACTCGAACGCGCCATGGAACTGCTTCGCGAAATCGGGATCGAACGTTTTGCGGATCAGAAAACCCGTCAGCTACCGTATGGCGTGCAAAAACGCTTGGAACTGGCCCGCGCGCTCGCGCTTCAACCAAAACTGATCCTGCTCGATGAGCCGGCGGCAGGCTTAAATGCGCAAGAGACCCACGAACTCCTCGGTCTACTCGGGACACTCCGAGAAAAACACGGGATCACTTTCTGTTTGATCGAGCACGATATGAAACTCGTCATGGGGCTCTGTCAGCCGATTCTCGTACTGAATTTCGGCAAGCGACTCGCGTGCGGTACTCCCGCCGAAGTGCAAAACGACGAAGAAGTGAAAAACGCCTACCTCGGGAGTCGCTCACATGGGAAATAACGTCCTCCTCGAAGTTCGCGATCTCTCGGTTCGCTACGGAGCGGTTCAAGCGCTAAAATCCGTTCATTTCGATCTCATCAAAGGCGAGATCCTCTGTCTACTCGGTGCGAATGGCGCGGGAAAAACCACGCTCTTAAAAACGCTCTCCGGTGGACTTTCGCCTGACTCGGGAACCATCCGCTTACATGGTTCAAACCTGCTCGCGCTATCGACCGAGGCACGCGCTCGCGCTGGCATGATTCACGTCCCCGAAGGACGCGGCATTTTCCTGAACCTCAGCGTCGAAGAGAATCTCGATCTCGGTGCCTGGACGAAGCGCTACACCAAGACCGACTACCGAGCCAAGCTCGACGAAGTGTTTGAGCTGTTTCCGCGCTTGAAAGAACGTCTGGCACAGAACGCTGGAACCCTCTCGGGCGGCGAACAACAGATGCTCGCCATCGGCCGCGCGTGGATGGCGGAACCCGAAGTATTACTGCTCGACGAACCGAGCCTGGGTCTCGCTCCGAAACTGATCGACAAGATTTTTGAAATCATTTCGACCCTTCAATCCAAAGGCGCCACGATCCTGCTCGTCGAACAAAACGCAGAGCAGGCGCTCACAATCGGTAACCGTGGAATCTTGCTAGAAACCGGACTCGTTCGCATGCAAGGCAGTGCGAAGGAGCTGCTCGCGAGCGAAGAAATGCGGAAGAGCTACCTCGGACTCGCGTAGGACGCGTAAGGACCACGACGGTCTTCTTGTTTTGAGAAATAAAAGATTCGTAGGACTACGAATCTTCACGCGTCAACGCGCCCGAAGGGTTTCGGGCCACGACGGCCCGAAATAAAAAAAGGTTCGGGCTTCGTTAGCCTCCGTGCCGTCCCTTTGCTAAAAATAAAAAACGGCCCCTTCGTTAGCGACCGTGCCCTGGACGGGTGGATAGGTCGCGTAAGAAGGGGCCGTTTATTATTTTTCTTATGCCTCGCCGCGAGAATCGATCGAGCTGTCACTCATATCAAGACCGTGGTTACCGGCGTCGCTTGGGTAACCGTTGTTCGTGCGTGGAGGGGTATTTGGTGCATTGTTTGGTGCCGTATTGGTGTTTGGCGCGATATTCGGCTTGTTGTTCGCCGGAACCGTCGTTCCGCCTTGAACGGTCGTCACCTTTTTCTTGCCACCTTTTTTGGCGGCTTGTTTTTCCAAGCGGCGCTGTTCGCGTTTCAGGCGGCGAATCTCTTTTTTAGAGAGACCTTTGGTATTTTTTCCGCCCTGAATGGTCGTGCCACCCTGGACGACGGTTGGCTTTTTGGTGACGACTGTCTTACCACCTTGAACCGTAGTGCCGCCTTGAACGGTGGTACCTTTTTTATGAGCCCGTCCGCCCTGCTTGGTCGTACCACCTTGAACGGTCGTACCACCTTGGGTGGTCGTGCCATTGCGAGTTTGATTCGGCTGGGTCGGCTGTGCGTAGCGGCTACGGTAGTAGCTCACCGATAACGTCACTACTGAGGAGCCGTTATTCGCGGCCGTCGGAAGACGCTTGAAAACAGCCAAGTCTTCGCCGTTTGTAGAGGCGTAGACTGCGTTTGCCGTACAAGTACGAAGGCTTAAGCAGACGTTCGCGTTGTCGTTTTGGTTAGACGAGCTACGAGCATCGACGACGTCGATCTGCGTTTGCTCTGGCGCGCCTGGAGCTTTTTGAATGATGTTGTAACGAGTCGTCTCAGTCGATGGGAGCATGATCGTTCTTGCGACCCCGACGCTGTATCCAATCTCCGTGAACTGCGTTTGGTTCATCGAGTTGCAAACGTCTTGCCCGATCATTTCGCCTTTTTCGTTTACCGAATAGCGAACCAAGCGCGAAGCCGCGTAGTCGTTCTGTCCGGAAACTTCGTTACTATTCGCTGCGAGACCAACGAACACTTCGCTCGAAACCAGTTCGTACTCGTCGGATTGGGAGCGAGTAGCGAGATCATCTGGATTGATGCGCTTCATGCCTTGCTGTTCAGGGCTGGAAACTTGCTCAAAACATTTGCCGGCTTCGTCCGTACGAAGGAGTGGACCGCCACCGTTCACTTGGTTCTCGGCGGGTTTCGTATTCGGGTTCGTCTTTTGAACGTCTTTACCGCAAGCAACCAAAAGCAGTGCACTGAGGCCCAGGGTGGAGACCAGTGATGCACGAGAGAAATGAGAACGCATGAAAACCTCCAGGAACGATAGATTCCTTATAATTTCGCATTGCGTTATCCCATTATTACCTGAGCGCGTCAATCTGTTTTCAACAAAAAAACCCCAGTGAGGACCGCCCCGTCCTCAATGGGGTCTGACCTAGGTCCACTAACCTACTGAATTTAATCGAAGATCCGCGCCAGAGTGGGGGTGCCTTGAGTCGATACGGCCTCCACGAATGCGCCCACATCCATGCGCCCGCAACGGGCGTAAGACCGAAGGATCGACCGGGAGCTGGAACAAAGGAGCGACTCGGCCGTCGTCACCGCGAGGTCTTTTTTCACGCTAAGCGCGAGTGCTAGAGCTCCCGCCACCTGAGGCGTCGCCATCGAAGTCCCAGAGAGCGACTTGTAGCCTTTTTTCAGGTGGGTGGAGTAAATGCTCGAGCCCGGAGCAATCACTGAAACCGTCGATCGACCAAAGTTCGAGAATGAGCTGATTTGATCACGGTCCGTCGACGAGCCCACCGAAATCACACCACTGATATTGGCCGGATAATAAGGCGTATCATCGTTGTTGGTTTCTTCGTTTCCGGCCGCCGCCACAACGAGAACGCCCGCCGCGCGAGCGTCTTGCACCGCCTGATCGAGTAATTGTGAGTAACCTCCGCCACCCCAGGAATTGGAAATGATCTTCGCGCCCATCTTGACCGCGTAGCGAATCGCTTCGACCGCGGAGCGTGTATCACCGGAACCGCTTGCTCCCAAAAACTTGAGCGGCATCAGTTTTACTTTCGGTGCGATTCCCCGGACACCGATCCCGTTTTTCTCCGCGCCGATGATGCCCGCGCAGTGCGTACCGTGTCCGTTGTCGTCCTTGCCGTTCGGCCGACGATTGTAAAAATCCCACCCGTACACGTCGTCTACATAGCCGTTATCGTCGTCATCCACCCCAGGTAAGCCGTCTTTTTCGGCTTGATTCGCCCAAATATTATTCACGAGATCCGGATGCTCGTAATCGATCCCCGTATCCACCACCGCAACGATGATATCGGAGCTCCCCTCACTGATCGCCCACGCGGTTTCTGCGCGTAAAATCGATCGCGAGTAGTCGAGGGATTCCGATGGTTGCGAAGGTTCCGATGGATTGGTGGGCGGATTACCCGTCCCGGGATCCGGAGCCGGCTCCGTTTTTTTCTTACCGAAGTTTGCCGAGTAGATCTGGTTCTCTTCGCAGTAGTGCGTAGCGCAGATTTCTTGCGCTTCGGCCTCGCTCAGTGATTCGACCTTGCCGTTTACGTCGGCAACGACCGGCTTGAAACCCTCGTCACTACCTTTTCCACAAGCGACCAAAAAAACACCGGCCAACCAAGCGGTACAAAGCCCCTGACGAATTCTCACTCGAACCTCCTTGTTCGGCGAAAAAAACGATGACTCTCTCCCGCAGATCGAGTCGAACTCCCATTCGACCTAAAATCTGCGACTGACTGATCAGCTCAGGGAGAAATCGTTTCTTCCGCGGCTTACCTGGAGAAGATCCTTCTTCTCCGTAATAAAATTTTGCCTATGTTCGAGGGGTGATCTCAAGGGGATTCTGAGTTCCACGGGACGGTCTTTTTCCGCTACCAGAGCGGATACCCAGCTAAATGCCTGACTGTTTTATTTTAAACTACCGTTATTAAATACGTTTTTCGGAAAGTTGCGACTGCGATGCCAGCCACTCAAAAAGCGCCTGCGAGCGGATCGCTCCAGTTTTCACGTGTGCACGAAGTGCGGCAGGAAGTTGACTACGCGCTTGCGATGCCGTGCGTTTCTTCCAAGTGCCCAGTGGCATCATCTCTCGCGCCTTCTCGGTGTCACTGAGATAGATCGGGATCAAAACTTTTTCGATCCATTCAAACAACTCGCGGTCCAAAATCGGATAAGCGAGTTCCAAGCGCGAGAAAAAGTTTCTCGGCATCCAGTCCGCGCTCGACAGATAGAGCGCCTGCGAACTTGCGAAATAATAAAGCCGCGAATGCTCGAGGAATCGATCCACTACGCTAATCACGCGGATGTTGTGACTGAGCCCCTGAATGCCCGGAATCAACGAACAAGCCCCGCGAACGATGAGATCAATTTTCACGCCCGCCTTGGATGCGCGGTAGAGTTCGGCCACGACCTCTTCGTCGACGAGCGCGTTTACTTTGGCGACGATCCGCGCCTTTTGTCCATTTTCCGCGGCTTCAGCTTCTTGGCGAATGAGGTCGAGGAGTTTTCGGTGCATGCGAATCGGTGCGGACACCAGTGCCTTGAACTGCGACGGAACCTGTTCGCGATAAACGGCGTCGAAAAATTTGCGGGCATCCCCCCCAATCGCAGCATTCGTGGTCACGAGCGCAAGATCGGTATAAACCTTGGCCGTGGCTGCGTTGTAGTTTCCGGTCGATAGATGCGTGTAGTGAGTGATTGACCCGTCGTTTTCGCGACGAGTGATCAACGACAACTTGGCGTGAAGCTTGAGCTTGCCGAAACCGAAATAAACTTCGCAGCCGGCTGATCTCAATTCTTCGGCGATTTTCAGGTTATTGAGTTCATCGAATCGCGCCCGAAGCTCGATCACCACGCGCACGGCTTTGTGTTTGGCGGCTTTCTTGAGTTCTTTGATCATCGTTGAGAGTGCGTCCATACGATAGATCGTGATCTCAATCGAGAGCACTTGCTTGTCGGAGCAAGACTCTGAAATGAAACGAATGAACGCATCAAACGAGTCATACGGATGATGTAGGAGTACGTCCCGCCCTTTGAGCGCTTCAAAAAGTGCCGCGGACTTGTTCTCGAAAACCGGCGGCATCCGCGGGACGAGCGGCGCATACTTAATCTCTGGATGTTTGAGCGCAACCGTCTCCGAAACATGGTTATAGACCGTCCAAAACCCGCTCAAATGCATCGTCACCGGCATAAAATGCAGCTGACCGTCAGTGAGACGAAGCGACCGCGCGGACCGTGAGAGAAAAAGCGACGAGAATCGTCCCGTGTATTGCAAACGCACGGGGCGACCTAAGTCACGTTTCTTGAGACTCGAGCGCATCATGTCGGGAAGCGTCTCGGGATCCTCTTCATCAATATCGATCGAGAGATCCGCGTCTCGGGTCAACCGCAAGATACCCATCGCGTCCTGAGCATAGTGATTCATGACGAGATCATCGAGGAAGAATACCTGCGTCGCCTCGCCCCCCGGAAGCGGCATCACTAAAACCGAAGGGAGCGATTTCGGCAGTCTCACCCACTGGCGTTTCGCGAGGACAAGCGCGCTCTCGCCGTTTTTCAGGAGTTTCAGGGACCGGTACAAAAACGGCTCGGGCGACTTCAGCTGCGGCAAGATCTGAGTCTTAAACAAATGAGCGGCAACGGAGTAGGCCGGATCATCTGGGCTTGCGTGCCTGGGGAACTGAACGCCTTTGACTTCTAATTCGCTCGTGATCGATTCAAACGTATCGCCCTGCCTGACAATAAAATGCGAGACGTTCTCCAAGATGGAGTCTCGGATCTCTTGGCGGCGCTCGGCTTGTTCAGGATCGGTCTTGCGTAGCGCCGTGATCGAACGCGTGAGCGACGCGAAACGGATCATGAAAAACTCTTCGAGATTATTCGCCGAGATGGCCAAGAACTTGGCCCGTTCGAGAAGCGGGTTTTTCACGTCCCTCGCCTCACCGAGCACCCGTTCATTGAATTGGAGCCAGCTCATATCGCGATGAATGAACGGAACGTTCGGGCGATCGAGTAGGCTCGGCTGGGTGGGTAGAAAACTCAGTTCGCTTAACTGCATAAGGAATTAGACAGATCATACATAGATCGTAGGAATGTGTCTCGGGCCCTTCAGTTAGATTTTCGTCAATCCGCTCATTCAGTCCGCGCCGAGGACCGGGAAAACGCCTCACGGCAACGGGTCTCCATGAATTGATTTTCATTTGCGGGCCGCGAACTACCGGCTGACGCCAGTCCACGGGCTTGAGCTTGACGGGTGGCTGCGTTTCTACAGGCGATGCGATTCAGTTCTTCGTACTCTTGAACCAGCGCTGCCGGATAAGGCGCACGCCCGGTGGCCGAATAGAGCTCCGGGGTGAGGCCAGATAAGAACGGAAAAAGTTTCGTTTCGTCTTTGAGCTTACCTTTGACGAAGGTCGCCCAACGACCGACGCGGTAAAAATCTTTTTGGATGCGTGAACGGTCCACCGCTCCCGGATCGGTTTCGGAAACCGCCTTGAAATAGCGATCGCAGCGTTTGGTCGAAATTTGAAATTGGCTCTCAAGCTCGGAGGCGACCTGACACTCAAACGAAACCGCGTCTACTTCTCCGCCGGGGCTCTCGAGCAGCGCATAGATGTATCGTCCCACCGTGAGAGTCGGGTCATAAGGGTCCCAGCTCGGATTCGTCGTCGCATGCGTGAGTTCGTGCGCGAGATCGAGCACACCGTCTAACAAACTCTGCGTGGATTTCAGGAGTACGGTCACCTCGCGTGAACGACTCTCGGTTCCGGTCTCGGGGTGGTATTGGCGCGTCAGGACGGCGTCGGTTTTAGAAACCGGCCCAAACTTCACGACGCGAGAGAGTTCATCGATGCTCGAGATCTTCCAGTAGGCCATTCCGAGCTCGAGCGCCTTTCGGCCCGAAGGGGTCAGCTTGAGCGTCTGAATGACCTGAAGCGAATCGCGAGCAGGCTCAGCCCAAGCCAGGTGACTCTGTCCCTCGGCTCGGACGATCGGCATCTGAAATATTAAACAAAAAAGGATGAATAACCTCATCTCATGAGGCTCATCGGCACGTCTCAGGCTGAACCTGACGAATGAGGCGTAGAAATCGACACAGGGCCTGTGTCCTGCCTAGAGTTTGGACACCCCGTCGACCACAAAATGGACAGAAAATTCTTCCCAAACCTTTAATATCAAAGGGTATTTTTTGAGGATTGATTTATACCGCATTGCGGCATAAGCCTTGCTCCTCTCTCTGGAAACGGGGAGATACCGCTGTGTTCATGTTCAAGAAAGCGAAGAAGAAGGTCATGAAGATCCATCCCAAATACCGAGCTTCCTTTATTGGCATTGTCGTCGTCGCGAGCTTAGGCGCGATCGGCAAAGCACCCAAAGAAGGTATCATCTCAAAAACCTTCCCCAAGATCCGAGCTGAGCAGCTCAAGAACTGGGGCATCGCGAACACCAAATCCAAGAGCCACGTGCAAGCCATTGATGCTTGGAAGATCGAAGAAGGCTCGCGCAATGTGATCGTCGCCGTGATCGACACCGGTATCGACGCCACCCACCCCGACCTCAAACAAAACATTTGGCGCGACAAGGACCAAAACTACGGCTGGAACTTCGTGAAGAACCAAGCCAACCCATCCGATGACCATGGCCACGGCACCCACGTTGCCGGCATCATCGGCGCAATCGCCAACGCCAAAACGGGCGTCAGCGGCGTTGCTCAAAAAGTTTCCATCATGGGCGTGAAATACTACTCCGAAACCAACAGCGGAGCCGTGAACCTCAAGAACACCGTCAAAGCGATCGAATACGCCGTAGAAAAAGGCGCCAAGATCATCAACTACTCCGGTGGCGGTCCCGAGTTTTCCGAAGAAGAATACCTCGCGATCAAAAAAGCCGAAGCCAAAGGCGTGCTCTTCGTCGCAGCAGCCGGTAACGAACGACAAGACACCGACGTACCTGAGAACTATTATTTTCCCTCCGCCTACCGCCTCTCCAACATCATCTCAGTTGCCGCAACTGACATCCAAAATCACCTGATCCGCTCGTCGAACTGGGGCAAAAGCCGCGTCGACGTCACCGCTCCTGGCGAGAACATCTTCTCGACGCTCCCAAATGGCCGTTACGGCTACATGACGGGAACCAGCCAAGCGACGGCGTTTGTCTCAGGAATTGCAGCACTGCTCTTATCAAAAGACCCGTCGCTTACTCCGGCTCGCATTCGCGAAATCATCCGGGGTTCTGCCGACCAGATCCCAGAACTCAAGGCCAAGGTCGCCGCCGGTGGACGTGCGAACGCTCTCCGAGCACTCCTAGCTCTGGGAATCGCACCGAAATCCGAACCTGCAACCCCAGGCCAAGACTTGCTTCGCTCGATCGCTCGCGGACCTTCGCAAATGTTGTTCAAGGCCGAGTAGTCCGCTACTCAGCTTGAAACGGAACCCCGTTTCAGGAGAGACTAGACGGGATCATGCGCTACCTTTTACCCGACGCCCGCGTCTTACTCGCGTTCTTTTTGCTGTTCTTGTCGTACGAGCCCTTGAACCTCTGGCCCGTAGTCTTTTTCGCGCTCATTCCGCTCTTCGAATACCTTTATCAAGAGCGTAAAAAACGCCGAGCACTCACGCAACTCTTCGCCCTCTCTTGGTTGTTCAGCCTGACCACTTTCTACTGGGTGGCCTATGTGCTCAAACAATTCGGTGGGCTCAACTGGTTCTTTGCCATTTTGTTGCTTTGTCTATTCGCCATCGTCGGCCAGCCGCAGTTCTATCTGTTTGCACTCCCAATTCGCTCGATTTTGAAACGCTGGACCTCAGGCCCACTCACGTACTTGAGAACAGTGGGATTCGCTGCCTGGATCGCGGCATTCTACGCAGGGCTAGATTGGTGCCTACCGAAACTATTCGCCGACACCCTCGGTATCGGATTCTCTGGTGTACCTTCGCTCCGGCAGCTCGTCGTACTCGGGGGTCCCGCGGTTCTGACGTTTCTCGTCGTATTCGTGAACGCGTTACTCTGGTTTTGTTATCGACTCTACCGCGACCACGATGAGCCGTCGCTCCACCCTTTGATCCGAAAAATCACCCCATTCCTCGCTAGCGTTCTCGTCGTGTTATTCGCCAGTTTCCGATACGGTCACGAAAGCTACGAGCATTTCCGCGCGATCGAAACCTCCCCCCCGCGCTCGATTCAAGGCGCCATCATTCAGGCGAATATTGGCGACATCGATAAGATCGCCGCTGAACGCGGTTACCGTGGAGCTACCAAAAAAGTCATGGAGGCGTATTTCGGCTTAAGTGACGTTGCCCTGGCCCAGCCCCTGAAACCGCAGGTCTTGTTCTGGCCAGAGACCTCCTACCCAAGCGATTTCGGTGCCCCAGAGAGTGCCGAAGATTTTTCGCGCGATCGAAGCATGGAAAATTTTGCGAAGACCCGAAACGTCCCCATTATTTTCGGAGGCTATTACACGGACGAAAAACGCACTCCCTACAACGCGGCGTTTTTTCTGACTCCGGATGCCCGGGTGGAACGTTATTTCAAATCGATCCTGCTCTGGTTCGGGGAAACCATCCCGTTCATTGACTACTTGCCGTTCTTGAGGCGCATGTTTCCGATGGTCGGATTTTTCGGTCGCGGCGAAGGTCCCACGATCAAAACTCTACTCGGCGTCCCAGTACAGCCGATCATCTGCTACGAGGCGCTCTTCCCGAATTTCGTGGCCGAGGGTGTGCGCAAAGGCGCGCGCATCATCCTGAACTTCACGAATGATTCTTGGTTCGGCCCTTACGGCGCTCCGTACTACCATTTCCGCCTCGCTCAATTGAGATCGATCGAAACCCGAACGCCGCAGGTTCGGATCACGAATACGGGCATCTCAGGCTTGATCTTGCCTTCGGGCGACGTGGTCTCGCGCTCTCCGCTATTTGAGCCCGTACAGATGTCAGTATCGATCCCGATCCTGCCGGAGATCCGTACGCCCGCGATCTTAATCGGTGACCTCGGGATTAAGGCGCTTGGACTCATCGCGCTTGCGCTTTATCTTTTCACTTTCGCGAAAACGAAATCGCGGAACAAGAAATCGAATCGTCGAGCCGAATAACAGGGTCAAAAAAGACTCATCTTTTTCTTATGCACAGCTGTCTAGTCGCCAAAAGAGTTAGACACTCAATACCCTTGAAATGTGGATGTTTTTTTAGGCACCGACTTTGCTCTATCTAAAAGCATGGACGATCTCAGAAAAAACACCGGTTTCGCGCTCACGGCCTGTATCGGATTTTTACTCCTGGGTTGCGGGAAATCCGTGCCACGCGCATCGAAATCCTCCTCTGGTGCCTCGGCATACCAACTGGAGATGACCGGCGAAGTTAACCCCATCGGATACGATTGCACGGGTGACTCCGGACTCATGCCCGTCGAAAAAGCCTTGAACGGCTCAGGAGAATTCAAGGCCTGCGTTCACGAAGAGTATCGAGACCAGGTGATCGTCGAGGGGTTCTATACGAACAATACGGCAGTCTGCGTTTTTCCGATTCTCGTGTATGGCGCCAGTGGTGCCTCGCAAGCCGTGATCCCGAAAACCAATCAAGGCTATCCGATCCACTATTGCGGAAACCTCAAAAATCAGGCGTTTGGTGTGAAATTCCCGGGCGTTACCTTCAACTCGCTCGCGGTCGTTCGTAAAAGCGATGAGTACAATATGATGGAGTGTTTGGTGAACAAGACCAATTGCCCGAACTATTCCTACGGTAGGCTTCCACAATGAGGACTGCCCAAGCTTGCGCCTGAGCTTGTCACAAAACAACACGAGTCAATGAGGTCTGGTTCTGCTAAAACAGATCTTCGTTATTACATTCGGAGACTAGATTTATGTTTAAGACCGGCATCGCTTTTGGCCTCATGTTTCTATCCGTCCTCGCGGCCCAAGCAAACGATGGCTGCCCACTGTTTATGAGCGAGCGCCTTTTTCGCGACTACGACGTCAGCTGGAAAGCCGAGAACGAAATCAAAGTCACCCGCAAGAGTCCGCCGTTCTTCTATAGCAATCAAAACAAGTGGCGCGACTACTGGTCGACCTCGATCACCGTGGCGTTTGACACCGATTTTTCGAACGACCTGATTCCTGCGGGGACGAAATTCGAACTCCAAATGGATCCGATTTTTCCCGAGTATGACGGCTTCTTTCGCCCGTCGATGATGTTTTACCTACGTGAGATCATCAAAGAAGATCCAGCCAGTAGTGAAACCCTTTACGTCCATCAGCATTCGGCGTCTGTCCGCGTGCTGCACCTGAAAAATGTCGGTGTGAAAAAATTCGAGAAACTGACTGGTCTCACGCTGACTTGCAAGCGTCGGAACTAGTTGGAGCTAGTGAACAAAACGACTCTGACTAACGGAGTCGTCCTTAGCGGCCAGCTGTTCGGATCGTCCGCGGCGGTACTGTTTCACAAGGTCAGGGTCAGACGTCGGCATCTGAGAGCGCACTTCGAGCTGCTCGGACTCTTCGGTCTCTACCGCCGTGATCACGTACCAGAGACCCTTGCCCGCGGTTCCCTCATTGGGGAAATAGCGAATAAACGAATACTGGTCGGGCTCAGCCCCATCGTCGGACTCTTGCACCCAGAGCTCATCTGGAGCCTCTAAGGTCGGGTCAGAGAGGTGCTCGTAGAGGCTGTATTCGGCCATGGGTATGTCACTGACGTTACGCCGCTTCTGGATATCGGCCCGAAGCGTTTCGTCCTCCGTCCAACTCTCGGCCAAACGATCAATCCGGTCATTCTCGGAAATGGGATTTTCCTCAGCGATCGGAGCTTTTTCTTCAACTCGTTCAATTTTTTCGCCCAATCGGAACTTGTCGATGACTGCGCGCTTTTTAGTCGGGAAGGCGAGATAAAGAAAACTCGGCTCGCCCCGTAAGAACAAACAAACGCAGACCATCCAGATCTTGGTTCGCTCGGGCTCGAACTCCGAGATCAAAGTATATCGATAGTCCCCAGAAGGCTGAACTTCACACCAGATCTCGTCTGGCTCCTGCAAGGTGATCCAACGCAGGTGGGCAACCGCCTCGCGCTCTTCACCCGTCAGGTCGGTCTTGCCTCGAAGTTTCACGTATTTCTTTTCGAGTTGCTGGATGTCATCCGAAAAATATTCCGTGATGCAGCCTTCGCTGCAATACGTTCGTCCCACCTCTTCCTCGACGAAAAGTGCCTTTTCGTGGAGGCGAAGATCAGAACCACACATGGAACACCGCGACTGATCGCGAGTCGGTTCTGTTTCGGGAGACTGGGCCAATGACTTCCTGTTCTTCGGCTTCTTGCTCATCCTACCTACCATTGTACCGAGAAATAAAAACGCGAGTCAAACGGTGGGGGGTCAAACCCGACCTAGCCCCTAAAATCGCCAATCCCCTGACGACTTTTGGACGCATACCCATACCCGGCAAATCCTTCCCCTTCTCTCGCCGGGCGAGAACCCGCTATTCTGAGACAGAGCATATGGACGTCGACTCATCTAGTTCCGACAATCGCGTCAGACGAGTCCTCCAAGCCGAGGACGATGCGAATCGCAAGATTCAGGAATCGCGCACGCGCGTGAAACAAGCAAGCGTCGAGGCCGATCAGGAAATCAATAAGGTCAAAGACGAATACATCAAACGCGTGGACAACGAACGCGCCAAAGGTGAAGCCGCCCTGGGTTACGAAAAACGTAAACTTGGCGACGGAGTTCGCCAGGCCCACCGCGATGTCGCGCGCGAGTACCAAACGCTCAAAATGACCCACGAAAAAGAAGTCCACGACCTTGGCATCGACTCCGAGGCCCAACGTACGGCGATCGAACGCGAAAGCGAGAAAAAACTCACAGAAACCCGGCGCGAAGCGACCAGTACCATCGATCGCGAGCGTCGGATGCGCGATGAGCAAATCCATGCGCTCGATTCGAAATTCATCGCCGAAAGCACGATCAAAAAAAGTGATCACGAAGCCAAGCTCAACGAGTTCAACCAATACGCGAAAACCACGCGCGAAAAAACCGAAGCGGCTACCCGGGAATCGATCGCAAACTCTCAAGAGCATTACGAAGAGCTTTTCCAAACGACCAAAAACACGCAAGCCGAGAGCCTGGACCGTCTCAATCGAGCGACCCAAGCGCAACTCGATCAAGCGCGGATCGCGTCGAGCCACCGACTCGATGCCTACTCCAAGCGAAACGAAGATCCATTTTACCGCGCGGTATCGATCGGCCTGAAGGTCGAAAACACGCCGGACGCGTTCATTGTTCGCGCTCCGATCCCTGAACACGAGAAAGACCAGATCCAACTCAATATTCGTGGCAATGAACTCGTTGTGAGCGGCAAACGCAAAAACGAAGAGAAAATCACGAATCCAAACGGAAGCACGGTCACCACCTCGAGCTACCAAGCTTATAGCGAGGCCGTCCCGCTCGACTGGCCGATCGACACCCGCGGCATCGTCCGCTCGTTCGAGGGTGGCGTTCTCTCGATTCGACTCCCCAAGAAAACGACCTACGACAACACGCAGGCCTCCAAGCCCGATCGCTCCGCTTCGGCTACGCGAGCCACAGCGATCCGTCCGCAGTTTCCAGGCAACCTGCCCGGTGAAACCGAGCTCCAAGAAAAACTCGCGGCGCAGACGAACTCCAGTCCGCCGCGCCGCGATTCTTAATGTAATTCTTTAAACTGAGAATTAGGACTTCGAGCCCTTGGTGAGGTCTTCGAGTTCTTTGAGCATGAATCGAAGTTTGGATTGCAACTCATCGAGTTCGGACAAGTTTTGTTTGAGATCGCTCATCGAATTCCGAGCGCTGACTTTTGCTGCTTGCGCGTGAATCTCTGAAAAATTAATCCGGTGATTGGGGCGAAGTTCTGCGGGACGGTGCGGGCGAACCAGCGGTTGGACGCGGTGGGCCTGCTTGATGATGGTCCCCGTCACGATACCCGATCGCGTAGGCTCCATTTTATTCATCTCACGCAGGCGTACCGGGCGAACTGCGTGGACGACGGTGCGATCCGCCGGTTCTGACGGGTGGGGCGCTCCGGCTTTTACGACCTCTGGGGCGGCTTTGGCGGCTTCCACGCCCTTGCGGTAGATCTGATACAGGTTTGAGTACACGAACTTGAATTTTTGGCTCTGATCTCGTTCTGCTGGCATCTTCATTCACTCCTGAATTCTTTGCGAACTCTCTCGCTCAGACTTAGTTAGAGCAACAGGGATGCCAGCTATTTTTTATACACACTAACAATATAACAAAGCGAAAGCATTCATGAATCAGCGACTGGACCTCCGCTCGGGCCTGACTAAAAAATGGACAGATGTCAGAGCGGACCCGGACGGGAAATGGGCCTAGGGTGACACATCCTCGGGAATACGAGGCGTGGTGCGCGGACGAGCAGTTTTCCGGGTCACGATGAAGAGTCCGACAGCTGCCATCGTACCGATGAGCACCCAGCGAACATAGGGTCGAACCGGCAAGAAAAAAAGCAGCCCGCTTGAGCAAGCCATCATCGAGCTGGCCAAGCATTTCGCTCTCAGGCTGATGGCGCGATTTTTCTGCCAATCCCGAATGGGCGGACCGAACCAGGGATGATTCTCTAACCACTCGGCGAATTTCGGTGAGCTTTTGGAGAAACACCAAAATGCGAGGAGCAAGAACGGCGTCGTCGGGAGAATCGGCGTAAAAATACCAATCACACCCAAGACGACGTTCAACCATCCAATGACGAGAAAAATAATTCGGACGAAACCTTTCGTCACCGGTTCTACTTCTCGTCCTGTTTTTTCGGGTGAAACTTAATACGTACCGAAAGCTCGACCTCGTTTTTTTCGAGCACTTCCTGCACCAGGGCCGGCAAGTCTACGCGACTTTGAATACGCTCCAAAACATCACTGGAGAGTTTTTGCAGAAACTCGTTCTTAGACTGATTCGCATTCGAGAGTAGACCATGAATGAGTTCCTTGGGGAGCTTGAGCTCTGAAACGAGCCCTCGCAAGCTCTCCTCGGTCAAGAACGCGGCACCCACACCCACCGTGATCGCCTTTTTGATCAAGTCGATCGCCTTGCCCGCCGCCTTGTCGCCGACCTTCTCGTCTTCGTCCCGATCGGACTTGCCGTCAGCCATAAGGGTTACACCTTTCCCGTTTTTGCGAATTTCTCGAATCCCTTGACCATGGTCGGCAGGCTTCCTTTGACGAGCTTGCTTAAGATGAATCCCGGAACCGGGATACCGAATTCGAGATCGATCTTGTAGCTCACCTCAGTTTTCGCACCGTCCGCCGAAGGTTTTAGGGTCCACTCACCCACGTTCGACTTAATCGTGTTGTCGGTGTCCACAAGCTTCCAGGACATTTTGCCCGCAGCTCGGTCCTCGGTTTGCTCAAGCACGTACCAGAGATCCTTCATCATCGAGACATGGTATTTCACGCGAGCGTGTCCCGCTGACTTACGTTCGACCTCGACCTTTTTGCATCCTTCGACAAACTTCGGATAGTTCTCGTAGCTCACGATCGTATCGAAGAATTTATCCATGGGAACATCGACTGTCTGACTGTATTCCGCTTGTGCCATTTGAATCAGCTCCACTTCATCGCGCAATCGCGCGGGTTAGAATCCATAATTTGGTTTGCTATCGAATCGGTGCTCCGCCTGGATCGTGCGGATCGTTCCGGTCTCACTGCGCATCACGATGGAATGAGTGGTTGCGCCACCTTTGAAAAAACGCACGCCATCCAAGAGAGGCCCTTGAGTCACACCCGTCGCGCAGAACATGACTTTGCCGCGAGCGAGATCTTCGAGTCCATAGATTCGCTCGAAATCGGTGACACCCATTTTTTTTGCGCGTGCTCGCTCTTCGTCGTTCCTGAACATGAGTTGACCCTGGAAATCGCCCCCCATACATCGGAGCGCCGCCGCTGCGATCACGCCCTCGGGAGCGCCGCCGCTTCCGATGAGCACGTCCACGCCACTGTCGGGTTTCGCCGTGGAGATCGCCGCGGAAACGTCGCCATCTCCGATCAACCAAATCCTCGCACCGGCGGCGCGAACTTCGGCGATCAAGTCGGCGTGCCGCGGGCGATCCAAGATGATCACAGTGAGTTGGTCCAAGTTCACCTTCTTGGCTGCGGCGACACGTTTTAAGTTCTCAGTCGCCGACAATCGCAGATCAATCGCTCCTTTGGCTTCAGGGCCGACGGCGATTTTCATCATGTAGGTGTCCGGTGCATGCAAGAACCCGCCTTGTTCGGCGATCGCAATCACGGAGAGCGAATTCGGTCCGCCTCTGGCGCAAATCGTGGTGCCCTCGAGCGGATCGAGCGCGAGGTCCAGTTTGGTTCCGGAACCTTTGCCGACTTTTTCGCCGATATAGAGCATCGGCGCTTCGTCGCGCTCGCCCTCTCCAATGACGACCGTTCCATCGAACTCAATCGAGGCGAGAGCCAATCGCATGGCTTCGACGGCCGCACGATCGGCTTCTTTCTCGTCTCCGCGTCCCATCAGCCTTGCACTCGCAAGCGCAGCCGCTTCGGTGACTCGAACGAATTCCAGTGCGTAGTTACGATTCATGACGATTTCCTCTTCGTTAAATTTTTCAGTTCTGATCGATGTCTTCTTCAGGCGACTCAAAATGACGAAGCACGAGCGCCTTTAAACGACCTTCGATTTTGGCTTGGGTGAGCAGCTTCTTGATAAAATCAAGAGTGGCCAGATTCAACTCCGAATCCTCGACCCAATGATGACGAGAATCGAATTTGCGAGAAATCCACGTCCCTTGAGTCGAACGAAGGCCCTGCGCCTCTAGGTGAAACGTGCGCAAGTAGTCTCCCGTTTTCCAGGAAACAGCATGTTCCAGAGCACCACACTCGAAACTACTGATCGAGCCGTCTTGTTCTCGATCGAAAAACGCGAATCCTCCGGAAATACCTTCGAACGAGATTTCTAGTTTCTCCGCCGGAACCGATCGAAGCGATTGCCCAATCGTCACGGGATCCAGGAGTCGAGAGTACGCTTCTTCGAAGTGCGTATTGCCCGGCATGATTTGGAATCCGGCGCGATTGGAATTCACATATCTGCATTCGGCCAGCACGGAAATTCGCCGGTC
>JAIXQO010000009.1 GCA_027485695.1 Pseudomonadota bacterium
CGAAGCAGTCCGAATGGGTGCGAGATCACAAAAGGGTCGGCCGCGGAAACTGGCGAGGAGGCCTGGACCGAAGAGTGGAATAAGAGTGCGAGAATAAGAGCTGAGACGACGTGCATCGAGCGAGAGTAAGTGCAAAGCTTACGCCCGGTTGATATTGGGTTTCGTTTGATTTGAAGTGAGATTCGACGGCGATGAATTAGTCAGAGTCAGGTGATTATTTCCGGCTGTTTTAGAGAGCACATAGGTTCGCATATCCACGGCGCGGTCTACGACTTGGATCTAGCGGGCTAGGGCAAATTGAGGATAGAATTTCATCATGTCGAGTAAGAATCTGATCGCGGTGATTTTTGTGAATCCCATCGAATACCACGGCCGACATATGCCGCTCAAAACCGACTACTGGATCAGTCATGGGATGGAAGATCGGATTCGTCGCGAGGCACTGAAGCGTCGTCCTGAGCTGGTGTTTGAGGTCGTCGAAACGATCGATCAAGGCTGCGATGCGGCTCCGGGACCCGGGACTGAACAAACGCGTTTTCCCGTCTTGGTAGAGCGCATCAGAGCAGCCACCGAGAGAGCTCTACTCAAGAAACCAGCGATGATTCTTTTTCAGACTTTTCACGGTGCCCCGAGACACGCAGCCGCGATCGAGGAGGGGGCGAAGCTTGCTCGCTCTCAAGGTGTGCCGGCGTACAATCCGTTTAACATCGCGCTAAATAAACTCTGCGCTTACGACCCTTCATGGGCGCGACCGATTGCGCATTGGATTCCGGACGAAATCATCCGCGAAAAATGGATCTCAAAACTACCGACAGATTTCCACGGCGGATTGTTTGAAACCTCGGTGCTCTTAGCGGTTCATCCCGAAACGGTTCGACAAGAAGAGATTCCTGGGCTGCCGGATTGTCCGGAGCGGAATCCGAATTGGATTTGGAGATCTGCGATCGGAGTGCTGAAGTTTGCCGGTTTTCGGCGTTTCAGTGAGGAAGTGGCGCTCGCGGCAGATGTCGTGGGTTGGGAATCCCTACCGGTGCACTATGGGTACACGGGATGGCCGCGATTTGCGCGAGCCGAGCTCGGCGAAGATTTGATCGGTGTCCTACTGCCTGAAATGGTGGAGCGTTTTTTTGCTACGCTCGAGCGACGTGAAGAAGGACCTAGGCCTGTGATGCAGTGGACGGTTCAAGCCCGACGTTTTATCCCGGTTTAAGCGTCCGTGGTGAGCTGCACTCAGGTAAGTTTGCTCAATGACTGCGGTTTTAGAGGATGCCTGGTTTTTATTTTTAAAATCTCCGTTGACCCATTCCATGAGTTTCGCTATAGACTGTTATCTCCCTCAGTTAGTCTGAATATCTCGCGTGCTCGGGTGGTGGAATTGGTAGACACGCACGTTTGAGGGGCGTGTACCGCGAGGTGTGCTGGTTCGAGTCCAGTTCCGAGCACCATTTTTTTCATTTCTTTAAACTCCTTTCACTCCTGAGTTCCTTAAAGCGGATCGAAGACCGCAGGTCGCGAACGACGTTTCGTTGCGGCATCTTCATGAGCAAATCCTGTCTGTTGCTAGGTAAGAAGACTACCTATTCTCGAAGCGCAAAACGTCTGTTCATAGAGTGGTCGCCTGTCGATCTCGTACCTTCTCGTGGTGGCCCGAGCTATCTCCTCATTCGATTTGAGGTGGCACGGGCATTGCGAATAGGGCGCATATCTAATTAATACCTATAAGATATTTATTAAGGATTCACTCATGAAATATTCGTACTTAATGGCGCTGGTGATCGGTCAAATGTCGGTATCTGCATTTGCGGGCTGCTTGGATTCAAACGGAGGTCTGGATCCGGCTGCTTGTGTTACGCAGGCCTTGAACGATTGTTCGGGAATGGTCAATACATTGAAGGCAAAAAACCTTTCTCTCTACAAAACCGAAGTCAGCCTTTATCAGCATGGTCCCTCAGTCCAATTTGAGTATGGTTGAATGGTGGACGCGAAGTTTTAGTGGCGAACTATTCGAGTTTATACGGGGCTAGCTGCCATCGCTTTGATTCAAATCGTAACGAGGTTGAAACTCTTCGACTCAAGCGTCCTTAGTTACTGATCGCAACCTACCGCGCTCGTCGATGATATCGAATCTTACGGTTCGGGCTCAATCATGGTGTCTGATTGCGAGTAAAATATGAGTGCTGAATAAATATCTCTTGGAACCGTTATATAACGAGTCTTATCCACCCCGTTGTAACGATCATTCAAATCATTGAGGAGTGTCGGGGCTTGCATTCGTTTCGAATTCGGAGGGAGAAAGGCATACCGAAAACCGGACTGCTTCAATTCATTCTCTAAAAAACCTTCTCGATGATCAGCGCTGAGTCTTTGAAAACGCCCTTTCGAAAAAGTTTGATATCCAATCAGACCAATCACTTGGTAGTGAATTCCTTCCATCATCAAAAAATGTCCAACCGATGAGACCGAGTATTGAGCAGGATGATTGGGGCGTTTGAACCGGTATAAACCGAGATGCGAATTGTGACCATATAAGATCATCTTTTTCCCGGGGTAGAGGGTTCGTAGTTGGGTAAATGCAACACTCATCATTCCTGCGTCTCGGCTGGAGATCTGTTGTTCAAGTGTGCTTTCGGGATTTGCAGCGCCCCAGTCACCCCCGAGAAACTCCAAACTAAACCGAAAGGACTCCAAATCAAATGTGTCTTGGCGACTGAGGAGAGGTGAGTTCTGGCCGCCGATTTTTTCGATGAGATCGAAAAAGCTCCGGGAGCACCGGGAGACTCTCTCAAGGCCATCCGCAACTGCTCTATAGTCACGATTTTGTGGTATCAGTGTTTTTTCGTCTTCGCAAAATTTGTCGAAATCTCGCAAGAGATCCGGGCTCAATTGTTTTTGAAATATTTCGATGACTCGTCGAAATAGGCTGACTCGCTTCATCGATTCGGACGGCTTCTCATTTGTCCCGGATGCATAGCCGGGATCGAAGCCTTTGAACATCTGAACATCAAAGCCTGTCAGAATCACGGGGTCGTTTGGTTTGCGGCGGTTCCAGCGACAGATCCAGGAGAAAAGGTCTTCGGTCAAAGATTTGGAATGCCACACTTCAAACCCGGTATTTTTGGTCCAAGAAGAAGCGTATTTGCACCCCGGATTGAGATTCGGGTCCATACCTTCTCTTTGAATGAGATCTACGAGGTATGCTGGAGCTTCGATGCTGAGGACGCGAAATCCCTTTTTTTCTACGAGGGTTTTGATCAATTCAACTCGAAGCAAATGCGGTTCTTGGCTTCCATGCGCGTTTTCACCCAAGCCGAGAATTTCGGTTTCTTTGGATATGGATTTTAGGATGGAATCCATGAGCTTGCGATTAGTTCGTAGCTCATGTGGTTGATTGAATCTAATCTCTGAACTGAAATTCGGCTGATCAGCGAAAGCAGACGGCGCAAGAAAAGCCGAAGTGAGAACAACGACCATACGGACGAAATTCAAGTTCATCAGAAGACTCCTTAATGCGTTTATTCGGTCCCTAGGAACATGCGGTGAAATTGGGCCGAATAAAACACTGCAGAAAATGACGCGCTCAAAAACGTATTCTCTTGCGATCCCATACGATGAAATTGAAACGGTGACGGACGTCTATTCACGATTTTTCAGGAAAGATCGAAATGCTTAAAAAATGACACCTTTTGTTTCGCCAAGGGATCTGGGTGGCCAAGCGAATGAATGATGAAGTGGTTCAGCATCAGGCAATCAACGCGTTCGAATAAAAATTGAGCATTCCGTTAGGGAGCAAGTTCATTTAGAGCTCAAGCCGGATTCCTACGAATAGGCTCTTACCTTCGGTCGCAAAACGCGCATCACCCGAGCTCAGGAACCTCACTTCGCCGATCAGGTACGAGCGAGAGACTCCGGTGTTCGTGTACATCTCAAACGCCGAATCGCGATCGATTGGATTCAAATAGAAATGCACCCCGACCCGTGGGCCGCTGATGGTCGTAGAACCGGAACCATCGGCGACGTCGAGCAGCTTGTAGCGGAGGTAGGAGAATTCGTAACCGACGATCGGAACGATCCACTGTTCCTCTAAGATGCGAATACCTAATACAGCGGACGCGCCGCCGGACATCAAGGCGAATGAACCGCTCGTGAGTCCGCCACTGGGAGAAACCGGATAAAATGCGATCGACGGGCCGATGCCCAGGCTAGCGAATCCTGCCAAATCAAAAAGTTTTTCGAACTGGAGCGCCATCTGCGAGATGCGGTAACTCTCCGGTTGGCCCGTCGTCGAATCAACCACGTTAAAATCCGAGCCAAATGCCTTGGGTGAGTAACCGAATTGGAAACTCCAGCTCGGAGGCATGACCGAATAATAAAAAGGGGACTTACGTCGATTCACCGACTGGTGGGTCGGCCCCGATTCGGCCGCCTGCGCGACGGGCTCTTCGACCGGAACAGGCGCTTCGGCTTCTGAATGAAGTGGCGATGGATCGACTGGCTCCACGGGTTCGCCCGCATCCGTGATGGGCTCTACGGTTGCTTCGGCAGGCGCCGGCTCGGGTTGTGTCGCTTGCGCAGGTACTTCTTCGAGAGGGAGGTCATCGAGTGGCAACGCGTCCTCTGACCAAGCGGACGTGTGAGGAAGCACTAGTAAAAGCACCCCAATTCCAGCTTCGCATACCCTAAGCATGTTTTTCATGTGGCTCAAAACGCGATTCTCCCCCTAAAATGAAACCATGAAACGCGCAAAAAAACCAACGAGACGGACATTATCGCACGGTGTGAAAAGCTTCTTGGGTCATTTATCTGGCGTCGGGAACTCGGCGAACACCATTCAAAGTTATCGTCTGGATTTACTCGATTTTATGCGGTTTCTCGAGGATGAGGGCGTCAAACTGGGCTCGGTGACCCCCGATGATATTGAGCGAAAATGGATGGATCGTTACCATTCGAAACTCCGTACCGACTCGCAGCGAGCCAATACGCGTCGGAGAAAGCTCCTCACGCTCCGGAGATTCTTCTCCTACCTACAAGGTCGCAAGTGGGTCGCATCAAACCAGGCGGCCTTCTTGCCGACTCCCGAAAAAGTCGAGCGCGTGCCGAAGACCGCGAACTATACGGAGGTGCTGGGATGGATTCGTGAACATGCATCGGAAACTGAGTTTGAACTGAGGAATCAGGTGATCCTTTGGATGTTGTTTGAAACGGGAGCATCGGTCAGCGAGATCGCAGAGCTCAGGCAGTCGCAACTGGATCCAGGCCCAGGGGGAACCCTTCAGATTCGTTTCGTCGGCAAGGTGAACCGCTCGATCGCGCTATCGTCCTCACTGTCTGAACGGGTGGAAAAATTGCGGGATCGCCTCAAGGCGGGCGAGCCGCTTTTCTCAGGGTACAATCGATTCGGTAAGGTGAGCCGAACGCATATTTCCTCGCGTGGTGTGGAGCTTTTGGTCAAGGCGTGGGCCGAGTCCAAAGGCGTGGAACTCACCCCTCGAATGATCCGCCATACGGCCGTTCTTCATTGGTATCGCCAGGGGATGGACCGCCCGGCAATTCGTGAGCGTTTAGGCTTACTTACGGACTATACTTTCCGAATTTATGAGCCTTTGTTTCAAAGCCAGCCTCCAGGCAATGCTGAGAACCAAAACCAGGGGTGACAATGGCCCGAAGTTCCGCTAATTTCGTCGGAACTTATGTCAGAACTTCTTGATAAAACGGGCTCTTCGGTGGGCCGCAATGATCCTTGTCCGTGCGGAAGCGGTCGCAAATTCAAGCGCTGCCATGGCATGGAAGAAACCGTTGCTCAGGCCCCTGCCTTGAGCGCCTCATCTGAATCGGCAGCAACCGCCGAAGGAGCAAACCCAATGAACGGAATGGGCCCTATGGGCGGATTCGATCCATCGAAGGTCGATCCAAAAGTGATGTCTCAAATGCAGTCCCTGCTTCAGCGTCTTCCGCGCAACCAATTGATGCGCCTTCAGAGCGTCATGCAGCGGATGATGGCTGGCCAAGACGTGACAGCAGAAGCAATGGAGCTTCAGAAGTCCATGCCGCCTGAGTTCCTGGAACTCTCGATGCAGATCCAAATGCAACAGATGGGCATGAGTGCACCTGAGGCGGAAAAAGAACTCACCGAAGAAGAAGCAAAACGTATCATCGCCGAAGCTGCCGAAAGCGGCCGCATCTCGGACGTAAAAGCCAAGAGCTTGATCGGCGAAGATCCGAAAGAAGTGCTCGAGCGCAAAGAAGAAGGCGGCGCGAAGGGTTTCTTCAAAGGCTTGCTCGGTAAGAAGTAATTCAGTTTTTTAGATCAAAGTACAAAGGCTAGTTTCGGTTCAGTCCGAGCTGGCCTTTTGTTTTATAGGCAACCGTTCGGAGAAAACGGCGCAATCCGACCGTAGTCTTGTTTCCATTCACGAGGCGGAATGGACTTGGGCGGAGTGGATGCTGCGTATTTGGAGCGAGGTTTTTGCGTAAAACTCCATTCCACCCCCCAAATCGGCGTACAGACTCCTGTTTTTTGATCAAGCGCCAGACCATAGAGCCGGGCCGTCCAGCGACGGACGGACAGGGGTGCTTCGAAATCCGGATTGATCAGAATTTTCGGACCGTATTCTAAATTATAAAATGGCCACATCCGTTCGCGAGCCTCGGGTGAAACATCGAGGTAGTATTGCTGACTCGTATCGGAGGGATTGAGGTTCATCGCCCAGTGCGCGTCCGTATTGGCCGGTCCATTCATCTCGACGACCTGAACAAAAGCCGAGACGCGAGAATCGTTCACGCGGATGGCCGGTAGACCAGCACCGAAACACTCCGGTGCCGCGGAGGCCGCCCATTCCAAAGGTATTTTGCCGCCGACCCAGTCTTTTGAGTCGATCGTTTTGAACGCGGTCGTGGTTTCGCATTGTTCGGCGGATGTCAGCGCCGGTTTGGGAGCCTCCGCCTGAAGCGTTCCCGAGGGGATGAGGCTTTTGGGTGAACTTGAGCAGCTCGTGAGTAGAATGAGCAAGCTCCCAGGAGCAAGTGACCGGATGACATTTTTCATCGTAGCTTGATTAGAACACAGGTTTTTTGATTTACATAAAAAATTGACGCATTAGACAACTGATCCTCATCGAGAATGGGGCAGAGTTCAGACGAGCTGGGGCTACGTCCTGCGGTATGGCGTTCGAAATGGCGGTTGGCTGCCACCGAGAAGTTACACCTTGTTACAAAGAATGCTGTCTCTCCGTAGTTCCTGATTCAAGACCAGCGCCGCGATGTCGGATGGTGGCGGTCATGAGGAGTACCGTATCTATGTCGACGAACTTCAGTCTTTCTTATGCTCTGGTTCTTTTGCAGATCGCTTTGGGGAGTGCAGTAGCCGCAACGCCCGAAGACGGTACTCCGTTCGTTTGCAAAACTGCTTACGAAAATCGCCTCAAAAAAATCGAACGTAGACGCCCGCTCGCCGTATTGGCGGGAGCAGGTGGTGCGGCGCTTGGTGCTGCCGTCGCCGGTAGCATTCGCACCTATGACGGACAAACCGGTCAGAGCCTCAGCGGCTGGAAAAATGGAGTCGAAGGCGTGCATTTTCTCGCGGGTCTTCTGTTGGTACCGGGTGGTGCGGCGCTCGGATACACGAGCGTAGACGAAGCGCTTACTGATAAAACGAACCAGCTGTTGCGAGCGCTCGCGCTCCTTCAGGCAGCGGACTATTCGTATTCAGACATCGTCGAAGCACGGAAAGCACTCTATCAGAGCGAGATTCGAGCGAATCGCATTCGCGAGTTGAGCTCAGTGAACGAAAAACGCCGGGCGAACGGACAAGCTCCCTTACAAATCGATGAATGGCTCGCGATGTATCCGTCTCCAGAGTTTTCTGAATCCATGATCCAGGACCTCGCCATCGAACAGCTGATTCCCGAGAGCGTTCGCGAAAAAACCTGCGTCGGGATTTCTCGCGGCGACTGCTACGAGCGCGTCAGGACCCAAATTCTGGGAGTTCGTGCGACGAAACTCCTCTGCGAGAAAAAAGCTGCCGTGCTCAAAGACCTGCTGACGATCGTCTTTGGTCCGGCCGCTCAGTAGTTCAGGAGCTCTATACAGCCGATCCGCGACGAAGTGCCTCGACGGATCGGCTCGAGAACCGGCGATGACCGCCCGGGGTCTTGCGACAGGCGATCTTTTCGTCATCGGCCATGCGCCGAACCGTATCTTCGGAGAGACCTAAGATTTGTGAAACTTGTTTCACCGAGAGCGTCGCGTCCTTGAACGGCGCTTCGTCCGAGGAGACCCGTTTCGGAGATGGGATCCGTTTTTTCCGCTGTTCGAGAGTTTTCAATTCGAACGCAATTTTTTTCACCATATCGAGATAGAGAACGCCGATGTCGCTCGCGCGATGAATGCGATCGAACTTCTTTTTCAGGTGTAAACCGAACTCCGGCGCGCTGACGACGAGGTAGCCGTCAATGACCTTGAGTATGATTGGAAAATTTTCTGGATTGAATTTAGGCATAGTTAAATCTCGCAAAACTCGCAAAAGTAGTAAATCTAGAACTCGCAAAATGGGTGCAAAAATCCATCGATCAAAATTGCAGAAAAGAATAGTTATCAGCAATGTTGTAAAAACAGCCTTTTACGGTGCGACGCATTATTATTTAGAGACACTAAAACGCGTTTTATCCCCCCCGTCCCGCGTCCAAAAATCCCGCAATTCCGATTTCATTCCGCTATCTGCTTCGAAATGGGTTCGATGCGCATTCGCTCGGCAAAAGTTGAATGAACGGCGCAAAATCGACATGATGGGGGCATGGAGAAAACTCTCCCCACAAAAAAACGCCTCCGCGCGCTCTCGCCCACCTCAGTGCCCGGGGCCGCACGCCCGGACGAGTATTTCGTACGCTCTTGGTTGCTCGAAAAAGCGACGGCCTCTCAGCGCGCCTACGCACGGATCGCAGGCGAGTACCTGGAGTTCTTAAAGCCTCGAGATTTGCGTACCAGCGAACTGTCAGACTTGCAGGGGTTCTTGGAACTTAAGACGCACTATTCGAAGTCTACGCAGGCCCAGCGTCGCGCCGTCTTAAAAAGCCTCTATTCGTTTGGCGTCCGTACCGGGTATTTGACCGCAAACTTGGGAGCGTTTCTCAAGTCCATGCGGATGGAGAGCAAACTCTCGAGTCGGTATCTCACCGAAGAAGAAGTTCGAGAGATGATTGCCCGGTGTCCGCGCGTGAGGGATCAAATCATCTTGAAGCTCCTCTATTTCAGTGGGGTGCGCGTGAGTGAATGTGCGGGGCTGACTTGGGAGGCGATCCAAGCGCGGGGAGAACAGGGCGCACAGATCTCAGTCGAAGGTAAAGGTGACAAACTCCGTACGATTTTCATTCCGCAAGCGCTCTCGGACGAGCTCCGCTCCTTGAAACCCGCAGGCGCGCGCCCTTATGACCGGGTTTTCCAAAGCGGTTACGAAGGTTCCCAGGGGCTGAAAACCCGTCAGATCGTCAACATCGTGAAAAAGGCTGGAATCCGGGCCGGCATCGCGCGCGCGATCTCTCCCCACTGGCTCAGGCACGCCCATGCATCTCACGCGCTGGACCGAGGTGCGCCGATCCACTTGGTTCAGGCGACACTCGGGCACACGTCCATTGCGACGACCGGCAAGTACCTCCATGCGCGCCCCAAAGAGAGTAGTGGGGGTTTCTTGAGTTTGGATGATCCCTCTGTCTCGGAGACCCCAGACGAGGCCTAAATGACTGGAATGGACTTTGGTTTTAAATGGATTAAATGTAAAAAATAGACTTTCCAGATCCTTCGGTTCAACAGTTCATCTCGGGGCGCGATTTCGTCGATAAGCCTAAGCAATGGTAAGTCGAACGCGCCGCTGGGCCAGAGTTTTATGGATCGTGATGGGGATGGCCTCTCAGGCTCAGGCGTCCTGCGACTTCTCGCCTTTGCTCTCGGGCTATCAAGCACAGGATCGGCAGTCCTCGGCGCCCGGGTCTGGTGAGGCGCAAAAGTTTGTGTCGGACTATTTTCCAGGCCCTCTCAGTCGAGATGAATTCTATGGGAACACGAGTATGCCCTCAGGCGAATGGAACACCCGAGGCAGTGCGCATGTGTTCTCACGAGGCACAGATCGACAGTGGCTCGTCAAAATGCCTTTTCGCAATGTGCAGTATCTCTATGAGTTTGATCGGTGCGGACTAAAAAGCGTCCTACGCCGCTCTCGGGAGCGCGGCGAAGAACTTGAAGACTATCGAGTCACGCCTGAATTCTGTCAGATCCTGGCGCAGGGGGGGTACCAATCGCCCAGGGGTGCCGGCACGTTTGCTGATGTGGAGGAGTTTCGTCGGACCGGTACTGGGTACGACTTGGTAAAAAAACTCATCCAGCGCGTGAATCAAACGGGGGCGCGATTGCCGTATAGTCGGCTTGCCAATAACGAGATCCCCCGAGACAGCGACTACGGATTCTCGAGGATGAAGAAGTTCTGCGCGGAGGTTCAGCTCGATTTCAAAAGATGGACAATTCCGCCGGAAAAGAAGTCTCAAAAAGATATATCCTCTGCTCATATCCAAGCGGAACCCGGCCCGGTCACTCGGAGTGAGCCCGATTGTGCGACCTGTGGTTCCCGGGCGGCAGTCGAGCCTGAGGTTTCAAAACCCCTCAAACAAGTTGCACAAGTTGCTAGTAAGCCTCGTGCCCGAGTGGAGAGGCCCGTCGTCATTGCTGAATCAACCAAGCCCCATCAGTCAGCTCCGGCTGCGAAACCCAAACCAGCTGCTCCAGTGGTCCCAAAGGATCCTCGGGTCTCCGCTCTGCGCGCGCTTGAAAACTATAAGAAGACCGGCAAGTGTCCGACGACTTCTCAGGATCTTTTGGTTCAAAAACCTCAGCTCGAGACTTGGGTCAATCTCTATGCGAATGCACCTCAGGATCTGGAACCGATTCGCGGCAACTATGAGCAGCGATACCAGTTTTGTGGCTACAATTTCTCCCGCAAAACTTGGACGAGTGAGCTGACGTTTCGTTTGGATTGGAGAAATCGACTGCTTCAGACGCTAGATGGCCATCGGGACTGCCTCGAATACGAAGTCTCGCGGAACTATCGGGAACAAAATGTATTCGTCGTCAAAGAAGGCTGTCGCGGAGAGCGCTCCCACCGCGAAAAAGGTGAGTACAGCGACCTGGTGCTGGTTCAAGTTTCCCCGGGTGTGTACTTGGGCCTATTTTATATGGGGCAATCGCTCATTGGAGCTGGATACTTGTTTACGCAGACCGGGCGCCCTTGAGTCGGTCATCATCGTGATTGAGCTTTTGATCCGGAACGAGGCGAAGCCAGGCGATTGACGAAATGAGGTCGGAAAATAGGGGGGGATTAGACGAAATAATCCCGCTAGCAGATAGCCTTGTTCGAACCAACGAGTGTTGAGCTAAGAATCCCATCAGTCTATCTAGATGAATCGATCCGTTGCCGACTCGTTTGAATCTCAAGTAATGTATTCGCGAGAATTTGGTTTAGGTGCTTCTGGATTGGACTCGTCACCAGGGCCGTGCGAGTTGTTTTATAGGCCGCCGAACCAACTGAGACGACTCGTCCACTGAAACCTGGTCTTGCGATGCGTCCCAGTTTTTGCGAACGACATGATTCACGGGGCATCCTGGGTGTTGAAGTAGCTCGAAAAGATCGGTCGTTAGAATGGGGCTGTCTGCGTCTGATGGATGTGATCAAACTCTACTTCCGATAATGTATATTATGTAAAGTTAGTGTAATAAATAAGGATCTAGATAGGCCTCAAATCAGATGTTTTCGGGTCTATTAAATGATCGTTTAATTTGGATTAAAACCCGCTTTTCCTCAGGATAATCACCGGCCTTGGGTTGCAATATCAGTGGATATTGAAGACACTCTGGTCATGAAAAAATCCCTGCACCTTTTTGCTCTCTTGGCTCTTTTGATCCTAGTCCAATCCGTGCGCGCCGACGTTCCACCTCGGTCTGCCATCGATAGCGCTCCAAAAACCGTGGTTTCAGACGCTCAAGAAGACAAGCCTCTGGGTGCGATCATGGAAATGAAACTTCCCAAGGGCGCCAAGGTCTTCTTCGTAAACTTGAAAAACGGCGCGACGGTTCAGGCCAACAAACCGTTCAAAGTGAAATTCGGGGTCAAAGGCATGAAAATCCATCCCGCCGGAGAGCTCAAGGACGGCACCGGTCATCATCATTTGACCATCGATGTTCCAGCCGTCGATCAAGGCATGCCGGTACCAGCCGACGATAAGCACATCCATTACGGCAAAGGCCAAACCGAGGGCGAAATCACGCTGGCCGCAGGCAAACACCGTTTGACACTTCAGTTCGCCAACGGCGCGCATATTTCGTATGGCCCAGTACTCAGCGCAACGATCGAAGTCACGGCCAAATAATGATGCTCAGTCGTTGCAATCAGGCCAGGACCACATGACATCAGAACTAGACCGAGACCTTCGGGAGCCCGCCTGGAGCGAAGATCAGCTCAGGTTTCTCTTTGGGAAAATCGATCAAGCTCGTCAGGCACGCGTGACGGACGTCCGAACGGACGAGTTCTTGGCTTACCTATTCACCCTCACCTCACTCGCCGGTTTTTTGACGAGAGAGATTCGAGGGTTTCTGATCCGATCCGCTGCCGTTGAGGGATTTTCGGCGGCGGATACGGCATTAGTGCCGGTATTGTTGCGTCTTGAGCAGATCACGCTCGAGGAATCTCGGCTCTTAAAGCAAGTGCTCGAGTTTCGTGAACTGCCCGCAAGGCCGCTCGATCGCATCGATGCCGTAGGCATTTACGAGATTCAGATCCAGCTCGAGACTGCGAAATCCGTGCTCGATCGACTGCGGAATTCTCCGTCTTAAGGGACGTAGACGTACGGATCAAACGGAGCGTTCACGTCCGTCGTTTCACGCACGCGGAACTGATAGAGGTTCCCAGACATCGACAAGAAGTACGCGTCGTTTGTTTCCTTGAAGAATGCGGGAGGTGCCGAAACCCCTGCTCCATTCCCTAAGTTAAAGCGATACTTCAATGCGCCGGTCGCGATATCGAGCGCGTAGATGTACTGAAAACTCGACGCGAAAATCACATACCGATCCGTGAGGAGCACCTCGGTCGGTACACCGCGATCGAGCTCGAATTTCCAGATCGGTTTAGCGTTCGTGGAGTCGAGTGCGTAGACGAATCCTGAACTAGACGGGAGAAAAATCGTTGAGCCTTTGACCGCAACGGAGCGTGCACCGCCGGCGTCGTATTTCCATTGTACGTCGCCCTGAGCATTCAAAGCGTAGAGTGATCCGTCGTAGGATGGAACAACGTAACGGTCGTCGACGAGCACAGGGCCTGCATCGATGTCGTTAAACTTTTTGGCGAAGTGGAGTTTCTTCTCCCATTTGAGCGTGCCTTCTTCGAGCTGCAGGCTGATCAAGTAACCATCCGACAATCCCACGACCAGTTCGGACTGAGTCACGAGCGGCGTAGAGACTTTGCGAATGGTCGTGGTCTGTGCAGTACGACGGCGATAGGTCCAAAGGCCCTTGCCCGTGTTCGCATCAAATGCGTAAACAACGTCGTCCGGAGTGGCAACGAAGAGTCTCCCGTTTGAAAGCACGGGTTTCGATGCGAAATGATTCTTGAGGTCGACTTTCCAGCGCTCTTTGCCGTTTTCGGCCTCAAGCGAATAAAGGAATCCGTCGGAGGCGACGAAATAGAGATTCCTGCGGTCCGCTGAAATTTCACTCTGGACGCCACCGGTCGGCTTAAAGCTCCAGCGACGGCGCTTGAGGTCTGGATAAAGGGCCACTACCCCCTCGCCTCGGGAGCCGAAAATCAAGGTTTTTTCCCAGACAATCGTGTTTCCGTATTCAAACCCACGATCACCGGCTTCGGTATCTCCTGTTTGCGTGGGAATCGTCCATCCGCGCACCATCACACGTGGGTCGGGCGTTTCTCCGCGGTGTATATTTCGTCCACCGCAGGCGCTGAATGCGCAGGCTACCAAGATCAGAGAGAGAGACAGCGCCGGGTTAAATTCACGTACAATCATGGAGAAAGGGCGGCCTTTCGTTGTTCAGCGAAGCGAAGAAGCTCGCTGCGCGGATAGTTTTTAATGATCTGGTCGTAGGCCTGAATGGCGATGTCTTTTTTGCCGAGGCGTTCAGCGAGACGTCCTTGGAACTTCAGGAGGTCGCCGCGAATCGCTGATTTTGGACTGAGCGCAAGGGCCGAGCTGACGGAACCCAGAGCGATATCGAGATCACCCTGCGCCTCTTGGACGAACGAGAGTTGATACAAGGCGGTCGCCTTGCGCTCAGGGTCGAGATTCTGATCGACGGCCTTCTTGAACCAGTTCGCGGCCTTCTGAAAAGCATCCGGTGCCGCGTCATAACGGAAATAGGTTTGTCCCAGGAGGAGTTTCGCCTCGAAGCTCGATGGCGTCGATTCACCTGAGGTCGCGACCTTCTGAACGGCTTCGAGCTCTTGAGCAAGTACCGTATCGATGACCCATTTTTGCGAGGTTGGAGGGGTTGGCGCGGCCGTCTTGCCGTCCGTGGGTAGCTTGGGCGGTGTGGTCATGAGGCGGAACTGCGTATCGAATGCGGATTCAGCACGGAACCACTCAGAGCGCGCCTTTTCGAACGAAGCGACCTTCATCTGCTGGTAAAAGCCCCAGAGCCCCAGAACTGAGAAAAAGATGACGGCGACTACGGCAGTGAGCTTTTTCTGTTGGGAGAGCTTGCGAGCGAGAACCTCGACCGGGTCGGAAGCTTCATTTGAGCCATGCATATAGAAAAAGATTTAGAAGACGGAGGGAGTATTGTCAAAAAGAAACCCAAAAGTTACGCTTATTTATGAAGTCTTAGAATCACCTTTTTCGCGTGCCTTGTCATCACACCCCAAGGAAGGGAATGCATGAAATCTCGCACCAGTTTCACGTTCATGAAATCGAGCGTCGTCGGAGTCTGCCTGGGGCTCGTCCTCTCCCCGCTCTCAGCCTCTGCGCGGGATCTTCAGGGGCGCTTGGGCTTGGGTTATAACGCACAGTTTGCAAACCAACGCTCCGCGGGCGGTGTGCCGGGAGTGGGTATCAAATACGCGATGACCAAAGACCTCGCTTTAGAAGGTGTCATTGGTGTCGAGAGCGGCTCAAACTCTCAGACCACATTTGGCGCCAAGGTTTTCAAGAACATCTTCTACGAGAATAACCTGAATTTTTATTCGTTCTTCGCTCTCGGGGCCCTAAAAGCGTCCGGAAAAACCGGCTACGACCTTCAAGGCGGGTTTGGGGTGGAGTTTTTTATTCCCGGTATCGATAGCGTCGGAGCCAGTTTCGAGTTCGGTGGCGAGGCGACGAACATTTCCGGTAGCACCGTGATCCGCACACTCGGCCTGACGTTCTTGCAGTCCGGCATGAGGTTTTACTTCTGATGGGTACGGATCTTTTCCTCCGGCAAAAAACTTGGGCGACTGTGTGCTTGGTTTCACTAGGTGCTCCGCTCAGTGCGCTCGCCGCGCAACCGCCTGCGCCCACAGCACCGGCGACTGATCCGGCCACGACGCGTGTGACGGCACCCGAGGAAGATGATTTCCGGCAAACCCCGTACACGAGGTTCGGCGATTTCAATTCTGAAGAAGAGGAAGAAGAAGACACGAAGTTTCTCCAGTACGGACGGTTCTTCGGGGTGAGTCTCGGAGCAGGTTACCAGGGCGCGACCGGGAATCGCGGTATGCTCTACAGTGGTGGGTTTCCAGCGCTGGAGGTGAAGTTTCATTACTGGTTTGATTTCAATTTTGCGTTCACGGCTGGAATCTCAAACGCCAAGCACTCGTTCTCCGGTAAGCCTGATGGCGCGGCGACGACTGCTAAATACGACGTGAACCTGTTCAAGATGGGCGCCGATTTTCGTTACTACTTCGATACGCGCGATCTATCGGCACCGATCACCTTCTCTGGTCCGTACGTAACGGCGGGGGTGGGTTCCTACGTGAAAACTCAAACGGAACTCGGCACCTCTGGAGAAGCTACGAAGGATAATTCGCTAGGATTTAGTGCAGGTGCGGGCCTGGAGTTCGTTATGAAGCCTAAGAAGGTCTACCTGAACTTGGAGACCAAACTCCATGCGGTGAATTTCCAGGACACCCCGACTTCGGTCACCCTTGAGGGGGGGACGCAAGTCGACAACACCGAGGGGATGTTTTTTACGACGATGTTATCGCTTCTTTTTACCTGGTAAACGCATTCCCGGCATCGACGATTTGTTTTGATGTGCCTTGCGCTCGTTCTTGAACTTGAGCTTCGGTTTTGGGCGGTATTTCTTGGATTTCGCCTGCTTGAACCGAATGCGGATGGGCGTTCCCATGAATCCCCATTCCTCGCGGATGGAGTTCATCAAGTGACGCTCGAGCGAGACGTCGATCTTATCGGGTTGGCTCACCAAACACTGGAAACTCGGTGGATAACGGCCCGTCTGGTGACAGAAATAGAACCTGACGTTCCAAGGGTTGTGCACTTCGGCCTTGGCGCGAACCCACTCGGTGAATTCGTGGGATTTGATCTTGAGTTGCTTCTGACTCAGGATGTCCGCGACCAGGTCGCCTAAGTGGCGAAATCCGGTGCGCTCCTTGGCGCTCAGAAAAACCACGGGCGCGTATTTCAGAAACGGCATCTTGTAGCGGATGCGTTCGACGGCGTCTTTTTGAGTGAAGTCGGCCCTGCGTTTCTGCGTGTCCCACTTGTTCATGATGAGAACCACGGAACAGCCGATTTTCTCGATCAATCCGCCGATTTTCTCGTCTTGGTCTGCGGTACCTTCGCTTGCGTCGAGCACGAAAAAAGCGAGGTCGCAGCGCTCGAGCGCCTTGCGGGTCTGAATGACGGAGAGAACCTCAACGCCTTGTTCTGTTTTGTTCTTGCGGCGAATGCCGGCCGTATCGATGAGAGTAACGGGACGACCGTCGAGGACGGCGTCGGAATCGATCGAGTCGATCGTCGTGCCTGCGATCGGGCTCACGATCATACGTTCTTGGCGAAGGAGTGCGTTGGTCAGAGTCGATTTGCCGACGTTCGGTTTTCCGACGATCGCGATACGCGGTTTGCGCTCTGCTCGCGATGGCTCCGAAGGTTCTGCTTCTGATTCTTCTTCTGCATCCTCGGATTCGTCTTCGACATCTAATTCGTCTGATTCATCGAGCTCTTCTAATTCGTCGGCTTCGGATTCGTCGAAGATTTCTTCGAGTTCATCGACGTCGATTTCTTCTTCTTCTTCTTCTTCTTCTTCTTCTTCAAAATCGCCCTCGTCGTCTTGTTCCGAATCGTCGGAGGATTCGTCGTCGATGGTTTCGACTTTTTCACTTCCGTCGGACTCCATGAAATCCGGGCGGACTTCGGTGAGCTTCTGGACGATGAGATCAGTCAGATCCTCGATCCCTACTTTGTGCTCGGCGCTGACGGGCAATACGTGGTCCGCGTATTGGTAGAGTTCGGCCAGGGTGCCTTCGTCAAACTTGCTCGTGTCGTCGACTTTGTTTGCGAGGATCGCAAGCGGGATCTTTTTCTTGAGGAGGCCTTCGTTTTTGAGTTCGCCGTAGAGCGCTTCTTCGGCGTGGGTCATGCCGATCTTAGCGTCGATCACCCAAAGAATCAGATCCGCTCCCTCGAGAGCGATCGCTGCTTGTTGTTTAATCTCTTCGCCGAACTTTTCGCCACCGATCCCGCCGGTGTCGACGAGGGAGAAACGATAGATCTTGCGATCACGGTGCCACTCGACTGTTTCGACCAAGCGATCGCGGGTCACTCCCGGCATGTCGTGCACGAGTGCACGTCTACGCCCAAAGAGACGATTAAAGAGGCTGCTTTTGCCGACGTTGGGTCGACCGATGATGACGACCGTAGCCGGTCGAGGGCGAATGCTGGACATGAGGGATCACTTCTTTTTTTGAGGGACGTTATAGCCCAGTTCGCGTAGGCGGTCGACGTTTTTGCTCCAGTCCTTGATGACTTCGACTTGGAGTTTGAGCGCAATTGGCTGTTCCATGAATCCTTCGAGGCGTTTTCGGGCGTCGATCCCGATTTGTTTGATCTTTTTGGCTCCGGCGCCAATGACCATACCTTTTTGACTTTCGCGTTCCACGCAGATGTCGGCCCGGATGAGGATCGGCTTTTTCTTCTCGCTGAACTCGACGATCTTGACGGCGCAGGCGTAAGGGAGCTCCTGGCCGAGGTGCAAGAAGAGCTGCTCGCGGATGAATTCGGCGGCAAAAAATCGCATGGGGCGATCGGACACTTGATCCGGATCATCGAAGAAGGGAGCGCCTTCGGGCATCTTTTCCCAGCTCGCATCGATGAGTGCTGAGAGGCCTTTTTTGGATTTGATGCTCGAGACTTCGAACTCGCCCGCGTACTCCATTTGCTTGCGCGCCCAATCCATCAGGTCGCGGTCGTTCAAAGTACGCTTTTCGTCGGCCTTGGTGAATACCAAGAAGATCGGAGCGTTCTTCAAGTTTTCCTTCAGGTATTGAAATAATCTCTCTTCGCGCTTTAAGTCCGAGTGTGGATCTAAAAGTAACCAGACCAGGTCCGGGGATTCGAGCGCCGAACTCACGTTCGCCATCATGGCGTCATTGATTCCGCCCGGTTTGGCAAAATGAATACCGGGAGTGTCGTAGAACAGGATCTGGCCTTTTTTGTCTTCGGTGTAAACACCGAGGATTTGATCCCGGGTCGTCTGAGCCTTGGGGCTGACGATGGAGAGGTCTTGACCTAAAATAGCGTTGAGCAGGCTTGATTTGCCGGCGTTTGGGCGGCCAACCAGCGCGATGGTACCTGATTTCATAAGGACAATTCAGTCTTGGGGTGTGCACGCTCCAAGGCGAAGCGCGCGGCGTTTTGTTCGGCTTCTTTTTTGGAGGAACCGCGTGCCGTGGCGAGTTTCTCGCCGTTCATGCGAACTTCGACTTCAAAGGTTTTTGCGTGATCTGGTCCATCCGCTACCACGAGGTGGTAAGTCGGCGTGACTTTGTGCTCAGCTTGGATTCGTTCTTGAAGCTGAGTTTTGTGATCGACTTGGATCATCGAATGCGTTTGATCGCGGAAAAGCGGCGCAAACAAATGACGAACAACCGGATAGACAGCGTTGAAACCACCGTCGATGTAAATCGCGGCGATGAGTGCCTCAAAGGTCGATGAAAGAATCGAAGGTTTGAGATTGCCGCCCGTTTGCATTTCGCCTTTGCCCAAGCGAACACTCTGATCCAGCGTGACCTGTTTGGCGAGCTCGGCGAGGGTTTTCTCGTTCACGGCCGCCGCGCGGAGTTTTGAGAGCTGGCCTTCGTTGGCTTGCGGAAATGCTTCCAGGAGAATGTCCGAGATGATCCCATCCAGGATGGCATCGCCCAGGAACTCCAGACGTTCGTTGTCTCGAGTCGCGAGCGGCTTTTTTGGGAAATGTTCGTGCCCATACGACGTATGAGTGAGCGCCTGGAGGAGAATTCCACGGTCGTGGAACTCGTATCCGAGCGCTTTCTGTAGCACGGTAAGGTCTGAGTTCATGGCGAAAGGGAGGGTACCGGCTCTTGACTAGACTTGTCAACTTGCGAGAGGTCAGCCAAACGAGATTTTAATGTGACTTCCCCGATCTGGTGATCCATCTCGAGGTGCTCTGGGATCAGGTGCAAGATCCTGTTTTTATACTGATTTAATGTATCGCTGGCCGTGGGGTCATTCTCGTTCAATTGAATAGTGAAACGATAATAATTACTGGAGTAACCCGTCAGCGTCGGTTCAGAGGTCTGAGCCCCCCGAGAAAGGCCTTCTAGAAGAACGGGGACCGTTCCCTCGTTCGAGTCGAGGAACTGTTCGTAATGCCCTTTTAAACGTTCCAGGCTCAGATTTCGAAGCTCCCCTGCTCGTTCATTCCGCACGCTGCGAGGGACGCTACCTTTCATCTGAGTGGCCGGTGTACCGGTTCGCTCGCTGTAAGGGAAAACATGGAGCCTCGTCCAAGGCAGGTCCCGAAGGATTTGGAGCGACTCCTGGTAAATGGCGTCGGTTTCGCCCGGGAACCCGGTGATGACATCCATCCCCACATAAACTCCGCCTCGCGGTGCTGGGAGTTGTGCAAGCTTGGTTAAGCACTCGACGACATCTTCGCCTCGGTACTTGCGTTTCATCCCGCGCAGAACCGCGGAGTGCGGACTCTGGAGCGAGACGTGAAAATGGGCCATGAGACGTGAATCCTCTCCTACGAGGGCTTGAATTCGAGGAGTGATTTCACGAGGGTTTAACGAACTTAATCGGAGTCTGGGGAGCTGAGTGCGTGCGAGAATCGTTTCCACGAGTTCGTCTAGGATCGGCTCACCGTCCGTACTCAAATCGACACCGTATTCGCCGATATTCGTTCCGGTGAGCACCACTTCTTGGTAGCCGTCGGAAACCAGGTGATTTACCTGCTCGATTAGGTTCTCGATGGGTAGAGACCTACTCGGTCCGCGCCCATAAGGGATGATGCAATAGGTGCAGAACGAGTTGCAGCCTTCTTGGACTTTTAGAAATGCGCGCGTTCTCAGTAAACTCGAGAGTCGATCTTTTTCGGGCAACGCAAAAGAGTTCGCCGGCAGCGGCCAATCACGGTCCATCGGATGGCGGCTCAAGAACTCCGAATAGTTTTGAACGGAGCCCAATACGGGAGACTGGGACGACCCCTGTAGTGCATTTTGGATCAAGGTTCCGACTCGATGTTTGTCTTGGTTTCCCACGACGAAATCACCGCCGGAGCCCTTGAGAAGTCCTTCGGGATCGACTTCAGCGCCGCATCCTGTGAGCACCACGCGAACATTCGGGTTTTTCTTTTTTGCTTGTCTCACCAGCCGGCGACCTTGGCGGTCGGCTTCGTCGGTGACGCTGCAGGTATTGATGACCAACACATCTTCGGCATCGCCCGAGCGTGCGGCCTCGAACCCAGCGGTGCCGAGCTGAGACTCTATGAGCTGGCTGTCGAGAAAGTTGGCTTTGCAGCCGAGAGTTTGAATCCGGTACTTCACGATAGATCGGGTGTAGCGCGGATGACGCCTGGCGGACAAGTGCTTTCCAGGTGTTACGGGCGGGCGCCCCGGTCCTCAGCTGGGACAAGAAGGCTATTGAGACCGATCGGGAGCGTTTTAAGTTACCATGGTGCCGCCGATTTGTCCGGCCACGACGACTCGAGCGGAGCCAACGAGCGCTTCGCCTTGATAAAAAATAAACGACTCGCCGGGAGAAACGGCACGAAGGGGTTGATCCGTTTGAACCTGGATCCAGTCGCGCATGTAATGAAAAACCGTCCCCGTGATCCGCGCAACGTGATTCGCGTCGGTCAGCCGACGGACCTCGATCTTGGTGTTTTCGAACGCACCGATCGGAATCAACCAATGCGCACGGTTCAGTGCGAATAAGTTCCTCGATAACGCATCGGCCGTATCGACGATCCAGAGGCGTTTATCGATATCCGGTTCGGCAGCGAATTTGTCGGTGTAACCGGAGAGCGGTTCTCCAATGTAATGCGAGAAAATACCAGGATGTTCGGCCACAATGGGGTCCTGCCGTGCCTTGAAACTGCCACTTTTGAAAAGATCCTTGGGTATAATGCTGGGAATGACCTCACCTTTCCAAAATTCCGGCGGCAAACATTCGTGGCTCGAATGGCGTCCTGGGCTTGCGATCGTATTCGGGAGTTTCAATTCTCGAACGATTTTTTCGACCATCGACGAGGGAATCTCTCCCATCGGCAAAACCAACCGAGCCAGGACATCGAGCGGAACGCGGGCGAAATAAGCTGATTGATCGAGTTCCGTTTCAAATGAACGCATCACCTGTGTGGAGTGTGCGATCTGGTCCTGTACGACGCGAAGCTTGTGTCCGGTCGCTAGATTCGTGGCGCCCGTTTTTTTGCGATACGTTTCAAGTCCATCGAGGAGGAATGCCTGATGGTAATTGAGGCAAATTTCATCATGCCGACCGACTAATCGTTGATGGAGCAAAGGCTCGACGACCAGTTCCGCATAGGCGTCGGTGCGGTCTTCGATTTTGAGGTTGATGCCGAGTTTCTGTCCGAGTTTTTCGATCTCTGCGAGGGGTCTTGCCAGCATGCAGCTGCAGATCGGAGCTCTGACTTTGGGGTCGACATGAAAATGTACGCACCGAACATCGTAGTCTTGGCTGTTCAGGAGGGAGGCCGCGACGATGCTGTTCGCGCCGCCGCTGAACCCGAGAATGATCCGTTTTTTTTCTTTCGCCACCCTTTAAGGGTCCAGGAGTTTGCCTAAGGTTTCAACCAGAAGTTCAAGATCCCGCGCCTGGTTTGCGGAACTCAGCGAGACCCGAATCGCATTGAGTGCATCCGTTCGACTCCATCCGGCCTCCAAGAGGGCCTGGCTCGGTTCCGGACTGCCGCTGCTACAAGCCGACCCGGCGCTCACGCTGAACCCGCGCAGATCGAGTTTCGCAACCAGTTCGAGCGGTTTAGAAGCCGGAACGCAAAAATGTGAAACGTGCGGGAGTCGCGAATGATGAGGCATCTGGTCGTGCGTGAAGCGAAGGTTCGGCAAACGCTGGCGAAGTTGTGCCTCGAAGTGATCTCGCAAGGCGCGAACTCGCGTTTGATAATCATGAATGATGTTTTCGAGATTTTCAGCCAACCAAACAAAACTCGCTACGGCGAGCTGATTCTCCCCACCTGGCCGATGCGTATTTCGTGAGGCGTCTCCAGTGAGCGGACTCCAGAGCGGCGCAAAAGCCAATGGATAAACAAGTGCCGCCGCCCCCGGAAGGCCGCCAATCTTATTGCTTTGGATCGGGATGAAGAGTGGGATTTTAGTTTCGTTTCCGAGGTTCGAAAGATCAGCCTTCCCCCAACTAGCGATGCAATCGATGAGGAGCGCAGATCGTTCGTTATGGGAGCTAAAAATGGCGCTTAGGGTATGCGAAGTTAAGCCAGTCTCGTTTTGTCCGTAGATGAGTGAGCCCCAAGAAGTCTGGCTCGTTTCGCTGGTACTGACTAGGCTGGCTTGAAGGCCCCGAACAAACGGATGCTCCATGGCCCCTTTTGCCCACTCGCCTGGGAACCGGCGGTTGAGAGTGCGTGCGCCTACTTCGAGCGCCTCGGAGCCAGAGCTATAGAACGCTACTCCGTAGTCGCGAGAAGGGAGCCCCAACGTACGCAAGATCGCATCGCTCGCCCGGGCCTTAAAGTCGCGTGAGCGCGCTCCGACCTCGTGTTGAGATAAGGGATAACCCCAAAGCTCCCCTGCCCCTTGATCGGAGGAAGTCGCTAATTTTTGGATGAAGTCGAGTAACTCGGATCGAATGGGCGCGCTGGACGCCGCATCAAGATAAATCACGAGGTTTGAATGCCGTACCAGAAACCGCAGCTGACGGCTGAGCCGTCGTCTGAGTTACTTGTGGGCGCGGAGCCTCGCTCGAGGCGCCGCGAGCCTTACGGATCAAATCGCCTACGGACGTCGTCGTCAGGTAGTCCTGCATGAGCACGCCGAGGTTTTCGAAGTAGGTCTTCGTCAAGATGAACTCAACCGTATCGCTCTTGATATCGTTCGAGCCGATCAGATCTTTGGCTGGGTTGATGTTTTCACCCACACTCGTCAACACGTCCTTGACGGTGATCTCGTCCATTGAACGAGAAAGCACATAACCTCCACCTGGTCCGCGAACACTTTTTACGACGGAACCTTTACGGAGGCGGCGGAAAAGCTGCTCGAGATAGTGAAGGGAAATTTTTTGGCGCTCAGAGATTTCCTGCAAGCGCACAGGGCGGCCATTGGAATTGAAAGTCAAATCCAAGATAGCGCGCACTGCATAACGACCTTTTGATGTGAGACGCATAACGTCAATACTCCCTAGATTCCTCTCACAAACCCAGGCTAAGAATTAGCATGGTGGATATAGTGCGTCAACTACTAAGGTCGTTTTTTTTGTATAGTTTTCAAGGATTTGTGCCGATGAGTCTTTGACGAGGACCCCATTCGTCCGAGGAGGCTGATATGAGTTCTAACTCATCAAAAAGATTTACCTTTGACCCAGAGCGTGACGGCACAGAAATGCCTACACTGACCTCATTGATCTATGGGAAGAAGGAACATGGCGCCCCTCCCCCCCCTCCCGGCGGAAAAAAAGATAACGACGACGATGCGTTTTCTCTCGACCCCACGAAGGCCCTCGATCGTAACGAACTCTTAAGAGAACTCGGTCTGCCGACGCCTCCCGCGAGTGGCTCGGAGTCAGGAGGAATCGCGTCTGCGCTTCCTCCCGCACCACCTCCCGGTGGCGAGGGCATCTCACTTCTCGATTCCACCCAAAGCACAGCCGGCATCCAAAGCGAAGTCGTGCTCAGTCATTTCATGCAAGAGCGCAAAGAAGTCCCACAAGCGCACGTGCCTGACGGCCGCACCTCCATGGGAGCGCGTCGCTATTTGAAATCCAGTTGGGCGGCTGAATATCCCGATCTCATCGATTTCTTCGAAGCCGCAAAAATTTCGAGCTATCCGGCCGCGTTCCGTCCGGTGCTCCAGTTTCTGTATCAGCAGAAAAAAATTATGTCCGCGCTAGTCATGGAAACGACCGCGACTTCCGGCAGTGATCTCGTCGCGAAACACGCGCTTTTTGATAAGTCCAAACTCGGAGCCTGGCTCGGGGTCCGAATCCATCCTCAGACGTTCAGCGATCTTTGGGGACGGCTTCAGAAATTCAGCTATACGGAGTTCTCTCCCGTTGGACTCGCTTCGCAGTCGAACACGATCGAGCGCAAAGCGTTTCGAGCCGCGTTTGGTGTGGAAAAAGGCGAATGGTTGACCTTGATTCACCATCCAAAAATTTCCAAAACCCAACTCGTCGCCGTCATCAGCGCGCAATCGATTTCCGCATCGCTCCCAGCCGCATTTGATCAGGCCAAAGGCAAAGCTGCCGAGCCTCATCTGCGAGTTGCTTAGAGTCCTGCTTCTGCGAAGACTTTTTGAAGTTTCAACCGAAGCGTCTCCGCGTTGGGTTCACTGGATACCGCCTCGAAAAATGCGCGCGGCACATCACGACCCAGCTCGCTTTGACTGGTGAGCAACGGGATTGCACGTGCGAAGACCGCATTTTCACTTGGTCCCAAGGCCTCCCCCATACTCCAGAGGAGCTGAAACGCAAAATTCCCCTGAGCTTTGGCGCGCGTCTCAAAAGAAGGGTCATAGCGCGTATTGGATTCCCCGTTTCGAATCGGCGAACCTCGGTTCCATTCTTTGTCTCGTTTCATCAGCTGGGGCGACCCCAACATCTTGGCCGCAAAATAGTTCGCGAGCCCTTCGGCCAGCGGTGAATCGTGGGCAATATTGATTTGCTCCGCAAGCGCGATGTGGGCCGCCTCATGGTAGATGACCTCTGGAATCAATGAGACCTCGCGAAACCGGTGGCTAGGAAAAGAGCGATCGACCGCTTTGGTGCCGCGAAAAAATAGCTCGAGAGCGAGCACTGATGTTGCGCAATCGATGCCGGAACTCAAAAAGCCGCGCGCATTGCCCAGTACCTGCGACCTTCGAACACCCTCTACGCCGGCACTCAATACGAGTGAGCCGTAAATCGATTGAATGATTCCTGCCTGGCGATAGGCGTCCACCGATCGAGCGAGCCCCCCCTGACTCGGGAGATGCCGCGCAGGACGAAACCAAATTTCGCGAGCCCAAGCCTCCGTTTCGTCGGTTTTGGCCGAAGTGGAACCCGGGATAGAAAGTGCCGTATTGTATTTGCGATTTTTTTCCTCGACTGCAAACCAATGCGAACCATCACTGAACTCATCGCTGATATCCAGGCGCACGATCAATTGCCGATCTCCGTGGGTCTCTGGTGAAATGAGGTCAGGATAGTGACGCTTCATCCAATCCCAAGCAAAACTGAGATGATAATAAACGTTCTGCGAACGACGCGAATTCCAAGATGAATCGATTTCGATTGCCGTATTTTGCCGAGCGTAAACCACCCGCAAGGCGGGGCTTTCCAAACGAGAGCCCTCTAATAGGCCCGTGAGCGTGACTTTTTGGGGTTCTAGCTGGGTATGGGGGTGGTTCCAAAAGTAAGCCTCGCCCGGACGATCCTCCGCGCGCAAAACCCCGGTCTCTAGAACCAGACTAACGATGAGGGCGAGCCGAGTGCCGATTTTCATAAATACTATTCCCGAGCCCCATCAAGAGCGAAAGCCAGCCCCCGTAGACCGGCACAAAAAGCACGGCGGTCGACGTGATCCGGTAGACCCCGCCTGCGATTCTCAGGTTCCTCTCCCGTTTCGTATGGCGCGACTGGAATTCGGGAAGGTCCAAGATCGAGTCGAGTCCATTCAGGCGAAAAATGCCTTTTTCAATGGCGGCGGCGAATACGTCAATTTCTTCGGGCAGGCGGTGTATTTGCCGGTTGGCGACTGCCTTGCCGATGTCGTGATGGAGCCACTGTTTCGCCAACTCGCGTTTTTGCTGAAACGTCAGTTCAATCGAATCTGAACCGAGATCGCGATGCTGAAAAGTCACCCTCGCCTCGGATGAGTTCATTCGTAGGATTAATGTGCGAGCCCATTCGGCCAGTAACAAGATTTCATCTGCCGAGTAGAGCTCATAGAGGCGTACCCGCAGGGTCCGTCTCCCGTCCTGGTCCCAAAGCACATAGTCTGGATGAGACGGCCTTACATCCGATGGCGTGGTATCGAGTGTCTCGTCTCTCCCCAGGGTCTCTACGACCAGGCGTTTTTGGTCGTAGTTCTCGATGGCAAGGTCCCATTCAGGCTTCAGGACAAACCCGCTCGAGGTTTCTATCGAAGTCGTCGCTCGGGACAGAATCGAGAAAACACTATCGTCAAAAAGTCCTTCATCACGCCCGATCACCCAAATCGCGTTGAGCTTTTCGGTTTCGCACTGCTGGGTCGTCGCGTACCGACGGCACTCGTTTACGCTCTCAATATAGTCGGCATGAGCCCGAAGTTCGCCGATGATCGTTGAAACCGTGAGCGGCAAGTAGGTGCCCGCCTGAAAACGCTCTCGCAAACTTGGGCGCCATTGCTCCAGTTTTCCGATCCGCTTACGAGCAAGCGCCCGATCACTTCGAGAGACCAGGAGACTCTCCCCGGAATATTCAGGGGGGAAACGGGAGGAAAAATTTTCCCTGGTCGAAACGTCAGCTAGAACTGCCCTCATCAGGCAGATCACGAGCAAGAACGAACGAAGTGCGATACGCCCAGAGAAACTCTCCATTCATCAGTACCCGCCGAAACAGCCGGCCACGATACCGCCCATAAACAATCCCACGACAGCTCCGCCACCAGCCGCTTCGCCGAATGAATACCAAAAGCGCGCTGCTTTGTTCGCCGCTTCGATCTCACCACTCACGAGGGTTAGGTCTTTTTGATACTGAGCTTCGGCAGCAGCGAGACCCTTTTGATACTGATCAAACGCGGCAATCGCCTGGTTATCACCACTAAAAATCGCCCCTTCTACCTGACCAAGCTGAGTCCGCTTGGTCTGAAGGTAGGTATCGATCTGAACTTGAATACCGCCGACGAGCACCGTCTGCGCGCCTTGGTCCTTGAGTTCGGTCACTCGCGATATCTCTGCCTGTAATGTCGTTTTTGCAGCAATCGCCGTTTCTTGATTCTTACGGATCTCGCTCACTGCTTTGTCATAAACAGCTTGTGCATTGGCCAAGGATTGATCGCGATTCAAGACCGGTTTGCGGGTCGCGTACTCAACTTTTTCACCGAGTTGAGCCTGATTGGAAGAATAGACAATCAGTCCAATCACGATACCAATGATCGCAGGCACACCGATCATGCCCGCGCAGAGCCAAAATACGTCATCCATCCGACTACCCGTTTGAGAGAGGTTTTCGATGTCCTTCTGGAGTGGCTTCAAAACGGAGATGAATGCGCCTTCCCAGCGTTTTTCGAAAGCCGTGCGCTCCAGCGAACTCATCGTTCGATTGGCCTCAGATCCCATTTTGGCTTTTAAACGATTCAGATCTCGCTGAGCTTTTTCAAACCGTTTGATCAAGATCTCGGTCCCCGGAAGATCCGAGTGCAAACGAAGCGACATGATCACTTCGGAGAGCACGTCTTTGCCCTCTACGGCTAGTTTCGTGAAATAGAGATGAAGTCGCCCCTCGGCGTCGGCAGACGAAAGTCGTCCGGCCGAGACATCTGATTTCAAACGGTTCACATAGTTGATGAAGTCGGACGATTCATGGCTGGTAACTTCCAGCCGCGAAGGTGCGGCGAACGCCGGAGCCGTAAACGAACCGAGCAATGAACACACCATCAAAACAACCGTAGCGCGAGTCAGCATCATAAAGTGAGAACCTCTTTAGGAGCAGGAAAATACACGGAGGCTCTTGAGCAGTCCCAAGTTGATTTCAAAAAATAAACACTATCTGATGAATAAATAAAATGTGAACACGCAGTCCACACCCGGGAATGTGTGTGTCTAGGTATTCTGCGGGAAAACGCCTCAATATCCGTCGGCGCTGAAGCAAGTCGCCGCCAAACCGAGGAACAAACCGATGACGGCTCCGCCTCCCGCGCCCTCGCCGAACGCACTCCAAAAACGCGCTTCTTTGTTCGCTTGTGCAACCTCGATACTCACGACGGATAGGTCTTTTTGATACTGAACTTCGGTATCGGCGAGACCCTTTTGATACTGATCAAACGCAGCGATGATCTGGGAATCACTACTCTGAATGGCCAATTCGACCTGGTTTAACTGAGACTGTTTGGTTTGCAGATAGTTATCGATTTGAACGGGCACGCCTCCCACCACGATGGTTTGCGCCCCTTGTTGCTTCAGCTCCGAAGCCTGCAGAATGTCCGCTTGAAGTTTAGTTTTCTCAGCGTTCGACGTCTCCTGACTCGTGCGAATCTGAGACACGGCCTGATCATAGGTGGTCTGAACCTGAGCCAGATTTTTATCCCGCAGCTGCAAAGGTTTGCGAGTCGCAGTTTCTACTTTTTCACCCAAATGAGCCTGTCTCGAAGAATACATGATGAGCCCGATGACGATCCCGACGATCGCCGGCACACCGATCACACCTGCGCAGAGCCAAAAAAAATCATCAAAACGACTGCCGGTTTGTGAGAATCGTTCGATGTCCTTCTGCAGCGGTTTCAAAACCGAGATAAAAGCATTCTCCCAGCGTCTCTGAAACGCCAGTCGTTCCTCTGGGGACATCGTGCTTTGTGACTCAGACTCCATCTTGGCCTTAAGTCGGTTCAAATCTTTTTGAGCTTTCTCAAACCGCTCCACGAGAATTGCAGATCCCGGAAGGTCAGCGTGCAGACGAAGCGATGCGATCACTTCGGAGAGTACGTCTTTGCCCTCCAGCGTGAGCTGCGTAAAATACACCTGAAGTTTTTGATCCGCATCCGACGCGGATAATCTTCCCGTAGAGACATCCGTTTTCAGATGATTGACGTACCGGACAAAGTCGGGAGTTGAATCCAACGTTCTGACAGCTTCGATGGGCTGCGCGAATACCGAGGTGGTCATCGGGAGCACCAGGGAAATCACCAACAAATAAACCGTAGCGCGTGTCAGCAGCATAGAAAAAGCCCCTATAGACGCATCGTGTTACACTGCAACTATTGAGCGGTCAAGGCTTGGCAATCACGCGCGATCGACTGCAAAAAAGCCCGTTTCAAGTACCTCTTCTGAATCATTGGATAAAAGACAAGAAACACTCAGAACACTCAAACAAATGAAACAGAGTAACGCCTACGCCCATCCGACGTCGGCTCGATTTCGATTTTTAGAACGGACAATCGCTTGCTGAGTAAGGTTTCAATTTCCGGAAATAAACTGAGCCATTCGACCGCGACTACTGTTTTCGGATCCCAAAGGAGATCCAAGAGACCGGCCGCTTCTAGCTCTTCTTCGCTCTTGAGCCGATAGAGATCCAAATGCTCAAAACTCGGAACCCTCGCTTCTGATTTCGAGCGATAGCTCCACTGAAGGGCAAAGGTCGGACTCCCCTGAGACTCCACGCCCGGCATGAGCGACTCGAGCAAGTGCCGAACCAATGTAGATTTCCCGGCACCGAGGTCTCCTTCGAGAATCAATCGGTCGCCTAATTGAATGGTCTCGGCGATTTCTCTGGCGAGTCCCGGCAGTTCGGCTTCAGAGCAGATACGCTCGGGTTTCGAACGGAAGGGGTGCCAACGTTTTTCGTTCTTTGATTTCATGGAACGCTCCGCTGATGGAATCGACAATATCGCTCGCGGTCATCGAGCGGTGCCCTTTGGTCTGAGCGGCAACTCCACCGGCCGCGCTATGAAGTGCAACGCCTGCGAGCGCCGCCTCAAATGTTTCCATGCCCTGACCGAGGAGGCCCCCGATCATTCCCGCCAGCACGTCGCCGCTACCAGCCGTCGCCATTCCGTCGTTCGGATAGTGGTTCAAGTACACGCGGTCTTCGGGCGAGCAGATCAGCGTTGCAGCGCCTTTGAGCACGATCGTCGAGTGCGTACGATCCACGGCGTCTCGAAGAGCGGACAGGAGGTCTTCTTTGATCTCAGACACACTGATTTTGAGCAAACGAGCCATCTCACCCAAATGCGGTGTGAGCACCGTTGGCGCGCGTCGATTCACGAGGAGCGGGAAAAAATTGTTCTCAGCGACAATATTGAGCGCATCGGCGTCCAGCACGACCGGGCCTTGGTAATTGGCCAGGATCGCTTCTAACAGTTTTACAGCTTCGGGCTTCTGCCCAAGACCGGGACCAACGACGATGCTCGAGAATCCCGTTAAAAGGCTCCCAGGCGCGTCCAAATGATCTAGATCCGTTGGGATCGGGAATGCCATTGTCTCACTTGGCATCCGCATCATGAGCATCGGGAAAATCTCGTCCCACGTCGAAATCGTGACCAAGCCCGTCCCCATCCGGTGACAAGCTCTGCCCGCCATTTCAATGGCACCCAAACGACCGGGGCTACCGCCCACGAGGAGCGTGTGACCGAACGAATTCTTGTGTCCGTAGCGATCTCGATCTTGAATCAAACGACTCACCAATCGGTCATTGAGCAGCATCTTGTCGCCTTCTTCGCGCACATGGTGCGGGAGAGAAATGTCGACGTTGATCAATTCACCGCGCTTGGAGGCGCCTGGCGCTAAGAAGTGTCCGAGTTTTGGAAAACCAAACGAGACCGTCAGATCCGCTTGAATAGCCGTGCCGCGAATAATGCCGTTATCGCCGTCAACGCCACTCGGAATATCCAGCGAGATCACTTCGCGAAAGTTCGTCGCATTCACGAGTTCCACCAAGTCGTACAGGAATCCTTCGAGGTTACCCTTGAGTCCCGTACCTAAGATCCCATCAATTAAGGTAAAAGGTCCGGGAGAATGCGCGAAAAACTCTTCTAGTTCGGCAAGATTCTCTAGTGGCACGAGCTTGGCGCCCAGGGCTTTTAGGATCCGGAAGTGTTTATCTACAGCAGCCGGGTAACGCTCTACGGGCGAAAGGTAAAATACTCGCACACGACGACCGATCCCGAGCAATCGACGGGCGAGTACGAACGCGTCTCCTGCGTTATTCCCCTTGCCTGCGATCACGAGTATCTCGGTATGGATTCCGGCGTCCGGGTATTTTTCGAGCATCACTTGAGATGCGGCACGTCCCGCGTTCTCCATCAGAATACCGGCATCGATGCCGAATTCTTTTTCGGAGTACTCGTCGATTTTTCTCATTTCATCGCTGCTGCAAATTCTCATGGGAGAGTCCTTCCTGATGCTTTAGGGGGCGCAAATCGCCGAGACCATTTCACGCGTGGCGCGCACGAGTCCGACTTCGACGGCACGACAAATCATCGCGTGCCCAATATTGTATTCCTCAATCAGCGGAAACTCCGGATTCGAGCTCAGCGTCATCGCAGCAATTTCCCGCACGTTTTCGTAATCAAATCCATGTCCGGCATGACGGCCGATCCCGAGTTTGCCCGCGAGTTCGGCAGCGGCGATGATTCGGGATTTTTCTTTTTTGGCGATTGCGGATGATTTTCCGCCAAACGCCTTTTGCCTAGCCAGGCAGTATTTCCCCGTGTGGAGTTCAACGGCGTTCGCGCCTAGGGTATGCGAAGTTTTAACATCCTCTAGCGACGGCTCGATGAACAGGCTCACTTTGATGCCTTTTTTCTGAAGCCGAGGAATCATGAGCTTGAGTTTCTGAGCCGCCTTCTTGACGTTGAGTCCGCCTTCGGTCGTGACCTCTTGGCGTTTTTCCGGAACTAGGCAAACCCACTCGGGACGAATCTTGAGTGCGATTTTCTCCATCTCACTCGTCACCGCCATCTCGAGGTTCATGGGAATCTTGAGAGACTTCTTGAGCGCGATCACGTCGCGGTCCTGGATGTGACGGCGATCTTCGCGCAAATGGATCGTGATCTGCTCCGCCCCCCCTTCGGTCGCCATTTCTGCGGCCTGGGTGATGCTCGGATAAGGCGTGCCCCGTAGTTGACGAAGCGTGGCTACGTGATCGATGTTCACGCCTAAACGGGGAAGCTTGGATGAATGAGCCATTAGGTGAGCTCCTTGCGGATCGCATCGGCGATGGACTTGGCGTAGCCTGTGATTTTCTCGCGGTCCTCGCCCTCGAGCATCACTCGGCAAAGGTTTTCGGTCCCGGAGAAACGCACGAAAACCCGCCCCTTGTTCTTGAGTTTCTTCTCGGTTGCGATGATGAGCTTTTGGACTTTTGGAAGATCCTCGAGCGGAACGCGACGTTTGATTTTGACGTCTTCGCGAACCTGCGGATAGAGCGCGATTTGTTTTTTCAAGTCCGAGAGTTTCTTACCGGTGCGCTTCATGATCTCTAAGATCTTGAGCGCGGCTAGGATTCCGTCCCCGGTCGTCGACGAATCAAGGAACACGATGTGACCCGACTGCTCACCACCCAGACTAATCCCCTGCTTACGCATCATCTCGACGACGTAACGGTCCCCGACCTTGGCTCTCAGCATAGAGATGCCTTTTTTCTTAAGCGCCTGCTCTAAACCGATGTTCGACATTGGAGTCGTGACGACCGAGTCGTTCGCGAGCAATCCCTCTTGCTTCATCGCAAGCGCGCAGAGGCCGATGATTTGATCGCCATCGACGATCTCGCCGTTTTCGTCCGACAAGATACAGCGGTCACCGTCACCATCGAGTGCAATACCGATGTCGGCGCGGTATTTGAGCACCTGTTTGGAGATGTGCCCTGGATGGAGCGCTCCGCAGTGATGATTGATGTTGAGACCGTTCGGACTCACGCCGCTTTTCAATACTTCGGCACCGAGTTCCTCGAACACCAATGGGGCGGTTTTGTAGGCGGCTCCATGAGCGCAATCAAGCGCCACACGCATCCCGATCAGATCCAAATCGCGCGCGAACAGTCCTTTGAGGTAAACGACGTAGCGGTAATGAACGTCGTCAATACGGTAAGCCTTGCCGACGAGATCGCCCGTCGGGCGAATATCGCGAATATCATTTCCGAGCGCTAACCGCTCGATCTCGTCTTCGAGCTCATCCGGAAGCTTGTAGCCATCCGAGGAGAAGATTTTGATCCCGTTATCATGAAATGGATTGTGCGAGGCCGAGATCATAATGCCCGCGTCCGCACGAATACTGTGAGTCAGGTAAGCGACTCCGGGTGTGGAGAGCGGTCCGATCAGGATCACATCGGCACCCATGGAGAGTACCCCAGCAGCGAACGAGTGCTCGATCATGTAGCCCGAAAGACGGGTGTCCTTGCCAACGACGATTTTCACACGACGGGAGCGCGCGTCGCCTTCGAGGGGACGAACACCGACTGGGAGCGAAGTTTTACCATGCAGGCTCGGGGTGGATTGCAAGACATGAGCAACGGCTCGACCTAAGGCCATCGCCGTTTCACCGGTCATGGGATATTCGTTTGCTAATCCTCGGACACCGTCCGTACCAAAAAGTCTCTTCATCCCATCTCCCTTAAAAAATAATTCGCCGGCTGACGGGAAAACTCGTATGGCTCGTTTTCCCTAACGCTCGGCGAATTATTTTTTAAGGGAGATAGGAGCAGATTGCTCGTGTCTCGCCCTCGCCGGAGTCGCAGCCCCGCGAGAGAGGCTCAATACAAGGTGACTCGAACGTATTCCGGCACGACTCGGACGAGCGAAACGCCAGGCGGAAGGAGCACTTGAACTTTCTCGCGGTAACGCCCCCTATTCTTATCCACGACGTTCAATTTAGCAATGACACTTCCATCGCGCAGATCCTTCATTCGATCGGCTGCAGCGCGGACATAGACGGTGACTTGTGTTTGATCGACACGAGATTGGTAGGAGGATTGAACTTCGATCGGAATATTTCTGAGTCGGAAATTTGCTTGAATGACCTGAAGTGCCGTCAGAAGCCTCGGACGCTGAGACACCAAGCGTACGCCGGGAAGTTCTTCAAGCGGGAGACTGAGTTCCACGGGTTGTCCGACGTTCACTTCGGAAAGGTCGACGGGAGCAGTCGTGATCTTGGTCAACCCTTCGAGCTGAGATGCGGGCCCGGTCAAGAGGACCCGGTTTGGTTCAATTCGGAATTCTTGAACCTGAAAACCTTCGCGGATTTTGCCCTTGGTCTTGAGTTCGACATCTAGTTCTTTTTGAACCTCCCCCTCGACTCGAAACACGAGCTTGGCCGGGCTGACACTCACGACGCGAACACCGAGCGGGAGTTTGATGGGCTGACTAGAGAATTGAAAAGGCACCATACCAGGCGAGGCCTGGGAGAGATCGATCTGAACGGCGCTCTCCCGGCGGGCGAGAATGGTTTTTAGAAACGCTTTTGGTCCTTCGATACGAACCACCACTGATGTGGGAATTTCACTCGAAACAACCAGACCGGGAGGTGCAATCACGGCTACGGGAATTTCCTTGGTCACCTCTTCGTGCCGTGAACCCAGAACCACGAGCCAGAGCACGAGCGCAACGACCACCGAGATCGCCTTAAGAGCCACTCCACGAAACGAATCTCGAGAGATGCGGGTCGGCATGAACTAGCGCCCTCCTTCTCGATCCGAGAAGCGCCTGACTAAGGTTTGTCTGAGTTTTTCCGCCCAGGAGGCGCGCACACGAGTGAGATCCAGGAGCGCAGTCAAGCTCTGTGCGAGTTCGGCCTCATTGAGATTGGTGATGATTCGTCCGTTTTTCACCAAGTGCGCCTCGCCGGCCTCTTCGGAAACGAGAATGACGATGGCGTCCGAGTCCTCAGTGATACCCAGCGCAGCCCGGTGGCGGGTACCGTAACGTTTGTCGATGTTTGGATCTTTGGTGAGCGGGAGAAAACATCCGGCCGCTGCAATCCGGCCCGAAGTGATGATGACGGCGCCGTCGTGAATCGGAGAATTCGTCAGAAAGATCGAATAAAGGAGCTCTGCCTTGACCTGCGCCTCGAGTTTCGAACCCGTCTCGATGAAGTTCTTAAGTCCCGTCTCGCGCTCGATCACCATCAAGGCACCGATGCGCTCACCGGCGAGCTTAGTTGCGGCGCGAGCGATTTCATCGACCATGAGTCGCTCACGCTCACTGGCGGAGGAGGAGAAAAACGGGTTCTTGCCCACGGTCGTCAGCGCTCGCCTGAGATCATCTTCGAACAGGATGATCACAATGAGCACGAAGTAATCAAAGAAGTGCGAAAGTAACCAATGAGTCGTGAAGAGTTCAAGCGTACTGGAGAGAAAATAGCCGATCGCCAGGATACCCAAGCCCGTCAGCATTTGCATCGCGCGCGTGCCCTTGATCAAGAGCAAGGTGCGATAAATGAGGAAGGCGACGATCCCGATGTCGACCAGGTCTAGGAGACGAAAACTCGCTTGTAGGTGGCGAATCACCTCAGTCATGGGCGAATCACGATCCGTGTCTCATGTCTCTCACTTCGTTATCAAATCGATTCATCCGTGAATTCTTCTCTTTGATCTCACTTCAGTTATGAAGGCAGTTAAGCAGGCAAAGGTGCTGCGCCGCCCGTTCCACCCACCGGGTCCGAACTCGTGCTTCCCGATGCCGGAGGCGGCGTAGACGTAGCGACCGGAACCACACGAACGAGTTTTTCACCGCGGCAGATCAGCTCGACCTCTGCGCCATCGATCGTCTCATACTCGAGGAGCGCGCGAGCCATCTCGTGCAAGATATCGCGTTTGCTCATCAAGATGTCGCGAGCGCGACGGTAGTTACGCTCGACGATATCGCGGATTTCTCGGTCGATCGTCTGAGACGTCTGCTCCGAGTAATCACGGGTCGATCCGATGTCGCGTCCGAGGAACGGTTGCGATTCGTTATGCCCATAAGTGAGTGGCCCGAGCACATCGCTCATGCCCCATTGGCAAACCATCTTGCGAGCGATATCGGTCGCGCGTTCGATGTCGTTACCGGCGCCCGTAGTTTTTTGGGAGAACTCGATCTCTTCGGCCATGCGCCCACCCATGAGGAAAGCGATCATGTTTTCTGCGCGTTCTTTGTCGAGATTCAGACGCTCTTCGCGAGGAAGAGTCATCGTCACACCGAGCGCCATTCCGCGAGGAATGATCGTCACTTTGTGGACAGGATCGGTGCCCGGCATGAAGAAGCCCACAATCGTGTGGCCAGCTTCGTGAATGGCGGTCACACGTTTTTCGCGGTCCGAAAGCACCATGCTCTTACGCTCGGCGCCCATCATGACTTTGTCTTTGGCGTCTTCAAAATCCATGAGCTCGACGAACTTCTTGTCTTTGCGAGCGGCCATGAGGGCTGCCTCGTTCACGAGGTTTTCCAGGTCTGCGCCCGAGAAGCCCGGCGTACCGCGAGCGATGATCGAAAGATCCACCTTGGCGTCCATCGGGGTTTTCTTGGTGTGAACGCGCAGGATCTCCTCGCGTCCGCGAACATCCGGCGCCGAGACCACCACGCGACGATCGAAACGACCGGGACGCAGAAGCGCGGAATCGAGCACGTCGGGACGGTTCGTTGCTGCAATGAGGATCACGCCCTCATTGCCTTCGAATCCGTCCATTTCGACGAGAAGCTGGTTGAGCGTCTGTTCACGTTCGTCGTGACCGCCACCGAGGCCTGCGCCCCGCTGACGTCCAACGGCGTCGATCTCATCAATAAAGATGATGCAAGGAGCGTGGGATTTCCCTTGTTGAAAAAGGTCGCGTACGCGGCTTGCGCCCACGCCAACGAACATCTCAACGAAGTCCGAACCGGAGATGGACATAAAAGGCACGCCCGCTTCGCCGGCGATCGCCTTGGCAAGCAACGTCTTACCGGTACCCGGAGGGCCCATGAGGAGAACGCCTTTGGGAATGCGTCCGCCGAGACGAGTGAATTTTTTCGGGTCTTTTAGGAACTGGACGATTTCTTCGAGCTCTTGTTTCGCCTCATCGCAACCCGCAACGTCTTTGAAGGTGACACGAGTCGACGAATCAACCGGCATGCGCGCCTTGGCCTTGCCAAAAGACATCGCACGTCCGCCGCCCGACTGAATCTGGCGCATGAAAATAAAGAAGACTCCAAACAGCAGAAGCAGCGGCAACCAACTCAGAATGAACTGCTGCCATACGGGAGTTTTCTCCGCGCGCTCGTAGTTCGGCGTGATGCCGTTCTTTTGGAGGATTTCAAAAAGCTGGCCGCTCTCGGATGGGCCAATGGTCTCAAAGGTGCGTTTGCCGTCCGGCCCAGGGTCCTTGAGATTGCCCACGATCACGTTCTCGGATTTGACGGTGACGTCGGCGACCTTGCCTTCGTTCACGTAACTGATGAACTCGCTGAACTTGAGTTCACGTCGCATACGGCTACCCGTATCAAACACTTTGTACAACGTAGCAAAGAGCAGCGGGATGATGATCCAGAGAGCAAGGTTCTTGTGTGTTTGCTTCATATTTTGTGGCTTTCAGGCTAACAGCCCTGGACGGGCAGATCAACATTTAGCGACGGGAATTACTGAGTGAAAATCGGCGCTTCACACCCGGAAACAATTTCTCGACGACTGGTACGAGTTCCGCCCGGATGCGATTTCGAAGGAAGCGCAAGTCCCGGTTCGAGGAATCCTCGCGCCAGGAGAATTGCTCCTCCTTTAGAAAAGTGTGAGCATTATCCTTGGTCACGTCAAGGAAAGGGCGCCATTCTCCCTTAAAAACGCGATGGATGCCCCCCGTGAGGCCCTTTTCGGGGTTCGTGAGTAGTCGCCAGAGCTGCGTTTCAAAACGATCATCGGCCGTATGCGCCGTCAAAATCGCCACTGCGCCTGTTTTCCGGATCGCCTGGCGGAAGCAGCGCTTGCGAAGCTTGCGTGCATGATCCTCCCAACTGTCACCAGGTGCGGGTTTCGTTTTTGCGCGGTAGACGATCACTCGGAGGCCCAGGTCCTGGGCAAGGCGACGAACGGAACGGGCGTCCTCATCGCTCTCCTCTCCTCGCCACCCATGGTTCACGTGGACCAGTGTGAGCATGCGGGGGGCAATGATGCGCCTTCCGTAGCGAGCCATCAGAACCGCCAGCGCCACCGAATCCGAGCCACCTGAACAAGCGATCAGAAGCGGTTGTTTTAATGGAAGATCCTCGCGCGCGCCTGAGGTCGCATGATGACGGAAAAACTGAACCACTTGACGAATCAGCGTTCCGCCTTGGGGTCCCGGTTTGGGATAATTTTGCATAGATTGGATCCAGCCAAACGTTTCGGCCTTGATTCCGAATACTTCCTCCGATATTGCTCTAAGTCCACTTCAAATGAATGGCTCGGTAGCTCAGTTGGTGAGAGCACCGGATTCATAACCCGGGGGTCGGCAGTTCGACTCTGCCCCGAGCCACCATCTCTATTTGAAACTTAAACCACATGATGAAGTACGTTAGTCACTCACGGATTTTAAATCCGGCAGAGTCGAACAACGCGAACGCGTTGAATCGCAACGCGATTTAGAGCGACGCGTGCCCGAGAGGTGTATAGCGCGCATTAGCAGGCAGTCAAATCTCTGTCGAGCTCAACACTTCCCTGTCTACCGCGCTATTCATCAACCGAACAATTCATTAACTTTAAAGACGTCAAAATGTGTCGCCGATCAGTACATTGATGCTGATCAGAGCGAGATGTATCGTTCTCACATTTCTTGGATTTCTTCCGATTTACTTGCTTGCCGATGAAACGGTACCTCAGCATTTCATCGCACTTACAAACAGCAAGTCCATTCAATTGAATGCAGGAATCGAAGCCATAGAACAATTAGATGAATGGGCCAGATCAAATCGTAACGCCTCCTTAAAGGAGCTGAAGGAGTACGGCAAAACCAGAAATTTATTATTTCTGATGACCCACCAAGCGCGGTTAACCGCGTCGATCGTTCGATTGTCCAAACCCGAGCCAAACGCGAAAGAATGGGAAGTAAACGAACGACAAATCTTCTTAAAAAAGGCGCAAACTCAGCAAAAACAAATATCAGCACTCGTTCAATACGGAAAAAAAGGATTACTTCAGCTCAACCAGCAGCTCTTCCATTCACTCTCAGACGTCGGTAAACAGGCACTAAAGAACAATCTGAGTATCGATCATCTGCGATCTTTAGGCGGCACGCGAACCTCAAAAAACGGAGGTCATTCGGGGGCTAAAATGGGCCCTGAATCGCAACTCGGACGCTTTGATCTTTCCGAAAATCAGGATAATCAATTCATCAAAATCCTCAGGGCGACTCACAACACACCAGAAAACCAGCGACAACGTCTACTACCCCCTCGGCTAACACCTCTGCCGAAGGAGAACACTCCCAACTACTTTGATCGTAGTCACTATAAAGGAGAAGCTCACTTTCTGTCCGCGATTGGAATCCAAGAGCGGGGTCGAATCTACAAATTTAATAGCGTGGCCGTAGACTTTCCCGAACCCGGAATGCAAGGCTATTCAAAAGCCTGTTCTGCGTTCGCTATTACCGCCGATATGACGTACGAGTTGAATCGAAAAATTCAACTGGGAGAAGCTAAGAATCTCGATGTTGAAATCGCGTATGCGAGGATACTCGGAGAGTCAAACGACGATCCAGATCCCAACCGAAGACTCCCGGAGGGATTACGAGGAAAACTTCGAGGCGGGTACTGGGACATTGATCAAGGAATAACAAGCATACAAAACGCGTTGTCAGCGCTATCTCCGAATCAGAAATGCCCGAATACCGGAGTGCCGGGAGAAGAGACCTGGTCAATTCGCTCCAAGAAAGAATTCGCAATCGATAGTTATTCGTCCTTGATTGTTCGAGAGGGACACACCCTCGACCCGGATTTCATTCGCACCATGATCGATCATAAACGCCCGCCCATGGTAGTCATCAACACCGAGACACGGATATCTAACGAGGACTGGATACAATATCAAAACGGTGGATTACGCCACATCGTGAATGTGGTTGAGTACGGAGAGGACATCGATCCTTTTGATTTGAAACGCAAACCTTATTTCTTAATAAGAGATAGCCTGGCTCGTGAGCCAGTTAACTACAAGGTGGATGCAAGAGCGTTCATGATGCGTGTCGAAGAACTTCATAAAATCAAATCGGTCAAGTCCATCTAAAATCTCGGAGGTCGATAAGACCGAACTCACCGACCGGAGCAAAACTTTTCGCTCTCAAAATAGAAAAAGCGACGAACGTTTCCGCCCGTCGCCTTCCTGGAATTTAAACTCTGCGACTATGCGCCGCTCGGCGCCTTAAAGTCTTCTGCGAACAAAAGAGCCTCATCGCAGTGCCCCGTTTTGCATTCACGAAGGCGATCACGCAATTGCTCGCCACGCGCCTTATTTACCTGGAAGTTACAGTCCACGTTGATCGTGCCGTCTTTGGAACAAGTTGCATCGCGGAACTCAATCCATTTTCGCTGAGATTTGGTGAGTTTGTCTTTTTGCTCTTTTTTCAGCGAATCTTTCAACTCTTTGTAAACTTTATTGAGTTCCTTGTCTGATTCCAAAAACAGTTTAGCCGTGCAGTAAGTCGAGTCGTATGGGGTCTTAGGATTTTTGCAGGCGTCATCCGCACGCGCTTGCATACTGAACAAAACCAATACAGAAAAAACAAAAGTAAGCGTCTTCATCTGATCTCCGAGAATAAATGATAAGGCGATGATTCAATCGTATATTAGGATGGGAGATATGAAACTCATTTTATGTACGATCGCGATCGGTTGCGTATTTTCAAGCTCGGCCCCTGCGGAAACCATCGTGATCGATTCGGGACATGAGCCTTCCAACGGAGGAGCGACAGGGGTTTGTCAGCAAAAAGAATTTACCTATAACGATGACGTCGTTGCGGCCCTTCGAGCCGTGCTTGGCAAAAAATACAAAATCGTCCTGACCCGCGAAAAAGACCAGGAAGTCGAAATCTCGAATCCCAAGCTAGCGGACTTCGTGCCTGCGGCAGAGAAACAAAAATGGGAAAAGAGAAAACCACTGTTCGCGAGAGGCGCGATCGCCAATCAGCAGAAGGCTGACTTTTTCTTATCCATTCATCACGATTCAGTCTCGGCAAAATGGCAACAAGAGGAGCCCACAGCATGCGCCGGCAAACCGGGACACAAAATCAGTGCCGAGCTCAAGAAAAAGTACCAATTCGGGTACAATATTTTTTTGAATCCAGATTCCCCGAAACCGGTCTTCGAAAAATCCATGAAGTTCGCTCGACTGCTCGCGGGACAAATGAAAGAGCTGGGCCGGATTCCTTCGACCTACCATGTATTTCCGGATGACGATTGCAAATCTTGCAAGCCCATCGATCCAGCTCTCGGGATCTGGTCCCATGACTTGGCGATTTTAAGAACCGCGACCATGCCAGCAGTCCTGGTGGAAATCGGAGTGATCGCGGACCAGGAAGACGAAAAAAAAGTATCTGATCCAGCGTTTCGCCAAAAACTCGCAGTAGGTTTTGAAAAAGCTTTTCAGCGGTTTTTTAAAACACCCTAAGGGAACACAGAACTTGCGACGCCCAGGGGGTTGACTCTCATGCGCCTTGATCCGCCTGCATCCATTAGGCTTTAGAACATCAGTCAATAAACGGTCGACGATCGACCGCCGACTGAGCACTTGATTTGCACAGATCTCCTGGAGAAAATAGAGAGAATGACGTTTCTCTTGAGCATTCTTCTCGCATGGGTAACGCCCCAAAAAGTGTACGCCGAAATAACCCCACTCCCCTGCGTCACCGTCATCAAAAAAAACGTTCAAATAAGTACGGCGCACACCGAGCTTCGAGAAGTTTCAGCATGGAACATTCGTAAGATAACCAAAATCATGTACGAGCCTGGCACCGTTGAAACATTTTACGGTCGAGATATCACCCCACTTCAAGCGGGAGCAGAGCTCCTTGCCGCGATTTCTTATCGAAAGATATTCGCAGATTTCAGTCTGGATCTCGTCGAGTTAGAAATCTGGCATCAACAACAAATCGTGGGTCGCGCACAAATTTTTCGCCCCGATATCGACTCCCCTACATTTGAAGAATTTGCGCCGATCATCCGAGAGAAAGGGGCAAGAACTTGGGCATTCATCTCGTACGTGATTGCTTCAAAATTTCGAGGTCAAGGTCTCGCCGGTGAGGTGACAGAGGGTCTGAAGCGAACGCTTTTTGAAGAATATGGTGTAGATGCCGTTCTCGCGACAGTACTGACCAAGAACACTCCTTCTCGAAAAGTCCTTGAAAAAAATGGCTTTGAAATCATCGGATCGACCACCGAATGGGACCTGTGGTTCTCCCTCAATAAACGACTCAGAACCCACTAACCGAAATATCTTTCAGATTTCTCCAAGGTCCAATGAGGTTCACTTCATCTAACATCGATTGCCGTTACTGTTTTCAATCGAATGATCCGCAGTCAGGAACCGGGACAGTTTGTCTATACTAATTACATACGTAGAGTTTAACTATTGATCCCAGACGCTGCCGATCGCAGGATAGTGCAACCATACGGGCGCTACGATGAAAAATAAAGTTCACGTTTAGGAGACCCAACTGCGCAAGTGATCGAGAATACCTACGAAAAGAAGATCCTCACCGCGGACGCCAACAGAATGGGAACATTTTCACGAGTTGATCAGCGAAGGATCTTTGCAGCATTTTAATTGATTCGATAATTTGAACGCTAGAAACGGTAACAACTACTATGAATTACATTCGATCTATTTCAATTTTGACGTCCCTCTGTGTTGCGGGAGCACTATTCGCAAACCCCGCTCAAGCCAACGTCGTTGCACCAGTCGATATGATTGGAAGAAACATCATACTGGTGGTGGGCAAAAAGCAAGTTGCCAAACAAACTCGCATTCAATTCACTGCTTGCCCCATCGACGCAAACACACGAGTCATCGACGCAAAAAAATGCGCCCCGATCGGCGCTAAAGACGGCTATACCGAAGAAGAGCTTAAATCTCAGCGAATGGAGCACTTACTCTATTCCGTCGGAAAAGGTGCATTGGTCGTTGTCGGAGTCGGCGCAGTAGTCGCGGGTACAGTCTTTGTCGGCGGAATTCCTGCGATGGCAGTATTCGGACTGGCGGGCGGTGGAGCTGGTGGAGCCGTCGTCGGAATTTTAGTTGGCGGGGTCGTCGCCTATGGACTTTTGTTCCACGACGTCGTTAAAAACCTGCCTGCAAAACAGCCTTCTGAGCCAAGCGATTTTGGCGCCTATCAAGCTCTTCGGGATCAAATCATTCACGATGTGAACTTCTCGGCATCCGATGAAGATACCCTGCAAACGATCGACGCACTGGGAAAAGCGCTGAAAGAAATCGATGCTGACCGTGTGAAAGCCGCGCAAGAGAAGAAAAAGGAGCGCGAAGAAGCCATCGATCGCTTGGAAAACCTCAAGAAGAAGTATCAGCCAAAACTGCCTTAGTCTTAGCCTGCACCCCGAACAACTCACGTGAGTTGTTCGGGGATATTATTACACTTATTTACTTTACTTCTAGTCAACTACTTACAAAAACGCAATCTCTATTTCACCTTGTTCATGAAATATATTCCCGCAAAGACACATTCCGAACCCTAAAAAACAGCGAGATACTGGAATCACAAAGGCGGTAAGAACGTATGATGATGCGCTCGGAACGATTCAAAATGTCCGTTTTCGCTCGCGAAAAAGACTTAGGCCCCGTTCGCAAGAGTCCCGGGTCGCCCCGAGGATCGGCGGATGCGGAGGCACCGCATAGCTCCGACAAGAGACTAGGCGAGGCGCGCGCAGGCGATGTTCCGCACAGAGCTCACCGCAATGAGTCTCCGGGCACACCGCCATGAACGCTAGCGAGGCGGGCCATTCACCAACAACCTCACTGGAACCTAAAACTTAAAAAATCAAAATGAACCGGGACCGCGCCCCTAAAAAGGCCTCCCGGTTTTTTCTTTTTTCACCACTCTGTTGTAACTAAAATGAAACCAATGACGAGTGCCTGGATCAAGCTCGACCCGACCGAAGAGCGCGCAACCTGGGATCGATTTGAACGTGATTTTCAATTCTCCCCGAGCACGACAGAATTCCCAGCCATTCAGGCTCTGCACACGACCATCCGAAAAACTACCTAAGGCATCACGCACCGAACCGCCGCCAAATCCGAGCGATTTTTACCGGCCGTCGTAGAGCCGTTCGGCTCTTTTCTCACGTACGCGAGTGCTCGCGATGGATTCGAGTGAATAGTCGATGACCAGTAGATCTCGTTCTTTTTTTGAGCGGGCTCATCTCTCGTCATTTTTGCGAGTTCTTCGGCGCTCGGAAGGCGACCTCCCCGACTCCAGCACGCACGGACTGCATCCGAATCTTCGATTCTCCGCCCGTTCAATGTGTCGCCGACAAAATACCCTTCGTTGTCCTTCTTGCACCTCACCGTTGGGCCGGTTGGACTCTGAGGTCCGGGATATGGGGTACCGATCGGCATCCGCTCAGAAACACAGTTTGCGTACTGATCCGGGAGTACAGAACCCCACTGAAGTTTCTCAGGAGAGCTACAACCCGTACCAAGCGCTATCGGACCCAGCGCCAAGATCGCTTGAACGAGGATTGGTAAAATGCGCCTCGTTGGGGCGCCTGCGTTCTTCGACATGGTGAAATCCTCCTATCGGGTGACTCAGGCCCATCGAACAGAAACTCTTTGTCCCACTTCGCTACTCAAAAGAATGTGCCTACAATAATCCTGCCATCCCATTCTGCATGGGAACTGAGCCGGCGACCATTACCTCACCTGATAACGAATCCAACCCGGTTGTGCAGCGTCTGCTTCATGGGTCGCAAGCGCATCAAACACTTTGTCTTCGGGCACCCAGTAGGGTTCGTACCATTCACGATCCGGATCCATCACGAGCACCAGTCGCTTGCTCTCGTCGTAGGCTCCGATGGGTGCCGCATGCGCAAATCCCTCCGCGTCTCCCGTGAGCTTGCCTTGGACAAAGGCACTGAGAATCAAAAAGTCATTCGCCGATTTTTCGTTCGCAACTAATGCGTCATGGAACTGTTTTCGGGCTTCCGCAAGTTTTGACTTATTTTTCACATCGACCGGAAATAGTTCGACCTGGGTTTTCGCGTTCTGAAGCCCCAGTTTGCTGACCGCCTGCTTAAGAACTTCGACCAAGTGTCGATTCCCAATCACGCTTCGATCGAGCTTGCCGATAAACAAATCGACGATTTGAATTTCGTGACTCAGGAGTTCCGAATACTTCTTCTCCGCATATTTCTCTAAAAACGATTCGATCGTCAAAAGAGGCGTATCCGTATCCAAAGAACGGGACCCTCGGGCTGCATTCAATACCATCGTAAAAGTAGCTGCGGTGCACTGCTGCCCGAGTTTCTGCCCCGTATAGAACGGCATCATCGCCCAGAAATCAGCGGCATCATTTTTCTTGAAGTATTCGGCATTCGAGCGGCTCGATAGCGGCTCGGCAAACTTGCCGTACTTGGGACCGGCGGCAAACGTGGTCGCCGAAAACACCGCCGTAAAAACGAGCAATAAGAATAAGCGATTGAACATTCGTGCGTTTCCTCGTGTTCTAGAAATGTCACAGTCGCGAATGCGCGACCATTGACCGGGAATTCGAAAGATAGGTTCCTACCTATATGAAATGCCCCGACCACCTATTTTACTCAACGTGATTCTTTGACTAATGATCAAGACTGAGTCAGCCCACGACGTTCGAATTCCACTTTCAAAACTTAAGAAAAGAGTTCTCCATGAAAATAGCCCACACCCTGATTTTGGCCGTACTCGCTTTCAGCCCTGCTCGTTCTTTCGCCGACAGCTGCACCGAGGACTCCGTCAACTTAGACTCAACCGCATACCTAGGAGCGGTGACCCACCGAGTTTCCAGCATCTACCGCCGCTGCACGCCTATTGCCGTATCCTACCCGCAAATGAGTCAACAGAACTGCGGACTGGTCGTCCTGTCCCTGGGATCTAGAAAAGTGCTCGAAGACTTTGTCGCACAGATTCATATCGAGACAAATCCAGGTCAAACCCTTCGTCGCAGTGTCATTCGATCGTTCTCAGATCGAACCGGTAGTCAGACCTATTTCGTGAGCTACGACATCACGCCTTTCTATGGAACCTATGTTTTTCAAAGCAGACTTCAGACCAAAACGGGCGCCACGCTTCACGATCTCGCCAAATCCATTGGCGGCGATCTGTATCTGAGATCAGTGAGCTGCGACGAGCTTGCCACCGGTCGTTTCTAAATGACTCCACAGGCCCGAATGGAATCGGGCTTTTTGTTTTTGCAACTCAGTGTTCACGATCTAAAATAGAAGCACGTGAACTCTTTGCAGACGATATATCTCCTTCTCGCTATCTCGCTTGGGGCCTCATTCTCGCGTTGGGGAATTCGCCTCACCTATCCCCTTCGGGTTTTCTCGACTTGGATTCACGAATGTTCGCATGCCGTAGTCGCCACCCTTCTCGGCGCTTCGGCGGTTCAAATCACACTCGCGAGCGACGGCAGCGGACTTACGAAATACAGAATGACTCCCAGCCGACTACGGCAGTCTGCCATTGCAAGTGCCGGGTACCTCGGTACGACTGTCGCAGGATGCGGAATTTTCTACTTGGCCGAGCGACGAACCCTCGGACCGTTAACGGCCAGCGCTCAACAAGTGCTTCTTGGGCTTGCCGTACTCACAGCACTGAGCCTCCTGATTTGGATCAGAAATCTGTTCGGATTTATCGCAGTGACTGCGCTGACTCTCGCCTTTGTAGCACTCTCTCGGCATCAAGCGCTTAGCCATTATTCGAGAGTCGTGCTTCTTTTCGTCGGAATTCAGACCGCTTTGCACGCACTTTTTGATCTGAGAAATCTTTACCGGGTTGGTAAATCAGCGGCGACCGAAAGTGACGCTCAAACCCTCGCCCGGTTATTTTTCCTACCCGCCGGTTTCTGGGCCACCTTGTGGCTCGTCATGAGCGTCGCATTTCTTTATGCGACACTCCGATCGCTCTCTCTCATTCGAGCCCTTGTTTAAACTCAATCCGGTGAGACAAAAAGGGGCGGATATCGCCTGGCCTTTTTCTTGAAGAGTTCATCCTGAAGAGAAGAGGTCACGCAAATGAAACCGATCAACTGCAAATGGAATCAAGTCGTCCATCGAGTCGAAGGCAAGGTGGGAGTCCCCATCTTGATGTATCTCTTTGGCGTACCAGGGGGCATCTGCCTCGTGGTCTGGTTATTCTTCTTCCGTGGAAAATAGAATGACACGAGATTCCCCACGTCTCATTCCTTGGACGTCACCTCAGCATCATCTGGCGCTATCCAGCGCCAGTAAAACCAAAACGTGAGAAAAATCGCAATCACCCAGCCCAATGCTCGCAATCGACCTGCATAGGCGAGATCACGCTCGAGGCAATTCCACCGCGTGAGGATTTCCGTCCAGTCATGCAGGCGATCTCCCGCGCCAAACAGCGGCAATTGCTGGGCTCGGGCGTCGGCCAGGTAACGGGAAATGTTCCAAAGATTTTCGACTCCCCAAATTCCGCAAACATAAAAGGATGCCGTGTGACCCCTTTGAAAAAAATACCCCATCGTGACGACCGGAAAAACCAGCTGCCCCAGAGTCCCACCGTAAACCTCGAGCGGATCCGAGACGAGCCCCAAGAAAAAATGCCCTGCTTCATGAAAAAGCAGGTTCACGCCGTCCACCACCGGGAGCCAACGCTGCCCCGAATGACAAAAGGTTGCGGCCACACAAAATACCGCCAGACCACCCAAGAAAACCGAGATCGGCACATCCTGCCACGAACGCTCGTCGCTCATCCTTCCATCCTAGCGGGATTTTGCAGATGCCTCAGTTGTTTTTTCCTCGCATCGCCGTCTCGAACCAACGACTTGAGCCCACACACACTCGCGTGAATCACTTGAACTCCCCCATACCGCATGATAGCGCCTCTGAATCAGCACATCACCCCGCACAAACCCTCTTTGGAGCATTCCATGAAATCGTTTTTTGCGTTGTTATCCCTGGCCCTGATCGCCGCACCGACCCTGAGCTTCGCCTCGGGCGGAACCCACTGCAAAAGCTCGGTCGTCGACCTCTCGGTCGGACAAGGTCACTTGATTGGATCCCCACTCATTTCTGATGTGTTTTTCTCCAAGAACGAAAAACCTCTCGTCACCATTCCTCGAGATCAGGTGGTCAACTACTGGGTCGAGTCCAATGCACTCAGCATCCGCGCTACTGACGCGGACATTTTGGAGGAAATTGCCCTCGTGAAGATCACTGGGCTCCGAGATCAAGGACTCGAGTATGTCGGCAAGATGGATGTTAAACTCCAACTCCCGGGCGGTAAGTCCCTGAATCGCAAGAACATCCGGGTCTCTTGCATCTTCGAGTAGACTGACCTAGGCTGATCTCAATCATGCTTCGTTTCATACTGATGATCGGCATCACAACTCTTTCGGTACTCCCAGCGCAGGCTGGGAGTAATCGCCTGGTGGTTTCACCTTTTACTGCGACGCTTTCCGTCCAGGACCCTGAGATTAACCTCCGCGAAGCCAAGATCATCATTCAGAATATTTTTTGCAGTCGGGTCGGCTCCTGCGCCGGCGGACCGATCGAAGAATCTACGCTGAAACTCAATTTCCTTTTTAACATTGCAACCGCAGTCGCCTACGCCTCCTTGAATGCTCCAGAAACACTGGAGTCGTCACGTTGGATGCATCGATTCCAGGCCTGTCGCGTGATCCTTCGTATTCATGGCGAAACCGAAACTCGCAGACTCGCAGGCGAATTCAACCTCATCTGGAAAAATGGCAGCGAAACCTGCGCGTCCCCCAGCGCGGTTCGCGAACTCATTCTACGAGAGCTCGTGACTCCACTTCGCGTTTCTCGCGAAGGCGTGAGTGGTCTTCGCATCGAGCGCTAATACCCGTCTAAAACGACTCTCCACACGCATCACATTTGCGACGTTTTTTCTGAAACGGCAGCGGAACCGTCAGGGCAAATAGGCTCAGAAATGCCAAACGCCAACTCCAATCGTTTTTCTTCACGCGATCTGAACCGCACTGAGGACAGACGATCTTTTCGACCGATGCATCCACTTCTTGGAGAATCTGGGTCGCTCGCTCAAAATCGGCTTCCTGTACGTCGAGCCGAATTCCCCCCAGTGCGTTCGTGTAGAGCGCCATGATATTCGCCAGATACTCATCGCGTACGAAACACTCGATTTCTTCGGACTCAAGCTTGGTTTGCGCAATCTGCGCTTCAATGACGGATGGATATTTCCGGAGCGTTTTCCAACTCATAGACTCAAAACTTAGCAGCTTTTCAACTTCTCGGCGACCGGAACCGTGGGTACGATAGAGCCGATGAAACTCAATCTTCCGATTCAGCATCGATTTCAGGCCGGCTCACACCCGCGCCGGGACAACTCACCTTTGCTCGTCGTTTTGCATGGCCGAGGTGATTCTCCCGAGGGATTTTCCTGGTTACCCGATGCGCTCAACTTCTCGGACCTCGCGTATCTTTTTCTGCAGGCGCCTGATCCGTACTACACGGGATACAGCTGGTATGATTTGCCTCCCGATCAGGGCCCCGGGATTCTCCGCTCTCGCGCGCTCCTGGAGCGCACGTTTGAGCAACTCTGGACACAAGGATTCTCTCCGTCCGCCACACTCTTGCTCGGTTTCTCTCAAGGCTGCTTAATGACACTCGAGTTTGGCGCCCGGTATGAAAAATGCCTAGCAGGATATGTCGGAATCAGTGGCTACTGTTATGATGAAAAACAAATGGCCCTCGATGCGCAAGCCTTGAACAAGACCACGCCTTGGCTGATCACTCATGGAACCCAAGACGAGGTCCTCCCGATTCTCCGAACGCGTTTGCAAATACAGTCGCTGATTCAAGCGGGCTTTCAGATCGACTACCGCGAGTACAATAAGAGCCACACGATCGATGACCGTTTAGAGTTTCCGGAAATTCGAACTTTCATCGAGGCAAACCTTGGACTCCATCATGGATGATTTCTGGGACCAAAATTCCGAATCCTGGATACAAGTCGTACGAGATCAAGGCATCCCTAGTCGCGCCATCACGAGTCCCGCGCTAGTAGAGACCCTCGTCCAGCAATCGGCCCGACGGATTCTCGACGTCGGATGCGGAGAAGGCTGGCTTGCTCCCGCCATTCGGGCGCGACTCCCCCAATCGGACTATCTGGGAATCGATGGATCTCCGGGATTGATTCGTGCCGCCCAAGCGGCCTACCCGGAATTTCGATTCACCGTCCTGAACTACGCGGCATTGGTGTCGTCCTCGACGCAACTTGAGGCCGAACCTTTTGACGCTGTGGTTTTTAATTTTTCCCTCTTTGAGCGAGACATAGAGAACGTTTTGACTGCGGTCAAACGAGAGCTTCGCAAGTCATCGGGTCGGCTGGTGATTCAAACGCTCCCCCCCGCGCACAACATCAGCGAACTGCGCCAAGAAGACTTCAAAACCATGAGCGCACCATTCCATGGCAAAATGGACTGGTATCATCTCACGCGTGCCGACTGGATCAAAAAACTTGAGCACGCAGGATTCACGCTAGAATCCGAGCAAACTCCTCAACACCCGGAAACTCAGGCCGAGTTGTCGTGGATCTTGGTCGCGCGCACGACGTAATACATTTTTTAAATTTAATAATTTAAATCCAACAAAAATATTACCCAACTCATTAAATTCCAGATCGCTCGTCGTCGATGAGACGGGCATGAGTAGTTTCAGTCATTTATTTTCGCGCCTTCCTGTTCTCCTTCTCGTCACCACCACATCAATCTCCGCTTTCATGCCCGCGACGTCGCATGCCCTGGGCAAAGCAAAAACCCGCTATCAGATCAGCTTAGGTGACTCTATTTCGGCGGCTTTCATCGGCTACACACAAACCGACGCAAGCCCCGCTGGCATCGCGTCTGATCAACCGAAACCACCCCACACCTGGCGCGGAGTTCGTTATGTTTCTGTCCTAGAGAGCAAGCGCGCCTGGTCCTGGGCGAGTGGACAGGACATCGACTCCGTGGGAGTTCGCCTCGAGGACTATTTGAACACCCATCGCACAGGTCGCACTCGGATTCATCTGGAGATCCTCAATCAGGCGGAGTCGAGCGCCCAAGCCCGTCACATCCCGCGACAAGCGCTCCAAGCATTTGAGTCCATCGGCGGATCGGAGGGGCTCAAAGATCTCGAACTCGTCACCTTGCTCGTCGGAGCCAACGACGCTTGCCGCAGAATCGAGAATCAAGAAGAGGACATTGCCCAAATTCGGGAAGATCTACTTCTTGCTCTCTCTTATTTCTCAACGGGCCCAGCCGACCACAAGATCCCGGTTTTCTTCTCCTCGATCCCGAACATCCCAGGCCTGTCACTGCCCGAGGTCGCCCAGCACCGCGCTTACTTTGGCGTCACCTGCCAAGCGGTCCGAGATAAAATCGTGAACTTCTGCCCGGACCTCCTCAATTGGAAAACCCCAGGCGAGTACGAGGCCTCTCTCGCTCGAGTTCGTTTCATCAACCAGATCTTAAAAGAAACGGCTCGGGTCGCCGCAGTTCGATTCCCGACTCTCGATATTCACTACGACGAGAGTTTCTCACAGACTCAAATGGACCCAAGCTTCCTTGCTTGGGATTGTTTTCATCCCGGACGTGATGGTCAGGCATTCCTCGCAGACCAGTTCTGGAAGGCCATGCCTTGGTTTCAGTAGTGAATAAGCCTGCCTAAACCCCTGTTATGGTTAGGTTTCGCTTACTTGACCAGACCAGGAATACCTCAATGAAGAATTAATTTGCTGCATTGTGGCATTCCATGGTTTAAGACGCGCCGGAGATGACTATGAGACCCTCCCCGCGCTTGAAACAAACGATTCAGACAACCTGGGCGATCGCCTCCGCGCTCGCGCTTACGGCTTGTGGAAAACCATCCGGTCCTTCCGACCCGTTGACTCCTACGCCTCAGGACCAAGTTGAACTCGACGAAATGAACGAGAATGCACCGATCGTCGACGAGAAGGTGTCCAAGCTCGACGACGAATCCGACGACACGTCGGGCGAATCGATCGGATCACTCAAGCCAGGCCAAAGCGCCGTCTCGGAAACGTCCGGAGCCGTCGGACTGGTTCGTGTTCGAATTTTTCCGCATGACCATGCCAAGAGCAACATCCCGCAGGGCCGCGACACCGTGGTCTCGAGCGTCCGACTGAAATCGAGCGGAGCTTGCCGACTCAAGAGAAATGGTCGCGATGAGCGTTTGCAAGGACTCAACGTCACACTGACCACCGCCAATTTATCCTCTAAACCTGCCTACATTGAGTGCACCGGCGGCGTCACCGTTCAGCGTGCCCGTGGCACCGCATATCGCTACGCGGGTCTGATCGAAGCCACTCGCGCGACTTACAAAAGCGGCAGGGCTTACGTGAAACTCATCAACATCATCGAGCATGAAGAGTACCTCAAAGGCGTCGTGCCAACCGAAATGTCCGCAAGCTGGCCGCTAGAAGCCCTCAAGTCTCAGGCTGTCGCGGCACGAAGTTATTCGCTCGCCGGTCTCACCGTTCAAACCAAATCCGTCATGGAACGAGTGGGCGAACAAGACATGGTCGATACGATTCATGACCAAGCCTACGTCGGACTCAACAAAAGCGATCCACGCAGCAATGAGGCCGTCGACGAGACCCGCGGTATCGTACTGACTCACGGCAAACGCGTGGCCATGGCATTTTTCTCCGCCGATGCCGGCGGACACACTGAAAGCAGCGAAGGCGCTTGGGGTGGCAAAGCGTTGCCCTATTGTCGCGCGAAAAAAGAGCCTTTTGATTACCGTCTGAATCCGAACTCCGACTGGACCAAGACCATCACACTCTCCCGTCTTACACAGTATTTCCGGTCGGGCTCCGTGACGAACCTCAGCGTTCAAAGAAACTCAAGTGGACGAGCCTCCCGTGTAGTCTACAGTTTGGCTGGCAAATCTGCGAAATCCACGTCCGGATCCGGATTCGCCTCCGCGTTCGGCATGCGCAGCAATTTCATCACGCCTACGATCAGCGGCAAGAGCGTCATCATTCGCGGTCGTGGATTTGGTCACGGAGTGGGAATGAGTCAGTGGGGTGCCAAAATCCTCTCCACGCACTCAGGTTGGAACTACCGCCAAATTCTCGAGTTCTACTATGAGGGCACGTCCCTTCTCCGACTCGTGAACCACTCAACTGCAACAAACTCTCCGCCCATCTGAGATCGGACTCGTGATTCGAGATCTTCTCGACTAAGATCGAAAGAACCGTATGTGGTTCTCGATCGCACCCATCATCATCGGTTCGTTTCTTTTTAATCTCGTCTCGATGGCGCAGATGTCGGTCATCCCTGTGCTCATGCCAGAGACGGCAGGGATCGCGTTTTCGTGCTTCTTGGTTTCCAAGATCATCTTTCTGTACTTTGCCGGCAAGATCACGACCAAGCTCGGATCGCCACAAGCCTTTCGACTGAGCATTGCGATCGAAGTCCTGGCGCTCGGATTCGAAGGTTTTTTCCCACAGGCACTCCTGTTCGGCCGCTGCCTCGAAGGCACCGCGCTCGCCCTCGGGATGGTCACCTCGTTCACGTGGCTTCGCGAAGTTCACCGGAGCGAAGGCGGCCTAGAGAAATCGGTCGCCAAGATCATGACCGTCAGCGGCATCGCTGTCTTGGTCGGCCCGTGGATCGGGAGTTTCGCGGCGGACGAACATCCGAAAACGTTTTTGTGGGTCTCATCCGCCGTCTATTTACTCTTCCTCATCTACTTGAACTATTTCCGGCCGTTTGAACGCACGCTGGCGAGTCTCCCGGATGCCAAAGCGCCCGTTCGACTCACGAATCAAAAACACAAAACCGAGAAAAACTGGCCTGCCATGATCGCACTTGCGGCCACACACGCCATCGGCGTCGGGCTCCAGCCGCTCGTTTCGTGGTGGGGGAAAAACCTTTTTATCGCCAAGACCCATGGCGCGAGCATTACCTTTGGCGTAGTTGGCCTGGGATTCGTACTCGGGACGTTTCTTCGCGTGAAAAATCACCGCGTCTCCTACTTGATCGGCGCGATTGGAATCGCTGGCATCGAACTCTCCATTCACTTCACGGCTTTTTTCCCGGTTTGGCTGGTAGCGGTGTTTGGGATGGGATTCTGGTACGCCAACCGTTCCCGCGCACTCACTGCGCACCTCGGATGGGAGAGCGCCGCTCACTATGGCGAGGATCAAGCCGTCTGGCTGTTCTGGACCGGTCTACCGTCGGCGCTCGTTCCGATGGTGATCTGGAGCATCAAAGAGCCCGAAGCACTCGCCATCCGTATACCGATCATCGCCTTGGTCACTTGCCTGAGTTTCATCGGGTACATGGAGTTTGGCCGAAGGTCTACCTGAAGCGGCATTTACGCTTGTCACTCCAAAACTCACCTGAGATCATTTCGGCATATGAAATCCCGTCGGATCTGGGCGAGCTTATTTGATTTCTTCTTCCTGTATCTCAACGTTCAATTCGCCAAACTTCTTTTTGCCCATTCCTACGAATTCGAAATCTTAGTCTCGGTGCTGATCCCGGTCATCGCCTGGGTTCCTTACGCTTATCTACTGCAGCGTTTTTTTCGGCAAACCTTCGGACAATACTTATTCGGACTTGAGCGAACAGTTCGCGGCTCCGATGCCCACGCCCGTCGCATCTATGATTGGATTTTTAACACGGACGTTCGCTCCACTTCGATGCGACTTCCGGGTTGGCAGGCGTTTTTCTGTTTGATCGCGAATCTCGCCCTCGGTCTCGGACTCTCAACCGCCGCCATTTCCCAGGACCTCACCCTCCGAAAATGGAAACAAAAAGAATTAGTCGCATTCATTCCCGACACGACTAATCCCGCCACCCGCACGCAGATTCTGCCACTCTATTACGCGCTGGCCGCGATTCCCGATCAACACGACGGGGTACCACTTCAATGGAGTCTGCCTTACGAACGTCGGTCTCAGTCGCGCCAGTTCTTGGGGAAAATCGTCCTCAAGTGGAACGATGAGCTCGACGCCTCGATCTCGTTCTCTGGTCCGCTGACGTTCAAACGAAACGTTTCGACCGAACAGTGGAGAGCCTGCCTCTTGCGCCTCGCCGGTTGTCGGGGGCTGCGCTCCGAGCTGATCAAGACCTATCTGAAAAATCTCACCGACTGGGGACGTCTCGAAGAACTCGCTTGGGTCGAAGTTTCTCATCCATTCTTGAAGCCGCATGAATCACCGCGTGGAATCCTCATTTCTGGGCCGATCGGCAACCACTCGGCACGTCGCCGAACCGTGTTTTTGCTCCTGAATCCAAATCTCTCCTATCAAGCAATCACCCTGGATCGTCCAGCCACGCAGGCCGGGGCACGTGCTGAGGATCTGTTCTATCAAATCATTTCGAGCATTCGAGTGACTTCAGAACTTGCCGCCCCCAGAACTTGGATCGATGGACTGCTCTCGCAGTTTCGTCCGGCGCAACACCCTTCCTTGGCTGAAGTCACGCAGGCTCAAAAACTGCTGCTCTCGAAACTCACGGTCAATCCGGACTCGCCTGAGCCCTATTATCACCTGTTTAAATTCACTGAGATCGAATACGACCTCTCGCTTGCGCAGAATGAACTCAAGCGCACAGCATCTGCTCGCAAACTTTTTGCAGTGATCCTGTCGTATGCTCGAGAAGTGGGCATGAAAGGTCCGCAGCTCGCTGAAATCGAACAAAAGGTCGCCTCCACCGAAAAAAAATAGCCGAGAAAAAATGAGTGATCTCCCACAAATCTTGAGCGAAGTCGGCCCGCTCGTTTTCGTCGCAAAACCCAGCGGCTGGCCCAGCGTCCCCGTTGAAGAAAGCTCCAAAACCTCGGTCGCTCATTGGTTATGCGAAGCTATGCCCGAACTAAAAACTGTCGGCGGTACGGACTACGGCGCGCTTCACCGCTTGGACGAAGGCACGAGCGGCGTACTTGCGTTTGCACGGAACGAAGAGACCTACCAGCGTTGGCGGGGCCTCTGGAATACGGACGCCGTGCATAAGCGCTACCGCGCGATCCTTACGAAACCCATCAGTAAGGGCGTGCAAATACTTTTTCCCATCGGACGTTCCGAGAAGACCAAGAAGAAATCCATCGCCATCCGTGGCCCCGCGGACCTCAGAAAAATTCGTGGTCGACCGATGGACGCCCAGACGACTATCCTCTCTTGTCGAGAGATTCGCGGATCCGTATCAGACGTCGCAATTCGGATCGAAACGGGTGCCCCTCACCAGATCCGCTGTCATCTCTCAGCTCAGGGACACCCCCTCTTAGGGGACGCGCTCTACGGCGGACTAAACGCCTCTCGACTCTACCTCCATTTGGAGCGGCTCGAGATTCGCGACCCGGAATCCCGCGCACGATTCACGATTGAATGCCCGATCAACGGAGACCAATGGCCGATGGAATCTGATTTCCCCAAGGACACCACCCCATGAGCTTGAATCATTTTCGCGAAACTCCGGAATTCACTTGGACAGATCTCTCGAACCCGAAACGCGAGAGTTTTAAATCCATCGCTACCCAGTTCCCACTCTCCCCAAACGACATCGAAGACTGCATGAACCCCCGTCACCTCCCGAAGCGTGAGGCGAGGACGGATCAGTTTCAGTTCTTGCTCCTTCGGGTTTTTGATCCCAACGCAAAACCAGACGCCGCCAATACTCATCAATTGACGCGGAAATTCGCCATCTACTACAGCGAGACCAAAATCCTCACCGTTCATCGCGCGGATTTCGAGGCCTTAAACGCGATCCAAAGTCGCACGGACATCACCACCCCACGAGAGGCCATTCAGGCACTCCTCACTTGGGCGATTCAGTCTTATGCGCCGACGCTTGAACAAGCGCAGACCGAATTCGAGGAGCTCGAGGCAGCTGCATTCCGGGTGCCGGGCGCGAAACGTTACCGAATCAAAACGGCTTATCAGCTCCGTCGGCGAATGTTCGTCGTCAAGCGTATGCTCAGGCTCACGCGTGATTTACTGCTCAACAGCGGGTTTGAACACGATGTCCGAGATTCCGCGGACCAACTCCTCTTCTATGCCGAAGAGCTACATGAGAGCGTTACGCAGCTCATGCAAATCCAGCTCTCGATCGTTTCGCAGGATACGAATGAGAGTTCGCTCAAACTCAATGACTCGATGAAAATCCTGACGGTTTTCTCAGCATTTTTTCTCCCGCTCAATTTCATTGCCGGTGTTTACGGGATGAATTTCGAATGGATGCCCGAACTGAAATGGAGATACGGTTATCCGATTGCCCTCGGCGCCATGACCTTGGTCTCGATCATGACTTGGCTCGGTTTTAAACGCTCCCGAATCATCGCAACTTCGAACTCGCAGAAAAAAGGACGGCAACCATGAGAATTCAACCCTACTGCATCGGAAGCGGCAGATCCGCCGACGCGATTCAAAAAGCGCTCTTCGTCATCTCGCAGACCCATCCCCATTACGAGATTCTTCCGACCCTCTCCGTCCCGCGTGGACAATCCGTTCCTCGCGTTCAAGAGTCGGCGGTTGATTTCAAAAACGTTCTTTTTATCGCAAATCCCCATGCGCTGCACGCGCCTGCGCTCTTAGAGGCGGCGGCGCACGGTTTCGATGCAGCCGTGGTCGAGAAACCTGCTGCCGTAAACAAAGAACAAATCGACGAACTAACGGACCTAAAAATCCCGGTCGCCGTTCTCCACGGATACCGGGAATCCTGGGGAATTCATACCTTAAGACGTATGCACACGGAGGGACAGTTCGGAGAGCTCATCGCAGTCGAAGGTCGTTACTGGCAATCTTCAGCCGCGTCTCGAGCGATTCAACCCAACTCCGCCAAACGCACCTGGAAAGATGATCCGTCCCTGAGCGGACACTACGATACGCTGATTGATATCGGCGTACATTGGTTGGATGCCGCTTGCGCGCTCGTCGGCGCGATTCCGCAAAAAGGCGTGCTCTCGCTCTCGCATCTCAACAGCGGCCATTCCGCGCACCGAGATTCCCATGCTCAGATTTTCGTGCGGTTTCCCGGCGGCGCGACCGGCATGGGTTCGATCTCAAAAACACTCCATGGCGAAAACAACCGCTTCGAAATCACGATGATCGGAACGCTCAAGAGCGCAACCTGGAGATTCCTCGCCCCCGATGAAATCGAAATTGGCGAAGGCGGCCGAAAAACGATCCTACCGCGTGTGAGTGGAGATACCCCGTCCTCGATGCCGCCGTTTCACGCATTGGGCTGGATCGAAGGTTATATTGGGGTGATCGAAAAACTCCTGCGCGAACTCGAGGGAGATTCTTCGGTGGATTACCCAAGGCTACCCAAACATCTGGAAATGCTGAGGGCGCTTTTTGAAATGGAGAGACTCTAACCGACGCCCCCCCACATTTCAGTGATTGAAATATTCCTTGCCCAAGATCTGTGGGCAAACGTGATCGATATCCCACTCATCGAGCGCAAGCATCACACCCCGAGACGGCGGCAAGAACCATTCGACCGATTCCAGGAAACGTTCAACTTCGTCCTCGTTTTTGAAATCGGATTCTTTTTTACCGAGCACGATCTGACGTGTCGGAGTGAATACGTGAGCCATCACCATTCCGACCTGCAGCTCCGACATTTTCCAGGCGTCGCGCAGGTAGATAGCGATTTTTTTCTGAATTTCAAAAGCCAAGAACGCCTCAGGAATCGATCCAATATGAAGATCAACCGATTCACCCGGATCAGCGTCCGAGTCCCCTTGGAGCAGCATTTGCTCGATTTCTTCGATGTCGGCTGGATCACCCATCAGGTTACCAAACTCTACCAGTGCGGCGATCTGTCCGAGGGACAGCAGGTGCAAAGGAGCATCATCCGTCGAAAGCGTCGGGAAAATCGCAATTCCCGAACCCTCCATCAGGCAAACATTTTGTATCTCCTGAATACTCGTAAAAGGATTGCCCTGCGCTCCTGTAGCTGGAAACCCGAGCGCCACGTACAGATGCCCGTCCGGCCCCGGGATTGGGCTGCCAGCGTCGATTCGAATGAGGGCAGCTGTGGGTAAAGCCTCTCCGAACGCGTTGGCCCACTCGTCATCACGCAGGTCTTCTTCGAGTTGGAGGAGTTTCCAGAGGTGCTGGGTGTAGGCGTTGTTAGCACTTTTCATTTTAGTATTATGATTAAAATACAAGTATTTGGACAGAGCAACTAAACGATTCGGCTCTTACATATCGATGAGGACACCCCGGCACCATTGTCATCGCTAAAAATCTGAAGTTTTCAGATAAAATGGCCGATACGCCCACATGTGGCTATTATCCGCGATCGCACTCATTCCGCTCCAACTATCGTTAGCGGGCGAATACTGCACTCCCGTTGGTAAGCCCACTCGGATCTATCAATCCAAAAAACCAGAAGAGTATCAAGCACTGCCGATTGCAAGCACCTATTCAGAGGCACTCAAAGACTACTATAAAGTCGTCAACTCCCCTGAAAACTACATAGGTTTTAATTGCAAAAGTGGATCGATCACTTGGATATCAGCAGATCTATCTCAGATTTTTTCAGAGTGCTGCCAATGCCAAAACGTTAGGGATTGGTTAGAAAACACAAAAAAGATCGATTCATCGATCTGTGATCATCCAGAGATGTTCAACAGCGCTCAGAAGAAAGTTTGCACAGAGTGTTCCTCTAAACCGACCACTTTGGAATCAGTCACCCTCGTTGGTCCAGAGATCGAAAAGATTCAAAAGCTAGTCACTGTAGAACCTCCGATCAGCTCTCCCGAAGATGGCAGTACGGCAGAGGCTATGGAATTAGGAGAGCTTCTCAAGCAAGAGCGGAAGTTGGTAGATCAGCAAGCAGATCTGAAGCATCAACAAGATGCAGAAGCCGAACGCAAGAAAGCAAAAGCGGTCGCCGACGCTAAGAAAAAAGAGTTGCTTCTAAAAAGACAGAAGGAACGAGAACGGGATCTTTTATCCATTAGCCGCCTGACTATCTCTTTTGAGTCTACCGCCATAGAGTATATGTACCCAGCTTCGAGCACATATGAAACCCATATGATTCACCAAGATGGTCAACTGAGATTCAAGGATCCTAACCAGGCAATCACTACTTTGAAAAAGATTGCAGAGATTCTCAAGAAACATCCTGAACTAAAAATCGAGATACACTCGTTTACCATAAAGAAATTTTACTCGAACGATACCCCCGATCCGTCACTGTTCCCTTACCTCGGCAGCTCAATCCATAGATACTACCAAGAAGAATCAAGAGAGAAAGCAACCATCATAAAAAATTACTTGATCCAATATGGACTGAGTCCTGGCCGTATTCGCAAAATACATCCGCATCCACTCCAAAACGCATTCAAAGTGAAAGACCGCTCCATTCTAATCACGGTATTTGATGGAGATCGCCTTCTTTTGACGACGACAGAGTAGTTGAACTCTAGCATTATCGAGAGACATTCTCAGTGGTCGATTTTAGTTTTAGCTTCAGACCGCTCTCCAAGAGCTCCCTGGACACTCGATCGGCACCCGCTCTCACTACAGCTCCAGACTTGAAATTGAGACGAAAAACATGAGAGTGCTTCGTCCTATTTTTATCGATCACCGTCGAAACTACATCAGCCAATCGGCGGCCGTAACTACGACCGCTCCTGTTTTCGTCCGATGTTTCTAGTCCGGTTTTAAACTCTCTTTGATAGTCCGACCATTTTTCGAGCGAAGAGACTTGCTCACCTTCAGCTTCCGGACGCATATAGAGCACTAAGTCACCCGAATTCACCAATCCCTCCCAAGCACTTTCAAACTTGTGGATGGACGCATTAAACTTCAGCTCTGCCCATTTTCTCTCTTCTTGAGTACTGAGTTTCTGGTTCCATTTTTGAGCGACTTGATCAACCCAAGATGTTTTGCCCAGGTCTTTCCACACCTGCTCGGGAAAATCGCGGGCCGATGATACCGAGAAACGAGCCTTCTGAAACGGGTTTCCCAATTGTTCGTAGTTGCTGATTCCATCGCCCAAAAACAGGACTATTTTTTTATCAGTCCGCTTACTTTGACTAAGCCACTTACGCGCTTGGGCAAACTCTTCGACATACTCATCGCCACTCAAATAAGAGTCGATGGTACCTCGCGTGGGTTTCTCAATTTTGCAACGAATCGCCTTAAAATGAATGGAACGCCCGGCGAAATCTTCTGCGACTTGCCGGGTCAGGCGACCAACAGCACTCGCCACATCCGATGGGGCACCTAGCATCGAATGTGAAGTATCTAAAATCACCGCTACCCAGATGTCGTCCGTACTTCCCGGATTCATTTTCATTGCCTGACCAAACAGACTAGGTAAGCCCGATTTTCCTTCAGAACTGGAAGATGCACGCGCATGCGGCCGAACTACCGGCGGTTTTTTCTGCGAAGAATCACCCTTTGATGGATGGGTCTGTACCTGGCTCGGACTAACAGGGGAACTCAGATCGTCGTCGCCTCTTGAACCCGGGGCATGCCCTTGCTCAGGGGTTATCAACGAACCTGGAATGACCGGGGCCTGTGGAGACTTGTCGGGGACACGCTCCAGCGAACCCGGTATCTTACTCTCTATCTGAGAGACCTGAAACGACAGGCGATGGGGCCCATCTTCGGTTGCGGAACCCATTCGACAACTGACGCAATCCATTTGCCTGGACTTGGACTTTGCTTGCGGGCAGTTCGATTCGCTTTCTCCAAACTCGAAATGCTTCCGAAGCCCCTCACACCAACACTTGGTATAGACACGTATGTAGCGATTCGTCTGCGCATCGCGCCTGAGCGGAGGGCCAATCGGCTCGTGCCCGCCACAGAGCTTGAGCGCTTCATCGTAATTCGTAGTCGCGCGAGGGGGCTCCGCCGCCACCGCACCTAGCGCCACCAGCAGTAACGAGCTAAATAAACTTCTCAGAGAACTCGCCCTCACTGACGTGATCCTCCGACGGCGAGTAGGTGTAGACTTTTTTCTGCCCCTCGTTCTCCGTCTCGAGGTTCACCGTGCGGCGCCAGATTGCGGCAATAGAACGCATGGTTTCGCGCGTCCACTTGACGTCGAGATCCATACCCATGTGTTTATGCTGGAGTCTGAGTTCGCCACGATTGTTGTCGTTGCCATCCACTACGTAGATGAACGGCTGACCGCGGTTCGTGAGCGAGAACAGAAGTTTTTCTTTGGTCTTGGCGAAATCGCGATCGACGATCTCATATTGGTTCGTGCGACGGTTGAACGCGTAGTTGTACATCTGCATCCGGTCCATGAACTCAGGAGTCATGTACTGATCGATGAACGTCACGTCGTTGCAGACTTTGCGAACCTCAAAGATTTTCTGGCGTCCGAGACCCAGTTTTTTGTCCCAGCTCGCTTTTTCTCGCAGATTATCGCACTCGTCGTATTCCTTACCGAATGCGCCGCGATTCCAGCGATCCTCAATATCCCGAAACAACTCGATGCCGATCTTATAAGGATTGATTCGGCCCGGCTGCGTCGCAAGCGTCCCCGCGTGGTGGTCACAAAAATCGATGATCTCACTCGCCTTGAGCGCTTTTTCCGTCATGATTTTCGAGTGCCAGTAAGAGGCCCAGCCCTCGTTCATGATCTTGGTCTGCGCTTGCGGCGCAAAATAATAAGCCTCGTCCCGAAGCATCGCGAGCACGTCGTGCTCCCACTCCTCAAGCGGGCTGTTCTCGAGCAAGAAAAGCAGCACGTCCTTTTGCGGTTCGGCCGGGTTTTTCTTATCTTGTTTCTGCTGGTCGGCGAGTTTCTTGCGCTGTTCGGCCAAGAATTCAGGCGGGTTGATGTACTTCTCCATGTAGGAGCGCTCGTTTTTCAGGCGCCCCACGTCGCTTGCGGGCTTGTCCTCATCCGACGCTTTTTCTTCACGCTTGGGATTCTGGAATGGGAGAAAAGGATCGATGAGATTCTCGATCGCGAGTACCCAATCAATGAACTGCTCGACGCGGTCCACTCCGTACTTGTCCATCAGGTTACGGATTCGAACCGCGTGGTTCGCCATGGTGTCTAGCATCTTGCGATTGGTTTTCGAGAACCAGTAGTTGTTCTTGAAAAAATCCACGTGGCCGTAGACGTGCGCCATGACAGTCTTCTGATCAACCATCATGTTGGATTTCATCAAGTAGGCATATGACGGATTGGTGTTGATCACCATCTCGTAGATCTTCTGAAGACCATACTCATAGCCCTTAGACAACTGATCGAAATCCATTCCGAAACGCCAGTGCGGATAACGGATCGGAAATCCGCCATAAGCCGCGAATGCGTTCATCTGATCGTGATCGATCATCTCGAAAATCGTATCAAAGAAATCGAGCCCGTATCCGCGCGCGTACCCTTCGATCTCCTCGCGGAGTTTCTTAAGATCTGGAGTGAGATCAGTGGAGTCAAATCCGTATGACATTCGCCCTACTTACCTTTTCCGAGGAAATCCTTGATGGATTGAAGGATTCCTTCTTTGTTCTCGATCCGGGAGAGGAATACCTGCTCGTGCTCTTTGCCGAAAGTTTCGTTCAGATCCTTGTAGAACTGACCGGAACCATAGCGGCTCTCGACTTGGCCGTAGCAGAACGCGTTGACCTTCTTGAGGAGACTGTTCTCGAGTAGATCCAAGCAGATCTTGGTGTCTTCGCCACTCCAGTTGTCGCCGTCCGAGAAGTGGAACGGGTAGATGTTCCAGTCGCTCGGTGGATAGTCGTTCGCGATGATCTCTTCGCAGAGTTTGTAGGCCGAGGAAATGAGCGTACCGCCGCTCTCGCGAGTGCGATAGAACGTATCCTCGTCCACCTCACGAGCCGTCGCATCGTGAATGATGTAACGGGTCTCGAGGCCCTGATACTGCGATCTCAACCACGTATTGATCCAGAAACTCTCGGTCCGAACGATTTCTTTTTGCTCATCGCCCATCGACCCCGACACGTCCATCATGTAGATGATGACGGCCGAGTTCTCGTTCTTGACCTCGGATTTCCACGAACGGTAGCGAAAATCCTTCTTAATCGGCACCAAAATCGGCTTGTTCGGATCATAGAGCCCGGTTGCGATCTGGCGTTTCAGCGTCTCCTTGAAGGTCCGCTTGAAATGCCGTAGCGAATTCGGGCCCTGACTTGCGATCGAGGTGTACTTGTCGACTTTGGATTTCAGCGTCTTGTGACCACGCGGCTCGATCTTGGGAAGTTGAAGTTCTTCTCCAAGAAGTTCCGCCAGTTCTTCAAGATTCACTTCAACTTCGAGTTCGTGCTCGCCGCCTTGATTGCCAGCTTCGCCTTGCCCAGGTTGATCGCCATCCTGTGGATCTCCACCGCCGACCGGGTCGCCGGCATCGCCTTCGCCCTGACCGACGCCACCTTGTTCCTTGTCACCGTACCTGAAACGGGGGATTTCGATTTGCGGCACGGGAATCGTGACCAAATCTTTGCCCTTCCGCCCGATCATCTCGCCGTGCGTGATGTACTTTTTCAGGTTCTGTTTGATCATCCCCTTTACGATGTTTCGAAAACGGGAATGATCGCGGCGAATCTGATGACTCATCGTTTTTTCGCGTCTCCACGCGCGAAGATACTGGCCACGTAGTTCAGTACGTCGGTCGCGGAGATCTCGTCATAACCGAAACTCTTGATGAGCCTCGTTTTGACGACGTCGATTTTTTCCTGAGTCGCGCGATCGACCACGTTGGAGACGAGACTCGTCAGCTTGATCGTGTCTTTTTGATCCTCGAACAGCTTGAGCTCGAGCGCCTTGTGCAAACGCTCGTTCGAACGGTAGTCGAATTGCTTGCCGTCGATGGCGAGCGCTCCGATGTAGTTCATGATCTCGCGACGGAAATCGTCTTTGCGGCTCTCGGCAACGTCGATTTTCTCTTCGATCGAACGCATCAGCCGCTCGTCGGCCTCCTCGTCCATGCCCGTGTATTTGTTTTTCACGCGCTCGCGCTGAGTGTACGCCTTGACGTTGTCGATGTAGTTTCCGCAGAGTTTTGCGACCGAATCCTCGTCCGCAGAAATCGCCCGCTGGACCTCGTTCTTGATGATGTCTTCGTACTCTTGCTTAACGACTTCGACCATCTCGCGGAAATGCTTGCGCTTGTCCTCGGAACCGATGAGAGCATGGTTCTTCAACCCCCCCTCGAGTTCATTCAAGACCATGAACGGATTGATACAGCCCACGTCGCCGTTCTTGTCGTTCACGAGCGCGTTTGAGATCTTGTCCTGCACGTAACGAGGCGAAATACCGTCCAAACCTTCGCGAATGGATTCCTTGCGGAGTTCTTTCACGTTGTCTTCGGTGTAGCCGGCCATGGTTTTTCCGTCGTAGAGCTTCATCTTCTGAAGGAGCGAGAGATTCGCCTTCTTCGGATGCTCTAAACGAGTCAGGATCGCCCACATTGCGGCCACTTCGACCGTGTGCGGAGCGATGGACTTGCCGCGAATACGATTCGGGTTGAAATCCTTCTGGTAGATCTTGGTCTCTTCTTTGAGCTTCGTGATGTACGGAATGTCGATTTTCACCGTTCTGTCCCGCAATGCTTCCATGAACTCGTTGTTCTGGAGCTTGCGGAATTCCGGTTCGTTCGTGTGACCGATGATCACGAGGTCGATATCGGTCTGCGCGAATTTCTTCGGCTTGATCTTGTGCTCCTGAGAAGCAGTCAAAAGATCATACAAGAACGCGACATCGAGCTTGAGCACCTCGATAAACTCGACCACGCCTCGGTTACCGACGTTAAACTCGCCGTCGAAGTTGAATGCGCGCGGATCGGAATCCGAGCCGTATTCAGCGATCTTACGGTAGTTGATATCGCCAGTGAGTTCGGTCGAATCTTGGTTTTTCTCGTCTTTGGGCTGGAACGTGCCGATACCGATGCGGTCTTTTTCGGAAAGGATCAAGCGGGTCACGCGGATGTGACCGAGCACCTTGGTCCAGTCGCCGTTGTAGCGCTTCATGAACTCGCGGTAAATGAAACGGGAGGCCGGATCGAGATCGCCTTTGACCGCGATTTTGTAAGCCGTCTTGTTACCGCGATTCAATTCTTCCAGGATTTTCGCGCGGAGTTCCTCAGGAATGAGCTTGAGCGGTTCTTCGTGCATCGGAGAGTTCATCTCCTTAACACCGCCCAAGATATCGCCGAATTTTCCTTCGGGGTCGATCCACTTGAACGTGTACATCGCGCCGGCTTCGGTCTTGGAGTAATGCTCGATGCCTTTTTTCACCATGCGCGCGATCGTCGATTTCGCCGAACCAACCGGACCGTGCAGCAGGAGAACGCGTTTCTCAGTCCCGTAGCCGAGGGCAGCAGATTTGAAGAAATGCACGAGTTTCATCAGCTGCACATCGAGTCCGAACACGGCGTCTTTGCCATTTTCGATCGGATCTTCGAAGAAATTGTAGTGAGTGATGTTTTTCTTGTACTCGACATAAGTCGATAAGCCGTAGCTCATGATCATGTCGTAGGTTCGCTGAAACGCGTTCCGCGTGATGCTCGGATTTTGCTTAATCAGGTCAAGATACTCGTAAAAAGAGCCTTCCCAAGCGTAGTGACGGTAATCGTCAGCCAGTTTTTTATCGTTCAGCAGCTTCGTCCAGTCCGTGGTTTGTAAGCTCATAGGAATCCTATCCCCGCCTTCTCTGATAAGATTTTACCTTTACAGTTCAAGGCTTGTAAAGTTAGCGTAAAAAATATGCCGGGACATTCTCAGGCTCTTCCACCAGGCGTCGAAGCAGCCGTCAAAACGTTGTCAGCTCTCAAGAAACAGGGCGAGTGTCACGCCTACGAAGTTTATTACTCGAAGAGTCGGTCCACACGGATCGAATCCAAGGACCAGAAAGTCGAAAGCCTCACCTCCTCCGGTGATGTAGGCCTGAGCATCCGTGCCCAGGTCGCTGGACGCGTAGGATTCTCTTTTACAACTTCGGTCGAGAAGTCAGCCGTCGAGCACGCCGTGAAATCCGCGATCGAAATCGCGAGCATCATGAGCGAAGATCCGGAACGGGCACTCGAACCATTCGCGTCAGATATCCCGAACCTGGAGCTGCCCTACGACCTTGAGGGTCTCCGTCGCCCAACAGAAGAAAAAGTGAAACTTGCCTTCGAACTCGAAAAACGCGTCCGGAGCTTAGACTCACGCATCAAGACCGTTCGAAGTGCCGCCATTTCCCAGGTGGAAGCCGAATGGATGCTCTTGAATTCATGGGATCAGAACCTCTCAGGCGCCAAGACGCTGTTCACCTCGTCTGTCAGCTGCAAGGCCGAGGAAAACGGCGACGCACAGATGGGCGGCGACTATCAATTCGCTCATTACTTAAAAGATCTCCCGATTGAACTCACCGCTAAAAAAAGCGCCGAAACTGCGACCGAGCTTCTGGGCGCGACCGTACCTTCGACCCGAACGGTTCCGGGCATCATCCGAAACGCTGTTGTTGGCGAGCTGCTCGATTTCTTGTCTGAGAGTTTTTTTGGCGAAGAGATCTTCAAGGGCAAGAGCATGCTCCAGGGGAAACTCGGCACAAAAGTATTCTCTGATCTGATCACGATCGTGGACGATGCGCTGCTACCGGGTGGCTACTCCACACGCGCGTTCGACGGCGAAGGCAGCCGCTCCTGCACGGTCCCCCTCATCGAAAACGGCGTATTCAAAGCCATGCTCCTGGATCGCTTGAATGCAAAACGCTTTAAATCGACGTCAACTGGACACGCGAGCCGCGGCATCCAGGCACCTCCGTCTGCATCACTCACAAATCTCTATCTGAAGCCCGGGACACAGAGCTTCGAAGCATTGACTCAAGAAATGAAGAACGGAATCATCATTACCGATCTCATGGGCGTTCATACCGCAAACTCTGTCACGGGAAATTTCTCCCTCGGCGCAAGCGGCCTGCTCGTAGAGAATGGACAAATCACGAAACCGGTCAAAGGTTTTGCCGTCGCCGGAAACATCTTGGAACTCTTCAAACAGACGAGCCGTGTAGCGAGCGATCTGGAACGGTCAGCGAACATCGCGGCACCTTCTCTCCTCATTCCGGAGATTCAAATCAGTGGAGTGTGACCCGCATGCAGCAGGAAGCTAAACTCGCCCCCGGATGGGAAACGAAACAGCCGAAACTCGAATTCGCGTGGGCGTCGGATATCGGTCGCAGGCGCGCGAAAAACCAAGACTCCGCCGGTAGTTTTCCAGACCTAGGACTCTTCGTTGTTGCCGACGGAATGGGCGGACACCGCGGCGGCGAAGTCGCTTCCCAACTCGCCGTTCAAACCATCTGTGAGCGCTACAAGACCGGACGCACCAGTTTCACTCCCGCTCAAATCAAGGACCTCGTCTTTATGAGCGCCTCCAAGGCGAACGAAGCGATACTCCTGCGCTCCAAGCAAGAAAAAGAACTCGAGGGCATGGGGACGACGACCACGCTCATTACCTTTTACGAGAAGCGGGCGCTCATCGGACACATCGGCGATTCGCGCTGCTACCTACTCCGCGCGGACGGCATCTGGCAACTCACCCGAGATCACTCGCTCGTTTACGAAAAGCTCCGCGCCGGTCTGATCACGCGCGAGCAGATGAAAACCGACAAGATGAAGAACGTCATCACTCGGAGTGTCGGTTTTGAATTCAATTTCCAGGTGGAGTTCTTCGAGTACGAACCGAAACCGGGAGATCTGTTCTTGATCTGTTCCGATGGACTGACCGGACAGTTAGAGGACATCGAGATTTTCCAGATGGCGAACAAGATCTTGTTCCAAACGCCGAACGTCGACGAGATCACCCGCAAGTCCCTGCTCTCCCAGTTGGTAGAGACTCTGATCCAAAACGCAAACGATCGGGGCGGAGACGACAACATCACTGTACTGCTCGTGCAGTACCTACAGGCGGGAGCGTAAGCCATGTCGCAATCGAGCCCGAATCGTTTTTATACGATCATGATCATTCCGGAGAAAACCACCCAGGTTCGGAAAATCCTGATTCCGGCTTGGGTCGCGCGAGGACTTAAGTTCGGCGTAGCGATTGTAGCTGTGCTCGCTGTCGTCATGGTCGTCAATTACGGCTACGTGATGAACCAAGTCTCCGAGAATAACGAACTCCGCGTGGAGAATCGCAGGCTTCGCCAACAGGTGCAAACGTTCCGAAACAAAATGGACGTCCTGGAATCCAACCTGGATCGAGTTAAGGTCTTGAGCACCAAACTCAAAGTCATCACCGGCAGTGAGGATCGCGGGGGCGCGCAGGCGCTCATGAAAAGCATACCCGACGCGAACGACGTCGTGACCGCGGAATCAAAATCGCCGCCGGACGAAGTCTCGCAGATCGAGAACGAGCTCGAGCCACGCGATCCAGAGCGCCAAGTTCTACAAAAACAATATCTCGAACTCGATGCGGGTATAACGACCCTGACCGCGCAAGCACTCGTACTAGAAAGCTCGCTCCAAGATCAGTTTGAGACCTTGGTCGATCAAAAAGCGTTCTTGGCCGCACTCCCGACTCGCAAACCTGCGGTCGGATATTTCACTTCGGGTTTCGGTATTCGAAAAGCTCCGCTTGGCGGCAAAGTAAAAATGCATGAGGGCCTCGACATCGCCAACCACCCGGGGACACCCATCAAGGCGACCGCCGATGGAACCGTCACGTTCGCGGATGCAAAATCCGGTTATGGCCAGACCGTCATCGTCGATCACGGATATGGACTGGAGACCTGGTACGCGCACACGAGAAAAATCCTCGTCAAACGCAATCAGCGCATTCGCCGGGGCGAAAACATCGCGCTCTTAGGAAACTCGGGTCGATCGACCGGCCCGCACGTACACTACGAAGTGCGCGTGAACGGGATCCCGGTCGATCCACTGACTTATATCTTAGAGAACTAGCCGCTCGCGGGTGTTCACGTTTTGAGGATTTTCAAAATCTGAAACGGTTTGACCTAAACTCACGTCAGACGGCTTTAAATTGATTCTGACGTACTTTTTTATCTTTATATTGTTTAATAATACTGCCAGAATCTGCTCATCTTTCAGGTAACCACCACCCCAGGAAGCAGTATTTTATGCTCACGCCATCCGTACGCCTCTTCGTAACCACCCTTGCGCTCTTTCTCACTCAAGCGAGACCAGGATTCTGCGGCATTGAGATCAAGCCCGATACAAAACTCAAAGACCTCACCGCAGATACGTTCAAGAATATCATGTACGACGGACTCAGTACTCGACTCACCTCAAATGGAGTGGAGTTCATGAAACGAATCGATATTCATTCGGAGCGCGATCCTCAACAAACGGTCGTCTACGGTAGAATGTGCTTCTTGCGAATTTCTGGAACCGAAATCGCATCACATGTCGATCGCGCCTTTGATATCGGCGACGAATACTACTTTGACTCAAAGTTAATTAAACCAAATCACCTCGAACTCGCCGCAAACTACATTTTTCACGTGCCCTATGGCTTAGTCATTGTCTGTGGCTCAGACCAAGTGACTGTGAGTCAAGTCGAGGCGGACCTGCTTCATTTTATCCGCTTTTTCTAACACTAACCGAGCCGAATTCAGCTGAGCGTCGACTGAATGCTCCCTCAGGACTCGGCGAAATAGAACTCCAACTAAATAAGCCCCCCCCAACCTCATAACAAGGATGTACACCGTGAAACTCTCTACTATTCGCCTCTCACTTGTCGTGCTCTCTATCTTACTTACTCAAACCGGGAGCAGTTCAGCTAGCATCGAAGTAAAACCCAACACCCGGGTCAGAGATTTAGTTGCAGAACCGATCAAGAATTTTTTATTTGTCGGAGTTACCGAAAGATTCATCACTTCGAATGGAATCGAGTTCATGAAGCCCATCGAGATCCCGGCCTATGGGGCTCATGACCAGATGGTGATCACTGGTCCTCAGCGCCAATGCTATATAACAATCTCGGGCAGCCGAATCGGCACCGGACTGGATCGCGAATACGCCGTCGGCGATCGCTACTACTTTGACTCCATCCAAGTAGTCACCTCAGATGGATCAACTCGACTCGAGATGGCCGCCCAGAATCTTTTTCATGCGCCCTACGGACTGATGATTGCTTGCGGCTGGTTAAACCCCACGGTTGAGCAAGTCGAAACCGAACTACGAGACTACATTCGGTTCTTCTAGAAACTCTCAACACCCAAAAGCTTCATCCACGCCAGGCGAGTAGATCGTGAGACTTAGTTTCCCCACGACCAGGCAAAATCGAGTTCGGCCCTGGAGTCGTAATCCCAAGAACCGTCGGTGCGAAGCGTGCGAGTCACGGTGATTTTAAATCCATGTTCGCGTTGACCGGAGCCGACTTGTGAAAACCCTTCCATCACGAAAACTCGACCTGGACGAGCGGTTTCATCGAGTGATTTGATCTCGGTCTTTACAACACGCAGATCGCCGCGGATTCCAGTCACCAGAACCGATCCCCAGCTCGAGTTGAAAAACGTTCGCAACATCTCTAGCCCATCCGAGCTCAGAGTTTGGTACTGGGAGAGATCCACGCCGAGGTTTGCACAATCGACCGGAGTCGCTGTTTGCATCCAACCTCTCGATTCAATGTGCAGACATTGGTTCCCGGGAAATGAGGCATCCGGCATCGCGTTGGACGTTTTTAGGACAAAAGATTTCGGATCCCAGAAACCGCCGTCCTTGTAATAACCCGCAACGACTTGCGTATGGGTGATGAGGAGCGGTCGCAGGGACGCGTTCTCTTGCAATGCTTTCATCACGAACGACAGGAATTTATTCTCGATCACGGCAGTACCGTTGTAGACGGTGGGAGCCGGCGGCGCTGGAGTGACTTGTACTTGAGCAACAGACGGATGAGAGACGACGCCAATCAGGGCGAGGGATAAAATAATGGATTTCATAGGTGGGCATTCCTTTTAAGAAATTGAATGCCGCGGTAACTACAATGAAATTGCCGGAAAATCCAAGCACGAAAACCAGCTCGGTCGTTTTCGTACTTGGAAAATTTTTTACGCCAGTGATCCGGAACACTTTTGGGCTCAAAACCGCTCGAAATTCAGCGTTTTTCTATCAGCCTTCCTCAAGCCCCCAGCATGGAAGGTAAGACCACCGTTATTTCGGAAACGAGAACCGCAGCGACGACTGGATGTAAAAAATCATCTTGCTGGCCTGGGACGGGATCGGGACCGTTACCTGAAATTTCCTGCTATAGCCTTCTGGGCAACGAATTTCGGGCCCATACACCGGATGCGCAACAAATACGACGGCATCCGCTCGTGGATTGATCGCCACAGCGACAGCAGACACTTGGACCGATTGGATATTGCAGTTATCCGTCTCGTAATCGCCGAAAAGCACCGTCGAGCCAGCCGGCGTTTGATCCGCAAGGATCATTTCGGCTTGGCCGATCGAAACGATAGACGCCTCAGCGAGAGGGCTTGCGGCGAGAACCGCCAAAAGCAGAGCCATTTTCGTAAATTTCATACAATACTTACTTCCTTTTCGAGGAAGCGTTTAGACGATGCGTCCCGACGGGTCAATCACTGGATCTTTGATCTCGAGAACAACTGTTTTCGTTCGAATTGAATCCTGTAAAACGAGTATAGGGCACCCCTTAATGCCTCTTGTCCGATGTATATCAGGCTATGCAACCAGCGCATCCGCCGGTGGGAAAAACATCGCGTTCTTAGGAAACTTGGGTCGGTCGACCGGCCCGCACGCAAACTACGAAGTGCGCGCGAACGGAATTCCCGTGGATCCTCTCATAGACATCCTCTAGACCTGAAAACCCAATGGGCATCTTCATCGAGGGATTACTCTCAGGCGCAGATTAAAAATTGGATCTCACCTCACTTTGAACAGATCCAACTTAACAAAGACCAAAAAACGTCAATGAAATTGCTCCAACTTTTCTACGATCACTTTTTCTATGTTTTTAATTCTTTGCTGCGACTTCTGAATTTTCTCCTCTTCGATGAAAAGACGCTGCTGAAAACGATCTTTTTTACGAGAAATCTCGCCTCCACCATTCATTCGATCATCCTCCTCGATTGCTTGTTTCGCCTCCGCGAGTGTCCCTAAACATTTCGGCAGTTGAGCCCGCGCTTCATCTAGACCCTTCTCCAGCTGAATGAGCTTCAGTCCTAGTTGCTCCATTTGACGATCAATGAATCGAGGTTCGGTCGCTAATGACAAGCGCGCCGATTCTAAAGTCTTGATCTCAAACTCCAATGCGTAGATCTTTTTATCTAATCGCTCTCGATTTGTTTTTTTTGCATTTGCTTCTTGCGTAAGCTTCTCCTTCTGAAGTCCGCTCAACGCTGAACGATCTCGCTCCATTCGGTTGTCGATGTTTTCAATCTGCAGCTCCAAAGCCGATGAACGGAGTTCTTCTAACACCCGAATCTCTATTTGGGCGCGATGAATTTCTGCGATCGGCAAATCCTTCAAATTCAGGACTGTGCGCGATTCCGCGCTGAATGAACGCTCATCACCGGTGGAGTGATATATCTGCTGCTCAACTACCGCTAATGCCTCCCGAGCGTTTTTGAGCTGACTCGCTACGAAATCGATCCTCTCGATGGTTGCCGCAATTTTAGACCTCGTCTTTTCATAGGTCGCTATTTTTTCTAACTCTTCTTTAATCAACTCGTAATATTCTGACAGCTGAAACTCATTGCGTTTTTCGATTCGATCTCCGCTTATTGCAAAAACGTACCAGAGCTGTGACCCATGCTCTCGGTTCTTAGCATCCGTTGAGTAAAACTCCCCAATATGATCTCCATCACGAAAAACGTTCACACGAGCTTGCACACCGTCCGCCGTAAGTGACATTTCACCGGAATAGTTGTACACCATAAACTTATAGTCCATGAAGGCTCTACCACTCGAGTCTGTTTCAATTATCGTCGTCTCTGGACCATAACTCGAAACATCATCGCGATCTAATTGGGCATGTAATGACCGAGAGACTTCTCGACTACTGATCGTCTTGTAATTCAACAATAGTCTTTTTCCGAAGAGGTGAGAGTCCAGATCTCGCGGTGACTTGTCCCAGGTCAAAACCGTTACAATACGGCGATCTGAATACTTCTCCCTCAGTAGAATTAAGTCTTTCTGTACATCCTTTTCAAGAACCTGAATGATTGTTTTGTACGAAGAAAATTGATCTTTCTTGACCTCAACTTGGTATTTCCCCGGGGGTACATCCTCAAAATAGAAGTGACCAGAAGTAGTGAGCACCGTGCGGTCTTTTCCTCGGAAACGCATGGAAACCTCCGCATTGGAGATCCCTTCTCCATTTTGGCCATCAATGACCCTGCCAGAAACTCTTGCATAGCGAGAGTTCAGGAAAACATCTCGATTCCTGTGATCGATATAGGGAATGATCGCATTTCCCGCTCCATCCAAGGGAGAAACATCTTTTTCTGCTCTACCAATAAGAGTCACGTCATCAATAGCTGCCCACTCTTGCTCGAACGGGAAATAGATCGATGCTGTATCGCTCCCTGGATCCACCGCGTGGGTATCAAAAACTCGAACTCGGTATTTTTTCCCCAGATGACCACTCGGTATGGACCGGTCGATCCATGAGTATCGTCCACTTGAATCCGTAATCATTCTTTTTATCTCACCGAACTGATCGGAGATCTCGACCTGCATCCCGCTCAATACACTCCCTGATCTCGCCGAGCGAACAACGCCACTCAACGAAGTCACCCGAGGAGAAAGCTTAAAATCTATATTTACGATATTCTGTACAGAGCTTCCTTCGAATGAGCTTCTCCAAAGCTGAACGAATTTCGGCGCTTGATCTACATAGGCTCGCGACTTAAAAGCGACGGCGAATTGATTCCATGTATTCGGTACATTTTCGATCGAGTATTTTCCGTGCGAATCAGTTTTCGTCGTAAACTTCCTTGAAAACAAGCTTCCATCCGGAAGACTGAGACCGAGAGTGATTTCGATCGGCTCAGAGACGATTGGAAGATTCGTTTTTTCGTTGTAGGCGGTTCCCATTACAGTCACCAAGATCGGGGAGAGCGAATGATCATATCCACTCATGTCGCGACCTACTGACATTCGATTGAGCTCAATGACTGATGAATGAAAACGTGTTTTCTCCGCACGAATTTTAGCGCGCTTTTCAACCGACATCGGCAATCCGGTCACCCGGTATTTCCCCTCTGAGTTAGTCGATTCTAAAACATTCCGGTAGACCTTGACGCTAGTCTCCAGCTTGACCGTCGCACCGGATATTGGAAAACCTGTGACTGCATCCACCACGCCACCCGAGATACTGCCAGCAACCACGGCATTAGCGAGGGATAGATTCGGAGCGCGTATTTGTTCCTGAGAATGATTCTCAAAAGCAACGATAGACCCACGATAATTGATGGATTTTTTAACCCTAGAGCCGATCACACACGCTCCACGATTCGCAGTTATATTTTTCATGCCTCGATGAATTTCTGGAATCCAACGAAATTGCCCATAAGTTTTGCCGCTGTTTTTCAACGTAGCGAGGTATCGTGGAACGAGGCATGCGACCTGGCTAGACTTAAAGTCCTGAACGCTTCGAGCTGACTGATGATCGGGAGTCAGGAAACAGATCGAAATCCATTTCAAGTCTCTGGTATCGCACCCCCTTTCGACCTGATTCCGTATTTGGTCTTGGACGAGCTCAAAATCTTTGAATCCAATACTAAATGGGATTGTTTGGTCAATGTCTTCGAATATTTGATATCGAACGACCGAAAATGCGTTTTTCTCTACGAATTCGTAACGATCTAGTTCGGAACACAAAAGACCAGTCGCGCGACGATCAAATTTCTGTCGATTTTCATGCAATCTTTTGAAATTTGCATCCATTCTCACTTCTAATCGGTCGAGATACTGAGCGCGAGTCGCCGAATAGGTCTCCAGCAGTTGCTGAAACGCTCGATCTATTCTTCCGCTCTGTTCTAGAAAAGACCAGCCACTCGGTGCATATAACCCGCGAATTTGTGCTGCAAATGCGGACCTTAAATTTCGAAGAGCACCATCGGGCGGTGATGAAGTATTCGCGCGCGCCTCCGCCAACTTTTTGCGACAAGCCGCCTCCGCCCGTTCTAATCCTGAATTCGCAAAGAGAGTCGTGCTCCAAAAAAATGAACTAAACATCAAGAGCGCAATGCCGCTCAATGGATTCCAAAATCGCTTCTTCGGCGAATGCGTGCCCATACTCATGATCTAGTGGGAGGCTTCAAGATACTTCTTGCACTCGGCCATAGGGAGAGTCGGGCCGTTTAATTTGCCTGTCGTCATCAGAACCGCCCAACCATCCAGTTTCGGGACACAAGCAAAACCATTCCGCGAGGTATCCACTGCATCTTGACACTCTTTGAGCGATGGAGCGGTTCCACGCGTTTCTCCCGTCGTCAGCACAACTCCTTGATCAGCATAGCCCGGAACACATGCAAAACCATTTTTTGAGGCTTTGACCGCCGCCAGACAAATGTCCATCGACCAAGTCTCGGCAAACGCCCCGCTAGATGAAAGCAAAATCCCTTTGTTTCTCCCTTCGAAACAAATGAAATCCGCCTGTGCGAATACCGGAATTGAGATGAGAAAACAAATCGCCTTAAAACGTTTCATAATAGTCCCTTCTGAACGTGCAAACCATCACGCAGTTGCAAAGCGCAGACGTAATGATCGAGGGAATGCTACCACACCTCCGTCAAGGCAATTGTGACAAGAAGGTGCCAAAACTAGTCACTCCACGCCGTGGATCGATCAGTCGATCATCTGAGAATCCACAAGCAATCAGGATTGCCATTCACTCTTGCGAAAAACGAGCGAGAGAACACAACAGCCTTGATCTGCCAGGATCACCTTGGTTTTCCCGATCGAACGGATAGACGCATCGGCGAAAGGGCCTGCGGATAGCACTGACGACAACCGGGCCATTTTAGTAAACTTCATAAAATGCTGATCTACTTTTCAACGAAGCATTGTGGCGATGCAATGTGAGGGGGCAATCACTGGGCTACGGATTTAAGAACAACTGTTTTCGTTCGAAAAAAAACTGGGAGAACAACTCACGCGCTTGTTTCGCAATCGACACAAACGCGGACGCAAACACTAACAGTATCCTAAAAAATTCCACATCATCGAACTCGATCCCGGCGACTATACATAACTTCATGAATAATCCCTCGTTCACTCTCCTCGTTTCCCTACTATCTTTGACGTCCTGCTGGAAACAGTACGACCTCCCCGCCCCGGCCTTGAACGAGGGCGAATGCTCGTATGAATCGAGCGGATTCTCAACTGAGGCCTCCGCTCGCGCAGAAGCCGAGCGAATCAGCAAAATCATCAACGGCGCAAGCATCGCGGGCGAAAAAACCTACGTCATCAGGTACGACGTTTGGGACAAATTACACGCCAAAAAAGGCCAAAAAGACCGCATCGAAGGTTACGCCTACCAGCTCCGATTCCGTTGCGGCGCATTGGCATTTAAGTACGAGAACCATTTTTATTCCTCTGAAGATGCCCGCAACTCCGCCTATCAACAGCAGAAAAATGCGATCACCGCAAACCCCCTCAATGTACTGATTCAGGACAGCAAGGACTCTACGAGCTCCGAATCCTGTGAAGTCTGCGAATATGAACGCTACAGAGACGGGGAGGTCTATTTCATCGAAGAGCCCTGCAATTGTGTCACCACGTACTCGTATCACTACACGCTCGCCTGGGTGGAGAAAAACCCAAGTAACGCTCGTCAGGGTCTCGTGATCAACGAACTCCGGGCCTTGGGCATGCTCGCCGATCCATTCGGTCGCCAGTCGAACCGTAAGCTAAGTGATTCGCTCCGCGCCGGCCTCCGCGTCCTGCCTGAGAAATCGGACGAGTACCGCGCGTCCCGCGATACATTAAAACTCTTGGATCAAGCCGAGGCGCGCCCGATTCCGCAATTCCGTAAAGCCGTGAAAAAATAGTCCCGGCTAATCCGCTAGTCCGTGAATTCCAGTGGCACAAATGATCCGAAAAAAACTGTTCACCTAAATGTTTTCAAAATTAGATGATTCCAATCTCGACAAGTTGCACTCAGACAACCCTTCGAGATTGGAATCACTTTTAGAGCTACTTGAAACAGCGAACCGCGCTTTGCTCTTTGGGGTCAATACTATACAGATCGGTGACTCTTTTAGACCATGGCTCAAACACGTAGTGCCTAAAAGCTCGATTTGGATTCGAGGTCCCAGACCAAATCGAATGAATACCGCCGGTGAATCTTGTATCTGCCGAGGGCTGGTCGTAATAAAACAAGACCTGCTCACGGCCTCCACTCCGATGGTAAATAGGAGTCAAGTTACGATCCGCAATAGGTTCTGGATACAACGCCCGCGGATTGTAACGGTTGACTAACTCCTCGATGGTGGGCAGGCGCCGACCGAGAGACCTGCAGTATTCTTCGGCCTGCCTGTGGCTCATCAATCGTCCTGCCAGGGGGCCCAGTCGATCGACAGTTCCTAGCTCCTCAATTCTGAGGGTAGCGGCTTGGATGAGGGTGCGGCACTCAGCTACCGAGTTACAAACCTCAACGGCGTTCGCGCGGGCGGACGAAGTAATACTAAAAACAAGCATTGAAACATAGGCAACTGACTGTTTCATGAAGCAACCTTTCTAAATTCAGTAAAACGAAACTAGAAAGGTCTAGATAGCTATGATTTGAGAAAGAAAATAGAACAGTGTTCATTCCACCCATCAAAGCGTGGACAAACTGTCCGCGTGATTTACTATTTCCGCACGGTGAGTTCGCAAACTCCAGCATCAATAAGGATTGTTTGAAATCGTTATCGTAATGTCAGCGGAATATCATTCACTTTTGAACAGCTTAATTGGGCAACTAGAAACTCGTTAACCCCGTGCGCCCCAGATCACTCGCGTCGATTCGGCACCGCGATCGCCGGCCTGGATCGCATTTCGAATCGCATTCCAGAATGCTTCCTGCCCCTGCTCCTCGACCTCGGAACATTTGTAAGCGGTCGTATCCTCGTAGTCCGTCCCAACATCCGTGTGCAGAGACGCATTGAACGTTTTTTGATTGAGTTCAAAACGAACTTTGGAATTTTTGTCCCATCCATTGAACACAGAAACGAGTCCACGGGTTCGTTCGTCGACGTAAACTTGCCTACTGACGAGTGCAAGACTCGAGAGAGCCTGATCGTCGTATTTTGCGATCGAGTACTCTTTTACGGTGATCAGCCTCGTGCCGAAGTGGATGCTCTTACACTCAACAACGGTGTCGGCAAAAGCGATGCTGGAGGAAAAAGAAGCCAGAACCCACAATAAAATTTGTCGCATATCACCTCTCAAAGTTTCACCTAGAGCAACCGCGAACCAAAAGGACCCACACGGTTTCTTTGTGATTTCGAACTGAAAGTCGTGGCATGAACTACCACGATCGAATCAGCCGAGTCAGTGATATAACGCACCAAATCATTACGTGAGCTCGGTTTTTGTACCACTCCACACTGCGGTCGACTGCAAACAAACACACCGATCACGGGTCCTTTTTCGAGGCTTCGATGAGGACTCGTATCCCTCTCGAAATAATTCAAAAAACTATCTCGGTTTTCCGCTAATCTACGGATTCCATTGGCAGAAATGACCCTAAAAGTCTAAACTCTGTCCATCATGCTACAAACTGCCGTCCGCAAGATTTTCGGAACCCAAAACGAACGTTTTCTGAAATCGATCCAACCGATGATCGATCGTACGAATCAACTCGAGAGCAAAATCCAGATCCTCAGTGATTCCGAGCTTCAATCCAAAACTGCTGAGTTCAAAGAGCGCATCTCTCGCGGCGAAAATCTCGACTCCATTCTCCCAGAGGCATTCGCCGTCGTTCGCGAAGCCGCAAAACGCGTGATCGGCCAACGTCATTACGACGTGCAGCTGGTCGGTGGCGCCACCCTCCACAAGGGCCGCATCGCCGAAATGAAAACCGGTGAAGGTAAAACCCTGACTGCGACCGCTCCGGTCTACTTGAATGCACTCACCGGCAAAGGCACCCACGTCGTCACCGTCAACGATTACCTCGCCCGCCGCGATAGCGAGCACATGGGCCAGGTCTACGGCTTCCTCGGTCTCTCGACTGGCATCATCGTGCACGGACTCACCGACCAAGAGCGCAAACGCAACTACGGCTGCGATATCACTTACGGAACGAACAACGAATTCGGATTCGATTATCTGCGCGACAACATGAAATTCCGCCTGGAAGATTACGTCCAGCGCGAGCTCAATTACGCGATCGTCGACGAAGTGGACTCGATCCTCATCGACGAAGCCCGTACGCCGCTCATCATCTCGGGTCCGACCGACAATTCGTCCGACCTTTACGTCAAGATCGACAAAGTCGTCCGTCAAGACGGTGGCCTAATTAAGGACGTCGACTACAATTTGGATGAAAAATCCAAATCCGTCTCGCTCACCGAAGCTGGGATCGACAAGCTGGAGGGCCGCTTGAACGCGGGCAACCTCTACGATCCTCGCAACATCGAACTCCTCCACCACGTGAACCAAGCCGTTCGCGCGCACGTGATTTTCAAACTCGACGTCGATTACGTCGTCCGCGACGGCGAAGTCATGATCGTCGACGAGTTCACGGGACGCCTCATGCCAGGCCGTCGTTGGTCCGATGGCCTCCACCAAGCGATCGAAGCCAAAGAAGGCGTCGACATCGAGAACGAGAACCAAACGCTTGCTACGATCACATTCCAGAACTATTTCCGGATGTACAACAAGCTCGGCGGCATGACTGGTACGGCCGACACCGAAGCCACCGAATTCAAGCAGATCTACAAACTCGACGTATCCGTCATTCCGACCAACCGCGCACTGATCCGTAAGGACCACGCGGACGTCATCTACAAAAACCAAGTCGCAAAATTCAAGGCCGTCGCCGAGGAAATCAAACGCCTCCGCGAAAAAGGCCAGCCTGTCCTCGTTGGAACGGTCTCGGTCGAAAAATCCGAATTCCTCCACGAACTTCTCAAGCGCGAGGGAGTGCCTCACTCCGTTCTGAACGCGAAACAGCACGAGCGCGAAGCCTACATCGTCGCTCAGGCCGGTCGCAAAGGCTCGGTGACGATCTCCACCAACATGGCCGGTCGTGGTACCGACATTCTTTTGGGCGGTCAGCCGGACATGCTCGCCGAACAAGAAGTCGGCAAGCTCAAAGCGGGCGCTACCGTTGAAGAGCGCGAAGAGTGGCAGAAAAAATACGACGAAGCTCGCGTGCGCTGGAAAGAAACCTGCGCCAAGGAAAAACAAGAAGTCCTCGCCGCCGGCGGTCTGTTCATCCTCGGTACCGAGCGCCACGAATCGCGCCGAATCGACAACCAGCTCCGCGGCCGTTCCGGTCGTCAAGGTGACCCAGGCGAGAGCCGTTTCTATCTGTCGTTCGAAGACGATCTACTTCGCATCTTCGGTCACTCAGCACTGCTTCAGAAATCCGTCGCCTCGATGGAAGAAGACGTTCCGGTCGAGCACAAGTGGACGACCAAGGCGATCGAGAACGCTCAGAAAAAAGTCGAAGGTCACAACTACGACATCCGCAAACACCTCCTCGAATACGACGACGTGATGAACCAACAGCGCAAGGTCGTCTACTCCTGGAGAAAAGAAGTCCTCTCGAGCGAGAACCTCCGCCCGATGATTTTCTCGATGTTAGAGGAAATGTCGACGAACATCGGACAAGAGTTCTTCCCGAACGGCAAACCTCGCAAGAACGACGCCGGCCAAAACGAACTCGACATCAAGGAATTCAAAACCGCCGTCGCAACGACGCTTCAGTCGATGCCGGAGATCACGGACCGCGACATCGCACCGTTCAATTCCGAAGGTGTAAAAAACCTGTTCTTGAAACTCGGCAATGAACTCTACGACGCCAAGGAGAAATCTTTTGGACCGGAGTCGATGCGCCACCTGGAGAAAGTCATTCTCCTCACGACCATCGATCACCTCTGGAAAGATCACCTGCTCGCCATGGACCACCTGCGCGACGGGATCGGCCTCCAAGGCTACGGCCAAAAAGATCCGCTCATTGCGTACAAAAAAGAAGGTTACCGCTTCTTCCACATGATGATGGAACAGATCAACGGTGACGTCGTTCGCAAGATCTTCGCGGTTCAAGCCGTTGAAGAAGCGCGCGCCGAAGAAGAACAATTCGAACAGCGTCAAGACGCTGGCGATATCCAGTACAACCTCACTGCTGAGGGTGACCTTGTTCCAGTCAGCGGCCAAGTTCAGGCGGTAGCGCAAGCACCGCAAGCGATGCTCGATCTCTCGCACCTCCAGCAAGCGCCTCGTGGCCTCCAAATGGGTCGCGGAGCGATGCCTGGCGCCCAGCAAGCAGAAGGCTCCGGCTCCCCATTTGCGCAGCCCGGCGCCTCCAGTTACACTGGTGGTGGGAATGACGTCGACCGCGTCGGACGCAATGATCCCTGCCCGTGTGGAAGCGGAAAAAAATACAAGAAGTGCCACGGAGTGAATACCTAGACTCCGGCACGACTTCAAAAAAGGACGAGCTCAAGGAATGAGCGATGACAAAAAGGATTTAACGAAACTTTCGGATCTCCCTCCACCCGAGGAAGAACCACGAAAAAAAGACGAAGATCCGTTTGCGGGCGTTGAACCCTTCTCGTTCGAGTCCGCACTCGCCGATCTTCCGCCACTCGACTCTGAAATCATGAAAGCCGCGCAAGGCGACGGCAGCGGCGCGGACCTCCCGCCGATGGATTCGTCGAATTTTCCAACGAACGAGCCGAGCGAGAAAACGAGCGTAGATTTCCCGACATCAGAACCATCCGCGCCGTCCGGCGGCTCTGATTTTGAACCGATGTTTCCAGTGAGTGCGTCGGACGCCGCTCCAGACTCCCCCCCGTCGGACTCTCCGCTGCCGAGCGCCGATTACAATTCGGATATTTTCAAGTCATTCGATGCCCCGAGCACTCCATCCGCACCCGTGAGCGACGGAAACTCCGGACTCATCGTCAAGCCACTCGATCCATCGGCCGCGTCCACAGAAGCGCCCGTCAATGCCCCGGCCGTCGCCGCGATTCGAGATAGCTTGGACAAGATCAAGAATTACTCCGACCGCATGACTCCCACCGGAACGACTGTTCCGGCCGGTATCCCGTTCAGCCTCGTCATCGAAGGCGAGCTCAAGGTGCACGAAAAAGAGCGCCTACTTGAGATCATTTCTCGTGAACAGCTCGGTGTTCGCGAAGTCGAAATCGAGCCGCAGCTCGCCGCAGGCAAAATCCTTATTCCTCGTGTCAGTGAATATGCGGGAGTGCTGATTGCTCAAGCACTCAGAAACTCAAACGCCCGTATTCGCCTAGGCCCAACCGACCAGATTTTTCAATCCAAGGAACTCTCCGACGACGATAGCCTCCTATTCCCTCGCTCGCCAAACTACGTGCGCAAAGAAGAGAACCATACGCACGCAGCCGACGAGATGACCTTAACGAGCGCAAACGAGGTCCCCGGGCATCGCGTCGCCAAGGTGCTCGATACGTTTGAGGTCTCAACGAACCTTCGAGCACTGCACGTGCATTCCTCGAACTCGACATTTTTTCAAGAGAGTTTAGAAGGACTCAAGAAACAGCTCAGGCTTCGTGCTCATCACAAAGGCGCCGATGCACTCGTGCGGTTCAAGACGGAACTTTTTCCGCTCGACGATCAGAGTCAGTACAAGCTACTTGCGACGGCGGTTGCCGTAAAACTTCAAGTGAACTGAATCTCAGGCACCCTCCATCACGACGCATCCGCGCGCTCAGTCAAAATGACAACGCGGCGCCTTTCGCCCCATCTCCCATTCGGCATCCGTCTTGCTTTATCTTCATTCATAGATCGAGTCTCGATGTTTCGACTCGCAATGAACAGGAGACCTGCCATGAAAAATTCAAATCTGATCTTGACGCTCGCATCTGTTTTGTCGCTCACTGCATTCGCTAACCACGAAGCCGGGCACGCTGAAACGATGTTTAAACAATCGCATGCCGAAGACTCCCTCGGGAGAGAGACGCTCTCCGGAGGACTCATGCGCAACCACGAGTTCATTCAAGAAAACTGCGGTGTCGGTAGCTACCTATTCCGTCATGATGTGGGATGTTCCAAAACCACGGCGCGTCTCACGGACGAGACGCGATCACTCCAATCCTCGTCCCGCACGTTTGAAACCCAGCCCATCGCTATGGAAGACTCCGTCTATTTCTCCACGAACCAAGCGGAGGTCAAATCGGACCATCGCTCCCATCTCAACGATCTAGCGTCCTACTTGAAAGAAAATCCAAACGCTCGAGTGATCCTGAGCGGATACGCCGATGCGACGGGCACCGTACCTTACAACGAGCGGCTGGCCGCAAGGCGCGCGCGCGAGGTCCGAAGCTACCTCATCTCGGCAAACGTTCCCAGGTCTCAGATCTCAGTCGTGACTCCGAGTCAACCCGTGTCGGAAACTCCGAACAACTCGGCTGATCGCAAGGTCGAACTCCAAGTTGAATCGTTCCTTGCCGAGTAGCTTTCACCCGAAACGTGAAAATTAGAATCCCTCAGGCACCCGAGCGGGAGTGGTTTCCGATTCATCGGAATCCGCTCCCGTTGTTTTTTCCGGACTCGGCACCGGCTCTCGCACGACGGCGTCCATCATGCGTGTACCCGAGCACCCCGGAACGATTTCCTCCGCACACCACCCCTTGGCGGCATAGTGGGCGCAGCAATCGTCCGGTTGTTTTTGTTCATACTGAAACTCTGGCGTTGCGCACGCGGAGAGCGCAAAAAGCAGAAATACGAACGTCGCTTTTTTCCAGTCTGGGGTCCGGGTCATTTGTCTCTCAGACTAATCGATCTCGTCAAAATTTCGGAGTCACAAATTCGTATGAATAAAATCATCACTCACGATATTCTTTTGCCTATGAAAATCACCGCACTTCTCTGCTGGGTCGTTTCCTTAGTCTTGTATCCAATGTCCGCGCGAACGGATGAGGGCGCGAAACCGGAGGATGGCATCGCCACCTCGATCAAGAACTCCGCAAGTGATGTCGACCTCGCCACGCGCAAAGCCATTCGCTGGACGAAAAAACAAGGCCGCAAAGTCGTCGGCGAAGACACCGCTACCAAACGAGCCCAAGACCAGGCCGCCGATGCCAAGGACGAAGCAAATAACGAGGCTCAAAAAGCCGAAAATCGCGCCAAATAGTCATTCGCTCACCGAGCAAGTTAGCCCAGGTACAATTCTCCTGTTGATTGCACGAGTTGTTGCACAAATTCTGGCATGCATCCTGAAAACTGGTGAGGAGATGCACCAGAGTTCTAGGAGGACACCATGACTGAACCCGCGCATACCCCTACCCATCCCGATCGCAAGCGTCTCTTACCGAGAGACGACAACTGGAGTTTCGATGGAGAGTTCCATCGCTCGGCAAGTGAGCGCGAGTCCTCGCCGAACTTCGGTGTAGACACCTGGGGACCCAGAGCCACTTTTGATTTCCATTCCGTCACTGTAACAAACATCCGCAAGCGACACGGCCGTTCTCAAGAAATCTTGCAGTAAGCGCGGGACTGCTTGGCGAATGGATCGCCTCGGATCCGCGCGACTGCCCCGTTTTGCCTGGCATGCAATCTGTAACGTCCTGGACTCAACGTCGCATGACTCTCAACGGGTGAATGAACTCTAGAACGTTCATGACCACCGAGACCTGCGCGCGTTCACTCAAAACCGAACCAGGAGAAAAATCATGACTCATAATAATCGTTTCTCAAACTCTCATGACCGCAGAAAATCCCGCCCGTCGAATCGTCCGTTTGCGTCCCAGCAAGGCAATTTACACCGAGCCTCGATCGAAAATCATTCGTCCATTCCCGATCGAAACGACTATGAATCACGCCAATACGCAGCCGAGCCGCGATTTTCGGATCATGACTACACTCGCGACTACAACCGTGATTCGAGTCGCAATGACGATCGAGACGCAGACACGAAATACAATATGAACGACTATGGGTCGAGCTACCTGCCTTCGAATTACGGACGCAATACCTCTGACTACGGTCACTGGACGAATCCAGATGATCGACGCCAGGAACAAAACCGCGAATCTAACTCTAGCGCCAGTCGCGCAAGTTTCGCAGGTCGCGGCCCCAAAGGCTACAAACGCGCCGACACCCGTATCGAAGAAGAAGTCTGCGATGCGCTCCTTCATGACCACGTGATTGATGCCAGTGACATCGAAGTCACCGTCAAAGACGGCGTAGTGACGCTCTCCGGTCACGTACCAGAACGCCGCATGAAACGCCTCGCCGAAGACTGCGCCGAGCAGGTCTCGGGCGTCAATGACGTACTCAACGAACTACTGACGAAATCAGAGACGAGTTCAGATCAAACTCACAACTCGAATCTCGAGCGCGGCAAAATGGGAGCGATGAACTCGAGCCAAAAATCGAAAACGGGCACCCAGAGTTCAAACGTGATGTAAGCCATTTCCCTCAAGGCTTACCGAGGGCTAGCTCGCGAGGCTGGCCCTCTGTTTTTTTCACTGCTTTTTTTTACTCCTCTTTCACTACTCTCGACGCTGTCCCTCCCAGAAGACGGGCAATAGACGCGGATATCCCGCCTGCTCAAGCGCGCGCGTAATTTGGCTGTCGATTGCGAACTGACTTAAATTCTCCTCGCGCCCACCGACCAAAGTCATCGTGTAGACACGATTCTCATGTCCGTCTTGCAAAATGATCTGACGATCGATGCGCTCGATTTCGGTTACTCGGTAAAACTGATGATTCTTACCGCCGTACGGGTGGTGGATTTCGAGTCCGGATGATGAAAACCGCAAATAAGGAATAAACATCAAGTAGTAGAGGAACGCCGCAAACGCGATGTATCCCAAGATCAAGACGGCGATGATTTTTGATTCGTGACGCTTGAAAAAACTCGTGTCCGCCAGCGCGAGCGCAATCTGCAACTCATGAGAATGTTGCGATCTCATTTTTAAGTGCGCGTCGTCGGCCCGTTTCACGTGACGACGATAGACTTCGGCGTAGATGCCTTTTTCGGCAATCTGAGTTTTTGACCACCAGTTGGCCAGGCCATACATGAGCGGGAGCGCGAATATCAGAAGAAACGGCAGGCGAATCCATTCGTTCATCCGGATCACTACGCCAGATCCCGTCACCTCAAATCCGGGTGCGAGCGTGAACCATGTGACCCCTAGTAACGCCGTCGACAAGAGCGCCAAGATCCAGCGGTAGCGTCTGAGCTGACCCAAGAATCGCTCGAGCTCAGCCTGCGAGACCACTTCATCGAGTTCGGGAGCTGAGAGAGACGACTCCGGATCGGGCTGTGGTCCCCTCAATCGACGACCGGACCTCCAAGCGCCCAGGGCAAACGCGATTGTCGCCAAGACCAGACTCGTGAGGATGGGACGAGAAAAGTCAGACCAGGTAATTTTGGACAGAAACATGACTTAAGCTTACTGGAAACCTGCCCACCTGCACGCGAAAATACTAGCGCGAGACGAGCCAGACTCATCAGAGCCATCACTCGTTCGTCTCATGATATGTGCTAGGACTACTCAGGAATGGCGTTCTTGGGATCGTAGTCGCCCAGCTCATCCGGCAAGGACTCACAACGACGACGGTAGGTATCGGCGTCCGCAAGTTTTAACTGATCTTCGTCAAAAATGGCGAGTGCAAGTAGGTCCCCCAAGATCGCCGAAGACTCGACCACAAATCGATGCTTGTCTCCGCACCACCGAAACGCGATAGAGATTTCTTCAATGACGTCAGACTTACTCGATTTTTTGACCGAGTGCCGAAGCGGCCATTTCTGCTGAAAATAACCCCAGTAATCCAGACTGATTTGTGTGTTCCGTCCCACTCGAAACGACTTGGCCCAAACATAGAGTGCCAATTCGATTTCCTGTTTCGGGCGGCCGGAGATTTTAGCGATGTATCCAACGCGAGACGCAAGGACCTGCGGCAGGCCAGTTGCGGTAGGCGTTTTCTCCTGCTCTAGACTCCAGGCTCTGATTTCAGCAAGCAGGTTCACCACCCGCTTGAAATCCGGCTGAACGTCCCGGTGAGCAGAGACCGCACCCACGCCATATTTTGACAAGAAACGTTGATCAACCTGGAGGCTCGGAGCATTGCAAACATTCAACTGGCGGTGACACTGAACGAGCTCTTGAGGCAAGTTCTCGGGTTTGGGATGGCAGAACGCTTGGTAGATCGCCTGACATGCCTCTAACTCATTTCGATCGCGGTAGCGCTGAGCCTGCATATCGCCATAGTTGCGCTCGCGGATATACGATCCCCCCGGCTCGTAGGGCTCGCTGTTCTGCCCCCAACGTTTAGAACTCGATTCGGCGGCAGGCTTGACTTGAGCGTTGACCAGGCCAGTAACCAGAAGACAAATGAGCATAACGACACGCATCATGGCGTCGGAGTCTAGGGGATGGAATGGCTTTTGTAAATACCCTTTAAATACAAATACCTATCCTCAACCCCTTTTGAACTAAATCCCCCTAAACCCCCGTATTTGTGTTAGAATCTCCCCATGGGGACGTCATGGCTTCGACAGGAGTCTTGAAATTCTTGATGCAAGCCGAGGTGCTGGAGGCCTCGTAAATAACCAGCTGCTTATAGTTGCAAACGATAACTATGCAATGGCTGCTTAATATAAGCTAGCTACGTTCAACCTCAAGTGCCCCCGGTTGGGGATTGAACGTCATTTAGGGGGCTAGCGGTTCATCTCTCATTGGTGGGTGAATCGCGAAATAACTGCCAATGGTGTCTTGCAGTAGCCGGCTCACGGGGCGCCTGAAAGACAAACTAAACCTGAGAGCTAAGCTTGTAGAGTTGCGGATGGATGGCTTTTGGACGTGGGTTCGATTCCCACCGTCTCCACCATTTTTAGATAAAAGCAAAAGGCTCTGGACCGAAAGGTTCAGGGCCTTTTGCTTTTGTTTGGATTGCTGCAGGCGGCGGGAATCGAACCGTGCAGGATCGGCCGCGGGGAATCGCAAAGCGATTTCGCGCGGAGAGGCGCACACGATGTGCGACTCAGATCCGGAACCCGCGACGGAGCTTTTCGCGTGAAGCGAAAAGCGCGAGGAGTCGATTCCCACCGTCTCCACCACTTTAAAAACAAAAACCCTCGGACCGAAAGGTTCGGGGGTTTTTGTTTTTGGGGTGTTGATACCGAGGGAATCGAACCGTGCAGGATCGGCTGCGGGGGTTAAATTCTCTGAATCGATGTGCAACGAATGTGCGGTTACACGAAACACTTTAGCATATGCCTTGGTTCGAAAACTTTAGCTTGCGCCCGATTCATTATAAAGTTTGAGCATGGGGACTTGGGGAACTCAAATAACGGAAAACGACACTTTCGCCGACGTTTATTCGACGTACTTTGACTATTATGACGATGGTCTCGACGAAAGCATCCTCGTAAAGCAACTCGATCGTGATTTTCAGGAAGTATTAGACCACCCCGGTGACGCCCATAACTTCTGGTTCGCCGTCGCGGCCGCGCAATGGGAGTGTGGGCAACTCCGCTCTAATACACTGGAAAAAGTACAAAAGATTATCGAATCTGATGAACATCTCGCGAACTGGAAAGATCTAGGAGCGTCATCTGACGAGCTTGAGGACAGGAAGTCCGCTTTATCGAATTTTCTCAGTAAGCTTCAGTCTAAAAATAGCCGCCCCCGTAAGCGAAAGAAGAAAACACTTTACGATTCCGTCTTCAAAAAAGGTGATTGTCTCGCATATCGAATGGCTGGTGGAAGATTTGGAGGTCTTTTCGTTTTAGAAGAAGAGCAAGCAACAAAGACTGGTTACAATTTAGTTGCATTGACTACGATAGAGAAGGAATCCGCACCTACGATTGATGACTTCAAAACCGCCTATGTCTTCGTTCAGCGTATAAAACAACACTTTGATGTAAACCTAGAGGGACAAAAGCTTTCAAGCAGTCGAGAGGTATGGAGAGAGCGCCCTTTAGTTGGCTGGGCAGGCGTAAGCACATTCACGCCTAAAGAAATTGAAATACAAAAGGTCGGAACTCTTCCGGTTAATAAAAATTATTCCTCTCAGTATCACGACTTCATGCATATGAGATGGGATAGCTTCCTTTCTGCTCTTGCCGAGCGACAAATTAATAGCACTTCAAACCCTAAAACGAAGCTTAGAGACTGGAGATTGAATAAGAGATGGCGTTCATTGGCCGATTGGTTTGGTTTAAAGCGCTGAATTGCTGTGCAACGAATGCGCGGTTACCTGTTCAGCGTGCCGAGTGGGCATAAATAAAGTCGCAACTACTCGCGATTGAAGAAGCTGGAGAGTCCCTGGACGGGCGTACGAACGCTCGAACAGGAATTATATGTGCGAAGACTTCATTTACTCTACTTGGAGCGAAAGGTTCGGCGCATTTTGTTTTTATGGTGTTGATACTGAGGGAATCGAACCGCGCTAGGTCACGCTTGATGCCACTTTGAATCCCCCAGCCAGGCTATGATCAAAATCTGTCGCTCCCAATCCCCTCGGTCGAATTGCCCCCTTACCCATCAAAATGCATTGGATGCAAAATTGCAGGTCTTTGATAGGCGAGTCTTATTTATTGAAACCGTTCTGAGCTTTAGAGACCAAACAGGAGGTACATACGATGAACTCGAAATTAACCTGGTTACTAGTAGCCCAAAGAGCGGAAGCACGGGTGTACGAAATTGAAAACTCTAAATCCCTGAAACTCATTCACGACTTCGACCACCCAAGCGGACGAAAGAAAGATCATGAACTGGGATCCGATAGCCCAGGCCGGAGCTTTAGCTCCGCTGGCTCCAGTCGCCATAGTTACACCCAGGAAAACGGGCCGTCTGACCAAATTACCATCGAATTTTCAAAGGAGATTGCCAATTTTCTCGAAAAGGCGCGAAGTGAAAATCGATTTGAAGCACTCATGATTATCTCGGGACCGAGCTTTCTAGGGAACTTACGAAATGACATGACCTCAGATACTCGTGATCTCGTCACTTCAGAAATAAGTAAAAACTTAGGCGGTTTTTCTGCGCACGAACTCAACGATTACATTAATAAAAACTGAATGATGTTTTCAATCGTGCCTCAAAGGAATTTGAGAATTCGACACAGGTTTAGGAATCGCAAAGCAAATTCGCGCCGAGAGGCGCATACGATGTGCGACTCAGATCCAGAACCCGCGACTGAACTTTTGCCGGGAAGGCAAAGGCGTATGGATTAGATTCACGGCGTCCCAATTATTCACACAATATTCTATCCATTCAATTCCTTAGAACGTTTCTGTTATTGGCTTTTTTGCGTGATACGATAGGGCTCTTGGGACTTTCTAAAGACTAGGAGTTTGAATGGGTTTCAAAATTAAGGAGTTCGCAACGGTACGCCTGATTTCAAAAGACGTAGCGAAGAGTCGTGATTGGCTACGAATCTCCACTCTAAATTAGAGCTTTTGGAAACTGCCCCAATTCAATAACTTCTTCAGTAATCAAATCTCAGCTCGCGTTGCTTAAACAAAGCTCTTAAACTCGTACCGAGATACGAATCCAAACAGAAGCTCCATTAATCGCCTTCTGCGAAATGGTACCTACCAACCACGATCTATACCCTAGCCACAACCCCCCCCTCAGGTACCATCAAATCATGCAGCTCTCCCGAACCCGCGCTTACTATGATCGAAACCGAAGATGGATCCCCCCCGCGTTCTTCATTTTAGGCTTCGTCTTCGACGCCGTAACGCTCCAGCGCATCGACGAACTCTGGACCATCCTCCAGCAGGCTGCCTACCTCATCATCGTAGCTAGCCTGACTGGACTTGAGATCGTCGAATCGGCGCGCGAAGTACAGCCTCATCGTTTCATTCGCAAAATTTGGCAGTATCGCGAGGCGGCGATCCCGTTTTTTCTAGGCGCACTCTTAAACTGCTACGCGCTGTTCTTTTTTAAGAGTGCATCGTCGCTGACTTCTTTCGTCTTCATCACGGTCATCGGGATGCTTCTAGTCCTTCAGGAATTCAAGAAATTCGGAGCCGCTCAGACGCGGATTCACATGGCACTCCTGGGCCTCTGCCTGATTTCTTTTTTCGAGGTACTCTCCCCCATACTTTTCGGCTCAATCGGAATCATCCCGTTCGTCTGCGGAATGGTGGCCTCACTCGGCGTATCTGCCCTCTACTACCGCGTGATCCTCAAGTGGCTCAACGTCGATGCCGTGCACGCGCGCTCACAAATGGCGCTCCCATTCCTCGTCGTCCACGGGCTTTTTGCCGCTTTGTACTTCGGTAACGCCATCCCACCCGTTCCGCTCTCGGTGACGTACATGGGAATCTACCACGACGTTCGTAAGATCGATGAAAAGTATGAGCTCAGTTACGAGCGCTCACCGCTTCAGTTCTGGCAGAATGGAGACCAGACTTTTCGCGCCCGTCCAGGCGACGTCATCCACTGTTATGTCCAGATTTTCGCGCCCACCGGATTTACGGAGCAACTACAAGTCCGTTGGCTCTATCGCGACAGCCTCAGAGGCTGGAAGCCCGCCGACGGCATCTCGATGAATATTACTGGCGGACGAGACGGCGGTTTTCGTTTCGTTACGAAGAAAACCAACTACGAGCCTGGCGACTGGCGCGTACTCATCGAAACCCACGATGGTCGCGAGGTGGGATGGATCAGCCTAACGGTGGAGCCCGACGACTCCGTAGGCGAGCGAGCACTCACCACCGTTTCCCGCTGATAGCTATTCAAACGATTCGTTCCCCCCCCTAGGCTCAGCACTCAAGCGTCATAAAACAGACTGCGCGATCTCTACGCAGTTGATGTAAAATAAAAGGAATGAAAAACGCTCTGAGGCGACAGAATCGATCTCTGCTCGCTGGACTGCTCTCGATTACTCTTCTGATCGCTCCGGCTCCAGGCTTTGCTCAAGATCCCAATCTCGACCCAACGGGGTGTGGCGCACTGATCGGCAAGATTGACCCCAATCCCCAAGATCGACTCGTCACCGAAGACGGAACCGTGATCCACCTCCGCGTAGAGGGCCAAACTCCAGCGCGAAAACGATTCAAAAACGAGGGAAAAGCCTTTGAAGAGGCCGGCCCAGACGACCTCGTCACTATCGAATGGTTTTATCACCCGTTCACGCCCTACAGCGGTACCAATGGATTTCGCATCGGACAAAAGATGTACGCCTACGGCCAAGACGGTTGGAAAATTCACGAAGGAGACGGGGACGATGCTCGTGCGTATGTTTTCGCAAATAATTGGTTCAAAGGCTTGTATCTTCGCTACAGAAACATCGGAATGCCTCCGTTTTCTGTAGGGATCCCATTCCAAGTACCGAAATCAAAAGCGCTCGCCGCCGATAAATTGGTTCGTGACCGTATCGAGAGTCCCGGCCCTCCGTTTTCTATCCTCTTCAATAATTGCAGTCAGTGCGCCGTAGAGGTTTTTGCTGCGGCCGAACTTGCGAAATTCAACGGCGGCGCTTACGAAGCATTCTCTTCGTTTGCGAGCACGAGAGCCGTGTTGCTCCAAAACATGGGCTCAGGCGCTGTGATCTATCCTTTGACGGGATTCAATTTTTCTGTCCCAGAGCTTTTGCACATGTTTCCGCCGGGTCTCTACGGACCCATTACTCTACCCGAGGTGAAACGAGACGTCCGAATCACGGCCGAGCATATTTTGGGATCACTCTACGGCAAGTTCAAAAGACTCACGGGGCTTCAAATTCCAGCAAATTGGCGATTTAAGAGGAATTAATGCTCGCGCTGCGCTTCTTACCCCAAGCGCACATGGCATCTAAAATCGGCCTCAAACTTTTTCCAGAATCCGTGACTGAGTATTCTACACGAGGCGGGATTTCAGCAAACGCCAACCTCGAGGCTTACTGTTCGACACAATAGAGTCGATTGGTGTTGTCATCGCAATTGGCGGTACCGGAATTGATCGCTCCATCGTGATCGACCGATGTGTTTCCCAAAGTGCCATTATCGCCACCATTGTTACTGGACCACTGATTGCAATGATTAGTGCCATCAGTGGTCCAGTCATTGGCAAAGCCAGTCCATGTCGTTTGGAAGCCAGTCCCGATACTTTGGGACAAAGCGAATGCAAAGATTCCGCTAGAATTGGTCGTTCCGATTACGGTTCCGTCGACTCGGGTATACTGAGTATTGGCGGCTAAAACCCAATCAGTGTGTTCAGCGCTACCGCCACTACAATTTGGCGTGGTGCAAGCGACTCTCAATGTGCCTTCTGTAATGAGTGCTTTTGCGGTGGTGATCCCTTCAGCAGCAGCCTGACCTTGACAGATTGCATCTGCACCAAGAATTCCGTTCGCTGCAGCACCAATTGAGAGAAGGTCGCCGCTATTGACCGCAGTGCTCAAGAACATTTTCTTAATGGGAGTAGTGGTAGTTGCGGTAGGAGCTGCACTCGATGATCCACTCGATCCACACCCTAAGAGGCTTAGGGAAGCCAGGCCACATACCACAGTCAAAATGTGATTCATTATTTTCCCCTCGCCTGAATACAATCGTAAGCTCCACTCCGGGAGTTTGCCAAAGAAAATTCCTACTCCGATTGACACCCGTATATTACTTCAAAGTAAAAAGTTTATTACAAAGGAACCGCAACATGATCGCCGCTTCGGGTGTAGTAACGTTTGCCATGGTCAGACAGTTCGCAATTGGTATGATGAGACGATGAATCGCGCTCGGGCGATTCGTTCACCCGCTCCCAACGTATCTATTGACGAAGATCGGAGAAATGCATGTTTGATCACCTGGGTTTTGATGTCAGAGATCTAAAAATCAGCAAGGCATTCTATGAATCCGCACTAGCTCCACTCGGTGTACGATTGCTCGCCTATTCCGAGGACTGGCAAGCAGCGGGATTCGGTACGGATCGTCCACGTTTTTGGATCGCAAAAGGGGATCCTACGAATGGCGACGACGAACTCCATGTTTGTTTTTCAGCGAAATCGCGTGCCGAAGTTCGAGCCTTCTATGAGGCTGCCCTAAAATCTGGCGGCCGAGACCACGGCCAACCCGGCCTCAGACCGCAGTATCATGAGAACTACTACGGTGCATTTATCCTCGATCCTGACGGACACAATATCGAGGCGTGCTGTCATCTGCCTGAGTAGCTCATGGCAAAACTTAGAAAAGCACTCGTCAAAAAACTAGAGCGTATTCCAGGCCTGAAAGACCAACCCTCGCCTGTCGCAGGTGGATCGGCGATCTTCTATCGAGACCAAGAAATCGCTCACTTTCACCATGACCATGAGATCGACGTACGCCTGACGAAAAAACTCATTCGCCAAGAGGGCCTGAAACACCCAAAAGACTCCGAGCAACACCGAAATCGATCTCCTCAATCCGATTGGATAGAATTGCGATTTGAAACCTCAAAAGAAGTCGACGAGGTCGTCAGACTATTTCGGCTATTCGTAGAGCTCTCCGGCAACTGAGCCCGATTCCCAAATCAATACCTAGACAAGCTCATCGAACTTCACCGAACACTTCTTTCGGCGAAGTATTGACTTGTCGCGGCGCACTATGGAATCTTGCGCCATGCCCGCAGAGATCACCTATCGCAACATCCTTCAAGAAGAGCTAGAGAAGCGTCTTCGGAGAAATCCACAGTATTCACTCCGATCTTTCGCCAAAGACTTAGGAGTTTCAAACGCTCTGCTGTCGGACGTACTCCGCGGCAAGTGTGGTCTGTCATTAAAACGAGCGATTACGATCTCCGATCGTCTCGGCATGTCTCATCAAAGGAAGGAATGGTTTTGTTCCTCAGTCGAATCTCTTCATGCACGCTCTCAGGGCAGGAAAACCATCGCGCTGGCTCGCCTTAAAAAACTCATTGAAAGCAAAGCGAGCAATGTACGAATGAAATCGCTCAGCCACGAGGAGTTCTCCGTCGTTTCGGAATGGTATGCATTTGCCATTCTCGAGTTAATGAAAATGAAAGAGGCACCCGCAGATCCTCGATGGTTTGCGCGGCGACTCAATATTTCTGACTATCTCGCGAAATCAGCAATCGAGCGTTTCACCAAAATGAATGTCATCGAGATGAGAAATGGTCGCTGGCACGTACTATCTGAGGTCATTGAAACTCCGGTTAACTTCTCGGGCGAAGCCATTCGACATCACCACGACCAATTCCTGCAGCTCAGCATTCAAGCCCTCTACAGTCAGCCCAAAGAAGAACGGGATTTCCGCGGCTTAACGATCAAATGCAACAAATCTTCGATCGAATCCGTACGCAGTCGCCTGAAACAATTCCTGATCGAACTCGACTTGGAACTGTCGCAGGACCCGGAAGCGGATCACGTTTATCGCCTCTCCACCCAGTTCTTTCGCCTCACAGACGAGAAATTTTCATTCCAAAATAACCCCATCAAGTAAGGATGTCCCCCATGATTCACCTCAAATACTCGACGCTACTCAGTCTCATCACATTAAGCATTCTCAACCCCCATTTGGCTCATGCCCAGCTATTCACCTCTGATCTCGCACCAAGCGCATTAAAAGAGGGTGGCCACAGCAACAACGGTGGCGATCCTTTTGAACTAGCGGAACTGACTGGAAAAAATGGATCACGCCTGAGTTCTTGGTACTCAGTAAAAATGGACTTGATTCAAGGACTAGAGATGGGTCGCCATCACTCCATTAACCTCTATGAATGGACTCCGGAAACTTTCAAAGAAAAGCTGCTCTACTCACTAAAATCGACGGCCGTGGAATTTCGTCATGAGTGGATCCAAGTGAACGGTGTCGACCGGCCCTGCAAGAACTATCGAATTGGAGAAAAAAACTACCGTATTCAGTGCAACCCCGCTCAGTATCTGCCAGCAACGGAAAAGCTCTCCATCGAAGAACATGTGAAATTTATCGCCCACGAGTACATGTCCGCAGCAGAACTCGAACCGAACCGGTACGGCCTATCGGACTTCCGCTTCAGTGAACAAATTTCAAGAAACCTCGAACAAGTCACCGTCCGTCGTTGGGCGACTGCTACACCTCCTTCGACCACACCCGTGCCCGAATATTGTCAAACGGTCCCCGTCTTAAAACAAATATTTCGAATTCTATTTGATAGTGCCGGGGTCGACGAAACAAAATTAGAAGTCCCCTTTGATCAAATGGGCATTTTTCGAGCAGCTTTGACCCCCTATATGATTTTTGATGGCAAAGCTAACTTACGCATTTCACAAATCGACTGGTCAAAAGAGAATCAGATCCACTTCCTCTACTCTTACTGCTCTCAAGGAAATGACCGCTATGTTGGCCGCCTTACAGCCTATGGGAACGAACGCGTATGCTTACGTCGCGTCGAAACTGAGGTGGTCTCTCGATGCACGAAAGTTCCTCCCAAGACCGATCGCAGATCTAGAGGGCGATCATAAATAGCTCAAACTCTCAGGAAAATCCCAAAACCGAGCAGGACCTGACTTCTTACATCCGTATCAAAAGAAAAAGCTTCGGACCGCCCGGTTCGGAGCTTTTTCTTTTGATGGTGTTGCACTCCTGAACTGAAATATATTGTTATCCATTGCTCACCATCATGATGGCGCGTCAATTTCTTACCGCGGCACCTTGCGCGAAAATCTCAAAGAACAAAAAACGTACGCTGAGGCTAGTTTGGCAAACCAACTCCGCTTTGATGACATCATCAAGATTCGATTCGTTCTGGAGCGGTGCTCACCCCATGACAAGCGATTAGTTCAATTCCATACGATTTGCGAGATTCGCCCTGTATCATAAAAATATGCATCTTATTTTGCTTCTTGGATGGTTTTTCTCTGGCAGTGTCGCAATTGCTGACCTCGGCGATCCGGGAAAGGTCGCCTGGACTACCGTTACTTTCAAGGACGGTCAAGTTCACGAAGGGCTCACTTTTGTAGTAGAGGCCGCTTATGATCCGAAGGATTCCAAAATGGGAATCCTCCTCGTGAATAACGATGGCGCACGAAAAGATGTCCCGTTCGTCATCAACGATAAAGAACTCAGAGTCGAATTTGACTGGAAAAAACTTAAAGACGCCGTGGTGTACGCGCGAGTGTTGACGAATGCTACGCCTACCCTCGCGTTAACCTCTCGCTACAAAAATCGCTGCCAGCCGAATGAGGTCCGAGAAATTCCATTGCGAGATATTCGGTCGATTCATTGGCAATATAAAATTTCCTCGTCCCACCATAAAAAGATTCTGAAAGAGTTTTCGGAGTCCGAGAACTTCAAAGATTGTCCGATTGCAAGTTGCTTCATTGGCGGAGATGGAGATTGCCGAGTTACCTTCACTCCCGGGACTCTGCCAAAAGACAAAGTAAAAGACGCACTTGAACTCTACTACCAAGCGGAGTCCGGAACTTGGGAGGATTACCATGAAGTCGAAACATTTCAGGCAAAATTTCAGAACTTTCCGCAGGGCGCAGAATACAATCGAGTCAAGTCGCTCATCGAGCGCAGCCACGCGGTCATGAAAAAGATAGAGCCCACTTGTACGACCATACCTGAGTCTGAGCGTGACGATTGCTGGTGGAAGCTTTCGGCGCAGATTCGGACGGAGGTAGAGGCCTCGATGAAGCCTTTCCTGGAAAAATGGCAAGTAAAATTGATCTCTTCAGATCCTTTTAGAGTCGAGGATCGTCTTCTTCCGGCCATCGAGATCAACGAGGGACACCGATAATAGCGTTGAATAGTGCTCCTTGTTTCAATACTGACCCAAGCACTTCCCTATTTTTCCGCGGACATCCTTCAAACTCTCACTCAGATACTAGCCCGACCGGTTCGGAGCTTTCTTTTTGATCAAGCTGATACAGTGGGAATCGAACGCTTCAGTATTTATGTATACAGTGTATACCTAACAGTATACACTGTATACTCCATGAGCCAAAATTTGTCTATTTTGAGAAGCCGGTCCCAAATCGTGATTTTCTTAGTCACAGCGCTTTCACTTTTAGGTCTTATCGCATTTTTAGTCATGCCACGAGAAGAAGACCCTCGCATTAAAAGACGAAATGCCATTACGACCGTCGTCCTTCCCGGCGCGGCCCCAGAAAAACTCCTTCGGACAGTGGTAAGACCCATCGAGGACAAACTACTAACCGTCCAAGAGTTAAAAAAGGTTGAAGTCGAGATTCGCCCAGACGTCGCGGTTTTTCAGCTCGAACTGCGCGATGGTGTCCGGGATATTCCCGATGCTTGGCGTGAAGTAGAAAGAGCGCTCGATCGTGCCGCGCCCGACATCCCGAATTCATTGCCCGTTCCCGTGCTTGACTTCTCAGTGATCGACGTAGAAGCGCTCGTCCTCGCAGTCACTGGATCAGATGATCGGGTCTTGTTAACAGACGCCGCACTTCGACTAAAAGACCGTCTCGCTCGCGACCCCGACGTAGCGGAGATAAAACTATTTGGTGAGCCAGGCTTGGAAGTTTTGGTCTCAGTAGACTCTCCTCGCCTACACTCACTCGGAATACCGATCGAGCGGTTGCTCAGCGCAGTTGCTACGAACAACTCTGCACGCTCGACGGGTTTTTCGATCATCAGTGGTTCGCGAGTTCCGCTCCAACAAGATAATGACGCAGTTTCGGTGGAATCATTGAAACAGATCCGTCTCGAGACCGGTCGCCTCATCACGCCAGCTCTAGAAAGTTACGCGTCCGTCTCGCGCGTTTCTTCCACTCCCGCTCGCGCACTTTTTAGATGGAACGGCAAGAGTGCGATCGGACTTGGCGTCATTCCGCGTTCAGGGATCAACATTGTCTCCTTCGGCGATCGATTCCTGAAAGAAGTCCGTGAATCCCAAGTAGAAATCGCTCCGTTAAACGTAGAGGTCGTCGCATTTCAACCCGAGCGCACTCGAACCCGAATCAATGATCTACTCATTTCGCTGCTCGCTGGGGTTGGCCTGATGGCGGCATTCCTGGGCGCAACGGCAGGCGCAGCATTTGCTGCGATCGTCAGCGTGAGCGTCCCGATCATCACGTTGGTTAGTCTATTTTTCTACTACATTACCGGAGGCGTACTTCATCAAATATCGATTGCGGCATTCGTCATCTCAATCGGACAGTTCATCGATAACGTCGTGGTGGTAATCGACTCAATACAGACGCGACTGCGAAATGGCGAAAACCCAGAACAGGCCGCGAGCGCAGTTTCTGAGGAACTCCGCTTGCCGATGGCATACGCGACACTAACCGGGATCTGTGCTTTTTTGCCGATGCTCTCCGCCCAAGGTTCGCCGGCAGATTTTGTTTTCTCACTCCCCCTGGTCGCGGTGATCTCGCTGGTGTCGAGCTATTTTGTGGCCGTCTGGTTTGTCCCTCTGTTGGGCAGGCGTCTGATTCGGCCGGATTCTCGGCCCTGGCTCGAACTTCCTTTCGGGCAATTGCAGCGACTATTCACTTCGGTTGCCGAGGGCCCCCCTTGGCGTATCGCAGTTCTGGTCACAGCCATCACCGTCGCGAGCTTACTGAGCGCTTTATTTATTGAAAAAGAGTTTTTCCCAGAGTCCGATCGTAACGAATTCATTTTAGCCGTCGAACTCCCCCCCGGTTCCGATATCACGAGTACAGATCGCGTTCTACGAACCGTAGAGAGCTACCTCAGCAAAGATCCGCGGGCCACTCTGGTCGCTACGTTTGCAGGCGGAGGCATACCTCGTTTTTACTATAATATTCCGAATCCTCGTCGCGCACCGGAAATGGGACAAATCCTCATTTCAACACGAAGCCCCAAAGACGTGAAACCGCTGGGTTTGCATTTAGAAGAAACACTTGCTCATGATTATCTGGGTATTCGATTTACAGCACAGTTCCTACAACAAGGCCCGCCCATTAATGCGAAGGTCGAATTGAACTTTTTTTCCGAAGAACCATCCCGAAGAGAGGAATTAAATCAACGCTTGTCGGAAATCATCACCCAGGAGCCTGGAGTTCGTTCGGTTCGCCCTGACGACCAAAAAGGGATGCAACGTTTTAGTTTCGTTTCCCGCGACGAAGCACTTGCAAATTTAGGGTTAGATCGTAACAACTTGAACTCAATTTTAGCCTTTTACTCCTCTGGAGTGACAGTCTCCGAATTTAGACGAGACCGAGAGATTATACCGGTTGTTGTCCGGGATCGGTCTGGCCTCACTCGATCACTTGACGATACCCTCAAACAAATTGCAATCCGAGGACGGGATCATGACTTTAAAGTCGGCGAGCTGGTCAAAGCATCCGTCGAACTAGAATCGTCTATTTTGCGCAGGAAAAACGGCCAGACTTTTACTCGATTGCGCGCTGATCTACAGCCAGAACACACTTTCGATCGCGTCTTAAAAAAGATCCGACCAAAACTAGATGGAATCAAACTCAAGAACAAAGAGAGGATCGAATTCGGGGGCGATGCTCAAGGCTCTGCCGAAGCAAACGCCTCAATCCTAAAAGTCGTGCCGACTGCCATGACGCTTTTGATTCTCTTTCTCCTTCTTCAATTTCGGTCCTACCGAAAAGTAATGATCGTGGCGCTGGCGATACCCGTGACAATCATGGGTGTTTTCCCAGGTCTGTGGTTGAGCGGTCAGCCTTTTGGATTCATGTCACTACTTGGAGTGCTAGCGCTCGTGGGCATCGCAGTGAACAATATCATTCTGCTACTTGAGGCAGTTGAAACAGAAGGATCAGTAGGCGCGGCCGTTAGGACGCGCTTTCGAGCGATATTTCTCACAACACTTCTCACGCTGCTCGGCCTCATACCGCTTGCACTCGAAGACTCCCCCCTTTGGCCGCCACTGGCCTGGACCATGATATCAGGATTGATCACCGGAACGATTGCGACATTGATCGTTGTGCCTGGGCTGTATCGGGTTTTCTTTCGTACATCGGCTACCGAAATCGCAGCACGCGCGCCGATGCTCCTGACTTTTGTGATCTCAGTAGTTGGCGCTCTATCGCCGTCACACCAAGCATACGCAGAAGAACCCATTCGCTTAACAATCGCACAGGTAGGCGATCGCGCGGACTCCAGCGATGAACAAGCGATCGTGAACCTTGAAGTCGAGGAAGCCGAAGTAGCCAATCGTTTAAACTGGCGAGCGACATATTTGCCGCGATTGATTGCAGGAGCCGACTTCTATCGCCGGGACCGCGAACTTCGCACCCCTACCCCGTTTGGATTGCTACCATTCGAAAGCCAAGGAAGGCTTGACGCCCAAATTGAGCTTCGACAACCGATCTTTAATGCAGAACAAATGCTAGCCGGGCGGGGACAATCCGCCACTGCGGCTCGAGCAGCTCGTCGAATCGGTGAACACCAGAGCCAAGAGTTGCGCTTTCGTTGGATGACTCGGGCACTCGAGACACTCATCCTGGAACGCGAACTGAAGTTTCTACTAGAAACGATCGAAAATCTACGTGGGAGACGACGCGATATGGAAACCCTCATTCGAAAAGGGCGCACCTCTCGAACCGATTTGATTCGGATCGACCTCTCCATTGAGCGTTTCGAGCACGAAGCAGCTCAGGCAAAGAATGCGCGAGAAGTGGCATTGCAGCAGCTCGCGAGCGAGCTGGGAATCGACGGGTCGCTCGAACTGATCCCGCCCGTCGGCACGGTTCGTCCAGTCACTCGAGACATTCAACCCACCGCGCAGATAGATAGCCTACGACTTCGGGTGGTCGAACTGGACGAATCTATTCGTCGGCTGCGCCTATCAGCATTTCCGACCGTCGATACTTTTGCCCGAGTCGTTCAAACCAATGGTCGCAACCTAGTTGAAACTCGATGGCTTGAAGCCGGATTGGGGCTAAGGTGGGAAATTTATGCGGGCGGAACAAGGTCAGCAGAAGAAAGGCAGTTAGCAACTCGGAGAGCCACTCTAGAAAGACGTATTGAGATACTCCAACGGGATCATCAGAACGAAATCCTAAAACAGCGCCTATTCATAGAGGAGAGCTTGCGTCGGCAGGAAAGACTAGACAAACTGCAATCTAGGGCTCGTGAAAATCGTGCAGCCGAAAGTCAAAGGTACCGCGAAGGGAGGAGCAGTGTGAATGATTTAGTGGAAGCGGATTCAGCCGAGATCGAAACAAGAAAAGACCTAGACCTAGTGAATCTCAAACTACGGATTGCTTGCATGCAAATTGAGCTGTCCTCTGGGCGCGCCGTCTCTCCGGACTGCGATGGAAAGGGTCCGTGAAGAAATCAACAAAGGGCCCAAAGCGCGAGATCGGGCTGCGCGAACGCTTGATAACAGTGGCCCTCCGCGAAATCAAACGCCAAGGCGCTCACGGCATGACCCTACGAGGAGTTGCAAAACTTGCCGGATGCACCCCGATGGCGACCTATCGCTATTTTGATTCAAAAGAAGCACTTCTAGCCGAAATAGCAAGAGAAGGGTTTATTCATCTACGCACGGAGATGCTCGAAGCGACTACTCGATCGAACCTCACCCCTCTTGAGCAAATCGAGGCCGCCGGAAACCGTTATATTCGCATGGCCCTCGAGCGCCCGGCCCACCTACTCATGATGTTCGGTGGATTTATTGGAGACCCTGATGATTTCCCAGAAATGAAAGCTGCCGGAGAATCGACATTTTTTACGCTCGTAGAAATGATGAACGCCGGCCAGCGCGAAAAACTGCTCCCTAAATGTGACCCGATCCAGCAGGCGGTAGCAGCCTGGTCCATCGTGCACGGGTTTTCGATGTTGATCATCAATGGGAATTTGGAATTCTTAGGGATCAACCTCGACAACTCCAAGGAACACGCGCGTTTCGTTGCACGTTCCGTAATCGATGGTCTACGCGCATGCACGAATTTTAAGTAAACTTTTGGTTTGGTGAGTCTGCCTTATCATTTGAAGATCGAGACTACGGTCGACCCGATCTCATCACGCTACTAAAAAATCTGTAATTTTCTCGACTCGATCGCCGAAAGCTTTCCACCTTCACCGCAGCCAGAAAACATGAACCTCACGAGATAATTTCCAGTAGCCAAACCACGTAAATTCTCCCGACTCAGCTTCTCCGTTTGGCCCACCTCTGAAAAGGTTTCTCCGGACCACACTGTCAGAATTTTCGTACCGTTCAGACTGAAAACCGCAACTTCGGCTCGCACGCATGCGAACTCCGTTTTAAAATCAATGGTCACAGATTCGTCGACCGTCGATACCGGATTTGGAAACACCTGGACGTCTACCCGGACTGAATCTTTTCGGAATGTCTCATAATTGGCCGAAGAATAAGCGACCACAGAACAAGGCGACACGTCTCCACGATGGATCCCGTCGATGCACGACTGAATCCAAGAACCATTTGAATGGATCGAGGTGAACTTGTAGGGAAACCTGAACCAATTCATTCGCCGAAACGGAGCGCAGTTGTCTTCGCCGCCTTTTGGTCCCATAGACAGGACTCCGACGATGCGACCCAATGAATCAAAAATCGGACTCCCGCTGTCACCAAAACAAGAAAGGAGACTCGATGGAGCGGACACTTTGATGCTAGCTTCATAACCGTCTCGACCATCCTGAACCAGACCGGCATACCGTAAAGTCGCGTGAGCCTGATCAAACGACGCCAGGTAATAGGCCTGATGACTCGCGCGGTAACCTCCCACGAAGTGCTCGATCGAAAACCAATCCAGCTTTTCCCACTTTCGGAGCGGAGACCTACCGAGAACAATAGGCTCCGGCAGTGTCGGCTCGTCACGAAAATCCACTTCAAGAAGCGCTAAATCGGATTCAGTCGTCCCGGTCACGTCATCGCTCGAGAACTTTGGGTGCGGAAAATTTCGCAGGATTCTTCGACAGGTCGCGCCTTTGAATGCTGAGTGATTGGTCGGTTGAGAATTACCGAGGCAAAAATATTCTTCTCCAACGCAATGAGCAGCAGTGATCACCACTTGCGAGTCGATGAGGGTGGCAACACAAGTGGAGGTTTTGGCGAATGGATAAGATACGAGAAATCCGACTCGTATTTTAGAATTTTCCGCCGGCCTTTCGCCATTCAACATCGCTTGCGCGACTGGAATGGGCGCAAACCCGACGGCTAGCGCCAGAATGAGGTCAAAAAACAACCCTGATTGAACGGACTTGCCCGGGTTTTGAACACGATCAAACTTACGTATTAAATGGTCGAACAAAATGAGCTCCTGATTTTCCGCTGGTTATAGTGGAGCTTCCTTATTTGTTCTATTAATAATATGTATTTAATTAAATCTACGAGCATACTACTTCTCGAGCCATTCTTTTCCGAAACAGGTCTACGCCCGGGACTGAGCCCGTTCCGCCAGACCTCACCTCTCGAGTCGTTTAACCCTTTTTTTTCATATCGCGCAGACTCGCTCGGACCAGTTTTTTCACCAGACCACTAGGAATCGGCTTATCGAACAGAAAACTGATCACGGCCTTACTGGTCACGAAGCGCTTAACGTCCTTGGAGTAAAGCTCGAGCGCAGCAGGCCGAACGTGCAAGCGAACATGAGGCGCCTGGAAGCTGAACCAAACAAACATTCCATTGTACGCATAGCCCTCGTATGAATAACCGGGCATATCGAAATAGCTGAGAGTCTCTAAGGCATCGGGAGCGACCGACCGAATTGATGCACGAATCGTTTTTAGTGCCGTCCGGGATTCTTTTGGGCATCCCGCGATGTATTCATCGACTCCACCTGGCTCAAGGGTTCTCTGGTTTTTTGACGGGCGAGCGGCTGGTTTCTTTTTCATCTCTGAGGTCTCTTGGCCTAACCGTTCCCTCGCCCCACGACCCATTGCTCGAGCTGTTCAAGCTGTTCCGGCAACGCCCCACTGGAGCCATCGGCTAAAGCGGCGTCGAGCGCCTCCTTGGACGGAAACAGATCCGTCACCGTTACCCAGGTGGCGCCATGCATTTCTTCGAAACTCACGGTGGTCACGTTTGCAGCTTCCGGTCCGGCTTCCTCATTCGTCCAAACTAAACGCGAGTGCGGAGTGACTTCGAGGTACTTGCCAAAAAATTCTGCGCTCTGCTCATCAAAACTAAACTTGAGGCGATAGGTTCCGCCAGTACGTACATCCATCTCACAAGACTCAAGCCGGATCGGAGCTGATTTCGGTACCCACCAGTTTTGGAAACTCTCAGGATTTATCCAGGCCTCAAACACGACGCTTGCCTTGCCAGGAATGATCCGAGAGGAAACCAGTTCACATTCTGATTTTCGTTCAGCGTCCATTTGGATTTTCACGTGTGCACCGGTCCTTTTTAGATCTTCTTTAAACGATACGCTTTTTCGATCACTTCGATTCCAGAAAACTTGGGCGCGCGGTCCGACAGAATCGGATCACGGGCTCTGTTCACCTGACGAATCTCGAACGCCTGGCCATAGAGGTTTGCGATTTCACTTTCGGTCACTGAAAACGGCGGACCCATCGGCTCTGGCGCTGGGTACTCTACCGCAATCAGGAGCATCGGCGCCCCAGGAGACGCGCGCCACCTCTGAATCACTTCGGTCGTGTAGCTCCGGCGCATGTCCTCGGGGAGCGCAATCATCGCCGCGCGATCATAGAGCGCAGTACAACCCGTCCAGGCAGCATCGGGAGCGGAGAAAAAATCTCCGCACCAAATCGTCACTCGCTCGCCCTCGAAAACCGTAAATGCACCTTCTTCGCGAATGTTATATGCGATCGAATTCTCCGCAAAAAACGATTCACACGCTACTCGACTGAGTTCGATCCCCACGACCCGGTGTCCTTGATGGATCAGCCAGATCAAGTCATTTGACTTGCCACAGAGCGGAACCATGACGACGCCCGGTTCAACATCCGAGAAATGTCGTACGAGTTGCGGATGCGGACGATCTAAGTGAAACCCGATATCGCCGGATTCCCATTTTTGTTTCCAGTAAGGGGCTTCCACTGCTACTTGATCTCGATCTTGACTTGATCCGCGCCCACCGCAATCGCTTGTGCGGTCGCACCGGTCGGGCCTGACTTGTCCATGGCATCTCCCGAAACCGAATAACGAGCGGTCACAAAATGAGATCCCGTGAACGTGGCACCGGGGGACATCGTATTTTTTTCGCTCAGAGAAAATTTCACGGGAAATTTCGGATTCGGAATTCGAAGCACGGCGGCTGGCATCCCTTTTTCTCCGGGTCTTGCAAAAACAAAGAGAACGCCGCCCGGTTTCAGAGTGGTGTTTTTGGAAACGGTGATCTCACCTGAAATCTCGCCAGGACCGGCATAAGCAGAGAACGACAACATAAGCGCGAATAGAACTTTCATACTATCCTTTCACCAGTACTTTGCATCCGGCCATCGAGAAACGTTTGGTGTCAAACGGCATCTCGCCGCCACTCGTGCCGTACTTCTCAGCAAAATAGGCGTGAACTTTTTTATTCACGGCGTTCCGGTGCGCCTTGGACTTAAAAACAATGAACGAGAATACGACCATCTCGCCTGCTTTGAGCTTGGCCATTTTTGGGAGTGGGATACCACCGTACGGCATCTGGGTATCGTCGGCCACGCACTCATAATAATCGAGCGCGCCAAACTTCATCCAGGCATCGCGGCCCATGGTTGCCATCTTCTTGTAGGCAGCGAGCTTGCTTTTCTTGATCGGGATCACGAATCCATCTACGTAGTTTGCCATGGTGATTTAAGAGTGACACCGGCTCCACCATTTGACTAGTGGCTAGAACGGTCTTGACGCTTGAATCACTCAAAAAAATCGCAGATCGAAACTGAGAGTATCCGTTGAGCGCTGGAAATCTCAAAATTCATGATCTAACGGAGATGCTCCAGATTTGAGTAACAGTAGTCCGTGTCAAAACGGCGGTCTTCCTGATCAGATAAAACCGCGCGATTTTTACTATTTCTACGGATGTTTTTCTTCATCACCAAATAAGCCTCATTTTTGGTAGCAAACTTTTTTACGCGAATCAGAGTAGGAGCAGAGTTTGGTTGCTCGTAGGACACGATGGTCAGAATGGCGTATCCGTCCGAATCGATCCAAAGAGGAATACCGAGGTCGAGCGTCTTCCTTTTGGTACCATCAATCGTTTTCTTGACCTTAACTAGGTTCGAATAGGATTTTTTATAGTGGGGGTTGTTAAAATCGTCCTCACTAAAATCAAGCGATATGGGCTCCACCCGCAAAAAACTACCATCCTGGGCTGTGAACGTGTTTTCGGTGCGATCATGGGGCTTGGACTCATAAGTATGAATCCCTTCAAATTCCGCTAGGTTTGGAGTTTTCGAGGAGAAACATTTGAAAATATTCATACCGCGAATCTCGTCTGGCGTGACTTTAATCCCCTGAGCGTACAAACCTTTTACATCTAGGTAGTTTCCGGGGGCGCAAAACGCAGAAGAAGACATCAAGCTGATCAAAGCAAAAGCAAATTGTTTCATAAACTTACCCAAATCCTCGTTCTTAAACCCAGGACACTCCTGAATGACTTGATCGATTTATACTACATTAGTTATGTAATAAATAAGTAAAAACGAACTGGATTGCAATGGGTGTTCACGGCTTTAGAAAAACTAAGAAATGAAACACTTCAAAATCAACGGCCTGCCGACAAAATCCCTTTTGACTTCAGGTAGTCCAATCCCCCTCGTACCGCTGCCACCTGCGCATCGATACAGATCTGATCGTTCACGCGTGGGCTATCGGGATAGACCTCAGTCGTCGTGGTAAACGGAGCGTTTGATAACCCGGCGCAGAGCGAGAGCCGCTTCAGCGGATAATGAATCACGCCTTCCTGCGCGATCGGCTCACCGATAATACAACCCTGCTCGTCAGCCGGCGCGATGTGGGTGACCTTGCGAACAGAGTCGATGATCGCTTTTTCAAATTCAGGGAGTGGATGATCGGAATCTCCCACCGTATAGAATCCGTCCGGAATCGGAGAAAATGGTTGCGGTTTCGCGTCCCTGGCCTCAAGCGCCGGACGAAACACGGTATTGTCCGTGTCTGTCGTCTCATGCAGGTCAAAATGGGCCAAGATCGAGGATTGATAGGGCTCAAGAGCACGGAGCAGACTTACGCACTCCTCGGCTGGACTTCCCGGAACAAAATTGCGATTCGGATCCAGAGCATGCGGGTTCCAACGATTGATCGTCTCATAAGCCCAAGGGCTCACGCAGGGGGCACAGACGAAATTAAATATTTCTTCGTAGGGATGAGCCTCATTTTTCATAAACGCCAGTGCCCCGTGGACACCGCTCGTTTCATAGCCGTGCACGCCACCCGTGATCAGGACCGTTTTCTTGTTCGCATCCCAGTTTTTTGAGCTCACCAAAAAGAGCGGATATTTCTTGGGATCGATCGATAACACACCGTAGGATTCGACGACGTACTGACCGGAGAGTGCCTCAATTTTTCGGACGACTTCACGCTCATATGAACGTTTGATCGTTTGCGCTTTGAACCACTGATCTTTGTCGGCCGAAGTCCACGGGGCTGTGCTCATCGAATGATTTCCTTCTCAGAGCCCCACCCTAACACTGATTCATCTCCCCAAAAAGCGGGGCCAGCGTTTATCCATCATTTCAGCCGTGCCATGAACGCAATTTCCAATGACAGTTCGGTAAAAACTACCTACGCTTAAGAGAAACGTGACTGAGATTCCATGACCACGGAGGTCTAGGTGAACCGAATTCCAAGGATTGGTTTCAGGATTGGCTTTTTGAGTGTCTGCTTGAGCTTACTCGGCTCACCCGCGACTGCCCGAGCAGAGTTACTGGGCCCGCCGATGCTCGGCCTTGAGGTCGGCAGCAGTTTCTCAAACATGGGCAACAAGATCACCTCTTCTGCCGACGCCTCACGCTCTCTTTTGGGAACGCATCAACTGATTTTTGGCGTCAGTGGCTACTTCTTGGGCCTAAAACCAGAATTGGGCTACACGATTCTCGCGCGCAAGGGCAAAGGCGATTCGCACACCTCCCGTATCATCACCCTACAACTCCCCTACGTCGTCGCAGCGGCAGGGCCTCTGCATATCAAAACAGGACCTTCTTACTGGATTCACCGAGTTTCCGGCAAAGGCGGGAGCGTCGAACTGAACAACGGCACCGGAACCGCAACGTTCTACCGCCCCTCTGGCACCAAAAGCTCCAGCAGTCTGGCCTGGTTGATCGGCGCCTATTTCGCCATTCCAGGCGTTATACCCGTTGTCCCAAGTGGAATCGATTTTGATCTGCATTTGCTGGCACCCTTTTCCAGCCGAAGAACTGTCAACGCTATGATTCAACTCTCCTGGGGGATTTTGTGAAAACTCATACATTCGCCAAAACGATTTCAAACGCCATTCCTCTCGCGCTCCTCATTCTTTGCGCAAATCCTACACTCTCATCCGCATTCACCTTAAACGAGGCCGACGTCAAAGGCTGGTCCTCAAACGATCTGTCCGTCGACTATAACTTCGACAACTGCGGATCGATCTCGGCCGACGCGATGAAAAACATCGCTCAAAACGCGTTCGATCTTTGGAATAGCGCGCCGAATTCACGTTTAACGATCAAACTCGGAGCCGCAGTGACGACGACCGGTGCCCAGGCGCGCGCACTCAGTTTCACCGCCTCCTCTCTGGTACTCGTCTGTGATCCAAGTTTTTCCACGACCACTTCGAGCCAATCTGGCAATGGCACGCTCGGGGTCGGAAGCGCCGGCGCCAAAGACGGCAGCGGCTACTACACCAAAGGATTTCTGATCCTCAACACCCAGAGCGGTAACACTCCGAACGTCACGACGATCTCGACCGCTCAGGCCGAAATCACCATCGCGCATGAGCTCGGTCACTCACTCGGATTTGGACACTCCTCTGATTCTACTGCGCTCATGCACTACACGACGGGCTCCAAAGCGAGCCTCTCTTTTTCGCAAGACGATATTGATGGAATCACCTACTTGTACGGGCGCTCTGAACCCAAGCAATCGATCATGGGTTGCGGAACTCTGCAATATCCAGCCGGCCCCGGAAATGGTCCGATGAACGGCCCATTTTGGCTGTTTCTCGTGTGGTTCTTGATCATTCCGGCGATCCTGACGAAACAACACCGCAAGCTCCTCAGTCGCAGCTTCAGTCGTAGCTATTGATGAGAACAAGAACCGTCGGGAAGTCCACCTCATGAGTCAGGCAAGCATTGGAAAAAATCGCCTCGAAGCATTCAGCGATGGCGTACTGGCCATCATCATCACGATCATGGTCCTCGAACTCAAAGTCCCACACGGGGACACTATTGACGCGATCCAAGGACTCTATCCGAAGTTTTTGAGTTACATTCTGAGTTTTGTTTACGTCGCCATCTATTGGAACAATCACCATCACATGATCCATACTTGCCGTAGCGTGAACGGCGGCATTCTCTGGGCGAATATGCATTTACTATTTTGGTTGTCTCTCGTTCCATTTACGACCGGATGGATGGGAGAAAATCATTTTTCGTCTATCCCCACCGTGATCTACGGCATGAACTTGCTGGCCGCGGCCATCGCTTATTACCTTCTGCAGCTCTCGATCATTGCTAGTCAAAAAGATGAGCCCATTTTGAAACGAGCCATCGGCAATGATTGGAAAGGTAAACTTTCCCCCCTCATCTATGTAACCGCGATTTCGGCCGCCTTCTGGCTCCCCACCCTTGCGCTCATGCTCTATTCGGTTGTGGCCCTGATCTGGATCGTCCCCGACAAACGGATCGAACGCATGTACCGTTGAGCGATTCTCGCGGATACCCTACTCGTCGGCCGATAAAATTTAAAAACGAGAGCGACTGTTTCAATTCTGGCTGAGGTTTAGAATTTTCGAAATGGACTCCACATTCGATTCCTCCGCGTAATCGCTCCAAGCATCGGATTACTTTTGTAATCAGTTTTGATCACAACAAATTGACTTAGATCCACGGCTCCCATAATCCAACGCCCATGCAACTGGACTTTGACGGATTTATGAAAAATCCGATGGAACACGTGAAATTTCTCTACACGAGAAAACGCGAGACCAATCCAAGATATACGCTTCGAGCCTATGCACGCGACCTGGGAGTGAGCCAAACCTTGCTGAGCTTCCTACTGACGGGAAAACGACCGGTCTCCATCAAACAGGGACTCAAACTCTACGAATACTACCGCAAATCTACGCCAGGTGCCCCTCCCATCGACGTTCAGGTTTTTGATCTCGACATCGATCACGAGGCTCTTTTACGGCAGTGGTATCACTTACCCGTCTTGGAACTTGCTCCGCTAGAGCTCTATCGCGGAGATCCTCACAAACTCGCAACAGCGCTCGGAATTACTCCGATCGAGGTTGAACAAGCGATCCGTCGCCTGATTCGAGTGGAGCTCCTGGAGAAGAAAAAAGATGGTAGCTACCGCAAGGTCCACCTTCATCAATTTTTTGAGATCAAGCAACCCCGGGCGAGCGTGCGGACGTTTCATCGAAAACTACTCGAGAAAGCGAGCGAAGCCATGGAACGAGAGGATGGAGCCTCCTACGCCATGCGGGACATCACGAGCCACATCATTGTATCTAACCCAGATCAAATCGAAGAAGCACGCAAACGAATTCGAAAATTCCAAAAATCTCTCATTCGTTTTCTCACCCAAACCAAAGGCGAAACCGTTTTTCAACTGGGAATTCAGCTTTTCCCGATCAGTCAACCACCCCAAAAAACTGGAAACAAAATATGAAATACTCAAACTACTGCACACTCATCATTCTCAGTTTCTTCTTCTCCACCTCCTGGTCTTACGCCGGAAAAGGCGGATCAAGCGGCGTGGGCGGTGGTGGTGATGTACTGATTTTACCGAACGATCAGGTGCTGCTGGCCGATTTCTATATACGAGAAATCGGCACCCATGCCGAACTCCCGAAACAAGCCGTCGAAGAACTCAAACGAGTTCGGTTCATTTTCGATCGATATGCCGGCGTGGGTAAATTCGTCGACGATCAGATCTTTAATCCTTTTATTGAATATCGACTCGTACCTGGCATTCAGATGCCTTGCCAACGCGTTGAACTGGGCGAGCACCCGGGAGAGCGGGCCTTGGGGGGTTGCTCGACTGGTATGACGACCTACCTAGACAAAAGCTTTATGCCGCGCCTCACGATCCGACAATTCGCGGAACTCGTGGTGCATGAACGACTCAGAGGACAGTTTCCGAATATCGACGATTCAGATCTCAAAGAAATCACCATCGGACTTGATACCGCGCTCGACGTCCTGTCCGCTCAGCTACGCGAATCCCAGAGAATTGGTCAGCTCGTCGAGGCAAATCCTCGCTCGAAGGTGGAATGGCAGCTCCCGAGCTTAACCGATCAGGAGCTGCGAAATTTAAATCAGCTCCGCTGGAGACTCTACCGCCTATTTAAGCGCGATCAAGCGGCAGAGATGAACGCCTGGACCATTCATCGAAATGGAGGCGGATTAATCGATGTAACCTCTCGGCCTCTGATTTCCGACTCGATTACCGTAACCCTCTCGAGCCGACTTGCACTCAACCACTGTAAGATCGGAGCAGGAACCGTGCTACACAATCAAACACTTCTGTGTCCAGAATCTCCCGAAATCGGCGGTTATTTTGAAATCGGCGAGAGGTGTTACATTTCAGGTTCGCGATTCTATTCGAAGATCTCTTCGATCGAAAATGCCCTCAGACCCGTTATTGTGGGCAATCGCGGAAAAGTGATTGGCAACTCGTTCTCTGATACGCGACTCATTGCCGCTCAAGATGCAGTCGTCATAGACTCCGGGTTCTCATTCGGAGACGTTCACGTAAATGAATCTGCCGTGTTACAAGAGTCGAGCAATGGACATAGTGGATTTATCTATTTAGCGAACAATTCTCAAATGAAACAGTTTCGCGGTTCGTCTTGGATCGATGGTGCGCACGTCGTTGTCGGACCATCAGCTACCATCGAAAACGTGGTTTATGGATCAAGCGGCGCAGGAGTTGCTCTATTCGTCGGACAAAACTCGAGGGTGATCGGCCTCCAAAACAACGAAGGCAGTTCGAGTTTTGAGTGGACGAGCATCAGCCGCAACCGTCGGACGAGTCGACTGGAGAGAACCCAATCGCGAGATCGTGATACTCAGCGCCCCATTCCGCCAGGAGTTTTTGAACTACTCAAAGCTCGAAATAAGAACATTTTGCACATTCGTCCAGACATCCGTTTCGACGCCAGGACTTCGAAGTGCCAAAGCCTGAGCCTCCAGGTTTCGGGGTACCGAGCGATTTCGACTGAGCAAGACCTTATCGGGGCATGCAGTAGGGGCACCGAGATTCAAAAGTAATTGTCCCATCCCATTTTGTTCCCTTTCAAGAGACGTTCACTCCTCACGGAGTCGACGTCTTTTGTTTTTAGGGCTACAGAAAACGCTCGACCCTATTCGTCGTTTGATGAAAACTTGAACCCGATGATTACTGGAATCGCACTCACCGCACTCCTCGTTCGCGACTATCAAGAGGCACTGGCCTTTTATTGCGAGAAACTTGGATTTTTGGTGGTCGAAGACACGTCACTCGAGTCAAAACGCTGGGTCAGAATCAGAGCCCCAGGCGGTGGCGGTGGCGAACTTCTCCTCTCAAAAGCATCAGATGAGAAACAAGCTGAGACCGTCGGAAATCAAGCCGGCGGTCGCGTCTTCCTATTCCTGTCCACGAATGATCTCGATCACGATTACAAAAAAATGTGTTCATTATGCGTCGAGTTTACCGAGGCACCGGTTGATCACTCATACGGAAAAGTGGCCGTATTCAAAGATCTCTACGGCAATCGGATCGACCTGATTGAGCCAAAAACTGCGATCGAATATTGATTCAGGAGGTCTGCATTGATTCAAGCATCTTTGATTCTCAATATCGTCGTTCTCGTGCCGGTCATTCTCGGGCTGATCTTAAACGTCGAAAAAATGGCTCCGGTTTTTGGTGCTAGAACGACCGCCCGAGATATCTTGCTCTGTTTGTATGTGACGATTCTCTTAGCAAGTGGACTTCTCTTATTTGCCCAATCAAGCCCCATTGATTTTGTCACCGCCCTCTTGATGGGGCAGGTCTTTTACAAACTGCTGTCCATCATCTTGGTCAGAGACAAGAAAACGCCGGTGATCTGGTTCAATTTAGCGATCGCGATTTTTCACCTTTGCACCCTCAGAATGATCTTCGCCTGAACCGCCTCATTTCCCAAAAACCCGCCCCAGAGGCTCTACTCCCGTGCGAGGAACCTGCCAAGCCCGATATAGCTCGTCCTGGGTGACGAGAAGCAGAAATACTCCCTTCCATCCCCCTCGACATCCCCTTTTCTAAATGCCAGAATCGACTTCATTCCATGACCCCATCTTCTCCAAATAACGGCTCGCGTCGCCGACGCCGCCGCCGACCGATTGACCAGCGAAATGATCCGCGTTCTGAACAGCGCCCTCACTCGCCCCATATTCCGCGCATCATTCCTGCTTCCGAAAAACCATCGGTTGAGCGGCTAGAGTCTTTTGCCGATTCGGTGCCTGAATCGGCACCCTACTCGGCAACGGAATCGGATTCGAATTCTGATTCAAATATGGATTCAAATGCGGACGCAAACTTTCGCCCCGAGTCTGACGGATCCATCGACACTGGGATTTCGCCCCCAAGCGAACCAGGTATGGACTCAGATCCGAACCAAGCTCCTTTTCAAAATTCAAATCCCCGCCATCGACCGCACCGCAATGACCGCCGTCACAACGGACGTCCGCGACCGGGCGCCCGCCCGAATCACCCGAACGATCGAAATAACGGACGGGAACCTCGCCCTCCCGGCGCACCGAACGGTCTTGAACAACGCTGCATTCGCCAATTCGCTCGAAGCGTACTGATCCGCGGACGCCAGTATTTCCGCTCGGGTCACGTTTCAGACGCCACACAAATGGGCGACGCATTCTCACTCGTCGTCGAAGGAAATGGCGAGCGCTACACGATCTGGATCGATTTCTCCAAGGCCGGCGCCGATGGATCCATCGAGGCGCGTTGTTCGTGCCCGTACTATGAGACGGCAGGACTGTGTAAACACCTTTGGGCTTCGATCATTAAACTCGAGCAATCCGGCTTCTCGACCAAAGTCCCCGGAACCGGCCCCTTGCGGTTTCGTCGTGAGGGCCCAGCGCCCACTCGTAAACCCGGCGCACCTCCGATACGCATCGCGCCTGTACGCGTGATTCCCGTTTCGACGGAATCTTGGCTTGCGCGCCTCGACCAGATCCAAGGCAAAACGAACCGCGCAACGACTCACTCGAGCGGTCAGTTGCTCGCAGCTTTTGTCATCCATGCGGCGGGAACCTCCGCCGGTGGTAAATTAGTTTTAGATTTCTGGTCCCAGCGCAAAGGTCTCGGCCGCGATACCGGCCCACTTCGCCCGGATCGAGCCCCCGAACGCGACTTAAGTATCCTTCAAGAACCGCGTGACCGCGAAATTGTTTCGCTCCTCTTACGAACCGGAGAACCCAAAGTCGCCAACTCTTTTGGCGGCTCTTGCACGCGATTCACGGTGGATCCAATCTTGGAATCCCAAGTCCTGACAACGATCGCCGGATCCGGCAAAGTATTTATTTCTCGCTCTCCCAATGGATCGCCCGATCAAGCCGATCGCCCGATCCGCATGGACCGCGGCAAATCTTGGGATCTCGAAATGCGCCTGGAATCCGTACCAGGTGGCCGTTTCCGCATGATCGCAGCGCTTCGTCGCGATCATGAAATCGAGTCATTGAACGAGCCAGAATTCATCTTGAGCTCAGGACTCTTCTTGCTCGACGAAAAAATCTGCCGACTCGCAGAACCGAGACATGCTTCGTGGATCAAGAACCTGCGCTCGGGAGAGTTCATGATTCCCGAAGCCGAAGTCGATGCATTCTTGCAACGGATTCTCACCGACCCGAACGCGCCGCAAGTCACGTGGCCCGAGGGCCTGGGTTGGAAACGCACACTACCCACTCCGACTCCGATCTGCGCATTCCTGCCACTCGGTGGCGATCGCTCGAGCGGACGTATGACGGCAACGGTTAGTTTCGATTACGCGGGACAAATCTTGTCGCTTGCCGATCAAACCCAGAGCTTGGTGGATGTCGAGAATCGCCAAGTTTACATGCGCAATTTTGCATTCGAGGAATCTGCTCTCGCTCAGGTGCTAGAGATCCTCCGTGATCCGACCGGCGCCATTCCGATCAGCGATCTGCAGCGTTCAGCTACGGCACTCAGCCTCGAAGGCTGGAAAGTGCTCATCGAAAATCAACGCGTAATCACGGCCGATGATTTCTCCTTGAATGTGAAATCTTCCACCGACTGGTTCGATATCACGCTCGAAGCCTCGTTCAGTGGCAGCCCCATTCGCAAAGCGGAAATCTTAGCCGCACTCGATGCCCAGAGCACGGTCATCAAACTCAAAGACGGCACCATCGGATTTCTCCCCGAAGATTGGGTCTCGCGCTACGCGACACTCAAGCGTTTGGGTAGCCAAGATGCAACAGGCTCGCTTCGTTTTGAAAAATCACAAGGACTACTCCTCGACGCCGCCTTGGGCGGTGCTGGAGATATTCACGCCGACAAGGCGTTCAAATCGTTTCGTAAACGCATCGCGGATTACGACCTAACCAAGACCGCCAAGGCTCCGATTGGTTTCAAAGGTAAACTCCGCGACTATCAAAAAGAAGGACTCACTTGGCTTGAGTTCCTCGCTGATTTTGAAACGGGCGGAGTCCTGGCCGACGACATGGGTCTTGGTAAAACCATCCAAGTCCTCGCGTTCCTGCTCTCCCGCAAAAAAGAGAGCAAACTCCCGAGCATCGTCGTCGCTCCAAAGAGCTTGGTGTTCAACTGGATTGACGAGGCTCAGAAGTTCGCCCCGAAATTAAAAATCGTCGAGTACGTCGAAGCCGGGCGCAACAAGGTATTCCACGAAATCAAAGAAGCAGACCTCGTCGTCACGACTTACGGCACGCTCCGCGCGGATATCGATAAACTCCGTGACCTGGATTTCGACGTCGCCATCGTCGATGAGGCGCAAGCCATCAAAAACCCAAAATCGCAATCCGCGCTCGCCTGCAAACAACTCCGAGCCACGCACCGAATCGCGCTCACCGGTACGCCGATTGAGAACTCGGTCGGAGATCTGCTCTCGATCCTCGAATTCACGAATCCGGGCCTCCTCCACTTCTCCTCGCGCGATGATGTGTCCGAAGACTTGGAAGCAACGCTGGCACGCGTATTAAAACCATTCCTCCTCAGGCGCACAAAAGAGGCGGTTCTGACCGAACTTCCAGCCAAATCCGAGCAAGTACTCTTCTGCGAAATGAGTACGGAGCAATCGGAATACTACTCCGTCATTCGCGATCGCTACCGCGATTCGATCGCGCGATCGGTGACCGAGAACGGCCTTGCGAAATCAAAACTGCACGTGCTCGAGGCGCTTCTACGTTTAAGACAAGCAGCCTGTCACCCAGGTCTCATCGAAGACGCGAGACGCACGGATCCAAGCGCGAAACTCGACCGTCTCTTGACCCAGCTCAAAGAGGTCCTCGCCGAGGGCCACAAGGCGCTCGTATTCTCGCAGTTCACCAGCTTGCTTTCGATCGTCAAAGACAAACTCGATTCCGAGAAAATCACTTACGAATACCTCGATGGCCAGACGACCGACCGAAAAACACCGGTCGAACGGTTTCAGTCCGAGGGCGGAAGCTCGGTTTTCTTGATTAGTTTGAAAGCCGGCGGCACGGGTCTCAACCTCACCTCAGCCGACTACGTATTCATCCTCGATCCTTGGTGGAATCCCGCCGTCGAGGCGCAGGCGATTGGCCGCGCGCACCGCATGGGCCAGCAACAAAAAGTATTCGCCTACCGCATGGTCGCCCGTGGAACGGTCGAGGAGAAGATCCTCGAACTTCAGAAAAAGAAAAAAGCGCTCGCAGAATCTATCGTTTCTGAGAACACGGATTTCATGAAGAAACTGACCAAGGCGGATCTCGAGAGTTTGCTCGCGCCTTGATCGGTCCACTCGACTGATGAGGAAAAAACTAATGGGCTTTTTCGATGGCTTCGCGAATTCGGCATTCAAAAAGGACTCTGAGGGCCGCGATCTTTTTTTTCCGTGGGGGCCTTGGAGTTCGGGATTCATCCTCAAGTCCGAAGATCAATTGAACGAACTTCGAAGCTTCCGAATGAAAACGTTCATGGTGGCATTGCCGGCGGCGATCATCAGCATGGAAATCGTCGACGAAATCTGGGGCACCGTCGGAATCCTCTCGCTCTATTTTTTGGGGTACTACTTTTGGGTCAAAAAGTTGACTCAGGATCTCGCACGTTCGAATGTGAAAATGAAACCTTTTGAATCCGATCAAATCTTTGCGAGGAAGACTCCTCTAAAAACTTTGATCTTCTTCGAGATCGCTGCCATCGGGTTTTTCTCAATGTATGTCTGGCTATTGATTGCAGGGAATCAGACTTGGATACCCTTCGCCGGGATCGGACTTTTTGGCCTCATCGCGCTATCGATCGGGTACATGATCGCCGTGAAGCTCAGAAATCGGAAATGAGATTTGAGACTCTGATCGGACCGATCTCGAGTCACTGAAGAGTGATCAGGCTCTCTCACCGTTCGACCGAACAGCTTGTCTAAGCGCAATTCGTTCTTGCGGGATTCTCACGGTTAACAATGCGTAGGCGTTTGACAGGCTGAATACGACTGCCGTGAAATAAAGCCCGAAGATCATCGGGAAAAACAGGATCTCGATCGTCACGATCAGATAGTTCGGATGAGAAACGAATTTGAATGGCCCACCAGAAACCAGACGTTCTCCCGGAAGAACCAAGATCCGCGTGGTCCAGCGCCCTTGCATGGCACGCATGACCCAAACTCTCCCCGCCTGAGCTAGAACAAAAACAACGAAACAAATCGGCCAAAAGGTCGGGACCTCGGGACGGCGTACCCAGTACTCGACGATGAGACTTAAAAAAAACAGCACGTGAAGTGCGACCAGGATCCAATAGTGATCGGCCCCAAACTCAATGGCTCCTTTTTGGAGGAGTACACGCGTGTTTCGCTTAGCGACGAAGAGCTCGACCATTCTCTGAAAAACAATAAACGCGATCCCCGCAAAAAATAACGTCATGCTAATCCCATTTCAACAGAACCATCTCTGAACTAAACCCGGGCCCGAGAGATGCCAGGAGACCGTACTCGCCAGATTGATCTGGGGCTTGTTTCAGTACTCTCTCCAGCACGAAATACACCGTGGCACTCGACATGTTTCCGTATTGCCTCAGAACTTCGGCCGAATTCCCGAGTTTATCGGCAGGAATACCTAAGCCTTCGGAATAGGCGTCGAGCACCTTGGCACCGCCCGGGTGCATGATGAAGTGTGAAATCTGTTCGATCGGTAGTTCGCGCGACTGAAGAAACTCAAAAACATCTCGTTTTACGACCGAAGTAATGATCGATGGAATGTCTTTTGAGAGCTGGACCTTAAAACCGTCGGTCGTAACGATCCAGCCCATGACTTCCTCTGTGTCCGGATAGATCGTAGAGAGACTGCCTAGTGTTGACGGTCGCGAATGCTCGCTACTAGTGAGCGGTACATCATCTCCGACCATCAGACAGGCCGCCGCTCCGTCTCCAAACAGGGCCGCAGAAATTATCCCGCTTTTGGAGAGATCATCCCGCTGAAATGCCAAACTACAAAGCTCGACCACAACAATCAGTGCACGATGGGTCGGATAGGCGCGGAGATAATCGTGAGCTCGTGCAATTCCCGCGGCACCGCCTGCGCAACCGAGCCCCCAAATCGGCACTCGTTTAATGTGAGATTGGAACTGGATACGATTCGAGAGACGCGCATCGAGGCTCGGCGTCGAAACACCCGTCGTGGAGATCAAGAAAATGACATCGAAATCGACCGTTTTTACTTGGCAGTGATCGGCAAGTTTTCGCACGACGGCTTCACTGAGCGAGAGGGCCGTTTCAATATAAACATCGTTCATCTGGGTAAACGTATGAAATTCCTGAAACCACTCCAGGCTCTTTGAAAAATAACGGGTTTCAACCTTGGCGTTTTCAAACACCGGCATCAAGCGGCGAAAACGATCGGTATCTCCGAAGAGTTTCGCGGCAAATGCAGAAATCTCCGACTGAGAGACAGCATGAGGTGGTGTGATCGTAGAAACTCCCGCTATTCGAGGCATGCCCCACTCTACTGCAAGGGGCGCGCTTGACACCAGATCGAACGTAGAGAAGTTGAGTCTGCAGAGTGGAATTTTTCCCCACGTCATTTGAGTCGAGAGGCAAAAGGTCCATCAAGAAATTCGGGCAGTGCGTCCTCAGCTCGCCTTGGGTGCAAAACACTCGATCAAGTGAGCTCGTCCATCCATGAGAATTCGTCGAGCGCGATCTGAGTCTTTTACTGTACGCGCCATCGTCAAAGTACCGACCAGACCTGCATAGAGGTTTCTTGCTCGTGCATCGAGCTCTGCGGAAGTAGCTCTGGGAAAATGAACCTGGAGCGCATGAGCAAACAGACCAAAAATTCTCTCCACATGCGTCTCAAACAGTTTTCGATGCGCGGCTTTGCACCGCTGCATATCACTACTGAGTGACGTAAAAACGCAACTTGCACCGACGTCGTTTAAACTCCGCTCAGACAAATGATCTTCGATGATCGATCTTAAAGCGCGAACACCTTGTTCACGGAAGCGATTTTCCAATGAGGCTTCGAGCTGCTCTAAATCGGCACAAACCGCCTGCACAAATAGATCGTCCTTGGATTTAAAATGGCTATAGAGCGCCCCTCTCGTCAGCCCCAACTGCTCCATCATGGCCTGGGTACCAGCTCCGACTCGACCGTTCTGTTTCAGGTAAACCAGTGTTTTATCGAGGATGGTTGCTCGCAGTTTTTGCTTCTCGCCCGCTTTGGTTCTCATACATTCAGAATACAATACTGACCTGTATTAATAAACTTGTATTTTAATGCAGATCAGTATTATAAAATAAGAACCGGCAACTGATTTATTTAGCGCTTCATACGGAGTAAAAATGAACCCCATCCCCAAGACCATTGCCCAATTCATAGACGCATCGAACCGATACGATATCGATCAGATGGCCCGGTGTTTCGCAGACGACGCCACGGTACACGACGTTGGAGAAGACCTACAACTCACAGGTCGTTCCTCTATTCGTCAGTGGCTAGAGGACACCCGCGGAAAATATTCGCTACAAACAAGACCGCTCGAAACCTCGGGCGATGACGAGAACTTTGAGATCTTAGCCGAGGTCTCTGGAACTTTTGACGGAAGCCCCTTGAAGTTTCGCTATCGGTTCAATCTTCAGGGAGAATCCATCCGATTCCTCAGCACCACCTACGTGGATGAATGAGCTACTTTACTCCGTCACTACAAACGCGCAAGATCACCTCATGAGACCTATCCTCACCGCATTCAAAGATTCCCCGGACCGAGGCCAAGGGTTCGCGCGAGATATGCGCGTACGTTGGGCGCTTGAAGAAGCGGGACAAACTTATGACGTTAAGCTCGTCACTTTTGATGAGATGGAACAACCGGAATACTTGGCTCTCCAGCCGTTTGGGCAGATCCCCGCGTTCATCCAGGGAGACCTCACCCTGTTTGAAACGGGCGCTATTTTGCTTCATCTTGCCGAAACATTTCCAAGCCTGTTGCCCGCCCATCCCACGAAACGCGCGCAGGCTATTTCGTGGATGTTCGCCGCCCTCAACACGGTCGAACCCCCCATCGTACAACTCGAGGTCGCCCATCACCGAGAGACCGGAGAGTCCTGGTATTCAAAACGTCTGCCATTTCTACAAAACCAGATTCGGGACGTGTTGAGCGACCTCGCAAAATTTTTAGACTCCCGAGATTGGCTACTCAACGAGTTTTGCGCAAGTGACATTCTCATGATGACCGTGCTCAGGAGGGCTGAGGGCACTGGCCTCCTTGATGAGTTCCCTACGCTCCCTGCATACATCAAGCGCGGAGAAAGCCGCCCGGCTTATCAGCGGGCGTTTGCGGATCAACTCGAAATTTACCTACGACAGAATCCAAAAAAATAGTTCCGATTAACCACGCGGTTGATCCACATCGACTACATCAATGATTCTATTTTTTTTAGTGTCGCCTCACACCAGGTCTGATCGTCGCTCGTGAGCTGCTCGAAATAGACTCGTACTTGTTGACTGGCGTGAGTAAATCCAGACAGATCATTCCGAGCCAGCTCGACTAGAGCCAAAACTTCATACCCAAAGAAAAACTCAAGCGCAGGAGCGTTGTTTTCTTTTACCATCGCTAAACAAGCACGAGCATGCTCAAGCGCGCGATCCAAATCGCCCGCTTTTAAATGAGATTGGGCAAGTCGATACTCGGCCCTCTCCACCTGAAGCCAACCCCCAGCGATCTCCCAGTGTGTTCTTGCCGTCTGAGCAGCTAAGATCATGAGCTTCTCTTCGATCGACGTGCGAGACGCAAGACTCTCTAACTCACATGCCAAGTTATTACCCGCCACTGCGAGCGCGCGATGCGCTGGATCTCCGCTCGGCAGCCCTTGACCCGCGAGCAACTGTGACTTTTGAAATAGTTCAAGTGCTCGATCATTCAGCCCCCGACCACTCAGCGCAGCCGAAGCGACCGATAGGATCTGAACTTGATCAGATAAGGAAAATTCTATCAGCGTACTTCTCTCGCCACTCGCTAGCTCGAGCGAAGCAATCGACCGAGCTATCACTGACTCCGCATCGACTCCCTTTTGGTAGCCGAGTGCATTTCTCAATTCTGCTAGGGTACGAATCCCCTCGTCCCAGCGACCGAGATGCTCCCCCATCACGTGAGTGATGAGTTTTGCGATCGGCGCGATTTGTTCGCCCTCCGTCACGAGCTGGATGGCATCTGCGAATCGCCTGGCGACGCCCTCAGCCTGCGTTCCATGATCGTTCCAAGCCTGTTCCATGAACTCTTTGAAACTCACGATACTGCTCCTTCCTGCAGATTATATTGTATACAACTGCTATACAATTTCCACTCGACTGCGACCGGATCTCCCACTAAAAAGCGCTCACCATTTGGAGCAACTCCCCAGCCGTCCGCGCGTTCTTCACCGCCATGAGAACCGGACGTGGCACCTCATCTGAAATATCTCGGACCATTCCCACCCACTGCTTGACCCGACTTGGGATAAACCCTGCGTTGTCGGCCTGGTCTTGAATCAGTTGAACGTAGCGCTCAATCCCCATCCGCAAACGATCTGAATGATTCAATGGAACATCGGCACGGAGAATGGGTAGCTTCAGCGACTGACGTATATCGTGAGCCAGGAACGGATTTTTTAGAATCCCGCGACCGATCATGAAATGCGAACACCCGGTCTCCGCAATACAGCGCGCGACGTCTTCGGAAGAAAATAGGTCTCCATTTGCGATCACCGGTATTGAGATTTTTGATCGCACCCGCGCCACTGCATCCCAATGCACTCCCGGCTGATAGCGCTCTTGTTTGGTACGCGCATGAATCGTGAGCCAACTAGCGCCGCCCGCTTCGACGGCTTTGGCGATTTCGTCGATCTCATTCGGATTTTCCCAACCGAGTCGCACTTTTGCGGATACAGGAATTTGTGCAGGCAGTGCCTTGCGAACGGCACTTAAGATGTCGGTAAGCGCGCAAGGGGTTCGGAGGAGCGCAGAGCCGCCTGACCTGCGAAGGATCGTAGGGGCGGGACAACCAAAATTAATATCTATTGCGCGAGCGCCCGCGATACACGCCTCAATCGCCGTTCCGGCCATGAGCTCTGGCGAATCGCCTAAGATCTGCAATTGAATCGGAAGGCGCGCGCGACCAAACACGGGCCCATTCAAATCGGGTATCTCTTGAAGGATCCTCGCGGCACTTACCACCTCTTGCCCGACGCGAACAAACTCCGAAACACCGTAATCAAAACCACCCAGATCAGCGATCAGTGCCCGCATCGGCGCGTCCATGACGCCTTCCATCGGCGCAAGTACCAGTGCAGTCTGATTTGGATCGAGGAAATTCATGATCAAACTTCCTGAAAGCGCGTTAACGAGCTGAACGCGTTTTCAGCTTGAGTTTGACTTTCACTTTTAATGCCCCGGGAGTCTGATCCTTGGGAATGATCTTGAGCCTTGGTTTGAACTCAGGCTCACTCGGCCACTCGGCGGAGCTGTCTTTCTTTTTAGATTTCTCATGCCGCACGCTCGCAAGCTTGCTCATGAATCGCTCGTCCCGCTCGGTGACAAAATTGATGACCAGTCCTTTGCGACCAGCACGCGCGGTACGACCGACGCGGTGGAGATAATTCTCCATTTGAGTCGGCAAGTGGTAGTTGATCACGCGGCCGACGTGCTCGATATCCAAGCCACGCGAGGCCAGATCGGTCGATACGAGAAACGGGATCTTGCCTTCGCGGAACAGTTTTAAGTTTTTGCGTCGTTCAACCTTATCCATCTCACCACGGTAGATCACGCTCGTATGGCCGAGCTTCTTCATTTCTTGAGCAAGCTTATCGCACTGTTCGCGCGTATTGGTGAACAGGAGCGTCCCACCTTCGACCGGATCAGCGAGCAATTCCTCGAGTACCGGGACCCGCTTGCCGTTAAAAATATCAATGTTCTGAGTCTTGAGTCCGGAAACGACTTGGTGATGGCCTTCGCTCCGAATGACTTCAGCGTTCGCAAACAGTTGGGTGATGAGTTCCTGAACTTTTGGCGAAACAGTCGCCGAAAAAAGCGCCATCTGACGACGAGCCGTGCATTCGTTGACGATGCGATTCGCGCCCGGCAGAAATCCTGGGTCGAGCATCTGGTCCGCCTCATCAAACACGAGGAAGCGTACGTCTGCGAGGCTCACGAGCTTGCGATCGATGAGCTTGATCAGTCGCCCTGGAGTCGCGACGAGGACTTCGAATTTACCGACGAGGTTCTTTTTTGCGACCTCTAGATCCGTACCACCGAGCACGCTCCTCACACGAAGGCGCGTCGTATGGGTAAACGGCTTAAACACGCGCGTGACCTGTTCACCTAAGTCACGAGTCGGCACCATCACGATCGCGCGTGGTTGCCCTTCAACGGAAACGGCGTCCCCGTCATTTTCCATGGTCTTCAGCAAGTGGAGAATCGGTAGTGCGTAAGCAAGCGTCTTACCTCCACCGGTTTCAGCAATACCAACGATGGAGCGTCCCTCGAGCAGTGCGGGCATTGCTTTGATTTGAATCTCGGTAGGCTCGAGGAAATTCTTCTCGGTGAGCGTCTCTTGAATCGTGGGTAATAGGCCTAAGGAATTGAAATTTTTCATGAACGAAACAGACTAGAGCAATCAACAATACGCGTCAAGGCGATCCATTCAGCCGCAAATGAACCGGGTTTCTGATCGTGCAAAAGGCGCGTTCCACAGCCAGGACCGTGGCGACTCCCGAGGGTTTTGGAAACCGTGCACGCATTCGAGCTCAATAGAGGCCTCAGGATTCGTATATGATATTATTATCACTATAAACGATTATATTATTGACACATCAGATATCTCAACTCATAACGCAGCGGAGCCGCTTAATCGACGGTTGAGGAGTCATCTATGAAACGTTCACAGTTTGCAATTTTAGCGTTCACGCTCACCACGTTGACTCTCTTCAGCTCAACTGCGAATGCTTTCACACCGAATCGCACCCTCGGGGATTCCTGCACGCTCTCTGCGCAGGATCAAACCGCGCTTTTCTTGCGGTCTAAGCCGATATTCAAAAACCTGCTCGCCGCCGAAAACATTCAGTACCGCATGATCGGAATGAGTTGGGCAACGGTGGCCGGAATCCGCTGCAGTTCCTTTATCATCGTTTTAAAAACAGAAGCTGACCGAGTGAAACTACGTACGCTGACCGGCGATTTTTACCAAGGTCTGCCAGTGATTACCGACGTCGATGCGGAGCCCGTGACCGCACATTAAACTGTATTTTTACTCGTCTATGAAAACTATTGAACAAATCTGGCAAGACCGGGCTGTTTGATTCTATCCAGCTCACTCAGATTCTGGGGCAAAAACACCTAAAACTCCTGAGATACGAGACAGATCGTGCTCAACATCATCCAGCATTTCAAGACTGGGGCTTTTCGCCCCTGAGACTGCAAAGCAGTTGCACTTACTTCAGGGATTATCAAAGCTATTTACGCAAAAGAGCGTTACGCTCCCCGTAGCCCATTGAAAAGGAGCTGTTTTGCCGACCGCCCAAAACGACGAACTCCTCCGCTTACAACGACTCACTCGCGACATCAAAGTCGTTACATCTCTCCCCTCTATTTGGGTTCACTACACCGTCGATCAAATTGCAAACAGTCTTGCCGAGACGCTGCATCAAAACCTGAATCTAGAGTTTACCTGTGTCTACCTCACCAGCTCCCATGAAAATAGCATGAAGGCCTATGGGACCTCTGGTCTCGTGCAAACTGAGCGACTCACGCATTTCAGCGCAATCGTCGATGCGAGCCTCGAGTCAGGAGAACTCGGCCCTGGACCACGCACGCTCCCAAGCCCACTGGACGGACGGGAGATCTCCGTATTTTTCACGCCAATCGGAAACAACTTCAAAAACGGCGCCTTGATGACGAGTGCTAGCCGCCCAGATTTTCCATCTGATTCTGAACGCCTGATCCTCGATATCGCTAGCAGTCAATCTAACGTGGTCGCGGAATATAAGTGGGCTCAACACGAGGCAATCCATGCACAGGGCCTGGCCGAAGAAAATTCTCTACGACTTGCGAACATCGTTCTTCAGCTCGAAAGCGAAAAAGAGCTGCGTGAACGATTCGTCTCGGCACTCACTCACGACCTACGCACACCACTCACAGCGGCAAAAATGAGCGCCCAGCTCCTCTCGCGCAAAGCAGACGATCCCAAGATGGTCCAAATGCTGGCCATCCGTATTGCAAAAAACATGGATCGCTCTGACCACATGATTCAAGATTTGCTCGACGCGAACCGGATCAAAGCCGGCGAAGGCATTCCTATTCACTTGCAAGCCTGCAATTTCGTCGGCTTGATTCGGGAATCCATTAGCCTCCTGGAGCAACTGTACGGACAACGTTTCGTCCTCCGCGTTGCTTGCGAAGATGCGGTTGGATCTTGCGATATCGGGGCCATGGAGCGAGTGATCGAAAATCTTGCTTCAAATGCCGTAAAATACGGAACGCCCGGCACACCCATCACCGTTCAGGTTGCCAGGCATCAGGAAAATTGGATTCAACTATCGGTCCACAACGAAGGCAGCCCCATACCACCCGAAGACCAAGAAACACTATTCAGCCAGTTCCGAAGAACCGTCTCCGCCGATAGCAGCGGAAAAAAAGGTTGGGGAATTGGCTTAAACCTCGTCCGGGGAATCACAGAAGCGCATGGCGGAAACGTCAGCGTCGAGAGCATCCCTGGTAACGGAACGCTATTTACAGTTCAGCTACCCCTGAACGGCAAGGACCTCTCGTCATGACCCCGTCATCTGCAAAATCAAAAACGATCTTGGTCGTGGAAGACGACTTCAGTATTCGTGAATCGCTCAAAATCGCACTCGAACTCGAGGGATACAAAGTCATCACGGCCGAAAACGGAAAAATCGCGCTCGAACTGATCAAACAGGAACCAAAACCCTGCCTCGTATTGCTGGATATGATGATGCCGATGATGAGTGGCCGAGAATTCTTAGATCAAGTCCTTGCCGACTCCGTACTAGCCCCGATACCGGTATTCGTCGTTTCGGCGGTCGCCGACCAGCAAAAATCCGAAGGCGCGATTGGCTTCATGAAGAAGCCTGCCGACCTAGATCTACTCCTCAAGTTCGTGGCACAACACACCAGTCGTCTCGCTTGAAAAACAGCGGATCGTTCGAGCAACACCTCGCTTGCATAGCGACAACGCGCCTTCTAATCTAGTTAAACAGGAGAACGAACCGTGTCGAAAATCTATGCGAGTATCTGGTCGAACGACCAAGCCAGCGAAATGGCGAAATTCTATAAATCCGTTTTCAAGGGTACCAAGATCGGCAACACGTCATACTGGGGCAGCAACCCGATGGGCGTCAAAGAGGGCTCTGTACTTACCATTCACCTCACTCTGCTCGGCCAGAAAGTTATGCTCCTCAACGGCTTCACCAAGATGCCTTTCAATGAATCAGTGTCGTTCGTTATTCCTTGCAAAAACCAGCGCGAGATCGACTACTACTGGAAAAAACTTTCCAGCGGTTGCGGCAAACCCGTACAGTGCGGTTGGGTGATTGACCGGTTCGGCGTCCACTGGCAGGTCGTACCCGCTGAATTTGATAAATGGAACACGAGCAAGAACAAGAAAAAGAAAGAAGCCGTGATGCACGCGATGTGGCAGATGGTAAAACTCGACCACGCCAAACTGAAAAAAGCCTTCGAAAGAGCCTAGAGTTTCGTTCCGCATTAAGGACCGCGATCATGGTCTACCATCCACTCATTGCACTCCGTTCGAGCACTCCGACCTTCGTAGACGAGTAGACTACACTCATTTCGCTCTACAAAAGAGAATCGCCATTTCCCATTTGCTGCGGAATGCGTCTGCAAATATACATACGCAATGTATTTATTTTCCCTGAAACTTCTTCGACCTGCTTTCGGACTGGCTCTACTCATCTCCAGCACCACAGCGCTGCGCCCTGCAAATGCAGCTACCGACGAAACTTGGAGTCAATCGCCGATCAGCGAACAAATATTCGATCCAACCGACGATACGAGCAGTGTTGATCCACGTTATCCATTCGGCTATCCAATTGGACAAGCCCTGAAAAGTCGAAAAACCGGAGATAAAATACAATTTTTTTGCCTCGAACAAGGCGTGGAGATCTGTAACAAATTTCAATTCGTTCTGATTCCAAACGGTGGCTCCGTACGAGACTGGAGTCGCCTCGGGCCCGTTCTAAAAATAGGACAATATTTTGAGTCAGTATCAGGAAAAAAACAGATCAAGCTCATCAAATCAAGACTCCGCGAACTCATCCAGAAACACGACCGGAGCGGTGATCACGCCATTGGATTACTGATTTCCGCAGGAGTGCTCGGCAGTTGGCTGACCATCATTTTGAAACGGCAAGACCTCGTCGAGTCACAAACGACGGACCGCCAGTTTGGTATCTGGATGGCGACATTAGGAAGCTGGGTTGCTTGGAACCTATTCAAAGGGGGATCTGGCGCGTTCGACCTCACCTATTGGACTGCCCGAGGGTTTGCTAAGTTCAAGGCCAAACATATCCAAGACACGACTCGCGAGAACTACCCGATTCGTTCTCATTCGATCAGCCAAAAACGTTTCGATATGATCATCGATCGCCTGAAACAGGACCGCCCATACTGGTCGCTCGATCGCATCGACGGCATCGGGAACTTGAAACCTGTTCTAGAAGCAGATGTTGGGCAATAGTTTCTACCCGACCTTTTTCAGAATCAAGTAGTCTCAAACGAGATTTCGATGAGCCAAGTGGACATGAAAATCGTGACGCCCACCTCGAAAACCGTTATCGTGGATTCATGACGACGACCACCTGCTATTTCTGCAAAAGCGCCAAAGCCGAATCCCAATGCGAAACCTGCAAACGTTGGGTTTGCATGCAATGCTCTGGGTCCTACAACCACAATTGCTACCCCCGGGATTAAACCTCTCGGCTCGGGCAACGGCCCCTGAATCTTGCTCTGGGTCGTTCCCGGCTTTGGACCGAGGTTCATCTCTATCCAAATTGACAGGACCGGCTTTTCCAACGAGTATCCAGCGATGCCAGAAATTATCCTCCGCACCACGCTCGGCCAGTCCTCGCCCAATGACCTGAAAATCAGCGTCAAAGACAATACCTTTAAATTCCTACAGATCTCCTCCGCTGAAACGATTCGCGTCTCCGCGTATTTCGAACGCGACGAAGCACTCGTTGAAAAAAATTATGCCGAGATTTTCGTAGTCGATGATTGCCGATTTGAGTCTCGAATCCTCGGCATCACCCCTGGCAGCCGCACTCGCCAAGGCATCTCTCTTCCGAGCGCAATGTACGCCGGTGAGCAGCTCGTGATTGAAGTCGAGCGCGCGCGTCGTCAGTAGTCGGTAGGACCGCGATCGAATCGATTCATCCGTATTGTTTCATTCTTTGAGTCCCCCGACGATGACCTTGATCAGATTCGAGAGAGTCTCCCGTGAGGATCTCCGCATCCTCCATGCTGTTACGCTCTAGATCCGCTACTATCGAGCTTCATCATGAACTCTATTTGCCGATTTCTTTTGGTCGCACTGTTCGTAGGCGCCTCTCATCTCAATCCAGCCGTCGCACAAACTACGCCGACCGGCCGGAGTATACTAACCCTGATCAGAGAGATCATTCAAATCGCCCAGCAGTTCAACGCGACGAGCGGCCCGCAGACCATTCGACTGACGTTCCCGGCATCTCGTATTGTCTATCAACAGGATCTCAAGAAGCAGGGCCGCATCCTGATTGAAGGCATCTCGGGAGGAAATCCCACACGCGCATTCGTAAGCCTGAAACGGCGCCCAACTAAAAATAATCCGAACCCGTCGACGACCGCCACTTGGACGGAAATTCCGGTAAACTCTCAGACGGGAAAAATCCAAACCTCCATTAACGCTCCCTCGGGATGGTATGACCTCAAGATCGTCACGTTTAGAGGTTCAGTACTCCAGGCCGTGTCCATGATCGAACGCGTCGGCGTGGGAGAAGTATTCCTCATCGCCGGACAGTCGAACGCCTACGGCGCCTACAGCCCACTCCACGTCGCCCACGATGATCGAGTCTCCGTGCTGAATGTCGACGCCGGAGGCGCCATCGATACCGCGAACTTGCCGATGAATTTTGCTCAAGCAGGCCCCGGAACCATCACCGGCCCAAAAGGACATCTATTCGTTTGGGCGGAAATGGCCGACGAACTTGCAGGCCGATTGGATGCTCCCATTTTATTGTTCAACGTCGCGCATCCCGGAACATCCACTCAGGACTGGGTCCGCACTAAAAACGGCGAAGAAAACGTTGTTTTCGGCGCTGCTCATCCAAATGCGCCTTATTATCACATGCGAGTCGTGCTTCGGAATTACATCCGCAAACTCGGGGTTCGCGCCGTGCTCTGGCATCAAGGCGAATACGACGGAGGGATCTACACCGAGAACAACACCGGCAAACCCGAAGACAGAGTCGATGCAGGCACGCCGGTCCCGGGTGGACCTTCTACCCTTTATCGACTCGTGCGGCCGACTTCCGCCGACGAATATGCACAGCGCCTCGGCGAAATCGTTCAAGCGAGTCGAAGCGACGCAGGGTCCTCATCACTCGCCTGGGTCGTCGCTCGCGCCTCTTACATGCCGTACAAACCGCCACATTTCTATGGCACGGCTATGCATCCACGGTGATTCAGGGCCAGAACAAGATCATCGCGGACAAAAAATTGGGAAATATTTTCGCCGGCCCCAACACCGACACGTATGTCTCTCCGCTGCCTTCGGAGCGCCCGGACGGATGTCATTTTGGCGAGTCGGTTTACACCAAGGTCGCAAAACTCTGGAGTGACTCGCTATCAAATACATTTTTCTCCGGTAGCTCGCCATTCATACCCAGTGCACCGACAGGAACTCGCCCTGGACTCATGATTGGGCTCGATGAAAGCGCACGTGCAGAGAACTCCGCATGGATAGAGTCCCAAGACCCCGGAGCCGAATCCAAACTCGCTGGATTTTCAACGGTCGTTCAAGTCCTCGATACACTCGATCATTCCAGCTCCGCTCCCGAATTTGCTATCTCCATCGGACCTGTTCCCGTTCTGAATGGAGAGGCAACACTCTGGATCTCAAGCGATCCAGCGCGGGATTTCACCTACCAAATCTACAATCAGGCCGGCCAAGAGGTTTTAACTGCCAGCGGCTCAACGACGAGCGAGCTCACCGAAGTGCCCATGAATCTCAGCCGCCTAAGTCCGGGTATGTACATCGTACAAGTCGAGCTCAATCAAAAAGTTCAGCGCAAAAAAATCGTCGTCTTGAACTAGTCTAACTACTCAACGACGAGCCTCGAGCCAGGGTAATAAAAATCCAGAACTCGCCGATAATCCCATTGATAGAGTGGACCTGTCAGAATCCAGGCCCCCGTCTGACTCATGCCGACGCCATGCCCCCACCCTCGGCCTTGAACTTGAAGATCGGTCGTGCTCGGATTCACCGAGAAAAACCGACTTTTGAGGCGATGAGTCGTGACGAATGTGGCGACTGATTCACGGAACACGATCCCTTGAGCCGTTTGATAACGTATCTCAAGCGGACGTCCGCCGTCTGTCGTAGCAGACTGAGAGACACTCGCATCTATCACGCGATCATCAGCGCTGATCTTGCCCGCAACTTTCAACCGATTCGTGAGCACATCCCAAGTGATCTGAACGCTCCACTCGCTCATCGGACTCTCCGAATCCAAGAACGGTTCTCGGCGAGCGGCACAATACGTCAGCGGCGTTCCGAAGTAACTCGCAGAACTCTCGGTCACCCCGCCTGCATCATCCGAAAAAAATGCCGCAACTAAACCCGAACCAAATCGAAGAATCTCGCCTTGCGTCTCTAGCACTGCTCGGTCAGAACGCGGATCCACTCGACGCAATCCCTGATAAGCTTGAAAACGAACCGTATCATCGATATCAAAATCGCCGAGCGCCTCACCGGGCACGCCCGGTGGCAAATAGCCCAGAGCATAAGTCCGCGCGGCAACCGCTTGAACCTTGAGCGCTTCGACTCCCCAATTCACGTCCATCTCCGTGGGCACCACTCCACGCAAGTAGGCCTCCATCGAGACGCGGTTGACGGCCTGAATAAACGATGCGCCGGTTGCATCCCGGGCCGTCACGACATCGATCTCGCCTTCATATGCATAACTTTTTAGTCCCGCTTCGCGCTCGACCCAGATGGGTGATTGGCACCTCAAACGAAAATTCACAAACCCACCGACCACAAGGGATTCATCCACCATCGGTTCGGGAGTCGTTGATGCGACCGTGATCCGTTCGCAGGGACCTGCCGAGCGAATGCGCAGTTCTCGGGTCTTACGATCTTCACCATGTGGAGTGACGTAACGTCCTACATGAGGAAAAACGCGCACCCGTACCAGAGCCGGAATCGCCGCGTGAGAGGACCGTGCCAATAGAACTAAACTCGGTTCATGAAAAACCGGCAAATAAGTGGGCTCGGCAACCGCCGATGCGCTCCCCAGCAAACTGCCCAGCAAAACCCATCCAGGGAAACTTAAACTCTTCCGTGATTGCATAGGACTATTAAATCAAAGATCGAACCATTCTGCCAACGACCTACTGATTCTCAGAGCAACTGCATTCGTATTGCGGTGGGGATCGGTTCGACGTTACTCTCAATAGGCATGGAAACAATGTTCCGAGCGTCGCTCTTCTTGGTAGCCATTCTGTGTTTGATTCCTTCATCAACGCGAGCAGAGGTAGGCGCATTCGGTATTGTCCCGCCCTACCTCCAGGCCCCAGTAGAAAACAGCACGATCCGAGGTAGCCGATTTAGTCTGGGATGGGCTCGCCACCGCAAGGTGGTTGGCTGGGATATCGGCTTGATCGGAAATATGACGACCACGACATTCATCGGGATCGGAACGTCCGGGATTTTCAACGAAACATACGGTGATACCTACATTGTACCGCTGCAACTTGCAGGACTGTGGAACCGTAACACCGGATCATTATACGTATTTGGTCTCCAGATTGCTGCCGGTATGAACATCACCGGCAAGTCCGGGAAAATTTTTGGATTACAGATTGCTGGAATCGCGAATCGAGGACCAAACGATATCTACGGAGTTCAGGCCGCACTCTACAACGAAGCTCGTCGGGTTTACGGATTTCAAATCGGCGCCGTCAACATCACCGAAGAACTCCATGGAATCCAGATCGGCGTGATCAACGTTCACAAGAAGGGCTTGCTCAAGTTCTTTCCAATTGTGAACGTGTCGTTCTGACCGTATCGCGGTCCTAAATGCTTGCAGATGAAGGTTTCGCCAAATTTATGAAATCTTGATCCGCCTTTTGAGATCCTAGATCCATGAAAACATGGGTATTTGAAATCATAGGAAATCATGCGTCCGTCTACATTGTGAGCGGCCTCACTGGAGCCGCGATTCTCTATCGACAAATTCGTTACCGTTGCTCGACTGCCACAGGATTTACAGAACAACACCACAATTTCTTAAAATATATTTCCAGAGAAATTGCGATCGCCGAAGCACCAGGTACAAACGCTCGCTGTCGAATTCGAGGCACCCAGAGTGACATCAAACGCATTCAAGAGCTCTTGATCAAGTCAAGCTAGACGATTCGAATCGCATCCAGCGGATTCTTGAACTCGCCCGCTAGCTCCGGACGCCTCAAGCAGGACCGCAGAAGGCGCTAGTTACTTGAATGTAACCGGCTATTTCACAAAGAATGTTGACTGCGAATGACATCAAATTAGACTTAAAAGACTCGTTCACAATACCGTGATCAAAAAAGAAGGCCCCTCAATGAGAACATATACGTCTCTGTTGAAGTTGTTTTGCGTAACCACCTGTGTATTCGCTCAATTTTTGATTGTTTCAAATGCTACGGCCAACGATGTCGACTGGACTAAAAAACTCGACAACACCCAAAAACACATCGACCTATACACAAAAAGTCGCCAAAAAAACGAACTCTGGTCGGTTCAAATCACTTTCAATCGCGATTCACTAGGCGGGGCAGCGAAATTCTGCGCAGTGGAACACTACTACTGCTCCACAGAGAAATCGAATATAGACAGCTTCGTGAAGAACTTCGTCGATCGAGTTTTCTTGATGAATATCGCTGGCCGAAAAAAGGCTACAAAACATCCGGAAATCTGGGCACCCATTCAGAAAGTCCAAAAAATCGAATTTGTGAATGGAACGGAAAAGAAAGTGGAACTCCAAGGCGGAAATCTCTTCGTCACTGTCGATTGGACTTCAGCTCCCTACAAAGCAACGAATGGCAACATTCCCGATGAAGACTTTTATGTTGCAGAAGTCAAGAAGGCGATCCAAGCGAAATAGCCACCTGCACCGAATGATTTCATAGGGCAAAAAGACCTACAAAATAGGTCTTTTTGCCCTTTCTATTTTTCATAACTCTTCGGCAAACACCTTCTCGGTCACCTTCCAGAATTTTTCTTGTTTGCGTGCGATCACGAAGGCCGGCAATCGAAAAAGTTTTTGATATCGAATAGCATCCAGAGGGCTTTTGAACTCACCCGCTAGCTCCGGACGCCTTAAATGGGATCTCAGAAAATTAATGTGAAATTTCTTAAGCGATGATGGGTTTCCAAAAAAATGGGCCTCACTCAGGTAGCGACCATCGTGATCGTAGTAACGGATCTCTAAGTACGAATTCGAATTCTTGTCGGAACGCTCTTCGAACGTAATGCGATCGGGCGTCATGACGTGCGCATTTTTTGAAAGCTTGGCTTGTTTGAGTTTCGCGTCCGCATCGATCAAGGCTGCGTCACACTTCTCACAAGCCCGGGCAGTGATATCATTCTCGGTCCCGCAGGAATGGCAGAGCTTAAGACGGAATCGGTAACCACACGGTGTAATTTCAAACGTTTGCGGATCCTGAGTCCCACCTCGGCATTTTCTCCCAAAATGCTCGATCATATCTCCATCCGGGTCTGCGTAGCCCCAGAATGTATTATCGAATCCACAGGCCGGGCATGGAACCAAGACCGGCACGGTATCCTTAGCCGGGCGTTTGTCACTCACTTCAGGAGCATAGATATCGTGCCCCATGCCCGTGTAATCGAGAACGTAACAGTCCTTCTTATCATTCGAGAGCCTGAGCCCCCGTCCCACGATCTGCTGATAGAGACTATTGGACTCGGTTGGCCTCAAGATCGCGATCACGTCCACATGAGGTGCATCAAATCCCGTGGTCAGCACAGAAACGTTCACGAGGTACTTGAACTTCTTGGCCTTGAAATCAGATACGATTTGATCGCGATCACGCATTTCCGTATCACCGATCACGAGTCGGGCATCGCCCTCCGGCAAGTAGGTCATGATCTCTTCGGCATGACGAATCGAAGCACTGAAAATCATTACACCTTTGCGATCGTATTTTTCAGTGATGTCGATGATATTTTTGATGATAAGCGGCGTCAGCCGTTTCTGATTTTTTAGGATCTCCTCGACCTCTCCTGCCGTATACATCCGTCCTTTTTCAGAGAGCTCGGAAAAATCATAACTCGTGACCGGAATATCAACCTTGACCGGCACGGTGAGGAATTTGTTTTTGATCATGTACGATAGCGGAAGCTCATACACGCATTGTTTAAAAAAACGTGGCTGATCCGTTTTGATGTCTCCATCCGCACCGTTCTCGTAGATCCACCCCAAACCCAGTCGATACGGCGTCGCGGTCAACCCCAGGATGCAGAGACCCGGGTTTTTTGCCTGAAGTTTACGAATCACCTCTTGATACTGGGTCGCGCCGTCGTCTGCCACCCGATGGCACTCATCAATGACGAGAAGTGAAAAATCCTCGAAAAACTCATCCGGCGCGCGGGCGATCGATTGAACACTCCCAAAAATCGCTTTTTGACTCGAATCTTTTTTGCCAAGGCTGGCGGAAAATATCCCCGCCGATAGTCCGTAGCTCGTATATTTTTGATGGTTCTGCTCGACAAGTTCCTTGACGTGCGCAAGCACCAGCACCCGTCCCTTGGCAATTCGAGCCAGCTCGGCGATCACGAGACTTTTTCCAGCTCCGGTCGGTAAGACGACGACCGCGGGTTCGCGCTTCTTTTTAAAGAATGCGACTGCGCGATCGACAGCTGTTTTTTGATAGTCGCGGAGGGTATACATTCGCAAACAGTATAGTTTGGATCAGCTCAAGTGATCAAGCGCCCTTGCTCCGCCATAGTACAAGAAATTCGACCTAACTAGGGCAGCTCTTTCATAATCAGACGCATGCATTGATAGCGATTGAGCTTCGGATTCTTGATTCTGACGGATTCGTATCGCGAAATCAGACCAAACAAGCCTTTCTTACGCAAGTGCTTGGCTACTGCATCGCTCAGCATATCGCGAAGAACCTCAGGGTCGGCGTACTCCTCACCGCCCAAAGTCAGCAGGCCCTTCAGGAACCCGACACCGAATCGATCTTCAATATCGAAACCGAGCCGCTGCGAGAGCTTAAATAGTTCGATCGCTTCGCCGTCCGCCGAGAGACCTTTGGCATAGAGTGCGGAAATCTCGTTACCGAGTTCACGTACTCGATCTGTAGGGATACGGCCTCCGTCTTTGGACATCTTCGTGATGACCGTCGCGGTATAGACGCCATCTCGCAGTGAAAACGAATAAAGCAGCTCCGCGATCCGTGTACGATCATCCGGCAACCAGACTCGCGACATCGAGAACGACTCCGCTTGGCCCCAATCAATGATCACAATTTGTTTGCTGTTCACTTTGAAAAACTGGTTTCTGCGGTGGCGGTCGGCGTCCCAGATTCCTTCTTCGAAAAGCAATTGAATCACCGCCGAAAGAAATGCTTTGCCGCCACTGACTTGCTCTGCAGGCGCAAGATGCTCAAAAAACTTTCCTTGAGCGACACTCATGACAATCACATGCGCCGTGTGACCGAACTTTTTGGAGACCTCAGGAACGATGACAGACCATCCTTCGATGTTTCCTCCATTTTTTGCGGTGATTCGCTCGAGCGCTGATTTCGCGCGTTTCATACTGGAAACCTCGTGTGACGTGTCCGTTTCGATAATGATCTGACGCTCGAGACTCGAAATCAGGCTTGCCATCAAGTGCGCTTCACCCGCCAATCCCTCGTTCTCCAAGTTTTTCAGGAATGCTTTTGCAAACTCCAAGTGTGAGGTCGACTGATCCTTCGCATAAGGATCAATGACTGAAAACGCCAGTGACTCACCGTCGGGCGTTGTTCCTTCGGCGACCGTTTTCATACTGGCGCTCCCGAGAACCTCCTCTATTCTCACCCCGTTAAACTGGCTCCCCAACTCGCCCTCGAGTATCGACAAATATCGAAATTTCGTCATCGCAAGCTCATTCGAGGACTTAAAATCCCTGAAGTCAACCGATCGATCGCCCAGGAGCTTCCAGGTATCCACCGCCTGCGCGGCTTTTTTACCGGGTGTCTTAAAAACTTGAAAGATGGGCTTAAGCGAATCTTTTTGAATCGTTTTCGGATCCAAAGAACAAAGATACGCCATAGCCACAGAACGCTCATGCTCGGGACTCGCCAGAATGAACGCCCGAAGAATTTTTTCGTTATCGGATCCTTTTTTGTAACCTAAAAACTCACGCGCAAATTGAATTTCCCAACCGTCGGCTGCGTTCAGCGGTTTTGAGCCTGAGTGGATGAGAAGATCAATGATAGGGATACGCTCAGAACCGCGCATATTCGCCAGCATTCCATCTAGCCAGTCGAGGGTAGTATCGGCGAAATCAGAAGGCGACGCCTGATCCGCTTCCTTCCACCAAGTATAGACCTGCGACAACTGGTCCACCAAACGACGCCTCAACGCAACGTTACCCATCAACGATTCGCGCAGTTTACCGCGAAGCTCAACCGAGAGCGGTTCTCCGGCGTGATCTCTTAAGTGATGGATCAAACCCTTGATTTCGGTCGACGAGAGTGACTGAACGTACGAGGATACGGCGCTTGAGATTCGCACGCGCTCAGGCGTAGCCGAAGCGCTCGAGGAATAGGACTTCAATCCTTCTAGGTAGTCGAGATCGGCTACTCTGGCGAGTGGAGATTTCCAAGCCAATGCCTCCAGTACCTCGTCTCGTGCTGCAGTCGCCTCAGAAGCGAGCGCCGCGATCTCGCTTGCGATCGATTTGACATCACTCGGGGCCACTTCGTGCCCCTCAGTGCGGAATTCGAGGAATCGCTCTAACCATTGCACTTGCATTTTCGGTCGATGAAACCTGCCTTTGGTTTCCCGATAACGAGCTTTGGTAGCAAAATCCGAAAAATGCTCGACTTTAAAACCTGGATGGCGGGTGAGCTTAAGGAGCGCTCGATCCACCTCAGGTAAACTACCATCATACGTTATTAAGGAGAGAATTTTTACTCGCGACTCGATGGGTATCTCGAGTAATTCCAGCGCGTCGACTACTCGACGTTTCACTTGTTCCCACGCCTCAGTGCGAACAATGGTCAGATCCGAAAAATTCCAGAGGTCATCGACAAAATGAGACAGTTGCTCACGGGCATCTAGCGGTGCAATCGCAGCGTTCGCGATGATCTCTTCCAGGTGCAGACGAATGACGGCGATACGGTCCGGATATTTAAGAAACGCGCGTCGTTTTGCCGGGTTCCTCGGAATAGTGAATCTCCAAGTCGACCCCAGAACTCCGTAACTACGTAGCTTCCGATAGAGTTGAACGGCTTTTTCATTCCTAAACAAGTCCGCATGCCAACGTTCGGGTAGCCGCCAACCATTACCTTGACCTACTACAGTGTTACCGTCGGACCGGAACAGGTCTTTGAGGAGTTCCGTCTTCTTCGCAGCACTCAACGTGCTGAAATCAATCCACTGAACGATCTGATCTTCGATCGAGGGCAATAACTGATAGAGGTTTTGGTTGGCCCATTCACGACTGTAGGGAGCTGTGTGATTGAAACCAGCGTCTGGATCATCCATCAGCTCTTGAAAGGATCGATAGATCAGCTTACGTAACGCATCGCCGCTCACGTTGGATTCATTGAGATTCCGAGTGTAGTATTCAAACCTCTGTTTAAAGTCTCGTCTGAAATCGTTTGGTTTCGCCGTATAGACGCGAACACCTAACGTCTGCGTCAGCGCTGAGCGATCGATTCGTTGATAAGACGGGAGCATCTCACCCTTGAGATACGGCAAAATCTCGGAATCGAGCCAGATCGGATTCTGCGGTCGACTCAGGTTCTGCGATCGCTCCAGTAACAAATGAGTATAACCGGTATCTTTATTCTCGAGCGGAGGTTTCCGGAAAAAGTAGGCCCAGTCTTCGCCCTTTTGAGACGAGAAGATAACCTTAAGCTCCCCTTGGAGCTGCCGAACTCCTTCCTCATAAGAGACACCTACTGCACGAAAAATCGAAGGCCAATCAAACAGTCGATTGTCTCTTAGAAATAACTCGCAAACGGCAAATTTTGATTTATTTTTCCAAAACTCTCTCAGTAGCAAACGTCGTTCTTCTTCTAGACGAGGCGCCAACTGTATGGGATTTCTTCCTTCGAATTTCAGTAAAGGCGAAAAACTCTCAGGCGTGGCGCTCTTCACGAAACTGTATATTTCCGAAATGCCGGATTCTTTGACTCTCGGATGTTCAAGGATCCTTCTGAGAAAATAGATTCGGTCTCGCTCGTTCAGTTTTTCCAGTGCCTGAGCGTGAATCTTGTCGAGATTGATCGAATGCGCGAACGACTGCTCAAAAATCGGAACATCAAAAAATGATAGTGAAACAGAGCCGGGAGCCAACACAAACCGCAACTGACTAATTCTCGAGTAGATGGCCTCCTGTACGCTATCAATAGATGGTTTCAGTAACTGTTGCCAAGCTTGAATAAATGCGTTTCGGTACTCGACAGATTGAAAGAGTGGATGTCGCTCCAATACCATACGACGGCGAGCGGAGACCGGTAACCGCTCACCATCTACTTCTAACTCGTCAAATATCGGTGGAAATTTTCTCGATTGAGGACTCGCTTGTTTTTCCATCGCGAAAAGCGCCTGAAGTTCGGCAAATTTCTGAATCGTTTGGGCATCAAGTGCAGTTTGAATACTTCCGGCTAAAATCTGATCGAGGCGAGTCCACGCGAGATTGAATGTGCGTTGATTGTCAATATTTCGGTAGGCTTCTGAACCTTTCCAAGCGTTGGAAATAGCCAACAGAAACTCTACGCCTTCTACAACGGTTGTGAACCGTCGAGCCTCACTCCGGTCAAAATAGTGAACGCTTCGAACACTTTTTAACTCTTTTGGATCGATGCGGGTGATGAGAGGTATGGGTGTCGGCCAACCTTTTTCATATCGATCCAGGGTCAAATGGGCACGATTGGCAGCCTGCCTCAAGTGATCTTCGGGATGCGTGCTCACGAGCCCTTCGATCACTTTGACATCGGTTTGCTTTTGATTTTTAGCGGCATTATCTAGCGCCTCAAGCCCCTCGTAGAGAACCGCCGGACGAAATTTCGCTTTTTTCAAGATCTCACGGCCAAAATAATCGGCCGCATACTCTCTGGACTGGGACAACATTTCATCGCTCGCGTCTACTTTCATAAACGTCTGGGTCAGCGAGATATAGTCTGACATGTGGGCGAATTCGTGCGCAATCACGCCCAGAATGCGATCAAATTCTTCGGGAGAATTCGCGAGACGATCAATGAGTCCTGAAGAAATATCGACGACGTTAAAGATTCGTGCGTACTTAGATTTCTGGGAGACTTTTTGAAGTCCATCGACGCCGGGGTAGTATTTACTGGAGACGAATAGCCCTCCTCTGGTCCGTACGTCTTTCAAGATGTAGATCTGAGCGTTCGGCGACGGCTCATCGACCACACGTATGACAAACTCCGCGGAGGCAATGCGTGGGTTTCTCGGATCGGATTCGATCACATCGATCTGCGCCTGCAGAAGACGCCGAGCCCCCTCAAGGATCGCTTGTCGAATCGTTGGATAGCGATCCGAAATGTCGGGAGGGAGTTCAGTAAAACTCTCTTTTAGCCGGCGTCGATAGCTGTTCCAGTTACTCTCATATTCACGCCAGGTGCTGACGGACCGGGTGATCTTGTGACGGATATCGGCCAGCGCATCGTTTGACCCCAGGCATACGCCCACGATTGATAAGGTTAATCCGATCCAGACCACCCGAAAAATGTGATTCAGCCGCCCGAGATTCATCCTCTACTTGTCGGACCAATCAGCTAAATTCCTAAAATTCTCAGCCGTCAACTTTCCATCGGTCGTTTACCCGACTTCATCCGCTTGAGCTCCGCCTCATTGCACGAGCAGGATGAATCAGTCATTCTGAAAGTACACAAACAGGCGGAAACAGCAGATGAGCGAACACGATTTCGAAGGCACACTCGTCCTGGAAAAACTCGCTGAGATCGGCAAAGTCGATGAATTCTTCGAGGCAATCGACTCAGACGATTTCGATGCCGTACGGCTCCTTATGCGAAGGGCCCGAATTGATACGGAAACGATCGCCCAAGTACTTCAGAAAATGAGCGATGCGGATGACGAACATTAACCCACGTTCCGTTTTGTACCTCGATGCGGGCGGTGCTCTTTTGACCGCGGTTCTGGTTTGGTTCCTCGTACCCTTTTTGGATACTGAACGAGAGATTCTTCCAAATCAGATTCAGGTACTAGGAGGCATCGGCGCGTTTTGCTTTTTGTTTTCCTCGAGCTTCGCGATTCTCGTTAAAAAGAATTTTGGACCAGCGCTGGGGATCATCGCACTCGTCAATACCGCTTACTGCGCGTTGACCGCGTACTGGATCTTCTTCTCTCGATCGAACCTGAGCCCCATTCTTCTCGGGTATTTTGCAATGGAAGTCACTGCGATCTCTGCCGTAGTCTGGTTGGAAATCAGGGTCATTCAAAGACTACATTCCGGCTAACCCTTGCATTCATTTACTCTCGAAATGCCTGAAAGAAGGCTTCAAAAATCATCATTTGACATGTAACCATTTAGTTGCATATACTATGAGTGATGGACGCTGTTTTCAAAGCACTCGCCGACGAAAGTCGGCGCTCTATTCTCGACCACCTCTACAATCAAGGCGGACTCACGCTCGGCGATATTTGTGAGCCGTTCGTAGAATCCATGAGCAGACAAGCCGTGATGAAACACCTGAAGATCCTTGAAGAAGCGCAACTCATCACGATTGTCTGGAGTGGCCGAGAGAAACATCACTACTTGAACCCGGTACCGATTCACGCCATCCAAGACCGATGGATCCGGAAGTTCGAAAAGCAACGCATGGACGCGCTGAGCGCACTTAAGCACGCCTTAGAAGGCACAACACCCAAGACCAAAGGAAAAAAACATGGCTCAAGCTGATCAAGATTTCGTCTATGTCACGTACATCAAAACGACTCCGGAAAAACTCTGGGAGGCGCTGACGTCTCCCGCATTTACCCGCCAGTATTGGTTTGGCATTGACGTGACGAGCGACTGGAAGGTCGGATCACCGATGACCTACATCAGCGGCGGCGAAACCAAGGTCGATGGAAAAGTACTCATCGCCGACCGCCCAAAACTACTCTCGTATACGTTTCACGAAACCAACGGGGACGCTTCCGCCGAGCCGCCAACCCGAGTGACGCTCGAGATCGAACCCGAAGCCGGTACCGAAACCGTTCGCCTAACCGTGACACACACGGATTTTGTCGCGAACTCAAAACATCGCCCATCCATCTCGCAAGGCTGGCCGGCCGTCCTGTCTGGACTCAAGTCACTCTTGGAGACTGGCAAGACACTTCAGTTCGAGATGTAATTCATCGTTCTACAAAAAATTGCGTGTTCGATCGGCTGCTCTATGACTGATCGAACACGCGAATCAGGCCTTACTTCATGAGCTCGATGAGCTGATCCAGCGCTGCATTCCAGCCCTGATGAAATCCCATTTTTTCGTGGGTTTGCTTACCTACCTCGTCGGAATGCTGAACAATCGCACGATATCGAGTTCCTGAACCGACGGGATCTAAAATCAAATGCACCGTGAATACGAAACTGACATTTTCTGATTTTTGCGGATTTCGTGGTCGATAGTCCGGTAGTACGGCGCTCGTCCAAACCAAATAGCGATTCGGCACGACCTCCAAGTAACAACCCATGCCCTCGGGCATGTTTTGTCCTTCAGGAGACTGCATCACCGTGCGAAACATTCCGCCCCGACGAAGATCGATATCGCACTCGACCGTTTTCCATGGACGAGGACAAAACCACTTCTTGATCAATTCGGGCGTTGTCCAGGCTTTCCAAATCAATTCGGGCGATAACTCCACGACCCGCTCCAACGTCAAATCGAGCTGTTCAGATATTTGAGGTAAATTCATCTACGCTTTCCTTTCGAGATGGTAAAACGAGGGAGCTATTACTCAGACAAAACTCAAACTCCGTCCTTAAGAATCCGAATCAATACCCATCCACCGAGGGCAAGTAGGGTGACGCCGATTGCCTTAAGAATACGATCCATCAGTCGTCCACTGATCCGACCCCGATGCTTGCGGATCAATCCTACGAAGAGTACAAACCAAACGAAAATCCCCCCCGCGATCCCGGCTGAGAATCCGGCAGCATTCGCATCCGTGAGGGAAAACCATTTCATCGAGTAGAGTGCGGCAATCGTTGCTCCCCAGGTCGCGAGTAACGATGGGTTGGCGGCACAGACACCTGCCCCCATCAGAAATGCCGATAAACGTCTCGCGGCTGGGGGCATTTTCGGGGATTGCGCATCTTGGACCTCGGGGCGACGCATTTTCTTGGAGCGAAAGAAATAGACACCCAAACCACAAAGCAACACGGCCGCGAAGATCTTGGATGCAAGAATCAACCAAGCAAACTCGTTCACCAGTCTCGCAAATCCCCAGAACGCGAGAAACGCATAGACGGCTTCGACGAGACTTGCCCCCAGTGCGATCCAACGCGCCTGACTGTATTTACCACGCATCGCCTGACTGAATACAAGCGCGGAGATCGGACCGGCAATCGGAATCGCCGTAATGAGCCCAAATCCAAATCCCGAGAACGTGGCAAAAAACATATGATTTAGTTTTACTCAGATATCAGCGCGATTGCGAACGGATAATCGATCGCTACTATTCCACTTCGACGACGAACGCACTGAGATCATCCACTCCATATCGACGGAGGTGACTGGGCTTGAGTGCGTGATGATAGACCGAACCGGTACCTTGGTAAGCCTTTTCGAAGGACAACAAGAACGCAGGCAATCGATAGGTCACCATCGTATTATTTCGCTTACGCTGCATGTAGTAGGTATCGACCCACTCAGCACTGGGCGAAACATAGTCGATATCCCCCCGATCAAAATTGAAATTTGGGTCGAATACCTCGCTATCCTCTACTCCGAGCTGAATTCCACGATAGACCTCGACCCAATCCGGGGACTGAACATCGACGATTCCCATGCTCATGAGCGGAGATTCACTCGACCAGCCCCCACCCGCACTGAGTAGTCGCGTGATCCTTGGCGGGAGGTCGTAGCCATCCAGGTCAAAACTGGAGATATAAGCGGGCCAAGTCACCTGGTAAGATTTTCGTTTAATCGCGGCATCAACGAGGGACGGAAAATAAGCAACCCGTCTGATCTCATCGTCGGAATAGCCCATTTCTACGAGTGACTGACGCTTCTCTGGCGCAAGCGTCGGCGCCACTCGCCGATCCCACGGGATCCTCTCCGGTGGAGCCTTGTAGAAACAATTTTTTCCGAGCGAACGCATGAACGTCGAGCGAACGTAGTGCTCCGACTGAACGGGAGCGTCCGGATCAAACCAGTAGGGCTCGACCGAAAACGAATGAATCTGAATCGCGCCGTTTCGCTTCTCGGACAGCTGCACCTTACCGATGGCGTGAATGGGATAGTCTTTTGCTCGCGCTAGCTGCCCTCGCTCGGACCTGAGCCACAACTTGAACACCGACGCATAAGAAGATCTCACACCAACGTAGTACTCCTCGGGCCACTCGATATAATCCGTAGTCGAAAAAATGATTTGCTCATTTGGACCGACGATCAGGAAATAGTATTCACCGTATGCGACCGCTCCTCGTTTTTTGTTTTCAGTACGGATTGGAGCGTTTTCGCGCTGAGCAGCTCTCCAGCGGCGGGTCACTTCGCCTTTTTGCGGAGGAAGCACATAGAGATCGGATGGTAAGGGGCTTTTGAGAAACTCATCGATTTGAGTTTCCGCCAAAAACAACGGTGCTGGAGCAGAGACAACCGAATGGCAAGACATCGCGAACGCCGCGCCTGAGACGACTGAACTCAATACTACTGCAATTCGAAGGACGCCGGTGCGCCAGCACATACCATCCATCATAACCGAAGCCAGATACCGTTCATCGCCTAAATCGAGGCCGTCAATTTTCAGTCGCGTACGTTTTTCAATTTCGCCGTGCAACTGGCCGATCAAGCCAGAATGAGCGCCGTGTTTCGCCATCTCTGGATCGCCGCATTGACCGCCGTCTGTGGCGTCCATGCGCGCGCGACCCAGCCCATCGACATCGTGTTTGACCTCGACTGGACACTGTTCTCGACTATCCCGGCCGATCAGAAACTCACGAACCTGACCGGAGTAACCACGGTGAACGGCATTCGCTATCGACTTGCGGATGGGGTTGTTGAAACACTCAACCTTCTCAGACGTTTTCCTCACGTCCGAATTTCTGTTTTTAGTGGTGGCGAATCCACTCGCAACGAAACACTCCTCAGGTCCGTCATCCTTGACCCCAAAGGGCCGCTCACTGCTTACGACATCCTCTATGAAAAACTGTCTTTTACGGACTTAAGCGCTACTGATCCACTGCCCGATCTGGGGCGACCACTGAAATTCTCCGAACGCTGGAGAAAAAATCTCGAACCTCGCTTCCCCAATCTTAGTCGAACGATTCTGATCGAAGACTCACGCGCATTCGCGACCTCTGGTCAAGAACGCAATCTGTACTGGGTCGGACCGACCTACGACTTTTTCGAAACTTATGCAGACGTTGATCGCGCTCGAAAAGCAGCCATTGATTCAACCTATATACCCCCGTCGTTTGAGGCCTGGGAAATCGAACGCCACCGAATACCAACGACCGGCCTTCTACTAGAAGATGCCATTCAGGCCGATCTCGATCCCGATAGCGTCGCCCGTCCATGGGTGGAGCGCGTCCAAGAAATCGAGGCACAAGTACCTCGATCTAAACGTCTCGTTCATTGGAAAACTCGACTTCCGCTGCTTCAAGGTCGATGTGACGCCTACGTTCAGCAACGAGCACCCTAATTCTTAATCAGACGCTCTCAAGCGCGCGATCGATTCTTCACACCACTCTAACCACGCTTTTTCTGCGATGATGCCTTTGCGTAAGGTCAAGTACTGAGCCAGAGCATCGCGCGAGATGTGGGTAGATTTGAAATGCTCTCTCTCGATCGCCCGATACTCTTTCAGTTTTACTTCGTGACCGACGCGATGCCGATCTAGTTCGTCAATCAGGACATCACTGGATACGAGATGGCTGGCAAACAGCTTGATGAGTAGCACATCCTTGACGGGAGTGGGTGCCTGCGATTCTAAAACCCAGCGCTTGAGCTCGGCGCGTCCGGAGCGAGAGATTGAATAAATTTTTTTGTCGGGTTTGTCGGACTGGGCTTTTTCACGAAATGTAACCCAACCCTCTGAATCGAGCTTCTTCAGCTCCAGATAGATCTGCTGGTGCGTCGCCGGCCAAAAGTTCGCCACCGAACCGTCGATTTTGCGGGTCAGCTCATAGCCGGTTCGATCCGCGTGACTGAGGACCGCAAGAACTGCGTGTTTTAAGGACATATTTTTTTATTTTAGAGGACTATTGACCGATATGCAAATAATTGCATATACACCCTTCATGACGATCGCAGCCCATTTTCCGCAGCCGTTTTCAAGTCTAGTCTGGATCCACGTCCTAGCGGGCGCGACTGCACTTCTGACGTTCTGGATTCCGCTTGCCACCCGAAAAGGTGGCAAAAGCCATTCGCGTTCTGGCTGGGTTTTCTTAGGCGCGCTTCTTTTCGTGATCATCGCCGTGCTCATCATCACGCCTTGGCGTTACTTCTTCGATCCAGAACGCACTGAGGAAGGAAAACACTTCTCGCTCTTCTTGTTCTATATTTCGATTTTCTCAGGTGTATCGATGCAACAGGGAATCGCCGTTTTCAAAGACTCTGAGAAAACGCCACTCTCGTCCGCCCAAAGGTTCGCTGCGCCCGCTTTACTCGCAGTGATCGCCACTGGTTTCCTACTCTACGCCGTGCTCGAATCACACGCTCTCTACGTGATTTTCGGGGCACTCGGCATCCATCTCGCCAGGATCCAGATCTTGTTCTGGAGAAATTCGCAGCATACGGCGGCGGATCGATGGGTTTATCATCTGGAGAATATGTTCGTCTGTTGTATCGCAACGGTCACTGCGTTCGGCGTGACCGCGATACCCCGACTGATCCCCGGCGCCGCATTCAATTCGGTGGGCGTTTGGATAGGACCTACTCTCATACTGGTGCCGCTCAAATTCTATCTACGCAAAAAGTACACAAAACAATTGGATCGCAGCCACTCTGCACAGCGATCACTGCGTCAGGCTGAACCGGTCATCTAAGCTCCACCGTCTCCATCGGCACCATTCCCCAAAAGAGCGCGAGAGGAGATCCCGGGATTCTCCCAAGTCTCCTCTCACGTTCATCTTAAGCGCGAACAATTGTTTTGAACCCGCCCCAGAACATCCGCATACCATCGAACGGCATACTCTCCCCGCTCATGCCGGCCAGGCGTGGATCGTTCATGACTTTTTTCATGATTCGATTACGGTCACTCTTGGACTTGTAAATCGCCCAGGCAAACACGACGACTTCGCCTTTTTTGAGTTTTACGCTCTTCGCGAACGAAGTGATTTTTCCCGCAGGAACGTCATCGCCCACGCTCTCCAAATAGTCGATCGCGCCATGCTCTATCCAAACCTTGGACGCGATTTTCGCCCATTTTTTATAGGCGGCGAGATTTTTACGAGGCACCGGCAGGATAAATCCATCCACGTAGTTACCAGTTTTTTTCATGAGAGCGAACTTTCTTCCTCAGTGAGGTCCGGAGACGGCGTGAGGGATCAAATAGGGTTGAACTGCGACCCCAGAAACATACCAAATAGTATGCAAAATTCCAAGCTCACTTACGGAAAAACCTTTATGATCAAAACATCACGAATCCAAACCTCAATCCCTCGAGCGATCTATGGTGAACACACCTCAAATGCCGACCACCCCGCAGACGTTCACCTCTTATCAGAAGTTCGTCATCGCGATCCTCGCGTTCCTGCAATTCACGATCATCCTCGACTTCATGATCATGTCGCCGCTCGGCGCGATCCTGATGCCGGCCCTGAAAATCACTCCCTACCAATTCGGTCTCGTCGTCTCTGCTTACGCATTCAGCGCCGGAACTTCGGGAATCTTGGCCGCCGGTTTCGCAGATCGATTTGATCGCAAAAAACTTCTACTATTTTTCTATACCGGATTCGTTTTAGGCACGCTCTTCTGCGGACTCGCTCCGTCGTTCGAGTTTCTTCTACTCGCTCGGATCGTGACCGGCCTATTCGGTGGCGTGATCGGCTCGATCGTCATGGCGATTACCACGGACCTGTTTCCATTTTCGATGCGTGGGCGTGTGATGGGTTTCGTGCAATCAGCATTTGCGGCTAGCCAGATCTTAGGTATTCCGCTCGGTCTGTATCTTTCAAATCTCTGGGGCTGGCATGCACCGTTCATGCTGATCGTCGGGGTCTCGATTGCCGTTGGTTTTGTAATTTTCACCTATTTAAAACCCGTCGATGGTCACCTGACACAAAAAACCGATCAAAATGCGTTTCACCACCTGATCACCACCTTGAAAACACCACGCTACCTCGTTGCGTTCTTTGTGATGTCGCTCTTGAGCTTAGGTGGTTATATGCTCATGCCATTCGGAAGTGCATTCACCGTGAACAACCTCGGCATCGACATGGCCCACTTGCCGATGGTCTACCTCGTTTCCGGGATCTCGATGCTTTTCATTGGGCCTCTGATTGGCAAAGCCACTGACACCCTCGGCAAATGGAAGGTATTTCTCTTCGGCGCAACACTCACCATCATCATGGTGTTGATCTATACAAATCTGGGCGTCACGCCGCTTGCCTGGGTGATTGTCGTGAACTCACTTCTGTTTCTCGGGATCTTCTCACGCATCATTCCCGCACAGGCGCTCATCTCAGCGATTCCCACAGCTACCGATCGTGGGTCTTTTATGGCGGTAACGACCTCTCTTCAACAGATTGCTGGCGGCCTAGCTTCGATCATTGCAGGCTCGATCGTCATTGAAACCGCAGAGGGAAAAATCGAGCATTTCAACGTCTTGGGCTACATTCTGGTCGTCTCGACCTTGATCACACTTTTTATAATGCGCTCCATTCACCGCCAAGTTCCGGAATCCACCACGGGGGCTAGCAGTCCCGCTCCCGCCGCTCAATTCTCCGAATGAGGAACAAGCTTTGGCTGGGCACCCGGTGATTTTTTCCAACATTCGACCTTCATCGCGTCGTCGATCGACTCGCAGCCGGGAGTCGGTTTTCCCATCTTCCGTAGCTTAACCGTATACAGACCTCCCGGCTTGGCTTCCGAAATGAATTCAGATCCAAAATTCGAACCCCATTCGACGTTCGCAAACCACCCAAGATAGTGATCAACCTTGAGGTTCGAGAAGGTCGCGATACCAGAAAGCGTATTCTCTTGAACCGTGAACCCTCCCGTTCCGCCCAACGTGAGCGCCACCGGTACCGGTTTCGTCACGCGCTTGCCGTCGGCGCCCAACACCTCGATTCGGATCTGAGCAGTACCGACGAAATAGTACTGATGCTCCCAGCAAGACGACGAGCCATTGTCTCCGCTACCAAACCCCATCGAAAGTCGCCTCCGTCCGGGTTCGAACGGAATCTCCATCGATATTTCGTTTTTCTTAAAAACAGCGTTTTTCAAAAGATCTTTTCGAGATTTTCCGTCGATTTCCAAACTCAGGATACTCTCACGCCAAGAATGTCCGTCGTAGTCTTTTGTGAAATCGATTTCCGCATCTTCACAGTGAAATGTGTACTTGAAACGAGGAGCGATCCAACGGGGGTAGAACTCATCCAACTGGTTGGCCGGGACTTTGGCTTCTTCGGCCTGAAAGGCGTCGGCTGAAAATCCACCCATGAAAATAGAAGCAAGAATGCAGAGAGACGCCCAAACACTTTTCGATCGCATCGTTTTCATCAGGTGCCCACCCATAGATTCCATTACAGCACGGGTAGAACTTGGCGAGCTAGCCCCGACCCGCTAAACTGTTCAAAAACCGACACAAAGGGCTCAAACTCATGTACGATCTACTGATCTACCTCCTTGCCATGGTCATTGTCGTTCCGATCTCCAAGTGGATCGGTCTCGGGTCCGTCATCGGTTACTTGATCGCGGGAGCGCTCCTAGGACCACATGGTTTCTCACTTCTCACGCAAGGACACGAAGGAGCGGGCGAACTGGCCGAATTCGGCGTGATCATGATGTTGCTTCTGATCGGACTCGAACTCAGCCCACGACTCCTCTGGAAGATGCGCGGCCCGATCTTCGGTATGGGCACGTATCAAATGCTCGGCACGATCGCAGTGTTTGGACTGGGCTGTTTCTTTCTCTTAGGAACCCACTGGCAAGCAGCGATCGCGATCGGAATGGTCGTATCCGTATCCTCAACCGCTATCGCGCTTCAATCACTCCAAGAACATGGCTACGCCAAGAGCACCGGCGGTGAACGTACGTTCGCGGTGCTCCTTTTTCAAGACATCGCCGTCATCCCAATCTTAGCGATCTTACCCTTCCTAGGTGCCGCCGCGGCGGTGAGCGAGCCGGGAGATTCTCCCCTGAAACGAGCCGGCCTTGTCTTGGGAGCGGTGATCGCCGTGATTGGCGCTGGGCGTTTCCTCATTCGCCCGCTTTTTAGACTGATTTCTCGAACAAAACTTCGCGAAACATTCACAGCGCTCGCACTTTTGATCGTCATCGCCTCAAGCGTTCTCATGCACGCTGTGGGACTCTCGCCCGCACTCGGTGCATTCCTCGCCGGTGTTGTTCTAGCGGACAGCGAATATCGGCACCAAATCGAAGCCGACATCGAACCCTTCAAGGGCCTGCTCCTTGGACTGTTTTTCATCACGATTGGATCCAGTATCGAATTTCAACTGATCGCGAATCAACCATTTGTGATCTTAGCCTGGACGCTTGGAATTCTAGCGACCAAAGGACTCCTCACCTACGGCCTCGGACGCTGGTGCAACCTTCGTCCACCGGAGAGTCTGCTATTTGCGACCTCGCTTGCCGCAGGTGGCGAATTCGCCTTCGTCTTAATTGGACAAGCAGGCTCGGCGCTCCCCACTGAAACTGCGCAGATCTTGACCGCTTCTATCGCGCTCACCATGGCAGCCGCACCACTGCTCATCAAATTCACCATCCAAAAAGGCATGTCCAAATTCGACTGCGTTCAACCGGACGAACGCGAACCTGATCAGGTGGATGAATCCGAAAAAGACAATCCCGTCCTCGTCGTCGGTATCGGGAGGTTTGGACAAACTCTCATTCGATTCCTGAACGCAAACGGAATCAAATCTACAGTTCTTGACATCGATTCGGAGCAGATCGAGATCACCGCCCGATTCGGAATCAAATCTTATTTCGGCGACGGGACGAACGTGGATCTTCTGCGTGCGGCGGGTTTGGAGCGGGCACGCGCACTCGTGATCGCACTCGATGAGCCAGAATCCGCGCTCAAGATCGTCGAACTCATTCGAAGCCAATACCCGAACCTCCCGATTTTTTCGCGTTCCTATGATCGCTTGCACGCGTATAAACTCCTGAACCATGGCGTAACCGACGTCATGATCGAAACCTCCGGTAGCGCGCTTCTTCTGGGCGTCGAAGTCTTAAAGAGCCTGGGTTTTGCCGAAACCCGTGCACGCTCCAAAGCGAATCTATTCCAAGAAAACAATCAGCGTTCAATTCACGACCTTTCGAAACGTTTTCATGAGGACGACCGCGAAACGTTTATTCAAGCAACCAAACAAGCAGCTGAACAGCTGGAAGCCATCTTCAAGTCGGATCCTGAGGAGCTCAATCGGGGGGCGTCGAGCGAATGGCCGGCTCCTCGAGATCATTGACCTAAATTTCAAGCCTCAACAATTGATAAACCCTGGAAATCGCAAAGGATCACTCGGCCTGTTTTTTTGCGCATTTGCAATGAACCGGAATGGCTGCTCTATCGTCTTATAGGGTAGAACCGTTTTTCTTAGGAGGAACTCACCTATGTCACAGAACTCGCATCGTCGATGGATGATCCATCCCGGATTCGCTACCGTCCTAGCCCTGATACTTGCAGGCACTGCCGGAGTAACGTCATCCCATGCAGGCGAAGGCGGTCGTTCCGGTTTTTTCAGAAAAATCCGCGAACTGGATTTGACCGCGGAACAAAAATCGAAACTCAAAGAGATCCGCAAGAAATACCGCGACCAAAACAAACAACTTCGAGCAGAAGCGCGCTCTGCACGCGACAAACTCGTGGAGGTCGCCCAGACCTCGGCACCGGCGTCGGAACTTCAAACGCTATTTACTGCCGTACAGGAAAAACACCAGGCGGCGTCAAAACAAGCATTCACCGAGGCAATGGAAATCCGCGAAATCCTGACGCCCGATCAACGCAAAAAAGCAGGCGCACTGATTGCCGAACATCACAAAAAACGGCGCGATGAGATGAGAGACAAAAAATCCAAAGAAGACGAGGACGAGGAGTAATCCCAACCGTGATCGATCCTGAATTTCATTCGTTATACGAGGCGTATAGCCGCCCGGTTCGGAATTTCTTATTCCGCCTGGGCGCTCGCGCCTCGCTCGACGATTTGACCCAGGAAACGTTTCTGCGCGTTTGGACCCACCGATCGAAACTGCCCGAGATCCAATCCCCCAAAGCCTGGATTTTGCGTATCGCGCTCAATCAGTTTTATGATCTGAAAAAAAGAAAATCCTCGCAGTCGACCGACGAGTTTGACGAAGTATTCCACGCCGCGCCGATCCGGGAATCACTCGATACGCGCCTGGACGCCGAAAAAGCGCTCTTAGTACTCCCGCTCGAACAGCGGTCCGTCTGCATCCTTCACTACCTGGAGGATCTCACCGTTTCCGAAATCGCAACCGCACTTGAAATCCCCGAAGGAACCGTTAAGACCCGCCTCATGAAAAGCCGCGAGCGCATGCTTGCGATGTTCAGCCCGGAGAAGCCCCATGCCGAAACAAAATAGCGAAAACGAATTTTTGTCCCGGACACTGAAATCCCGCGTACGAGAAGCACCCCCTGCGCCATTTCTGGAAGCTCGCATTTGGAATGCGATTCAGTCGCAGAAAACACCTGCAAATCGGAGCCGATTCTGGAAGTTAGCGCCATCACTGGCGGGCGTCTTGGGAATTGTTTTGGCCATCCTCTTGGTCAATCAAAAAAGCCATCTGACCTCCCGAATCGTGTCTCGCCCGCTGCCATCACCGGTCGCATCACTAGAAGGCTGGGAATCGGATTTCGCAGATGGTTTTGACTACCTCACGGATTTTGACGCCGAAGAAGAGATCGCAATTTTCTAGTCGCTCAACCTTCTGATTTACTCACCCACCAACTCACCGAGTGGAGCGTCTCTTGATGATTGAAACCAAGCGATTCATAGATCCGGGACGCGACGTAGTTCGCGTCCGCTTGGATCACGAGCGACTGAGTATCCGGCCGCTCTGAAAACGATCGCTGGGCGACTTCGTGGACCAAAGTCTGGCAAATTCCTTGCGCGCGAAACTCCGGATGGGTCCCGACATTTTGATATCGACCGAGATTCTCATCAAAAAAAACACCGAGATCTCCTACTAACCGCTCACCGATAAATGCGCCCCACCAGTCGCCTAGGCCCGCCTCGCTCATTTTCCGGTATTCGGCGTTTTGCGCTTTTTTAAAAGTCCGATAAGCGGGCCCCGAGAATTCAGGCGCTGCGCACACGATTTGGAGTTCTAGCGACTGCGACCAGTCCTGGTCGCTCGTGAGTTTTCGAATCAGGAGGCCATCGCGTAAGTACCGAGGAGGATTTAACGATCTACGTGTTGCAACCAAAACCCGAGTCACTTCATAGCCGAAATCTGCTGCAAGAAACTCTGATAGATTCCCCATCTGATCCTCATCCCAGGTAAACGAGTAGTGGTGAGGAGTCGAATAATAGGGAAACTCGCGATCAAAAATCGACTTCCATTCCTGGAACGTACCGATGTTCGGCGCGCGATCAAAAACAATGAAATTTCCCCAGTGAAACTCTGGATTGCTGGGGGTCTGAATGAGTGTGTACGCGCCACGATCAATCACCGTTCCGGAAAATCGAGAAAAAATCAGATCGGTTCGCCGCCCTAGGGATCGAATTCTCATGACGTATAAGCTACCGTAAGTACCCTTTTTGGGTAAACGAGAGTCCACACGCTCGCCTCAAACGTTGAATTTAATTGCCTGCCCCCCTGGAGTTTTTGGACCCCATTTCGTATGCTCGAAAAATCATGAGCCTGAAACAAACGCCGGAACTGCTGCGATTCCTTTCGACCTATTTTTCGGAAACGAGCGCCGACACGGACGCCGAGACTGTCCAGAATTTCGTTGCACGCGCGAACCCCGACGAACTGAACTCGCTCATCAGCGAATTTCGCCAAGCACTAGAAGGCGAAACCCTGGACCTAGGCGAACTCGGCGCTGAGGCGAACCGCTGGTTTGGAGACACCGAGGAGGCCCGCGACTGGCTTCGAGAAGTCCTCGGATACCTGATGGCAAGCGATAGCGGGAGTCTCGTGACCAAGGACTCCAACGGAGCCGAGCTAGCAGAGGGTGACTCGGTTCAAGTCATCAAGGACCTCAAGGTCAAAGGCGGTTCCAGCGATCTGAAACGCGGTACGCTGATCAAAAAAATCCACCTCATTGGTGATCCGGGTAACATCGAATGCCGTGTGGATGGTTCCACGCTTGTTCTAAAGACGATGTTTTTGAAGAAGGTTTAGTTTGCGCGTGACGGCCTGATCGTTCCTCAGACCCTCATTTCATTTCTCAAGTTCCATCGAAATACCACCGAAGAGCCTGACGAGGGGCGTGTAGTCATGGACACTCGATGGGGGAATTTCATCGCAGTCTTGGCCGTTGGACTAACGGTTGGCTGCGAATCCATTCGTGAAATCAATCCACATACGATCCAGCGTTCTTCGCAGAACCAGGAGATTGGCAATACGACGCCAATGCCTATCCCATCGACATCCGCAACTCCCACTCCCATCCCTACAGTCACCCCAACGCCCACTCCAACTCCCACTCCAACTCCCACCCCAACTCCCACCCCAACCGTGACGCCGACACCGAATCAAAACGTCAGCATTTTTGAGTTTCAAGCTTACTCGAACGGGCAACCGCTCCCGACCGATCCGACCGGAAACGGTTACATCCGGGTCGCGTTCCCGAGCCACTCCGTCGTATCCACTCCGATCGACCGAACCAAGATTGGCGCGGTCGCTCACTGTGAGTACTGGCTTTATGACGATCAAAACCGAATCGTCGTCCACGTCCTCGATACGATGGGCGGTTTTCATCCGAACTTTTTTGAGGCGTCGGCCGACGCCTACACTCAATCGGCGGAATTCGAATGGTTCCGCAAATGGGTCCGACAATTCGTTCCGTTCAAAGGGTTTAATACCCCGCGAGACCGGGGCAACAACCACATGGACGCCTACTACTCCCACTATGTGATCGAAGGGCGCTACCGCTGGGTCTTTAAAAACATTGGAAATACCATTCAACTCCTCCGGGCCGGCCTAATCCGTGCAGGAAACGCCGAGGATCAGGTCAATGAAAACCTAAACCCGGGTGAAACCGTCACGCATGAACTGGAGATCCACCGGGGCCCGGATCCATTCGATTCGTTCAAGCTCAATACCAACAATTACACGCCCTAAAACACCCGTTTTCTGATATGAAACGGGTGTGACCTCCACTACAAATTCAACTGTTTTTCAACTGGGACAATGCTGGACCAGCGAAGGCGAACCCGAGCTCGGCGTCGGTTTCATTCTGGCTATCGACGCGCAATCCATCGCCCTGGAGTTCCCGTCCAGCACCCAAGGTCGGATGTACCGCAAAAAAAACGCGCCCTTGCGCCGTCTGATTTTTCGCGAAGGAGAAAAAGTCCTTTCGAAAAACCAGAAATCCTTTGTCGTCGCAAAGACCGAAGTACGCGAACACCTCGTCTGGTACATCTCCGAAAGCGGCGATGAACTCTGCGAAAAAGACCTCTCTCCGAAACTCACGCTCACCCGTCCGGTCGAGCGATTCTTGGCCCACCAATGGGACACCCTCAAGGCTTACAAACTACGTGCACACGCGCTCGAACAGCGGCTCCGCGCCCAACATGATCCCGCGCGAGGCTACTTGGGTGCTCGTGCCGAACTACTCCCGCACCAGCTCTACGTCACCTCCCAAGTCGCTAACCGCGGACTGCCGCGCGCACTGCTCGCAGACGAGGTGGGCTTAGGCAAAACCATCGAAGCTGCCTGGATCTTGCATCGACTCCACACGCTCGGCCGCGTTCGCCGAGTGCTGATCGTCGCACCTGAGAGTTTGGTGAATCAGTGGTTCGTTGAGCTTTTCAAACGGTTCAATCTTTCGTTTTGGGTACCGGGTTCTCAAACTGATCTCGAAATCGAGAAAGAAGACCTCGAAGGTGAAGAGCGTGTGATCTTGGGCCTCGAGAAACTCACAGAACTCGACGAGAAAGGCGCCTTGCCCCTCATGGGCTGGGATCTGATCATCGTCGACGAAGCACACCGCTTGACGGGCTCTGATGGAGAAATGAGCGCAGAATATTCAGTCATCGAGAAGCTCGCCGAGAATTCTCCGGGACTCTTACTCCTGACCGCTACCCCCGAACAACTCGGGATCGAAGGACACTTCGCTCGCCTCAAGCTCATCGATCCGCATCGTTTCAAAAATTTCGAGCAGTTTTCCCGCGAACACGCCGACTATCAGAAAATCGTCAAAATGAGCGAGGGCCTCACGAGCACCGCGAAACTCAAGAAGACGGACGTCACGGCGCTAAAAAAACGTTTAGAGGGCAAAGTGCCCGACGAACTTTTTGAAGACCTAGAAAACGCGGAGTCTCGCCGGAAACTCGCGCTTGCGCTCAACGATCATTACGGCACGGGACGTATCTATTTCAGAAACTCCCGAAGCGTCGTGGAACTCGAAGGATTCCGATTCCCGAAACGTATCTTGAAAAAACACCTCATCAAGAGTGGTGAAAATGAATCCCCCGCGGCCGCTCTGGTCAAATGGCTCGGTGAGTTCGCGCGCTCGCATAGCCAAGAGAAAACACTCCTCATCTGTTCATCCGCCAAACAAGTCAGCGACTGGGAGAAACGCCTGCGGGACGAATATGCACTCAAGGCCGTGGCGTTTCACGAGAACCTCTCGCTCCTCGCTCGCGATCGAAATGCCGCCTATTTCGAAGATCCCAAGGGCGCAACGATCTTGCTCTGCTCTGAGATCGGCGGAGAGGGCCGAAATTTCCAGCAGGCTTCTCAGCTGATTCTTGCCGATCTCCCCGGAGATCCCGATGTGCTTGAGCAGCGGATCGGTCGCTTGGACCGCATCGGCCAGCGCTCGGACATCACCATCCACGTGCCTTATTTCAAGGGCAGTCTGGAAGAGCGCCTCCTCAAATTTCACGAAGAAGTATTCGACGGGTTCAGCCGTCCGACTCAAGGTGCCGGCAAGATCTACGCGGAATACCGCGAAGCCATCGAAGCAGGCGCCAAGAAAGGTTTCTCCGAGCTCGTCGAAGCAGCAAAAACCGCTTATGCGGCACAGCTCGAAGAGATCGAAGCCGGTCGCGATCGACTCATTGAGCTCAACTCACTGGATCCGAAACAAGCAAATGAACTCGTACAATCGATCGCTGCAGCAGAACGAATCGAAGAACTGAAAGAGACACTCGATCTACTTTTTGACGGGATGGAAATCCATTCCGAGGATCTGGACGCAGATACGGTCTTCGTTGAACCGGGACACAGCCAATACGCGGCCTATTTTCCAAGCCTTCCGTCCGAAGGTTTCAGTTTTACTTTTTCTCGTAAAAAAGCGCTCGCGCGAAACGATCTCACTCTGATGACGTGGGATCATCCGCTTGCCTCGGGCACCTTGGATACCATTGCGGCTCAAGAATACGGCAATATCTCTGTAGCGGGCGGTCCGGAGGGTTTACTGCTGATGGAATGTGCGTTCGTCATCGAACCCGCTTCGGTCGGCGATGAATGGCACGCAAACGAGTTTTTCGCCCCCGCACGCGTACGAGTCGTACTCGATGCTACAGGCAAGGATCTCACGAGCACCTGGCCCGCGGAGAAACTCTATGCGGCCTTAAGCCCGCTCACGGATACGGCAGCACCACTCGTCAAGAAACTTCCGCCAGAGCGCATTCGTGGACTGATCAACAAAGCAACGGGACAAGCCGAAGCGTTTGCGACTAAGAAAAAATCCGAAGCACGCGAACGCATGAAAGCGACGATTGAATCTGAAATCGATCGTTTGCGGGCCTTACAGGGGAAAAACCGCCTCGTCAGCGACCTCGAAGTCTCTTGGTGGATGACTCGCAAAGAACAGCTCGTACAAGCGTTCTCGGGCGCTCAAGTGCGCTTGGATTCGTTTCTCTTAGTGGTCCCCAATCAACTGGGTCGTTAAATGATGCGTCATTCAGGGATGTCAGAACGACTTAAAACAATAATGATAATGAATCTCATTATTATTGATCAAGTCCTCTCTCGGTGATACCCATCGAGTAGATCCAAGAAAACTCGTCCCGAAGTAGCACGAAGTCCGCGTTCTTCCCGCAACGAGCGCGTTCGAGAATCTTGGATAGACAAGAACTGCATCCTCACACCTCAGGAGCTTGATCCATGAAACACCCACTCGTCTTAGCCACCGTTTTACTCTCCCTGTCCTCAGCAATCGCCACTGATTCAGACCTGGTTCTCCCGGGCGAAAAATGGCTCTCCCGTTTTGACAAATTCGTCTGCGCCGCTTTCGGCCCAGCCGTCATCGCTCCCGCATCCCTCGGTTCAATGAATATCGCGTTTGAAACGATGACCACCGATTCGACGCTCGACAACGGACTTCTCAAGGCGACGTTCACGCAAGACGGCGCCCAATGCCGTTACAGTGCGATCGTTTTTGCGGATAATGCAGCAGCCACCCTCCGCCTCGTTCAGTCCAAGGCATTCGCACCGCTCGGCGGCTCCGACTGCGCGCTCGGCAAAGACGTACTCGATCGAGCCTTCGCACCCACGGACTACCTCTACTACGGACATCCACACAATCTAGCGATCCTCATGCACCTGGACGATGCAGAAACGATCTGCGGACCAGGCGCCACGCGCGTGGGGGTGAATTTCGTCGTTACGGGTCGAATCGCCCCGCCGGCACCAGCTCCAGTGCCAGCCGCGAATCACGAGTAGACTCACTTAAATTCGACGGAGAAGAGCGATCCATCCCCTCGAGAGATCGCTCTTTTTGTTTTTTGCACGGGTCCACACAATGGACCCGTCTTTTTGAGTTGTCCAAAAGCAGAACCATTCGATATGTGCTCCGCCGAAATGCTGAAACTCAACTCACTCTGGCTGGTTCTCGCGCTCTCACTGACTGCACCACACAGTGCACAGGCTCAAGACGATTCCGATCTGCTCTATTACGTGGGTCGATCACTCGGTAATACCCCTGAGGCGCAAGTCCGCGAATCCGAACGCATCATCGCACTGGTCGAGTCGCGCATAAGCGCGCGCGGCATACGTGTACGCCGTGGTTCAGAGGTCGATCGCCAGGGACGCAACTACCCCATCCTCATTCTGGAGCCTGTGGAAAACGGCAACCCGATCAATCGCGAAGTCTTACGCATTTCGCGCACAATGAACGGGCTCCCGGTCATCTTCTCCCCCTATGATCTGAGCCGGGGCAGATCGGCGGCGTTCTTTGATCCGGCCGGAACCAAACTCGGCGTTTCTTACGCGTTTATTTTAGGTAACGCCACTGACTCAAGCTTTCAGCATGAAGTCGCTCACGCAGAGACATTCCGCCGACTGCAGGCCAATGAACCTGCTCCTTGGGGCGGCCTCATGAAACTCCTGAACGGTGAGCGCATGTCGCTCGGTAACTCAGGTGGATATTTCCGTTTTGCATCGCTCGACGAGTTGCTCACGACGTCGCTTTCGCTGAAACGAAACAACGAAGAAGCCCAGGCCATTCGCGCTCACACTTCTCGAGCGGAATTCATTCGCCACGATGGACCAGGCGGAGAATTCATTCAACTCATTGCCCACGACATTGAGACCGCAATCGGGCTCGCCCGCCAGTACATAGACCTCTTGACTCGCGCTCTCGCGACTCAGCCACGGACCGAGCCCCTCGCACTTCGTCTGGGAACTGTCACGCGTAACCTCACTCAGACCAGCTACCTCCTCGACGCCTACAAACGAGAGATCATCGCGGGTCGCGGAACAGATTTGCCGGTTCCTCAGGGCACGTTGCTCACGCTCTATTGGAGCTTCGCACCGAGCCCGGCTGCGATCACCGCTCGACTACAGACACTCACAAACTTAAGTAATCAAGCATTGGCGGAACTGCGTGAAACCGATCGCTGTATTTACCGGGGAATCGAACTCGCGGACGCCGATCGCACCAATTGGGATTGCCTCACGGCCAGGGCACCGCGCGCGTTTGAACTGCTCGTCAACGCACGTTAAGCGCGGGATGGAATTTCATCGAGTAAGCGAACGGCGTGTTCGCGAAACTTTGCTTCGAAACGATCCCGCGGAATCGCAATGAGATTGCGATAGTTCTTGGCGATCGGTTCAGGCATCGCAGCTGGATAAACAGACGTGATTCCGTTGATGGCTCGCCCATATCCTACGGTACCCGGCAATCCCAACCATCCTTGCATCAGGGCGGTTGCAACTTCGTAGGCCTCTGACTCCGGAAGTAGTCGCGCGACTCGCGAACCGAAATCATCGAAAAACGGTCCGACGGGAACCAACAGTTCCGCGCGCGATCGCAGGCAGCGTGGTTTTCTCAGCGCAAAGTGGCGGTGATTCTCGGCTGCCATCGAGGTACCGTCGATTTTTTCTTTATAAAGTTCGCCGGCAACCCAAAGACGCCCTTGGTATCGAAGCTTGCGGTTCGAATCAAAAGGCAAAAGTCCGAGCTTGTAGTACTCGATGCGAAGCGGATCGGACGCGTCAATATCCCACATATCCATCACTCGGTCGAGATCACCGAAGTTATGTGCGATGGCGGCTGAAGCCGTCAGTGCGCCTAACCCATCTTCGGCGCGCCAAAGCGAACCGAACACTTCGGAGTGGTGATTCACTTCGTCTCGAATCGCATCAAAAAGTTCCATGCGTTTCGTATGAGCATCTTTGGCGCTGTAGGGTTTCAGTGCGCAGTACGCGCCAGCTGCGATCGTGAACCATTCGCCCAAATGACCATCAATCGAGTCTTTTTCTCGGTCTGACCCCCGGGCGCCGTAGGTGAAACGTGTCGATACGAATCGATAGTCCCAAGCGCGTGCGCTTAAAACAAAATTCGCCATCTCAAGCGCCGTCTCCAGTGGCAGGTTCTTGGGCCAAAGCTTGGACCGGATCTGATTATCGACATCGGTCGGAACGGGAGTTCCGCAGCTGGAATAGTGGGCCGCCACGCAGAGTCGAAAATAGTCCAGGTGTGACAGATCCAGCGTCGGCGCATCCAAGTAAGCTCGCAGTATCTGAGCGGGAGGAAATTTCGCCAGTTCCGAATCCGGTGCCGTATCGAAGAGATACGGCATGGTGCTACGGACTTGAGAGACCAGGAGGTCGGGGGCGATCCCGCGGGAGAATTGAGTCATTGGAGCGGATCTTATCCGATATAAGACGCCCTTTCATCTCATCTTTCGATCATTGATGTAAAAAATGAAAAAGGCGCCCAGGCAAATTGCCCAGGCGCCTTTTTTCATATTGAACTCGTAAGAAACGCTTGCCTTAGTAGCGGTACGTATCCGGCTTGTACGGTCCGCTGACCGAAACGTGGATGTACTTGGCTTGGTCTTCACGAAGCACGGTGAGTTCGGCGTTCAGCTTCTTGAGCTGGAGACGCGCGACTTTCTCATCGAGGTGTTTCGGGAGGACGTGCACGCCGAGCGGATACTTCTCGCGATTCACGAAGAGTTCGATCTGAGCGATCGTTTGGTTCGCGAACGAAGAGGACATCACGTAGCTCGGGTGACCGGTTCCGCAACCGAGGTTCACGAGACGGCCCTTGGCGAGCAGGATGATGCGCTTGTTGTCCGGGAAAATGACGTGATCGACTTGTGGCTTGATCTCTTCCCACTTGTATTTCTCGATCGACGCGACGTCGATCTCGTTGTCAAAGTGGCCGATGTTGCACACGATGGCTTGATCTTTCATCTTCTTCATGTGGTCGTGAGTGATGACGTGGTAGTTGCCGGTCGCCGTAACGAAGATATCGGCTTTATCGGCCGCGTAATCCATCGTAACGACACGGTAGCCTTCCATCGCCGCTTGCAGCGCGCAGATCGGATCGACTTCCGTCACCCAAACCTGAGCGGAGAGCGCACGAAGCGCCTGAGCGGAGCCTTTGCCCACATCTCCATAACCCGCGACCACTGCGACCTTGCCAGCGATCATGACGTCGGTTGCGCGCTTGACGGCATCAACGAGCGATTCACGGCAGCCATAGAGGTTGTCGAATTTGGATTTCGTCACGGAGTCGTTGACGTTGATCGCAGGGAATTTGAGTTCTCCGCGGGAGTGCATTTGGATCAAGCGATGAACGCCCGTCGTGGTCTCTTCGGTCACGCCGCGGATTTGACCGAGACGCGTGGAGTACCAGTTCGGAGAGGTTTGGAGTTTCTTCTTGATCGCCGCAAACAGGATCGTCTCTTCTTCGGAGGTCGGTTTCGCGAGAACAGAGAGGTCCTTTTCTGCGCGTGCACCCAAGTGCAGAAGCAACGTAGCGTCGCCGCCGTCGTCCAAGATCATGTTGGCTTGCTCGCCCGGCCATTCAAAAATACGGTGCGTGTAGTCCCAGTATTCCTCTAGGGTCTCGCCTTTGATGGCGAAAACCGGCGTACCGCCCGCGGCGATAGCGGCGGCTGCGTGGTCTTGGGTCGAGAAGATGTTGCAAGATGCCCAACGAACTTCCGCGCCGAGAGCCTTGAGCGTCTCAATCAAGACGGCCGTTTGGATCGTCATGTGAAGCGAGCCGGTGATGCGCGCGCCTTTGAGCGGTTGGGATTTTGCGAACTCATCGCGAATCGCCATGAGGCCCGGCATTTCAGTTTCGGCGATCTTGATTTCACGACGGCCGAAGTCGGCCAAGCTGATGTCTGCTACGACGTAGTCTTTGTTCTTTTCCATAGGGATCTCAACTCCAGTTATTCAAAACTCGAGGCCGATGGAAAACAGAAAATGGGGAGGATTTTCAAGAGAGCCGCCTCACTAACGTTTTCGTATCTGCCACGAAATTCGATCAGTGAGCGCCGTTGGGATTCGGGAACCCAAGCCTAGGGCCACCTCAGTGATCACTGAATTCAATTCAGCAACTGGGGCCTCGCAACGCTCCTTGGGTTCACTCCTGATTATGCCAAGGTTTCGACGCTTTTGCACCTGAGTTTTCTCGTTTTTTCAGGCTCCATTTCACGTCATAATCAATCATATGCGGGTTCGCGACCTTATCTTTTGCCTGACCTGGGTTTTCTTCGTAACAACCACCTCCGCTTTCGCAGAAATCGAGCCCCTTTTGGACCCGTTTTTCGAACCCCTCGCCTGTGTCAAAGGCGCCCCACCCCTCCCCATCCAGTGGACTGAAACGTCATCTAATCGGGCCCCGGCTAGCGCCACTTCCACTGCCCTGGCCGAAATCGCCTACCAGGGGAAACAGTCACCTCATCACCGCTATTGGATTACCGAAGTTCGTGGTCGCACGACTCAGTATCGCCTCCATTTCGAAGATCAGAATCGCCACGCCCGAGTGCGAATACTGACGACAGCGCAAGCGAACAAAATTCTCGCGCAAGCCACGCAGATTGTTTGGGACGCGCAATACCTCACGAACCGTGAGCGAGTCGCGCGTTGCACTCCGTACGCAATTCTGAGTACCGCAGGCGAGCGCTCGAAAATCTGCGTCGAGCATCGCAAAGCTGCGACCCAGAGCTACGGCCTATTCAATTCAATTCGTCGGTATTTCCGCTGAACTTCGACACAATGAATTGAATTCCCTCACTCGGGACCCGAGGGTTTCAGAGTCATCCCCCATTTTCGTAAAAGTCCACTTCTGGGAACCGCTCTTGCGGTCATATAAGGCGCCACCCCGCCGAAAACTCCAGGAGCCACCATGTTTCGCACCACTACGATTGCTGTCGCATTCATTTCCGTCCTCACTTTCACGTCGATCGCACAGGCGACCTCGATTCACCACGTTACCGAGATCGAAGAGTCGATCGATCTGGACCTCCTCACCGTCAGCCCGGAATGGTTCGGAGATTCCGAGGATGGCAAGCCTGATTACGAAAAACTTTTTGAAGCGATGAAAGGACTCAACGATTGCTACGAGAGCGTCGGTGGCGGAAAATACGACTGCCGCGACAACCTCAAGATTGAAGGCCAATGGAAAAAACCGGACGCCAAGATGGTTCAATTTTTAACCAGATCGCGACACAGCATTCGCCAGATCGCCAACCTCTACGGCATCACCGCACATGCACTCGTCGGAGCCGCACTCGCCGAAGCAAGTCTCAACTCCAGAAGCCGCGGCAATCGATTCGTCTCCTGGCTCCAGAACCACGGCGTTTCCGACGAAACTATTCTAGACTTGGGACAGGTCGCTGGCCGCAACATCAGCATGGGGCTTGCCGCCATGAATGAACGCGGCGCTTGCGAAGCGCTCCCAGTGCGCCAAGCCGTAGAACCTGGATTCGCCGTTGGACTCCGCTGCCCAGGGCGCGGACAACTTCCAGCCGAGCTCCGCGCTCAGCTCGGAAACGCAGGACAGTCGCTTCGTTATGCCGCCGCACTGATTCGCTTGGCTCAGGACGCGTATTTCGCCGTTGGTTGTGACGCGTCGGAGAACATGGGCGCTCTCGTGACTTTGTACAATATGGGTCGCGTCTCCGAACGCGCGAAACGTTCGCCGTGCAAAAAAGGCGCGCCACTCGGTTGGAACTACCTGGGTCTCTGGGCAGAAAAACAAGGCGACACCATTCGCCAAATACTCGGCGACGACTATCAGCCTGAGATCATTCGCACCCCGGCGATCATTCCAGCTCCGGCGGCTGCAACGAAGCGTCCTTAAGGGTCTTTTTTCTTTAAGTACGGTTGAATCGATTTCGAGAACAGCGTCCAGAACTCTGCAGATTCCGAACGGATCTCGGGATCTAGGCTTAAGCTCAGGTTCAAGAAACCGTACCCATCACTCTTGAGTTCGGCGTAACTCAGGTCGTCCCCTTGAGCGAACGGCAAGGGAACGGTGAGTTTTGCCGTGCTGAGTCCGTCCTTCAGTTGGGCGCGGACTTTTTTCATCACGAGCTTCTTCAAGCGAATCTCATCGAGGTTACTCGGGATTTTTGAATACCCTTCGAACATCGTTTTATCACTGAGATCGGGCTCGCTGAGATTGAGGAGTAAACTCGTGGTTTTGGTTCCTCCGTTCACTGCGAAATCAAGTTCGGGTTCCACCTTGACGGGAAACTCGAGAACACGACGACCGACAATCAATCCGATCAGCCATTTCAATTTGGTTTGAGCGTGAACGGCGATGACGCCGGTACCTTTGCCAAGATCGTCCATTCTCGCTTCGATCCCTTGCGGACCTAATTTCAAGCTCGGAGGAATCTTATCGAGGTAGCAGCCATTCACAAACGTGTTCAGCACCCAGCTGATCGCGTTGTGATGCACACCCATCACGACGCTCGCATCATTTCGATCGATCTGAGAATAGACCGTGTCGGCCGCATCATCGAAACAAGACTTTTCTCCGCTCTCGCGGTGATAGTCCGGATGGTCAATTCCGAATCCGAACTGAAGTTGATCCTTGCCGACACGTCCGTATCGCATGAGGCGAATGCCTACGTCACCGATGCAGGGGACCTTGGTCTTCAGTACACTCGGGAACGAGATCTTGGGAATTCCGTCCGAGAACACCGTTTTCGGGAGATCCCGAATCGTTTTCACAATGGGATCCATCATCAATCGGAAAACTGCGGCTTTGCGAAGTTGGACGGCTTCGGCCAAGCCATCTTCTCTCATGGGCATGGCTGACGTCCCGACCTGCAAGTCGAACTCCTTGGGTACGCGAATATTGCCTGGCACGAACGTCAATTCATTCATCAAGCCATTCACGGTCACTTTGTCAAAGGTCTGCATGACATTCGGTGCGAACGACACATGAACGTTTCCGTCCCGTTGCAGGCGAGCTTGAATGCCGAGGTTCACCGACAAACTCAAAAGATTCGTCGCTGTCACGTGGGTGTTTTTTAGCTCAACGAAAAACTTATTCATGAATGAGCGCGAACCGTCCGGGTTACGAAAATGCACGTAAATACGATCGGCCGAGACGACCGTCTGACGAAGCCTGACAATGACCGAGGCGTCAATCCCACCTGGAACCGACTTGAACTCGTCAATCTTCAGCGATGCATCGGGCGCTTCGAAACGAAGGCCCTCGATATCGACCAAGACTTCGGTTGAACCGAATTTCATCCCAGTGACGTCCTCGACCAGTTTCTTCATCGCCGCGTTCATCTCCGTATTGATCGGAGCAACCACGTTGATCGTCTGTTTGTAGCGATAATTGAGCGGGTCAAATCCTGAGGTAGAGATCAGCAGCGATCGCAGCTCTTGAAAGATACGCGATTGCGCTTTTTCGCTGAAAATCATCTGCATATAGAAATCCGGATTACCCGGAGTCAGTACTGAAACTTCGCGATCAGCAGCGAAACCCAGGGAACTCGCAAGAATTGCGACAGTCAATACTGCGCGACTAAAATGTTTCACGGCTTCCTCGCCTTCTTACGGTCTTTGGCTTGCTGGAACCATTCCCGAGTACCTTGTAACCCAAGATCGATCACGAGCGCGCCCTGATCGGTCAATTCGAACCGCTCTAGGCGAAACGGCGTCTTACTCTCAAGTGGAGCAAGATCGATCACTACCGGGCGTTTTTTGATCTTCTCCGCCGCTTCCTTGAGTTTCGAGACGACGACACTTTTCAAGAAAGAAGCGTCTTTCAAATTCGATGCGTGCCCGAATTCGGTCGCATCCAAATTCTCACGGACTGCTAGACTCAACGTCAATCGACGCATCTTCAATACCGTTTCGATCTGCGGGATCAGGTCGAGCTGCACCGGAATCCTATAGATTCCATCGGTATTGCCGGCAAATCGTTCAATAAGTCCCGCGGCAGTTCCCACAAGTCCATCGAGCGCAGCCAACTCCACCTCGACGTGGGCTACCAAGCTCACCCGATTGCCTCCAGTACCCAGCACCTCAAGTCCTTGGGCGCCTAAACGAATCCCTTTGGGGAGTAAGTTTACTTGCTCGTTTTTAAGTGCGGCAACCAACTCTGCTTTGCTCTCGAAGAACGAACGATTCAGCACCAGTCTGAGATGATCTACGCGCTGCTTGGGGAGCTTGCCTTCGGATACGGCTGTCAGCTCTGGCTCTCTAACGGAGTTGATTGCCAACTCATCTGCCAGGCGCAAGACCAACGCTCCGCTTCGGCTCGCGTCGATTGCTCCCAGGCTGAGTTTGCCTTGAATCTCACGCAAGAACCGCTGCAGGAGCGATTTCCCACCGGCGTCTGATTTTGGTTTTAACACAGCTGAAGGAATACTCTGTCGCTGGACGCGGGTCGCGTCCGACGCCATCACGACGCCCAAGTCCGCAAACCGAGCCGGCGCCAACGAACGATCAGGAATCGCAAGTTCGTCGGATTCTTCTTCCTGACTCCAGTCCACGATCTTGGACTGTGAAGCGGCGCTGGTTGAATTCCAAAAGACTCGTCGCTCAACACGAGTCGCATCGGAGCGAGTCGAACGCCCCGTTTTCACTTCTTGTATGATTTCAGGCTTAGATCGATGCACGATCTCATGCTCAACCGGTAGACGCAGTTCTTCGAACGCTTCGGCGGAGGCTTTCATGGCGACTTGGACGAGGGTTTGTTCGACGCCCGTCACGACCTTGAGTTTGATGTCTTCTAACATCGATTTAAAAAGCGCGCGAATCCCAGCGTCATCACCAGGGAAACATTCGCCATCAATTTTTACGAAGATCGGTGGAACTTCGAGTTTCGCGCGGAGCTCGTAGTTAGCGCTCAAGACGCGGGTCACGTCGTGTTCGACTGATATTGGTTTCACTTCAATACGGCGGCTCCCATTCTCAGAAATCTCGGCTTCGAATCGGCCATGGGCGACCACCGGAACATCACCGAGTGCGGCCGTTTTTGGCGCGACCACCGGTTTCAGAACTCGAGCACCGACTCGATTGCCTCGATAAGAATCAATCGGATTCGGAGGCACTGGGCAGACGTTTTTCGCGACATTTTTCTCGTCGGGAGTCAACCCGCGTTCACGAAACCAGATTTCACGTGCGCTGACGTTGACTCGACGGATTTCAAGTTCCGCATCGATCAAAATACGGTTCGCGCTCTCGGTACGAGTGAACTTAAGGGAGCGGATCTTGACATCCCCCTGCGAGACGAGCCCGAATATCTTGAGATCGAGCTGAAAAGGCTTAGTAAAATTGAGACCAAACAATCGGTTCCCATAAATTCGAACGATCTCAGGAGTGTTCCTGATGTCTACTTTTTCGATCGTCGCTTCGATGTTGTTTTTGATGGGGATGGTGACATGAGACTGATCTCGACGTGCAGTCGGCTTACCGAGCGCATCTTGCGCGATCTGGGTGGCCAGACCTCCAGGGAGTACGACTCGCATGAGGCCTGGAACCTCTTCGAACGCATAAGAATATTGAGTGAACGAGAGCGCAAGCGCGAGCGCCAGACAGGAATGCAACGATGTGGACCAGAGGGAATGGAATAGCATCTGTAATCTCAACCTTGCTCGGGGCAAAGCAACTCTCGGACCAACGCGAGGAACACCTGAAACACCCCCCGCAAGTGGGATCCGTATAACTCTGTAACAACTGTCAGAGCTTTGGACAGCGAACTGAAACACCTTTGCATGATTCCATTTCGTGGAATAGTGCCGGTCGCGATAGGCCACGCGAACTTTTTAGAAGGACGGGACAATGGCCAAGCTGACATGGTTCAACCAGGCATTTATTTTTACGGGAATGATTCTCTCGATTTCGGCATCCGTTCGGGCGGATGAACTTGCTTATGAAATCGAAGATTTTCGCCCGGTCACCGCGGTCGATGAATTCTTGCCGGACTGGGAAGAGTCACCGGAGTTTTTTGCACCCGAGACTCTAACCAGGGCCGCCACACGATTACAAAACCAAGTCGAAGCGCTCACTCGAGGAAACGGAGATTGGTCTCTGGAATTCGTCTGGATTCGCCCCAAAGGCGGCAGCGTGATTCTTTCTCACCTCAATCGCTTTGAAACCATGATTCCGGCGTCTACCGTAAAACTTTTCACTGGCTGGCTGGCGTTCGAAAAAAAAGTCGCAACCCAAAGCTACATCCGCTCCATGCTCCAACACAGCGACAACGACATGGCAAATCACCTACTGAAAAAAGTCGGTGGCAGACTCTATCTGCAGCGTACGATGCGGGAGACACTCGATTTAGATCCGCCCGCTAGCCTTTCCATTCATGATGGTTCGGGACTGAGCCCGAGAAACCGCGCCAGCGCCAATCATCAGTTTCGTCTACTCCGGCACATCCTGCGAAATCCAAAATATCCGGTTTTTAAAAAATTGCTCGCAGGACCTGGAAAACCAGGAACACTCCGATTACGTCTCAGCAATCACCGCGGTAAACTTTTTGCGAAAACGGGAACACTTCCCGATACCGGTGTCTGCGCACTCGCGGGATTCGCAGAAACGCCAAACGGTACCATGATTTTCTCCATCATCGGAAATGATCTCACTCGTTCTACGTCCGCGACTCGACGAATGATCGATCGCATCGTCGACCTCAATATAAACTATTTAAAGGCCTTGAAGCGCTAGCGTTCCTACTCTGATCAGGTCACTGAAAAACTGAGACACTCCAGAGTGAACGACAATAATTCAATTGTCTGGAATATCAGCCATTGATGCACATTCCAACTCATGAACCACAAAATCTTAGTAACCCTATTTTCACTTTTCTTAATTAGCTTCTCAGGCTCGGCAAGTGCGGCCACTGAATATCGAGAATTTTCTGAGTTCTCGATGGAACAGAAACAAGCTCTCGCAAATGAGTTCGTTCCTTACCAAGCAGAAATCACCGAAAAACTTAAAACACTTGAGCAGGACCCACGCGCATTGCAGGTTCAGGCTGCCGGCCAGGCGGCGCTGAAATTCGCCAAAGTGGATTCACGGGGTTGGGCTAAACCCAGGTTTCTCTTTTGCGTCGGCGGAAACGTCGCAATTATATTGGTCCTAAAAGGAAGCGAGTGTTGGGATAGCAACGGCGAATCCTACTTTATGATTGGACTCGCTTACTCCAGCAACTCAGTTCGCGGAACTGGTCGAGCATCGATCATGGTCGACTTTGGAGCCCCTGGACACAAAATTGCCGGATCCTACCTGAATGCTGAAGGCGAAATTTCATTGACTCCAATCGGCGGACATATTGGAGTTCTTGCCGGATTCGAGCGTGATGTCGGAATGAATTTTCTCATTTACGGCGGCGTGTCCGTCGGCGGCGGCATACCATCAGTAGAAGGCGGATATCTCTACGCCGTGCGCACGCCATTTCTCGACATCCAGATCAAATAGTTTGGTCCAGGGGGCACGATCACTTGTGAGCGGATATCGGAACGGTGACGGCTAGTCCGACACCACGGTATCGACTCGAAGTGATTGTGCCACCGGAATTTTTCTTCATTTTTCCGTCGAGACCGATCGTCAGATTGTATCCTCCGACAAATGCAAGCGTTTCTCGAGCTCCCGCAGCTTGAAGCAATCCATCCTGTGCTTGAATGATCAGCTTCGCTTCTTGCTCTGCTAAATTTGGTTCTACCTCAAGCGAAACTTGGCCCGTCACATGTTCCACATCTGTAAGGTTTCTCACCTTGAGATCGATCGGAAAAGGCTCCAGGGTGATCACGAGCTTGCCTTCTAAATCGCATCCCGGCGCAAATTTCAGTTCATGTTCCACCGGGCGCCCCAGGAGAATGAGTTTTCCCCAAGCCGCACTCGGAATTTTAGGGCATTTTTCGACATCAAAGGCGCCAATAGCAGTTTTTTTCTTTTTGGCTCCACGCACTTTTTCGACCAACTCCGTGATCCATGCCTTCGCATCCATGGCTGATGGCGGCTTAGGCGCCGCATAGGCCGAGATATCGACCAACAGAAACAGGGACGCGAAACTGGCCATGAGATGACGGGTTTTCATAGAGGTTCTTTCTGTCCTTCTTCGTCTTCGAGAATCCACGGACGGCTAAATAAGTGAATCGCCGTCTCGGCTACCTCGAGCGTATCCTTGCGACTATAACGAGCAACCGCCGCCGCTCCGATCAGTGGGATGATTGCTGCGGCTCGCTTGCCGATCCATCTTCTGAGTACGCGGACCCCCACCCGTTCAATCAGCCGTTGTAGCACTCCGCCGCGCGCGCGTTTCACCAGGTATCGCTCGCCCACACGAACCACGATATCGCTGAGCCCCAGGTCTCCTTGCTTAAACAAGCAATAGAGCAAAATTTCCGAACTCAGTTGATCCGTTCGTCCCTGAACACGTGCAATGTCCGCAACGAGTTGCGCTTGAATCCGCCAAACGAGTGCAAGATCTGGAAGGATGGTCACCAAGAAAAATGGACCACCAGGAATTGAAAGTGCGCCAGAAACACCTGCGGCCTTCCAAGATGCTGCGCTCGAGAGCGAACGTAATTGCGCAGGCCGATCGGCATCGATCTCGATTTTTGATTCGGGCACTCGGGAGATGATCTCCTGAATGGTTTTCTGAAACGAGCCGCCAATACTCATGAGACTCTATCATGACTAAAAACGTCGAAAGATCGCAAGTATTTGGGTTCGATTTACAGGAATTGCGTTTCGCCCAGATCATTGCTAAGTTCTACGAGTCAGCATTTCCATTCAAACCAGGAGGTAGCATATGAACTCAGCTCAAAAATCGACGAAAGAGACCGTCGTTGGGTCGACTCAGGCAGCCTCCCTCGTTTGCTCCTGATCGACCGATCGTCTCTCCCAATCACCTTTAAAAATTAACTATTTGAACGCAGGCGTTTGCAGTGAAAGGTGTTCACAAACCCTCACGGCCGCTCGCGTTCTGATTTTGGCAAAAAACCTCCGTCCTAGGGATGAGTTTTTGCCACAGGAGCATGCTTGAACTCAACGCCATCTCGCCTGGGATTTGATCCCTGGTTTGAAACTTTGTACTTAGAAAAAAGAAACACCATTGACCCAACCATCGGGATTTTTCCCGCTCGAATTGTCTCCGAGTCCAGGGGGCACTACCTCCTGAAATCAAACGTTCTGGGGTTTCCAGACACTGTCTGGGGCGAACTGAAAGGAAGCCTTCTCCATTGTTTTAAGAGTCGCTCGGAGTATCCGGCAACGGGCGACTGGGTGCTCGCGGAGTGGCAACCGAACATGGACGCCGCCCGGATTCATGCCGTGATCGATCGCCGAAGCGTGCTCATCAGGCGTGCAGCCGGCGAACGAGCGGCAGATCAAGTGATTGGAGCGAACATCGATTTCACTTGGATGGTCACTTCACTCAATCAAGATCTCAACCTCCGTCGCATCGAGCGCTACCTGGCACTCGCCTGGGACGGCGGAACTCGCCCCGTTCTGATCTTGACGAAAATCGATCTCGCCACAAAAGATGAAATCGAGCGAGCGCGCGATGAGCTTTCTGTGGTCGCGGCAGGAGTCGACACCCATTGGGTGAGCTCTGAAACCGGTGCAGGAATTCCAGAACTACTCGCAACACTTCGACCAGGTGAGACTGCGGCGCTGATTGGCTCATCGGGCGTGGGAAAATCCACACTCACCAATCAGCTCTTGGGAAATCAGCGACTAGAGACCGGGGCCATTCGCTTAGGAGACGACAAAGGCAAACACACAACGACGGCGCGCCACTTGATCGAGCTTCCGAACGGGGCGCTCTTGATGGATACGCCGGGAATGCGCGAGCTCGCGCTCGCCGACCATTCGGCAGGAATATCGGCGAGCTTTTCTGAAATCGAGCGACTTGAACGCAGCTGTCGATTTACGGATTGCTTGCACGATACCGAACCGGGATGTGCTGTGCGCGCGGCGATCGACAGCGGTGAACTCGATTCTGAACGGATCGAAAGTCACCGTAAACTTCAGCGTGAAGCCGAGTTCGAGGCTCGTCGCGGAAACCGCGCGGCGGAGTCCGAAGCCCGCAAACAATGGAAAAAAGTGGGATCACAAGCACGCGTTCATATGAAACGAAAACGCTGGGACGATTAGTTCAGTCCACGCCGAATTGACGGTAGGCGAGTCTCTCGCTTGCCGTCAATTCGCTGACCTTTTCCAAAAGAATCCCTGACACACGACTTCATAGAACGTTGCTAGCCTAAATCCACTGACTGATTCGAAAAGCCCCGAGAAAACCCGTTCGCGAATGGGTGTGGGATGAGCGTTTTCTCGGGCACGAATCCTCTCTCTCGGGTCAAAACTGACTCAATCAAAATCTCTCTTCAATGCGCCGATACGTTGAACGATGAGTAACCCAGCTCGCAAAGTCAAAACCAAGGCGGCCCCCCACCACCCGGCCCCACGCTCTCAAAGCGCCGAGGACGTTGTCCGGCGCGTTTTCTCCGGTAAGATCGTCGGCGGCACGGTCTCCCAGATGGCGACTTACTCCGATCTATTCATGCGAATGCCGGAACCGATCTTTTTGCTCGCCCCCGATGACGGGTCGGTTTTGGAGGCGAATCCTGCGGCGCTGTCGATTCTTCAGATCTCTGAAAAAGACATCCTGGGTCGTCCCCTCGCCGGATGGGCCGTACGTGACGAGCGTCGTGCAGCTGAACAATTTTTCTGCTCGGGCCTCATCGACAATCCGAGTTCAGATCGCTCCCTGGAACTCCGATTCATCGCATCCTCCGGCAAGGAGCTGCGCATGGAGCTTCAGCTCTGTCCCGTTCCGCTCGCTGACTACGGCCATGCGATCCAGATCATCGCACGCGATATCACGCAAGCACACCGATACCGAACACGACTCGAAGAAATGAATGCTGCGCTCGAAAGACTCTCAGCGACGGATGAAATGACGGGACTCAGAAATTTCCGTTCTTTCAAAGAAGAACTCGCCAAGACTCATGCCATCGCAGAGTCAAAGGGAACTCACTACTCCGTTATCTTCATCGATGTTGATCATTTCAAAAAATACAACGATCGAAACGGTCACCCCGCCGGTGACGAAGTCCTGCGCATGGTCGCACGTATCCTCAAAGAAAAATCTCGTCCAGGCGACTTACCCGCTCGTTATGGCGGAGAAGAATTCGTCGTTCTTTGTCCCGAGACCGAGGCCGAAGTTGCGTTCGAGCTCGCGGAGAAAATCCGAAAAGCCTTCGCGGCCGAACGATTTCCACATGGGGAACATCAACCGCTCGGACATGTCAGCGCGAGTATTGGTGTAGCATCTTACCCTCGCCACGGTACACTTTCACAAGACGTCCTTCACAATGCCGACCAAGCGCTCTATTTCTCGAAAAGCGAAGGACGTGATCGAGTCACGCTTTTTGGATCGGCGCCAGTGCCTCCAAAACTCAAGCGACCTTCGTAAAACCGCGCGAGCCCCCAGAAACAAAACGCGTTGAGCAGGTGCCAAGCCGCATGTCCCGAAAGGAAATGATTTTCCGGATCGCAGACGAACCGCTGGAAATCGAGCTGCCAGGCAACGAACGCCACTGCGAACACTCCGAGCGTCGCCTTGAACCAGAAATAGGATTTTCCTCGCTCAATTCCTTTGAGGTGGATTCTGAGTTCAAGAAACAACGCCAACAAGACCTCCACCGCGAAAACAGCGATTCGTGCTTCGCCTTTGAGAAGCAAAAGCGCTAACAAACCGCCCAGAACCATGACGAGAAACACGGTCCAGGTCTGTAGGGTGCTTGAGCGGGACGGACTCAGTCGACGTAAGTTTAATAGCATCAAGAGAGCAGCCAAGAAATTCATCGTGGCCATGTCCAGGGTCTCAGCCACGTAGATATGAGAGGCGTGATAGAACGTGGAAGAAACGCCCACGCCCAGCGCGATCCAACCGAAGGCGCGAAGTTCAAATCGGCTCGATTTCCAGTATTTCCTTAGGATCAATAATCCCACGATAAAATAGAGAATATTACTCCATGTTTCTGCAGGACTCACCACCCAGCCGCATACCGGCGCTTCGCAGAATAGAAGCGTACCTGGACGAAATCCCGACCAAGGACAAGAGCTCGCTTCACCGGAAACCGTTGCTAAAAATTGAACTGCATTGAGGAAATCTTCCATTCCGGCGTTATCTCACGGAATCCGCTCGACGCTCAAGTTCGACGAGAATCTCGAAATGTTCCGTATGAGGAAAAAGATCAAAGATTCGCGCCCTTCGAATCTGGTAGAGATCCTGAAGCTGCTCGAGATCCCTAGCCAGACTCTCGACCGAGCAACTGGAGTAGAAAAAACGTCTGGGATGAATCTGCCGGATCGTGTCCACACCACGACCAATCCCGCGCCGCGGCGGATTGACAAGCACGAGATCGGGATTGAACTTCTGAGCTTCATCCAAAATCTGAGTCGCATCACGAGCGATGAAACGCAGATGCGTGTCACCCCTCTCCATTGCCGTCGAATTTGCAACCCGGACCGCGTCTTCGTTGATTTCTATACCCAGTATAGAATTCGCCGATTTTGAGGCGAAAAAGCTAAAAGCGCCCTGACCGCAATAGAGCTCGAGCATACGCTCAGCACTCTGATCGGCTATCCAACTCGCCGCGGTTTCATAGAGGGCGCAAGCGAGAACCGCATTCGTTTGCACGAATGCCTGAGGCGCGAGTTTTAATTCAACTGAGCCTAAACGATGACGGATCGATGTTCGCTCGGTCATGATGATCTCTTGCTCACCTTCGAGAATCGCATGAGAGATCGGTTGAATGTTCGCAGACACGCAGACCAAAAAAGGAAATCGAGACTGAAGCTCAGGAAGCGCTTTGCGCAGTCTCGAAACACACTCTTGAGAACGGAGCACAAACCGCAGATACATCTCGTCTGAAGCAGGAGAATAAAACGCGATCACACCTTTGAGCTCGCCCGCTCGCGTCGCGATCCGATAAGGCGTCAATCGATACTTCCGAATCAACTCCGGCATCACCTGAATGACCTCGTTGATTTTCGGGTGATGGATCGGACACTCGAGGAGTTCTCTCCCCTCATCCAAATCGGAATCACCCAAAAGCCCGACTACCGGTTCAGACTCCGTGCCAGTCACCGAAAGTTTTGCGCGATTACGAAACGCTTGAGGCACCGATCGAGCCGGCTCTAAGAGTGGGAACTCGCCCATCTCCTTCAATCGCTCCCGCAAGATGAGGGTCTTTTTGGTGAGCTGTTCGTCTATACCCAGCTCTAGCCAATCACACGAGCGGCAGGTCGACTGGTTATAGTAGTGGCAAAATGTTTGGGAACTCACCTGAGCAATCTATCAGATCGCTTGGAAAAATGGGATAGCCGTCGTTAGTCGGTTTTTTTCCACAAAATTGAACCCGCACGAACGGTCGCCGTATGATCGGTCTCCGCAACCGCACCTTCTTGAATCAGGTCTCGCTTCGCCCAGCCTCGTTGCTGCTCGATTGCGGCGACTCGCGAGGTGAGCGTCGCCAGATACGCCTCTCGCCACTCATGAATCTGCTGACGTCCTTGTCCTCGGGCGTTTCGAGCGTTGTAGTAGCGACAGAAATCCGGATGCGAAACCGCTTCGGCAAAAGATTCCATCGACCGCCACGCCGAATCCCTCGGGCTCTCATTCGGGCTGGTATCTCCATGCAGATTGAACACCATCCACATCAACGCGCCCCCCATCGAACTAGCACTCGGCATTCCCACCAAAGAGAGTGCGTCGCCTCTCAAAGAGGAGAAATTCAGTAGCGCCCCTAAGTGTTGCCGAGCGACCGACTCACCGACCTCGGTGACTACCGCGTCCATGATCTGCTTCTTGAAAGCTTGATCGATCGCTCCCGTCAATGCGCCCATGACCTTGGATTGTCCGTATTTCTTGGCGTACTTCCAAAATAATTCGTTGGCGTCGATTTTTTTCGCAGGCTCACCATCCACCGCATATTCGACCATCAGATCCAGCGCAGGAACGAGCGCTCCGGTTTGATCCGCTCCAAAACTATTCGTCAAATGTTCCGATAGATGTCGTTTTACAACGACGAGTGCTTTTTTCAGTACGATTTTTTTGACTGCCTCATTGCGAATCTGAGATTCACTTTTTCCATTTTTGGGCGCTGGGCAACGAGTCGTCTCGCATTGTTTGCGCAATTTGATTTCACCGAGCATCCAAACGGCATCATCGGAAGTGCGTTTTTTTGCATTTTCGGCGAATATTTGGGCGCCTCGCCCGGCTGCGGCTTGCTGCGAACGAATGATCTCGGAGCGTGATCCCGCTCCAGAGAAAATCTCTTGGCCGAGAAGTGCGAGTGACTCCGCTGCCGAAGTCGTCTTCGTACTCAGCGCTCTGATTTGTTTTTCCGTGTGCCTGAGGAAATCGACGCATTCCTGCGACTGTCCGCGGTCAAATTGGGCGAAGTATCTTTCGTCGATTTTCGCCGAACAGGCGCTGTAAGTTCGATTCTTCTCCAAGAGTGAGGCTTGTTTCGTCAGCTTTTTGCAAACATGGTACTGTTCGGCCCAATTCTCCTCGGGTTCGTCGGTCGCAAACGACGAAACGGAAACGAGCGTAGCCCCGAATAACAAGGACCAACCACCTGCGCCCCATTTTTGCGTGAAACCTCGAAAAATCTGCACCACTTCCATCGTATAACGTCCGGAACCTTCGGATGAGAGGACGCGCGTGACACACTTGCCCCAGCTCGCATTAACAGCCAGCTATTTATTACATTGTAGTAATAGAGACTAGTGGCCCTTGGTCTTGAACCCCGCCGAGACAAACTCAGCACGTATCGCGTCCCGGTGATCCCCCTGGATTTCAATCACTCCAAACTGGGTCTCGCGACGATGGGTGCCACCCGAACCACATCGTTTTTTTAAGCGAGTGGTCCATTCTTTTAAAAAAACTTCATTCAACGGCAACTCGTCGACGACGGTCACGGTTTTTCCGCCTCTTCCGTTTTTCTCAAGCCTGAGTCGCGCGGGGCCTTTCCAGATTGAAATATCGGAGTCCACCGGACAACTGCACGCAGCCAATAGTTCTCGGCAGCGTTCACATTTCTTCTGAAGCGCGGGATCGGTTGAATAGACGAGTTTTCCGTCGCCGCCGGCCCGAGCAGGCGCTTGCGGGGTTCTGCTGGAGGCCGTCGGCGAGATCGAGAATCGTTCGGCTAGCGCTGCCCCTAAGGTCCCCAGTCCGGACCGCGGAGAATCTTTCTTTTTCGAGTCGCTCATAGATCGATCATTTCCCTGAAACCTGATAGTCTGCTGGCTCTCAACATGGCACGCCTCGGATTTGAACTACAGAAAAAATCGAGCCATTCGCAAGCACGAGCTGCGCGTTTCACCACCCTGCATGGCCCGGTTGAGACGCCGATTTTTATGCCCGTCGGCACGCAGGCAACGGTCAAGAGCCAGACTGTGGAATCCCTCAAACAGGTCGGTTCAAACGTGCTTCTCGCGAACACCTACCACCTTCTCCTCCGTCCCGGACCAGAGGTATTTCGCAAGTTTGGTGGCATCCACCGTTTCATGAACTGGGATCGCCCGGTACTGACGGACTCGGGTGGTTTTCAAATTTTCTCGCTCCCGCACTCTCGCCGCATGAACGAAGATGGCGCTAAATTCCAAAGTTACGTCGACGGAAAAATGCACCTGCTCTCTCCCGAAGTGAGCATCGACATGCAAAAAGCCATCGGCAGCGACATCATGATGGTACTCGATCAATGTATTCCCTCAACCGCCGAGCGTCGTGAAGCAGAGTCCGCGATGCACCTCACGCACCGTTGGGCCAAGCGCAGCCTGGACGCCCGCGGCGATTCCCCTCAGTCGATGTTTGGAATCGTGCAAGGCGCCTGTTTCGAAGACCTCCGCAAGATCAGCGCCGAAGCGATCACCTCGCTCCCGTTCGACGGATTCGCGATCGGCGGTCTTGCCGTCGGCGAAGGCAAGAACCAGCGCGAGGATTTCACGGAACTGACTGCAAAACTCCTCCCTGAAAACCTTCCACGATACCTCATGGGCGTCGGGACGCCGATCGACCTCCTCGAAGCCGTCCATCGGGGCGTGGACATGTTTGATTGCATTCTGCCATCGCAACTCGCCCAGCGCGGCGTCGCATTCACGAGCGAAGGTAAACTCCAACTCCGCCGAACGGTTTATAAGTTCTCAGAAGAAAAACTCGATCCAGCCTGCGATTGTCAGACTTGCCAGATCTACACGCGTGCGTACTTGCACCACCTGCACAAGTCAGAAGAAGTCTTGGGCTGGCATCTGATCGCGCTCCACAATTTGACATTCTACCATCGCTTGATGCGGGAGATGCGGGAGAGCATCTTGGAGGATCGTTTTGATTCGTATTACCGAGTGAAACGCCAAGAACTCGTCCGCTCGGACGAGAAGAATCCCGTAGTCGTCTCCAAGAAATCAAAGAAAAATCGAACTCCCGTGACCGCCGAGACTAATGAAGTTTGAGTCGCTGGCCCGCGTAGATCTTGGACGAACTCAGGGCATTGAGGCGCTTGAGCTTGCCGATCGAAGTATTGTAACGAGTCGCGATGTCGGAGAGACCCTCGCCGTTTTTCACCCGGTGGAATTTTACGTTTGGCATTGAATCCGTAGCCGTTAACCGGCTTGAACGCGTGGTGACGATTTTTTGTTTTACCACCGGTTTTACGGCGGCAATCGTACGAACCCGAATGCGGAGTTGAGGAAGATCCTTGCGAATGAATGCGACCTTGGCGAAATCTGGCCGTGGGACCCAGATCGAATAGTTTGATACTTGTGGAGGAGTCATCGCGCGAATTAAATGCGGGTTCACTTGACGAAGCATCTCATACGAAACACCGCTCTTGGATGCGATGTCATACAACCGAACGCCGCCAGGGACTTCGACGGCTTCGACTTCGGGGTGTGGACGGACCCGAGGAACTTGAAATCCGTACTTTTCAGGATTGCGGCCAATGATCACGGCAGCGAGGAATTTCGGAACATAGTGACGAGTCTCCTCCGGAAGCGCTCGGTTCTCGACGAGCTCCCAAAAATCGCGCGAACCCCCGTTCAAAATCGCACTTAAGATGCGACCTTCGCCGGAATTGTAAGCAGCTAGCGCCAGATACCAGGACTGAAACGCCGCATGGAGCCGCTTGAGATAAGTCGCTGCCGCCTGCGTCGAATGTAGGATATCCCGTCTTTCGTCGACGTAAGCATTCTGCATGAGCCCGTAACGATCGCCCGTTCCCCGAATGAACTGCCATGCGCCGACCGCGGACGCATGTGAACGAGCATTGAGTGAAAATCCGCTTTCGATCATCGCCAAGTAGTAGAGATCCGAGGGAACATCATTATCTCTGAGAATTTTCGCGATCGCCGGACGATAGGTTGCTCCACGATCGATAAAACGCTGAAAACGCTCGCGGTCTCGAACTGTAAAATAGTTAATCCACTCTTTGACCCGTTCATTGGTCTCAATAGGAATTTCCACGTGGTTTTTCTTACGTGAGACCGGAACAGGCTCCATCACAGCGTCAGTCTTCAGAATCTCAGATTCGATCTGCGCAGTCGTTTCCGCCGGCGTAACGGCTTGAGCTACACGTCGCCCCAATTCCGCACGTGAACTATTTTTCGAACTGCTCGCAACTCGTGTTTCAGCGGGACTGGACGAGGAACGAGATTCCGCCGCCGAGGACTCGGCACGAATCGGACGGTCGGTGGGTCGTCGAGCCGCCGTCTGAGTCGAAGCGCACGCCGAAAAAGCGAGCCCCACCGCCGACAGCGAAATTCCCATGAGCCAACGATCCACGTATGGGTTGCGAAATCTCATCATCCTTGAAGAGCTCCTGAATTCTTTTGTCCGTGAAAATTCTAGTTCCGCGTTCGACGAATCGTTGAACGATCATCGACGGAGTGGACATCCTTGAATTTTCATCGATTTGATCAGATGCGGTCAAATAAAAAGGATTTCATTGTCGCATGCAAAACGAACGGGAATCCGTGAGGAATTTTGACTCATCTAGAAACACAGGAATCGAACAGGCTGACAGAAAACTGCCGCACCCTCTATTCGACTACGAGTTCTTATCTGCCAAGAACAGATGGACTGAATAGATTTCGAGCTGACGAGCATGTTTGTAGAAGAGCCAGGGCAAATGCGAGATGCGCTCGCGAATTTCCAGGCCCGCATTTTCATACAGACGCTCTACCGCCGTCGCCGAATCTTTGACAGATTTCGGCAGCGACTCCCGAAGCCTCGCGGAAACCGCCTCACTCCAAACATAGGGACAGCTCTGAGCAACCACGCCACCGGGAACCACGAGCTGCGCCTGCAACTCCGGCAAACGGGCTGGATCATCCATCATGTCGATCGCATTCAGCGCAACCGACGCATCGTAAGATTCAGGAGCAAGTGGCAAACTCTCGATGTCCCCCACGACGAAATCGATTCTCCCATCAAATAACGGCGGCGCCGGAATGCGCACTTCTCGACTGACCGAGCCGGCAATCAAATCTGCCGGAACGCGAATCGGTCGATCATAAGGGAGTCCCAGCGACAGGTGCCGAGCCAGTGCGATACTCGCAAACGAGCTATCTACTCCGAGGTAGGTACGAATGAATGGACTCAAGCGCAAGGCAAGCCCCCCCACTCCGCACCCGAGCTCGACAACGGACTCGATCTTCTGCTTTTTTGAGCGTGAAACAAGCCAATCCGTCATCTGCGTGAGTGGTCCTCGGTCCCAATAGGATCGAATCAAATCGTCGACGAGCGGACTCGACTCTCCCGCCGCAGGTTTCCACCAATCGGAGAGCCCGGCAGGATTGCGAGCGCCTATTCCCACGGACAGGTAATGGTTCATCAAATACAGCGCGGTCACGCGCTCGGCTTCGAGATCTTCCTCGATGTGCTCGCTGCCGATCTCCGCCTTGGCTTGAAGGTAGTCTCGACGAAATGCCTTGGGTATGTCGGAATCGGGAACCAAGCGAGAGATCCCTTTGACGTGGTGAACGAGGTACGAGCCGACGTCCTCTATCAACACGGCGACTCCGGCCAATATCGGATAGCTCTGATCGCAATCATGGCAAGTCAGTCGTCCGGATCGTACTTCGATTACACCGGAATCATTTCCATGGGACGGAAGCGAGTGATTCGCATTCAAAGTAACGGATTCCCCGCACGCGGGACAACGCAAACGATCAACAGTCGAACTGAGCATGTCAGGATAATGCCTGTATTTCGGCTAAAAATCGAGCATGGAGCAGACAAAAGAGACGAGAATCTGTCGATTCCTTAGACGAACTGGAATTCCCTGTCGAGGGTCTTTTTATACACATTAGAAATAGTGAATAAATGGTTAAAACTCAGGGTTGAGGGTACCGAATAAAACTAAAGGGGGATATCTCGATGCTTCAAGATGAAGCGCGAACCTCCGGAAGTTTTTTGCAAAATGGCTCATTGAGGGGGGCAACCAGTGAACACACCACGGCTTCGTGACCTGCGACTTTTGTTGCCGGCGATCTCCATCTCAGCACTCGCCTTCTTATCATCTTGCGGCTTCCTGAGCTTCGGTTCCGTCAAACAGAAATACGGAATATCTTCCAACGAACAATCCAACAATAACGTCATGCTCACAACGGCGTCTGGAATTAAGCTTCTCTCGAACCAGGAATACGTTTGGAGCGTTTCAGACTTAGTGGGCAAGTCCTACGATCTCAGCCTCGTCTCAGGCTGGGGCGGAAACACGCAGTATAGCGGATTCGACGCCTTGATCTGGACGAACCTCGACTCTAAGGCGGTCAGCGATCGACTCGCCACCGCAGAAACGGTCGCAAACGACGCGATCAACTCGTCGCAAGTCATGAGCTGCGGAGTTTCCAATGCTGGCGAGAAAGCCTGGGGCGGATGTCCTTCGCGCATCGTCACCGCGTTCGTCGAGAAAGCATTCCGCCGTCCGGCATCGGCGGAGGAACTATCGAATTTCCGATCCCAGTACGAGGCCGCTGTCAATCGCGCACGTACGAGCGGCGCCGGCGACTCGGACCAATTCCGCGAAGGCATTCGTGAAGTCGTAGCGACCACGCTCATGTCACCGCAGTTTTTCACGCGCACTCTGCCGATGTTGACGGCAGACGAGTACACACGAAAACTCACGGCCTACGAGGTCGCCGAACGGCTCTCCTACTTGATTGCCGGCACCCTCCCTGATAACGAACTCATGGCATCCGCCAAATCGGGCGCCATCACCCAGCCCAAAGAAATTCTCGCGCAAGCGCGTCGCCTGTTTGACAAGTACCATGATCGATTCGTGGCACATTTCTTCGGACAGTTCGTCGGTTACAAGAAGCTCCTGATCGGAAACCCCACGGACCTCCACCGCGACTTTGTCACCGAAAGCAATCTGGTGTTCAGCGAACTCTTCAAGAACGATCGGCCGATCGAAGACTACCTGACACCCGGATTCACTTTTGTGAACAACCGCCTCGCCTCGCACTATGGAATCAGCGGCGGTTTCGATGCTAATTTCTCGCGCGTCGAGACGCCCATCCGAGGAGGCATGCTGACGCAAGGTTCTTTCTTGGCGATGACGGGAGTCCCCATCTTGAGTAACCATCCTCCGATGGGTCAGCCCATCAAGCGAGGAATCTGGGTTCAAGCGAGACTTCTTTGTAATCCGATCCAACCAACGCCGAGTGATCTTCTTCAGGAAATTGGTATCGTGGCCGGTAACATTCCTGCGGACCTACCGCTTCATGAACGTCTCGCCGTACACCGCTCCAATAGCGCCCGCTGCGAGAACTGCCACCGCTACATGGATCCCGTGGGCTTGGGTTTAGAGAGCTTCGGCCCCGAGGGCCAATCGCGATCATTTTACGACGCCGGGCAAACCAAGCCTGTCGTCGATCGCGGCGAGCTCCTCGGAAAAAATTTCGAAGGTCCTACCGCCATGAGTGCGCTCGTCGCCGAACTACCGGAATTCAAACACTGCGTCGGCGAACGCATCATGAACTACACACTCGGACAAACCACCTCGACCCGCACGAACTCGTTCGTCAATTCACTCATCCGGAATAAGAACGGTCAGTCACCTTCGTTCAAGGAATTGATCCTTCGCGTAGTCACGAGCCAAAGTTTTCAAACCCTGACGAGAGAGAAATAACATCATGAGCCCGAAATATTTTACCCGTCGCCAGGCACTCAAAGCTCTTGCCCTGACCATTGGTCTCCCGCTCCTCGAATCAGTCACACCGCTGGGCCTACTCTCTAAAACCGCATTCGGTGCGCCTGCACGGCGCAAACGGTTCATCGGTTGTTTCTTCGGGTCCGGTTGTTATATGCCGAACAATCAAAACGGCGATTGGGGATTCAATGGGGGCGCTCTCTCCCCGCTTGAGGCCGCGGGACATCGAAACAATACGCTGATCCTCCGAGGCTATAGATCCATCGACAACTACGATCCTCACTGGAGTTCGACGGCAGGTTTTCTGTCTTGTAATGAGATCCAGCCCCTGTCCGCAGACAACGTTGCGTTCGCCAGTCGAGGAGTTGGCGTCGGTTGCGGCAAAACGTTCGACCAATACGTCGCCGATGCACGAAATACTAGTCAGCGTTCCATTTCCGTGGCCTGGGAAGACCAGAATTTTCACGATAGCGGACAAGCGCGTGAATTCGGCATGACTTACGTCAACGCCCTCTCCTGGCGCACAGACAATATCGCCAACGGCAACGTCATCGACCCGATGGCCGCTTTTAGCCGCCTATTCGCGGGAAGCACGAATCAATCGGCGGTCGAACTCCAACAAAAAATCCGTCGCCAACTCAGTGTCTTAGATGGCTACAAAAAGCAGTACGGATCATTCGCCAAGATCCTCTCTGCGGCCGATCAACGCGCGCTTGGGGATTCGCTCGATAGTTTTCGAGAAATGGAGAGAAACCTCACGGCTCTGGAGACTGCCGACACCAGCTGCCAGTTGAACTATCCGAACATCGATGGATCGCTCTACGATCGCAATTTCAAAGCCTATAACCGCATTATCGTCCGCGCTCTCCAGTGCGATACAATTGCAACTGCGACAATCATGTTCCACAACGGTATCGGCGACAATCGCGCGCTCGACAATTTAGGCTCGTTGCACGGCTGCGCTCACCATTTCAACGATCCCGGTACGATCGAGCGAACCAAAGCCTATACCCGCATCTACACGAGCATCCTGGCCGATCTCGTCACTCAACTCAAGAACGCCGGACTACTCTCAGACACCTTGATTTTAGTTGGTAGCAATATGTCTGACGGAAACTTGCACGGAAACGCAAACATCCCACTCATCTTGCTTGGCGAAGGAAACGACATCAAGTTCGGACAAGAGATCACACCTCCCGGCGACATCACGAACGCGAGCAATAATCGCCAGCTGGCCGACCTCTATATGGATCTCTCCAAAGTCTACGGATTGAACCTCAATAGCTTCGGCGAGCAGAACTCCAAGAGCACCGGTGCCTCGAGCGAGATTTTCACGTAGACCGGGAAGATAACGCAAAGCACGAGCCATTTTACGGTGTTTTTCAGACAATGTTCTGACTGCCGCTTCATGTCATTTTAATTTATCAGCGTTGTTTAATATAACGAAACGCTGTTTTTACATTTTTATCGAGAATAAATATAACTTTTGCTCATCCACGAAAGACAAAGCCGCTTTTTTATTTATACTAACTAGAACATGGTTCAAGGATTGAACTTCGCTGGTCGTCGTAATTTTGGCCTCGTCATCACCTCGATCCTCGTATGCACCGGATGCGGAAAAGGATCTACCGGGCAGCAGGCTCGGGAACTCGCGCAAACACTGAGCCCAGGAGAGTCCTGTGATTCCATTCGGGATCGGGTCTGGAATGAGCTCTATCGTCAAGCCGATGTTTATCTCTCCCTGCCAGAACCTGAACTGGTTGCGAGCGACTTGGCGTCCGTTGCATCAAACGGCGAACAAGCCGAGATTCATCGGGAACTCGCTTCGATCTACGCACTGATCTTCGATTCGACGAGTTCCATCGAGGAACGCTCCGCGCGGATTCAGCGACTAGCTGAATTAGAGCTCGGTGATCGCACGACTCCCGAAAAAGCAAAAACGCAGGATGAACTGGAATCCCGAATCGACCAAGTCGAATCGCTGATCACCCTGAGCGAGAACTGCCGATCGGCTCCGTCGACTCAACCTACGGCAACGCCGACCGTACTCCCAAGCCCGACCCCTAGCACCTCTCCGACGCAAGCTCCTGCCGTTGGCGCCGATTCGGTTCCGCTTTTTGAGGCTTACCGCACACGAAACAATGCGGCCGTCTACGGGGCATACAAAACGTTTTCCGTCGCGTACCAGAGTTGCAACGCTCTCTCGATTCCTGCACTCGACTGGTCGTCCCCCGACGTGAGTGGTATCAACGTCACTGGCACACATCCAAACGGCGTCGGACTCAAACGCGAAGTCGCATCGGCGTCGGCGGTGATGGGATCAAATCCGTATTATTCGCAACGCATCGGCGCCCGAAGCGGATGTTTCTCTCAAGCTTCGAAGCCGCTCATCTACGACTACGGCGGAAAACCTTACGTCAGCTCCAGCGCTAGTACGCAGCTCGATTACTTTCGCGACGCCGGCAGCGGAACCACCTCACTGGGCGTTGATTGTTCCGGATATGTTTCTAGCTCTCTCCTCGTTGGCGGCCTCAGACTCCGCAAAAACGTCGCCGGCAAGGGCGCTCAAACCTCAGGCGTCAACTCCGCGATGTTCTCAAAACCAGAGGCAAACGGACTCAGCTGTCTAAAAACGGTGGCAGTATCGCCGACAGACTCCCTCCGCCCCGGTGACATCATCGCATCGTCTGGTCACGTGATCATGATTGATACGGTCGGCAAAGATCCGCTCGGTATCCAATCCATCACGCGCGCGGCCGACTGCACGTCGACGAATTTTGATACTTCTCGATTCGATTTCACGATTATTCAGAGCGCGCCGGTGTTCGGAGGCATGGGCATCGATCGCATGCTCGCCTCGGAATACCTTCAAGAAAACACTCCGATGAGGCAAGCGGTGACAGCCTACGCGGTCGCCTACTGCAAAGCAAAATTCAGCACGGCCTCTACGCCGTCCGGATTATCGGCGTCAATCGTGCGGCACATTGGAACTCCAGAATGCTTGGATTCGACCCGAGTCACCCTGGCTCAAGAGAGCTGTCTCGCAGAGTGCTCAGCGACTGCCCCTGCGCTACTAGCCTGGGAAGACAAGCGTTAAGTCCGGTTTCTCCCGGCATCGCGTTTGCACGCTCTAGCTATGAGGTTTTCTACCTCTAAGCGAAAGGACCATCGCGATGCTGATCTACGAAACGCTGATCCGAGACCACGAGCGCATTAAAAAAGCGATCGATACGCTACTTTTATTGGCTGACGACGCGACGGACGACCGCATCGAAGCGCTCCATCGAATTCGCGACAGTCTGATTCCTCACGAACGGTCCGAGGAAGCCGTGTTCTACAATTCCTTAAAAGCCGTCCGGCCCGATCACCCACTTCTCGGCCAGTCTTTTGACGAACATCGAGATATCGAGGCATTGCTTCATAGCCTTCTACAAACCGATCCGTTTGATTCCGATTGGAGGAGACGCGCGCTCGCCTTGAAACGAGAATTCGCCGCACACCGAGAGCAAGAGGAGACCGAACTTTTCGATCTCGCCAAGTCCTGCCTGACCGAAGAAGAGGCCCTCTACTTGGGTCGCGCTTTTGAGAAGATGCGACCACGCGTGCTGAAAACAGGGCTCTCATCGACGACCTTTCGAGCCGTCGCGGAGCAAATGCCACCTCGATTCGCCGACTCCCTTGAGGAGAGAAACGTCCACCGCATCTAACGGAGAACTAGATCTCGACTCACCACAATCACTGGGAATGGAAATCGCCGACTCAGATCGGGATGATCCGGATGCATTCCCAACATCGTCACGCTCCCGGGCCCGAGATGGACCCGAGCTTGAACGTGCGAGATTGGATGTTTCTTAGCGAATCGCGCCTCACCGAGGGCATCGCCCAAAAGCAAAAACTGCAGCTCATGATCAAATCCATGTTCGAATTCGGAATAAGTCGACAACAAGCTGTCAGGAAATACTGCGAAAAAAATCAGATCATCTGAGGTTTTGGAAGTTTGCTCATTGAGGTAAGCATGAAGATCCCGAATCCACTCCCAACTGGAGCGACCTGAGCCCAACCGTTCGTACAACCCCACTCGGAATGCATGCCGGACGACCGAACGCTGAACCGAGAGCCAAGGGATGACGTGCGTTTTCAGCTGCTCCAGCACCTCGCTCAAAATCGCCTGGCGATATTCATCCTCGTTCCACTCTGAGGCCAGCTGCAGGTCGGGAGAAAAATACCTTGCCGACGGACCGAAAGAATCCACCTGCTCATTCTCTGACGTTTTCGAAGCCGACTGAGATGAAAAGAAATGGGAAGCACTCATACCTGGAACTCCATCGAATTGGCTAGACGCGACCACGGTACCAAAACACCCCAACTTGGGCGGTCTTCTGCGGCCCACTCGCTCACTACGCAAAACGGATGCCGAGGGTATTTTTTCCACGGTATGACACTTGCTGCCTCATTGCTTAACTGGAGGGACATCACCATGCACACGCACTCGCTTTGGACGGGATCAGAGCCTCATCTCAATCACCCGCAGCTGATGGAGCCACTCACCACTGACGTCGCTGTCGTCGGCGGCGGGATCACTGGACTGACCATCGCGCTGCTTTTGCAGAAACAAGGACGTCAGGTTGCGGTGTTTGAAAACCATCTCATCACCACGGGAGAAACATTTCAGTCGAGCGGTCATTTAACGGAGATCTTGGATGATCGTTATATGGACCTTATTTCAAAATTCGGACGCTCCAACTCTGAACTCATCGCGAGATCCCAACGAGTCGCCATCGCAGAAATCGAGAGCCTGATTCGCGAATATTCCATCGAGTGCGATTTCCACCGGGTCCCGGGCTACCTGTTCGCGGAAACCGAAGACGGAAAATTAAACCAAGAACTTGTGGCACTCCGCTCCATCAACGTTTCCGCAGTCCCTCTCGATCATGCGCCGTTACCGTTCGCGACAAGCGCGGCGATTCGAGTCGGTTATCAAGCGCAATTTCATCCCGGTAAATATCTTCTGGGCCTCGCACAGGCATTTACGCAGTTAGGAGGGGACCTCTTTGAAAATACGCGTATCGTAGAGGTTACTGACGGAAATCCCTGTCGACTAAAAACTGAGACGACCACGATTCAAGCGTCGTCGGTCGTGATCGCCGCGCACGTTCCGGTCACGAACCCTATTAGCATCAATACGAAAATCGCTGCCTACCGAACGTATGCACTTGCGGCGCAACTGCGTGAGCCGCTGTCACCTGGACTCTTCTGGGATTTGAGCGATCCATATCACTACTTGCGGACCTTCACGGATAGCGACGATCGCCACTACTTAATTGTCGGTGGCGAAGATCACAAGACCGGGACCGAATCTCAAACTGAAACTCATTTTCGGCGGCTTGAGAACTACGTGAGATCTCGGTTCAATATCGGAACGATCCCTCACTGCTGGTCTGGACAGATCATTGAGCCTGTAGATGGGCTCCCGTACATCGGTCGAAATCCACGAGCGCAAAACGTCTTCGTCTCCACGGGATATTCCGGCAACGGGCTTACCTTTGGTACACTCGGAGCGCTCATCATCTCGGACTTGGTCCAAGGAAGAGAAAACGCTTGGGCGGGGCTCTATCACGCCGACCGCGTACATGCGACGGCCTCATTCGCCTCGTGGCTAACCGAGAACATCGACCTCCCCACCTATTTCATCGGCGACCGAATCAGCGACGGTGACTACCGCAACCTAGAATCCATCCAAAAAAATCAGGGCGGTTTGATCAAAGTGGACGGAAAGAAATACGCCATCTACCGGGATCATACGGGAGAACTCCACGCATTCTCCCCGGTTTGCCCGCACTTGGGCTGCCACGTTCACTGGAACGGAGCCGAAGCAAGTTGGGACTGTCCCTGCCATGGCTCTCGTTTTAGTAGTGCCGGCAAGGTTTGCAATGGCCCCGCACTCCAGGACCTGAAACCCATCCCCATCGAAAGCATCCTGAAACCAACAAAAATACGCAAGAATCAGGCGAAAAAAGAAAATCTCGATCGATATCCGCCGTTTTAGAGAACCAAGCTAGAGCAGCGTGGTCGTTCCTTCGAAAACCAGTTCCGTGCGACCGCTCAAGAAAATCGGCTCTCGCGGCCCCTGCCATTCCAGTTGCAGCTCTCCACCTGGAACATCGATCTTGAGCGGACTGGAGGCGCGACCACGAAGAATCGCCACAGCCGCAGATGCGCAAGCGCCAGAACCACAAGAAAGCGTCACACCGGCTCCGCGTTCCCAGACTCGCATTTTGAAGTGCTGCTCGCTGATTCGCTCCATGAACTCAACATTGGTGCCATGCGGGAAGGTTGGATGGCGTTCGATCCTAGGTCCGATTTTTTCGAGTGGTACGGAATCTACCGCATCACTGAATAACACCGCATGAGGGTTTCCGATCGATGCGCGTGTAAAACTCCAAACGGTGTCCTCAATCTCGAGTTTCTCATCCGCCGTAGAAACCTCAGGCGTCCCCATCTGAACGCGGAATCCATCTCCGGATGCCTCGATCCGCTGACGACCTCTCGCGGTCTCGACGGAGAATCCGCTTCGCCCACTGCCTGAGCGGTTTCTCAAATGAAGTCCGATGGCGCGCAGTCCGTTTCCACACATTTCGGCCGAACTTCCATCTGCATTGATGAACTCAATTGCAGCGTCTAACTCCGCATGGGGAGAGACCACTAGGATTTGGTCCGCTCCGATCCCAAAGTGCCGGTCACACAGTCGCTCAGCGTTGGAGCGCACCTGCTCGATCGGCACCGGATCTGATATCCGATCCACTAAGATAAAATCATTTCCAGTCGCTTGGTACTTGATGAAGTTCAGGGTGAGTAGCGCCATAGAGTTTCAGTCTAACGAATCAATGCTTCTTGGGCAACCGGAGGACAAAAGTCGTGTGATGCCGACTGACATCCAATTCTAGTGTTCCGTGATGAGCCTTGGCGAACGCGCTTGCGATACTCAAACCCAGGCCGGTACCTCGCCCCACGTTTTTAGTCGTGAAAAAAGGCTGCAGGATCTTGTCCTGAATTTCACGAGGAATGCCGCGTCCACTATCGGATACGATGAATTCGACGAACACCCCGACATCACGCGTCTCCACGCGAACCCAACGTTCCGGCGTTCCTTCGACGGCGTCGAAGGCGTTACTCATCAGATTGAGCAAAATTTGCAAAAGCTGCGTTGGACGACACTCAATGCGCTCTTCGCCCGCGCGGTCTACAATCTGCAAATCGATCGCATGGCTCGAAAACCGGGATTGACAGAGCGCAAGCATGTCCTCGATCAACGAACTGACTGTCGCCTGATCAAACGGATCTTGAGTGCCATCGCGCGCGAAATTTCGTAGTCCGCGGACGATTTGCGCGATCCGATGCGCCGTTGATTCGATCGCATCCAAATGCTTACGAAGGAGCGCAATATCCAGCTCCGGCTTAGCAAGCAGGCGGCTGATGATCTGCGCTTTGCCAATGATGATCGTCAGAGGGTTATTGATCTCATGGGCAACTCCACCAGCCATCTCACCTAAACTCGACATTTTCGAAGTTTGAAGCAAACGCATTTCCTGCTGTCGCTGATCAGTGACGTCCCAATTGACTCCGATGTGTTTGATTACTTGGCCGTTCTCGTCGTAAAACCCCTTACTCTCGGCTCGCACAATTCTAATTTCACCGTCGTCGCGACGAACCCGAAACTCATCCTTGAAATCAGATTGAGTATCAAAGGCGTTTTGAAGCGATGCTTGCAGACGTTTCGCATCCTCCGGAACCAGCTGTTTCTCGAACGCTTGATACGCGCCGGTGAAATCTTCTTTTTTAATGCCAAAGATTTCGTAGTTGAAGTCATCCCAAACCAGGATGTCGTTCTTGATATCCCAATCCCAAATTCCGAGCTTCATCGCCTTGATCACGACCTCAAGCCGCTGGCGGGAAACCTCGAATTGATCCTGAAGTTCTAAATGCTCTGTGATATCTGTTGAGATCCCGCAAACGGCGAGCACCTCGCCTTGGGCACCAAAAAGCGGAAACTTCGAAGTAAGATAGGTGTGTTTTTTCCCGGCGACCTCGATTTGGTTTTCGAACTGAAACGATCGTTTCTCGCGAATCACCTGATGATCTTCATCATCGAACTCGCGCGAAATTTCTTCTGAGAAAAAATCTTTCTGATTTTTTCCGAGCATAGTCTCGGCGGGAATGCCTAGGACTTTTTCATACTCGCGGTTCACGAAGATGTACCGTCCATCGATGTCTTTGACGTAGATCACCGACGGCGAGCCGTTGAGTACGGTCTGCAGGAACTCGCGATTATCATGGATCTCGCGCTCGAGCTTCTTGCGTTCGGTGATGTCACGGATCACGCCCACGAGAATGCGTTCGCCGTCACTTCGAATGGCCGGAGTTTTTTTCGTAAGAATCGTACGATTTTCGCCTCCACTTGGATCCGCGATCAGTTCCTCATATTCGTTCGCCGTTTGGAGGCGCATGATCTCGTTATCTTTTTGCCAGAATCCATCGGCCATTTCTGGTGAGAACACGTCGTAGTCGGATTTCCCGAGGTACTCTCCGTGTGAACGCCCCAATAACTCACTGAACGCTCGATTTCCAAAAATCCAGCGATGCCCCTCGTCCTTGACGAAAATCGGATCCGGTATCGCATCCAAGATCGTTTGAATGAACTCGCGAGAATCGCCGGTATCCGAGAACATTCCACTGACGGCTGGGTTGACGACCGAAATGGAGCGCCCGACCAGGAGGAGTTCACCGTCCTCACGAATCAGCTGAAAAGGGACCCGAACCACCCGCTGCGGATCCGCAACAATACGAAATGCGTCTTGAGCAACGGGCTCGGACTTCACGCGCTCGAGGAGGCGAAAAAAACTCTGGCAATCGTCGGCATGTAAGAGTTCCGAGAGCGACCGTCCCACCCAACTCGCAGTCTCGAGGCGCAGGAGGGTGTACCAGCTCTGATTGAGTGATTTGAAGTTTCCTTGGGAGTCTAAAACCGCCAGAAGTTCCGGCGCAAGATCCCAGTAACGCCCAAATGCCGACATTTCCGTCTCCTGACCGTCGTGCTTAAATTGCGGGAAATTCTATCTAACTTGTTCAATTCAGGGAAATCCAGAGCTATTTCACGGTTCCCTGCGCCGTCGACGTGCCCACTAGAGGACCTTGCCGGGATTCAACAGGCCCCGCGGGTCCAACGTTTGTTTGAGCTGCTTCATCAGCGCTATCTCTTCTGCAGTGCGCGTAAACGACAACCACGGCTTCTTGAGCAGTCCAATCCCGTGTTCGGCCGAAATGCTGCCGTGATATTTTTTGACGAGCGGGAAGAGCGCCTCGTCGATGACCTTCACTCGTGCCAAGAAATCGTCTTTGGCGATGGAATCGGGCTTTTGAATGTTCACATGCAAATTACCGTCGCCAATATGACCGAAAATAAAGAGCCCGAAATCCGGGTTCTCTTCGCGCACTCTCGGCTCCCATTCCGCAAGGAATGAACGGAGCATCGAAATCGGAAGCGAGATATCATGCTTGTGTACTTGCGCCCGAGCCGACAGGCTTTCGGAAATTCCTTCGCGCAGTTTCCACAGATCCGTCGCCTCGCGCGGACTCTGCGCCTGCACGCCATCCACCACGATTCCCTCTTCGAAAATTCGAGTGAGCCAAGCTTCGGATTCTTCGGGTCGTGCGCCAGGCTCCGTCTCCAAAAGCACGTACTGCGCCGAACGCGCAGCGAATGGTGCCGCCAAACCCAAATGCGCGGTCACGGACTCCAAACACGCGTGACTGAGGCATTCAAATGCGCTGACCGTAAAAGGTCCTTGCCGCGCCTGAAGGAATAGTTCGTAGACGCGGTCCAAGCTCTCGAGGGCGAAAAAATAGACGTCATGTTTTACTGGGACTCTCGTGAGTTTCAAAACTGCCTCGGTGACGACACCCAAAATCCCTTCGCTGCCAATGAACCATTGACGAAGATCGATCCCGGATTGGTTTTTTTCGAGCGCGCCATTGAGTTCGAGGATTCTTCCATCCATCAAAACCACGGTGAGTCCCAGCACCCACTGCCGAGTGAGACCATAGCGAATCACTTTCACGCCACCCGCGTTAGTGGAAATGTTGCCGCCTACTTGACTGGAACCTTTGGACGCGAAATCGATCGGCCAAGTCAGGCCAAACGGAAGAGCCGCTTGATGAACGGCCTCGGTCACCGCTCCTGCTTCTACGCGAACGGTCGATGATACTGGATCGATCTCACCGATTCGGTTCATTCGACTCAAGCTCAATACCACTTCGCCGCGCGCCGCGACCGCGCCACCTGATAGCCCCGTACGCCCCCCCGAAGGAACGACGGCGAATCCCTCATCATTGCAAAACCGGAGAATCTGACTGACCTCGCCCGTGGACTTCGGAAATGCGATGAGTGCCGGCGCCGGAACATAGACTTTTGTCCAGTCCTTGCCGTAGTGCTCGAGATCGGCGGCATCGGTCGCAACGGAGGTATCCGGCAACCCTTGTTTAAATCGTTCACGGAGAGATTCGACGGAAAGGGGATTGAGAGGAGCGCTCATAAGGTGACTCTGTTTTACTGAGAATGGTCAAAAAAGTCTTTAGATTCCTTCTATTTTTCAGAGGAGTTTGATATTTCTCTACCCATCCATGAGCACCACTTCGCCTTCGCCCTATGAACGCTACCGACCGCTTCCCTCCCTACTCCTCACTCTTCACAAGAGCTTGATGGACCGCGCTTTTCACAAAAAAGAACGGGAACTCAAACGCGAACTCGCGCCGGGCGAAAAACTCCAACTGCTGCTCGGCGGCGCCGACTATCAATGGTTACGTCCGCTCAGTCAGTTCATTTCTGAGATCGAAGAAGGCATCCAAGGCAAGAATCGCCTCGAGCCAGCCGCCCTCGAGCAACTGGTTGGTCGCGTCGAAGCAATGATCACCCGAGGCGAAGTCAAGGAAGCCTCGATCCGCGAACTCGGCATCAGCGATGCCGACTGGGCCACATTCAGTGCACCCCTAAAAACTTTTTTTGTCGGACTAGGAAACTAAATCCCATGTCAACGAACGCTACTCCACCGAATCAGCCGCCAAAACTTGCGCCCCCGGGCGCCGGCATTCCACTCCCAGCGCGCCTCATGCTTCGTTACGTAGTCCGCCCACTCGTTGTCAAACGAACCCCTTGGGAGGTTTCTCTCGCCCGATTCAATCGAATCCACGAGAAAATCAAACAAGAGTGGAGCAGCCTCGATGATGCCGCAATCACGACTCCCGCACTGATTCCGCCTCTGCGAGGACTCGAAGACAGTTCCCGCTATTGGTCGATTTCTCAAACCGCTCGACACCTGACCATCGTCGGGCAACTCATCGAAAATGCAGTCATCGAGCTCTCCCACGGACGACCGATTGAAAAAATCGTTGGTACAGCCGATGTCAAACCCGAGTCCGAACGCAACGCCCGCGAATCCATCGACGAATACGTCCGTTTTGCAGACGGCGTGATCGAGCGGATCGAGCGCTCGGTCGGCGACCGCGATAGCCCGCTCCTTCTTGAGCATCCTTGGTTCGGAAAACTCCGGGCGCGAGATTGGTTTTGGTTACTGGCCATCCACTCGAACATTCATTTACAGCAGATCCGAGAAATCAAAAAGGCGCTCACACTCAAATGAAAACGATCGTCTTCATCACTTGCGCCCATCATCCGCAAGGGACTACGGACGATCGAGGCCTCGAGCCCTGGTTGAAGGCGCGAGGCGTGACGATGACTTGGGAGTCTTGGAATTCGCCTCATTTCACCTGGCAAAAAGACCGCTTTTACTGCATTCGCTCCACTTGGGACTATTACGAACGAATCAACGAGTTTCGCGCCTGGCTCGATTCCGCGCCCAGCGACGTCACGCTCTTTAATTCGCGCGAGCTCGTAAAATGGAACCTCGACAAGGTCTACCTACGTCATCTTGCGCAGGCCGGTATACCCATCGTTCCTACGCAGTTCATTTCAAATGTCGAGGCTGGGGCCCGAGTCGATTTAGCGGCCAATCAGGAGTGGTGCATGAAACCATCCATCTCGGCGAGCTCGGATCTCACCTATCGATTCTTTGGCTCAGGTTATGCGAACCTGGCTCACGAGCGCGCGAAAATTCTGAGCCGGTCCCACCTGCTGGTGCAGCCTTTTTTGTCTTCGATCCTGACCGATGGCGAAATTTCGCTCCTCTATTTTCGCTCAAACGGTGAAACGATTTTTAGTCATGCTTGCTTGAAACGTCCAAGAACCGGCGACTACCGCGTTCAAGGTAGTTTCGGCGGTAGCCTGGATTCCTTTGCGCCGTCTGAAAAGCTCAAGCAACTCTCCGAGGCTGCTCTCGCTCAAATCCCAGGCGGCGATTTCCTCTACGCGCGAGTGGACTGGGTCGATTACGCGACCGGCGCGCCTAAACTTGCCGAGATGGAACTCATCGAGCCTGATTTGTATTTTCGATCTTCTCCCGGCAGCCATGAACGTTTCGCCGAGCACTTACTCACGCGTTTGAATTCTCATACGCGCTAAAACACGCTTTCCTCTCGTCCCACGTCCGCTTCTCGCATATGCTTTTCTTATGAAGAGCTTGAGATTCTTGTTCGGCCATCGGTCTTTCTCGCCTCTGTTCTGGACCCAGTTTTTGGGAGCATTCAACGACAACTACTTCAAGAACGCGATGATTCTGCTTCTGACTTTTCAAAACGCCGAAGCGTTCGGACTCTCGACCAAATCTCTGATCGCAGCCGCGAGCGGAATATTTATCCTCCCTTTTGTACTCTTCTCGTCGGTCGCGGGCGCTCTTTCTGACAAATACCCCAAAGCGCGTGTCGGGCAATCGATCAAACTCGCCGAAGTCGCCATTATGATTCTAGCCGGCTACGCGTTTTCACATGCATCGGTGAATTTGCTTTTTGTCTGCCTGTTTATGCTGGGATTGCACTCGACGTTTTTTGGTCCCGTGAAATACAGCATCCTCCCCGAACTGGTGCGCGAGGAGGACCTCGTCGCTGGAAACGCGTACGTCGAACTCGGAACATTCCTGGCGATCTTGATTGGAACGGTCACGAGTGGCATCGCTATTTCGCATCCCAGTGGCACACCCCTCATCTTGGGAGGCTTGATTGCAGTCGCGGTCGGGGGCCTGCTCATGAGTTTTATGATTCCGGTTATACCGGGAGCACAACCCCATCTCAAAATCTCCTGGAACCCGATCTCGGACACCTGGCGAACCCTGAAGCTCGCCCTCCCTCAAAAAGCCGTCTTCAACTCCCTCTTGGGTATCTCTTGGTTCTGGTTCTTGGGGGGCGCGCTTCTCTCCATCTTGCCGGTGCTGACTGAATCCGTGATTCACGCGAATGCCGGCGTAGTGACGTATTTCTTGGGTCTGTTTACCATCGGAATCGCCATCGGCAGCGTTGCGGCAGAAAAACTCTCGCACGACCAAATCGAGATCGGACTCGTGCCGCTGGGTTCGTTCGGGATGACCGTATTTCTATTCGATTTGGCCTATGCGGTCTCGCGAGTTCCGGCGCACGACGCCTCCCTCCCACTCTTGACGCTTCGTGAGTTCTTAAACACTCCCGACGCCATGCGCATCAGCATCGCGCTCGCGGGAATCGCTGTATTCGGTGGCCTGTTCACCGTCCCACTCTACACGCTCATGCAGTCGAGATCGGATCGAGCCATCCGCTCACGTGTCGTCGGCGCGAATAACGTATTAAACGCGGTTTATATGGTGGCCTCGGCCGGACTGCTCCTGGGCTTCTACGCACTCGAATTCTCACTCGCGCGCATTTTCCTGATCTACGGCGCCTTGAATTTGATGGTCGCGTTTTACATCTACCGAGTCGTCCCCGAGTTCCTTTGGCGATTCATGACGTTCGTACTATCGAGCCTGCTTTATCGACTAAAAGTCACTGGCCATGAAAACATCCCGCGCGAAGGCTCGGCGATTCTCGTTTCCAATCACGTGAGTTTCATCGACTGGTGCCTCGTCGGCGGCGCCGTTAAGCGCCCAGTCAGATTTGTGATGTACTACGTGTTCTTTCAAATCCCGGTACTGAAATATTTTTTCCGAGATTCAAAAACGATTCCCATCGCTGGCCCTCAAGAAGACGCCAAGATTTTTCACGCCGCGTTTCGTTCCATTTCTGAAGAGCTCAAAAAAGGCGAACTGATCTGTATTTTTCCCGAAGGCGGCATCACGCACGATGGAAAACTCCAGTCCCTCAAGCGCGGTGTCGAGCATATGCTGAAATCCGACCCCGTGCCGGTCATTCCGATGGCACTCAGCGGGCTCTGGGGCAGTTTTTTCAGTCGCTACGAAAAAGTCCTTTGGAAAAAACGGCCGCGCCGCCTCTGGTCCCGAGTTGAGCTTCGGATCGGAAAACCGATTCCCGCCCACGAAGCGACCTTGGAACGGATTCGCGAAGAGATTCAAAAGCTCAAAGTCCGCGATTAGGAACCGTTGTTTTTTCAGCCTGATTGAGCCGCCGCATGGGCGCGTCAGATCAAAAGGCTTTCGCGAGATCATGTCCTCACGTAATCTCAGATTTAAGATGAAAATCCGCCTATTCGTATTGTCGTGCCTTTTTGCCGTCTCGACCCACGCGTCCGATCGAGCGATCGCGGAGCGTCTCTTACAAGAGACCCAGGCGATGGATTTCGAACAGTCCCTGGCTCACGTCACCGCGGATATTGTGCAAGCACGCGCCCCCTATGCGGGCGGTTTCTTAGGCGAAGGCTCCCTGGACGTCCTCGATACCGATCCGCTCTACCGAATGGATCGTTTCGACTGTACGACCTTTGTTGAAACCGTCATGGCGCTCGCCTCGACCCGAACGTTCGACTCGTTCATCAACCGCTTGAACCTCATTCGTTACCGAGCGGGACAAATTTCATTCGAAAATCGAAACCATTTCACTGAGATGGACTGGAACGCGAACAACTCACTCGAAGGTTTCATCCGCGAGGCCACCGATCAAGCCTATGGCAGCACCGCCCCTCGCATGAACGGCGTGATCAATCGCGCCCGGTTCCTCGAAGTCAGTTTCCTAGGCGGAATTGATGGAAGTTTTGACCGCATGGCCGGCGAAACGGTTTCACGACACGGTCGCGCGAGCGGTACGAGACTCAATCGATTGCTCCAAGATCTGGTCCCGGTGCGCGGGAGCACCGAAGTCGACGTTGAGCGCGACTTCAACGTTTCCACGCCCTACCTGCCGATTCGAGAGTTTTGGATCGCTGGACGCCCCAACCAGACCCTCTTGAACCGAATTCCTACGCCTGCAGTCGTGAATGTCATTCGGGACCGCTACATGATCCCCACCATCAATTCCCGAATGACCGTCTCTCACCAGATGATCCTACTTCGGAAACCCGGCAATCCGACCCTCTACCTGAGGCAAGCTTCGTCGTCCGGATACGCGGGCGGTCCGCCACGCGTGATCGAACAGCCGTTCTTGGAATACTTCGAGCCCTACGCGTCCAGCACTCGAGTGGTGGGCGTGAATATTCAACAACTGACCTTGATCAAGGATTGACACTCGAATCTCCAGTTTCTTACTCTTATAGGTAGATGAAACTCCCTTCTGCAGGCCTCAGTCGCTGGATCATATTCTTCGGCTCGTGGATTTTTTTTCTAATCTACCTTCAGTACCCTGAAAAACGGAACTTCGATGAGTTTCACTACGTGCCTTCCGCACTCCAGTGGATTCACCTCCAACCGAACCAAAATTGGGAACACCCGCCGCTGGCTAAACAATTGATCGCGCTCGGCATCCTGAGCTTCGGCGATGTCGCGATTGGATGGCGAATCATGTCGACGCTCTTCGGAGCGTTTACCTTGCTTGGAGTTTTTCTATCGGCAGAGCTGCTTTTTGCATCCTTGGGCTGGGCTTGGGTGACGGCGGCCATCACACTTTTTAATTCTCTGCTCTACGTTCAATCCCGGATTGCGATGCTCGACACGTTCATGATGGCGTTCCTGGCCCTCGCATTTTGGGCAGGACTGCGGGCGTTCCGAGATGAGAAAACTGCGCCTCACTACCGTTTTTTGAACCTCGCGGGACTATTCATCGGACTGGGCATCGCGTGCAAATGGTTCTCGATCATTCCCTATTTGATCACTGCTAGTCTACTACTTCTCCATTTCTTCCAGACTCCCTCCCGCGACCGATTCCTCCGCTATGCGCTTGCTTGGATCGTCATCCCACTTGCGGCCTATTACAGCACGTTTATTCCGTATCTTTTCATTGATCGCACGCCGCCTTTTGGCATCAAGGAACTCCTTTGGAACTTCCAAAATACGATGCTGACCGGACAAAAAAACGTCGGCGGTCACCACCCTTATCAGAGCAACTGGTGGACGTGGCCGCTCATGACTCGTCCGATTTGGTACGCCTACGACGCCATGGGACCCAATCAACCTTTTATTCGAGGTGTGGCCCTCATCGGAAACCCACTCGTGATGTGGAGCGGATTACTGGCCGTGGTGGCATCCTTGCTCGCCTGGATCCGCAAGTACGACCGGACTGATATGCTGCTGTTGCTATTCTATTTCGGGATGCTACTGAGTTGGGCGGTTATTCCGAGGAAAATCGCGTTCTACTACTACTATTACCCGAACGGAATGCTTCTCAGTTTCTTTGTCGTGCGCTGGCTGAAAACTGCGGCACGCCCGGCACTGACGGCCTGCTACATCGGTGCGACCTTTGGCCTGTTCGTGTATTTCTTTCCGATTCTATCCGCAATGGAAATTCCAGCCGGTAGTTTTGTCCGCTGGATGTGGCTCAAAACTTGGATTTAGACCACCGATTCAACGAACGCAGCACCTGGGGCGGCGATCATTGAATCGAGCCTACCGCGCTTGACGACTTGAATCTCGACCCGCTCCGCTTGAAAAACTGATTTCAAGTACTCCACGGCCGCACCTGGCTCCATATCCTCACTGCAGGTAAAAAGGTCCACCGACGCGCAGCCATGTTCGGGCCAAGAATGGATGGCAATATGGGATTCTGCGATCACGACCACGCCACTGATTCCATGCGGATTAAACTCGTGAAAAACATCGGCCACGATCGTGGCTTTCGCGCGCCTGGCGGCCTCCAGCATCGCCTCCCGAATGAGTCCGGGATCATTGATTGCGGAAACCGAACAGCCGTAAAATTCTGCGAGAACCTGCTCTCCGAGATGCATTTTCATCCTGCGCTCCTTGAAAACAAAACTTTCTGCCAGTTGGCATTCGTATCTTGGATTTTCCAAATAAAACCGTCGAGCACGTAATGCGTCGCCTGCGGCAACGTCAGTAACGGCACCAACCACGCGAGCGTATCTCTTGCGGTGATCTCGGGAAGCTCGCGAAACACGCCAAAAACCTCGAGATGCTCGCGCCAAACAAGACCCGCCCACAAGCCCTCTTCAAAAAATGCAAATACCAGCAGTAGTCCGATGTAGAGCGGAATGGATCTCCGGGAGAAAAACCAAGCGTAGGAAATTTTACCGTAGATCGGCGGCGAATTCGGCGCGTTCTTCTGGCGCTCCCCGTAGAGCCAGACGAGCGCGAGATAAGGAATTCCATGTGAGACCACGTTCGTGATCGTGAAAATCAGATCTCCGTTAAACTGGACAATTCCCACATACCAAGAGAGCGCCGTTCCGAGAACGACCAGATTCTTGGGCAAATTCCAGGATCGTCCACGGTAGACTTTCAGAGCCTCGTTACCGAAATAGAGCACGAGCACGACCATGGAGAACCACCCCATGACATCACTGACCCATACGGGCAGTCCTGTGAACAGATCACCCTCGATGAACCAATGAAAATTCCTGGGCTGATGCGCATGCCAGTAGGCCATCGGATAGAACGTCGTCAGGTAGATCGCGCCTGATGATAACCAACGATCAAGTTTTGATTCCGATTCGTTCCGACAATAGAGCCTGAGAAATCCATACTGCTGGCGGATGAAATGAAAAACCGCGACATATGTGAGGGTTCGCCAAAACACGAGCGGACCGGCCGCGTAGAGCCCGACACCGAGGCACCACACTCCTAAGGGAATCAGCGCCAAGAGCGCTTGATTTTCTCTTCGTTCGCCGGCGTTAAAATACGTCCTAAAAAGCGTGCTATAGACGTGGGCCACGTCGATACCGACGATAAAAACCAGCCAAGCCCAGAGCGGTACACCGGTTGAGTGCCCGAGCCCGCGTGCAAAAACAAACGCCACGAAAACCGAAACAAACGCGGGAGCCAAGAGGAACGTCAGATCAAACGCTGGGCTTTTTAACCAAGGTTTGCTCACGCCCCCATTCATGCTTGAGCACTCCTCAAGACGGCCTTCGCGGCTTCGACACCGCGGTACTGCGCCTCTTCGAAAATCGAAATTCCACTCATGTCTGAGTGAGCGAAATGGAGAGTCCCTTGCGACTGATTGAATTTCTTGCGCCGATCACTCCAGAGGTAGTCAATGCCCGGGCTTACCATTCCATGTCCCCAAACCCAGACATCGATCTGAGTGATCGTTTGCGTAATGCCCGGATGCATCTTCTCGAGGTCTGGAACGATTTCTTGCAACCAATCGTCATGATTTTTTTGGTACGCCGCTATTCGCTCAATTTTAGGGCTGCGTTCATCGAGAGGCAGGTAGTAAGTGATCACCGTCTCCGGATGGTTGATTTTCAGGTCCTGGTGATTGGCGACAATGTAACCGAGCGATGGACTGTAAAAACTGACGTTATCCCACGCCAGCGGCGCGCCCGATGACTCCGGGCGTTTTTTCAGGGTAATATTCGCCACCATCCAGGGTGCGTAATCGAGCTGCACTTCATCTACGTAGCCCCGAATGACCTTCGGTGCGGTAAAACGTGGGGCGCTGTAGATGACGTTTTTCGCTAGATACCGCACACAAGATTGATCGACGGGACTGAGGACGTCGACTTGATGGCCCTGAGCGGTGGACTCGATCGAGAACACGAGTGAGTCATTCTGCGCATGATCCGAGACGGCATCACGAAGTTTTTTGACGAGAAATCCATTTCCCTCAGGCCAGGTCAGCACGGTTTGCGAATCCGCGTTTGCTGCGATGCCCGAGCGTGATGCGAAATAATGCAGCCCTGCCCAGGCTGACACCTGATCGTGAGGCATTCCGTAGTCATCCCTGCAACAGTAGTTCACATACCAATTCAAGTAACGCGAAGTCCAACCGCGCGCGCGCATGAACTCCAGCATCGAAACTCGGTCAAATGCGAGGTATTCGGGATCCCGAGAGCTGAGCTCCATGGGAATATTAAAGATCAATTTCTGATCTGATCCGCGCTTACCTTTGAGCGACTCAACAAAAGCAAAGAACGCTTGGTACTGCTGGCGATCGTCCGCTTGAATGCCGTGCTGTGGGATCAGGCCATCCTGCCAGCCGCCCTGGAAAAAAAGTCGCTCGTGCGCATCCGCGCAGAGATAGTATTCGTTGTAGACGGGTAAGCCGTTTTTATAGCCTTGGATGATTCCCGCTTCTTGAAAAAACTCTCGAACATAGTGGGCGTCTGGACCGGGTAACGGAACATAATGCGCACCCCAAGGATAAGCGCTCGCTCGGTTCAAGCCACTCGCTGAGTTCCCCCCGAATTCCTGATCCATCTCCAGCAAGACAAAATCTGGGTGTTTCTTCTTCTTCAGCCACCAAGCCGCAGACAGCCCCGAGATGCCGCCGCCGACGATCACCGTATCGATGGTTTTAAATTGCGTGGGTCTTGCACTGACGCCGCTTCTCAGCAAATGCCCCACTTTTCCATTCGCACCGACGATAGCGCCTGGAATGGAGTATCTGGATTTCTTTTTCAGAAACTGCCGGATTCCCCAAACGCCTGAGACGGTAGCGAGCGCTCCCAGGGCGGTCGTCACCATGAACTTGCGACGAGAAATCGGAGGAAACTCAGTGGACATAACTCGCCCACTCTTCTTCAAAATGTCGGACGAGAATCTGGTTATTGAGCTTATTGACGTCCGTAGACGCTACTCGCATGTCTTCGGGAAATACGAAAAGCGTTTTTACGACATCTCGATTGATGAATCGAAGACCGTCCGGAAACTTCTCAGGTGGTGTGAAACTCTGCTGCGAGACCAAGATATAGCCCCAGTCGCCGAACGCCGGTACGTAGACGTGATAAGGAGAAGTCTTGAAACCCACGGATTGAAGCGTGTGATTCACGCACCAAAACGACTTCTTGGCCACATAAGGCGAAGTGCTCTGAATCACGCCGACACCGGTCTCAGAGAGCGCGGTCTTGAGCAACCGGTAAAACGAATTCGTGTAGAGTTTGCCCACCGAGAAATTACTCGGATCCGGGAAATCCACGACGATAAAATCGAATTTCTTTTTATTGCTTCTAAGCCAGAGAAACGCATCGTCGTTGATGACCTGAACCTTAGGAGAATGAAGCGAGTTTTCATTCAAATGAGTCATCAGGTCATGTTTCATGAACAGATCCGTCATCTCGGAGTCGAGATCGACGAGCGTCACTTGCTCAACCGAGGGGTATTTTAGGATCTCGCGAACGGCTAGCCCATCGCCGCCTCCCAAGACCAACACGGACTTAGGTCGATCGAGAGACGCCATTCCGACATGAACGAGTGCCTCGTGATAACGGTACTCGTCTTTGGAGCTGAACTGGAGATTCCCGTTCAAGAACAACCGAAAATCATCTGCGGATTTAGTGAGAATGATGCGTTGGTATTGAGAAGATTTCGAATAGATGACCTTGTCCTGATAGCTCGAGGCCTCGGCAAAACTCAGGATTCTATCCGAATAAACGAATCCGATGACCAAGGACAGAAGGACGGCAAATGCGCTCCCCTTGAGCAGTCGGATCCAGGGGATCTCTTGCTTGAAAAGGTACAGCGTCCAGATACCGACGAGCACATTGAAAATCCCAAACAAAAACGCCGTACGCACGAGCCCAAGGTGCGGTACGAGCACGAGCGGAAACAAAAGCGAGGCCAACAGCGCACCGACGTAATCAAATGTGAAAACTTTGGACACGAGGTCCTTGAATTCAAACTGGGACTGGAGGATCCGCATCAGGATGGGAATCTCGAAACCGACGAGCGTGCCCGTGATGGAGACGAGTCCGTAGAGCAAGATTCGAAACGAAGTGACGTATTCAAACGCCACAAAAAGGATCGCCGACGAGAACCCGCCTACGAGCCCGATCAAGAGCTCCACCTGAATGAATACGGCGATCAGGTTCCGATTCACGTATTTCGACAAGAACGATCCGATGCCCATAGAAAACAGATAGACACCGATCACCGTTGAGAACTGAGTGACAGAATCGCCGAGCAAATAGCTCGCAAGCGCACCCGCGATCAACTCATAAACGAGACCGCAAGTCGCAATGACAAACACAGAAAACAGCAGAACATAAGACATCGTGAGCGAACGATCAGTTGTGGATCGCGGATGCGATGATGAGAGCCATCGCCAGCGTCCAGGCCGCTGTCGTGATCGCAAGCGCTACATTTTGCTCTTCGACGATTTCTTTCCAGAGATTGCCCGGGGTAAGCTTGTCGAAAATCACGAACGAGAACGTGAGTACAACAATGCCTACGCCCGAAAAAACCAGGGCGGCGACGAGGTACTTGATATTGATGAGCTGCGTGAGTGGTTCAACCATTTGTCATTCCTCTTCTATTACTTGTGATATGCGCTATGCCCCTTGGGGCCCCATTTTCCAGACTTCAGTGAATCGGTGATCGTCCATCCTGAGTAAGTCGCATAAGCGAAAATCAGGCAGACTGCGGTCCCATAAAACAAAAACGCTCGTTTCATCGTTTAATCCTCCTCCGAGTAGTACGGCGAGAAATCACTCTGGGACCAACGGCTCATTTCAAAACTCCGTCGTCTCCAAAGAACGATGATCGGAAATACAGAAACGAGCAAAAGCGACCATAAAAAATTAGACCAAGTGATGACATCCCGCTTAATCGTGACCTGAAGTGAGAGAGGCGCCTCTCCGTCGCTCAACTGGGACACCTGAACGCCATTTTTGAAAAAAACCTCGCGTGCCACCTCACCCTGAGAACCGAAATAAGTGATCGTTCCGTGAAGCCGATCACTCTGGAAGTTTCCGCGTTCGACCGGACGTCCGCCTGAGTCGTAGAGCGTATACGGTCCACTTTTGAGGCCATTTCGATAGCTGATTTCTTTTTCGAGGGCTCCATCTTCGAAATAGTATTTAGCAACCCCTTCGCGGATACTTCCGATGACTGGCTCGGCGGATTTCAATTTCCCGTTCGGCCACATTTCGCTTCGGATCACGATCTGTGCAGCGATTTCAGGTGCCAGCGGAGGAACCTGATTGAGAACCGGGAGCGGCGGACCAGAAGCTTCGATATTGAGGTGATATTTTCCGGCTGGAATGGACGATAGGACTACCGTTGAATAGGGGCTTCCTTCCGACCAGGAACCATCACTATCGTATCCGTGGTAGAACTCGATCCCTTGCTCAAACTCTTGGGTCTCGCCGTTGTCATCGTTGACGAGATCCGTCTTTACTTCGAGCCAATTATTGCTAATCGGACTTGCAAAGGTCACTTGCAAGTTCGTGGTTCGACCGTCAATCACAATCGGAGGCGTCACTTTGGATCGATCGGCATCGGTGGAACTAAAAACGAACGTCCCCTCATAGACCGTTTTATCGCGAGTGAAAAAACCGGCCGCAAACTGGATCGCGAAAATCGCAACCATGAATAGAAACCAATACCGCCCGGCATAGGACGCAGAATCCGCCACGGTCGAAAGTTGATTCGGAGCAACGCCGGTTTGAAGCGGCATCGGTCGAGTGATTTGGAAGGCCGACTGAATCTCGTCGGCGTTGACGTATTCCCCCAGCGACCAGATCGATTCAGAATGGCTTTTTTCACGAGAGAGAATCTCAGGCGGCGCGACGTAGTCTTCGACATCCACCGTTTCACCTTGTTTGACCTGCCAGTAAAACTCGCCGAGAACGTAAGAGACGACCGCCCGTCCGCGATGAAAAAGATAATAGTGTTTGCCCAAGTAAGTAGAACGAATACGAGTATCGTTCGTAAAAATCTTGGGTTGCTCCTTGGTCGTGATCACGTAGTTCCAGTGACCATCGAACTCGGTCAACCAACGGAATCCTTTTTGCGGATTAAAAAGCAGGTACTCACTCCAGCAATAGACATCGCCGCCGTCGGTTCGCTCCATGTAACCGATGACTTCCCAGAGTGCCCCCCGGAGTCGCCCGCGCTGTCCGAGCGGAATCACTTGGGTGCGGCGACCTTTTTTCTCCGCTTGCTCCAAGATTCGATAATTTTCGTTAGAAGAATCAATGATGGCAGCACACGATCCGCAGACCGCCGTCATCGACTGCCCCATCGCACGAAGCGTGACGCCAGCACCACACGATGGGCAATTGAAAACCTTGACCGATGTGGGTTTTGGAGTGGCCTGCGGTTTCAGCTCATCACCAGCCATCGAATTCCCTCAGGTTCATGAACTGAAAATCGTCAAAATCCACGTATTTTCCGAAGAAAACACGATTTTCATTTTCAGCGTAGTCGATGTTACCGAATCGCCCATCAGGTCCGACCAAGTCTACACTGGTCGACTGACGTCCCTCGTGTCCTCGAACAGGTAACTCGCCTTGGCTGCCCACACATCGGACGGGGCGAATATCGTCTACTTGGTAAGAGCGGCCTTGTAGCGAGACACTCTCCGCCACTCGCAAGCGACCCAGGTCCGGCAGTTGAATCGGCTCCATCACCTGAAAACTCATCATGTAGAAGCCTTGTGCGTCCGCAAGCCATCCGTCGCGACCGTCATCGAAATGGAGGAACCACTCGTTCCAGGAGCCCCCCTCCCAACCAATCCGTTGCCGACCGACGATTTCGAATCGTGCATTCTCATAAGTGCCCTGAGTTCCGATTTGAAGCGGGCTCATGTCCTGGGGCATTTCAGTCATCTTGCCCAGATTCTCGAGGTTCAGATCATGACGAACGAGCGTCGAGCTACAGAACGAGCAAACGCCAAAAACCGAGGACCTCGACTTAAAAAGTACTTCCGCACCGCAAGCCGGACAGGAGAGCTTCATGCGTTTAGGTGACTTTCTTGAGGAGTTCCGCTTTTTTGGCTTCGAATTCTTGAGGCGTGATCACGCCGTTCTTCATCATCTGATGGAGTCGATTGATGGTCTCCATCGGATTTTCTCCCGAAGAACTGGCACTTGATCCGGAGTTTGCCGCGCCCGAAATGGCTTGGCTCATCGCAAGCCCCACACCCAGTCCCGCACCGGCACCCGCAGCGCCCCCTTCGTTCTTGGCCGCGATGGAAATACTATCCGCGGCTTGAAACTGAGCGTAGTTCCGAAGGTCGCCCGCCATCCGCATCGACGCCATCTTATCGAGGCTGCCTTGAAGCTCTTCGGGCAAAGAGACACTCTGGACGAAAAAGGATTCGAGACTCAGTCCATATCCCGAAAACAAATCCGTGAGCGCTGACTTCAGAGTGTTCGAGAACTCGATTTGGTTGGCGGCCATATCGATGAAATCGACCTCGAGCTTACCCAAAAAAGCTGCCAGATGCGTCAAGATCGCAGAGCGAAGCTGACCTTCGAGCTCTTGAGTCGTAAATTGGTCCTTGGTCCCGCTGATCTTACTGAAAAACACTTTCGGATTTTTTAGTCGGTAGGAGTACGTACCATGGGCGCGAATTCGGAGTGGACCGAATTGTTTATCCTTAATGACCACCGCGTTCGGGGTACCCCACCGCTGATCCAGCTGCTCCCGAACGGAATAAAAATAAAGGTCCGACTTGAAGGGCGACTCGAATCCTTTGTCCCAGTTGCGAAGATTCGTCAAAACCGGCAGGTTCTTCGTCGCCAGCGTGTGCATTCCCGGTTCAAAGAGATCCGCAAGCTGCCCCTCGTTTACGAACAGGGCCAGTTGAGAATCCCGAACGGTCAACTGCGCACCATTCTGAATCTCGCGATCCGCCATCGGATATCGATACGCCAGCACGCCGGTCGTATTCTCGTTCCACTCGATGACATCGATCATCTGCTTCTTAAAAAATCCGAATAGACCCATAGTGCCGCCCCTTGCTCTCTCTTCTCTTCTCTAAATATTACCCGTATAGTAGTAATGAAATTTCGTTCAATCTAGACCAAAGTTTGTCTCAGGAGACATTTGCCTCCGATTCATCGTTTGAGAGTCGTGACGGCTTGGAGAAAAATGACGGAACCTAAACTTCCTACCGTGAAAACGACGCCCACCCCCGAAGTCCTACCTCCCTCGTCTCGGTCGCTCTCTGGAGCAACAAACCGCCTGAATCGTCCGCTCATGATCCTGAGCGTTGGGGCCGCGGCCGGCGCGGTCGCGATGTTCACACTGACTCACTTCGCGGTTTTCTCGGGTCTGCTCGCAGTCTCTGCACTCATGCTCTTCGTCGCTCGTCAATTGGTTCAAAAGTCGATCGCGCTCACGACAAGTGCCGATGCGGCTCCACTGAGTTCCGTCGAAGAGCGCCTCGACCACATTCGCAAACAGGTCAGTAAGGCCAAATTTCTCGAAAACATCGAACTCGAAGGCACTCAGGCCGCCCACCAAGCGGACCTTCTGGTACAACAATACAAAAATCTCCGGGAAGCACTCCTTCGAAAACTCTCACCTTCGGAATTGACGTTTCAGCGTTATCAAGATGGCATCAGCGATGCTTGCCTCGCCATTGGCGAGAACCTGATACACATCAAAAACATGCTAGAAAACGTCAATCTCACCCCGAAAAACGCCATCAGCGCCGAACAGAAACGCCCGATCTTAGAGCTTCTCCAATCGACTGACTCAGCACTCAAACAGCTCGCACAGCTTTTTCAATCGATCAACGATATGAATACGCAAGAAAAACACCGGGATCAGCTCGAGAACTCTTTGCAACGCATTCAAGAACTAGCCGATCGGGCTAAAATCTACTCCAAATCATAACTAAAGGCCCATAAAGGAACCCCACCTATGTCGACTCGCGAAACCCAAACCCTCCAACCACTCCAGACGATTACTGCGGACGATATTCGCAAGGACCTCGCGCTCTCTCGCCCATCGGAGATTCAAATCTCGGGCGGCGACGAAAAAGTTCTCGACCAAAAAGCGGATGAATTCGTACAGAACCTCCTGAACTTCACCGCCGACGATATCGATGCACAGCAAGCCAAGAAAAACTCCGTAGAACAGATGGGGATTGACCTGCAGAAGCGAGCATCGAAACAGAGCGCAATGCTGCGGCAACCCGTCAAGAAGCTCTCCGAAAAATCGGGCGAAGGCGGAGACGTCGCAAACGCGCTCATCAGCCTCAAAGTCAAAGTCGAGGAACTGGATCCGGCGAAATTCAATTTCGAGCCCGGTTGGTTTGCCCGCATGGCTGGCCACCTTCCAGGCATCGGCACGCCGATCAAACGCTACTTTTCTCAATTCGAATCCGCTCAGACGGTCATCGGCTCTATCACGAGCTCTCTGGAGACTGGTCGCGATCAATTGCTGCGAGACAATCTGACGCTTCAAGAAGACCAGAAGCAGATGCGAGAAACGTCCAAGAAACTGGAGCAAGCGATCCAGTTAGGAAACCTCATGGATCAAAAAATCCAGTACCAACTTGAGCGTTCAATCCCGGCCGGCGATCCGAAACACCGTTTTGTGTCCGAGGAGATCTTGTTTCCCCTTCGCCAACGCATCATCGATTTGCAACAACAGCTCGCCGTGAGCCAGCAAGGCGTGATCGCAACCGAGATCATCATGCGAAACAACAAGGAACTCGCCCGTGGCGTGAACCGCGCATTGAATGTCACTGTCACCGCACTTGAGACCGCCGCCACGGTCGCTCTCGCTCTCGCCAATCAGAAAATCGTACTCGACAAAGTGAACGCCGTCAGTAAAACAACCTCGGATTTAATCGCCGGTACGGCCGCACGCTTAAAAACCCAAGGCACCGAGATCCAAAAACAAGCCTCTTCGGCGACATTGGACTTGAACTCACTCAAAAGCGCATTTGCCGATCTGAAAACCGCGATGGAAGACGTCTCGAATTTCCGCATGAATGCACTACCGCAGATGGCAAACACCATCCTAGAACTCGATCAGATTTCGGGAGAGGCTGAAAAAACGATTTCTCAACTTGAGGACGGCAATCGATCCAAGCCGCAAATCAAATTGGAAATTGAGTAATCAGAAACTCACCCCTTAACCTGTTGATCTAGACGGGGTCAGGACCTCATTGTGATAGCGGACATAGATGGATAGGTGATCGACAAGCCCCTGGATGGTTTTCGTCGTGCACCAGGTCCGTCTAAACAGCCGATTTAGATTTGCACGCAACATCGCGCAGGTATGGTTCAGAGAAAACAGCGGATCAAATCCGATTTTTTTAAGCTCCCCTTGGCCCGCGACACAGGCCTTGCGACTTTTCTCTCGGCAGTGCGTGGCTTCTTTGAAGAATCGCCTCAGGTGTTTCGGGTAGTGAGGGTTTTCGTCGGAGGTAAAAGTGGCTTTGGAGTCAACCATCTCTCTCAGTTCTCGAAAAAGTGAATTCCACCCCACACTTCGCTCGTCGCGTCTGCGTCCATATTTCTTGCAGGCGATGCCTGCAAGCAGTCCCTTGGCTGGCATCCGAGAAACTTGAAACGAAAGGATTTTTCTCGTTTTCACATCCACGGCGAGCGCCACACTGAGCGGCTTGCATTTGGAATGCTCACTCGTCTCAAGATCGTCAAATTGAACGTCCATGAATTTCTCTCGCGCCGAAAAAGTCTGCTGCCAATCCCGGTGCTGGATTCTCGCCTGCTCGGCCAAAAACCGAAACTTACGAACCGCTGTCTTGGGATTTACACCAGCAATTACCGCTGCGCGTGTCTGCGAAACGCCCGAGGTGAATAAGACCGAGAGCTCACGGTTCACTTGCCGTTTTTTCTGACGAAAATTCGGACTGCGCGTCGACGAAGAATACGTCCTCCTGCATCGCAAGCAGCGATAACGCCTCACCCAGGCCCGATCCGAGCGGCGGTAGAACCGACCAAACCGCACAGAATGAGCTGGGATCGCCAGGACGGGATCGAACGCGCAACCAACAAAAGGACACGAAGGAATTTGCATTCCGTCCGGTTATTCAAAACTTAGGCCCACGATCTTGTTTACTTCTCAACAGACTCAGGGGGCAGTTTCGAGTAATCACTCGATTTTCAATCGAACAAGCCAGCCCTCATCTAACAGGTCATCACGAATTGCATCCAAGTCACTTGAGTGCGGAGTCACCGAGACGACCACGCCTTCGAATGGGGATTCGATCTCGAGGCTCGTCAGCGTTCCGTCCAAGGTGAATAGCGTATCGCTTTCGCTCACGGTATCGCCGCTTTCCGGTAACTCGATACTCTCGAGCTCGCCCACTTCATCAATGGCAGCGAGAGAAACACCGATCGTGACGAAATCCCCTTGGCGAACCCACCAAGCAAGTCCGTCCATGAATTCAGTCTGGGAATCTGATTTAGATTTTGAGGGCGTCGTCAATCGTTCGCGCATCATTCATTCCCGTCCTAATCCGCTAGGTATCGGATGCAATGATCGGCGTCAACGTGCGAACCAGAGTCCACAAGACAGTCTTGTATTTTTTATTTCCGAGCCGCTGAAACGATGAAGACTATTTCACACAACCGATGTCCGTCACGAGTGCACAGATCGTTCGCGTCGAGAGCGGAACGAAAACAGAGGTCAATCCGGAGCCTCTGATTTCGGCGGTGATGATCACGTTCTCACGGCATTCTTGAAACCCGTAGGTAAAAAGCGTGTGTTCCCCGGTCGAGACCGGGCGCGTACCCACGACCAAAGGCGTCTGGGTGCGGTCGGGGTATTTTTCGTTGATCGTGCGCTTGAGCGAAATCGACAGTGCAGTGCCCGAATTCGGTGCATCGGGGTCGCGCTTGATCGCCCAACCTGCGGGACAAGCGATGTCGGCTTTGTCTTGTTCAAGCTCGCCGGTTGTTGCGTTCTTCGTGTATTTCACTTTGAAGCGGCAGACTTCTTCGCCCAAGAACACTTCCGGGGTGCCCCGCATGCTCACGCCTTCCGGGCCCGGAGCAAGTGCCGTACGACAAGTTTCGAAAAACTGACTCTCATAAACTTGAAAACTAAAAAACTTAGAGTTTCCGTCTGCATCAGTCACCTGTGCAGATACAGCCGTCGGCGTGGACGAGCCACTATAGACTCCCGATGCGTTAATCGAGCCCAAACCACGAAGTACCGCGTAACGATAGGGGGCCTTACCTCCGGATGGCGTGATGACCATCGTCTGATTGACTCGAATCGATTGCTCGGAGAACGCGACGTTAATAGAGGAAGGCGTTTCAATCTTAGTCGTCCAGGTGGACGAACGCGATTGCTGATCGGTCACGCGGATCGTGACTTGTCCTTCTTCCTTAGCGGCTGTGTAGGTAGCGCCGACGAGATCGCCTCCGCCTTCGAGAACTCGAAATGAATAAGGAGCCTTGCCGCCCGTTACACGAAGCGTGACTTTGCCTTCGGGCAAAATCGCCGTAGAAGCGCTCGTAATCCGCGGACTATCGGACTCGTTCGTTTCATTGAGCGTGTTGGTCGTCGTCGTTTTGCGTTTCGATGTGCCAGAACCGTCCATACCGCAAGCTGTCAGGACCGTCAGCCCCAAGACGCTCGTGATGATTCCCTGAGCAGATACCCCTTTGAATAAACCCATACACTCTCAAGATATTCCACAATTCGTGCCGCGGGCATGTGTCAAATTTTTCGCTTCAAGTTTGTCACTCTGAAAAGAAGTTCGACTGTTTCTCCAGTGAAATTCTCGGAGAAGTTTTTTGCAATGTCGCCCACTTAAACAGAGTCGGATTCGACACAGCCCTACTCTTAAGAAATTGCATGACAATGCATTTTGCAGCCTCATCCGCGGTCAAACTCGACACTGTTCGCCCACTCAACATCTGTTTAGTCGAATTCACCGTTGAATCTTTGACGCTATAGTACCTAATGATAGAAAATTTAATTCAGGAAGTTGGGGAATTCCGCCAACGCGACGATAAGTCGGATTGGAGAATGGGGACTTTATGATGAAACGCATCGCGAAAATTCAACTAGCGATCCTGCTGCTCGCCGCAGGGCCAACCCATTCTATCGCCAATGGAACCGCTCCAACGCGACAATTTAAACCGTACTCCGATCGAGTGAGAGCCTTTTTCGATCAAGCCGGATCTAACGTCGCCTCGAACTGCGATTTAGCGGATCCGAAAAACAAAGGCAAACGCGACACTCGAGCGACTTTTACTAGCTCGGATCAAACGCTGGTCTACGAAGACTACTCGGGAGACTGTAAGTTCGGAACCAGCGAACGAATCATCAGCTACACCTACGCAACTGAGCAAGAGCGAGTGGACGCAACGAGCTCCAATTTCCAGCTACACACGCTCAACTCCATTACGATCGTCACTTTGGATGGTAACTTAACCTGCTCTAGAGACGAACCGGAATGCGTTTCTTCAGCGCAGAAAACCGAGAAGAACAACCTCATCAAGGCATCCACTACTGATCCTTGCTCGATTTCTAACTCACTTGCGGACCAGAAAAAATATGGCTGCAAGAAAGCTAAACAAGTGAACGAGTACGCAGAGGCGGGAACGACGATTCTCGGCGCTGTGACCACACAGATGATTCAGGCGCAGAATACGAATACGCTCAACACGCTCTCGACTTCGACGAACGCCGGAGACGCTAACCGTGCAGTAGCAGATACCGCGCAACGTACGGCGAACCAGCAAAAAACGATGGCGGGAGTCCGTGGCGTCGCAGCGATGCTGCAAGCCGCACAAATGCAAAAATACCAAAAGAACGCTGCTGCTATTCAAACGCTCATTACGAACAACACAACCTCGCAAGCCGTCGCACAAGGACTCATTCCGGCCGGTCAGGAAAAGATTTACAATTCGATGAGCGAATCCGAGCAAAAGGTCTACTTGACCCGAGTCAAAGCCGAACAGCTCTCGGCCAAGGACATGGCTAAAACTGGATTGATCACGTCTGTAACCACGGTCGCGGCATCGACCGCAAACGCGATCAACTCCGACAAAATCGCGCGCGACCAAAACGCCTACGCACAGAAAATGGATGACATCGCGAAACAGCAACAGGCACTGCTCGAAGTTTCGAAAGTACAAGTCTCGCCTACTTCTGTGCCGACGTTTGCTCCTTACGTTTATAACAATACGACGAACGTCAATGGAGGCAATGACGAAGGTACATCGAATACTGATGGTGAACCGAATTTGACCACGGGCGGAAGCGGTATCACAGGCCCCGCTCAAGATGGCGCCACTCCGAACGAAGTGGCGACACTACCCTACTCGGCTCTCAAGCCAGGCGCGGGCGACGCGAATAAACCTGCCGCTGGTGGCGGCGGTGGCGGTGGAGCAGGTGGAGGCGCGGGTGGCGCTCCTCAGCTCGGACAAGAAGATCGCGCCGGTGGCTCGACCCTCGTCATGAACGGCAAAGGCGAAAACTACGACTCCATTGGAAAATCTAAAACCGGAGCCGGTGGCGCAACCGCTCCTGGCGCAGCGGTCGGCGGCGGAGATGGTTTGGATATCAATTCCATGCTTGCGAAATTTCTCCCAGGTGCCGGCGGAAACGAAGAAGAAGCCAACAACGGAATCCTCGACTACGCGAAGCGAGAACCGAACCGAGCTCCAGCGAACGAAGCGCCGGTCGAAGACATGATACTCGACCGTGGAGCGGATCTTTTTCAGCGAGTTTCTGCGACTTACCGAGACAAACTCGAGAAGAAAGAAGTGGGGATCTAGATGACGACCAAACTCCTCACACTCACAATTTCACTCTCGCTCACACTCAGTCCGGCATTTGCCGCGACCGATGCGAAGGTAAATGTTACTTGCGCGTCGGCGAAAACATCTGAGCAAAAACAGAAATTCTGCGACGCTGCCAAAGACGCGCACGGGGCGGAAAACGCATCTAAAACTAGCGCCTACATCTGGGGCGGCGTTGCGGCCGTTTGTGCCTACTCCGTGTTTTCTCCCGGTGGCGCGGCTCTTTGTAACAAGGTCAACACAGGCGGCGGCGTTGCCGACGCGGTCGTGAAAAAAGACTACACGAACCTTCTGTCGACAGCGCAGACTTCAGGCGCCGCAGGCCTCAATCAGATGTTCGGCAAAAAAGAAGAAACGCCGGCAAAAGCTGCAGAAAAAACGAACACCTCAGGCGAAGTGGCAAAAACAGGAGAAGGCACCAAGACGGCCGACAAGACCACCACTCCAAAAGGCGAAAAAGGCGGACTCAGTGCCGCAATGATCGCTTTTCAAGCGGCAGCCAAAGTAAGACAAAACAAAATCAATTCGGAAACAGCGGGCGATATCGTCGACGACTTGGCTGAAAACCAAAAAGACCTCGACGAAGGTACGACGAATGTAAAGGTACCGACGACGACCGGAGCCGGCGGTGGAAACACCACAATCGTCAATCAATATACCGGTGGTAGTGGTAACGGAGGCAACTTCGGCCCGAGCGGTTCTGGTTCCATGATGGGCGGATGCTCGGACGCAGCACTCGCATCGATTGGTGGCGCTTACAATTGCGCTCGCAGCCGAGGCGCCGACATACCTCCTCCAGCTACCGTGGGCGAGATCAACGATCAACTCAAGCAACTCACCGGCAAAGACATCGCGGACTACATGAAATCCGGCACCGATCCCATGGGAATGGTGAACGATGCTTTGAAAAATACGAATCCGGAAAAATCAAAAGAGCTCAAAGATGCTCTCCTCAGCGCCTACAACGGACCTGCGAATTCGGGTAACTCAGGCGAGTCTTTGAAATTCGGAGCAGCCTCCGCACCAGTGGCGCCTGCCGCGGATGATGACTTGAGCTTAAAAAACATGCTTCAGGATTTGATGGCCGGCCAGGGGGCTGGAGCCGTCGGACCTAACGGCGAACTTCTCGGCGAAGCAACCGAAGAAGGCGCCGGAGATGAACTCACTCTCGAACTCGCCAATCGCAAGATCGCATCAGAACTGATCGACGGATACCTCTTGGGGGAAAAAGAGAATCTGTTTGATCGCGTCCATAAGCGCTACTCCAAGCTGAGTCGCAAGGACCTTATCGGGGGAACGAATGGTAAGTCTCAGAAAAATTAGCCTTAGACTACTCACGGCAATACTTATTCTGAACATCACGTTCTCGCCGGTCGCAGCGCGCGCGGTAGAAGATGATCAAGGCTACAGCAAAGTAGACTACGGAGATAATTCGGGCACTGGTGCTTACGGTGGTGGTACCTCCGGTAGCGGAACTTCGGGAAGTGGGACTGGTGCAACTACCGGTGCTGGCGGAGGCGATTCACAAACACAAATGGAAGTTCTGCGTCTCCAAATGACGATCACGGAGTTCCAAAGCGCTCGCGCGGAACTCGTGACTCAACTCGCGGATACCAGTAATGCTACAGCGCGAGCCGATATCATCAAAGCTATTCGAGAAATTGACCAAGAAATCCAAACGCTCCGAACAGAAATTACCGCGCTCCAGAACGGCACGGCTACTACCAACTACTCCTGCTCTCGAGCTTGTGACATGGACAAAAAAGCCACCATGGATTTCCTGCAAGGTAAATCCTGCGGAACCGACAAAACCTGCGAATCCTGCAAAATGGCACTGATGGGAATCGGCGGAAACGATACAGCTCTCACGGGCCGGACAGGCGAGCTCGGTCATCGTTGTTTAGCTTGGGACGAAACTCTATCTAGCATCGATAAGTCTAAAAAAGCTCGGAACCTTTATCGGCTGGGAGCTGGGATCTGCGGAGTTGCAGCAATTCTGGCTGGCGTAGCGATGGTCGTCCCTCCTCCAGCCAGAGCTGGGTGGGAAATTGCTGCTCGATGGGGAGGAATTAGTTGCGGAGTCGCAGTAGTAGGTCTTGCACTATTCGATTTTTTTGTCGCAAAATCGGATGTCGCATCCACCAACAAAAATATTGAGGCAGCCGTAGAAACGGCTAAAAGCCGGGGCTCTAACCAAGCCGAAATAGATCAGTTCAATAGCAATAAAAAAGAGAATCAGGGATTTGATGCACTTAAGTCGAGTCCTGCTTTCGGTGCACTTACAAGCACCGCAACGCAACTGGTATCAACCACACTCATCGCTGGAATCTCGTCTCTTAAAACTATAGGACAGAAGCTCGTTTCGTCGATGAGTAGCATGGGGTTCATTGCATTCACAACGGGTTCAACAGCATTTGCTCTAAATCGAAGAGCAAGTGATGCAGCTCAAGCTAAGCGCGACATGGAAGCGATAAAGCGAACCACGTGTCGAGACATTGAGACGGTGCTAGCCGCGAGCAAGAACTCACTTGCTAGAACAATGACCTGCATTGGCATCTATGGTGTTATGAATAAGTATGCACCATCTCCTACTGGGCCAGGTAGCGGGCCTGGAAACGGAGACGGTCCAAGCGGTCCTGGATCCGGTCCAGGCGAGGGAACAAGTACAATCGGTGGTCTAGGATCAGATGGAGGAAACGGCACAAGTGGAGACGGTTTAGGCTCGGGAGAGTTTAACCCATTCGCAGGTCTCAACGAAAATGGAACGGGATCCATCACGCCAACCAGTGAAATGGCGGCGGACCCTGAGACAATGCAGCGAATCGAACAAATCAATAGCACTCTCAACGATATCATTAAACAGCAGCCTGGCTACGCTAAGCTTCTGAAAGAACTAGGACCACTTGTAAATCAGGAGCTCGATGCAGGTCGCGGGCTTTCAGGCGCCATCCAAAGAGCCGTCCCCAATCTCGGCGACACCGGTATGGGCATCTTCAAAGAAATTGACGCCGCATCCAAATCGATCGCGGATGACTACAAAAAAGAATACGGAGACAAGACGGTACTCACCGACCCGTCGCTTGCCGCACTCAAATCCGGCGGCGGAAAATCCGGATCCGGCGCGAGCTCAGGATTCGGCGATTGGGGCAGTGGCGGCGAAGGCGGCGGCTCCATGATCGGCGACCTGATCTTTGGATCCGGCGCAAATCGCGGACCTGCGAGTGAAGCAGACGCCGACCACATTCACCTTTCGCAGAATCGTTCGATCTTTAAAATCGTGAGCGATCGACTCGCTGTCAAGGCCAAGGACAAAGCCGTCGTCAGCGCACAAGAAGCCAAAGCCGCCGCGGCGGCTGCTCTGAAATCAAAATCTCGCTCTCGCTTACCGGCGAGCACGAAATCGAAATCAAGGGCGTCGGGAACACTTTAAGGATTCGTCAGGTTAGCAGTTAGAAAATCTTAGTTCGAATTTGCAGTTCAGGGGGCACGTATGAAGGCTAATAAATTATTTACCCAGGTTATCGTGAGTGCGATCACACTCACCGTGAGTGGAATTCCAGCAACCTTAGGCTCCATCGGCATCGGGTTCATACACGATGCAGCTGCCAAAGAGGATCCTGCCGGCAAAGACTCCGTTACCCAGGATACAGTACCCGATGGCGGCACTAACCAGTCCGCAGGTGGTGGTGGTGGTGGCGGAACGGGTCGAGGCGGCTATACGCGAAACGGCGTCAATCCCGATGATCCAAACGATCCAGCAAACCGTCGCGGTGAATTCAACTCATCACAACTTGCCGGACGCTCAGAAGATACTGATCCCGAAGTCGTCTGCAAGCGCGTCGAAGAAGCAAAAAACGGAAGCGTCACCGTCACGGTCAATAACGGAAGCGGTCGGTCTTCTCAAACCGTAGATCTCAAGACCGCTTGCCCGAAAACCGGCGTTCATCCTCACCGACAAATCGCAAGCTACTGCGCACTCCGCAAGCTCGAGCAGGCTTCGCAGCTCACCGCCTATTGCATGGCGAGAAAACAAACCAAGACCGCGAGCAAGAATTCAAAACTCCTCGCGATCATCAATGCCTCGGCCGCTGGCGTCTGCTGGACCGAGTATTTCATGGCTCAAGCTGCAGCGGCAGCCTCCGGTGGAGGCGGTACCTTCCTCTTCAAGGCGAAACGTCCCCTCGCCTGCGGCATCGCCGCCATTGCAGCCGCTGGAACTGAAATTGGATTCGCAATTGCGTCCATCAATAATGCCAGCGCAGAAAGAAATCCGAATTTCTACTTAGATGAGAACGAAAAAGGCGTCAAATCAGTCAAAGAATCCAGCGGCAAAAGCACCGCGAACATCATCAACCAAGCGAGTAACCTCGCCTCCATGGGCATTAACGTTACTGCACTTTACAAAGCGATCTGCCTGGTCGCCGGCGGTGGTGGCGGTGGATTACGTTGCAAAGGCAACGCGAATGGCAGGACGCCTAGTAGCACTCAGTCAGGGGAGGAATTTAACAAAAATGCGATGCCTCAATCGTCATCTTTCCCGACTCGCAAAGCTCCCTATTGGACACAGGATGAACTCATTCGTGAAACCCTCGCGATCGAGATCATCGCAAATGCTCGTCCGATGGAACAAGTCCAAGGCGCCCAAATTGACTGGGCTTTGATGAATCTAATCACCGCTGCGCTCAGCAATGTGCTGATCAATGCAGCCGAAGCTGATCTGATCTCCACTGGAAAAAATTTCGGCGCGTGGCTTTCGGCTGTCAATGCGCACTACGCTGAAGCTGAGGCACTCTACAAAGCTAAAAAAGTCGTCACCACAGGCAAGCTTGCACAACTCAAAATAACACAATCCAATCTAGATGGAACGGCGTGGAACTTTACCCCGACAAATGAGACGTTTTTTATAGGCAAAACTGCGAAAGACGGGAAGATTTTCGTCAGCCTCACGCAGTACAATGTCGCAATTAATCAGCTAACGCAATCCGAAGGAGCAATAAGCTGGCTCAACACTTCTGCAACTTCCGGTAAGCCGGGCGCAAACCCCGCAAATAGTACAACGGGAACGGGCGCTAACTCATCCAGCGGCGGATCTCCTGCCAAAGTAAAAACTAGCGATTCAGCCGAAGTAGAGGCAATCTTTGCTGCAATTGACAAAGCTTATGTGAAAGCTCGAGATTTTCGCGACCAAATCCGATCAAGAGCCTCTTTTACTAATGAAGTATTAGCCGAGTATCAGCGAGCATTGGACGCAATTACCCAGGATGTTTCAGCAGTAAGCACAAGAAGCACGAACTATATAAAAAAATATCCAAAAGACACAGCCAATAACACTAAACTTACCAGTCGTATCGATGCACTTTGGGAATTAAAAAATGTTGGTCAATATGCAATCTCGGATGCTCGTGGAAAATTAAATAAACCGGAAGTAACACCTTCCGATACTGAAAGCGATCTACAGACAAACAACAACGCGCAGAACATCATCGACCAAGTCAAACCATTTGTGCCGGGCAGCAGTAGTACGACTGCTACAGGTAGTACGACTGCTACAGGTAGTACGACTGCTACAGGTAGTACGAC
>JAIXQO010000008.1 GCA_027485695.1 Pseudomonadota bacterium
CCTTCGTTGATCGCGTCCTGAAGAGTGTCGATAGCGGCTTGCAAAGTGGGCATCTGATCCTCCTTGATCGGTCGAAAATTGAGTACCGGGGGTACGCTCTTACAATGCCACAGGGTGCAATTGATTGCAAGAAAAACCGGCAGGCTAGACCGGGTTTGCCTTGTCGAACTCTACGGCGATATCGACGATTATGCGCGCGGCGGTTTCGGTGTCCAGTTCCACACCGTCACGCCAGACCCGGAAGTCCAGCCACGGGCGTACCGGGTGCAGCGAGAACATGCCGTGCGAGCCTTGCGTGATCTTGTACGCGTCCGTGCGCGCCATCACGAACACCTTGGGGCGGTCGGGGATCATCGTCGGGTCGATCATGATCAGCATGGCTTCCCGGTCGGCGTCCTTGACTTGCTTGTCGTCGAGGCGCTTCGTGTACTTGGCGGTGATCAGGTACGGGCACACCTGAAGCGCATAGGCGATACAGGCTTCGTGACCGGGCTGGTCGATGTAGCACCCATGCGGGTGGAACGCCGACAATGGCCCGCCGACGAACCAGAGTTCGTCCTTCACGTTCGGCTGGCCGCACAGCGGACACAGGTTCTTCTCCAAGATCACCAGCGTCTTCATGTGGTCGTTCGCCGTGAAGTACGGCGTCCCGTCCTGCCCGCGCTGGACGTTGAACGGGACCGGGTAACCCCGGTGATCGCGTTCGAGGCCGAGCATGCGGCGGGGGACAGGCACGTCTTTGATCGGGGTGGGCATATGCGTCTTCCTTTACGTGTCGGGGGAAACTGAGGTCAGCCACAACGCCACGTTATCGAGCGCGTCGATAGCGCCCTTCGTGTACGCGGTGGAGGCGTGCTTGCCATGTGTCTGGGACAGCTTCTGGTAAATCTGCAACCCGGAAAGCCCCATCATTTGCAACTTGTGCTTGGCTTCCATGGTCGCGCTGAGCCTAGCCTTCAGATTGTGCCGGTGCGCCGAAACACGGGCTTTCAGGCGTACGGTCAAATCTTCGGCGTCTGACGTGATCGCAGTCGGCAAGGGCGGGTTGGCCTTGTTGTACTCCAGTTCCATGAACTGCTTGGCGAGCGTGGTGATCTTCGCGTCATGCACGTCGCTTGAGTGCGCGATGTTGTTCGCCAAGACCTCTTTGGCCAGCGCGTGCGCGATCTTGATCAGGTCCAGCGCATGCTTAGCCTCGCTCGGGGTCAGCATCGGGGCCAGCTTGGGTGTCTGGCTCTGTGTCGGGGGCTTGGGCATCGGGCCTTCCTTGGCTGGTGTCGGCGAGCACTGGTTCGCGTTCGGTGTTCTTGTTGTTCAGCACGGCCATGGCAATGCGCATGCGTGCCGCCGGGTTCAGCTTAGAGGCAAGATCACCCAGCACGCCTAGCATTGCTTCAAGGTGGTCGTGATCGGGCGGGATGCGATACCCCCAGCTGACCGCGTAGTTGATCTTCAACGTCTCCGGGTCCGTGTGCCCGAAGCACGTCAGCGTCAGGCTTGCCAGCCCCTCGTCGCGGTTGCGGTTCTGGTGCAGGAATTGAAGCGCGCTGTTGCGGTAGAACTCTGCGTCGCTGGCCGCGTCGAACGGATCGCGGGCAACTGCCGGGTGCGCGTACAACGTGTAGTCGAACTGCATTACCAACGCCTCCCGGGATCATGTGTCACACTGACCCCCGGCCAGAGTTCCAGCAACCCCTCGCGATCAAGTTCGCGCTGCTGCTCCGGGGTGAGCACCCGCAATACTCCCCGCCAAATCGCGGCGTACACGGTGGACTTGTGCACGACCATGACCACACCCATTCCTGACAGACGCTTCAGTTCTGGCAAGACATTTTCGTTCTGCCAAATGTTATGATCCAGCACGTTAAGCCGCGCCGTGACCCCAAGCAGGAGCGCCTGCTTGCCCTCTTCGTTTTCGGCGAAGATGGGCCGAGCGTCCACAACGAAGCCGATCTTGTCCGGTCGCCAGTCGTCCGGGAGCCGGAACCCCAGCATGTCGCGCCATTCGGGTTCCCAGAGCATCCAGCCGCAAGACCAGACTTGGCACGAGCCGGGGTGCTTGCCGTAAATCTGGCACCCTTGCGCTGGGTGATCCTGCTGGAACCGGCACCGGGTGTGGTGCGGCTTTTCGAGTTCTTCGACGCCCATGGTGGTGCAGCAGGCCCGGCACTCGCCGCAAGACCGGTACCCGTCTGGCTGGGTCGGCACGAGCACGAAGTTGGGAACGTACGCGTCACTCATTGTCTGCATCCACTTCGACGATGGGCACGCCGATCAGGCTGGCCATTTGAAACGCCTGCGAGCCGGGGCCATCGCGCAGCAGGATTTCGTGCACACCCCGGCAATGGATCGTGTGCGCGTCGCCCTTGTGGCAGAAGAAATGCGTCCGCTCTTGGCGGCAGTCGCGGATGATCTGGGCTGCGCGGTCGCCCGACACGATGCGGTTGCGGGTGGTCAGGCAGGCGTTGCAACACTGCTTGGCAAGCACCAGCTGGGGTGGTTTCCGCCGCGCCATCAGAACACCTGCCTGTTGCCCTTGTGCGACGCGCCGATGCCCTTGGCGTAGCCGAGGTTGGTCGTCACCAGCGGGTTGCTCTTGGGCACGTCGATCACGAACACGGGGTTGGTCACCAGCGGGTGCTGCATGCACCGAACGTGGCCCCCGAGCGCAGCAACACGCCGGGGATCGACTTCCTCGTCGCACCCGCGAACTTCGCAGATTGGCCATGGTTCGATATCAAGCATTGGACCCTCCTTGGTCATGTGTGTTCCTGTATCCTCACTATACCAAAAGGGCCGGGATATGTCCACCCCGGCCCTCGCTTGGTTCGTCTGTTATTTCACCTTGAGAACGCCCTTGACGAGTTCAGGTGCCGGGAGCGGTCCCAGCGTATCGTCCTCCTTGGTAAACGCCCCACGGGTGTCCCACCAGATATCGGTGCGCCCGGTCACGTCCCAGACGTTGACAGTGACTTCGTGCTTGCCGGGCTTGAGAAACCCGCGCCAATCGGACTGCGCAAATTGCAGGCAGCGGTCGATCTGGGCCTGCTTGTCGGGTCCCCGAGCATAACTCGAACCACCCATACCCACAAGCAACACGACGAGATATTCAGTCATCTGATCCTCCTTGATCCTAACGATTTCCAAAGAAGAGGGTTATTTGCCCTCCCCACTACTATACCACATGTTGCAAGTGATTGCAATACCCGCCTAGACGCGGGCGTACACAGGGGTTCGTCTAGCGTGGCTCTTGGTCCCCTTCATGGCTTGGTACTCGCCAGTTTCGACGATCAAGTCTTCCCGGAGCAGGGCCAGCACTAACGCCCCCCACGCATTATGGTGCGTGGGCGCTCCAAGCCCTTTAGCGAGCAACAAGTTCCTGAGTTCTTCACCTGTGAACTTCATCAACTTAGGCAACGCCTTCACGTGCGAAACCCCAGACGATACCCATGCACTGTTTGCGCTGGCTACTTTGCTCAACACAGCTTGCTTCTTCTGCTGCGCGGGGGTGCCGTACAGCGACGGGAACAAGTCGCTCATGCCGTCCTCCGTGCTTGCAGAAATCTGAGCGGCCCGCCCGGCTGAGACGTGTCGAACACGCCAGCGGTCAACACCCCCGCAAAGAAGCTGCCGGTGTCCAGCCCGGTGCTGCCATCGTAGGCGCGGGGCAGACCGTCCCGGGTCGGCGTGTGGCCGTACACGATATGCTTGTCGAACGTGTACCCTTCGCCGGTCGCCGGGTGGCACCACCAGTCACGGGTCCAGAGCAGGATATGATCGGGCTGCGCAAACAAGGGCCGCGCTGGCGTGATCCCCGCATGACAGAAGAAGTGGTACTCGGTCTGGAAGCTGGTCGGCAGCATGTCCAGCCACGCGATGTGCGTGTCGATATCCACCGGATCATGGTTCAGGTACTCAGCCAGCGTCTCTTTGCCACCGTTGCTGAGCCACACGTTGATCATGGCGCGGTTGTCGTGGATGATCTGGTCGTTATCGGTGCGGAGCGCCCGGAACGCGGTGACCATCATGTCCTCATGGTTGCCCATGATCGCGATCACGTTATCGGGGTCCTGCTTCTTCAGCTTGCGGATCGTCTGGACGACGTTGAAGCTTTCCGGCCCACGATCCACGTAGTCCCCGAGGAATATGAGCCTGTGGGGCGCACCCCCGGCGTCGGTGTGGATCATGTTGAGCAGCTTGGCGAGTAGCGCCATGTGCCCGTGGATATCCCCGATTGCGTACGTCAGCATGACAGGCCCTCCTTGGCGTTCAGTGTGTAGTGCCCTGCCCCAAGCTATAGCGGCAGTACGTGCGCCGTGCAACCGAAGTTCGGCGTCAGTACGTTCGTTCGGACATGAGGCGATAGTTCGGCGAGGTCTGCAACAGGTGCGCGTGCACGTCAGGTCGGAACTGTGCGTTGGCCCGAGCCAGCGACCGCAGCAGGTCATCCGAGCATGCCTTGGGGCACTGCTTCTTGCGGGGTTTTACATCGGGGTCATTGAACCCGGCGGGGGTCAGGCCCTCGTCCACCAAGAACCGCACGCGCTGCCGTAGCGCCTGCATGGATCGGTCTTGCAGGTACAGTTCGCGGATATCCTTGAACTGCAAGCCGCGATTGCGATGATGCAGCAGGATCGCATCTTCGTCTTCGCTCCAATCCGTCACTACCATGCCCATGGTCTACGCCCCTTGCAACCAACCCTCGGCAGGGCATACGGTGCTTTGCAATTGATTGCAAGGGGGTTTGCCCGCCCCGGCTGGACTTTAACCAGCATCACAGGATCATCGACGTGGACTATCCGAACTGCACACGTCTGAGGGGCACTCTTCGGCCCCGTCCCCGGGCCTTGTCTGCGTCACGGTTAAGCGACGGGGCGGATCGGTGGGCTTTACGTAGCTTCGTGCCCGTTGGCAAGTGCAACCGCCAGCGCTATTTGCGAGCGGGCATCTTGGGGTTCGGGGCCGGGGTGTTCGTGCGGACGTTGACCGGCAAGCTGCGGTTGGCTTCGAACATCGCCTTGGGGACGGGCATCAAGTCCCACCCGACCGCCAGCAAGAACGCCCGGATCGTATCGACCCTCGGGAACTTGGTCTCCTTGTAGAGCCACTTGCTGATCGTCTGGGGGGTCGGCCCCCCCGCGTTCGTGTATCTGGCGCTGCGTCAGCCCCGAGTTCAGGTACAGCGCAATGCAGTCGTCTCGCAGGTCTTCGAGGCTCTCAAGCGGTTCGCGCTTGGTCGGCCCCTGCTTGGTCTTGTGTCCGAACATCAGTACCAGCCCTCTTGCGTGAGACAATGCTGGTACCCAGCGTTGAACGCTGCGTTCAGCATGTCACAGATTTCCTCAGCCCGGTCGCGATCCCAGCCACTCTGGAACTGCGGCCAGATCAGCTTGCCGCCCGGACCCTTGATCCAGTAGCGCAGGGGCTTGTTGCCCATCGGGTGCGGAACATAGGCGACAACCCCGGGGTCGGGGCGCTCGACTGCGTACATCAGTCGTCACCCTCGGCGATCTTGATGGGTGCGTCGTCGGCGTCCTCGATCTTGATCGCGGGGTCGGCGTCGTTGTCGATCTTGGCTTCACCGCCAGCGCTGACTTCCTCGACGGTGATGCGGAACTTCTTGCCGCCCGCGACATAGAACGTCTGGTTCGTGCCAACTTCGTGCTCAAGCCGCCCTTGTAGCGGGTGCTGGGTCTCGCCGTAGCGCTGCCGCAGGGGATCATGGTTCCGCAGCTTGCGCCAGAAGAACTCCGCCAGCGCATGAGCGTCGTTCGCGATCTTGGGCTTCACGGGGGTTCCGTACGTGTGGTCCTTGGGCATTACGCGGTGCCTTCCTGTTGCGGGTTGATCTGGTCCAGACGCTTGAGCGCCCATGCCCAGAGGTCAGTCTGGACATATACGACCGACGTGGGCGAACTGGCGATGCTCTCCGAGAGCGTGCGCAGCTGCCTGATCTTGTCGAGCCGGTTCTGCATCCGCAGGTGCATGCGGAAGCGCACAACCATACCGGCGGCACCATCCATCATGCTCACCGCGATTACCCGGCGCTCGTCGTCGGTGAGCGGGCGCTTCCACCAAAGCATACCAGCGGTCTTGGGCACGATGGAATGCTGGTCGTTCAACTCTTCTTCGAGCGCCTCGTTGTAGAGCAGACTGCGCTCGGCGTCTTCGTTCCACGCTGTGAGCACCTGCGTGAGCGTGCCCTGTGCCCACGGGCCGGGGATCGCGATCAGCGGGTACGCGGGCTTGTCATCATCGAACATTCATCCCTCCTTGGATTTGGCGCGGGCTTGCGCGCCCTTGCTGTGCTTGTACGCGTCCCAATTGGCTTCCGCCCCGGGCTGCGTATGGTGCGCGGCAAACTCGACGAACGATCCGAACACGTGTGCGGTGTTCTTGCCGAGCAGGTCTTGCGCGTCTTTGATGGTGCCTGTCGCGGGCAGGCCCATGTTCTCCCGGAACTGTGCGTACCCTGTACAGACGCGCTGCTGGTCCAGCTTGGTCAGGTCTGCGAACCCCCTAGAGCAATGACACGCCACCACAAGATTGGGCATCGCCAGTGCGTTCAGCCAGTCGTGCAAACTGTACCCGCCGAGCGAACCGGGCAGACTGGTCTTGCTGAAGCAGCACTCGTTGCAGGGCGTGCCGGTGGGCATCTGCATCGGGCATTCCGTGAGTGCGATCAGGTTCGGGTCGCCTTGGTCAGGCATTGCCAGCCGCCCCCACGTTTTCGTGGAGCGCCTTGAGCGCCTTCACGTACCAGACGTTCTCGATATCAGCGTCGGTGATCTGCTTCAGATCGTCTTCCGACTTGATCTGCCCCCACCAGCTGGCGTTGCCGTAGATCACAGCCCCGAGGTCAGGCACGAAGATCGCCGGGTTGTGCCCGGTGAACCCGAACGACATGCGCTGCGCTTCGGTGTTGTACCCGAAGCCGACGTTCTGCGCGATTTCGCCGAGCAACACCCCGAGGAACGTCTTGTCCTCGTACTTAGGGTCGCACGGTCGGATCGCCACGAAGTCACCGCATTTGCCGCCAAAGAGCAACACGGCTTTGTGGGCTGGCGTGTCCGTCAACGCGACTTCGGCGACGGTGATCGGGGCTTCAAGCTTCTTGGATTGCATCTGGTCCTCCTTGACCTGTTGGTATGCTTATTCTCTGCCACATGATCTATCTGGGGTCCACCCCAGAAGCGCATCAGAGGTTCACGACAAGCGACGCCCCGCCGATCAGCATCGAGAGCGCAAGCATCACGATGAACACCGTCTGGCCTTCAGGCATTGGCGTGGCTTTTGGGCGGGCAACAAGCATCGGCCTGCCATAGCGCAGTATGTCATACGTGAGCATGCACACAAACGCAGCGCCAGTCAGCAGCAGGATCAACCCCGCGAATATCTTGATCGTCGTCATCGGGCGTGTCTCCGGTTACTCGTCGGGTGTGTCGCGGAACACGAGGTCGGCCCCGGCAAAGAGCATGGCCCCGAACAGGACGATGACCCACAAGGTCATGCCCGGCTTCATGGTTTCGGTCGGGTGGCCTTTCAGCACGATCCCGCCGTGCGTGACCAGATCGGACGCGATGCTGAGCAGGTAGACAGCGCCGCTTACGAGCAGCACAACGCCGACCGCGAAGCGGACGTAGGGCATATAGGGTTTCATGTCAGGTTCCTTTACTCGACGGGCTTGAGGTGCGGTGTGGCGGGGGCTTCGGGTTCGGGGCGCTTGTACTCGGTGGGAAACACCCCGGCGATCTGGGCTTCCGCCATGGCCTTGTAGATTTCGCCCATCGGGAAGCTGAAATCGATGCCCTCGATATGCTCGGGCTTCGTGATCAGCGTCCGGTGCTTGCTGCGAGCCGGGCCGATCATGCCGACGTGGGGCGCGTAGAAGAACGTGCGGTGCCCATGGAACGCAGCGGCGACCGTCTTGGGGTCAGGCTGCAAGAACGCGAGGGCCAACGCGACACCCCCGATGGCAACGCCGACAACGGGCTTGTCGGACATTTTGCCGTACTCGGCCCCACCGGGCGCGTACCCCGCTTCGAGCCGGAACAGCCGCCCCGGGCGCACGTCCTTGTGCACCGGGCAGTCTTCGTTGACGCAGATATGCAGCGGGCCGGTGCCTGACATCATGGCGGTCTGCGTCACCCCGGGAGGTATCTTGCTGACCCCGTGGTACGGCAGGTCTTCGTCCGGCGTGGTGTTGACCAACGTCTTGCGCTTGCCGTTGTACCCGTCGCGGACTGCGATCAGGAACTCCCGCACCTTCAGCTTGGGTTCGGTGATATGCGAGACGAGCATGACAGCCGTCTTGTACACGTCGGGGTACAGCGCGCCGTGCTCCGCCTGCATTTCGGCGATGTTCGCGTCGGCCAGTTCGAGCGTCTCGAAGTCCGGCACCTTGACGATCTGGTCGGACACCAGCTGGATCAGCGCTTCGATCTGCTTCAGCGCGAAGTCGAAACTCCCGGGCTTTGGCCCTTCGAGGTCCTTGCCCCCGACGACGCTGAGCATCGGGGTCTTGTTCGGGTTATGCGGGTCATGCGGCGTGGTCATAGTGTTTGCCCTCCTTGGCCTGTGCTTTCAGTCTAGCGCGGTGTGCAATCAATTGCAATAGGCAGCACCTAGAAAGGCACGTCGGGTTTCGCCCACGAGCCGAGCGTCCAGTCGTCGTCTTCGACCGGCAGCGACGCGCTGAAGTAGAACACGCCCTTGGGGTTCTTGAGCAGCAGCTTGGCGACATGATCGGGGACCCGCTGGACCGACATGAGCACGCGTTCGGCGTCCTGCACCAGAGCCGTGCCGTACTGGCCGGTCGGCGAGCGTTCGACGCGGACGATGGTGTGGATCGTGTGCCGCACCCGTGCCCTGATCTTGTTCAGGCTGCGCTGGTGGTTCCGGTAAGACATGAGACGCTCCCCTGCGTAGTGATCCGCCGATGCTACAGCGGGGGCGCTATTCGTCAACAACATTGTCTGGGTACTCCTTCGGGTTATGCACGAGCGCGAGCCGGGGCGAGAACCCCCGACGTGCTCTTGCGCTTTTCTTTGATCTTCCGGGGCGGGATATTGTCGATATCGCGGGCGTACTCGGCGATCAGCGCGAGCACTTTCCACGGGACGTACCGGGTCAGCGCTCGGACGATATAACCCCACCCGTCGCCGTTCTCTTGAAGGGCAAGCGTCAAGCCGATCAACACCAGATCGATCAACAGCAGCACGATGATGATCTTTCGCATGTAGAACGCGGTGGTCCGACGATCTGGGTCTCGGCCCGTTCTGTACGTCTGGTACGCGAACACCAGCGTGAGCAAGGGGGCGAACACCCACTCGACCCACGACCACGTGCGGTGCTCCGCTACGCCGTAGAGGACGATCAAGATCGACAACCACGTGGCGTAGTTCGCCACAGCGTACTGCGTCTGCTTGGTTCGCTGGCAGAACCAGATGATCGCCGGGACGAACAAGCGCTTCCCGAGCCAGATATCAAACTTGGTCAACATGACCTTGCCCCTTTCTTTTGGGGCTTGAGGCCCCGGTACTTGCGGTACTGTTCGTACGTGAACGCAGGCCGCGACGTGCCGGTAAAACCACCGTACACCTTGAAGCCGAACCTACGCAGGAACACGTGCAGCCGGTGGCGCATGGCGCTGTACCGCCAACGGAACCGCAGCCAGTCCCGATACACCGGGTCCGTGCGAAAGCGCTTGCATGCGTCGTACAGCTTCATGCTGCACCGGCTTTCTGGCGCAGTCTGAGCGCCGTGACGATGGCTGCGCATTCGGCAGCTTGGCGTTGCGAGAAGTCCCGCGACGTTGCGGCCCCGGCGTTCTTGGCGCGGGTGTACGCGTCGAGGGCAAAGTCCATCTGCGCCTCCCAATAGGCGATCTGGTGGTGCATTACACGAGCCTTCCTGTTTCGCGCCAACGCTGGGCGCACCATTCGTTCGGGTGGTACTCCCACGGGATCGGGTGCACCCATGTGGCGGGCACCCGGTTGAACTCCCGCAGAGCCGCCAGTGCTTCCGGGGAGCGGGGGTACTGCATCGCAGACAACTCGAACCCGCAATCCCGGAACAGCTTGTGCGCCTGCACCACATGGGCATCATGGGGTACCGGCTCTTCTGCAATCAGTTGCACGACCGTTCTTCGAACAGGCATTCCTGCATGATCGCCTCGTCTGTGCTCCCGTCCTGCACGTGCGCCCTGATGCAGGCGACCACGATACGGTCAGTACCGAGCGAGCGCATGTACACCCGAGTATCATAATCCCGCGCCTTGCAGACATAGCGCCGCCACTCGGCCCGGGGGAGCATGACGGTTTCGGTGATCTGGACGTAGAACCCATAAAGGCTGTAGCCACAGAGGCTCACCAGCGCCGCAAGGATCGAACCAACGATCACGCGGTCTTTTGTCGTTCCGGCACCCATTGCAATAACCCTCCTTGGTTTGCCCCTATTCTATGCCACAGGGGTGGGCGGCTTGCCAGTGGTTTCCGCTGGGTTGCGAACGTACCCCCGAACAGCCCTGCCAAGGGGCGTCCAGTCGTACAGGGACGCATGGCCCACCACAGGCACAGCGAAGCCGCGCTTGACGAGTGCTTTGCCGACCGTGCGCTGGCTGATGTAGCACCCAAGATCGGACCCCCGCTTGAAGCATTCGAGCATGGGCTTGCTCAGCTTGGCGGCGATTGCGTCCAGCGCGTCGAGAGCGTCTTCGCTCATGTCAGTACACGCGAACCGTGTAGCCCTTGGTCCAGCCGCCGGTGCCGCAGACCACGCCGCGCACCTGCCTGCCGGTCGGGCCTTTGGCGGTGAACTTGTTCGACGTGCTGTCTTCCTTGCCGCAGCCCCACGGATCAGCGCCGCCGATGACGATATCCGTGTAGCCCTGATCTTCGAGCACCCGTTGGACTTCGCGGGCTTGGCCGTGCAGGCTCCCAGCGAGAGCAGGGCGGCGAGCGGTGCGATCTTCTTCATGGGGCATTCTCCTGTTGCTTGGCTTTGAACAGAGCGCGTTGGCGAAACGTTTCGCCCCCGCACCCGAAGGGGTCTTCGACGCTGCCGCCGAAGGTGATCCAGAACGGGTCTTCTGCTTCCAGTTGAAGCAGTCGTTCGGGCTTGGGCACACCGTCTGCGTACGCGCCATGGTCAAGCGCGTGGGGCGCAAGCGGGTCCATGCCGGGGTGGTTCGGCTGACGGGTCGGCGGGGGCTTACGGAACAGTCTGCGCAGCCATGCGAGCAGCGCTTTCATGCGTCGAGGCTTTCGAGCATCTTGGCCAGCATCGCCCGGAACATCGCCGCTGCGATCATGCCTTCGTCCCAATCGGTGGTCACGCCGGACACGTAGTTCGCCATGTCGTGCTCAGCCTGTTCGCGAGCGGCCATACCGGCTTCGATCACGTCATCGGGAATACCAGCACACACGTACTCGGGCGTGTCCCGAGCAATCGTCTTGAGCGCTTCCAGCGGGTCCTCTTGGTCTTTGCTGAAGATCGCGCGCAGCAGCTGTTCTTCGGGGGTCATTGGCTGTCATCCTTCGTGTTCGGCATTACGAAAACCTTCCGGCGAGGAACAGTAGCAATGCCGCCCCCACAAACAGGCAGAACCACAGCCCGCCGGTGTCAGGGTCGTTTTCACTGCCGGGGTAGCGGCTCATTGCTCTGTGTCTTCCGGTTTCGGCTTGCGCCCCAGAGCGCGTACCTTCTTGAGCCACGGGGTCACGCGGCTGGTGCGGTAACTCAGACCGGACCCCGGTATCCCCGCTGTGCCCTGCACGCCATCCTTGCTGACGTTCACGGTGGCACCCGGTACGCCAGCGCTCAGGCTGATCCCCCGTTTGCTCAGGTTGAGCCACAGCCCCGGCAGGATCGGGATGCGGCGATGAAAGCGAAAGTGCCCCACGTGTCAGTCTCCTTCGTTCCGGGTGCGGTAGTCGGCACCTCCATCGAAGTCGCCACGGGCCATGGCAACGCGAACGCCCTTGGCGGCGGCGGTCTTGTTGCTGCGGCGGGGGCGACCCCAAGTACCGGCCTTGCGGCGACCGGCCTTCTTCACTTGCTGTGCGTCGATCATGCGTTGATCCTCCGTGATCAGTGGTGTTTTTCGATGCTCTTACTCTGCCACAGGAGCCTGCGTGTGTCCAGCCCCAGCCGTGCAATTGATTGCACTATCGCGCAGGCTTATCCCGCGCCAACTGCCCGGGGGATATACACCTTGGGCATCCGAACTTGCCGTGGTCGTCGCACACCCAATCGTCGGGCAACCCGGGGCCAGTCTGGATCGCGCCCCATGCTGCGGTCGGGAAGCTATACCCCAGCGGGTACCCGTTCTCGAAGCACCACCGCAGGAGCGCCGGGTAGTTCCCATGGATCGCCTCGGGGACAACGAACTCGTCATGCGGGCAGAACCAACAGGACAGCCGGTCCAGCTTCTGGGGGTGCACGGCCATGGCATGCGTGGTGCACATGCGCGGCGGAGATACCCGAACGCGCGGCGGTGTCGGAGGCCCGAAGACGAACTCGATCAGCTTGCGGAGCATGGCACGTCCTTGGTCTTGCGGGCGCTCCACCAGTCAGGCTTGGCGCTGGCGGGCACAGTCACACCGTGATGTTCGAGCATCCCGGCAACGAACGCGTCCCAATCGGCTTCGCTGACAGCGCCATGCGTACAGAGCAGGCATTCGCCCTGCCCATCTGTCTGCGCGCCTAGGTCCCGATGGATATCGATCCCCATGCGGCCAAAGCGCCCGATGCAGTACGTGGCGGTGTTCACCCAGACAGCGTTAGCGCCGGTGTCGATCTGTACCTGCGGTGCGGTCATTGCTTGGTCTCGGGTGCATCGCCGACATACCGCCCTTCGGCTCTGGCAAGGAACTCGCGCAACATGGAGACCATATCATCGCGTGCGCCGTTGGAGACGTAGTTCACCCGGCCTTCGGCGATATCCCCGAAATTGGCGGTGAGCAACACGAACCCGACCCGCTTCTGGTCTTGCGGGCAGTTCTCGCCGTTGAACAGCGCGTCGATTGTGCTGGCCAGCGCCGCGTGCAGCTGGGGGTCATGCTCAGGGTGGATCGGTTCTGCCCCCGGCAACCCGGGGAGCGTCAGCGTGGGCTTCTTGGTCTTGTCGGTCATGACTGGTACTCCGGTTTCCAATCGAGCGCCTGCAACGCTGCTTCGGTGATATCGTACATTGCGATGTTCACCAGCTTGCATCCGGGGTGCTTGTCGAGCGTGCCTTGTGTGGCCAGCCCCAGCGCCTCGGCGTGGCTATACGCCCAGATCGACCAGTGCTCGACGTGCAGCTTATGCTCTGCCGGGGTTTCGTTCACAGCAAGGGCCGATCCTGCGAAAAGAGCAGGCTTGGGCTTCGCTTGGGGCGAGCTGGTGTCCGTCAACTTATCCTCCATGATGCCGAGTGTGTCCCGGTACGCTTACTATGCCTTGTGAGGGCTTAAGTGTCCAGCCCCTCGGGCGTGTTGGCTTCTAGCTTGATCCGCTTGTGCCACTGAGCAACAAACATCGCGTACGCGTGCTCGTCGGTCACCCAGACGCTGTTGTTGGCGACGCTCCGAGCGGCATAGCACGCGTGGTTCATGTACGCAGGCATCGCCCCGGGCGTGAACTCGTCGTACCAAGCGATCCATGCGCTGCCCACGCCGAACGCGGGGTGCTTCGAGACGAACTCGGGGCCGAGCACCTGCCAAACCAACTGCGCCTGTGGCTTTATCGCCCACACCGGGATCAGGCCACCACCGTTATTGAACCCGGCATGCTGCGAGCGCCATGCAGCGATAACAGTACGCGACTTGCCGGTGAACTCGCCGGGCATCTTCCACGGTATCTGGGGGGTTAGGTTGATCGTGACCGGCATGGCTACGCGTACTTCCCGGGATACTTCTTGAGAACGGAACTGCGCCACAACGCCACAAAGTTATGGTACTCAAGCGCAGGAGCCTTCCACGCCTCCCCAATGCCGAGCAGATTAGCGGCCTGCACTGCCAAATGCGTATAGGGTGGCACCCCAACGCTTTCGTCGTACCACGCCAACAGCTGCCCGTGCGCCCACGCCGGGTGCTTGCAGATGACTTCGGGTTCCATGAACTTCCAGCCGCCATTTTGGGGCATGTCTGCGGCCACTTTCATGGGCATTACGCCCCCCGAGTACGCCAACCCCTCGGCTTTCCAGCGCACGGCCACCAACGCCACGTGCCAGTACCCCGGCGGGTCCGTGTGCGGGTTGCGCCACGGGCATACCAGCTTCGGGGGTTTCTTCGGCGGGGCCGGGTCAAGGTTGATCGTCACAGACACAGGAGGGACCTAGCCTTTCATCACGTAATGCTTCGAGACGTACCCGATCTGCGCCGAGCCTTTGCCCTCGGGGTACGTGCGCCATGTGCGTTTGCCCTTGCACCCTTCGTGCCCGCATTCCCAGCGGTTCGGTTCGACTTGCTGCCAATCATGCGAGCAGCCGTTCGTGCGCGCCTCGTGGTTATGCACGTAATGCCCGCGAACTTCGTGCCAGCGGGTCTTGCTCGCATGCGCCTCGTCCTTGGCAGCTGCGATGATCCGCTTGCGGGTCGTGTCGGCCTTCATGTTGATCGTCACGACCGTGCTGGCCATGAAGCGCTTGGGCGTTCCCCGGTGCAGCTTGCGCCCCGGCTTGCGCTCGTGGATCACACGGGTCAGGTTGGGCCGGATCAGCAAGAGGCTGGCAAGGATCGCGGCTTTGAAATCACCGGCACCTGCGCCGACCTCCAAGAGCGAGCGCATGACCCCCGGCTTGGAGCGATACACTTCGGGGATTTCAATCCCGTGCATCGCCCGCATAGAGCGGCGTCGGGTGGGGTCCAGCACCGTGTACACGCTCCCCCAGAACCACTGGTCGATCAGTATCCGCGTGCACTCAAAGGCGTCGCAGAACTGTTGTTCCTGCGCACGCGTCATCGGCTGGTGCCAGCGGTAGATCATCGGGTGCCACGTGGCCAGCCCGTCTGCGCCAAGCACGGCGCTACGTAACCACTTGTCGGTGAACAGGAACCCCACCCGTGTGTCGAGCATCTTGTTCTCTTGGCGGTTCACGGCCAACCCTGCGTCTTCGAGCGCGTCGAGATACGCCATCGGGTCCCACTCCACGAACGTGCTGGGGTAGGGCACCCGAGCGAACTCCATAGCGTCTGCGATCAGGTCGGGGTCATACGCCGCGATTTCGCCCATGCGGTAGCTGGCCTGCCGGTCGAACACGAAAGACCGTGCCCGCCGCATCTGCGCCAACACAGGCTCGCTGTCTTTGCGAGGAACAATCGGCCCAAACGTAGCTTTGCCCTGCACCATCAGTGCGTCGGCCAACACAGGGGTGAGCGCCGGGTCGATCATGCGGCGAGTTCGATACATTCGCCGAGCGTCAGGCACCCGGTGTCGTGGATTTCGCCATCAGCCGTGGCCACGTAGTCGATCCCCGGGCGGCAGGCCCGGAGCATCGCCGCCAGCTTATACGGGCAAGCGTTCTCACGCTTCCAGCGGTCTTCGCCCTGCACAACGATGGTCCCCACATAGGTACCATCGGGCTTGGTCGTGACCCGGACGTATTCGGGCGGCGGGCAATCGGTCAACGTGGGCTTCATGCTGCGCACCCCTCGTTGGGGCCAGCGCCGTTTTCGGTAGCACGAGCCAGAGCAGCGTCGCAGCAGGCGTCGCAGCCAATGGCTCCCGGCCAGCTGGTGTCGCGGCTAGGGTGGCGGGTACAGCGTTCGGTGGTGGTGCTGGCAATCATATTGATCCTCCGTGATCAGGTTCGGGGTGGAGTTCCCCGGTACCTTCACACTAGCAAAAGAGCGGGTCCCTGACAATAGGAAACCCGCTCTCCCGTTGCAATTGATTGCAAACGTCAGTCGCGGTTGATGCTGGTGTACGCCCCACCCGTCGCCTCTTCGACAGCATCGGTGTCGAGCACCAGCTTGGGGTCTGCCGCGATGGTGTCGATCTTGGCGATCAGATCGGTGAGGCGGTCGCGTTCAGCCGTGCGCCGGTCGATCTGCTCCTGCATGCGATCAACGTTGTCCTGCGCCCGACGACGGGCCGCATACAGCGCCAGCGTGTGCCTGTTGTGCTGCTCGGCTTCCTCGCGGGCGGCGATATCGGCGAACGTCAGCTTTGCCGGGATCGGCTGGCCGGTGGTGTCCTGTTCGGTGGTTTTCGTCATGATACTCTGAGCCTCCTTGCTCGGTTGGGTGATTGGGGTCGGGGTACTTATACACCAAGGCCGGGCGGGAACCTACGTTTTTTCGGCGCGAGCACGGTGATGTATTCGCATTTGCGCAGGCTCTCGGTGGTGCGTGTGAAGTCCCGCCACGGCAGGACGTACTCGACGTACGTCGTCTGGCCCTTCACGAAGGTACCCAGCTGGGCTTCGTGCCGGACAGCCGCACCGGTTTCGCGCCGGGTCACAGGCCCGCCGACAACCCGCCGGTACACGGTTCCGTCAGGCATCGGGTTACGGGTCTGCTGCAAGTAGAACTGCGCGTTCATCGGCACGTCGCCCTCGCGGTAGTCGAGGCTCCACACTGCCACTGTCCGAAAGTCATTGCGAAGGCGGTCTTCCCGCTCGCGACGCTTCTGGATGCGTTCGCGTTGCAGGTCGTTCTTCATCTGAAGGCGTTCGGCCTCCAAGAGCCGCAACGCGCGTTCCTCGTACGTGTACAGGTCCCGCACCAGCCAGTCCGTGAACTTGTGCCATGCGCGGCGGAACATTAGCGTATCCTTGCGTTGTCGAGCATGAGCCGGACAAACCGCCCGAACGCCTTGAGTGCGTCCCAGACCTGCCGGTGCTTGGGCACAGGCTTGGGTTCCCACAAGCGCGCCTCTGCGCCGCACTCGTAGGTACGCGCGATACCGCAGGGGCGGTACTCGGTCTTGCCGGTCACCAAGTTCAACCGGGTGACCTGCGAGCAATCCGGGGTATCAGCCAGCATGCCGAGGAACCCGGTTCGCACGTGCTTGCAGTTCAAGCAGGTCCTGCTCAGCGGCGTGGGTTGTTCGGTACTCATGGTAACGTGTCACTCCCTGTTAGCGCGCGTTCACGCTGTCTTCGATCTGCATGGCCAGCAGGCGCAGTTCTGCCACGGCCATCATTGCGTTGTGCTTCTCGTCACCCTTCCAGTTGGCCCGCGAACGGACAAACTCCTTGAGGCGCTGATCCGCCGTGCTCTTTTCGAGGGCTTGGAACAAGGCGTCCTTGAGCGGCGAGACCTTGTACGTCAGGTGCACCCACGCCTTGCGGCGGTTGGGCGGCAGGTGCGCCCACTTCGGGTTGTCGGGCATCACCGTGATGTACTGGTCCCCATCGTCGTCCTTGCGGCGAACAGCGTCGGTAACGGTCGCCAGCCCCCAACTGGAACTGTACACCCGGTCGCCCTTGCGGAACGACTTCTTGTCGGTCTTCGGTGCCATCAGTAGTTCACCTCGTAGTGACGAACGCCGGAAATCATGCGGCTGCGAAGCACCTTCTCGTAGACCAAACCGGTCAGCACCTTTTGGAGGGTGTCAGCCGTGATCGTGTACGCGCCGAGCATGTTCACCCGGTCAACCAGCGCAGCCACGGGCAAGCTGTACGCGCTTTCACGAACGAAAATCACAGCAACCGAAGCGCGGTAGGGCGTCCACTCACGGTCGAGCGCGTCATTGAACAGCGTGCGGGTGGTAATTTCGTCTGCGGACAATTCGAGCGAGAAAGTAGCCATGTGATCCTCCTTGATCTGTGCGGGGGGTGGGAAACCCCATACCTTCACTCTAGCATAGTGTGCCTAGATGTACAGGGAAAACCGCACCTGACGCGCCATGAGCGTGCAATTGATTGCAAGCGTGCGCCAGCCTACAGGTACTTCTGGGCGTACTTGATGCTGGCTTTCGGATCGATGCCCACCAGCCTGAGCGCCTTCATCCACCAGTTATCCCACGGCAAGTCCGACCACCTAGCAGGCCGGGGCGGGTCGTGATCCCAATCCACGTCATCGTCCGTGAACCCCCACTCGCCCTTATGGTACGTGCCGACGATGTTCTCGATCACGTACACGCCGGGGCCGGGGAAATCGATTTGATCAATCCAGTGCTCCCAACCCTCGCCCTCATTGATCCAGAACGACGACGCACTGGTGTCGTACTCCAGCATGTCCTGCTCCCACCGGTACACGCTGGGCGTACCATCGGCGTAGGGCGCGGGCGTGCCGTAGATGATCACCACCGCCGAACCGGGCGTGCTATAACTCGGGTACTCGTACTCGTGCTGATCGGGGGTCGCTAGTATATCCACGTGCACTGCTCCTAGGCTTTGGGCGGGAACCACCGATAGAGCGCCACCGCTACCGTGGCGATCTTGACTTCGTGACTTGGGCCGAACGACGTGAGCAGCGCGTGCAGCGTATCCCAGATATCCTGCGGAGACACGTCGTCATCGAACTCGATACTGGTGCGCCCCGCCATCAGGTCGCCCGGTACGGAGCCGGTCCCGAACAGGTGATCAGCTACAGCGGTTTCGGTGGGCAACCGCGCCATGATCGTAACAGCCTCGGCTTTGCTCATGGGCAGATACCGAGTGTCTTCTGCGCCCCACACGACTTCCAACTGAGACGCCTTCCAGTACGGGTACTCGGGAATGTTCAGCGGGGCGGATGCTTTCTGCGTCACAGGTCTTCCCCCTGCTTGCCGCCTTGCGGGTTCTGGAGCGCCCACTTGTCGTACTCGTCCTGTGCTTCGGCCTCTTTGGCTTTGAGCAGCTGCCGGGAGCGCCGAGCGCTACGGGTCAGCAGTTCCGCCAGATAATCTGCGTCATTGGGCGTGAGCGTGTACGAGTTGCTGGACGACCCGGTGGTCACCGTCAGCACAAGATTACCGGCACACAGCTTGGCGGGATGCTCTGGGCTGGCGTGCTTCGTGATTTCGGGCACCTTGGTCAGCACCAGCAGCGTGATCTTGTTCATACCGGTAGGCCCAGCTTTGAAGCCTTCGATCTTCTCGATGTTCGGATAGTCCACGCTGGCTCCTTTGTGTGCGCTTTCTTGGGTACCGGGGGTCTCTTTGATGCTGACGCTCATAGATTTTTGCTTCCCTTCTTGGCGATCTGCTCAAGCGTGGATATCGCCTGCGAGATACTAACGAACCCCATGTTCTTGGCGCGCTTGTGCTGGGTCAACCAGTCCTTTGCCCAGCCGAACGCCGAGTACGCCGAGAACGACGCGAGGGGGAAGTCGATCTTGAGCGAGGCCGTATGCTTTTCGATGACGGTCAGCATGTCGGTGACACTTGTGAAGCCCAACGCCTCCGCGCGCTTGTCCTTCGCAAAGCTACCCTCGGTGATGCTCAGCAGGTCCTGTATATCGATATCGTTCTTGCCGTGCTTCTCGACGAACTCTTCCATCGCGTTCTCCAACACGAGCGCCATGTCCGAGATATCATCGAACCCCAAATCCTGCGCGATGGCGTTCAGGCTGTACAGCTTTGTGGCGAGCGATACGACGTTCTGGTTTTGGTCAGTCGGCACATGTGCCTTGCTGGTCACAAGCGCAGCGAGTTCCTTGATCTTCGCTCTCAGGACGGGGATCGCGTGGAGCGCGTCGGCGACGTAATCGTACCCCAACTCGTTGGCTGTGCTGAGCGCGGCTTTGTACTGCGCGGCTTCCGTTTCGGGATCAGCATCAGTGGCATGCGCCTTGTCGCCCGAACTCTGAAGGTGTTGCAACTCGAACAACGCCGACGTGATCGTCTCGAACCCCAAGTCCTTGGCCTGCTCGCGCAGCTGGAAGTACCACTTGGCAGCGGTGCTTTGCGAGGGGTCCTTCATGGTCTTGGCCGGGACTTCCATGATCGTCTCAAGGTGCGAGAGCGCGGCCAACACCGTACCGAACCCCAACTTGGTTGCTTTCTGCGTGGCGTGCTGGTGCACCTCCAGCGCGTTCTGTGCTTTCACGCTGAGCGAACCTTGATCCGGGTCTGCGTCGATGATCGTGAGCGTGCCATCGGTGAGCAGCTTCTTGTACGTGCTCAAGTACCCGACCGCCACGCCGATCAGCAGAAACAGATTACTCATTTCGGGCGGGTACGTGATATCCGAGGGCAGGTTCTTGACCAGCATGTACAGGTCGCCCGACAACTGGCTGACAGCATCTGGGTCAAACGTGGCCCCCGGGCCGTCTAGGTACAACTTCTGCGGGGGCTTCACCGGCACCGTGGTCTTGAGGGTCGGGATCGGTACTCCGGGCTTGAGCATCGGGTCTTTGACCATCTGCGCGTACGGGTAGCCCTTCAACTGCGGGAACGGCACGCTTGCCAGCCACGCAGCTGAGGGAACTTCTGGCGCGGGCACGGGGGTTTCTTCCGGCTTGGCCTTCAGCAACTCGATCAGCTTCTGGTGCGGTAGCATCGTATCAATCCCTCCTTGGACCTAGGTATTCTATAACACAGGTGCGCCTACTTGGCCAGCCCCGGATGCGCTTGGATGAACTGCTTGGCGGTCTTGCCCGAGAACGTCACGCCCTTGTGGCGGTACTCGCCGCAGCGCTTGCAGCACAGGCGTTTCTCGCTGGACTGAAACAACTGGTGCGGCTCCAACGGTGCGTGGTCTTCTGGTGTCCGTGCAAGCGTGGTCTTACAGTACGTGCACCCTTGGCACGGGTGGAGCATTTCACCGCTGTCCCAGCGTTCGGCGTTACCGCATTGGCATCGGCTGTACTGCATCAGTCGGGTTTCCCGATCCCCAGCATGTGCCGGATCATCTGTTCGGCCTCGGTGTACGTGAACAGGTTCGTGCCGACCGGCTTGTTCTCGTACTCGTGGTGCGTGCCTGCGACGCTCACCTTCTGGAAGCTGATCCCCCCATCAGGGCTGAACGTGCCCGGCAGGTGCCACGTGAGAAATCTCTCCGCCATCGTCTTGACCATGAACTGCTGGTACTCGGGAGGCCAGTCAGCGGGGGGCACCGACAGCACGGGCTTGAGATTGATCGTGACGGGCATCTTCAGGTTTCCTCCGGGTGCATGACCAGACAAGGCTCATGCTGGTGTATCAGCTTAGGATCAACATGCCCCGCGTACACACGTATTTCGGTGACCGGGTACTTGCCCCCCTGCGAGCGGCGCGTTTCTTGGAGTTTCTGAGCGGCGTGCTCGGGATCACGCGCGTATACTCTGGTAGCAGTGGCTCTGACCTTGCGCACGGTGGTCACGGTGTACGGGTAGGTACTCTGGCTTGCTGGTGGTGCCATCAACATCATGCCCCCAAAGTGATCTGCGTTCCCCAAATCATGGTGAGGCATCTGTATCATAACGCTGTCTCTCTTTGCAATTGCTTGCACGTGCTCAACCTAACAAATCTTGCGGGGGTACAGGGCTGGATTTATTTCAAGAAATCACAAGCGCGCTCAAAAACTTACGGGCTACACTTGGGATCGTTTACTCGTCCCCGATTTTCGGCAGACTGTTCAGCATATCGAGCACTGCCTTTGCCTGTAGCATGTAGGCGTTCTGGTGCCCAGCGGGCCACTCAGAGAACGGCTTCTTGGCAGCGTAGCTATGCGGGTACCGCGCCCTACGTAGCGCCTCGCACATTAGCACAAGCAGCGTCTGGTTATCGAGGGCGATCAGCTTCTCCCCCAGAAGGTCATCGATTACACCGAACAACGCGCCATAGGTGATCCCGTGCCAGCCCAAGTTTGCCGAGCAAATCGTTTCGGCGCAGTGCCCCATGTTCTTGGCGAGGGCGTTTGCAGGCACATGTCCGAACCCTTCTTGGAGCCGAGCGATCACGAGCACCATGGCTGTGTTGCTCGGGTGATAGTTCTTCAGCGACACAGGCATATCACTCCCCCAACTTCGGAAGGTCGTTGAGCAGGGCCAGAACACCTTTGGCCATCTGCATGTACTGGCCTTGCAGGAACGGGGGCCATGCCGAGAAGGGCGCACCTACCGGGGGTGACGCTGGGCCAAACCCCTTGGCCTTTTCGTTGCTGTTGCGCATGGCCTCGCACATGAGCGGCAGGAGTTCCTTGTCCGACATGCTGAACAGGCGTGCGCTGATCAAGTCGTCGATTACCATGAGCGCCGTTCCCAACTTGGTCTGCCCGGCTTTCGCACCAAGGACCATACCTTCAGCGGTCTCGAACGCCTTTACCCCATGGGCGTTGCCTTTACACCCACAGGCTATCAGCTTGGCATAGAGCAGGCTTCTTGCGACATTGCTGGGGGCGTACGTCTTAGGACCCTTCGAGGGCGGGTCGGTCGGGACAATCTCGTCGTTGGGCATCTGTCCCTCCGTGGACGTGCGAAATGTTCAGTTTGAAATGGGTGAACCCGGGAGGCGCATGACGGGTCTCATGTTCCCCCCGGGTTCTGCTTCTGGCGGTCGGGTCGCAGAAAGCCGCCAGAGGACGCTGTTGGTTCTTGGGTCTTACGCTGTCGCGTCCGCAACAACTAGCAGCCCGTCAGTGCTTGGCGTGGGATCGTCTGGTTGCGGTGTCGTGCGGATGCGTGAACAGCGGCAGGTCGTCCCCCAAGGGGAACAGGCTCAGCTGCATGGGGAGCAGCGCCGGGTCGGCGGGCGGGATGGCTGTCGATGCGGACAACGCGGGCTTCAGCATAGGGTGTGTTTCCCTGTTCGAGTGACGCCACCGAGCGTGCCCCGGTGACGACCTTCGGCTGGTACACGATGCTCGTGGCTCCCTCGTCCAACGGCAAGGCGGCGTGGCAGAAAGCGCATTCGGCAGTGACCCGCCCCACGATCCAGTTGCTTCTCAAGCAGCCGGGACAAGGTGTAGGTTCGCCTGTGCGATATACTGGTCCGCAACCCCTCCCCAATTGGTCAACTTCACCCCTAAGCATCGGTCCCTCCTTGGCCTTTCAACAGTACATGATCCGGCTTGATATGCAAGCCATTACGAGCGGTCGTACTCTTCTTCGAAGTCGCATTTCTTGCAGGCGTAGAGACAACACCCGCCGGACCAGTAACCGGTCGGCTGCATGTCATGGTCGCACGTCTTCTGGTCTTCGGGCATCAACCTTGTCCTGTGTCAATCTGCCCCAACCAGTGCCCGCCCTCGGGGGGCTGGTTCGGAGACAGGTCAGGGTGCGCGTTGCACCATTCGATGATCTGGGCGCGAAGCCGGTCGCCCATAACCGCCCCGCCGTTCACGTACTTCAACACGTAGCGCCGGGTCAGGCCGAACGCGTTGCAGAGTTCGCTGAGGCGGTATTCCCGCACCGGCAAGCTGAGCGCGCCTTGCAGCCAGTTCTTGATGGCAGCACGATCACGGATCGCTTGCTGGTAGGGCGTCACGGCTGGGCCTGCTCGTGCTGAGCCTGCTCGGCCTGCCGCCAGCCAGCGTCCCACGCAAGCGCGGCTTCGGCCCGGTGCGGGTTCGCGTCGAACGACTGGCCAGCGTAATACGCGTCGATCCCCTCGATGCGTAGTTCTTCGCATTCGCCAGCGGTCAGCACTTTGTCGATCTGCGTCATGCGAGCAACTCCCAATTGAGCGCGGTCTTCAGCACCGCCAGATCGTGCTCGTTGAGGAACACGCGAGCGGTCTCGTTACCCCCGAGCAGGCACTTCTGGCTGAGGCTGACGCCCCCGGAGCCGTGCTTCATCAGGATGGTGTTCTCGTCGAGGCGCAAGGCCACGTCGCCGTTCGGGAAGCGCTTGACCGCATCCTTGACGCCTTCGACTGTGTTCTCGGTTTTCTGTGTCATGTGATCCTCCGTGATCGGTATGAGAAATTGCTATTCCTCACACTAGCACATGGGGCGCAGGTGTACACCAAAAACCGCATGCGCGTGCAATCAATTGCAAAGCCCTACTTGAGTTTGCTCTTCTTGAACTTGGCTTTTTCGTTCTGGGCGATGAACGTCTTTTTGCTCGCCAGCCCGTGCTCTATGGGCGTCATGGGGTTGGGCTTCGGTTTGGGCTGCTGCTTTTTCTTAGCCGTGATACCGGCCAGCAGCATCTTCTCCATCTTGGCGAAATCGATCCCCAAATCCTCGGGGCTGATGCTCAGCTTGATGATCTGGGGTTCGTCTACCCCCAACAGGTACGTGCTGTAGGCTTTCGCCAGCGAAGACACCGCCTGCTTGTTGATGGCGGCACCCGCAGCGATCCAGTCCTGCTTGAGGATATTGAGCCGCTTGACCTTGAATGTCAGGAGCATGGCCCCGCAACACACGGTAGCTTCTGGCCCATCCTGCGGGGCGTAGTCTACCGAGTGCATATAGAGCGACACCGGCGTGTAGCCACCGCCACCGACTTCAACCATCACGAACTCCGCAAAGTCGTTCTGGTCGCTGAGCATGAACATGTCCAGCATCCACTGCAAGCTGTGCTGAACTTGCAGGTCGCTGAGCGTGTTCACGACTTGAAGCGCGTCATTCGTGAACATCGTCTGCTCATTGGGCGTGCCAACATGGCTGATCGTCGTGGCCTGTATGCCGCTGGGCTTCATAGCAACATGTGGGCCGACTGCGATCTTCTTGGCGAACTTCCACGGCTGCGTGGGCAGCGGGTTCTTGCCCTTCGCCAGATACTTGAAGTTCGGCTTGGCCGCGAGCGGGTGCCCGACCGTCGAGTACTCAAGCGTGGCCCACACGCCTTGGCCTGCAATCCCTGCTGCTTGCCCCGCAGGTGGCGGAGTTGTTTCGCTGGCTTCGAAGTCGAACGCGAACCATTCGCTCGGGTCGAGGACGGGCTTATCGTCAATCGGCGGCAAAGCGCTGGTGACTTGCACCCCTTTGTCTGCCTGCTCAAGTGCCTTGGCGATCAGGTCGTCGAGATTAGAACCATCCTTGTTCACGGTGTACCTACCTAGAGAAAGCTGCTTGCGAGGTTCTTGGCGTAGCGCGCCAGATAGTGCGCGTTGGCCAGCTGCCACAGGTCCCAGCTGGTATAGACCCGCGTGGGGTCGTCAGGGACGTTCTTTGTCGCGTGGAGGTTGATGTAGTCCCCCGGCGACGGAGCGTGGCTTAGACGCAGTAATTGCCCGCCCCCCAGCTGCAAATCCATACTGGTATAAACGTCGTACCAGCCGGGCAGGTGGGCTTCCACGCTGTCGTCATTGTCTGTCACAAGCACGAGCCTGCCCGGGAGCATCCGCAGATGCGTCTCCATGCGTTCACGGTCTGCGCCGGGAGCGAACAGCGTGCCAAGCACATAGATATCGCAGGGGTTGCGCTGGGTCACCGAGAGCCATGCTTTGGCAACGGCCTTGTCGCGCTCTGCGGTGCCGAGCAGGCCAACATTGCCTGTAACGAGTGCGAGGGTGTCAGCCACATGCAACTCCGCTTGTTGGTGTACCATGGTGGACGGGGTTGGGTTCGAACCAACGGCATCTGCATTAAGGGTGCAGCACTCTACCGACTGAGTTACCCGTCCACGCTAGGTGGTCGTTCGGGGGAGGGCGTGAGGGCGGTCAGCCCAACCCCCGAACTAGCTTGTTATTCGCCCGAGCCGGACACGAAGTCAATGCTCAGTGCGACATTCGGGAACAGGCCATCGAAGTTGGCATCTTCGCCGAACGCGTAGATCATAGCCGACTTGTCGTCACCCGGGAACTTGGCCCGGAGAGCCTGCCAGAACGCCGCCGGATCGAGGATCGGTTCGCTGGCCTGCGCCGGATCGGCCTTCTTGGTCGCCGGGGCGTTGCCGAGATATTCGATCAGGATCGCATCGACCGCCACGGTGTCGCTGTCGGTGCCCAGCTGTTCCTTGGCCTTGGCGACCGCCGCGTTGTACGTTTCCAGCTGGTCGTCGTGCAGCTTGAGCGATTTGGTCGTGACCGTCTTGCTGGGCTGCGCGTCGTTGGTCGAAACGGCGTCGTTCGAACCACCGGCCAGATACGCCTTGACTTCGGCGTAGAGCGTGTCGGTGTTCATCATTTCGGCCTTCTTGATCCAGTCGGCGTAGTTCTCCTTCGTGAGGACCGGGACCAGTTCCTTCAGCTTCGTCCAGCCGACGTGCTTGACTTCGCCGTACGGGATGCCGGTGTCGAGCAGCACCGAGTAGATCGCCATCAGGTAGCGGGCCTTGCGGTACTTCACGTCGTACTTGAGTTCGACGTACGTGGCGAAGTTCTTGCTTTCGCCGAAGTCGCCGATTTCGTTCAGCTTGGCGAACAGACCGCCGAGCATGAAGTCGTTCAGCCCGTCCTGCTCCTGAAGCGCCTTGATGCGCGCCTCGACCTCGGCCTGATCGGTCAGCGCCTCGATTTCCTTGGCGACGCTGGACAGCGGGTCGTTCTTGGTCGCCGAGGCAACCTTGACGGTGGCCATGGTCTTGCTGGCCGTGGCGGTGTCTTCGGAGACGGTGGGGGCCGGGTCGCCCGCAACCGACACATCGGCATCGCCGGTCACGGTGCCCGGTGCGGTGCCGCCGATGAAGCCGATCAGCAGCGCCTTCTTGTCGGCGGAGGTCAGCGCGGACCAGCCTTCGTGCGTGGCCATCAGGCCGACGTTCTCGGCGAGTTCGTCGAGTTCAGCGACCTTCATCTTCTTGATCGTGGCGGAGTTCGGCAGGTCTGCCTCCTGCGCGGTCATTGCCTGTTCGACGGGCGTTTCGGGGGCGCTGCCCTTCAGCAGCAAGTCAAGCGTTGAGGTCGTCATATAGGTACCTTTCCCCTCCATGGGTTTGGGTGATTGAGGATCATCACAGTGCCACGTGGTGCAAGTGATTGCAAGGGTAAAGCGCGCTAGAGGCTCTCTTTGATTTTGGCCACCACGGCTTGTTGCGGCTGGGTCAACTTGGTCGTGCCGTACTGCAAACCCGAGCCTATGCGGGCCAGCACGTAGGCGTCAACCACGTCGTTGGAGGCGTGCTCGAAGCCCCAACGCTTGTACACCTCAAGGCGTACGTCTTCCTTCTGCTTGCCCCCGGCGAACTTCTTGAGCGCGTTCGGGGAGACCAGCACCCACTTGCGCCCCATCTGATGCAGTACCGCCAGAACGATACCTTTCACTTCGGCTTGGGGCGCGAGCGACTGACTGGCGAACCCGTAGTCCTCGATCACGATGCGGTCGGGGTCTCGGGCTTGCACGATCTGGGCGATGCGCTGCGCGATGATGATCCCCCGCTCGATCACGGTCAGCTTCTTCTTGCGACCGGGGTCCGGCACGATGGCTTCGGCGAAGATCACGTTCCCTGTCGGGCTGAGCAATAGCAACCCCGTGCTGGTCGTGCTGATATCCAATCCGAGGATCATACGGCGGCTCCTTGTGCGACGAGCGCTTGTACGTTTGCGGCAGCTTCGTCCAGCATCGCGTTGGTCCATGTGCGCGCCGCCGGGTGCATCATCAGCACCGTGCGGTCGAACACGAACCCTGTTTGAGCATACGTCGCTTGGGCTACCTTGCCGCAGACCAACAACACGTCGAACGGCATGAGCAGGTCGAGGTTCTCGCGCAGCCACGCAGGATCAGGCTTGCCGTGCTGGCTTGCCGAGCCGACCAGTTCACGGCAGGCGTTCGTGACCAGCAGGTTCGCGTCTGGGCCTGCGATGCGGTACAACCTGCGACCGCTAAAGTTGCGCGGGTTGATCTTGAAGTGCCGAGGGGCCTGCTTGTAGCCCGCACTGCTTGTCTGCTGTCGCCAATCCCACATGGTTTCCAGCACGGCGATGATCTTGGCCCCCATCTACGCCTCCTTGTTGGGCGTCTGGAAGCACGCCAGCATCTGCTTGCAGCCCTTGGCCTGCGGCGAGAACGTCGTAGCGCATATCCGGCAAGGTATCGCGCCCGACGCGATGTACTCGGCGTACTTGATCGCTTCGGCGTAGTACTGCTCAATCGATGCGTCATCGCGTTCCACCGCATAGGGTTTGAACGGAGAGAACTGCGCATCGGGGAACGGATACTGCGCCACCTCGGGTGTCGCACAGCCGAAGCCGCCCTTCGACACATAGAGCACCTCCGCCCGGTCGGTGGCTACCTGTTGCAGGAACGGATCGTCGCTTTCTTCGATCAGCCGCAGCGCCAACCGAGTACGCGCCCGGTGTTCCGCCAGCGGCATGGCCAGCTTCTTGAACTCTTCCTTGTCGATGGTCTTGATTTCGACATAGGTCAGCTTGCCCGATGGCAGGCTCTTGTCCACGAGCAGGTCAAGCCCCGCCGACACGTACGCGTACTGGCTTTGCGCGCGGACCTCCCGGTACTTGAACAGCGTGCCGCCGCAGCTGGTGCATTTCGCGGGCCGCTTCTGGAACTTGTACTTGCTGTGGCAGAACCGGCAATCCCAATGCCCGACAGCGCGCCCCATGTCGGCGAACCAGTGTTGTACGTCCTCTTCGAGACGCCTGCCGATATTGAACGTCACGGAAAGGCTGGTGCTCAGGAACTCGTCCGGGTTCTCCTGCCCGGTGTGCACCATGAGCGCCTTGCGGCGAGCACAGAAGCCGGGGTTCTCTTTCGTGACTTCACTGGCGTGCAGCGTCTTGATCGGACGCCCATCGATGTACCCGGACAGGTGCCCGTGGAGCAGCTGCCGCAGGTCCTTGCCCTCGGGCTTAACCTTCTTGATGAAGTGCAGCGTCACGCATTTGCTCCCACAGCCATTCGGGCACCATCACCCACGACCCGAACCGCTTCGGGTTCGCCTGCCGGTCCACAAACTGCACGTGGAACGCGGGGTTCTTGCTCTTGGCCAGCGCCTCGCGTTCGATCTTGGCGAGCAGTTCGTGTTCGAGACGGTACGTTTCTCCTTCGGTGGCTTTCGTCTCCATGAGGAAATCACCGAAGTCGAGGTCGCCCTTCGCGCCTAGCTGGTTACCCGATCCCGGGGTCAGACGAGCGCCCATCCGCTTCGCCAGCTTCTTCTCCGCCACCCGACCGGTCTGGCCGATCACCTTCCTGAACCTGTCCTCCATGACCACGCAACTCCGATGTGCCGAAATACTTGATGAACAATTGCAGCAGGCTCATTCGCGCACCTCCAACTCCAACTGGTCCTCGTTATATATATGCAACGCCCCAGCGACTTCCTCGACAGTGCACTCTACCACAACCCGGCGTGCCCCCGAAAGCGTCTTGAAGACGGAAACGACCACACCCGGCCAGCGGTAGCCCTTGACCTTCTGCACCCGATCCCCAACGACAAACTGCGTCATGCCTCGGGGTCCTCCACGTCGCCTTCTGCGAGTTCGCCTTCGACAAGGATCACGCTGTCTTCGGCATCGAGCGCCTGTTCGATCAGGAACATGAGCAGCTTGGACCGGAACTCGCTGTCGGCGTTGAACTTCTCGCGGCAAGCCAGCAGCGTCGGGTACGCCTCGCCGAACATCACCCAGCCCTTGCCATTCGGTCCCTTGCCAAGGTGCCCCATCGACTGAAGGGTCTTCTCGACAAGGTTCCACGCCTGCGTCTCGCCGACCTTGAGGCCCTTGTGTGCCACGGTCACCATGTCGTACTTGATCGTGTTGCCGACGATAGGCACCTTCCACTTCTGGATCACAGCGTCCGTCTGCTTGATGATCGGCATCGTGTCGCTGATCTTCTTGTCCATAATGTTGCGCCCATAGGTGCGCACACGGAGCGCCGCAGCGAACTTGGGCGCGAACCCGCCGGGGGTCTTCTCCGGGGAGCCGAACATCACGCCGATCTGGTGCCTGATCTGATTGATCAGGATCACAGCAGGAGCCGGGATGGGTCGTGTGCCGTTCTCGTACGCCTTGTTGGCACGATTGAGCGCTGCGACCAGCTTACGGATCAACTTCTGGACGACGATGCTGTTGCCGCCCATGATCTGTCCTTCGGCGCTCTTTTCGAGTTCAGCCGTGGCGACCAGCGCCGCGATACTGTCCACGGCGACAACGCTTACGTCGTCAGCTTCGATCAGCTTCTCGGCCATATCGACCACCGCTTCTGCGTAGTCCGGGCGCAGAACCAGCGTCTGGTCGGGGTTCACGAAGTTCCCCATCCACTTGCCTTCCAGCCCGCCTTCCGCGTCGAAGATCGCAGCTGTCGAGCCGGGGTAGAGCAGTTGCGCCTGTCCGCAGGCGTTGAGCATCAGGTTGGTCTTGCCCGAACTCTCAGGGCCGAACACCTCGCTGATCTTGCCCATCGGAAAGCCGCCGCCCGATCCAAGATCGAACTCGAAGATGCCCGTGGGCAACCGGAGGCTCTGGTAGACAGTGACACCACGCGTTGCCGTGCCCTTGCCATAGGTCTTGTTGTACTGCGCTTGCAGGTCTGCCGCTTTCATGATCCTCGCCCCTTACTTGTCCGTGCCGTATGCTTCTGCGACTTCAGCGCTGATTTCAGCCATCTTGGCATCAGCCCACAGCTTGCAGTGCTCGTAGACCGGCTCGATCATCCCGACCGGACAGGGTACGCGAATATGCACGTCTGCGCGGACGCTCATGTAGGGCTGCGTCGGGATCGTCATGCCCAACGTGATCCCGGTCTCCCCGGTTTCGCTGGCGGGGGTCTCTTCCAGCTTCGCCTGAAGCATCTTGAACGTGTCTTGGCTCATAACGTCTTCCTCCTTGAAATCGACTGCACCCGTGGGGTGCTTTACGGTGACGGTGGCAACTGCTCCGGTCATGCGGCTTCGGCCTCCATATTCTTCACGTCAGCGCCGATGCGCTGGTAGTACGCGTTGCGCTTGTTCGCGTAACCGATGAACACGTTGCTATCGGCGTCCACGTTGTCGAACACCACGGGCTGGGGCTTGCCCTCGTGCTCGCGGAGAACCCGGCCCACGATCTGCTCGACATTGGCCATCGGCATAGCCAGCACGCACGCGTCCAGCCACGGGATATCCGTGCCCTCCCCCATCTTCTCGGGGGTGGCGAGGATCACGGGCTTTGCCGCAGCGGCGTCCAGCTTCTTGCCCGACATGGCACCATAGTAGTGCCCAAACGCGTTCGGGGACACGCCTTGCTTGATCAGCAGCGTCTCCAGCAGTTGCAGGTGGTCTGTCAGCTTCGAGAAGATCACCAGCCGCCGCTTGTTCTGGTGACACTTCAGGGCTTGATACACGAGCAGCCTGTTGCGGTGCGGGTCCTTGGCCATGTGCTTGAAGACGTGCCCGCATTTGCCGGGGCTGTGAGGCATCTTCTGCATCTTGCCATCGATCTTCCATCGAGGCAGCTGCCACCCGGTGTTGTACCGCAGCACCTTGGGCTTCATCGGAACGCCCTTGGCCCGGACCAATACTGGCCCGATGTGCGCTTCGAACACGACCTCTTTGCCATCGATACGCTTAGGGGTTGCACTGACACCTAGGCGCAGTCTGCTGGGGAACATGCCAGCGACCCGCCCGAACGTATCGGCCCCAAGACGGTGCACCTCGTCGAACAGCACAAACCCAAAGTACTGGCGTATGCCCACCGGGTACCGATCCGGGATTGCAAGTGATTGCAAGCTGGCGATCACGACCTTCTTGCCGAACACGTGGCACCGGTCCTGCTGGATGATACCGATATCGTCGGGCGTGAGCGTCGTGTGCTCCAACATGCGCTGCCGGGCTTGCTTGACCAGATCATCCTTCGTGCAGACGATCAGCGCGGTGCGATCCACCTCAGCGATCAACTTGCCCATGACGACTGTCTTGCCGAACCCGGTCGGGGCTTCCAGCACGAAAGACCGCCCTGCGTTCAGATGCGCCAGTGCCTCTGGTACAACGCGAGCCTGCTCGTCGTTGCGAGGAACAAACTTCGACTGGATGCCAATCGAGTACCCGTCAACCCGGATATCGGCGTCTCCGGGAGGTATAGGACATACGGCCCGGGGTACGAAGATGGACCCGCCATCAGCGCTCTCCGTGTAAAGCTGGATTGGGTCGCCGAACCTGCTGGTTACGCTGAAACGCTCGCGGAGCACCGGTGAGTTCGGATACTGCGCGAGCGCTCCATACCGCTGCGGGTAGGCGTCGAGTGTCAGACTGGAAGCTGCCCCCACGGCATATTGGCCTTAGCCAGCCATGCCGAGTTCAGCGTCGAGGTCCTTGGAGTTCCCCGTGCCGCCGATCTTGCCCATCGCGGTGCCCTTGATGCCGAGGCTCAGCAGCTGCGCCGCGTTGTAGTACGTGATTTCTTCGGAGAAATCCGCCGGGGTGGCCTCTTCGCCGTACTGCGCGGCCAGCTGGCTCAGCTTCTGCTTTTCGGTGACCTGAAACAGATCGCCGACGCTCGGAGCCTTGTCGTTCTGGCGCGAGACCTCGAAGGTACAGCCGACCAGCCCGCCCTGCTTGGACGCGATCTTCTGGAGGATGGCGAACGTCTGCTTCTTGGCGACGAACAGCTTGCGCTTGTCCTTCGCGATGTTGCCTGCGTTCGGCCCCTTCTGGATTTTGTACGGCGTGTGGTCGATCACCGTGAACCCGGCGACCAGCGCAGGCTTGCTGTCGCTGTTGGCGCAGATCGGGCAGGGTTCCTCGTGCGCGGTGCAGGGCAAGTTCTGCCAGCGACCGCCGACGTAGACCGTGTGCTCCATCCACATGGGCGGGTCCAGCATACCGTCGCTGTCGAGGTGCCCGTCAAGGAAGGTGATCATGAAGTCCTTGCCGCAGTCGCTTTCCGGGATACGGAAGCGCCACAGCTTGCCGCGCTCGGCGGCGGCTGCTTCTGCCTTGGCGGTTTCTTCTTGCAAAAGGGCCTTGGCTGCGGCCCCCGTCTTCATGAACGACATGCCGCTTTGCCCCTTGTTGCTGGGCGCGTCTGCGCCTCCGATAGTAACACCCATTTTCTGTATCTCCTACTGAGACGTTAAAGTGACCATCCGGTCGAGGGCCAATCTAGCCAGCCGGTACGCCATGTCAATGGGAGATTATCGGGTAGGGTGCGCGGGGGCCGACCGGGAACCCCTAATCCACTGTCGCATAAAGAGGGCTTCCCCCCGCTGGTGCACAAGCCGACAGCTTCCCCCGCGCTGGGGACGAATTACAGGATCAGGGGGTCAAGGTCAACGTACGTGCTGAGATACTCGGCCAGTTCTTCGGCGGGCATGCTACCCCCGTCTTCACCGACCGGCAGGTACACGTGCCGAACGATGCGCTTGGCACCGCCCTTCTTGGCGGCGTACTCGGCCCACTTGGTCACACGCCTGCGAGCAAGGTCACCGGCTTTGTCGCGGTCGAACAGCGTGACGATTTCGAACGCCGACTTCACGCGGTTCAGCGCAGCGTCCATCAGCCCCGCTTTCAGGTTCGAGACCACGTTGCGGTAGCACTGGTACGTGCGGAACAGGTCGAACTTGCTTTCGGCGAACACGACAGGTTTTGTCCAGTCCACCAGATGCTCGCCAAGCCAGACTTCGGGGTTCACGCCCTTCAGCGTCGGGTGCGTGTAGGCGAGGTACTTCATTTCCTGCTCGGGATCGATGCTGCGCCCGTGCAGGCCATGGAGCCTGTGATCCCAACCCCGAACAGGTGTGCACACCCGCTTACGGAACGCGTCCCAGCGCAGGTCCCAATCGATGATCACCTGCTCGGGCACCGGACCACCTTTGCGGGTTTGCAAGTAGGCGTAGGCTTGCCCGCTGTCGAACACGCTGGGGAAGCTACTCAGCCAGCTTTCCGGGTACTGCGACACGCCATGGTGCGCCTGCTCTTCTTGTGTCAGCAGCGAGGGCAACCCGCCACCGTCCAGTTCCGAGTTGGCCAACCCCATCAGCGTCTTGAAATCGAGTTCGGCCTTGTGATGCTTGAGTTCGAGCAACAGCTGGATCAGGTCGCCCGACCAGTTGCACGAGAAGCAGTGCATCGACGACGTGCCTGCGGGGTCCACGTGGATACCGAAGCTTGGCGAACTGTCCGTGCCGTTCTGGTGCTCCCACGGCGCGAGGGGACAACAGATATGCACGTAGCCGCCAGCGTTGGGGGGCTTGATCTGATCGGACCCCAGCAGCTTGCCTACGGTGTACGCTTGGTCTTTGTCCAATGCGGCGTTCCTTGGGCTTACTCGCCGCTGGGGTCGATCCTGTTGAGCAGCGACCAGCAGCGTTCGGACATGCGGAAGTTGGCGACGTTGCCCGCCACCCAGCGCACGTAGTTCGGGTCGAGGCGGATCACGTCTTCGAGCGGCGTGCCCGAGTACTTGCGGAACGGCAGCTGGGTATGCAGTTCGAACTCCAACGGCATGCGCATGTAGCTACGAGCCTGCACTTCGACGAACTTGCTGATCGTCGTGTCCCGCGCCGCCAGCACGCCATCAAGGTCCTCGAACAACGCCTTGGGAAGCGTGATGCTGACGGTGACGGTTTCCGCTTCGGCCTTGGGCTTACGGTTGCGTGCTCGCAGCTTCATGGCAGCACGTGCCAGTCTTCTGCAAGCAGGTCCGTCTGACTGGCCAGCCACGGCACCAGCGTGCCCTGCGCGGTGAACATGTCGATATGCGGCTGGTACGTGATCGTCTTGCCGACCAGTTCGGGCGCGGCCTGTCCAAGGGGCCGGTCTGCCGAAACCGGGATATTGCTGCCGGGGATCAGGATCAGGAACATGCTGTTCGTGCCGTTCCACCCTGCGCGGGCAACCCGCTTGTTGGTCTTGAGCGCGTCCAGTGCGCCGCCGAAATTCATCATCATGACCATAGCCTCCTTGCTGTTCAGGTCCGTATTACTTGTCGAGCATCTTGCCCGAGCGGCTGGTGCGTTCGACGCCGAGCACCGTTTCGCGCTGGGGCTGCGTCAGGTACTTGTCCAGATCGCCCAGCTTGATTTCGGCCAGCGACAGGAACTGCTCTGCGCCGAGCATTTCGATGATCTTGGCCTTGCCGCCCTCGATGATGTACCGCGACGTGCCCTTCTTGCCCAGCTGGTACATGTGCGACGCGCCGTGGAACACGACTTCGGCGTCCGGTGCGGCGAGGTCGCCGAGCGTCTGGAAGCGCTCCTTGAGGGCCTTGAGGCGGTCGGCCTTTTCGGTCTTGGTCAGCTGCGCCTTGAGTTCGGCTTCCCACGCCAGCAGTTCGGCGAGTTCGTCCACCTCGCTATCGATCACCGGGCCGGTCTTGGGGTCCTCGCTGACCTGCGGAGCGTCCGCGTCATGCCCGTCTTCGACTTCGGCATCGTCAGCCAGCTGCGTGAGGGCCTGCACGGCGTCGGCCTGAATATCGCCGGTCAGCAGCTGATCGAGCGTGACCTTCTCGGTCTTGCCGGTGCTGGCGTCGTTGAGTGCTTCGGCAGTTGCCGGGGTGTGGTCACCGATCTTGACGGGCATGTCGTCCTCCTTGACGTAGTGGGTTTGGGTACTCTTCAACTCTGCCACGTTAGAGCACTGCTGACAAGTCCCGGCCCTGCTTATACCACCGGTGCAGCGTCGATTTCGGAATGCCACTTTCTCGCGCCCAATCCGTCAAGTTCTGGGTCTTACCCTTGTGCGTGAACTGGATCACGTTGCTGCGGTTGCGGGATTGTTCGAGAGGCGTTGCCCACTTGCAATTGTCAGGCTCATAGTCTCCGTCGTTGTTCACTCGCTCAAGGGACAGGCCAGCGGGCTTGAGGCCCATGTCAGCAAGGAAGTTCTCGAACTTGCGCCAGCGTTCGCAGACCTTGATCCCCCGAGCGCCGTAGCGCGGGTACTCCTTGGACTTTGGGTTGGTGCAACGCTGGATCATCTGACCCCACGTGGTGTACGTCGGCGTCCCGAACATTCCGTGCTTGGTATTACCGTGCATCAGGGCTTCAACTCCACCTGTTTAGGGTCAATGGATGCTGAAGTCACAGTATCAGTTGTCTCCGAAAAGTCCATCAGGAAAAAATCCCAATTCACGTGGAACTCCCCTGTCTCGCCATTGCGGCCCTTCAGGATCGAGATTTTGCGCCGGTACAGCTTCTCGACGTTGTTGTCCGTGTCCTCGTCGAACAGGCCCGCCACCACGGTGCTGACCTGCCCGATAACGTCCGAGTACCCAATGTGCTGCAAGCCCGGCTTCTCGCCCTTCTTGAGTTTCGAGACTTCCCGCCCGAACTGCCACGTGCAGAACGTAGGCACACCCAAGCTGGTGGCCACGTCACGCTTGAGGCGGTTGGCGTTGATCGCCACCGCGTCGTACATGTTCCGCGAGCCGTCTGCTGTGAGCATGTACGCCCCATCGACAAAGCACGCCCCGGCTTTGACCTGCTGCACGAGCGCCACCACGTCGTCCGCACTGGCGGTCAGGTTCCCGTCCACCACGATGAAGGGCGGCATGTCCGACGCTTCGAGTTTCTCCAGCTTGGACTTGATGTTCTTCTTCGGGTTCGACGCGCTGAACAGGTTCGGCAGCATGCCGGTCGCAAAGAAGTTCATCGGGGTCTTGGTATACATGGCGGTCAAGCGCTCCATGACGATGCTGGCGCTCATTTCCATGGACACGAACACGATGGGCACTTTGGTCTTCTGCCAGACGTACAGCGCGATCCAGAGCAGGAGCCACGTCTTGCCCAGCCCCGGGCGGCCCACAAGGGATATCAGGTCACCGGCCCAGATACCGCCGCCCTGCTGGTCCATGTACGGCCAGCCCCACGAAACGCCTTGGTCGATCAGCGCCCACTTGGATACCATTTGCGGGTACGCCGTGCTCGCCGCGTGCTTGAAGTCGTGTATCTTCGGGGCGATCTGGTTGTGCTGCACTTCGCGTACAGCGTCGGTCAGGATGCCCCATGCTTTCATGGGGTCATCCACGAAGTGCTTCTGCGCTTCGGCGACCATCAGTTTCATGCTGCGCTGAACGTACGTCTGCGCAAGTTTCTCGTGGAGGAACTTCGGATCAGTGGTCTCTTTCGAGAGCGCTTCCCCGGTTTCGGCTTCGGTGAGTTCGATGCTCGGCAGGGTGCCGGTGAGCGTCACGTAGCCCTTGACGAACGCGTACAAGTCTTCCGCGCCCGGCTCCAGCGCGAACATGTGATCCAGCTTCCCGAACTTGAGGTACTGAGCCGTATCCCCGTCCCGAATACACGCGGCCAGAAACCGCGAACCGTAGCTTGCCATATACCCGCCCTATACTGTTTTCTTGTCGGCTTGAGCCTGCGCGTGCAGGTCCTGCTTGTGCTTTGCAATTGATTGCACGCGTCGCATGAAATTCACGACCCGCTGGCCTTGTGCGTGTGCACGCTCTGGATCGGTTGGCGTACCCAGCGCGACGATCACGCCATCGCGGAGGATCAACACCTGCTTCTTGCCGCCCATCGTAACGGTCGGTGTCTGATAGCCCCATTGCGCCATGTGTGCCCCCTCGCTGTCAGACCTTGAAGCTTTGCGCGATTTCGACCGCCACGCTCGGGAACTTACCATGCGCTTTCAGGTCGGCGAGTTCCACGCCGAGATACACGCTGGTCGGCAACCCGTCTTTGGCCCGGTCCTTGATGAACGCGATCAGTTCCTTGCGGTCCCAATCCGAGAACGTCTGAATGTACTCGGGCAGAATGAAATCCGGGCACAGGATCGCCGTGCCCTCGACGGTGCCTGTAGCTTTGCGCTCGGCCAGTATCTCGTGGATCGTCAGCACCCGTGCGTCCACGATGTTGCGCAGTAGCTTGGCCACCATCTGCCGCATGCGGTCGTGGATATGCTTGGTCCCGGCTGGGTAGCAGATACCTAGCTTGCTCATGGACCATGTGTGGGTCTTGGCGTACGCAACTACTGCTTGCGCCCATTGCAGTTCCATCGGGCTGAGCAGATCGGGCGCAGTCGGTTCCCAGATCAGGCTCTTGTATCGCTCGCCAAGACCGGCCCGGGACGCGATGCTGTCGATGTTCATCACCAAGCGCAGGTGGTCGCTCGGGTTCAACACCCCCGAACTCCACACCGGGCTGCTTCCGTCAAACTGCGGCTGGTACAGGGTCATTCGAAGTCTCCCGACAAGAACGCGTCAGCAGCGCTTGGGGTCGTGGCTGTCACACTGGTTTCGGATTTCTGATCCTCTGTGACATGTGTGCCATGTGCCGCACCAGAGCCGCCATGCTCGATCCAGTAACCATACGCCTCAAGGGCGTGCTTGCACAAGTCGCCTATGTTAGGGCGCTCGCCTTTGATGGTGAGATTGTGCGTGATCTTGGCGTCTGCGCAGAATGCGCCCCAGCCAGAAACGATCCCGAAGACAAAATCCAAAATCTGGTGATCAGTCGCGCCCTCGTCCCGCAAGCGCATCATGATCTTCTTGCTCATGCCCGCCCGCGCCATGTTCCACGAGCACGGCGTGATCTTGTACTCCAGCCGGTACGCATCGCAGAACGCGTCGAACAGCACCTGCGGGCTTAGTGGCTTGGACGCATGGGCGCTCGCTTTCTTCACCTTACCGAGTGCCAACGCTGACGCTATGCTCGCGCCCGCGCTCTTGTTCTTGAGCATGCTCGCGCCGTAACCCGGCTGTCCCTTGGTTGGCTTATCATCGTGATCGCTGCTCACGCTGGCGTTCCCTTCCTCTTCCTGTGGGGTGCTTGATCCCGCTTCTGCGCAGCTTTCCTCGGTGGCCGGTGTTATGGCTCCCTGAGAACTACTGATAACTTCCTGCTTAATGTACTTCCCATTTTGGGCAGTACCAACTTCCTGATCCGGGCAGTCCGTACTTCCCATTTCGGGAAGTACAGAGTTCCCAAGTCTGATCCAGAGAACCGGCCCCAAATTGTGCCGATAGGGGTGCCTGTGACGCTCTGTGAGCAGCACCCCGCGCCTGCGAAGGTGGGATATGAGGTTCCAAATCGTCTTGTCAGCCAGATCGCAGCCGTGCGCCCGAAACTCTTCGGCGGTCTGGATCAACCACACGTGTCCATCGCGTTCGGTCTTGGCTTTCGGGTACCAGAACTCGATCACCTTCAGGATCGCGCGCTCGCCTTTGGTCTGGGCGTACTGCGTCAGGTTCAGTTTCGTTGCTGTATCGGCCATGTAGCACCCCGCCCGGTGTGCGCCCCCGTAAAGACAAAAAGACCCGGGCGAGGGCGCACCCGGGTCTTTCGTTCGACGATTAGTCCTCGTCGAAATCGGGATCGTCGTCACCACCCGTGCTGACCAGCGCCAGATGGGTCAGGCCGATGCCAGCCAGCATGCCCGCCGACGTGCCGAGGTCGGGGTCCGTGGACTTGACCGGGTTGTAGTCCGGGTCGTTCTCGGGGTCCGGTTCCTGCCCGGCCTGCTCGGTGGTCTGGCTGGCAGCGGTTTCGGCCATCGCGGCGTCGTAGAGGTCCTGCGCGTCTTCCGGCGTGAAGTGCTTCGAGACGTGTTCGAACAGCAGCGCCATGATGAACTCGTGCATGTTCTCGGGCGTCTGTTCGAGCGTGTTGGGGTCGATCTGCTCCATCAGGAAGCTGGTCACCTTGCCGTAGAAGCGGTGCTGCTTGAGGTCCTTGAAGATGTGTTTGATCTGGCTCGCCGGGCGATGATACGTGAACATGCGCACGAGGCTGGCCCGTTCTTCGGACACCTTCTCCCACGGGAACGCCCAGCCGGTGCTGGGGTAGCCTTGCGTGACCATCCCCGAGCCGGGCTGGCCGGGCAGCAGCGGCACTTCCATATCGACCGCCGTGTTGGGGATCGGGGCCGAGCGGAGCCGGAAGCCGATCTGGCACGAATTGCTGTTGATCGTCACCAGCGGCTTGAGGCCCAGCTGAAGGTTCACCTCGGGCCGCTTGGCGAGGATCAGATAATCCATGCCGCCCATCGTCCCGATCATGCGCGGGAACATCGTTTGGTCGGCGTACTTGGCCATCAGCGCCTTGAGGTCGCTGTAGCTGGGAACAACACCTGCACTTACCATGATTTTGTCCTCCTTGACGGTTACTTGCTGGTCTTCTTGGCCTTGGCTGCGGGGGCCTTGGCCGGTGTGCCGAGAAGCGCGTCAACGCTGGTTTCGGTGACTGCGGCTTCGGTGACTGCCCCGGCGATCTGTTCTTCGACAAGATCGACCACGGTCTGGTTGATCCGCGAGTGCGGCACCAGATCGGCGGAACCGTCCTCGTGGTACAGGTTGTGGACCCGCTTCTTGGCTTCCGTCAAGAGCGCCGGGTTGTCGATCTTGAACGACGCCAGCACGGCTTCCGCCAGCTGGAAGGCTTCCTGCGGAGCGAGGCCCCGGAAGGTAATGCGCCCAGAGACGCGCCCTTCCCGGTACAGTTCCGGCGGGATCACCTTCAAGTTGTTGCACGTCATGGCGACGAACACGCGGGAGTTGCTTTCCTGCATGAACCAGAGCAGCAGGCTCATGGCCTTGGCGGTCACGCCCGAGCCGCCGCTGTTGTACATGCCGGTGTTGAACAGCTTTTCGACTTCATCGATCAGCAGCACGCAAGGTGCCTCGTTCGCGGCCTGATTGAGGATGCGTTGCAGGTTGCCTTCGCTTTCGCCCACCCACTTCGACTGGAAGTCAGCCGCCATGCGGTAGAGGGGCACCCCCCAGCTGTTGGCGAGGAACTTCGCACCCTGCGTCTTGCCGGTGCCGGGATCGCCATCGAGCAGGACGCCACGGGGGACCAGTCGGGGATCGATGTTCTCGTTCACGAAGAACGGGCGCTTCTTTTCGACGAACGCGTCCCACTCGGGGTTGGGCATGTACACCGGCAGATCGGTGTTCACCTGCGTGAGGCCCTGCGCGGTCGGGATGATCAGACGCCGGGTGTTCGTGAGCGCGCGGGGCGTGACCGCTTCCTCGCGGACCTGCGTCAGCTTGATCACCTCGGCGGTTTCCTTGAGGGTCAGGCCCCCCAACGCCGGGAGCATGCCATCGACGAACTCTTCGGTCTCGGCGACCGGCACGTCTTCCTGCTTGAACGCGCCGACGAGCACCGAACGCACGAGGTCCTTGGGGGTCGGCAGATCGCCGCAGTCGAACGCGTCGTCGAACGGCTGGTCGGAGTTGACGACGATCAGCGTGCTGCCCTTCTGGGCGAGCGTGCGGTACAGCGTCTTCGTGCTGAACGGCTTCTTGCCCTTCATGTTCACGTAGTAGAGCGTCTTGTCGCTCAGGTTCTCGTCGCTGGTGAACTTCACCGGGGAAACCCCCGTGATGTGCTTCACCACGGTCTCGAAGTTGATCATGTCGCGGGTGCGAAGCGCGACAATCGGCAGCGTTGCTTTTACGGCGTCTTTCAGCATTGGATTTAGCCCTCCTTGGCTGGGTTGAGGATTATTCTATGCCAGCCAGACACCCGGCTGACAAGTGGAGATTACGTGCAATCAATTGCAAACCTTCGTGGCCAATTGCACATGGCCAACGTTATCGAACGTGGTGATCGGGTACTCCTCCATGTCATAGACGATGTAGCTGGCAGCAGGCCGGTTGGCGTGCTCTTCGTACTTGTCGATAGCGTCGAACACAGCGTCCACGCTTTCGCCCACGAACATGATACCATGAGCCGTGGCGTAGAACTGGCCGAACTTGCGAACGGTGGCGTTGGTCAGGCGAACAGTCATTGTGCGATCCTCCGTGATCAGGCGCTGGCGGTCAGGTTGAGGCGGGCTTGCAGGTCGGCGATCCATGCGTCGGCCTTGGCCATCGTGGCTTGGAACTTGGCCTGCTCGCGGGCGTCGTACTGGCGATACTGCGGGGCGTCAGGGTCCGGGCGGTCCTCGCGGTCTTCGTTCATGTAGGCAGCGAACGCCCGAGCAAAACGATCAGCATCGTCCCAGCTGTTGAAACGGCCAACCACCGGGTCCCATTCGCACCGGGTGACACCATCGCGCAGGGTCACGTTCCAGCTGGGGATGCCCCGCCACGTGGCACCCTTCACGAAGTCAACGTGGCTGTTCTGGAAGCCGCAGATATCGGTCGGGCCGTACGAGTACGTGTACCAACCGGCTTGCACCTTGCGGGCGGTCTTGATGGTCGAACGGGGCATGTGATCCTCCTTGATCAGCGGGGGGTTGGAATTACGCGCCAACGCGCAGGGCGGCTTCAATCTGGCGGAACACCTTGCTGACGCCGGTGTAGGTGTAGATTTTGTAGGTGTCGCAGCTGACAAGCATCGCCGAGCGGCCATCGTGCGCCACATACCGGAACTTCGTGCCATCGATCAACACCAGCTTGCCGAACACCGGGCGGCTCTTCACCCGCTCCGGGTTTTCCCAGCGCTTCGCGGCTTCGTCCAGCGCGGCTTCCATCGGGTCAGGCAGCTGCGCCACCGGGGTCACGTCTTCCGGCTTGCGGCCATACGCCTTTTCGAAGCGCACCCGGATCACATTCTCCGGCACTTCGAACTCGTCAACCGCCCAAGCAACAGCCTTCGCCGCCGGGGTGCCGCACTCCAGTTCGGACTTCAGGGCGGTGATGGCATCCGAAATAGCAACCTGACAAATCATTCGATCCTCCTTGATCTGATGGGATTTGGTTATTCCTCACACTAGCATACGGGGGGCTAGTGTCCAGAAAAACCGGCATGCACACGTGCAATTAATTGCAGAAAATCACTTCCAGATTTGCCACCACTTCTTCTCGATCTTGGCGCGGGCGTTCTCGCGGGCCAGTGCGTTCTGGCGTTCGACTTCGCGGCAGATATCCCACCCGGTCGTCTTGTCCGTGTTCGAGATTTCCAGCTGACCGGCTTCGCGTACTCCGAAGCCCACCCACTCCTTCGACTTATCGTCAACGGGGGGCGTCGTGTGCGGGGTCGGCTCCTGCATCCGGCGGGGTACTGTCTTCGTGCACTCCATCGGGTCCGGGCCGACGACATAGACTGACATGCAGCCCGCACAAAGCGGCAGCGCCAGCAGCGTCAACGTCCGCACCGACAGTTTCACCAGTCCACGCATCGGCTATCTCCTTCTGGCCGGTCTCCACGGTGCGGTCGATCACGCGGATGGTCTCGTAGTGCGTCGCAGTCTTGTCGGTCACATATCGCGTCACGACCTGTGCGCGAGCGGTTTCTTCCTGTGCGACCACCACGTCGGCCTTGGCGCGGATTTTCTCGGGGTCACCGAACACCCACATAGCCAGCTTGTACGCCCCAAACAAAACAGCGACCACCCCCAGCAGCGCAAGGATGATCCGCACCCATGGGACGCGGACCACGATGCCCGTTGCGAGGTCAGCCGCTGTCTTGTTCAGGTCCATGACGCTTAGGGCGTCTTGGTCTCGGCAGTGATGCCGTGCCGGACGGTCGCCGCGAGAACTGCGGTCACCGCCAGATTGATGGCTTCTTCGAGGCCGATGTTGCCGAGGTAGTACGACGCCGCAGCGCCGATGATGGTGACGATTGCCACCAGATAGGTCTTCTTGCCCTGAAGCATGGTCGCTTCTCCTTTACGCTTCGTTGGAGGACACCGCCCCGGTCGCGGCCAGCACGAACGGCTGAACACTGGCGGGGGGCTTGTTCATCACCGGACGACGCACCCGGTGGAGCCGCGCCTTCTTGATCCGGGTGATGGTCACTGCGTCGGACTGATTGCCGCCGAGGACGTGGTAGCAGTCTGCGTCTTCGCCGATGTAGAACGCGACGTGGCCCCCGCCATTGCGGACGAACGTGAGCACGTCGCCGAGCCGGGGCTGTCCTGCCGGTACACCGAACTTCGACCAGCTGAGCGCCCACAGAGGGGTGCTGGGCCATTCCTTGCCTGCGCGCTTGGCACAGACCGCCATGAACAGGCCGCACCACGGGATGCTGTCGGCGGTGTAGACCTTCTGGAGGTCAACCTCCTTGGCCCAATCGAGGATGCGCTGGTTGTTCGCGCCGCCGGGGGTTTCGACCGTCCCGAGCAGGGCGATCCCCTGCGTGAGCATGCGCGGGAGCGTGCCGAGAGTGTTCAGCCACGCGTACTGTGCCGGTATCGTCATAACAATCCCCCTTGATCTAGGGGCACACGTTACCCGGCTTTGTGCTTCTGGCAACCACCCTGCGGGTGCCAATAGGGGCAATTACTGGTGCACATGCGGCACATCGACGCCGCTGTGTCATCCGCGAGAAAATCTCGCAAGTCGCGCACCTGCCGTATCGCGAGGGCAACCCCATCGTTCAACGCTTGATCGACACCCCTATGGTTGCTGGCCACTGATAACACCTCCCGAACCACCCCCGAGCGCTTTTGCACGCCAGTAGTCCCGCTCGGACTTTACAGACTGGTACGTGTGCTCTTCGTTCTTATCCAGCTGCGCGTGCAGGCGGCTCAGTTCGCCTTCGCGGGCAGCGTCTACCGCGCGCAGCGACGCTATGTCGCTTCGGAGCGTGGTCACGCTCACAACACCAGCTACGATCATGCTGACCATAGCCAGCGCAATCGGAATGACCGTCCACAGGGTCGGGCGGCTGTTCGCGATGCCGCCCTTGATTTCCTGCAACGTGACCGTCAGCCCGTCGAGGGACGTGACGACCGCCGTCATCTTCATTTCGAGTGCGCCTACTCGGCGACCGAGTTCCGGTTCTTCAGTCGCCACGGTCGAACCCCTTTCACCTTGCAACTAATTGCAAGCGCACCCCCATGGTGCGCGGTGTACAGGGTCCGAGATTATGCGCGGCGCTGCTTCGGTCAACCAGACTGGATCATTCTTCTGCGGGAGGCTCGTCAGGCACCGCGTATTCGTCGCTGACTGCCACGTCGCCCTCAGCCACGGCGCTGCCACCACCAAGGGCGCGGAGCGCGGCCCCCTTGATCTGCGCACAACGCACACCCTTACCGTAGAAGTTGTGCGCCGAAATGAACTGTGACAGGTCGGCCAGCAGCGCCAACCCTGCTTCGTCGAGGTCAGCGCGCATCGCATAGAGGTACTCCGTGCCCTTGACCACCGAGCCGAGCCAATCAGGGTCAGCGACGATTTCGGCCAGCTTAGGCAGCGTGGCAGTGGTGGTGAACCCGTAAGCGACAAGCGCTTGCCGGGCGTCTGTACCAGTGAACGTGGTCATGTATCAGTCCTTCCTGCGGTCTTGGCTTTTCGGCGGGCAATCTCGAAATCACGCTGAGTACGGCGCTTTTCGTGAACACGTGCTGCCAGCACATGCAGATCGACGCCTGTTTCCTTGGCTTCGTCGGCAAGCAGACTACACGGCAAATCGTAACCAGACAACAGCAGCACGGCTTCGATGCCTTTCTGGAGGTGGATCGTCGATAGATGCTCGGGACTGACCATGGCAAACACGTCATCTTCTGGAGCCGCGTCCATGGCCGCAACAATCTCACACCCGGCGTAGCCCGCCAGCGCGGTTTCGGGAACGATAAACGTCTCGCCTTCGAACACAATCTTGAAGTGCTTGTCGCTCATGGCCCACCTACGCGCTGATGTTGAACGTGCCGTAACCCCCGGCGCTCATGTCGTCGCCGCTGGAGCGCCGAAGCCTGATCCGCACCTGCTGCACAGTCGCTGCCGTGACAGTCACCGTACGAGTGAAGCCCCAATTTGCAGAGTTCTCGTAGAGTTCGAGGCTTTCCGCATCATAGAACCGGAATGCAACCCTGCTTTCTGATGCACCGAACGCCACCCAAGCAGAGCCGTTCCAGCGCTCGATTTGCATTTCGAACGTGGTCGTGCCCTCACTATCAAGGCTGTACGAGAGGTTCACAGTCGCGGTCAGTGTGGTCGTCACCGCCGTGACTTGCAACACTTCCGAAATCGTCATGTACGTGGTCTGGCCAAACCCAATCGAGGTAAACCCCGAAGTCTGCGACGCTGTAGCGGGACTACCACCACCGCCGCCAGTGTTATTCGGCGCAGCGAACGCTTTACTCAGCACGGTGCGGTAGGTTACGCTTTGCGTGCCAAAGGTCCCGATAATGTCAATCTCGGCGGTGTTGGTATCGAACGCCGTCAGGTTCAACGTTCCGACCCCAGACGCTACAGACATAGACCGAAGCGTAGTCGAGGCTGCAAACCCGTTCACGTTCCCGCTGACAATTCGATACTGCCACGTCACCCCTGTCGTGCGAACACCTGCCAGCGTGTTGAAGCGGTAGTCTAGCGCGCGAGGCAGCTGGTTCGACGGGTCTAGCACGCCTGCCGACGTGTAGTTGAACACGTGGCTCGGAGTACCAGACACAAAAGCAGTAACGTCCGCACCTGCTTGGATCGTGGTGTCCGTAGCGGCAGGAGCCTGATTGGCGATAGCCGCTGCCGTTCCGAGCGCTGTAATCGCGTCGGCATCAGTAATCGGCGTAGTACCATTGCTACGGTACAGGTTCGTCCATGCCCGGCCATTAAGCAGCGAAAGATCACGCGTGGTGATATTCGCCAGCGAATTGAACGTGCCGGTGTCGGTGAGGTTGGTAACACGCGCCGTAGGGATGCTCGTGGTCGCCCACGGACTTTGGCCTGTGATCGCCGCTGCGGTGCCCAAGCTGGTGATCGCGTCTGCGTCCGTGATCGGCGTGCTGCCGTTGGCGCGGTACAGGTTCGTCCACGCGCGGTTATTCGTCAGGCTCAGATCGCGGTTGGTGATGTTCGCAAGCGAGTTGAACGCCCCGCCGTCGGACAAGTTACTCACCCGCGCTGTCGGGATAGAGGTCGTGGCCCACGGGCTTTGGCCCGTGATAGCTGCCGCCGTGTTCTGAAGCGTCACGTCTGCGCCGTCGAGTGCATTCGGCCCCGGCGTGTAAGGCGGGTGGATCGTCTGACCCGCAGTAGCCGACGCGATCATTGGATCGACTATCGAGAAGGTATACGTGCCTGCACCAGCAGTGCCCCACGCAATCTGGAAATAGCAGCTAACAGCGGTAGCTGGCACATCCACAAAGGCAGTCTGACGCACGCTGGCGGAAGGATTGCCCGGCCCTTGAAAAAGCGTGGGCGCTGCCGGGGTACCCAGCGCTGCGTCTAGGAAGATCAGCTGCACTAACCAGAACGACAACGCAGGCCCCAGCGCCTCAATACCTAGGCTGATCGAAAGGCGCTCACCCCCCGTGACGCGGATTGGCGTGGAAATAGGGCTGTTCAGAAAGGCCGTCTGCGCGCCACTCGCGGTTGTGTTCGCACGGATAAACGTACGCCCACTCACCTGCACGGGCCTTAGCGCAGTGGTGACCGTCATAGCTGTAGAGAACGACCAGCCTTGACCACCCTCCATCCGTGAAAACGGTACGCGGTTCGCGTCCCCCGAGGGCACAAAGCTGTTGAGCACGTCGGCTGCGCCCGCAGTCGCGCCCGGCCCTTGCCCAGAGATTGCCGCTGCCGTACCTTCTGCCGTACGGATTTCGGCCTGTGTGAGTACGGTAGCGCCGTCTGCGCGGAACAAGTTCGCGCCTGCAATCGCACCCCGGGTTGCCCCCGCCTCGATGCCTGCCAGCTTCGTCGTGGTCGCAGGACGGAACTTGCCGCGCGTCATGCGCGCTGCGACGCTAGTGATCTGCCCTACCGGGTTCACGTCCACATCGACGATGCGGAACGCCGAGACCTCGAACGAGTACTCCACGTCCGCAGCAACACCTGACAGCCGCACATAACGACGGTTGGCGGCGACAATCTCCTGCGCCTCCTGCGCGGGAAGCGTGCCTGCGCGGTAACCTGTGTCGATCAGGTGTTCCGGGCGCAGTCGGCCACTAGGCTGGAGGCGAAACAGGCGGCTCACAGGGACGCGATTTCAATCTGCACCGAGGGAATACCCGTCGCCGTGCTGTCCGGGGTGGCAATGAGCATGAGCGCTGCGGTATCGTTGACGATGGGCAGGCCCGTCTCCAGCATGGATTGCGCGTCGCCGTCATTGACCGAACGCACACGGCCTTCCGCGAGGTAGCGCAGGATCATCAGCGTGACGGCACCGCCCGTGGCACCAGCCAGCTGGATGCTCTGGATGCTCTGGATGCCGTCGTCGCCTGCCTGAAGGGGCAGCTGCAACATGCGCCCCAGCGTGGCCGCTGCGATGAAGCTGGCGGTGGCAACGCGCCCGGTCGTGCCGCTCTGGTTGGTATACGTGACCGTGAGCGTCAACGTGCCGACCAGCGCCGTGTGCACCGCCGCCCAGAGTTGCAGACCCTTGAAGTCGCCGCCGGGGAGCCGCGAACTGTAGCTGGGCGTGGTGACTGTCACTGTGCCTGCGTTCCAGTCGTACTGGCCACCCCACCACACGCGGTCATAGAGGGTCAGCCGCCCGGCCACGGTGGACGAGAACGTGAACCGCGACACGTACCCCACCGCCCCGACCGCGAACGGGTTGATCACCGGGTAGCCCACGTCGGTATCGACGGGCACGTTGCCGTTATTGCCGCCACCGGGGACGACCGGCCCTGCACCGGGAGAACCGGCGAGGTCGAAAATGTTGAACGGCGTCGCCGCCGTGGACGTGCGCGAAGCGGTCTTGGTGATCTGGATGACTTGCTTCGGTGCAGCGATGTAATCGTCAAGCGACGCGATGGTCATGAGTACCTCCTACAGGCATTAGGCAAAAAACATGGAGCCGCCGAGCGCCATACCCGTACGACCCTGCCCGGCTTGGCCCTGTCGGTACGTAACACGGAAGCCGTCGATGGTGTTCTCGTCACCAGCCCACCCCCACTGAAACACGATATCAACGGTGCCATCCGAGTTGAATAGCGCACCAACGTCCTTTTGATAAGTGGTCGTCGGCGAAACAATCAACGTGCCGATCCGCTTCCGACGCGACGCCATAAGAGCGGCGGTCGTCGTCAGGGTCGCACTGGCCGTGCTGTCGAGCACTGCAAGGCTGCGGTTCAACACATCGCCAGTGGCCAAATCGACGTTGTTGCGGGTCGCCAGCACGCCCTGCCCGGTGATCGCAGCGGCTGTGTGCTGCACGGTCACGTCGGAGGTCAGCACCCACGCAGAACCGTTCCAGCGGAACATACGCCCCACGTCGGTGGCGAAGTACTGCTGGCCCACATAGGACCCGGTAGCGGGCAGGCCAGCGAGGGTTCCGGTCGGCACCGTGGCTGCGTTGTTCACGAAGATGCCCGCCGTGCCGATCCCATTCAGGACGCCGTTGCCGTCAATCGTGATCAGCGAGTTCGACGATGCACTCGTGGTGAAGCTGGACTGCCCGCTGACGGACAGGCCGGTCTCGCCGAAGCCGTCATAGTGCGCCGCCCGCACGTAGTACGTCGTGCTCGGGGCCAACCCGTTGAGGGTCGGGCTTCCCTTGCCCTTGAACACACGGTTACCCGCCCCGGGCGTGAAGCCGTTGGTCGTGCTCAGCCAGATGATCGTGCCTTCGAAATCGGGATCGCTCGGAACGTCCAGATTGATCGTCACCGAACTCGCGCTGGCCGTGAAGGTCATCACCGGCACGGTCGGCGCTGGGTTGGTGAACGTCGCCACCAACTCGGTGCTGGTGTTGTCGTTCAGGTCCCGCACGCTGATGCCGACCTTGTACGTCCGCGCCAACCCGAGGTCGTTCATGTCGGCATAAGGGATCGTGAAGCGGTTGGTCGGCGTGTAATACGTACGGAGGACAGCGTTTGCCGCCGTCATCAGCCGGACGCGGTAGTCCTTGAACACGCCGTCATTGGTGTTCAGCTGCGCGGTGCCCAGCCCGGACGGCGCGTAGGCGCTCCACTCGACCGGCAGGTCTTGTCCGGTCCACGACGTGCCGGTGGTGCCCTGCACATAGAGCCGCGAGCCGGTCGGCCCGCTCGTGATGTTCGTCGTCGCAAGGTTGGCTTCCGCAACCGCAGGTGCGCTGCGCACGCCGAACTGGTTGATGGCGAACACGACGATCCGCACCGTGGTCAACGGCGGGTTCACAAGACGGACAGTCTTCTCCTTGGTCTCTTCGAGCGTCTGCCAATTGCCCGTGCCGTACTGGTACTGCACCTGATATCCGCGCAGCCACGGGTCGGTGCTCTCCACCCAATCGAGTTCGAGGAACGTGCTTGCACTCGAACCGAGACCCGCCGTCCCATACGCCAACGTGATCGCCCCAACAGGCGAGACCGCCGTGGTGGACGGCAGGTCGCTGAAGCCCGTGTTGGGCAACACCAACGTGTTCTCGCACAGCGCGTACTTCGACGGGTCGTGCTCGACGGCGAAGATTTTGTACGTGTCGTCCTCTTCCGTGATGCCCATCACGCGGAAGGTGCGCGCCGCCTGCACGTCGCTCTCAATGGCCCAGATGGCGTTGACCACCGGGGGCACCGGGAACGCACTAGCGATAGTGACAGTGGCGTACGTGCCGGGTGCAGACGTGATCTGCCGGGACGCCAGCGTATTATCGCCGAGCACCATCGTGAGCGTGTACGTCCGGCCTGCGGCCAGCGTGACCGGGCGGTCGAACGTGACGGTCACCGGGCCGCTGCTGACGTACGAAACCATGCGCCCCGCCCACTCGGCGGTGGTCATCAGCGGGTCGCTGATCTTGATCAACTCCCCCGGCAGCAGGTCCATTTCGGCGAGACCGATCTTGAACTGCACGCTGTCGGTTTCGAGGCGTTCGGTCGTGAGCGCATACAGCCCGTGGCGGTAGGCTTGGCTCTCCGAGGTGCAACCATAGGCCGTCACGTCCATCGGGTTCCAGCCGTAGCGCTCAATCCCGTCCTTGTCTTCGACCAGCGTCACGTCGGAGCCGTAGTTCAGCTTCGGGTTCACCCACGTGACACGCGCAACCGTGTGCCGGGCGGTCAGCGCCGTCCCGGTGTAGTTGAACGCGCCTTCGATCACGTTAGCGGGAGAGAACACACGCACTGGCGTGCCGGGGCTGTCCTGAAAGAACCTGATCTGCCCATTCGACCAAAGCAGCGTCGTGCGGAACATGCCCGCGATAGCCGACAGGGCCTCATACGCCTTCATCGGCGAGTTGATGATCCCGTTGAACACGAAGCGCGGCTCAACGCCGCACCACCGCACCGCAGTCGTACCAACAGTGGTGACGATCTGGGTCTGCATGAAGAAGCGCCCAGCGTACGTGCCCGCCGTCACGTAGGTCGCCGACCCGGCAAACGCGCCTGCGATATTCATGTCCGATGCGCGGGTCATCGCGCTGGCTGCACCGTTCCAGACGTAGATGCCGTTCTGCGCTGGGGCCGCCTGCCCCATCAGCAGCACGCGGTCACCAGAGGCCATCGTGACGCCGTCGAGCGTCGCACCCGGAGCACCAAGCGCCACGTTAGTCGCCAAGGCCACGCGGCAGTTTGCGCGGCGAACTTCGGTTCGTGGCACCCAGAACGCAGCATTGGTCTTGCCGTCGAACACGAGTTCGTCACAGTACTTGGCGATCTGGTAGAGCGACCACTTATCGACCCGCAGGTCGGAGATAACGTCCCCGAGGCCGTAGTTCTTGTTCGTCACCAAATCGTAGAGCACCCACGCCGGGTTGTTCGTGAACCCGGTCGTGAACGTACCATTCCAGACGCCCGAGTACACCCGCGCCGCAGGATCGTAGTTCGACGGGATTTTGAGGATCAGCCCGTCAACCAGATAGCTGCGCGCCGGGATTTGGTTACCGAACTGCTCGGCTTCCACCAGCACGCCCACGAGCGCCGTGTTCGGGTAACTCAGCTTGTTCTCTTTCAGCGCGCCGTAGCTGACCCACGCGGTGACCGACCGGGTGGTCGTCGCGGCATCGTCTGCGCTGACACGGTGCACCCGGATATCCCACGGGCCGGTGCCGGACAGCGCGATCTTGTAGCTGCGCTGGTACGGGCTGGTGCACTTGCCGACGACAGTTTCGGTGACCTTGGTCACGTACTGGCTGACCGGGTTATCCGCATCCGACTTGATGGCGATCACATAGGACACGCTATGCCCATTCATGTCGCCGGTCTTCGTGTCGGTGGTGAACAGCGCCTCAATCTGCATGATCACGCGCACAGCGCTGACGTTCGTGTCGCTGATGCGGCGGATCACCGCGTTGCTGATCGGATTACCGAGGTTCTTCACTTCGGTGTTCACCGCCGTCACCGACGCGGTTGCTTCGAACCCGGGAATGAAGTCCTGCGACGGGGTGCCGGTGCGCTCTTCGATCTGCACACCCTTGAAGTTATCGGTGCCGTCCGCGTTCTGCAACGGGGTGTCGTTGAAGTACACGCCCTTGCGGCCCCCCTTGAGACCCACAATCGGACCCTCGCCGAGCACGTCGAGAATACGCGCATACGCGTACGACTTGAGGTTGTTCGGGGCTTCCTTGGGCGACGACCCACCACCGCCCTTGCCGCCGCCACCTTCACCAAACAGGATGCGTGCGGGATCGGTCACGGCAGCGCACTCCGCACGATCCCGTAGACTTCGGTCAGCCAGATGCTGTCGGAACTGTAGTCGAGCACACCCGCACCGCCGCCGACGCCCGGATAGCTGGGGAACAACTCGCTGTAGGGCGGCACGCCCGTATAGGCCGTACCCCCGGCCACGTAGTTGTCGTTCGAGATATCCGAGGACGCGACAACCGAGCCGACACGCATGGTGCCATAGATCAGCGGCACGACGTTGCCCTGCTCGGACACGTTCTGCGCGCCGTTGAACAGGAAGCTGTCGTTCTTGTCGGTCTCGGTCGCCGTCTTGCCCTTGGGCGATGGGGCGAGCAGCATGGAAAGGCCCCCGAGCGCAATCATCACGCCGAACGCCGCCACGGTGCCAAAGCTGATACCGAGAAACGCGGTCCCGGCGAGACTGGTGCCCCCGGTAGCGACAGCCAAAGCGACAATGCCCAGCCCAGCGATCAGCTTGCCGATGCCCTTGCCGCGAGCACCATGGAGACGCGGGTACACGTGCAACTCTGCACCGTTCATGGTCATGTCCAGCATGTCTTCTTCGACAGCGAACGGCACGTCATTGTACACCTTCGAGAGGCGGAAGCTGTCGCTGGCAATGGCCTGCATGAACTCGGGGTGCTGACACGCGAGCGCGCGGAACAGTTCACGGGGGGACGCCGCCGCAAGCGTGTGGCGGTTACCGAAGCGTTCCCCGAGGTCGCCGTGCAGCACCAGCGTATTGATCATGCGTTGCCCCCTTCAGGTCCGACGTACCGCACCCACCGGCTTGCCCGATGAAACCACGGCCCGAGCAGTTCTTTGCGCGACAGCCGGTCCGGCAGATGGTGCAGGATCAGGTCGTCGCCGATATACACTCCCGCGTGGCTTTCGGCCACCGCCTTCGTGAGACGATAGAAGAACACGTCGCCAACTTGCAAGTCGCCCATTGCAACTACTTGCAATTCACGGAACCCCTGCATCTTGAAGCTGTCCTTGTACAGGTCAGCGCCTTCCTGCCACCACCAGTCGTCATCGCGGGGCACGTTGGGTATCTTGATCTGGCGTTCCTGCCAGTACCACGCCCGAATGACCTCACCGCAGTCGAGCACGCCATGCTGGAACTCGCGGCCCTCCAGCGGGTCGTCGAGCCGGTGATCCCCGAACTCTCGGTAGTGCCACTGCCCGTTGGCATACGCGAGCAGCACGAACGGCAGCTGGGTTGCGATCTGGGCCTGCATGTCCTTGGCGCTGGGGGTCGCCGGGCCGTCCGGGTGGCTGTGGACGATGGCTTGCGTGCGGTGCTTTTCCGAGACCAGCAACCGGTGCTCGTCCTCAGCGCTGAAGGCGAACTCCTTCTCCGGGTTCTCCGCCACGTTCTCGAAGCGCACGTATTCGCCGTCGATCACAGCCCCACAGCACTCGTGCGGGTACTCGTCCTGCGCGTGCTGGATGATCGCGAACTTCAAGTGCTCGAACAACATAGGCATCAGCTGATCCTCACCTTGGACATGCCCGGAAACGCGCCGATGGGCAGCACGCCAGTGTCCCCGAACCGCAGCTTGCACCCCGGAAGGTCCTTCGAGCAGTCATCGAGCGCGGCGGTGGTCGCGGTGCCGTTGCGGTCAAAATAGTTCGTGCCGACGTAAGGGCAGGCGCGGGTCTGCGGGTACGTGAAGCTGGACCCGTTCCAGCGGCGGTAGCGCCACACGCAGGTGTCCCGCATGCAGACGCGGGGCGGGATCGTGCGGTTGCTCACGTCGGCGAGAACCCGTAGCGAGAACTGTGCCATGATGTTGTTCAGGTTCAGCTTCTGCTCGATCACGAAGATATCCGTCGAAAGGATCGCGTTCGCGTCGGCAGTAGGACGCCCGTCCAGAAACGCGTCCAGTGTCTCGATGCGGGTTACCTCGGCCCCCACAAGGTCCTTGTGCTGGTACACCAGACTGCTGGCGAACTTGTCGGTGTTCGGCAGGGTCAGGCGTGGCTCGGGGTTCTCACCTGCGCGGCGTTCGACGTTGGTCACTTCGATGCCCAGCTTCGTGTACACCTGCCCACCGAAGCTGATTTCACTGCCGTCCCCAAAATAGGGCGTGCCGTAATAGATCGCCGCGACGCCGATGGGGTTCAGGTCGAGCGCATACAGCGGGATTTTCGCACCCGGGGTCAGCGACTGTTGGAGTTCGGTGAGCGCGCTCATGCCTTATGCCTCGAAAACTTGCTCGATGGTCGCATCGATATCGTACGCGTTCGCGTCCTTCTTCTCGCGCTTGTAGCGGGTGAACACGTACTTGCGCTGCGTGTTACCCGACGACAACCACGGTGCGGTCCACAGGAACGCCTGATCGCCCCCACGCGCCGTGATGAAGGCCCAGATGGACGTGTACTCGGCCTGCGTGAGGTTCTCCCACTTCAGCGTCATCTTCTCCGGGTCGTTATTGATCCCGTCCTTGACCCGCGCGATGTACCCGTCACCGAACTTCAGCATTCGTATTTTCGGATCGTGGTCGTCCGTCAGCGAGAAGATCGGGTTCACGACAGGCGTGAATGTCGGCTCACCAGCCATCAGTTCCCTCCCCTACCGAGACCGAGGTTGTTCGCGCCACCCGGCTTGTTCATGCGACGCATCGCCTCCGCCAACCGCGTATCCACCGCTTCGGTGACCAGCTTGGCCAACTGCTTGCTGCTGGCTTCGTCCTGCCGAGCGTCGCCCGAGCCTTGGAACTCGATCACGATATCGCCCATGGCGATGGTCGGCGCGTATACGCCGCTGCCACCACCGCCGAGACCGCGCACGCCAAGACGGCCCTGTGCGTCACGGGTGAGCGGCATGATCGCTTCCGGGCCAGCTTCACCGAGTTCGCCCAGCTTACCACCGCCGTACGTGTGCATCGTCGGAACACTGATGATATCAGAGCCGAACGCGTTGCCCTTGGCGCTCTTCAGGTTCCCAGCCGCCGAACTGACCTTAGCGACGCTGGCTGCTTGCTTGGCCGCGCCCACCGCCGTCTGCACCTGTGCCATGCTGTCCATCGCCGCGAGGATCGCCTTACCGCCGGGGATCAGCGCGATCAGCTTCGTGACGGCCATCCAGACCAGCGCCTTGGCAATCATCTGCGCGACACCGGCGACGACGTTGCGGAACAGTTCCCTGAACCCGACCTTCTGCCCGGTAACGAGCCGTCCAAGCGCCGTGCCCAGCGCGTCGAACGTGCTGTTGAGCGCGTCGTACACGACCTTACCGGTGGTGATGGCGTTCTGGCGCATGTCCTCCAACCACTGCCGGAAACCCGAGCGAGCAGTCGGCAGAGCGGGTGCGTTCTGGAGTTCGAGTTCCTTCGCCTTGATTTCGGCCATGGCTCGCGCGTACGCTTCGGCGTCCGGGATACCTTCCCGGTGAGCCTCGGCAAGCGCGGTAACGTACGCCCGATAGATTTCGGTCTCGTTCGCCGTCATTTCGAGGGTTTCAGTCATCATGGCCTGCTCTTCACGCGCGCGGGCGACTTCGGCCCACATTTCCGCGTGAGCATCAGCCACATCGATGCTGTTCTGGATCGTCTGCGCGGTCGCGGCGTTTTGCGCCTCGATGCGGGCCTGCTCAGCCGACATGCCACGCTGAAGCGCTGCGGTCTCGGCGTCTAGATACGCAAGGCGAACCCGCTTGGCACGTTGTTCGAGACCGGCGGCTTCGACGTACTTTTCGGTCTGGAGCGAGAGCACGGTCAGTGCATGCGCGGCCTTCATGTTGTCCTCGGCCTGCGCCGTGTCGAACGCGGTCGCGGCCTTCTGCCCCGCGATAGCTGCAAGCGCCTGCGCCTTTTCACGAAGCGCCTGTGCTTGGTCCTCGGTGATCTTCTTCTCAGCGAGCGCGTCTTCGATATCGACAGACTGCTCGCTGTACGCGCGGATCATCGCGATTTCGACCGCGCGCTGGCGTGCGCTGTTGGAGCGTACCAACTGAAGCTGCTTCTCCATGAACACGTCTTCTTCGAGCGCACGGGTCTTGCGCTGGATCGCCTCGACCAGCTGCTCGTACTCCGACTTTTCCGCCTTCTTGTCGGGGCCACCCGGGCTAGTGCTCGTGGGGGCCGGGGGCGCGATGCCGGGCACCAGCGCAGGAGCGGACAACGCCTTCTCGATTTCCCGCAGGCTGGTGGTGAGTTCGTCCACCGTCTTCTGGGCTTCCTTGGCGTTGGCGCGGGCCTGCTCCACCTTGTCAAACGCAGGCTGCGCCCGGTTGATGGCCGTGATAGCGGGATCGGTGCCGCCACCTGCCCCACGCGTGCTGCGGGTAGCGGCAAGCACCTCCGTCTGCATGCGGCCTGCGGTCGCTTCAGCAAGGGCGAGTTCGGCCTTCGCCGTCATCAAGGCGTGACCCGCGCGGCTGCGCAGCGTCAGGATGCGATCACGGTCAGCCTGTGCAGCCTTGAGGGCAGCTTCACGCTCCTTGCCGGTGGCAGTTGCAAGTGCTTGCACGTTCTTGCTCGCGGCCTGCGTGACCGCCGAGACCGTCGCTGCGGCTTTGGCGTACGCGCCGTTGGCCTTCGCAGCTTCCTGCGACTTACCGGACACGTATACCAACCACCCCGCAAGCGCGGCGATGCCCACGGCTGCGGCAACCCACGGGTTGGCCAGCATGGCGGCAGTGAGGGCGCGGAACGCCAAGACCAGTGTCGGGATGGGGCGCGTAGCAAGCGCCAACATGAACCCGCCAGTGGTGGCGGTGGCACTACCGGCAAACGCGCAGTTCACAGCGTACGCCGCAAACAGGCCGGTGCTCTGGATCAACCCTGCCGCGAACAGCACGAACGTACGCGCGGCCATAAGCCCCATGAGCGTGCCGAGTGCAACCAGCGTGCCCCGCACAAGGTCAGCGTTCTCGTTCAGCGTGGCGAACACCCCGATCAGCACGCCGACGATCTGCGCTACCGGAGGGATAATCTCCTGCCCCAAGCGGATCAACGACGCGTTCATGAGTGCGATGCCCTGATCGATCTTGAAGTTGTCGGTCCCCGCGACGGTCTTGAAGGCTTCCTCCAAATCCCGCAGCCCGCCGGACGCGACCTGCTTGAAAATCTCATTGGCGTCTTCGGCGCGCACCTTGGCCAGCAGCAACGCTGCGTTCTGCCCTTCGATGCCCGAAATCACCTTGTACAGTTCTTCTTCGGGGATCGCGGTGGTGAGTTCCTTCATCGCCTCCAGCAGACCCTTATCGCGGAGGGTCGCTTGGAGTTCCTCGAAGTTCAGGCCGTACTGCTCCAAGACCTTCTGGCCCGCAGGAGACTGGCTGATGAACTCCTGCAAAATCTGCCGCACGGCGCTCACGCCTTCAGCAGCCGGAAGGCCGGTCTGCGACAGGGCGGCAATCGACGCGGCCAGTTCATCGAACTCGACGCCCGCCGTCTTGGCCACACCGAGCACGCGACCGATGCTCGCGCCGAACTCGGCAGGCTCGGCCTTACCCTGCTGGATCGCCTTGACCAGAATGCCTACAGCGTCTGCCGCTTGCAGGTTCTCGTCCTTGTACGTGTTCATCGCCGAGGTCACTACGTCGGCAACTTCCTGCACGGACCCCAGCCCCAGCGACGCGCCCTTGGCCGAAGCTTCGAGCACCTTCATACCCTCAGCGCCCTCGAAGCCCGACGACGAAATGTAGAACATCGCGTCGGCCATTTCCTGCGGATCGCGACCCATGACGACGGCGAGGTCCAGCAGTTCCTTGCGGAGGTACGCCACGCTTTCGGTGCTTTCGCCCGCCAACGTCGTCATCATGGTCAAGGTCTGCTCGTACGCCCGAGCCTGTGCGAAGCCCTGCGCGCTGACAGCGATGGCCGATAGGGCGATGGACACGGGCACGAGCGCATCCACCAGCTGCCGGGCTTCTTCGGCGAGCGACCGCTTGGACAGGCTGGCCCGCTCGATATCCTTGCGAGCCGCTTCTGCCTTGTTACCTAGGTCGGACACAGACGTGCCCGCAGCGCGAAGCGCAGCCGATGCTTCGTCGCGGATTTTCAGAATGAACTTCAGTTCTTCGTTCATCGCCATGGCGTCAGCCCTTCAGTCTGCCACCCCGGGGACGTGTCTTGTCCCCACCGCGTTTCTTGTCGGCCTCGGCTTGCCGGTACTCGTCGATATCCCCGTAGACCCGCTCCATGATATCGAACACCTGAAGCGTTACGTTGCACTGCTCCATTACGCTCCCGTCTTCGGGGAGGAACCCCCGCCGATAGAACCGGTACAGGCGCATCCAGTACCCGAACTCCAACGGGTGATCCTTGACCGGGCGGCGGGGGCAGGTGGTGTATTCCTCGTCCCCAATCCGCACCGGCAACTCAGCGTTTCCGTCGCACCCCCAGATGCGCTTGCGCTGGGCATCACAGGTCTTGCAATCCCTCTCGGGAAGCAGTTCGACCGCTATGATGCCGCTTCGGAGTTTTTTTCCGACGCCTTGGAGACGGTGCTCAGTTCCATGATCTTGCGGTACGCCGCAATGCTGAGCATCGGCGGGATCGCGCGCATGATTTCGGGAGCGACGACCAGCTTGGCCTTGCCCGACATGTTCGTCTTGACCCGCTTGAACTCGATGACATTGCCGTCTTCGTCTTGCAGGTTCTCGATGTTCACGGTGGCGATGCGAAGGGCTTCCTGCGCGACCTTGAACATTTCGGTGCGCATGTTCTGCGCTTCGATGGACGCGGCGATTTCCTCTTCGGTCTCACCGGACGGCGAGCCTTCCATGGAGGTCAGGCGGTCGTTCAGGTACGCCTGCTCGTAACCATCCAGCGGACGGAACTCGAACTTGGTGGCGTCATCGGTGCCCTTGTCCGGGTCACCATCCCACTCCCACGGAGCGGTCTTCGTCAGGTTCACTACACGTACGGCCATGATCTATTCCCCCTCTGCTGCCCCCAAAATGGGTGCTGCTTGCGTGGCAAGGAAATCAAACGCCCCAGCGCCGACCTCCTTGGTAGCGATACACTTACCAGTCCATCTGTTCGGCGCAAGTCTTCTCAACGCCATTGCTGCATCAAACGAAAGACGGAGGCCAACCAGATGGTCAGCCCCCGCCTCGTCGCGTTCCCACACGAGCCAGACTTTGGTCTTCACGGCGTCAGCCGAAGAAGAAGAACGTCTCGTCGTCGCCGGTCGTCCACTGCCGGAAGCCCAGACCGGCGTCGAGCGTCAGGAGGCTGTCGCGATCCTGATAACTGAGACCCGTGTACTGCACCGAAGGCCCGATCACCCACTGGCGGTTGCCGACCGTCGCGCCGCAGCGCAGCCGGAACAGCATCTGCTTGGCCGACGCGAGGCTCCCCCAGAAGTCTTCGTCGGCGACCAGCTGCATTTCCGGGTCGATCCCGCCCTTGGGTTCGCGGCCCACCAGCATCACGCCGTTGTAGCCGTCCGAGGCCGAGATATCCTGCCGGGGCACGATCTGGTTGCCCTGATCGTACGAGAACTTCGAGCACACCGCTGCCGTTTCGGCGTCGATGGCAAGGTTCGCGTTCTCCAGCAGCGGAGGCAGCGTTGCCTCGTAGCTGGGGCTGTTCGGCAGCGCCGCGTCCTGTGCGGCCAGATACTGCCCGGTCAGGGTGAACGACATGGTGGCGTAGTTCCCTGCTTCTGCCGTCATCGTGAAGGTCGCGCGACCCCCGGTCAGACGGTGCAGCAGGCCGTCGCGGTACATGTACGCCGTGACGCTCTCGAAGCCGGTCGAAACCGGGCTGTAGAGCGTGCCGACCGGGAACCACCAGAAGTAGAACTTGTCGCCGACGACATGGTTGCCGGTCCACGTCGGGATGATCGTCACGCCGGTCGCCAGCGTGAACGCCGTGCCGGTGGTGAGCGTCGAAGCCGCACGGGTCGCAGCGTACCCCTTGAGCACCGACATGGCGTCAGGGGTAACTGTCGCCTGTGCGGTACCGGACGCGCCCCCGGTGGTCACCGTCACGGTGAACAGCACCGGCTCGGTCGGCTGCGAACCCGACACGGGCGTACCCCACGTGACGGCGGGACCGGTGTTGGCGTTGTCACGGCGCACGATGGCCAGCTGCGAAGCACCCGACGTGATCGCGGTTTCCGAGTACCCGGAGGCACGCAGAAGACGCCCAATCCGGGGCGAGGTTGCCGCCGCACCCGAACCCCGGAACTCCACCCCGAACGTCATCCCTGCCAGCTTGCGACCCATCTGGTGCGCGAGTTGGGTGATGCTGTTCCGAACGAAGTTCCGCTGAAGCATGTTCGGATCGACGGTGTACATCGGTTCCGAGACGAGAAGCGCGTCGGCGGCGGTCGGCACCGGGTCCACGTTGTACGTGGCTTCCGTCCGAACCGTCACCAGCGCGCGGCGAGTAAGCAGCGGATTGGGCATATGGTGTCCCCCTGTCTAAAGTTACGCTAGGCCGATGGCTTACGCCACAGCCAGTGCGAACGGCGTGACAACGCGGACACCATCCGTGGCGGCGTTCAGCTTGGCAGCGCAGGTGGCGACGATGTTCGCGGCGTTGGTCAGGTACGCGTCCATCGCAGCCTTCGAAATCGTGCCAGCCGCAGCAGCCTGCGGAGCCGTTGCCGCCGTGCCGGTCGCAGCCGCGAGGGCCACGAACGTGCGCCCGGTCCCCACGTCACCGCCGACACGGTTGTTGATCGGCGTGAGGCCGACCGCCACAGCGACTTCGTTGGTCGCGGCGACCAGACGGGTCAGTTCGTTGCGGTACGCACGCAGCAGCGCGATGCTGTTGTTGAAGTTCAGCGCGGTGCCCGCCGAGCCAGCGACCGCCGTGACGGTCTTGGTGACCGCCGGGACGGTGCCTGCGGTGGCGATGGTGCCGCCGGTGCTGATCGTGCGCGGATCGAGGTCGATGGCAGGCTGGATCAGCACGTTGATGCGCGAGGCCACCACGGTGATGGCGTCACGGAGCGTGCTGAGCGCGGTGTCGCTGCCCGCCTTGGGAGCCGCGTCGGTGCCCACGGACGTGAAGGCGGTCGGCAGAGCGAGGATCGCGCTGGTGTTGCCGCCCGACGTGCCCGTCGAGTTGTCGGTGATATCCGCCAGACCCTTGGCGATGTTCGCTGCCTGAAACTGCGCGAGCGAGCGCAGAAGGTTGGCGAGGGTTCCGTCAAAAACCTTGCTCGAACCCGAGAAAGTCTTCGGTGCAATCTTGAGCGCCATGGGGCACCTCCTTCTGATGGTGCGGCGGCTCCCTCGCCAGAGGGGTGTCAGTTCTTACGCGAAGAAGCTGTCGTCCTTGGGACGGTCTTCCTCGGCTTGTCCTTCATCCACCCAGACGCGTTCGCCGCCCCCGATTGAGACGTACCGACCACCGACGCCACGATCCGTGTGGACCTTGATTTCGACAGGCGGCGTGTCACTGGATACGCTTTCGGTGGCTTCCGGCAAGGGGTCTGCCGAAATTACTTCTTCGGCGGGTGCAGCGGTGTTGATCTTGGGCATTACGTCCTCCCTAGTCGTGGGTCGTCTTCGCGCTGGCTGAACGTGAGGGTCAGGAACAGCGCGCCTTCGGCTTGGTTATCATACGCGCCATCGACAGTCACCTGCTCTCCGGTGATTTTCAGATCGTGCACGTAGGCTCGCAGCGGCTGGCCGTCGTTCATGCCTTCCTTGAGGCGGCGTTCGACCACCCCGAGCAGGTCTTCGATGGTGCGCGACATGTCCACACCGGACTGCTTGGCCGCGTGCACTTCGATGACCACCGGCAGCATCACGTGGAGGAACGGGAACTTCTCCGTGCGGATGCTTTCACCAGCGTACACACCCAACGCCCGGACCTTGCCTTTGGTCAGCTGCCGGATCGGGTCACGGGTGACGATGCTCCATTCGACCTCATACGGGTCGCCGACCGGCAGGGCCGCGTCCATCGTGACGAACAGGTCTTTGATCAGGTCGAGTACCCGCGTGCGGATGATCGGGGTCATAGCGCAATCAACTCCTTCAGCATGGCGTCCACCGCCCGGTCCACAAAGTAGGGCACGCCCCCTTCAAGCGCTTTGCGCATACCCAACCGGGGCTTGATGGTCACGCTCTTCTTGAGCACGTAGAGCGGCACGATCTTCGAACCCGTCTTCTGGAAAATGATCAGGTTGCCCTTCTTGCTGGTCGCCACAAACGTGTTGATCCAGTCGCGCGCAGACTTCTTCTTTGGCGTGCCGTTGGAGTTCAGCGCAGCAGGAAGCGGGATCGTGAGGTACTTGGCCTTCTTCGGCGTGATGGTTGCGCCGTACTCGTGCGTCTTCAGGTAGTACGCCTTACCCCCGCCAATCGTGCCTTGGATGGTGGCAAGCTGCTCGCCTGTGACCTTTACGCTGCCGAGGATTTGCTGCTTGGCGAAGCCCGACCGGGCGCTGAGGCTGTTTTCCGTGGTGCCGCCGGGGTACGGCGTGCCGTGCCGCTCGGCCATCGCCTTGGCGATTTCATTGAGGAACTCTTCGAGGTGCTTGCGCAGTACATCGCTTACCCGCTCGGGGCTGGTTTCGATGCTCTTGCCCAAAGCGCGCAAGCCAGCTTCGGCTTGCTGATAGCGCTTGTTGCGGAACTCGAATGAGAGTTCGACGCCGCTGACCATCAGCTTACATCGGGTGCGTGGAGTACGGGAAGTAGCGCAGACGCCCAGCCATCTGGTTGGCGTACGCTTCCTCGTTCTCCTTGATGGCAGGACCCGCCGCGCCGTCTTCGTGGCGCAGGCTGGGATTGGACTGGTCGAGCAGGCTGAGCGCCTTGGCCTTTGCAACTGATTGCAACCAGTCCGGGATCGTCTGGTACGTGCCCGCCTGCTCGGCGAAGCCTGCGGTGTACACGACCTTGACGTAGCAGTCCCGCAGATCGGGGCCAACGATGACCAGTGCGCCCTTTTCGCGGTCCAGCGTTATGGCGCTGTCGGCGAGAGCGATAGGCTCAGCCGTGAGGCCGTCCCACGTCCCGGACCATGTGACGACAATCGGGTCGGAGGTCAGGAACCCGTGTCGCAACGCCAAACGGGTGCGGAACGTCTGCCCTGCAAACTGCAAGCACCCGGTCGGGCGCACAGCGAAGGTGTCCGTGAAGCTGGCCTGCGAGAACGAAGGGTTCCGCAAGTCCGAGGCAACCACTTCGGTCGCGCGGTCAAGCGCGCTCTCGATGGTTTCCTGCTGCACACCGGCGTCGAAGCCGATCATCTTGCGGAAGTCCTCGTACGAAGTCAGCTTCACGGCAGCGCTCCTTAGTCGTCGATATCGTCGTCAGCCGGGGTTTCACCGGCTTCGGCGTCGGCGGGTGCCGGGGTCTGCGGAACCAGCCCGGCGGCGGTATCGAGTTCGTCATCGTCGTCGAACAGATCGTCGGGACGCTCTTCAGCAGCTTCGGCGGCGGGCTTGGCGTACTTCTCGGTGTACTTGCCGCGCGCTTCTTCGTTGAGCGTCTTGAGCGCCTTGTTCAGGTCCGCTTCGTAGCCGAGGTGCTCGCGAGCGTACGTCTGCAAGTCGCGCTTCGTACGGAAGCCGTTGGCCGGGAAATCGGGCACAGCGTCCTTGGCGGGCGCATCCTTGAAGACGACGCCGCCGCGCTTCTTCGGGGCGACCTTCGGTTCGGTGACCCGTGCGTGCGAGAACAGGCCGGTCGAGAGCAGGTATTCCTCGTGCTCGCCTGCGTCACGCGGCTCGCCGCGCTGGAAAATCATGCCGCCGTACGAATACGACGCGTTGGTACCGTGGAACACCAGTTCAGCCATGATCAAACACTCCCTTGTGAAAACACAGGAGCCGAGCCGCTATTTCTGCGACCCGGCCCCAAATTGCAACTGCACCGAGACCGGCTTAGCCGATGTTGGTGTAGGTCACCGTCGCTTCGGTTTCCTCGATCTGGAGCGCCACACGGGCGGTCAGAACGATGATGTAGACGCGGGCGGTGATATCCTTGTCGTACTCCATCGAGACCTGACGCTGGATGCCCATGATCAGGTTCTTGGAGTTGCAGAACAGGCCGCGCGCGTCGGGCATCATCGGAACCGGCGCGACGGGCGAACCGAAGGCGTTGACCGCCCGGGTGCCGTCGATGATCGCGTCACCGAGCGCGGTGGCACGGTCGGCGAGGGTATCGCGGTACTCGGTTTCCTGATCGACCGAGACGTAGTGCTTCATGTTCGCCACGTCGCGGAGGTACTGGTCCGGCATCGCCTTCTTGCCGTTCTTGAACATCGACTTCGTGACGGTCGCGCCGCCGTTGTCCACGACGTTGCCGAAGGTCGAAGCCAGCTTCAGGTAGCCGTCCTGCAACGCGAGGTACGCGTCGCCCGAAGCCTTGTCACCCAGCAGGGCGAGTTCTTCGAGGTCCAGCGCGGCGCGCTCGGCGATCAGCTGGATCAGCGTGTCGCGGAGACCGCCCGGGCCGGCGTTCGGGCTTTCGTTGTTCGCCGCAGCCGCGCTCTCGATGTTGTCTTCCAGCACGTCGTACGGCAGGCGCACTTCGGCGATCACCTCGGAGGTGTTCAGCTGGATTTGCTGCGTGGTCGGAGCCGAGCGGTCGGCTTGCGACAGCGCGGTACCCGAGACAGCCGGGCGCAGGATGCGAGCGCCGAAGCCGATCTTGTTGATCTTGCGCTGCGGTGCGGTCATCGTGACCACGCGCGCCTCGCGGATGATCGTCGGCGTCTTGATCAGCTTGCGGATGAAGGTGTTCGCCTGTTCGGCCTGAAGCAGACCGCCGTTCGCGGTCAGGTCCGACATGGCAAGGTCGGCCTTGGCGAGCAGGCTCTTGTTCGAAGTGGTCATGGTCATTCCCCCTTAATGCTGGAACGTAATTCGCGGATGCCCCGGAGCAGTTCGATTAATCCTCGAACGGCACGCCGTAGGCGGTGTCGAAATTGATGAAGCCGTCATCGTCGTCATCGTCGGCGGCTGGCTGGCCCCCGGCGCTCTTGACGCTGCGGGTCTTGGTCTCGTCGTCACTGGCGTCGCCGCCAATCACGTTGGTGCCAAGTTCGGCGTCCATCTTGACGATGCTGGCCTTGGTCTCGGAGAGGTCGGCGGTCACGCCTGCGACCTGCTTCTTGACTTCGGTGACTTCGGTCGAAACCGACGCCACGGTGGCCTTCACGTCTTCGACGGACTTCAGGATCGCCGTTGCCCAAGCAGGGACCTGCTCGTCATCGGCCTTCGGTTCGTCCGACTTGGTTTCGGTGACTTCTTCGCCGTCCTTCATACCCGGCTTCTTCTTGCCGGGCTTCGCGTCGGGCTTCATGCCGTCATCGTCCATTTCGGGCTTCATGCCCCCCTTCGTTCCGGGCTTCTTCTTGCCCTTCATGCCGGGGCCGCAATCGCCGCCCATGCCCTTGTCGTCTTCGACCTTTTCCTGATCGTCCTCGGCGTCAGCATCGGCATCGTCTTCCGACTTTTGGTCGTTGACGGTGCTGTCAGCTTCTTCGTCCTCGGACGTTGCCTCGGGTTCCTCGGCCTTCGCGTCGGTCTCCTTGGCTTCCGGCTCCTTCGGTTCAGCGTCATCCGGCTTGGCCTGATCACCCGACTTCTCGGTCAGGGCCTTGTGGATGGCGTCCTCCAGCTTGAAGGCTGCAACGGGAACATTCGTCACCACGTCCATGACATGGGCCGAAAAATCTGCGAGCATCGAACGGACGCTCGTCGCGAACTCTTGCGCGTCGTCGCTCTTGTACAGAGCGTTGTCGAACGCGACGCACAGCGCTTCCTTGGCGATGCAGAACATCGGCATGGTCTGGCTGCTGCCGAGGATTTCCTTGAAGTCGGTGCTCTGCCAGTTGTACGTCTCGTACCCCTTCTGGATGGCTTCCAGCTTCGGGGTGGCGAGGCCGACCATCACGTCGTCGTTGACCCGGTAGATCACCACGCGGTCAGTCGCGTCGAAGCCGGGCTGGACGAAGCAGTTGCCGCCTTCCTGCTCGACGAGCGTTTCGGTGTCGAACCCGGCCTTGGCGGCATACGCCTTGGCCTGTTCGAGTTCGATGTTCTTCGAGACCGCGATGAACGCGACGCCAGACTTCTGATCGCTCTTGCGACCGAAAATCTTCCCGAGGTCAATCATGCCGTTTTCCCCCTTCAAAATGCGAAACGGATCGCGGTTCGCGCCCCGGTTGACCAGACTGATGTAACGAACTTCGCCTTCGGTCAACTCATTTGCCGTCGTTTTCATATCTACGCCCCCGCAGCGATCTGATCGATGTACGCAAAACGATGCGTGTGCTGCCGACTTTCTTCGGTCTGCACCGACTTCTTGATGACGTGGCGGTGCACTTTTCCGGCGCTGTCCGGTGCTTCACCGGTGACGCCGCCGACGAGATTGCCGTCCTGATCGAACCACGCTTCGAACGTGTGCGTGTGGCCGTCTGCCTCGTCGGTGGTGCCTGTCACGGTGCTGGGCACGTCGAGTTCAAGTTCAACGTCGTACTCGCGATAGGCCAGCACTTCCATGCTGAAGCCGTTCAACTCCCCGGCCTTGATCAGTTCCCAGAGCGCCACGTCCGGCACGTGAACTGCGACCACCCACGAACCGGGGATCGGAAAATCTGGGTCGCCCTCGCGGGCAATGAACGTCTCCACGATGTAGCAGCCGTAGCGCTTATTGTCGTGCATCACGTCGATGGCAGTGAAATCAGCCTTCTTCGAGAAAGCGTACGCCATCTTTTCGATTTCGTCCGCGCGCATGAAGTCGCCGTGGCTGTCGGGCACGCCGGGCGCGTAGACAACCCCCCAGACGAGACGCTTGTCTTCGTCGGCCTTCTTGATCGTGGTGAGAGTTTCCCCGCTTTCCCGCATGGGTAGCGCTTATCGTCGAACGTGCAATTGATTGCAAGCCTCAAAATGCGACCAGATCACCGGGAAGCCACGTGTACTTGTTGGCCTTGCGCACGGGCGCTGCCGCCTTGGTGAAAAGCGACAAATCAGGCGTCTTTGGCTGATCAACTTCCAACACTACGTCATACCGCGTGCCGGTCTTCTTGATCGACACAATACGGAAAACCGTGTTGCGCGGCAGCAGGAACTCCTGCTCCAGATCGCCCGTGTCCTGCCCGAGATTGGACAGGCTCAGCGCCTGCGAGTTCTTCGGGATCACGATTTCAACGAACACCTTGTCGGCGTCGTAAATACCGTCGTTCGTGAGTTGCTCGGCCTGCTCGTAGTACCAGTTCTGCGCGAACTTTCGGCTGGTGCTCGTGGACGTGTACCCCCGGTCCATGAACGTCTTGCCGATGGCACCCGCGTCATTGGGATCAATACCGATGGCTTCGAACAGGTTTGCAGCAGACCGGTATACCTTCACGGGCTGCGTGACTGTCGCCCCGGCCATGGCCTTGTCGATCATAGCGACCTGCGCCTTGATCTTGTCCGACAATGCACCGCCTTGGCGCAAGAAGCCGTTGATGTTCGCGTAGCCGTACGACTGGTACGCCGCCAATGCTTCGCGGGTTGCGTCATCCAAGGGCAGCTGCTTGGTCGAAGCCTTCAAGAACGCTGTGTGCTCCTGATAGCTATCGATGCTCACAGGGTTCTCGGTCGAGAAGGCCACAGGCGTGACCGACACGGGATCGATAATCTCTTCGATGATCTTGACCGGGGTGAACTCCAACCCGGTAGTCGTGACTTCGCCAGTCATCACCACCACGGTACGGCACCGGGGATGGAACGGCGGCACAGCGTAACCTTGCGCTTGCAGGTCCTTGCTGCTGGCCGTCTCCAGATGCTTGAGCGTTTCCTTGTTGCTCCTGATCCACGGAGCCGCCGTCTTGAGTTCGGCGGGATCGGTCGTGAGCAGCGCCTTCTGGGCCGACGCCAGTGCGGTTTCGACGATGAACGTCTTGCCGTGCATGCGGCGGCAGACTTGCGAGGTACGCTCGTCCAGCGTCGCGTTCAGCTGGTACGTCTTGTACCCATGCGCGTGCATTTCGAAGAGCGCGCCGTAGTTCACCAACCGGCTGGTCGTGAGGTTCGCACCGATATCCACCATCATGCGCCCGTTGCCGAGCACCAGTTCCCGCACAGCGTCTTCGAGCGCCTTGTCGGCCTTCTTGATGGCTTGGGCTTCTTCGTGCTGGGCTTGGATCAGATCGCCCAAGACCTTCGACGCTTGGCGGTGCACGATGTTGTACAGCGCCGTCGTGACGATGCCCTTGAAGGCCACCGCTGCGCTGGCGACAAGAGGGTCCTGCCCGCTTTTGTACATGTCGGTCTTCGTGACCGGGATACCCGTCGCGAACTCCGCCCCGAACAGCATTGCTGCCTGCATGATCAGTTCCGCGCGAGGCAACAGCTTTTCGACTTCGCTGGTTATCGTCAGGTTCTGAACAAGGTTGTCCACCTCGAAGGCGTCGCCCTTTTGCACCGCCGTGACCAGCGCGGGGATCGCGTCTTCCGCTGCTCCGGTCCACACGCGATTGGCGAGACCGGCCAGTGCCGCCTCGAAGTCCAGAAAGGTCTCGATCTTGGCCATCTACCCCAGCGCGGAAAGAAGCAGTGCTGCCGCCGTGTATCGCGTCACGTCGTCGCTTACCACCGAGCCTTCGTAGACGCGGTTGGTCAGGGCTTCCTTGAATGCGTCCTTCTGTTCCAGCGTGAACCCGCCCACGTCGGCCATCAAGCCGAGAAGCTTCTTGGTATTGCCGCCTTGCTCGACTGCCTCGAACACACTTTCGGCCAGCTGAAGCGCGACCTCGATCTGGGTCTCCGACTTCTGCTTGATCCCCTTCTGGTCGTCTGGTGCGGGCTTGCCCTTACCGGCCTTGGCCTGCTGACGGGCCTTGGGGTCGAACGGGATCGGATACGGCTTACCACTCGGAAGCGGCTTGCCGTCCGGGCCAATCTGCGGCGGTGCGTTGTCGGTGTTCCAGAGTTCACGCGACTTGCCCTCGGCTTCGAAGAACTGCTCGTTCTCGCGGCGCTGGGCCTGCTCGTCGTCGATGCCTTCGCGGGCCTTGGCGTCCGTGCCACCTGCTTCGTTCGTGATCCGCACAAACTCGCTCGGCTCCAGAAACTCCTTCAGGAGCGGCAGCGCCTTGAAGGCGTTCTCGGAGTTCTTCAGGACGATGGGCTTCGACTTGAACCGGTACTTCCGGGTCGGGTCCAACTCGCGCATCACCGTCGCGTTGATGGTGTTGTCGAACTCGTCGCGCTCAGGCTTGAACACCTGCGCCTCTGCCAGCATGTAGCCGACCTGCGCAGTCGCAAAGTTGTAGTCGCTCGACATGCCGACAAAGATCGGAGGCAAGCGCCACGAACGACGAATGCGCTCTTCCGAACGCTTGTCGTACGTCTCGAACATGCTGTCCTTCTGACGTTCGGCCCCGAAGCGCTCGACCGTCACCCGCACCGACGAAGCCCCGCCGTCGAGCGAGCCGCCCGTACCGTGTGCTTCGAACACAGGTGCGCCCTGCTTGGCCCCCGGGCTGCTGCTCAGGAACTCGGCGATGGCTTCCTTGGCTTCCTTGGCCAGCGCGCCGCCATGGACGAAAATCATCATCGGCGGGACGCCGCCGCTCTCGAAGTAGTCGAGATTGAACTCTTCGGCCTTGCGCGAGCCGAGCACGCTGGGCAGCTGTGGTATCCACGCGGGAATACCGTACGGCGTTTCCACGTCGTCCACCTTCTTGAAGTGGATCACCTCGGACGCCAGCTGGTTAGCGCGCATCAGCCGCAGACGGCGAGCCTTGCGACCAGCCTCAGTGGTCTGGTCTTCGTTCGGCGCAGCCTTCTTGGCACGGCGACGCCCGCCCTTGTCGCTTTTCTGGAGCGGGGCGTTCTGCTGGGTTTCGCCGTCCTCGTCGAACGTGCCGAAGTTCTTGTGCAGTTCGAGCGGGCACCCGAACTCCTTGAAGTACACGAACCGGGCACCGATGCTCTGCACGAAGCGCCGGTAGCGCATCGGCACCGTGACCTTCACCTCAGTCTCCCCGCGACGGATCGTGATATCCGCCGGGTAGAACTTCGAGAGCGTCACAAGGCGTGTAAGCTTGGGGTCCAGCCGCCGCAGTAAGAGCATTTCGCCCTTCAGGTTGCGGATCACTTCGATGTACGCGTTGCCGGTCTTTTCGAGGTCGGTGCCGAGTTCCTTGCGGAGCGACGTGAAAGGCACCCCCGGCCACACTTCATCGAAGAACTCGCTGATGCGCTTGCGCTCGGGGTCTTCTTCGGCGTTGGCGTCCGTGTCGGTGTCTGACGCGGCTTCGATGCCGTGCCCCGTCTCGTGGACGTTGGTCACCATGGCGTCGATACACGCAGGCAGCGCGTTGTTGTGCTGCACGAGGCTCTCAAGCTGGCGCGGCAGGAACGGCGGGGCGATGATGCTGATGCCACCGTCCAGCAGGTTACCGTACTTGCCCTTGAACTCGTCTTCGTAGAGCAACGCATTGCTCTGCGCCTGCTCGTTACCGGCAGTCGCCTTGAAGAGTTCGTGCAGCGGCTTGCGCCGGACGTATTCGCCGGTGGTCACTGCCGTGGGCGGGTTCGGTGTTTCGTCGCTCATTAGTCCCTCTACCCGGTGCAACTACTTGCAAGGTCACGCAGCAGGCGTCGGCGACCCGCAGATGAAATTGAACCCGGTCGCGCCCAGCGCCGTGGCCTCGGCCTCGACTGCCGTGGTGTCGAAACCTTCGTCGCCCGGCATTGCCGTAAGCCCGTCATCGAACACGGGATCGGTGGTCGGAACATTGTTGTTCGTGAACTGCCAGATTGCCATAGCGCGTCTCCTTATACCCAGCCGAGCGTACCAACGATCTGGTTCGCCGTCAGCGCGGTAGTGTCTGCGTCAGCCGCGCCGCCAGTGATTGCGAGGGCGAGGCCCGACGTGCCAGCCCCGAGGCCGTGCACCCCTGCGACTTCGGGGATATACAACGCCCCGCCTGCCGGGATCGCGAGGGTCACCACCGGAATATCCGTCCCGACAACTGCCGCCGAGTTCTTGTTGTACAGCTTCAGATACGCATCGGACGCGCCGGTATTCCGCAGCACGCCGTGAATGAGCCTGCGGTTGCCTGTCGTGGTGAACTGGTTGAACACGGCGGCAGCGCTGATCACCTTGATCTTGTTGGTGCCGTCTGCGGTGATGCCCGGAGCCGCGAGCGACACGGGAACGGTCGCCGACGACGTGATGTTCACGGCCATGGCCTTGCCCGCAACGTTGTCGCCGCGCCCGCTGGTAACTTCAGCCGTGATTTCCTGCACGTCCATCGCCAGTACACGGTACAACGTGAGCGTCGTGCTGGACGCGGGAGCCGTGCCGCCGTTGCGGATGCGAATGCGGATTTTGTACGCCTTGTTCGCATCAGGCACCTGCTTGGAAAGGCGCAGCGCGCTACCGGTACGCGCAGCCACGCTGTCCATGGGCACACTGGACAACACCAAGTCCTGCGGGCGCATTTCGAGCAGCACGTCTACATCAGCCGCCGTGGTCGTACCTGTAGTCGTGGTGACCACGTTGCTGATGCCGCTGTCATCGCACGTAGCTTGAATGGCGTAAGCACCTGCGGCGGTTCCATCGAAAACCATCGACCCTCGATTGCGCACTTCACCCGCTACCGTAAGGTGTGGCACCAACTCGCCGGTGTCAGGGTCGCATTCGACCAGTTCGAACCACACGCTGTTGTTGGCGATGCGCTGGCTCAGACGCATGCCGATGTACAGGTCCAGCGGACTGGTGAACATCTTCTTGGACACCATCCAGTATTCGGCGTTGGCGGTGGTGCCCATCACGATTTGCAGTTCGGAGTTCGTGACAGTGGCGGTGATCCCCGTGGACACGCCCGAGCCGTTGAGGGTGTTCAACGGACGAGCGTTGATGCCGCTATCGCCGCTGCTCGCGTAGGTACCGCCGGGGTACACGTCCCAGAGCGTGGGATCGATGGCCGAGCCGCCGAAGTCGTCCACCCACTTTTCGAGAACCGAGCCGACTTGCAGCACACCGCTGCCGTCGCCGAGGTACACACCGACCGGTGCGTAGCCACCGTCACGGTCTGCGATGATCATCTGGCCCTTGGTCTTCTTGCCCATGTGCGGTGCCCCCCAGCTATGGCTCTAAGTGTTCCGCAACCCCTACGGCACATTGCAGTTACTTGCAAGCCGCTTACGCGGCCAACTTCACCTTGGCCAACTCGGCGAACGTAGGGCCTGCTTCAATGTCGGCAAGGAACTGCACCTTGTGATCCCACCCGAACTCAGCATGCAGCGGCAACGTGCTCATAACCTCGACAATCTTCGACAACCACATGTCGCGGTTGTGCTCCGGGCAGTACCCGTAGATGCTGTCGTGCGTAGCGCCTGCCACCCAAATCTGATCCTCGCCACCCCAATTCTGCTCGATGATCGCGGCGCTGAGCAGGTTCATGTCGGACAGGCACCCCTGCACCGGAGAGTTCACGGCTTGGCGCTCGGCCTTGGACCGTATCTCCGAATACTTGCTCTTGATCAGCGGCAAGTGCCGAATACGCCCAAGCGGCGACGCGACCCAGCCATGCTTGCGGGCATGATCTTTGTACGCTTGGTGCCACGGGCGAAGCTGGGCATACAACTCGAAGAACGCCTCCCGGGTGTCGGTCGCCTCAGCCAACGTCAGCACCAGCTTGCCCCCGGTCGAAACGCGGGCGTACTCTTGGAACCCTTCGTTGCCCATACCGTACAGCAACCCGAAGTTGGCTGACTTGGCGATCTGACGGTAGCGGTCGTAGAACTCTTTCTGTTCGGACCCATCGGGGAACTTGCCCAGCAACATGAACTCGTCGAGGTCCATGCCCGCCAGCTTGGCCCCGGTCATGACGTGCAAGTCCAACCCCTCGCTATACGCATGGAGCATATTCGGCTCGTCGGCCAGATCGGCAGCGATGCGCAGTTCACCCTGACTGAAGTCGGCCTGCCAGAACACCATGCCCGGTGGCGCGGGGAAGCACTTACGGATGCGCTTGGCCCACTTCGTGTGCTTCGGGATCGTCTGCACTGCGGGGTCCACCGCCGACAAGCGCCCGGTGTTCGTGCCACCGTCTTGCTCGGCCCCGAACACGCTGCCCGCGAAGAACATGTACGTCGGGTGGAACCGCCCGTCTGGCCGCAGGTGCTCTAAGAAGCCGTGCACATACGTGCTCAGGGTTTTCGTGACGCTGTTCCACTCGCGGTACGCCTGAATGAACGGGCCAGCCACCGGGTGATCGGCGAACATCAGCAGGTGGGCTTTGTCAGTCTTCGGCTCCCCGGACTTGGGGGTCAGCATCTTCGGCTTGAGGTTCAACCCTGCGGGCGTGAACAAGAAATCGGCCAGCAGCTGCTTGCGCTGCAAGGACACGCCTTTGTCCTCGTGCTTGAGTTTCAGCCGCGCCGGGATCATCGACAGCGCTTGATGCTCAAGCTTCTGCTGTTCGACCAGCAGGTCGGCCTCCAGCTTCTTGAACTCACCAATGTCAGCGACAAGCCCCCGGTACTCGACGTTCTCGAATGCCCGCGCAGCAGGGTGCAGCACCTTCACGTAGAACTGCTTCAGGCACGGCGGTTCTTCGCTGAGTTCAGCGAACTGTGCTTTGGCGGTTCGCAGGCAAGCGTCCGTGTCGCCCCCGGCGTACGTGAGGAACCCGGCGGGGTCCTTCTTGATCGCCTCGTCCATTTTCGACTTGTCGATCTTGGCGTTGAACTCGTCGTCGTAACCCCCAAGCGGCGTGTAGATTTTCGCGTGCAGGTTGAGCGAATTGCTGCGGTTCTCGTTCAGCAGCGAGCCGACCAGCAGCGTGTCGAACTTGAAGTTCGAGCACGTGATCCCGAACTTCACGCGCATCCAGATCAGGTCGAACTTCAGGTTCGCCCCGACAGTCACGACCTTGGGCGTGTTCAGCAACCACTTCAGCTGGGAGATAATGATCCCGAGTTCGTCAGCGGGGCGGTCTAGCGTTTTGACGACAAACGCGTACCCGGCCTCGGGGGTCAGCTGCACCGTGACGATCTGCTTGCTAGGTATCCACGGGATCAGCCCCATCGTTTCCAGATCGACTGCGACCTGCACGGGCTTGCCGGTTTCCGCGTACTTCTCGTTCACATAGTCGATGACACCCGAAAAGTCGTCGAGATACCCGTATTTGCCGATCTTGGGTTGCAGGTCGTGCGTCGTGTAATAGCGGTGGGCCAGCGTCACGTCCCACTCAATGAGGGGCTGATTTTTCGCATCGGCGTAGACGCTGTTCGGGCAGTACGACACCATCCAGTACCCGAACTGCGTGATGCCGTGCTCGTCTTTGGACCCGCGCTTGAACAGCTTACCACGGAGCGAGCCTACTGCGCGACCTTTCGGGCAGGCACCTATTTTCTGGAGCGCAGCGAGCGCCTCGGCCCCCATTGCCAACACCACCTCGTTGGGCTGCGGCAACAGCGTGTGCCCTTCGGTGTACTTGACGATCCGGTACTCGCACGAGGGGAGGCGCTTCAGGGTGCGGTGGATCACTTGTGTGATCGCGTCGTCTTCGGCCTTCGTCCAGAATGTCAACACGATAATTCGCCCCCGCTTGATCCGCCATGTCCGTCAGTAAAGCAAACCCCCCAGCGTGGGTTCGCAGCGATTAACCTAGATACGCGATAGCCCGTGCGAGCCTGTCCGGGTCATCGGCAAATAGGCCGAGGCCAAGATTGCATCGCCGACACAGAAGCCCGCGTACGGCTCCCGTCGTATGACAGTGGTCCACATGCAAGTGGTCTTCAGGGATCGTGGAGCAGATAGCGCAACCGCCGCCCTGTGCGGTAACCATGGCATCGTACGTCTCTTTCGTTAGACCGTACTGCCGAAGTATGTTCGGGCGGTGATCCCTGCTGCGTTGCCACGCAGCCCACTTTTCGGGGTGGCGCTGCCTATGTCGCTCCTTTTCAGCCGCTTTGCATTTAACACAGCGCTTTCGATATTCGTACCGGAGCGTTCCGCCGCACTTAGGGCACGGGTGCCCTTCAAAGGTTTTGCCCGCCATGCCGCTACTGTAGATGAACCCCCCAGCATGTCAAGTGCTGGGGGGTCAGTAGGGAGGCTTAGGGTGCGGCGTTCGCCGCAGGAGGGGATGCGATGATGGCCGAGCCATCCTTCCAGTCGCGGTCATACGCGCCCCGGTGCACCGCCAGCGCAAGACCCTTCTCGAAGGTCTTGATCAGCTGGCCGATCTTCTGGCTGGGGCGGGTCTCGCAGTACCCCTCCAGCTGAAGCTTGGTCACGCCGGTCTTCGACACGTCGTACAGCCCGACGTGGATCATGCTGTTCACCTTGTCGTTCACAGCGATGACCATCAGGTTGCCGGTGCCGCGCAGGACCAGCATCTGGGCGATGGAACCCTTGTCGCCCCACGACACGCGGCTGCTGGCCACTTCGAGTTCGAGCGGGAACGACACGCCGAGCGTGGTGGCGTTGATCGTCTCGGCAACCTTGCCATCGATCTGGTCGCCGTTGCTGACGGTCAGTTCGATTTGGAGCGCGTCGGCCATGGCGAACAGGTCGGCCACGTCGAGCGTACGTTGTTGTGCGGTGCTGGCCATCAGTTGATCCTCTGCCAAATAAGCTTGTCGTCGGGGGTGATCTTGGCCGCGACCTGCCCGAGCACGATGCCGAGCAGCAAGACGTTGAACTGGTACACGCCCTTGTCCTTGTCGCAGCGCGTCATGTGGAACGTCAGGCGTTCGGTCGGGGCGATCCCGTTGAACACCGGCACGGTCTCGACGCGCACGCCTTGGTGGAGCGATTGCAGCAGGTTGATCGTTTCAGGCACCTGCATCGCAGGAGCCGAGGCGGGGGGCGTGGTCATCAGATATTCTCCAGCGGCTTGAGGGACGGCACACCGTGCTTGATGTGTTCATACAGGATGCCGAGGACGGACCCGACGACCTTCTGGGCGTCGAACGCGTTGGCGATTTCGACGTGCATCGACGCATAGTCGTCGGTGAACGAACCGCCGAAAGTCGCGCCGAAGAAGCCGGACGCCGACAGCACCGGGGCGAGTGCCGAGAACGCTTTGCCCTCGATACGGATCGAAAGCGTGTTCGCCTTGAGCCGTGCGGCGACCTTGATCGTGTCGGACAGGCCGACAACGTAGTACCGCGAACCGGCAGACGTGCTTTTGACCGGCTGGTACAGCATGTCGGCTTTGATCAGCGGCACCTGCGTACCGGTCTTCATGTCCTCGACAGGATAGGTCGCGACAGCTGCCGCCACCGGCACGGTCTTGCCCGGCTTTTTGCTGGCCGACTTGGAGGCCCCCGCGACAGGCTTACCGGCCATCTGAAGCGCTTGCGTGTACGCTGCTTCGGCGTTGCCCTTGGCGGCAGCGTGCATCAGGCTGTTGGGGTCATACCCGTTCTGCCCGATTTCGGCGACCTTGGCGGGTGCGACCGCCCATGAAGCGAACACTTCGTGCTCCTTCACGAACTTGACGCCACCGGAGTACGGCACAAGGGCAATGCCCGCCGCGTCGAGAGGCTTGGTATCGAGGCCCAGCTTTTGCAGAGCAAGCTGGGCATTCACATTCACTGTCAGTGCCACGTATCCCTCCTTGGATTAGTAGTGCAAAATCACACTACCAGAATGAGCCTTGAGCACAAGGATAATCCGCTCAAGCGCCCCAGATGCTGGCGGGCCGATTGGTCGGCTTGCCGGTGGATTTCGGGTTTCCGGCAACGGCGCTGGGGCCGGTCCAGAAGCCGGGCTGCACGGGCTTGACCTGCCCGAGCGACTGCGTGGACTGCTTGAACCCGCCGCCGCCCTTCGTGGCAACCGCTTCGTTCTGGCCGTAGTGCTGCATCAGCCATTTGACCTGCTGAACGCTTTCGACGGTCTTGTGGCAGTAGTTGGCACGGACGTGCTTGATCGCGTCCTTGTCGCCGGTCAGCTTGTACCGGAGGGCCGCAAAGAACAGCCCCGTGCGACCATGCCCGCCGATGCAGCCCGCGTGGACCTTCTTGCCTTCCTTCAGCTGGGCGGCGGTCCAGTCGAGCATCTTGTCGAACTCGTCGCGGTCTTCAGGCACCGACATGTCGGTGATTTTGAACCACACCTCGACCGGCCCGTCGTTCCACGGGAACTGTGCCTTCGTGCGACGCATGCCATGGTCGAAGCCGATGTACACGTCGGCGTCTTCGACTGCCGGGAAGTTGCCCGAGCCGCCGTAGATCGTCAGCCCGGGGGCGATTTCATACGGCGGGTGGTCATGGTAGCAGCGCTTGGCGAACGCGGCGCTGGCCACGTTACCGGACGGTGCGGTGTAGGGCAGCGGCTGCTGCGGGGGGGAGTGGCTCACGGACGTTCCTTTCTGGTGGTGGCGATACTTCTTACCCATGGTTATGCAGGCTCCTTCTTGGCGGGCCGGACGCTCTTCTTCTTGAACGTCATGCCTGCATGCTTGGCGAGGGCGTAGATTTCGTTCGTCGAGCCGCCCTTGCTGCTGCTGATCGACGCGTCGGCGGTGAGCGACCCGGACGGGATATGACCGGGGGACGGGTAGCCACCCCCCATCTTGGGCTTGTGCGACGGAGACTTGACCGTGCCATCGACCTTGATCGTCCCGGCGGCAGCGCCACCGCCCTTGTACTGGCTGTACTTGTGGTTCGAGCCGAGCGCTTCGACCGCATGCCAATCGACCTTGGCATCCGGGTGGAACGCCTCGGCGTCGGGAAACAGTTCGTGCACTTGCTTGCAGAACTCCCGCATGTCGGTCTTGACGTAATCGGCGGTCTTCGTGCCGGACTGCTTGCTGATCACGATCTGCGGGATTTGTCCCGAGCGTTGCACGTCGAGGATTTCGACCAGCGCCCCGCTATACATGTCGTACAGCATGCCCTTGTTAAAGATCGGCCCGTTGTTGTGGCACAGCGTCCACACCGTATCGAGCATCATTTCAGCGCTGTACTCGCCGGTCACGTAGGCGCACAGGCAATCGGAAACCTTGCCCCATGCCTTGCCGCCGTAGCCGCCGTTGTACGCCCCCGGCTGGTAGAAGCTGTAACGAACCACTTCGGTGACCTGCGCCAACGTGGCAGCACTGGCATGCGTGTCGAAGACGTTCGTCACTGCCGAAATGCTGTTCTGGTCGGGGTAGCCGTGGATGAAGGCGTTGGTCGCCGCCGCGCCCCAGCTGGCTTGCATGTGCGGCTGGTAGTCCGACTTGCTTTTGCAGTGGCGGCTTTCGCGGCAGGTGATCAGCAGCAGGTAGTAGAACGCCCGCGCGGCGATCACCGAGCACTTGGCGTTGTACAGTTCGAGCAGTTTGAGCACCGGGTCGGGGAGCGGTTCATCCGGGTCGAACCGGAACTCCACTTCCTTGACCGCGTGGTTCGCCATGTAGAACCACAGCGCCTCGACTTCGGGCTTGGCACTGGTGCCGTACGTCGAAGCGAATTGCTTCATCGGCAGGATCGACCCGGTGACGGGCAGATTGGCGAGCGACCGGTGGAGGGCCAGCGGTCGTCCCTTGCGCTGGTATGCCAGCGTGTTTTTCGGAGCAGTCAGTGACACGTTCTACCGTCCCTCCTTGGACTGATGTGGCGGGGTGGGACCCCACTATTCAGCTATGCCAGAATAGTGGGGTGGGTGCAATGTCAGATCAGCTTGAGGGCGCGAAAAACCGCCAATTTCCGGGCTTTTCGGCGCAGTTTGGACACGTCGAAGCTGGCGAGCAGCTTCCGCTGATCGGCGGTCTCGACCGCGTAGGACAGGTACACGTCGCGCACCGTGTCCACCGGGTTCTCGTCGGGGAAGAACACCTTCAGCACCGCCGCGAGGAACGTGCCGGTGCGACCGATGCCCCCGGCGCAGCCTGCGTAGATCGGCGACCCCCGGAAGGCAGCGTCGAGCGCAGCATCCACGGCCTTGTACAGGTCGGCGGGATCGAACGCGCGGAAGTCCTCGCAGGGGATCGCCGCGTGGTACACACCCGTCTGCTCGGTAGCGCACTTGACGAGGAACGCGTCAGGGTGCTGCGCCGACAGCTTGAACGGCCCGCCGAAAAACTGGAGCCGCTGGCCGAGATAGGTCACTTCGAACGCGCCGTTTGCGTCGGTCTTGGAAAACGGGATCGAGCGCACTTTGGTCTTGAACATACTGAACATCACTGCCCTCCTTGGCATGGGTCACTCTTGATAGCTTCGTACTCGGCGTCCGTGACCGTGAGAACGCCAGTACTACGGCACACCAAACAGATGCCACCGTCATTGAAACAGACCGGACACTCGCGCTCATAGAGCATGTCCGGGTCAGCGGGTACGGCGCTGCAAGCAATTGCAGAGCCATCGTCTTCCAACTTCGTGATGCCTTCGATCACGTTGTCGTCGGGGTCAACGTCGAACAGGAACTGCTCGAACCGCCAGTTGCCCTGATCGTGCGTGAACGGGGCCGCGTGGTCGAGCATGTACAGCGCCTGCTGGTCGCTAAGACCCCAACAGGCACAATCACGCAGCGCTTGATCAGTGAACGTGTACGCGGTCATCGCTGCTCCCTGTAAAGGTCTCCCCGCAAGATCGGAACCGACCGGGGGGCGTTGAACACCACCCGGGCTTTGCCCACCAACACACGGTGCCCGTCAGACACCTTGACGGTGGGCGTGATATCGACGGACTTCTTCGCGTCCACGTTGTACACGTGCCCATCGGGGCCGCGCAGCGTGAAGCCCTCGGTGAGGAACACTTCCTCGATCTGGAAGCGTTGGTCGCCGACGTAGAAATCTTCGCCAGCAGCCATGGTGAGGGTCAACGGCATTTCGTCCTCCTATGCCGCCGCTGCTTCGCCGAGAGCGACGAAGGCGGCGTAATTCTTGGGAAGCGCAGTGCTCATGACATGCGCCTCGGTATGCCCGGTCGCCTTGAGGGACGACAGGACGATTTTCATTGCTTGGTCGCCCCCAAGTGCATGGGTCATCTGCCAAGACAGACGAACCATACCGGTCGCGCCAAGCAGCTGGCCAACATCGTTCACGGTCGGAACATCATCAGCCCCGGCAGCGGTCAGCAACCCGACCAGCTTGGCGTCCCCCGTCGCATATGCGCCCTTCAGATCGTGCTTGCAAAGCTGCTTGACGATTTCGAGCAGCCGGTCGCTTTCCGGGCGGGCGGTGACCACCCCCCACAGCAAGTCATCTTCCGGCTGGGCTTTCCAGTTGGTATCGAGCATCAACCAGTCGCCGTTCTTGAGCACCTCGGTGACTGCTGCGAAATGCGCGGCAAGCTGCTTGTCATCGCAGGACAGCCAGTCGGCCAACGGGATCACCGCATGGCGCTTGGGCGTGCTGGACTGCTCCAACAAGTTGCGGGTCGCCATGATCTTGTCGAGGACCGCGCTGACCCCCGCATCGTCCATGGCAACAACCAGCGGCGCTTCGACCGCCCAGACGCGACCCGTGGCCCCGCAGATGCTGATCACCTGCCCTTCCGTGAAGCTGGGGGCAGCGTCCCCGGGCAGCAGCAGATCAGTGCAGCCGACGACGCAGGGCTTGTCCATGCCGCGAGCAACGACAGCCGCGTGGCTGGTCGCCCCGCCGGTCTTGGTCAGGATGCCGACAGCGGCGAACATGCCCGCGATATCTTCCGGCGTGGTTTCGGTGGCCACGAGGATCACCGGGCCGTTGGCCGCATGCTTGACCGCCGCTTCCGACGAGAACACGACCTTGCCGACTGCAACGCCCATCGACCCGGCGATGCCGGTCATCACCGGCTTGGCCTTGAAGGCGGGGTCGATCTGCGGGCGCTTGATCACCTTGAACTGCTCCCGGGTGATGCGCGCCAGCATTTCGTCGTACGTGATCAGACCTTCGTCGTGCAGGTCGTGCGCGATGCGGAACGCCGCCTGTGCCGACCGCTTGCCGTTGCGGGTCTGGAGCATGTAGAGCGTCCCGCCTTGGACGGTGAACTCCATGTCCTGCATGTCCTTGCGGGTCGTTTCCAGCGACTTGGCGATGCAGTCCAACTCGGCGTACACCTTGCCCCACCCCATAGCCTTCATCTGCTGGACAGGGATCGGCGTGTGCGTCCCGGCCACAACGTCCTCGCCTTGGGCGTTCGGCAGGAACTCGCCGTACAGCCCCGGCTCGCCGGTGGAGGGGTTCCGGGAGAACAGCACGCCCGAGCCGGACTTGTCGTTCATGTTGCCGAACACCATCGACTGGATCGTGACAGACGTGCCCCAATCGTCGGGGATTTTGTTCTGCTTGCGGTACTCCTTGGCCCGGTCGCTGTCCCAAGACTTGAACACCGCCTCGATAGCGGCTCGCAGCTGCGGTACGAGCAGTCCCGGGGGGTCGAACCCGTGCTTCGAGTAGACCTGCTCATAGGCGGTGATCGCGTCGGCGAGTTCGACTTCATCGGAAAGCGCGAACTCGTCCTTGTGGATGCCGAGTGCCGTATCACCGAGCATCATCAGCAACCGGCGGTAGCTGTCGAGCGCGGCTGTCGGATTGAGGCGGTCGCTCCACTCGACAAGGTTGGCGTTGCTGATGCCGACGTTCAGGATCGTGTCCATCATGCCGGGCATGGAGACACGAGCACCCGAGCGAACGGACAGCAGCGGCATGTAGCCGAAGTGCGCCTTGAGCCATTCCAGCTGCGGTGCAACTTCGTCCATGATGGCGTCGATAAGCACGTTGCCGTGCGCCTTGTACGCGTTGCATGCTGCGGTAGTGATGGTGAACCCCGGGGGCACCGGAAGCCCATCCGCAGCCATGCGCATCAGGCCAGCACCCTTGCCGCCCCAGATTTCGCTGGATGCGGTGGGATCGCCCTCGCCAGCCCCAAAACGTTTGATCGATGCAGTCATATATATGGACCCTCCGTGGTCAGCCCGAGTTGGTAGTCTTCACACTAGGCCGTGTGCGTCTCTTCGTCAATGGCCGGGGCGGTAAAATACGCAATGTTGCCAACCAGCATACAGCGTATCACCAGCGCCGATTGCTGCCATTCCTTGAGCAAGGCGCGCAGGTCTTTCTTGGCCATCCACACCCATGCACCGTGGACGGTGGGGGTTTGCGAAGCAAGCGCAGGAGCGAACTGCGGGTACACGTGCGCCAATTCCACCCAGACCCGAACTTCGGACGCTTCTTCGAGCGTGAACAGGGCAGTACCTGCTGAGCACACTTTCATTTCGAAACGGGCGGGAGGCATGGTTACCGCACCTCCCCGTGGCGGAAGATCAGCGGCTCGTCGTCGCCGAAATCGACCCAGACATACTGTGCGTCATGATCGACGATTTCCCCGCGCTCGCCTGCCAGCGAGCCGGTTGCCACCGTGACGCGCTGTCCCGAGCGAAAGCCGCTTTTCGGGACAAAACCCCAAGTCTGAATTTGCGTAGCCATCTGATCCTCCTTGATCGGTGTTGGATTTGGTATCACCACTATGCCTGAAGAACACCACGCCCACAAGTGATATCCGCGTGGGCAGTGCAAGTAATTGCACTACACGTAGCTTGTCTGGCCGCTGGCGGCGTCGGCGGGGTGCCACGACCAGTGCAGCAGGCTTTGGCAGATGATGGGCGACATGTCGCGGTGCGTGTGCACCTGATCGTGCAGGTCGTGTGCCCAGCGGCTGAAGTTCTGGTGCCGCATGATCTGGTGCGCGTCGCGTTCGTGTCGGCGACCCGCGTGAAACCGGCAGAACCAGTGAAACCAGCCGAGCGGGTCTTCGTCGAAGATCATGCCTTTGTCGTACCACCACTCGTAGGGCATGCCTGCCTTGACGCGGTAGTAGTTCGCCACCCACGACGGACGGTGATCGGGGCGAACGCCGTGCTCCATTACTGCGTCGAGGGTCTCGGGGTCGAGGCCAGCGAAGTCGCGGGCAGGCACGGCTTGTGCGCCACCGAAGTAATTGCGCCCGAACACGCCGAGACGAAGCAGTTCGACGGGCGTGAACGCCGGGCGGAACGCTGGCAGCTGCGAGCCGTCATGGGCTGTCAGGTCGTATTCCGGGTACGAGCCAGCGGGCAGCTTATACGTCATGTCGCGCGTGCGGTCGCCGCGTTCGGTGACAAAGACGCCGTGGGAAAAGTTGGGCACGTGATCCTCCGTGATCGTGTGAGTTGTCGGTACCAACACTATGCCGCAAGAGCGAGCGGACCACAAGAGTTTAGCGCGCCAGCGTGCAATTGATTGCAAGCACTACGCCAGCAAATCCCCCGGCTTGACTTCGGTCACGGTGGTAGCTGTCACGAAATACCCGAGGCTGCGTGCCGCGTTGTCGATCTTGACCATCGCCTTGTTGATGCTCTTCGGTCGGCCCCAATCGTTGGTCTCGTCGGCCTCCGACGCAATAGCGAGCGCCACCATCAGCGCGTTGTCCTCGACGTACACGCCCCGGGACGCGAGCGTGCAGATCAGCCGTGCCAGCCCCGCCGTGAGGGTCGGAATGTTGTCCTCGTTCGCAGCGCTCAGGATCGCGTGCCCTTCGTCCTGCATCTGCTTGCCGATGCTGACCTGTTCGAACCGCGTAGCGTTCTGGAGCGGGAGGATGCTCGCCTTGTTGGCGAGTTCTTCGAGGTCCGCGCGCACGGTGAGGCCGTGGTTCTGCCGCAGGCTCTCGAACAGCAGCGAGAACATGTAGCCGGGCAGGCCCTGCTCAAGCCGGTCCTTCCGCTGATCGCGCACAAGGATCATACTGGTCATTCTTCAATCTCCCCGCCCAACTGCTTGGCCAGCGTCAGCAGCTGATAATCGACTGGCCCCTCGAACTCCACGGACAAGTTCGTGCTGTCCATGTACATCATATTGCCGGGGTGTCGATAGCCTGCGCTGTCGCAAAAATGCGCGAAGTTCGTGTCGCTGGTGAAGCGAGCGACGGTCTTGCTCATGACGTGTGCACTCCTTTGGTCGCCAACTGTTCAGGGAAGTACGTCAGCGGCACGTTATGCGCCAGCCAGAGTTCCCGTCGCCCGGTCAGGCCATAGCACACACCGGCCATGGCATCCGAGCAGTCTTTTGAGCCGTTCGGCGGGTGATCGATCTTGCGGGTCTTCGGGTCGCGTTCCAACCGGATGAACTCGTCCTGTGCCCGCTGATGCACGGGGGCGCGAACCCGCCCGTCCATGAACGCTTGCTTGGTCACGTCATAGGGCAGCGTGCTGGTGTCGCACGACACGATCCCCGAGACGAACCCTGCTTGGATCAGCAGCTGCTTCATGTCCGTGCTCTGCCAGCTGTCCATGCTGACCCACTTGATCGGCAGGCCCAAGTCACGCAGCGTGAACAACAGCGCCCGGATTTCGTGGAACTGGATTTCGTCGCCCTTCGGCGGTTGGACCTCTAGGACAAAATCATACACGATTTCGGGCATCACCTCGACCTGCGTGGGCGTGCGCTTGATTTCGACGAACTTGCGAATGTACCCGCAGGCCACCCCTGCGCTGTCCCCCGTGAGCGCCAAGTCAAGGTGCACGAAGCGTGGCTGGTGCACGTTCTTGAACTTGGTCGGGTGCGTCTTGGGTCGGGTCGCCACAAAGTCGCAGTTCTCGCGGTCGAAGATGCTGGGCGCGCGACCGAACGCGTACACGATGCGCTCCGGGTCGAGGATATACGGGTGCAGCGCGAACGTGCTGTGCCCAGCGATATCGCGGATCGAATTGAGCAGGTCCTTCTCGAAGCTGGCACGGTATTCTTCCGGCACCATCTTGACCAGATCGTCGTCGCCGCCCGGGACAGGCTCGTCGTCACGCAGGATACGCGGCTTGCGGCTGGCGTCCCCGAGGAACAGCCGAAACCAGTTGCCCGTGAAGAACTCGGGCGGCTTCACCTCCCAGACGCACTTGTCGTAGACGAAGATCGTGCTGTACCCGTGCTGCTTCTTCTGGCGGTCGGCCTCCGCCATTTTCTGATCGGTGAACTCGCCGGGGTACTGCTTCGACGAAACCAGACAGAGCATACCGGGAACGGTGCCCTTCTTCTGGAACCGGCTTTCACGGCGACGCACGATGGCGTTGTACAGTTCCAGCGCGTGGTCGAACGCAGCACCGTCCTTGGACAGCTTTGAGCCTTCGGTCACGCCGAAGAAGTTCACCTCGTCCAGAATGCCGCCGAACACGTTGCGCCCAATGATAGCCGTCGTCGCGCTGGACACGGGGATCACGGCCACACGGTTCGGGAACCGCATTTCGCTTTCGCGGCCTTCGTCGTACATGAAGTTCGCCCGGAAGTACGGCGAACTGTCGATCAGGCCCCGGAAGCGCATGTAGTCCACGCCCTTGGCGGTCGCAGCGTTGATGCTCTGGAACACGAAGATGATTTCGTCCTGCGGCAGCAGCCCGAACTCTTCCTGCGGGTTCCGCAGGCACGACAAGTAGTACACGAAGTACACGTTCACGTAGATCGCGATGGTCGTCTTCGAGCAGCCGATACCCCCGGTGAGCACCGCTTCGACGTACTGCCCCGAGCAGATTTGCTCGATAGCGTCGAGCACCACCGGGAACAGACTTTCGCCGGTCGGGCCGATGTAGAACGAGTTCGAAAAGAACTCCTTCGGACTGACGGGCTTGTGCTTGAACCGCATGAGGTCCTTGAGCGCGTCAGGATCAGCCTGAACGCTCTGCAACCACGCGAACAGGCCATCGATATCGTCCGCGTGCTGGTCAAGCAGCTGCGGAAGCAATTCGCCTGCGAGCGCGTCGATTTCGTCGTCGCTAACCGGTACGGGCGGGGGTGACATTGGCTGGCTCCGGGGGCGGCAGGCGTGTCGAGCCTGCCGAGGGGCGCGCACCGTCAATCATCGCCAGCATACGAGAAGCCACCCGCGAAAGCGTTTCGTGCGATGCCACTCGCTGGCTGAACTTGATATTGTCGCCTGCACTGTTGTTCATGTCGGCAATCACCTTCGGGGTGAGGCCGAGCAATTCGAGACGCTGCCGGTGTACTTCGCTGACCAGCTTGAGGCCCGCCAGCTTGACCATGGGGTGCTCCGCGTTCGAGACCTGCGCCCACGCTTCGCTTTCCACCAGATCGAGGCGGTTCAGCCCCTCACCCCGGTGCCGTGTCAGGTCCCGGCTGGACCCCAACTGCTCCCAGCGTGCGTACACCCGCTTGATGTACCGATCCATCGTGCGCTGGTCACGGACCTCAAGCAGCGCCATCAGCTGCCGCCGGTCACGGATGCCCTTGGTCATGAGGATTTCGGTGCGCACGACCTGCTGCTCGTCGCGCATGGTCGGGTCGTCGTCACCGTAGTTCGGCGGGTCTGGAACAACCACCGTCGCAGGCGCGACGTGCGCCGCAACCGGCCTCCCGGTCATGGGATCATGCGGTGCTGGGCCGCTGACAGGAGGGACGTTCATCTTCACCGGCATGGGCGTATCAGACAACCTTGTCGGTGGCGAGGGCCTTGGCTTCCTTGGCTTCGGCGTCCTGCACCACCTTGTCGAGGATTTTCACGTGCGCCGCCTTGATGATTTCTTCCTGCTGATCCTTCGGGAGCCGATTGAACGTCTCGCAGATCAACGAGAGCGCGACGTTGCGCAGCTTCACCCCGGCGATGCCCATCGCGGCCTTCATCGCCTGATCGTATTCCTTGACCTCGTTCCCGACGAGGGCAACCACGTCCGGCCCCATCAGCTTCATGGCCTTCTTCATGGCCGACGTGTACGCGCCGTGCTCGTCGGGCATAAGCATCAGCGAGACCGAAATGGGCCGGTCCACGTCGGCAGCGGTCAGCTTGATACCGTCGCTCGGGTTGAAGTCCGGCACCTTGAGCAGTTCCATGACGCTGGTCTGCTCGTCTTCGCCAATGCCGGTCATGCGACGGACTTCAGCCGGGCTGAACTCCTTGTGCAGGTCCACCATCAGTCGCGCCAACTTGATCGGGATATTCTGGCCGCGCAACTGATTGTACGACAGCGTGCGGACCTTGGCCATCGTCTCGGTGAGCGGGACCACGATCACGGGCAACTTGCTGTAGCCGACGAACTTGGACGCCCGGTAGCGGTTCTCGCCATCGACGATCAGGAACTGGCCGGGATTGGCGGGGTCTTCGCGCACCAGCACCGGCTGGTTCATCCCCTCGGCCTTCACCGCATCAACGAGCGCCTCGAAGTACTCAGCCTCCATGTCGTTCGGGTTGTACGCGTTGGGCACGACCGCGTTGATATCGACGATGCGGAAATCCGGCTCATACACGACGCCCTCGGCGGTGCCAGTTTCCTGCGTCTGCTCAGTCACACCCATCTTCAACACCCCCTACTGGAATAACACCTGACGTTTCCGGCCTCGCACGCTTCAGGTCAAGCTGTTCGCTGAGCCGGTACCGCGAAGGATCGAGTTCTATCACGCTACTGGCGTTCTTGGAAGTCATGCGGTTGGGAAGCCACCGCTCCCGCCAGTACGCCAACTGGTCGGCAAGCGCGAACATATTCGTCTTGCCCACTTTATCGGCTTCGCCCCGCAAATGCGCAACGGCCTTCTTCTTGAGTTCCATCAGGTAGAACCCGTGATCAGTCTCGTCCACGTCTTCGAGGATGATCCCCCGCTGCTGCAAGCGATTGTACTGCGACCCTTTGCCGTGGAGCGTGCGGATACCGAACAGCAGGTACTGGAAGCTGTAGCGCAGTTCCAGCAGGCGGATCACTTCCCGGCTGGTGGCCGCAAGCGCGAGGTACTTGCCCCCGGTCATCTGCCCGAACTCGTACACCGGCAGGCACCTGCGCATCATGACGATCTGGTGTTGGTGCTTGAGCCGCAGATGGTCGTTCTCGTTCCAGCCGAGGTGCTGGATCAGCTGGGTCCAGTGGTTCGGCGGATCGCTCAGGCCGACAACCCCCATGAAACCGCCGCTGGTCTTGTCGCGCACTAGCAGCGCCATGGATCGCCCCGCCCCAGCGAAATGCGGCAGCTGGGGTTCCGAACTGAGCACCACGCGCCAGTAGTCGAACATATCCCGCGCCATGCCGTTTTCGCAGACGATGATTTCAGGCTCGCAGGTCATCAGATCGATGGGCACGCACATGCGCAGCGCAGCGTCTTCGACCGCGCACAGGCCCCTGATCCAGTGGTTCTGCTTCTTCACCTTGTCCAGCTTCACGTGATACGCCTCCGGTAGGAAAACCCTGACGCGCGCTCGGCGGTGAGTTCGTAGCCGAGATACTCGTAGAGCCGCCGTGCACGAACGTTCTTACGCCGCACAGCTAGGGTGATTTCCGGCACGCTGCACTTGCTTGCAAGGTTCTCGATAGCGAGCATCAATGCTGTGCCCGTGCCCTTGGCAGCATCGAGCGGGTGGCTGGCTACGTAGTCCACGCGCCAGTGCGTGTTCTGCGGGTGCTTGTACGCGATCAGGAACCCGGTGATCTGTTCGCCCTGCTGATACACCAGCGTGGTGTGGTCTTCGACGCCGATCTTGGTCAGCACCGTCTGGGGCTTAACCTTCTCGGCGAACGCCGCCTGCCAGCAGAGAATGATCCCGCCCACGTCATCAAGGGTCGCCTGCCTGATCACTTGCGGGCCACCGTATAGAAATCGAGCGTGCCGAGCGCCAGCTTGGCCTTGCGCTGCGCCAGTTCCTTATGGTCGGCAGGTCCGTCGTTGACCGGAAGCCCCAGCCGTTCCGCGAGCGCCACACTGGCAAGCAGGTTCGTGCCTGCGTATGCGCCCCGGGTACGCGCCCGGTCGCTGCGCTGCGTGAAACTGCTGGCGTACTTGAGCGTGAGCGGTGATCCCATTTCGAACGAAAGCAGGTCCCCGTTTGCGCGGTCACGTACACCGACGATCTTGGCACCGGGTTCAACCTGAAGCACGTCGGCCCAATGCGTGATCAACCAGTCGATATGCGCCTTTTCGGAGGGACGCCAAAGCCGGTCTTTGGCTTCCGCGTACCAACGCTGCACAAGATCGAGCAGTTCCTGCGGGCGGGCCACAGGGTCGAGGTCTTCGACCAGCGTGACCTTCTCAGCACGGTTTCGGTCGGACCTGAGCGAGCGGAGACCGCCGCCCGGGAGCGAGACCAGCTTGTCGGGGTCCATCACATATTCGGTCTGCTGCTTGAGCACCTTGAAGCCCCGAGCGCGAAACACGTCGGCCATGTAGCTTGGCACGAACGCGAACGTGTACTTGTGCGACCACTCAAGCACGGCCTGATAGTACGCCTGCTTGTCGCCCTGCGGGATCAGCCGCACAGTGTTGTCGGACATGAACGCGGAGAAGCCGCCCAGCTGGACGACTTCCCACTTACCCAGCGCCAGACGCCCGATGACGTTCAGCGGCGAGTAGAAGCTGGCCGGGGCGTCAACTTGATCGAGGCAGGGCTTGAGCGACGCAATCAGCGCGGCGTAGTCGGCGAGCGCCATCAGAGCGTCTCCCAGAACGAAACCTTCGTACCGGTCAGCTTGCTCTTGTTGCGGCGCAGCTGGGGCGTGTCAGCCGTGCCATCGTTCTCGTACGGCAGGTTGTATTCGGCGTCGTACAGGAACGCGAGGTCGGACCACGAGCGCCAGTTGCTGCCCGCTATCGGAGCCTGCCGGTCGAAGCGCTCGGTGTATGCGCTCCACGTGTCCGCTGCGAGCATGCTGGCCATGGTGAAGCTGATCGGCTGACCGTCATACCAGATGCTCAGGATACGCGCGTCAGGGAGCGCAGCGGCAAGGTCTGGCCAGTTGTCCAGCAACCAGTCGATGCTGGTCTTGTCATACGTGCGGAACTTCGTGTCCGCGTTCTGCCGGTACCACGTCGCGTTGAGCGCCTTCAGGGCAGCAAGGTCATCGGCCCCGAACTTAGGATCGGCTACCCGGCGACTGCGGTGCACCAGATTTCGTTCAGCCCGCAGCGAACCGCCCGGCAGCGTCTGGAGCGTCTTCGTGGCGATCAGGTACTCGTCCTGCTGCTTCTTGAGCGGGTTGCCCTTGCGGATATGCTGCGCAACCCAATCGGGGATCAGCCGAACATGGCGTTTGGCCGCGAGCAGGTCCGTCAACATCACATAGTAGATGCCTTTGTCGGCTGTGAGCGGCAGAACCCGCACAGCCTCGTCGGGGGTGGTGAGTAGGAGGAACTCCCCACGCTGCTCTACGTGAACCTTGTCGAGAGCGACCTTGGGGAGCAGGTTCAGCGCGCCGAACCAGAACGAACCAGCCTGAAGACTTGCAAGTGATTGCAAGTACGTCTGGCGATGTTCGAGAAGCAGTTGGAGCGGGCGGCTAGTATCGAAACTGCCACTCGACCGGGAAGGAAGAGGCCGGACCACTCCGACGCCCGCATCATCAACTGGTGTAACCACAATATCCCCCCGCCTTGGCTTGGTCAACGGGTATCGGGTGGATTTCGTTCGGTCAAGAGGGGATCGATGCTCGCGCGTGGTCCACGAGAGTGCGGAGCGCCTTGACCAGCAGCAGGTCGCCCACCGCCATCAGGTGCAACGCCATGTCGCCGTAGTCAGCGGCCTGCTTGACCTGATCAGGCGTCGGCGGAACCCCATCGCAGGGATCGTAATCCTTGAGCAGCGGAGGCCGGGTCATGCGGTAGCACCTTCGTCGGGGAGCGCCCACTTGGGGATCGGTACGCCTTCGGCTTCGTGGGCCAGCGTCTTGGCCCGGTCTCGCAGGCATGGCGGAATGTCTGCCGCGTCCGTGCGGAGCAGCGTCTTGCTGATATCCTCGACCTTGCCGTTGCGCAGGATATTCTGGACGATCAGGCCGTGATTGACGAACGCGTACGAGCCGACCTTCCAAGACCGGTGGCAGTCCTTGGGATCGCCCTCGGCACAGAAGACCGCGACGTTGGTCGCTTCAGCGAGCAGGACGACGTTCTCCATGATGTTCTGGAACAGCGGGACGTTCGTCGGGATATCGCTCAGGCCCCCGAGGACCTTGCCCTGCCACGTGAACTTGAAGCCCCGAGCAATCGCCTCGTGCTGAAGTTCCTTGGGCTGAAATTGCGGCAGTCGGCTCCACGGCTTGGAACGAACATCGATCAAACGGGTCACCCCGTACGACTTGAGGGTGTCGTAGAACTCGTCGGCTGATCGGTTACTCGTACCAATCGTGTAAAGCATAAATCGATCCCTTGTGTGTTGTGTTCCAATAATCTTACAGTAGCCGCCAGTCAGCTTTCCGCCAACAAGTATTTATCAACACAGCACTTTTTCCTCCCACGGCAAAGACGAGCCGTAATACGAAAGCTGAGCGGCGGCACTGGCAAGCTGGTCGGCCTTTTCGTTACCGGCTACGCCCGAGTGCCCCTTCACCCACCCGAACTGTGGCTGGCGGGATTTCTTGAGCCAGTCGATTTCCTGCCACAGGTCTTGGTTCTTGACCGGCTGCTTGGCTTTGGTCTTCCAGCCGTTGGTCTTCCACATTTCCAGCCAACTGGTCGCGCCCTTTATGCAGTACTGGCTGTCGCTGATGATCAGCGGGTCCGAGTACAGCGGGACCTGCGTCACCCACTTGCTATAACTCATGCACGGATGCGGCGACCATTCGGCAACGTCGCAACCGTACAGGTCCGTGGTCTTGAACGTCGGCTCCCCGACGACACCACCGGTCGGCACAAACGACGTGACCCCGCAGTTCTTGCAAGCGATGCGGGGCACCAACGGGATCAACTTCAGCCCCGCGATGATACCCATCAGTTCCATCTGGTTGTTCGTCGTGCCCTGCATCCCGCCGTACGTGGCGTCGATCAGGGTGCCATCGACGTAGAGCGCTGCGGCGTAGCCGCCAGCCTCGCCTGAGTGAATGCAGGCTCCGTCCGTGTAGACTTCAATCAGCATAGGTCAGCCCCGGGAACTTGGCGAGCAGCGCATCGGGCACGGTCAGGCCGTACGGTATCTTGGTCGGCGGCGGGTAGTGGCTGGGCTTGCGCTGGTGACGCTCGATAGACAGGTAGAACCCGGCCACTTTGTCGCAGTACGTGTTCACGCTGAAGCGGGGAGCCTTGTGCCCCTTGTGGCCCTTCACATGCCGCCACGTGTACGACAGCTTGTGCGTGGCGCACAGTTCCTTGAAGACCGCCGCGATCTGCTGGCCTTGGCCCGAATGCTTGCCCCGCAGGATCGCGGGCACGCCCGTATTGTCGGTCTGGAGCAGCACGCTGTCACCGGGCACGGTGATGCCCCGGAGGATGCTCAGCTTGAGCGCGTTCACTGCTGCCGCTGCTTCGAGGGTGTTCGTGTTCAGGCAGTTCTCGAACTTGAGAACACCGCCACCACGGGCAACGCCTCTGGCGCTTTTGGCCCACCCTCCCCATGAGGATGCCTTGGTCTGGTGGCAAAGAGACGCGTCTGAAAAAATGCTGACTAGCACCCGAACCCTCCTTGGTGTCCCCTATTCTATAACTCGGGGGACACGCCGGTACAAGGGTTAAACGAGGCGCATGGCAAGGACCAACGGACCCCGCTTCCCTGCCGCAACAGCGACCTCGACTTCGACTTCGCTGGCGATCATGTCGCGGATCGCGGGGTCGAGGCGTTCGACGTGGAAGTACGCGTCCGGCTTGCCATCGCGCGACACGAACCCGTAGCCATCGCGGTGCCGGAACTTGATCACTCCCGGTTCGAAATCCTCCGGGCGGATCGACACGGCTGGGCGCTTGCTGCCTGCCTGCGGTGCACGTGCTCCGTCGAAACTGTTACGCATTACCTAGACCCCTTCACGGTTCAACTGAGCCTGTCATGCTACAGTTTCCGCTTCTGGCAAGATGCTACGTGTGTCTGTGGAGGGTGCAAGCACGGATTATAGCGCCCCCCGAACCGGCGATCAAACAAGCCGCCCCACGACTTGCAATCAGCCTTAAGCGATATCCGTGCTTGCGGTACCAACCTAGCTTAGTGCGCGCTTCTGTCAAGCGCGGTACTTTAGCACCCCGAACTTTCTGTGCGCGGGGTCTTCGGGGTCCAACACTTTGGCGAGCCGTGCTTCGGCGTCAGCGGTCTGATCGAAAGCAACGTCTGCTTCGAACTGCGCGATCATATGCTCGTCGGTCAGAACCTTGCGGAGCCGTGCGGCTTCTTGGGGCGTGGCTGGTTCGGTGTCGGCGATGATCGCTACCGGGTCGCAAGCGAAGAACCCCCCGGCGAGCACAAAGGCTACCGCCTGTGACCCATCAGGCTCCCCCGGTTCGTCGGGGAACACCGCGACGATTTCACCGCTGGGGTACTTTCGGAAGAGCGTCTTCAACTTGGTCCTCCGGGCTGATCTTGTTCTGCGCGCCTACGAGATTGTCTCGGTAGCACAGCAAGTCACGTTCGAGAACCCCGAACATTTCGAGCACACTCGACTTGGCGAGATACTCCCCGTCAATCGCATGCAGCTGATCGGTGAGGTTCTGAAGCGTGTGATGCGTCCGCTCCACCGTGTCCCGCGACGCCTCCATCATCCACCACATGATGTAGCAGCGCAGGTACACGAACCGCAGTTCGGACATTTCGGGGAACGGCTCGCGCGGGAAGTTATCGTGCAGGTCGCTGGCGGGCAGCTTCGTCCCGTCACGCCGGTTCTGGCTGGGGCTGAGATACTCCATCGTCAAGGCGCGCTCCTGCATGAGGTGCGCGTGGCTGGGCGAGTTGATCGACCTGAGCATCTGCGCCTCGGCTACCTTGAGCGCAAGCAACAGCAGCAACGCCCCGGCGATTAGCGCAAAGGCGACAAACATGAACACACTCATATCAACCCTCCTTGGTTTCTGGAACGTCAGCACGCTCCCACAGCACGCAGACTTGCTCGTCGTCGAACACGACAGTGCCTTTGAACCCCTGCTGCTCTTTTTCAGCAAGCGCAGAAACGATCTGCGTCCACGGGCCATTCGGGTCCCGCTCAACCAGAATACCGAGCAGCATGGGCGGCAGCACGGTGCCGGTTTCGCTGATCTTGTCGATCTGCTCCCGGGTGAGCGTGTACTGCTCGTGATAGTTCATGCGCTGATGCTCCTTTGGGGCACGTCAGTCTCCTGCACGAGTATGCCCGCGCTCCAGTTTGTCGAGGCGACTGGCAAGCTGTTCCAGCGAGCGCTGGCCGACCGCGCCGGTCGAACTCAGTTCCCTGTACGCGAACCGAGCGTCGCGCCCCGTCTCGTCGATGTACCGCACCGGGTTCCCATCGATCAGGGCTTCGACCGTGAAGAACGCCCCCGCGCGATTTTCGTAGAACTTGAACGACACGTCTTAAACCCCCTGCGCTTTGACAGCCGCCAGCGCGAGCACCAGTGTTTCGGTGCGCTCACACTCGGCGTCAAGTTCTTTCTCGACCAGCAAGAGCGCCTCGGCCTCGCTGGTGGCGTTGACCTTGCGCAGCTTGTCTGTGCACGGCACGATGTAAGTCTCAGGCTTCATCAGTCCCTCCTTGGATGATCGGCCACGCATAGCGGCCAAATGGCGAAGCATTTTCGCCGGGGCGGTCGTACTGCGTCGAGCCGCTGGGAACCCCGGATACAGTCATACCAAACCACACAGGGCCAAACCGGACGAGCCGATGCTGCGTGTAGTGCTGGACGAGGTACTGCGTCTTGCCAGTGATATCGATCACCTGCTCGCCAGTCTTCAGGTCCTTGCCGAACCGGTCGAGCGTGAGCAGATCGATAGCCGCCTCGAACTGGATCGGCGGGCGTGGGCCGGTGTGGATGGCGACAGGCATCAGGCTGGCCCCCCAACCTCTAAGCAGTCCATCCACTCGGTTTCGTGTGTCTCGAAATACACGTCTACCACCTTGCTGTGGTCGCCCCCAACTTCCGCCAGTGTCTGGGCGTAAGTCCCGACTTCATCGTCGCCAAAGCCGCAGTGCCCTTCAACGTCGGCCCACCATTCCGCGCAGTAGTCTTCGGAAATGGTCTTCATGAGTAGGTCGTACGTGGGAGCGCTGAACCATGCTGAGCCGTGCTTGTGTGATATGTACGCCACCCACAGGCTGGGCATATTGATCGTAACTGGCATGTTAAGCGCTCCGTACCGAGGCGATCATGTCGTCCAGCTTGAGACGCCCTTGGGCGGCGATGGGGTTGGCGACGGGGTTCGTGATGACGACCGCCTTCTTGGCGTTGGCTTCGTGCATGGCGTTGACGCCGTAGGGCAGCTGGTAGTTCTTGGCGCAGGTGGGGCCATAACCAACCGCCACCGACTTTTCGTTGTCGAGGTGCTTGTCGCAGAAGCAGCACCGCCCGGTCAGCTTGGCGTATTCGGTTGCGACCCCAATCGGGTCAGCCCCGAGCCGCGTGAGCAGATCGGCGATTTCCTTGGAGCCTGCCGGGGAGAGCGCCTGCACCGGGAAGAACTCGCCGGTCGGCGACACCTTGCCAGCGTAGCCGATGCTGTCGGGGAGTTTCACATACAGGTGCCCCGGGTTCTTGCTGTGCGCAGCCGCACGGCTGGTGATCACCGGCTGGCCATCAGCGAGGCACAACCAGATGGTCGGGTATTGCAGCTTGCCAGCCGCCTTCTCGAAGAGCGCGAGGACCGGCAGGAAGCTGTCAGCGACCTTCGTGCCGACCGGGGCGATCTTCTCCGGGGGGTTCAGATACTCGTCGGCCAGCTTGTGCGCCCAGAACTCCTGCTTCTGGCTGAGCGACCCGCGATGCTTGAACTGCCGGATCAGCGACGCGGGGAAGTCCACCTTGGCGTCGCTGAAGTGGCCTTCGTTGATCGCGTCCTGAAGAGTGTCGATAGCGGCTTGCAAAGTGGGCATCTGATCCTCCTTGATCGGTCGAAAATTGAGTACCGGGGGTACGCTCTTACAATGCCACAGGGTGCA